>CP070802.1:2367207-2368385 GCA_020343595.1 Caldifarciminota bacterium | reverse complement strand
TTTCTGTGTCTGGCCTGTCCTGAGTGAAGCCGAAGTGAGAAATCGAAGGGGTCTGACCCCGGCGCTGCCCTCTTGCCATTGACAAATATCTTAAAGTATATATGATTATAGGTAGACTGATGATAAATTAACTAGAGGAGATAAATCTAATTGTGTCGCTGTAGTAACAGCTTCGAAAAAGGCAAGAGAAGTAATTAGGCGGGAAAAGTGCGTCATCAAGATCCCCGAAGTGACGAATTAGAATTAGACTGGGATCTCATCGAGTATTGGCTTTCTCAAGTAGCTTAACTTAGCAATACTGTGACTTAACCGATTACAAAAGAAGGAGGCAAATCGTGAATCAGCTTAAAGAACTTATCGAATACATCGTTAAAGCATTGGTCGATAATCCGGAAAAGGTTGAGGTAACGGAAATCGCCGGAGAAAAAAGCATTATATATGAGCTTAAAGTCGGTGAAGGTGATTTGGGTAAAGTAATTGGCAAAGAAGGTAGAACAGCAAAGGCTGTCAGAACAATCATTACCGCCGCGGCAATGAAGCAAGGGAAACGTACGGTATTAGAGATTCTCGAATAAAGAAGCGTAGTGTATCTTGTCTTTTTCATCCTGTTCTACACACGTCTAACCCGGCGTCTAGTTCATTGAGATTGCGGTGATTATATTTTGATGTCAGTGATGATTATAAGGAACAGCATGAAACAAAAATTGACATTCCACGGAATTTGAATACACTTATTTTGTATCTAAGGAGGTTTTGTGAATATATATGTAGGTAATTTGTCGCGTGATACTACTGACAGCGATTTACAGAAGGCTTTCGAAGCTTTTGGACGGGTTCAATCTGTAACCATTGTCAAAGATAAGTTCAGTGGACGACCAAGAGGATTCGGGTTCGTAGATATGCCGGACAATAAAGAAGCCCAGGCTGCGATAGACGGTTTGAATGGCAAGGAGTTCATGGGCCAAGCACTCAATGTTAATGAAGCACGTCCTCGTCAAGATCATCGAGGCGGCGGAAAACGAGGAGGCGGTGGTAGACGTCGCTCCTGGTAGAATATATTCAAACAAAATTAATCCGTCGCAGAATTCTGCAAACCCACATGGTTCCAACAATGTCGCAGTAGGTATTTGGAATAACGGGAAGAGTTGTAGAACCACAAAATATAAAACCAGAAATCT
>CP070802.1:2365867-2367107 GCA_020343595.1 Caldifarciminota bacterium | reverse complement strand
AAAGTGCCAATGGCCAGATCCAGGCCCATCCACCTAATCCAATCGCCAGCAGGATGAAACCAAAAATGAAGCCGCCTGCGGCAGATCGTTTGTACTGTGGCAGAAGCAGACGGATGACTGTGCCAACTATCACGATGATTCCAACCCCAGCAAAGAAAACACCCCAGCCATTCCACCAGCTGAAGTTTGTTGAAAACTTCGTGGTTTCCGCCAGCAACACTAAGGCACCCCAGATTAAAAACGCAGCCCAACCTATAGCATCTAATCTGTCCCTGTGCCACATATGTCCGCACCACCTTGCCGGATGTTCATTTTGCCTTGCATCTTCGTTGGTCTTTTTTTCAACCATAATCTCTCCTTTCATCTCATTTCTTTAAACCTTTTCTTCCTTTCCTCAGAATTTCCTCTCTTTTAAGAATTTCATGCGGTCCTCTTCTAAAAATCATGGCAATATCGTGCTGCACCATATAGAGGCATGGAATCAGAACCAGGGTAAGGGGTGTCGCGAAGAGCAGACCGTAACCGAGAGCCAGGGCAGTTGGTGCCATGAACGGATCGGTTCCGCCAAGACCATAGGCTAGCGGTAACAGACCTGCGACCGTCGTAAGCGTTGTCAGCACAACAGGGCGTAAGCGGTTGGATGTTGCCTCTGCAGCCAGGTTTATCAAATGTTCACCGGGGCGCTCACGCCTGAGTTGATTAATATGATTAACCAATACGAGCGAATCATTAACGACAACTCCCGCTAATCCAACGACACCAAGCATGCCAACAAAACTCATTGGTTCGCCATGCAGCACAAATGCGATAATAACACCGATAATACCGAAAGGTATGGCAACCAGAACCGAGAAAGGCTGCGTGAAGGAGTTGAACAAGAGAACCAACAGAAAATAGATCGCCACCACCGCGATGATGAATGTCTTCATCAGGTTCGCCATCGATTCTTCGGTCTCCATGACTTCACCAGCCAGTACAAACCGCGTACCTGGCCATTCTTTTTCCAGATCGAAATGTTCGAAGACCAGGTTGGTGGCTTCTAATGGCGTGACAATTGACTGATCAACATCGGCTTCCACCGTGATTGCCCTCTCACCCTTATAATGACGATAATCTGCAGGACCGGGTCCCATTTCGAGAGTGGCAACACTTTTCAGTGGAATAAGCCTCCCCAGGCGATTCGGTATTGGCAGTTCGTATATGTAATCCAGCTGTCTGCGCACTTTTTCATCGAATAAAA
>CP070802.1:2364519-2365767 GCA_020343595.1 Caldifarciminota bacterium | reverse complement strand
CGCTCAAGTGTCGATAAAAGGACAGCAGGTATTAGAATCACCGTAATTAGATGTTATATCATTACTGTCATCAGCCGAAGGCATAGCCTTCGGAGGCGTTGACTTTGCCGTCTATCTGGATATAATCACCGATGGCAAAAAAGACCCCTTTTTATGACAAGATAGTTGAAAATAAGGGTAGGAT
Source organism: Caldifarciminota bacterium (assembly GCA_020343595.1). Classification (GTDB taxonomy): domain Bacteria; phylum Hydrothermota; class Tepidihabitantia; order SM23-42; family SM23-42; genus SM23-42. The sequence continues at coordinate 2,365,583 of CP070802.1, read as the reverse complement.
CGTTGAATTTGCCGATTTTTTGATGCCAGTCCAGTTTGAAGGGATTATCCCTGAACACAACACAGTACGCAATTCGGTTGGTGTCTTCGATGTTTCTCACATGGGGGAAGTTGAGATCAAGGGCGATGATCGTTTAAAGTTCGTAAATTATATTACTACCAATGATGCTTCAAAACTCGCTCTTGACCAGGTGCAGTATTCGACAATGCTTTATCCCGATGCCGGAATCGTCGATGATTTTCTCGTGTACAACCTCAAAGACAGAATGCTACTCGTTGTCAACGCATCAAATACGGAAAAAGACTATGCCTGGATAGTTGAGAACAAGAAATATGATGTGGAGATCACGAACAAGAGTGATGAAATAGGTCAATTGGCTGTTCAGGGACCCAAGGCAGAACCGGTAATGCAGAAGCTCTTTGACCTGGACCTTTCAACCATCAAATTCTATCACGCTGTGGAGACCGGGATGAAAGGTATCCCGGTTATCCTATCCCGTACCGGCTATACTGGTGAGGATGGTTTCGAATTATACCTGGATAGGAAATACGCCGCTGATGTATGGGATATGGTTTTCAGTGCCGGCAAAGAATTCGACATAAAACCGATCGGCCTTGGCGCAAGGGATACATTACGTTTTGAAATGCGCTATTGTCTTTATGGCAACGACATCGATAAGACGACCAATCCTTTAGAGGCCGGGTTAGGTTGGGTTGTCAAATTGGACAAAGAGGAGTTCATTGGCAAAGAATCGTTACTGGCTATCAAGGAGCGCGGCTTGCAGCGCAAGTTGATCGGCTTTCAAGCATTGACCAAGGGCATACCGCGACATCTGCAAGAAATATATGCAGGTGATGAAAAGATTGGTTTTGTTACTTCAGGTACTTTCGCTCCCTCTCTGAAAAAGGGTATAGGCATGGGATACGTAAATCTGGCACATACGACAATAGGCACCAGGTTGAAAGTAAAGGCGAAGGAACCGATTGAAGTTGAGATAATTAAAGGTCCGTTCTACAAACATGGAACACGCAAGTAAGATGGTTCATTATTCATCTGTTTGCATC
>CP070802.1:2363153-2364419 GCA_020343595.1 Caldifarciminota bacterium | reverse complement strand
GTGGATCTGACGAGGATCCAGCCGAAGATATTCCTCGAAAAATTAAAGAGCACGAAATTCAACGGTTTTATCTGGATGAGGGTCGGCTTAGAAGAATCGTTCGCGTACTTCGAGAACGGCGTATTGCCAGCCTGTTTCATAGCCGGCCGTCAGGAACCAGTATCCGAAGAGGAAATATATCCTATTCTTTTGAAACCGGAGACCAAGGTCGCTGTTTTCGACCGGGTCGAAAGGGCGGTTGCCGAGCAAGCAACTCCGGCTCAGGTCGATATGTTCTGCAAGATATTCACGGCTCTCTTGAAAGCATACGCCCATCCCCTTGGTCAGTCTTTGGTACTGCGCACGGCCATGGTATCGAAGACGAATGCGCAGAAGGAATTCCCTTTCATAGGAAGATTCAACGTTGAGTCCGATCTGACATTTCGAGGCGAGGTGGTCGTTGAACCAAAATCATTTGCGCAGGGCATGGCCCGCATGTTCGACCTCATCCACGAATCGTTTTCTACGTTCCTGGGCAAAGAGAGCGAATTGATAGCGCGGAAGATATTGACGGATTACCGCTTTGCTCTGAAAACCATGCGGTTCTTTGACTACACAAAACTCAAGATTTGATGCCTCTTTTTATTATTACTACGCCGATCGGCAATATGAAAGACATTACGCAAAGAGCGATTGAGACGCTGCAGGATATGGATTTGATCGCCTGTGAGGATACGAGGCGAGCCGGTTTGCTGCTGAAGAGATATGGTATCAAAAAGAAACTCATATCGTACTTTGAACAGAATGAGAGGCGGAGGGTTCCGCAGCTCATGCCACTGCTGAAGCAGGGTAAGAAGATAGGTTTGATCAGCAATGCCGGAACACCGCTGTTGTCCGATCCCGGATTTTTGCTGGTAAGAGATGCTGTCCGGCACGGAGTCGAGATTCATTCAATACCCGGTCCTTCTGCGATAACTGCTGCGCTTTCCGTTTCCGGATTACCGGCGGATAGATTTGTCTTTGAAGGGTTCTTGTCAAAAAAGAGCGGGCAGCGTAGAAGGATTCTGGAACAATTGAAGACGGAGAAACGGACGGTGGTTATTTTCGAATCGCCGCAGCGGCTGGAGAGGTTATTGAAAGAGATCCTTGAGGTTGTGGGTGACCGCAGGGTCGTGCTGTGCCGTGAATTGACCAAGTATCATGAAGAGGTAGTCCATGGAAATGTCAGCACCGTGTGTGAAACTCTGAAGTCAAGGAAAGGCGAGTTCACTATCGTCCTGGAGGGCA
>CP070802.1:2361756-2363053 GCA_020343595.1 Caldifarciminota bacterium | reverse complement strand
TTGAGGGACCGTATCCAAATTATGAGGGCGTCATACCGAAGACGTTTGTGGGAAATTGTACGATAGAGAAGGATACTCTGGATGGTGCGTTGAAGCGCGTTTCGCTGGTTTCCAGCCCGCATATCAAAAACGTCAAATTTGATTACAGCAGCGGGGGCATTGTCTTATCAGCTTCATCGCCGGACATCGGCGAGGCAAAAGAGGAAATTCCCTGCGTCTATGAAGGAGAAGGGCTTTCCATCTGGTTCAATGCAAGCTATATTCTAGAAATCCTGCGGCACATTTCGACGAGCGATGTTGTAATGCAGCTGACATCGCAGTCGACAGCGGCGCTACTTGGACCAAAAGCGCAGGAAAATGTACTATATCTATTGATGCCTTTAAGGATCGAAGGGTGGGAATGATGAAGAAAGTAGCAATTCTGTGTATCCTGATCGTTCCGGTGGTTGCGTTTGCCGGAAACCTGGGGCTTGGCGTCGTGCTGGGAAGCCCAACTGGATTGGCGCTGAAATACATGCTTTCGAGACAATCCGCACTTTCGGCGCGCGCCGGATGGTCGTTCACCGGTGGTGCGGGCGTGCATTTGACCGGGGATTATCAGCATCTATTTCCGATGGTGATCGAGACGGCCGAAGGTACGACGATAAGCGATTTCACACCATATGTTGCGGTCGGAGGTCGATTCCGGTTCAAAGAGGACGAGGTTGCCGACGACGATGAATTCCACCTCGGTGTGCGGATCGGCGGCGGCTTTGAATACAACGTCTCCCGGTTCGGCATATTCCTTGAGTTGGTGCCGGTTGTCGACCTTGTACCCGAGACCGACTTCGACCTTGAAGGCGGGCTGGGGTTCCTCTTCTATTTTTAGGCGTGGGGGCGTCCAGTAGAAATACCTTAACTTAGGTATTGACAGGTTCGAGAAAATTTATATAATGATAGGCTGTAGGTATTTCGTCTCTTGACAATAGGGGCGAAAATGCTTATAATATAAAGCACAGAAGAAAACTGGTTTTGATCTTTGAAAACTTATTTGGCGGAAGGTAACGGGTCCAAGTTAATAAGGGCGCATGGTGGATGCCTTGGCTTCTGGAGGCGATGAAGGGCGTGGTAGGCTGCGCAAAGCGTCGGATAGGTGCGAACAACCTTTGATCCGGCGATACCCGAATGGGGAAACCCATCCTGAAGAAATTCAGGATATTCTGTCGCAAGACAGAAGGTCAACCAAGGGAAGTGAAACATCTCAGTACCTTGAGGAAGAGATATTCCGAAAGTAGCGGCGAGCGAAATCGGAACAGCC
>CP070802.1:2360182-2361656 GCA_020343595.1 Caldifarciminota bacterium | reverse complement strand
CCACATGACTTCGCCAAGGTAGATCGGATTTCTTACAATGGCGTAGAACCCGGTTGTTACCAGTTCCATGTGCTCATGAGGTTTGGTCAGTGGTTTGATTGATAATGCCGGAATACTGAAGACCAATCCCATCGCAAAAATCGCACCGCCGACAAACCAGTTCCAGCCATTTGCACCAAATCGAGGTTGAGGGCACAGCGGCAGCACGAGAATACCCCTTGCCAGAACAAATAAGGTCACGATCACCGCGCCATACAATACGGAATTTCTCAACTTCTTGCTACTCACTATCACACCGCCGCCGACCAAGGAGAACATACCGATCAGAGCCCAAAAGAACGGATCACGGTAGAAAACCATATACTCTCCTTATACGCTAAACGCTGAACGCTTGACGCACCAAGCGGACACAAAGAACCGCAGAGGTTCAGAGGCTGAGAACCTAAGGAATAATAACGAGATAACGGTAATAGCGAACATAACGTTTTCTAGCTATTCAGCAATCAAGTCCTCCGCCTTGGAGAAATGCATCTGGAATATCTTCCATTTATCCTCGATCTTTTCCAGTACACCGCTCCACCGTACATTCTCCCAATTCGCGGGTTTTCCCTGAAACTCGTTGTAGTCGTCGAGTATGCAGGACCACCACGCGGTCTTCATGCTCGGTGACATGTGAATGCGGAGGTCCTTTATTACGACCTTGATCGCCTTGAAGTCATCCCGCATGAAGAATTTTTCGGTCAAATCTTTGAAGGCATCAAATCCTCTGATCGTGCTCCTTGAATCGGTCTGGAAGAAGAACAATTCGTCATTGTTTACGACACTCGAATACGACATCGCAGTATCCTTATCATGCACTGCCCACTCGATACTGGCTCTTATTGTTTTCTCTATTTCTGCCAGTTCATCATGGGGCTTGTTTACGCTGTTGAACGTATAAACCTCACTCATTCTAACCTCCTCCATGACATTTTGCTTTTGAATTGTATCTGCCTGCGATATCCGAATGCCCATAACCATTGGAATACAGACAACATACATCCACAACCTGCCCTGCATACAACCTCCTTGATAGTTGCTATCGAGCGATCCGATTGAGTGTTACTAACAACGTTCGGAACGCAACACTATAGTAGTCGCAACCTTAACGAATGACTCACAGAAATTATCACAATTTCAGACGACACAACCTTCGATAAGCAAAGTACGCAGGATTATTTCAGGAACCTACTTATTGCTCATTACATTGCAGACGCTCGGGATATCGCGCAACCAACACCCGCAGGCTGTCTGGCACCCCCTGAAGGAAATCTGTATCCGAATAGGACCTGTTGATCAAGTCATAGTTTGCCTCAAATGTATAATCTTCGAATAGGGCGGTCATATTACCCGCTGTTCCGGTAACAATATCGATGACCTTCACCGGGTCATGACATGAATAATCAAATGTATCAAAATCAACATAGCGAATGGC
>CP070802.1:2358530-2360082 GCA_020343595.1 Caldifarciminota bacterium | reverse complement strand
GATATCGAACAACCTCTACGTGAGCTCGATAGTGGTAAACTCCGCATTTTCACTATTGACCATAGTGATGTTATACAGGCTCTCCAAGTATCTTTTCAACGAAACGGTCGCTTTACTGACCGTGGCGATCGCGGTTTGTCTCCCCTGGCAGGTCTGGCTGAGTCTGTCGGGAATGGCCGAGCCGATTTGTCACTTCTTCGTGGTTTCGGGCATCTATTACTGCATCCGCTGGATACAAGAAGAAGAACGGAGTTCACTTCACCTGGCTGCGATCAGCTTTCTCGTGGTAACCATGCTTCGCGCAGAAGCCTGGATACTCCCGCCGGCGTTCTGTCTGCTCGTATTAGTCGAGTCTGTGAGGAAACGGCACACGATCTCAACCAGTAAAGTGGAGATAGCCTGTGCTCTGGCGATTCCGTGGATCTTCGTGTTCCTGTTCTTCTTTGAATCCTTCATGGTTACCGGCAAGATTATTGACAAGTCCAACAAAATGGTGGAGTCTTATCTCTCATTGGGCGGCGCCCTCGCTCCCCTCCATCTCCGGCTTGTACGATATCCCGCATACTTATTCCTGGTTTCGCCGCTCATTTCGATACTGTCGGTTTTCGGGATTGCACAGCAGCTGCGCAATACCGACAACAGGAAAAGCAGATACTATTTGTATTTCATTCTCTTCTATTTTTTCGGTCTGGTGGGCAACTCCACCGTAACAGGAGCTGACCCGACCGCGGCTCCGTTGAGAGTTATCGTCATATGTGCTCTCCTTCTCATACCGGTCGTGGTTGCTTCAGTCCTCAGGCTCATGGAGACTGGCCACAAGAAACTGGGCTATTCATTTTTTGTCTTCGTTATTGTCTGGAATACGATATTCTGTTTCAGCTATGACAGAGGATATTTTCAGGATATCTGTCGCGTTGGAGATTATTTAGACGGTCTCTGGCAGGAAAAGTTTTTGGAGGAAAGCGATACCATATGTTTTGAGCAGACCTTCACCAAGAGTCACGAGCATGACTGGGTCGCCGTGCAAGTCTTCTCAAATCGCCCCGATAATTGCATAATTGAAAGATTCGATGCTTCGGAGAATTCCATTTTCTTGCTGGACAACCGGGAATTCATCGGGGAAGCCAGAGCCAGGAAGGCGAGAATCGTCATTGTGAACTCACCGGAACTAATCCGGAAGTTTAACGAAGAACTCACCTTCCTCCGGTTCATTGGAGATTACGCGTTGTTTTCAATTGACGCGATACCGCCGAACGTTGCGGCTGGCGCAGTGAAGAGCGGCGATATCGCCGAAAGGCTGAACATCAATTTTGATAACAAACTCCAGCTTGTGGGGTATACCATACCGAAAGTGTTGTTCCCCTATCATGTGACCCTCTATTGGATGCCGCTGAACAACATGGAGACGGATTATACGGTGTTCATGGAGTTTGAGAGATCATCCGGCGGAAAGAGACTTGAAAGAACTGTCCACTTTCAGAAAGCCATTGGAAAAAAAAGCAGGTGGAAACCAGGCCAGCTGATCGAAGATCGACACGACTTCTCCCTCTCT
>CP070802.1:2356815-2358430 GCA_020343595.1 Caldifarciminota bacterium | reverse complement strand
GTAATCGTGTGAGTATGAAGAATGTCGATTCGTTCTCGTTTGAGCGCGCGGCTCAGTCGCCATGCCAGCGTAAAGTCCATATCAAATTTCCATGGAATCAACCGATGCTCTATGTCCCACTCCTTTGCGAGAGACACCATCGGACCATCAAGAAAAAAGTACAGCAGCGGCGACACCTTTTCGGCACGTAATCGCTGGGCCAGGGTCGACGCATGCATGATTGCTCCCCCGCCATTACCCTCTATGAAATATGCAACGTTCAGTCTATGAGCCATATGTCATCGCGAGCTTTTTCGAAAGCCAGCTATCAACCACATCTTGAACATACGCAACGGCCCGAAATCGGTGAGTTTTTCGTATAGTACAATCAAGGTCAGCAAAACGGTCGAAAAATCAAAATATGCCATCAATCCGTCAAAGCGTACTTCCTCAGGCGTAAAACCCGCCTTCCTGAGTGTGCTCGTCATTGTCCTCCGAGAATTGCAGCCATAATACGTGGGGAAGGTATCTCCTTCCTCGTCGTGCAACAGGTTCCGCTTGATCCAGCAGCGCAGTCGAAGCGGTAAGACGGCGCTGATGAACATCAACGGATTGTATATGTTTGGAGTCCGAATCATGACCATGCCCCCCTCCTTCAACACGCGGGCAAACTCGTCGAACACCAGGCGGGGGGAGGGCAAATGCTCGACAACGTTGCGACATATTATCAGGTCGAACTCCTCGTCTCGAAACGGAAGATCCTCAAGATTGCCGACCGTCCTCAAATCCAGCGCTTGATTCTGCACAATGTCCTCGAACAGAATCTCGATCCCAACCGTCCGTGCCGGAGTCAATTCGCATTCTTTGAGAACGCTCCTCTTGCCGCAGCCGGCTTCCAGCACGCACATTTCATTGCTCACCTTCTGCTTGGCAAGCCGCTTAAAAGAGCATGCATAGCGCACACGGTAATAATAGTCTTCGTAGAACAGAGGATTCTTATGTGATCTTCCTTGTTTCATCTGATCCTTGGAAACATGGATTCTTACTCCGAACATTCAAGATGATATGGTGTATCGCTGAGAGAGCATGGCTTTGTTGCCTGAGACTTCCCTCGTTTTGCGTTGTCGAACATACTTGTTAAGCACACGTAAATTGTACGGGAAAGACGCAAGAAATGCAAAAGGGTGAGCAACCGTTACAGGGCCGTCGTAAACGATCCGGCCGTGACACGCCGCCCCGTGGTCCCATAGTTCCTCACCGTGATCCCCTGTGAAAATAATCATCGTCTTTTCGCCCCGATTCACCTGCGAAGCCTTCCAGAGACCTCGCCGCATTCTCTGAATCCGTGCAGGATTCCGTCATGGTGTTCCGGCTCATTCCTTCGGCAAAAAGGATTACAGAAGCGAGATGAGTACCTTGAATACAAACGCATAATCCCCGTATCTTCCCGCCAGAAAATCTCTCAACACTCTTCTCCTGCTGTATAATAAGCTGACTTCTTGAATGTTCTGAAGGTACCCTCGTGCCTCCTCATCGGTGCCGATGATGGGAAGCAGTTCACCGGTACGAGGATCGGATATCCCCAGTCTCAGAAGGTAATTCCCGCTCTCGATCTCGTCAGAAAGGGAGAAGTCGT
>CP070802.1:2354996-2356715 GCA_020343595.1 Caldifarciminota bacterium | reverse complement strand
GGACAGCACGACGGTAGCCTTAATGCGGACGATTCAGGACACTATGTCTGCTTCGACACATTGGTATATCGGTATGACGTGGTGGTATGGCCTGAGTCAATTCTCCGGCCGGTGGGTTTGGGGACATGTGGGTGGGTGGCTTGGTACCACAACTGCCATGTGGTTTTGCCCGGCTGAGAACTCTGGTGCAATCATACTAACAAATAGATTTGTCCATGGATGGAATGATCTGGGACCCATGATAAAGGAACTCCTCGACTGGGCATTGCAATACGGCATTGCCGAAAACCAAACTGCCGCACCCACCATCGTAAATCTTGAGGTCACACCGAATCCCTTCAAACAGATGACTGATATCAGATATCAGATGACAGATAATGGAGTAACACAATCCGAGCAAGAAGTGAATATCAAGATCTACGATGTTAGCGGTCGTTTGGCAAAGGATTTTGGACCGTTATCTGTTATCGGACATCAGTCATCGGTGCAGTGGGATGGTACAGACCAATCTAATCGTAAATTACCGGGTGGTGTGTACTTTGTCACGCTGCACGCAGGCGAGTTTTCAGAAACAAAGAAGGTGTTAATTGTCCGATAAGGCAATAATCAACCTCTCCCTTGCCCTCCCCCCTGAAGGGGGAGGAAAAAGGTGGGGGCATAACCAAATCGGAATCCGTTCGCATCAGTTCCAATCTGCATGCATCTATGTGTGCAAAGAAACTGTACAAAAAAGGAGGTAAACATGAAACATGTTCGTACATTATGTTTCGCATTGCTGTTTTTGTGCAGCAGTGTATATGCCCAACGCCCTGATTCCGCGTACCTGGATTCGTTCTTTCTGTATCGGATGGATTCACTCCATTTGCCAGGACTCGCCGCAAGTATCGTTAAGGATGGTCAAATAATATGGACCGGAGCATACGGTTGGGCAAAAATTGAAGACAGCATTCCAGCAACAGATACTACGATATGGAATCAAGGCTCAATTTCCAAAACAATCACTGCGGTTGCCGCTATGAACGCCTGGGAAGAGGATTTGTTCGACCTTGATACGAACATCAACGATTTGCTTCCTTTCAATGTGATACACCATTACTATCCTGATGATACGATATCACCACGTAACATACTGGTTCACAATAGTTGTGTCGAGGACCGCTGGAACCTCTGGGATTCGTTGGTGGTTTGGGGCGAGGATTCACCGGTGCCCTTAGACACATTCATGTACAATTACTTCAATCCTAACGGATACTGGTATCACCCCTACAATTTCTTGCCCTATCCACCAGGCAGTCATTGGGAATATTCTAATGTCGGGAACTCTCTTGTCGGCTATCTCACCGAAGCAGTCACAGACGACAGTTTTCCGCTATATTGCCAGCAACACATCTTCGATCCATTGGGCATGACCAGAACATCCTGGTTCTACTCGAATTTAAATATGAACAATGTTGCCATGCCATATGCTTATTCCGGTGGTCAGTACGTTCCTGAGGGGTACCCCAGTACCTGTATTTATCCATCGAGCACCCTCAAATCCAGTATATTGGACCTCACGCGTTTTCTCTTGATGTTCATGCAATATGGAGAACTTGACAGCGTCCGGATATTGGACAGTACGACGGTAGCATTAATGCGTACGATCCAGGATACTACGTATACGCCAAATTGGTATATCGGTATCACGTGGTGGTATGGCCTGAGTCAATTCTCCGGCCG
>CP070802.1:2353081-2354896 GCA_020343595.1 Caldifarciminota bacterium | reverse complement strand
TTCCCAGATCGTGTTGTTAGACCAGTTCGTATTCCAGATGGTATCGTTCATCCAGGCAAGACCTTCACATGAAGCACCTGTGCCTGGTCCGGGTATGGAATCCAATATTGCACCGGTTGCTGGATCGAGTTTATATATACGTATCGTACCTCCGTCCGCACACCAGAGGTATGTTCCATCAAAGCACATTCCTGTTGCTGTCGTGTTGGGCGCTGGGAACGAATCAAGGACATTACCGAGCGTATCCATCTTGTATATCCGGTCGAGGCCGTCGCTGCCGAGCCAGAGGTTAGTGCCATCCCAGGCCATACCGTCGACGTTGTTGGACGGCGCAACGAATTGATATACTACTGTACCGGTATCCCGTGGTGCAGTGTATTTTCGTGGTGCTCTGACCGGATCCCTTTCTGTGGTGACGGTTGCGCTCCCTATCTGGGTCAGCCCGAAGATCGCGAGCGTTGCGATCACACAAAAAACCGACATTCTGTTGAGCATCATTCACCTCCCTAATGCTGTATTGATACATATTTTCATTACGAAGTGTTCACGCGCGAACTGTGAATGAATTGTATTGGTATATTATAATAGTGTAGGATTACAGGTCAAGTCTTGCTGTCGAGACCTAAGTCTCAGCCAAAGGCCAAAGGGGACAGGCATAAACTTTTATACTTTTTGTGGATTATGTCTGCAGCGATTCAAAAGCATTGAAATTATGGTACAAATGCTTTAGGCGTGAATCGACGCTGAATTGCTTCGCATCCTATGCAAAAATCAAATCGCCTCAATTTCAATATATATCTGTTAAAAGTATAAAAGTTTATGCCTGTCCCCGGTGTTATTTCATGATTACGAGTTTTCCTACCTTCTTTTGCCAGGGCGATTCCAGCGTGAAAAAGTAGATGCCGGCGCCGACCTCTGTTCGCCACCTTATTTCGTGTGTACCACCGGCCATTACGCGATCTATAGGTGTGTCCACTAACCTGCCGGCACAATCATAGATACGCAATGTTATTGCACCAGTATGAGGCATTATTATGACGAATGATGCTTCGTTTCTGATCGGATTACCCATTAATCTGCTAGCGAAGGCTAGGGGTGTGACATTCAGTTCTTCTATACCAGTGCAATTCGCTATGAACGAATAGTAAGTTGTGGGCGCACTACCAGGATCTGTTCCTGTATTTCCTGGTTGTGCCGCATCAACCGCTTCGACATAATACCGAACCGTGTCATAAGGATTGGCAACCGCAGGTATCGAATCCAGATACCAATTCGGCGAGCCGCTCAAGAACATTGTCGAAGAGAGCCAAGTCGGATCTTCATCCCGTTTGTAGTGCAAGACAACTGAATCCACTCCTGCCAGATCGTCAGTAACCATTGTATGGATCTCAAATGGGCCAATAGCCGAAGTGTCACTCCAGACCGAAGTTGATTCAATGACGGGAGCGGTGATATCTACGCCGAAGCTATCAGGTTCAGAATATGGCCCCTGGTTGCCGGCAAGATCGTATGCCTTGACGCGCCAGTAATAGCGGTGCTCAGTATGATCTATTGTTATTCCTGTGGTATCGAGGGTGTCTACGATTACCGGGTCGACGAAATCAATCATTGTATCAACTTGCAGCACATAACGGACAGACGATCGGAGTATCTCATGACCAGGTACCGGCTTCTCGTTTCGAATTGCACCAACAGATGCACTCAATTCCTCGCATGTGACCGTACTCCACTCGTAGGCGACAAGGGTATCACTCATGAACGTACCGCCGACAGGTGCATTGAGTGCAGGCGCTGCCGGTATGTCAGTATCAACCT
>CP070802.1:2351159-2352981 GCA_020343595.1 Caldifarciminota bacterium | reverse complement strand
AAGAGACATCGGTAAGAACATCGAAAAGTACTACCGTTCGGTTGCGCGGAGCTTCGTTGTGAATGCCGACAAGTCAACGAAGTCAAGCAAACAGGCGCTTGAGCTGTCGATACTAAGAAATCACCTATCGACAGCGATTAGCACGGTGAAGAGGGATGACAAGCATAAGGTCGTGGCCGTCATAAGGATCGCCAGAATCAAATCCGGTGACATCAAGGTTCTGCAGCGCAAAATCATGAAACTCATTAAGGAATTTGCGCGGCTTGACTCTGCAAACGGCAAGTCATACACACTGAATATCAGTGCGTATCCGAATGAGACTGATTACGTCTCCCGGGAAAAGATTATTATCGATCACTAAGGAGGATATATATGAACAGGAAACTGTCCAGCATGGGCATAAGGGGAATGGGTCTGATTGCTGTGATCGTTGTGATGCTCACGCCCTTCGGCATAGCTTCCACAATGGAGAACTGGCAGCCAGAAATTCAAAACAGTGAATCCCTAACGGATTTGTTGGCCGAAGCAAGAGAGCTCTACAATCAGCCTGCTGTAGCAGCGGCGCTGGTGTATGGAGATTCGATTATCGCAGAAGCCACCATTGGAAGCATCGTCTACGGCGAAGAAAAAATAGTCAACGAGAAAAGCCGGTTTCACATTGGCTCAACCACAAAGTCAATGACCGCTGTACTCGTCGCAATGCTCGTCAGCGAAGGAAAACTGACGTACGACATGACGCTGGAGCAAGCTCTTCATGACATCCCGATGCGCGATGAATACCGCAATGCCACGATTCATGATCTACTCTGCAACAAAGCAGGTATAATCGCATTTCAAATGACAACGTTGGAAGATCCTGGGGTCGTCGAGAAGCTCACGAAAGAAATACCCAAGGCATATCCTGACCCGACTGACCAGCGTCGTGAAGTAACAAAACTAGCATTGAGCCTCGAGCCCATTGCCGAACCGGGCACAAAAGTCATCTATTCTAACGTTGGATGGCCGATAATCGGCTACATTATTGAACAGGCCACCGGGCAGTCCTATGAAAAACTTTTGCAGGAAAGAATATTCAAACCCCTCCGTATGAATACGGCTAAAATCGGCGGCTGGCCAGCATCTCTATCCGACCCGGACCAGCCCCGTGGACATTATATTGACCCGGAGAATAAAGCGGAACCAACACCACAGGAACTGGATGATGAATATGTGCTTTCTTCATGGATGAATCCAAGCGGTGGTGTTCACTGCAGCATACATGATTATGCGCTCTATGCCAGGGAGCATCTGGCCGGGCTGCAGGGCAGAGGAAAGCTGCTGACTCAAAGTGAATACGAGACTCTTCATACAATACACGTGAGGACAAACATACGAGATATGTACCCCCACATGAAAATTGACCGGGAAGCGATGTTCGGCTACGGGTGGGGAATCGCCGAAAAGGACTACGGAGATCTCAGTCTCGGTGCTGGCAGCGGTGGCACATTCTTCGCCCAGATATATGTTTACCCCGCCTTGAATTTCGCCTTTGTCGGATTCACCAACTGCGGCACTGGGGCACCCGCCCTGAGGGATACTTATCAAAAGGTAACGGGCTTGGACTAACCGACGCACGACGCATTACGCTTTACGCCTAACGCTATACGCTGTCCTCCCCGTCATTGCGAGAAGTCCCGCTCTCCGATGTTCCTTTAATAGGAGGCGGGACGACGAAGCAATCTCGCTTAGCCTGATGAATCAGGCAACTACAGTGTCCGAAGGGGACTGGCTCCATAGGACAGGAAGCAATGAAATTCTGAACCTCGGAAGCTGAGAACAACGA
>CP070802.1:2349201-2351059 GCA_020343595.1 Caldifarciminota bacterium | reverse complement strand
GTTTCGCCGACGATCTGAGGCCAGCCCGGCACGTTCGTGCCGTCATTGTGCCAGGCATAGAGTGTATTAGCACGGCCCGGGACGATGATTTCTAACCCAGGAAAAGTCGTATCGATGTCGGCGACGGCTGCCTTGGTCTGGATCTCTTCAATTCCGGTCTTGGGCCAGCCTGTTAGTAGATTCCCCTGATAATCCCATATGTAGAAAGCATTAGCGGTTGTACCAGCGAGAATCTCACAATAGCCATCCCCATTGATGTCAACGAGCACTACACCGCTTGGTGCAAAGTACGCAGCAGCCGGCATCTGTTTTGGCCACCCTGGCATTTGCGCAGGTGGTGTCCGGGGCGAGTATGTTCTATGACTGGATCCTCCGCACACAGTGTAGGAATCATCAAGGTTTGTTCTGCTGATATCGGCATTCATTGATGACAATACCAACAACAACGACATTATTACTGTACTCATAGGTTCCTCCCAGATTGATGCCGGAGGGGGGATTTGAACCCCCATGCCCGAAGGCCTACGCCCCTCAAACGTATGTGTCTGCCAATTCCACCACCCCGGCAGTTGATGTATGAAACTAAACTATACACATAAATCAGGTATTGTCAATGATGGCAGGATTGGGGTCAGATCTTGACTATTGACAAATTATCGGCGCAGCGGGACACCGCCAAGGTATTTTATTCAGGAAATCTCATGTATTCACAAGCCTTGATCTACAATTGTCAATAGTCAAGATCTGACCCCATAACGGGATGAAATGTTAAACAAACACTTGAATTTAGATGTATTTGTTCTATAATTATCATATGGTGAAGGTTACCGCAAGCCGTGATAAGAGAATCCCCCAGGGTGCAAGACTGACAACGATCAACGGCCGTAAGATTGAAGATTTTCTCGAATTCCAGTTCTATAATGATCTCGATACGACCCGTCACTTAGTATTGGAATACAACAGTACACGAAAGAAGATCACATACAAACGTTCTCAACAGATACCGATCACGCTCGAAAACCCCCGCTACCGGGCTTGCTCAAATGACTGCCATTTCTGCTTTGTCAATGGTCTGCCTGGATCGCTGAGAAAGGAACTCTACTTCAAGGATGATGACTACCGACTTTCATTTGTGTTTGGTAATTTTCTGAGTTTGACCAATATCAAACCCTCAGATATTGCCAGAATCGCGCGACTGAAACTCTCCCCGCTCTACGTTTCAGTACACACCACTGACCCAAAATTGCGCGCCCGGCTCTTCAAGAATAAGAAAGCAGCATTGATAAACGACCAGTTGAAGTCGCTCGCGAACCATTGCATAACAATGCACTGCCAGATTGTAGTGATCCCGGGAATGACTGATGGACAAAATCTGCTGAGAACCATAGATGACCTATGGCAATTGTATCCAGCAGTGGCGTCTATCGGAGTCGTGCCGGTGGGAAAGACCAAATACTCAAGGGGCATAAAGATCGTTTCGAAAAGACAAAGTCGGTCGATACTGAATACTGTGAACAGTCTGCACGATCATTTTCGTGGAATCACCCAACGCGGGTTCGTGTACCTCGCAGATGAATTCTACCTGAAAGCGAATTACCCGATACCAGAGAGAACGTACTATGATGACTATCCCCAGTATGAGAACGGAATTGGCATGATCAGATCATTTCTCGAAGAAATGAAGCAGATCAAAAGATTAAAGAGAGCAAAGACCAGATATCTGATCCTGACAAGTGTCGCAGCCTATCCGTATCTTGAACGTCTCAGCATACTGCTGGCACCTGAAATCAGAGTGGACGTCAAGTCGGTGAAAAACCGCTTTCTTGGTAGGACCGTGACCGTTTCCGGGCTGCTATGT
>CP070802.1:2346851-2349101 GCA_020343595.1 Caldifarciminota bacterium | reverse complement strand
GCTAAGCCTGGAGCCGGAGTCGAACCGGCGACCTCGTCCTTACCAAGGACGTGCTCTAACCGACTGAGCTATCCAGGCACAAAAGTGCGGGATGCTCCAACTAGACTGCATGGGCCTGAAAACTACACAGACTATTATTATATAGAAAAATGGAATTTTGTCAATGGGTCAGAGCATATGGTAATGCTCGGGGCATTCATTGCAGGATTGCCTCGGAAGGAGCATCGGTCTTCAGTCCAGCCCGCATAACATTCCATTTCTAAAAGTCCAGGAAATCGATGATATGCGAGATCTCTTTATCTGTCGGGCGTTTGTCTTCGAGTACTGTATAGCGCTCCGGCCGTATTTTCGTGGCATTTCGCACGACTGTAACGAATTCGTCCCTGCTGAGGCCCAGATGGGTCAGGCTGCATGGGAAGCCAATCCTGTCGTAGAATGCCCTTGCGGCATGGAGCGACGGGTTTTCCTGTAGGGCCATCGTGAAGATCGCTGCGATACCGACTTGCTCACCGTGGAGTCCATTACATCGTGGACAGAAGTGGTCTATCGAATGGCTTATCTTGTGTTCGCTGCCGCTTGCCGGCCGCGAGGTACCCCATATGCACATGGCGAAACCGCTCCTCACAAGACCGTGCGCGAGCTCCTGGAGAAAGACGGTGTTGTCTATGGTTGGATTTTCGAGGTTGAGGAGCCGATGTCCGCCGGATTCGGCAAGTTCGAGAGCATTGACATTGATCTCCTCGCTCCGTTTTTGATGTGCTAGGTGGGCGTCGAAGACAGCCGAGAGATTGGAAACGAGATCACCGACCCCAGCCATGAGATGGCGCTTCGGCGCACCTCTGATGATATCCAGGTCGATGATCACTCCGAATGGAGCCCTGGTGATGTGGCTAACCGGGATATTCTTGCTGTCCTTGATTACCGATACTGGTGAGGCAATGCCGTCATTAGAAAGTGTGGTAGGAATGCTTATGTACTTTTTATTCTTCGTTCCGGCCGCCAGTTTGGCGACATCCAGAACCCTGCCGCCGCCAAATCCAATGATCAGGTCAGGATTTTCCGTCTCGATCTTTTCTGCTGTACGCATGACGTTCGGGTCATCACTATTGTCCACCCCCTGCTCATGTACATCGATATCTTTTGCCTGCAGCGCGGCGAGCATCACCTGGCCGCCGATACGGAGTGTGTTCTCATCACACAGCAACATTATCTTCTTTGACTTGATATCATATTTTTCGAGTATTCGGGGTAATGCTCCGATCTTCATTTCACCAAGTTCGATGAACCTTGGTAGGGAGGCGGTTGTGTTCTTCGGCATCAGAAAAGACTATTGAAATCGTGGCATTAGTCAAGAGAACACTGAAATGTGATATTGAACTTCTCCGTTTTTGGTTGACATTCCGATGAAATCAGTTATATATAGAACATGAAAATGGAAAAGCTGTATGGCAGATACGAATCGATTATTCCTGATTATCAGAATTTTCTGCAGTACCTTAAAAGACCGCTGGTACAATCTCTCCGTGTCAATACGCTCAAGGCCACGCACGAGCAAGTGACTGCCCTGCTCAAGGATTTGAAACTCCGTCAGGTGCCTTTTTATAAAGAAGCTTACAGTGTGCTCGGAAAATATCCGCTCGGCAAGCATATTGTTCACAATCTCGGTTTGATATATGTGCAGGAAGTGGCGTCGATGATACCGGTGATCGTCCTCGATCCTCAGCCTGATGAATTCGTCCTTGATATGTGTGCGGCACCAGGCTCCAAGACCACGCAGATCGCGCAGATGATGGCCAACCGGGGTCTACTCATTGCTAACGAGATCAGCCGTAAGCGGATAAGAGGATTGATTCACAATATCAAGCGGTGTGGGTTGATCAATGAGGCAGTCACAATCCTCGGTGGGCAAAAAATGTACCGGGTTTTCGATAATTATTTCGATCGTATCCTCGTTGACGCACCGTGCAGCGCCGAAGGTACGATTCGAAGATCCAAAGCTGTCCTCTACCACTGGGGTATCAAGAATATCAAGCGCATGTCCAGGATTCAGATCGGCCTGGCTCTGTCTGCATTCAGGGCATTGCGGCCTGGCGGGACCATGGTCTATTCCACCTGCACGGTCGCCCCTGAGGAAAATGAGATGGTGGTATCGTACCTGCTCGAGAAATTTCCCGAGGCTGAGGTTATGCCTGTGAAACTCCGTGACTTCAAAGTCCGGCCCGGCGTTACACGATGGCAGGGCGCAACATT
>CP070802.1:2344338-2346751 GCA_020343595.1 Caldifarciminota bacterium | reverse complement strand
GAATTCCTCAAGCGGTAAGAATCCCTCGGCTTTCAAGCCCAGATTGAGCAGAACACCGTTCTGTGTTTTCTTGATGACCGTTGCTTTTACAATATCACCCTCTTTGGGTGTCACAAATGATTCTTCCAACAACTTGTTCAAATCTTCTTGAGCGATCTCTTTCATGTGGCTATAAATCCTCCTTTGAATAGTTTTGCTATTCGAGTGATTATACTGATTTTTCGGTGTTTGTCAATCATTTTCGGCACAGATGTCCTATTCTGGTGGTTCGTAGTCGACCCAAGACCCGGCGGCGGTAATAGGTTGTTAATGGCAAATCCTGCAAAGCCTCATTTGACTTTTGCGGACAAATGAATATAATATGTCCTGGTTTGCCAAAGGAGGATTCAATGAAATATCTATACATTGCCGCTGTTGTCTTCCTCGCATGCGGCGTTCAGAAGGATCGCGATGTAGTTACTGAAAAGGCAGATGTTCCTCACATGAACATCGCGGTAAAGGATTACGGCACGATCGTGATAGAACTGCTGCCGGAAGCGGCACCTAATAACGTTAAGAATATCATTGAGCTGAGCGACAAGGGTTTCTACAACAATTTGATTTTTCATAGGGTCATAAAAGGCTTTGTGATCCAGGGCGGTTGTCCTAATGGGAATGGTACTGGCGATCCGGGGTACGAGATTGAGGATGAAATCTCGCCAAAGGGAAAACATCTAAAAGGCACGGTGGCGATGGCGAATCGAGGACCGAATACAAATGGGTCTCAGTTCTACATATGTTTGGAGCCTCAGCCTAGACTCGACGGCCGGTATACCATCTTCGGCCGTGTCGTGCAGGGCATGGATGTCGTTGATCGCATCGGTGAGGTTAGAACCGGGCAGTACGACAAGCCGCTGGTCGACGTCGTGATGGAAAGAGTCTGGATCGAGAAATAGCCTGGGCATTCGGATTCGGGTGGTTTTAATGCACGGCTATTGTTGACGCATTAAAAGGCGCGGGGTATAATAAATGGTGGAATTTGATTATCTCATAACGAGTGCTTTTGGCTTTGGCGAGAAGTTGATCCTCGAATTACTTCGAAGAGGGGAGAGCGTTTTTGCAATTTATCCAACGCCGAAAGACGTACCGATGTCATTCCTCGGCAAAAAGAATATCAAATACGGATTCATAAAGTTCGAGCACGACCCAATTCTTTCGAAGACACTGCCCAGAAAAGTAAAGCACATCATCCACATATTTGATGTCTACAGCGGCAGGTTCTCGAAAATGTTCAAAGCCAATACACTGGCTACTCTTCTGCTGTTAGATTGGGCGAAAAACGTCGAGGCTGAAAGTTTTACCTATTTTTCGAGCGGCGAGGTTTATGGCACAGGCAAAGAAATTACAGAAGGTTCCAGGCTCGAGCCGCACGGGTTTTATGCGACAACAAAATACCAGGCAGAGATGTTCTTTAGATTCTACCAGCGAGCAATGCGGATCAACACGATACGGGTGTTCTTTCCGTTTGGTAATGGCATTGAACAGGGATTTGTCTACGAACTGGCACGCGCCTTGAAATCTGGTGGTCCGATTGAACCCACATACAACCTGATCAGCCCCACGTTCGGTGATGATATTGTCACTCCGCTGCTCAATATCCATGGTCTTAAGAAGAGTGGAGTCTATAATCTCTGTGGAAGCCCGGTCAACGTTGATGCGGTCGTTGAGCAACTAGGTAAGATAATAGGAAAATCACCCAATGAGTTGCAGATAGGAAAGGATACGCTTACGGGCAATAACAAGGTAGCCACTGAGAAACTCGGGTATGTGGAAACTCCGATCGCCGATGCCCTCGAGCGTGCATTCAAGCATATGAGATAGTAAACTCCATCATTGTGTTACAATGTACATGAGTCCATGATTGACATATTGTTGGTGAATCCTAAAGAGGAAGGGGCTTTCTTTGAAAGAATGCCGCCGCTTGGGCTTGCCTATATCGCCGCAAAAATTGAGGACCGCGGCTTCGACACGAGAATCGTCGATTTTGAAGTAGAGAAACATGACCTCCAGTACTGGTTGGATATGCATCAACCCAGGTATCTCGGTATCTCTGGCACGAGTCATACACGTTTTGATTCTTTTCGATTGGCGAAAGAAGCAAAGGAATATTCCCCTGACATTGTGACGATCTACGGAGGCGTACATGCTACGTTTGCCGGTTTGAATACGTTGCGACGTATTCCCGATGTTGATTACGTGGTCTGCGGCGAAGGTGAGGACATAACCCCTGCATTACTTTCCAAACTGTCAGCGGGTGAAGAGCCAAAAAGCGTTCATGGCATATGCTACCGACAGGGTGAGAATATCGTACAAACACCACCTGCGCCTCGTGTTAAGCCGCTCGATAGTCTGCCCAGGCCAACCTATCATTTAC
>CP070802.1:2341742-2344238 GCA_020343595.1 Caldifarciminota bacterium | reverse complement strand
TCCCAGACGGCGATGCAATGACCCGAATACCGCATTCCGTCAATGAGCGTATTCACAACTCTGCCTGATACGTCAGTAACTTTGAGAGTTATCACTTCGGGTTCAGGAATATATAGATCCATTCTTACCGGCCCTCGATTCGGATTCGTCTCGATCTCCAGATATTCGTTATTAGAAATCTTATCTTTGTCGTACTCATGAACTACGGTCGGCCCGAGGTCTAATAGATAGGTTTCGTAGCAGTATTGACTAAACATCACATGCCCGCCGAAGATATAAGTGAACTCATCATCTGGATAGAACGCAGCACAGGCCCCTCTTCTCGCTGTAATCGCGAATCCACCGTATGAAATGTCTCTCCACTCGGGTGATTCCAAATCGAGCGCCCACACATCGTTGTACAATATCGTCCCACCAGTATAGTCGTATCCAAAACCGACAACCATTTCATGCGAAACACTATTGTAAACCGCGAAGTGCCTGCATCTTGCATTTGGCGGTACTCCAGCGGGGTTCAACTGCTGCCATACTTCAGCCCCATCAGTAAGATCAAGTTCCCAGATGTCATTAAAACCAGGTGAATACGGCGCAATACCACCAAATACAACCATCCGGTGATCTACTGGATCATAAATAGCAGTGTGCCCATATCTTGGTACTGGAGTCGGCCCGGACGGAAATAGCTGGTTCCAGGTCAATGTCATGAGATCGAGTTCCCATACGTCATTTCGCGCACTCGTTGTCAGGTCATATCCGCCGAAAACAACCATTCTGTTATTCACCGGATCAATTATGCAAGTTGCCGCTTCTCTCGGATCGGGCGCCGTACCCGATGTTGAAAGCATTTGCCATGCCTCGCTGCCTGCGGTAAGATCGAGTTCCCAGACATCATTGAAGAATGAAAACTCAAACCAACCGCCAAAGATTATCAAACGGTCTCCGACCGCATCATACACCGATGCGCACCATGTGCGATCAGATGGCGGCTGTCCACTGACATCCACAGGATACCACGCCACATCAGTCAGGTCGAGTTCCCATACGTCATTATAGTAGAGTGAACCATTCTGCTGCTGATCACCTCCGTACAATACCAGTCTATCATCATTTGAATCGTTGACCATCACGGCATGGGCTCTCTGGACTGGTTGAAAGTATAGTTGTGTGAGTGTGGCAGCATACACCTGGGTCAGCAACAACATCATACCAACCAATATACATCGTCTCATAGGTCCTCCTTCTTTACAGTATATACATAATTATAATATAGATTTACACGGTGTCAACCCCTGTTGGGGACAGGCTCCGTCTTCGACGAGAGTAAACACCAACCTTTAAACTTTTGCAAAGAAGTATCTATTTTACAATACTTATCTTCTGCGTAATCACCTCACCCAGAGCTTCCAAGCGCACGAAGTACGTCCCTGCCGGCAGGTTCAATATTGTACTCATCTCGTATTTTCCGGCGCTGACAGTACTGTTGAGTAAATTCTCTATTCTCCGACCGGTAATATCATAGAGATCAATCCGAACAGGACTCGTCCTGGAGAGGCTGTAGGATATGCCTATCTCACTGCGCGCCGGACTGGTGACCTGCAGACCTATACCCTTTGCATCGATCCCGGTCAATTCTTCCTGTTCCTCGATACTGATCTGGTCGAGGTCAAATTCAAAGAACGAACGGCCGTGCGTCGCGGCCCTCAGTACGCGTGCACCATTGTGCAATACCAGGTCGTCGACCGCGCTGAAAGGGAGCCCGGTGCCCAGCGGCTGCCATGTGCTGCCGGCGTCCGTCGTATAGTAAACACCATAGTCCGTGCCGATGTAGAGTATTGAAGTATTCTCGGGGTCAACCACGAGCACATTAATAGGAACTTCTGGAAGGTTCGATGAGATGTCATTCCACGTCGCTCCGTAATTCGTCGTCCGGAAGACATGTGGCATAAACGAATCATGGCGGTAGCCGGAAAACGTCACGTATGCAGTTGCCGCATCATTGGGGTCGACCGCTACACGCGTCACCCACCGGTCTGGCAGTCCGGTATTGATGCTTGTCCAGTTTGTACCACCGTTCGTCGTGACCCAGACATTGGCATCATCGGTCCCGACATATATAACATTACCGTCGGTCCGTGACACGGCGATCGTTGTGATAGTCCCGTATGTCAGGTTCCCCGTACCAGGACCATTGGTGAGATCGCTGCTGATCGCATTCCAGAAACCCGCGCCATCCGTTGTTTTGTACAAACGGTGTGCCCCGTAATATAGAGTGAGATGGTCATTGGGATCCATAATAACCGGCGTGGACCAGTTGGTGCGGTCGTAAGGATTGATACCGCTGGTGGCTGAATAGAAGTTATTGCCTCCGTTCGTTGACTTTCCCAGATTTCCATACTGGGATTCTGCGTAGATGATATTGGCATTCGTGTAATCTACGATGCAGTAGAACCCATCACCACCATAGATCCTTTGCCAGTCATTCAAATTTCCGGTCAT
>CP070802.1:2339100-2341642 GCA_020343595.1 Caldifarciminota bacterium | reverse complement strand
AATGTAACCGTTGCCACGCTTCAATGGGGTAAGTATCTGGGCGATGAAGCCCTTGAAAATGGAGTTGACGTCATGGTATCCTCCTGGAACAGAATGTCCCCGAATACTTTTCCGGCCATGGCAAAGTGCTGTGCTAATTACATGAACTCGCAATTGATCAAGATGGAGGCAACTCTCTATGGATTCGTTGAAGGTATAGCGCTCGACAATACCGGCTATCTCAGCGAAGGTTCCGGAGAGAACTTGTTCTTGATTAAGAACGGCACAATCTATACGCCGCCGCTTCACGCCAGCATCCTGCCGGGGATAACCCGGAATTGCGTAATGACCATTGCACGCGATCTGGGCATCGAAATCGTCGAAGAAAAACTGGCGCGCGAATTCCTGTATATCGCTGATGAGGTTTTCTTTACCGGGTCGGCAGCCGAAATAACGCCTATCCGTTCGGTAGATAAGATCACCGTTGGTGCCGGTAAAGCCGGACCCGTGACCAAGAAATTGCAGAAGAGGTTTTTCGATATCATCGAAGGCCGGGAACCAGATAAACATGGTTGGTTGACAAAGGTCGGTTGAGCGACGAGAAGGTCTAGTTGATTGCTTCTGTTTCGCCATTACGCGCTGAGCCTTTCAGGCGACCTGTGGTCACATCATTGTTCTCGGTGTTGGGATATTTCAGAGTTTCAGTGTTATGAAAATCGCCATCGGTTCGGATCATCGTGGATTTACAGTGAAGAAAAAGATCATTGAATATCTTCGCAGCAAGGGGTACAAGGTCTCGGATTATGGTGCTGATTCTGCCGAATCGATCGATTATCCAGATATCGCGATAAGGGTCGCAGAGGCAGTGGCTGCCCGGAAATCTACCTATGGTATTCTCATGTGCTATAGCGGCCAGGGCATGATCATGGCGGCCAACAAGGTCAGAGGAGTAAGGGCAGCATTGTGTGTTGACCCAACCTATGCACGTTTCGCACGAGCCCATAACAACGCCAACGTACTGGTGATGCCGGCGGGTTTCATTAAATACGGGGTCAGGATGAGAAGCATCATTAATACTTTCATTCGCACCGAGTTCGAGGGCGGCAGACATCTCCGCCGGATCAAAAAGATAGGACAATATGAAAATTCTACCCGTCGCATTTGATTCGCTCGGCGTTCGAAGCATGGCGACCTATGTTGAGACATCGGATGTTCGTGTTTTCATAGACCCTGGGGTGTCGGTTTCACCGGACCGCTATTCATTGCCTCCGCATCGTATCGAACTTGACCGCCACAGGGAAATGTGGGAGGCAATTACTCGATGGGTTGGTATGTCAGATATCGTGATCGTCACTCACTATCATTTCGACCATCACAATCCGGATCATCCTGAGATTTTCCGTGAAAAGGATGTCTTTCTTAAGCACCCGCGTGAGTTCTTGAATCAGAGCCAGAAGGAACGAGCCACTACCTTTCTAAGCCGTATAGAACCATACGCCAAATCGGTCAATATCGCCGACGGTAAGTCTTTTGATTTTGGCAAGACACGCATTGTTTTTTCTGAGCCGGTCCTCCATGGTCTCACCCAGCAACTGGGCTATGTTGTCCAGACCATGGTCGAAGAGGATGAACGGTTCGTTTTCACTTCCGATGTTCAGGGGCCACTAAATAACGGTGCCCTGGATTTCATACTGGATGTGAAACCGAATAGCATTGTGATAGACGGCCCGGCCACCTATTTATTGGGTTCACATTACAAGAAATCAGATATCGATAGAGCTCTGGAGAATCTATTGAAGATCGTTGAAGGTTGCCGGCTGACCAATATGATCGTGGATCATCACCTACTAAGAGATCTCAAATGGAGTGAATACGTCGGTTGTTTCAGTAAGACAAAGAGAGGTCTTAAGGTCTGTTCGGCCGCTGGTTTTCTCGGCAAGGAAGAGGATCAGCTCGAGGCGAAGCGTAAGGATATGTACAATGGTCAACCTTACTGATGCTGAAAATGTGGATAAATTTGTAAAAGCTGTGGATAAGTTATTTGCATGTAATTTCAAGCTTTTTTAGTTAATTTTAATTCACAATTTTATGGGTTATCCACAAACTCATGCAATAACGCAGATTCTTAAGAACATAATTTCATGGCTGATATTGGAGACCCGATGAAAAAAAACGACCTCAGTGAAATTGATGAACTGAGAAAAATTTACGTGGCAATGCTCGATGAGATCGCGAAACTGATTATCGGTCAGAAGGAAGTGATCCATCAGGTTTTGGCATGTCTATTCTGTAACGGACATTCTCTGATAATCGGAGTACCGGGTTTGGCTAAGACGATGCTGGTCAATACGATCGCAGACATCCTTGATCTTACGTTCAATCGGATTCAGTTCACCCCTGATCTGATGCCTGCCGATATAACCGGCACACAGGTGATCGAGGAAGATCTGAGTACGGGCCGGAGGAATTTCCGATTTGTCAGGGGCCCGGTCTTTGCCAATGTCATCCTGGCTGACGAGATCAATCGGGCGCCGCCCAAAACACAATCTGCATTGCTCCAGGC
>CP070802.1:2336398-2339000 GCA_020343595.1 Caldifarciminota bacterium | reverse complement strand
TCCCCAGACCACAAGGCCTTTTCCGTACCAGGCAGCGCCGCGCATTCGCACACACTTCTCATTCCTCGGATAAGGAGGTTTTTCCACTGCGTGTAGTCCGCCGACAAAGAAGGGCGTGATCGTGAGTACGAATTGATCAACCAGACCGCTCCGTAGGAAACTTGTAATGACACGCGCCCCTCCTTCGACCATCAGGCTGGAGATATTTTCTTGGCCGATAAAATCGAGTAAGGATGCAAGATCGATTTGACCACGTCGATCAGATCTCATTGGGATGACCCGAGCACCTTTTCGCTCCAGCATCCTTCGGCGTGTAGTATTACATCTGGGTGAGGCTATGAACCAAGGAGGTTTCTTGTTACGCAGCGCTCTCGCTTTTCGAGGTGTTCTTAGTCTGCGGTCCAGGATAATTGGTTGAGGATCCGATCCTTTGATCATTCGGACGTTGAGCCGCGGGTCGTCGGAGAGTATCGTACCTATGCCGACCAGTACGGCGTCATGGGCAGCTCTGAGTCTATGGCACAGCCGCAGTGATTCGCGTCCACTGAGCGACAACCTCGCTCCGCGATGTGCGGCAATGCTGCCGTCAATGCTCTGTGCATAGCTGATCGTCACCAGGGGCCGCCCGGTGCGCCTTCTATGTTGCCGTGCCCCCGTGCACAGTGCATCTATCTTCATCGTGTGGTTGCCGGTAGAAAGCGGATGTCGCTGGATGCCACCCGCACCGCCTTGAGAGCACTTTTCTCTTTATCCTTTATTTCCAGCATGATATCGAAATCGTAGGGGAGACTCTTCTCAAGGAATCTTCTGAATTTCACTATATCGATACTCTCGGCGTGCGCGCCTTTTGTCGCTCCTTTTTTCTGCTGACTGTAATCAATCATCGGGATCCCGTCTGATGACTTCCATGTTTTACCCGCTTCCTTCAGACATTCGGCAATGCTCTCTCCATCATTATTCCTCTCATGATGATAAGCATCGAATAGTACGGGAATGTTTGTTTCTCTGCTTAGCGCGAGGCATTCGGTGAGTTTGTAGTTATGCTCATCATTTTCGATGACAAGCCGCTTGCGGACTCTCCTGGTCAGTCTCTTGTAGCGAGAGACGAATCTCCTCATGCTTTTTTTCTTTTCTCCATACACACCACCGACGTGGATCTGTATTTTGGCATCCATATCCAACCCCATCAGATTGAGCACATCCGCATGGTATTCCAGTTCCGCGACACTGCGTTTGAAAATAAGAGGGTCTATGGAATTTATCAGGGTAAATTGGTCCGGATGCATCGATATGCGTAGACTGTGTTGCCTTACGAGGTTGCCGATCTTCAGAAACTCTCGCCTAAAGAATTCCTGCCATCCGTATTTGTTGACCGGATGCGAAGCGAATGGTACAAGGTCAGAGGTTATTCTAAAGAAGTGTATCCTCTTCGGGATATTGTATTCGAGGATTCTGTATAGGCATTGCAGATTCTGCCCAACGGTTTCAATAAGCCTCGCTTCTGAGTAGTTCCTGAGGCGGAATGTACGGTCGGACTTGCAATTCATAGATCGGTTGATACAGGGGTACCCGATTTTCATCGTGGTAGTTAGCGATCTCTGCCTTTTCCTGAATCACTGATATCCAGCAGTTCCTGAGGGTATGGCCTGAAGAAAGTCTGGTCCAGCAGGTATTTCTCGCCGAAACGGACGCCCCATGCCATCAGTACATCAATATCACTGATCAAAGGACTTCTGCCCTTGCGATATTTATCCATGAGGTCGATGAAGAATGCTTTTTCTTCTTTGTTCAATCGGTCCGAAAAATATCCCAAAGCATGCATCATTACATTAATGTAAGACGTGTAACGGGGGGCTTTTGCGAGTGCACGGTAAAGATGATCTTCGTACTCCTGGAATACCTGGCTCACCGGTTTTCTTTCGTGATTGGCAACGATCCTTCCCATGATTCTGAATTCTTTCTGATTGTATGCCATCAATAGAAACTTGTTGTCAGCCTGGAATTGAACGATATCTTTCATTCTTTCACTTTTCCTGATCATTCTGAATCTCGTTATTGTGAAAAGTCTTCTGAGGAAGTGTTCGCGGATGGTGAAATTTCGGAGGCGGCCCTCATCTTCGATCGGCAGCATTGGAAACTTTTCCATAACAGCAGTGGCAAAGAAACCGCTGCCTTTACCGAGTGCTGAGCCCTTTTGCATACCGGGATATATCTTCACTTCTTTTATGCCGCACGAGGGTGATCGAGATTTCAGGATGAATCCGTCAACGTCTGATAAGTCGTTCACATAAGTGCTACAAAAAGCCGTCATTCTGTCCGTATGGTCTTTCTCTGTTGCCGGTTGCATTAATCTCATTTTGTTTTTGGCCTGGACTATGCGTACGGGGTCTCGGGGGACGCCGAGCTCAATTTCGACCTCTGGGCAGATGGGTTTGTAATCAACGTGCTCTGTCAGGCGATCTACGAAAGGGTCATTTATGGTCAGGCCGTTCCAGCGGCAATATGCAAAGCCAAGGCATTTGCTGACGACTACTCGCGGCTTGACACTTGTACCCACGGAAGTCTTGTCCTTTTATCTGTTCAAATGGAATATCGCAAAGTT
>CP070802.1:2333511-2336298 GCA_020343595.1 Caldifarciminota bacterium | reverse complement strand
ACTTTCGCCTCGGCAGAACTCTCCGGTGAGTCAGAGAAATCCTGTGTCCAGATCGGAAATCCTATTATGGAAAGGCGCGTCATGGACTGCCTGCTTCAGGTAAGCGAGCGGGGCATTCTCCATTCGGTGACTGACTGTGGTGGTGGAGGATTGTCGAGCGCGGTTGGTGAGATGGGTAAGGAAAGTGGCGTTAAAGTGTACCTCGATCGCGTGCCACTGAAGTACAGAGGACTTTCGCCTCGTGAGATATGGATATCCGAATCACAGGAACGAATGGTACTGGCCGTTCCTCAAATCCACATCCAGGAGGCCATCGAGATCTTTGAACGTGAAGGAGTTGAGGCGACTGTCATCGGTGAATTCACGAATGACCGCCGCCTGGTATTGTACTACAAAGACAGTAGGGTATGTGATATTGAAATGAAATTCCTGCATGACGGTCTGCCAATGCCGGTCAAGAAAGCTGTAACAAAAGCAAAATTACCGGTCGAAGTCGATGTTCCCAAACCCGTTGACTTGAATTCGTTGATCATCGAGATAGTCGCCGGTCTCAATACGTCTTCAAGGGAATGGGTGATCCGGGAATATGATCACGAGGTTCAGGGCGCAAGCGCGATAAAACCTCTGGTAGGCAAGTACGGGGTTGGCCCGCAGGACGCAGTGGTGGTGCGGCCCGACCTGAAAAAGAAAAGGGGTGTGGTAATTTCCTGCGGGATAAACGTAAGATATGGCAAACTGGATGCCTATAACATGGCGTTGTCGGTTATTGACGAGGCTCTGCGGAATATGGTCGCGACCGGCGGTGACGTGACAAATGCCGCGATGTTAGATAATTTCTGTCTGTCTTCACCAGAACGAGAGGAGGTTCTTGCTGACCTCGTTCTTTCAGCACGGGGTTGTTATGATGCTGCAAAATGCTTCGGTGTTCCCTTCATCTCTGGCAAGGATAGTCTGTACAACGAATGGGTCGACCAATCTGGGGAGGTCATTGCGATACCACCGGTGTTGCTTATATCAGCGATCGGTATCATTGAAAATGTCGATCAGTGTGTCACAATGGATCTCAAGGAGATCGGTTCTGATTTATACATACTTGGTGAGACCAAAGATGAGCTTGGTGGTTCCGAATATTATCGCGTACTGGGCGTGGAAGCTGGAGCCGTTCCCGGGTTGGACCTTGTCAATGCTCCTAAGATAATGATGCAGCTGCATTCAGCCATAAAGAAAGGTCTGGTCGTTTCCTGCCACGATCTTTCCGAGGGGGGCCTTGCACTGGCCCTGAGTGAGATGGCATTTGCCGGTGATATCGGTGTGGAAGTAGACCTGCTAACTGTACCATATACAGGAAAGAAGAAACGCTTTGACACAATACTCTTTTCGGAATCCAATACGCGCTTTCTGGTCGAGGTGAGTCAAAAAAACACCGAAGAATTCGCGCAACTGTTCAGCGGATTGACTCTTGGACGGATTGGCAAGACGGTCCGTGACCAGCGGGTCAGAATTTTTGCCGGCGATCACAAGTTGGTCGACCTGCCGCTTCTCGTTCTGAGGAAGAAGTGGCTGAGAAAGATCCTCTGATCGGCTACTTGACCACCGCGATCTTCACGACATCATTACCCGCGCCATGGGTTATCAGTAAGCAATAATACAATCCACTTCCAACATCGTTATCGTCTTCGTCAGTACCATCCCATATGAAAGCCAGGTCTCCTGTATAGCTGCCTGGCAGAAGCAATCCAGGTCTTTCTTCTTCCTTGACCAGGCGGCCGCTCATTGAATAGATCTTGAATTCAACCAGAGATTCACGGTCCAGTCTGAAAGGCAAATGGATGTTATCGTGCTGACTCAGCAAGAATGGATTTGGATAAGGAGTTAACCACCCGCTGCCACTGAGAGAGTCGATCTGGATCGGTGAATATGTGATCGCCGCGTAAGCATCAGGCCATCCGAATCCCATACTGTCATTGGGGGTGTCTGCAAAGCTCGCTGTACCATATAGTGCGTTCTGAACCGAATCGACGGTCCAATTGGGATGCGCTTCGAGGAGCAGGGCGCAGATGCCGGCAATCATCGCCGTAGCGCCTGAGGTACCGAAGGAATAGAGATAAGAGTCGGTTGAATCGGGGTTGATCACAACCGGAGCCGCGGATAAGCACATGATTTCCGGCTTCATTCGTCCGTCAAATGTGGGTCCGTAGCCTGAATTAATCCACCTGTTATAGAGAGAATCGATGCCCCCGACTGTGATGACATTCATCGCATCACCCGGTATTTCGACTCTTGGCAGGTACGTAGGATTTATATTGCCCGCCGCAGTGACTACCAGAAGACCGCGCTTTGTTGCTTCATATGCAGCGATGGAAGCAGGCGAGGTTTTTCCGTCAAATTCCCTTGGCCACGTATACCAATCAGAATAGCCGAGTGAACTCGAGACAATATCGGCACCCTGTGCTTCGGACCATTCGAGACCGGCGATGTAGGTATCCTCTTCCACCGGGAATTCGTACGCGGTGTCGGGATTCTCGGTCTTGGCGACTATGAATTGTGCACCTGGTGCTACGCCAATATATCTACCGCTGAAATATCCTCCAACGAGCGCCAGCATTTCTGTCCCGTGCCTTGGGTAGTAATAATTAGGGTCAGTAACCGAATAGCCGTCGGTTATCGAATCACCTCTGACACTGGAGAACCGGATGATTTCCGCATCCGGCGTGGCAAGCGTAGGCAGGTATGCGAACGGTGTGCTCAGTGAATCTGTGTTGCCGAATGTAGTACCGCCATCCAGTG
>CP070802.1:2330539-2333411 GCA_020343595.1 Caldifarciminota bacterium | reverse complement strand
AATGAACCGGTAATCACAGCATATCGTGAGTATGCAGCCGCCGGCAACAGCGTGCCCGGTGATCGCAGCCACTATCGGCTTTGGAAATGTATACATATCCAAACATAGCCGATTAAATGCCTTGTAGAATTCCCTGAAATCCCCCTCTTCCAGATTGATCAATCCAGGTATGTCAAACCCGATGGAAAAGAATTTCTCGTTCGCGCTCGTCAGAACCAAGCCCGATATATCTGCATCATCCCTTGTCACTTTTAGATTATCAGAGAGATCATGTATGAGCTCAAGGTTTATTGCATTAGTCGTCCCCCTGGATAATCTGACGACGGCAATGCCTTCGCTACCCCCAACTTCGATATGCTTCATGACTGAGTTCCCTTCCCCTTTCTCTTTATCCGAATCAGAGAAATGACATCCCTTAAATCGCTCTTGTTCAATACCCTTTTGTATAACCATTTACCATCATGATAATAACGTGCAGACTTGAATATCATCCGCGTACCCTCATTAAAATCAGAAATGCATTCCTCGAACTGCGCTATTTCCTTTTTGCCCAGCACTACAATGACCGTAAATGCTTTTGCCTCTGGGAACAACCCGCATAGTGTTTTACCCTTTCTCCTGTATCTATAACACCACCCGTATTTCTGACCGCCGAATATCAATTCGGGCTTGAAATCATAATTGACCTTCAGGAACGCTCTGAGTTGCTTCCAGAGCACGCCCGCCCGCGTTCCAAGAGCAGCCATTACTGCCTTCTCGGTCGGCCTCCGCTTACCGTCAAGTAATCTCGTGTATTTGCTGTTCACCGATCCCTCCCCTGAGGCCGTTCACGACTGACGCCATCTTGCCAATTTAGGGATGATGTCCTCGGCCATGGCGCGCGCCTTCTCCTTGGGAATCTGCATCTGTGATACGGCGATCTCAACCAGCTTGTCTATCTTCTGCTCCATTGTGATACCCTCGTCAGTGAAACCGCCGTCCTTGAAACAGAAATGACAATACTCGCCACTTTTCGTGCCGTCGGTGTTCGTTCCAAAATCCTCATCTTTCTGCATTGGCATGCCGCAACTTTGACATATGATAGCTTTTGTTTCCATCACACTACCTCCTATATCAATCTTCTAACACGGTACAATATGTCATCTATTTTACTCGCAGATCACCCGATGTCAACGCGCGTAAGAACGCAATTCCTTATTCTTCTGGCAATGCTATCTTTTCACCGAGCCGGTAGTAAGAGAAATCGCCACCCGTCGTCCATATCATCAAACCGGCCTTTTGCATTGCGATGGCGCCGTTTTTCACCAGGCCCGGCTCAGCATAGGATTTAATTACTTTCCCCACTATCCCTTTACTGTGATCATAATCAAGGATGTCGGTTACGCTGCATTCCATACTCAGTGGACATTCTTTTATCATTGGAGCCGTTTCGAGATCGCCATAGAAATTGTGAAAAAGCTTTGATTTGTCCACGTTCCGGCCAGACTTGCTGCCACATATCAATACTTCTTTTATCATATCTTCTGAGGGAAGATTCACGCTGAATGTCTTGTTTTCCTGAATACCGACCCAAGTATAGCGTTTATTATAGAGACTGAAAAAAACGTGTTTTCCAAAATCAAATGGTGACATATAGCCTATTACCGCATAGTTGGGCCGCCCCTGAATCAACGTACCCACAAGTGCTACAGGTAAAGGACTCAAAATATTCCCTTCGATTACCTTCTTCATCATACACCCACTTTCTTATTCTTTCTGAACGAATTCTTGCCGTATGGGAGACCATGCATCGACTGCGCGTACATGTTCATTCCCGGCAAATGCTGCGTGCGTTACGTTGGACGGAATGGCGATGATTTCTCCTGGTCCGACACTGACCATTCGGTCATCGATCTCGAAAACGAGCCGCCCCTCGATCACATAGGTTATCTGCTCACTCTCGTGGTTGTGCGTATCGAACCTTGCACCCGGTGCGATTTCGAAATAGGTCAGCATCGCCTTCTCAAGGGGAACTGCTAGCATGTTTGCGCCCGGCACACTCTTTATGAGGTTCTGCATGCTTCTCGGCACGTAATAGATATCCTTTTCAATATCCTTGGACATGCAGACGGCCGTCTCCGGGCACAGCTTCTGGAATTCATCAGTCTTACGGATCTCGTCTGGTAGTTGATCCCGGTCGACATCAAGAAATCCTAAATCGCGAAACATACGTTTTGCAGTGGTTGTTAAGAGGTAGAGCCGTTTCACACCCTTGAGACGGGCATGAGCAACAACCCCATCGTACAGCTTCCGGCCCACACCCTTGTTCCTGTGAGATGCCTCCACGGCGAGCGACCTGAGCAGAGCAATATCACCGTATGGCTCAAGACCCACCGTACCGACAATGGTGCTGTTATCTTCGGCAACAAGAAAGTCATGCAGATGGGCTGTTACATCCTCGAACGGCAATCCTGCGTCCTTTAGCAGTTCACGTATCCGCGCGTCGTCTTTCAGCCCTGCCCCACGAATTTTAACATCATTCATATGACACACTCCTCCATTTCTAACCAGATTGTCCATGATCACCCTTCTTCGCGTAATATTCGAGAACGCTAATCCCGAATCGGCTTGATACTGTTGCCGGACCGCCACCCATTTCCATCCCGACCTCGATCGCCTCCAGGACCTGTTCCTCTGTTGCACCTGCACGCAAGGCTTCCCGTATGTGCCACTGCATACACGACTCGCAATTCACCACGACCGATATGCCAATGGCGATCATCTCCTTGAATTTCTTTTCGAGTGCTCCGGATGCAAATGCCGCCTTTTCCATATCAATAAAAGCTGCGTATGTCCTGGACTTTCTTGCCTTTAAATAGTCATGCGCGCGCTT
>CP070802.1:2327396-2330439 GCA_020343595.1 Caldifarciminota bacterium | reverse complement strand
ACACGGTGGCAATCGCATCGTTCAGCTTGCAGGCTATTCGAAGCGAGGGTCGATACAAAAACCGGTTGCGCCAGAAACCCATAGCTTCGCGGAAGGTGAACGGGATCACGTCGTGAACTGTCAGGAGCGACGGGATTTTCTTCTTAAAGGGGAAGCTCCAGTTGTAGAAGAAGTGAATGAGATCCGCGTTTTCTTTCTCCGCCAGGTCCTGCAGGAAGCCCGAATCGATCTTCGCGTTTTCTAAAGACATCAGATGAGACTGCACAGGAACGGTCACGATTTTTAAGCCGTCAAGTTCACCGAAAAGATCTTCGACCTGCACAAGACGACGCTCTTTGCACACTAGGAGGACCTGCTCCCCCCGCTCGCAGACATAACGCGTGATCTGGATCGCGCCCTGCTCCACGCCGCCGATAACGCTGTCGTATTTGCGAAAATCCATGATGATCTTCATTCAACAATTCCTCCGGGATTCGATACTTGATGCTCGACACTGGATATCCGCATACAGGATCTATCATCCAGAATCCAGTCAAAAGCTTTTCAGCAAATCGCCCACCGTCGTGATTGCCACACAAGAGGTCTCATCCGACGCACCGTAATAGACGAACACCATTCCGTCCTTCTCAACAACACCATTACAAAAGACCACGTTACCAAAGAAGCCTTTGACTTCATAGGGCTCGGTCGGTGTGAGCAACGGTTCGTCGGCGCGTCTCACAACTTTCCGTGGCTCCTCGAGATCGAGCAGAACGCAAAACAGCGAGTATAGCTGATTGTCTCCCTTGCCGTGCGTGATGATCAGCCAGCCCTTATCGGTCTTGATTGGCGGCGCACCGCCACCGATCTTCATGGATTCCCACTTCGTGTCGCGCGGACGAAGGATGCATTTATGGTCGCCCCAGTGCTCGAGATTCGGCGACTGTGCATACCAGATCGAAGCCCGACCAAAGCCCGAGTTGTTGGGCCGGTGCAAAGCATGGTAGACACCGTTGATCTTCTCCGGGAAGATCGCCACATCCTTGTTTTCCGGGTGGAAGATGATCCCCTTGCGTTCGACAGACTGGAAGTCATCCGTTACCGCCAGTCGGGTCGCCCACGAATCCTGCGAGATGACGGTAAAATTGATGTAGTAGCGCCCGTCGATGTAAGTTACGCGCGCATCTTCGCACCCATATTTCTCCGTCTCATCGACTGGATATATGAAGGGGTTTTCATCGACTGTAAAATTCAGCCCATCTTTGCTGCGTGCGATGCGGATATGGCTTATCGAGCTCAAGTAATCCCGGCCTCTATAGACCACGCCGCGCGTGTCCTTCAGCTCGAGCTCCGGGTCATCGCTCCTGAACTCAAGGATGTCGGGCGTGGAATCACCTCCGACAAAGCGGTATGTCGGCACTCGCACACAGCCCGCCTCGGGCAGGCAGTCTTCAGCCACACGCATCAGTAGAAGAATCTCATCGCCGAAGGCTATTGCACCGGGATTAAAGGCGCCGCAGACGCGCCATCCCTCAATGGACGGCTTCACGTCGGCGGGTTTGACAATCGGGTTTCCTTTGTATTTCTTGATCACGCACATACTCCCTTGTCTTTTTGCTGATGATAGATATTCGCATTTTGTAAGCTCATGAGGGTTCCAAGCGAAATTGTATACCTCGTCCGATGTTAGACCAGAATGGAGGCACATCCGCCTCTCCGTCGACAATCTGCTTACTATTATCACTTACCCTAAGAAGCATCAAGGCCGATTTTGCCTCTCTGCAGTTTGGTTTCCACGCGGATTGCGTCTTTTTCAGACAGGCCCGGGCATCTTAGGATTTTTCGAATGAGTTCTTCTTTCTCAATCGATTCGATTACGCACATGACGCTGTAATATAGATTAGACCAGATTGAGCAGGCCATCAATATTTTCCCGGTTTTCATTGGTTTCAATGATCACCTGTTGAAGGTCATCCTCGGTAAGTTGCATGCGCTTTAAAGCATCACCGTAAAATTGGTACGCCAAACGATCGACTCCTGTGTTCATGGCCATCAGCATACAGACAATGTCTGCCAGATAGATCAACACGGTTTCGGAATTAACCCTGGCGGATTTATCTAATAAATGATGATTTTGAATAATATAAATTAATTTCTCAGCGAATCGCCATTTTTCAGCTATTAGTGCGCCGAGTTCTTCGTGGTTCATACCGATCACTTCTTTTTCGGTTTCATCAAAACTGTAGCCCCGCGAATGCACTAAAATATTGATCTTTTCCAAAGAGAAGGCCACATACCGTCCCAGAATCAATTTCCCGATATCTTTCAACAGAGCGGCGGTAAATACGAGATGTTTATTGGCTGATATCCCATAATGGTTAACCAAAGTTTTGGCAACATGGGCCGATAGGAGAGCATGGCGCCAGAGTTCACCTTCACCAAGACCATAGCCCTTGTATTCATCTATAAATGTATCCGATAAACTGACCGTCAACACCAGTTCAATGATTCGATCCAAACCAAGCAGCATTATGGCATCGTGAACGGACTCAACTTTCCTGGCCAAACCAAAATAGGCCGAATTACACATTCGTAGCACATTGGCCGTGATTGTGGGATCGTGTAAAATTAAGTCCTTGATCTCCGTCAACGAATTATTAAGATCCTCAGTCAATATGAGAATTTGTGTAGCAACCGGCGGGATCGGTTTGAGGGTATCTATCGCATCGATGGCATCCTGAAGGTCAGTCATATTTTACTTTCCTTTGAATTTACAATGATCGCAATTTAATCGCTTCGCGCTGTTATTGGGCACCAGTCATACGAAAGTCTCCAGGTGAGGGTTCAAACATTTGCCGCTCCCTTACGTGTTTTGATTGATCGGCTGAGTCAACGTTTTTGTAAAAGGGATTTGGTCGTATTTCTTATTTGATATCGGCTTGCTCATATGAAACCTTGAGAAAAAGGAGATGGATTTTCAGGAAGGTATAAGAAACTGCGCACACTAAAATAAGGAATGGTTTGGATATTCATTATAGGATACAATACTTAAGCATTTTCATAG
>CP070802.1:2324100-2327296 GCA_020343595.1 Caldifarciminota bacterium | reverse complement strand
AGATTTGAGCATTTACGGAATTGTGAGTTTTGGCTTTAGTATTTAAAGTGTTAGGTATGAAGCGCTTCGTATATGCGTTTGGCAATATGGGGTCCAATACCGCGGATCTTAGCGATCTCGGTTTCGCTCGCTTTACGCAGAGCCTCGATACTGCCAAAATACTTGAGTACGGCGTATTTTCGTGACCTGCCGATCCCATCGATCGAATCGAGCAATGATTTCGTCATCTGTTTGCCGCGCAACTTACGGTGATATCCGATGGCAAACCGGTGGGCTTCGTCACGCAACCTCTTGAGCAGGTAAAACCCCTTGGACGTTAGCGGTATGGAGATCGCATTCCCTCGGGTATCAAAGAGCTCCTCGGCTCGTTTGGCTAGGGCAAAAGTTGGAACCTTCGTTTCCATTTCCCTGATGACGCGCAGGGCCGAGTTTAGCTGTCCCTTGCCGCCATCAACGAGCAGGAGATCGGGTTTGGTCTTTCGTCTTTGCAGGTCCCTGAGCCGGCGACCGACGATCTGTTTCATCATGGCAAAATCATCCTGACCAGGGATCCGTTTTATGCGATATCTCCGGTAATAATGCTTGTACGGTTTGCCGTTTTTGAAGGCAACTGAGGAACCGACCGCGAACTTGTTTCCCAGATTTGAGACGTCGAATCCTTCGATCCAGCACGGCGGATTATCCAGATGCAGACTTTCCTGCAATTCAAGGAGCGCCGGCGATACTGGCACTCTCGCCACTGTTGCTGCGAGTTCATGCTCGGCGTTCTTGATCACCCACCTCATGAGGTCGGCGATTTCTCCCCTGGGTTTAACGATGAGCCGTACCTTGAATCCCTTTTCCTTAAACCATCGCTCCTGGATATCCCAATCATCAGGAAATGCCGAGATTATGATCTGCTCGGGCAGGAAGGAAATGTGAGTGTATATCAGCCTGATGAAAGCACCAGCAACTTCTTCGTTACTGCTCTGACGGTTGATCTTCAGATGGTATATTTCCTTGGAAAGCAGCCGGTTCTCACGTATCCGGAACAAGCATGCTACGCAGTGGTAACGAGTGCGTGCAATACCGATTACATCTCTGCTTACGTGATCTTCGGTCACGATCTGCTGGCGCTGCGACATCTTACGGATCGCAAAAAGCTGGTCACGTAATGTCTTGGCAGCTTCAAAATTCTCCGATCCGGCATGTGACCACATTTGCTTCTCGATGGTCTTCTCGAGTTCGTTTGAACTTCCCCTGAGGAATTGTATCGCCTTTTTCACAAGAGCGTCGTACTCGGCTTTTGTGATGCTGTCGGTGCAAGGAGCGCTGCATTTATTTAGATGAAATTCAAGGCACGGACGTTGATACTTCCTGGAGAGGTCCTTGGTGCAGGAGACGATTTTGAATATTCGACACAAGGCGTCGCGCGTTCTGCGTAGCGCCCTGGCATTCGTATAGGGTCCGAAGACGAGGGACCCGTCTTCTTTTAGATCGCGCGTGAATAGGATGCGCGGGAATTCCTCCGTGACCGTTACCTTGAGATAAGGGAATTTCTTGTCGTCCTTGAGTCGAATGTTATATTTTGGTTTGTGCATCTTTATCAAGGACTCTTCAAGCGTGAGCGCCTCGACGTCGGAATTCGTCACGATCGTATCGATATGATGGACGTGCTTCATGAGATTAGAGTTTATGTGAGATGTCAACCGGTTTCGCAGATTAGCCGCCTTGCCGATGTAAATGAGCTTATTCTTCCTGTCCCTGAAGAGGTAGACGCCCGGCAGCAGCGGTGAGTAAGCAATTTTTTCTTTCATCGGATTTTTCATTTTGTATTGCGTGACATACTAAACGGCTGGCCGCTCAGAGAAACAGCGATTCAATACGCAGAGTCATCCCTTGACCACGCCAAGTGGTCTCATGCGCGCGACCTTACGCGATATGCCCGCTTGATGCACGGCATCAACGACCACATCGATATCCTTGTAGGCCTCGGGCACTTCTTCGCGTAGTACGTCGCTGCTTGCGGACATGACGAAAATACCTCTTCCTGCGAGTTCTTTGCTGATGCTCCGGCCACGAGTTCTTTCGAGCGCCTTGGTGCGGGACATTACTCTACCTGCACCGTGGCAGGTAGAACCAAAGGTTTGTTCCATTGCCAGGTCGGTTCCGAGAAGGAGATACGAATTCGTTCCCATGTCACCGGGTATCAGTACGGGTTGACCAATGCTCTTGTATTCATCAGGCACCTCTTCATGCCCTTGCGGAAAGGCCCTCGTCGCACCTTTCCGGTGTATACACAATTCCTTTGTCCGGTCACCAACCGTATGCTTTTCGAACTTGGCGATGTTATGGGCTACATCATAGATCAGGTGCATGCCCAGTTTTTCTGCAGGTTTGCCGAGTACTTTTTCAAAAGATTCCCTTACCCAGTGCATGATGCATTGACGATTGGCCCAGGCGTAGTTTGCGGCGCACGCCATCTGTTCGAAGTATGATCTTCCTTCGGGCGACGTTATTGGCGCGCATGCAAGTTGCCGGTCAGGAATTTGTATCCCGTACTTCTGGGTGGTGCGGCCGAGGACCTTCACGTTATCATCGCAGACCTGGTAACCGAGGCCACGCGAACCAGTGTGTATCATTACCGTGACTTGACCCACATCGTCGATACCCATAACCTTTGCCGCATCCCGGTCGTAGATATCCTGCACCACCTGGATCTCGAGAAAGTGATTGCCGGCACCGAGTGTGCCGAGCTGTGGTCTTCCGCGATGTAATGCTCGTTTTGATACCCGGTCCGGGTTCGCGCCCTGAAGGGCACCGCGTGCTTCGATATGCTCGATGTCCTCTTTCCATCCATAGCCCTTTTTCAGTGCCCATTGAGCGCCATGAGTTAAGACATCCTTGACCTCGCGTTCGTCGATACGTATCTTGCCGGTCGATCCAACGCCCGAGGGGACATTGCTGAATATTGCGTGAATGAGTTCTTTGATCTTTTCCTTGATTTCCCCGTCAGTAAGGTCAGTGCGTAAAAGCCTGACTCCGCAGTTAATGTCGTATCCTACACCGCCGGGTGAGATTATACCAGTATCCACATCGAACGCCGCAACACCGCCGATCGGAAAGCCGTAACCCCAGTGAATATCGGGCATGGCCATGGCGCAGCCGACGATTCCTTGCAGGGTGGCAACATTTGCCACTTGCTCGGGCGCATTAT
>CP070802.1:2320803-2324000 GCA_020343595.1 Caldifarciminota bacterium | reverse complement strand
AAGAGTGATCAAACAGCAGACCAGTGCGTATGTGAAATGCTTTCTTTTCATTCTGTCCTCCATTCAAGCCTTCAGGGGCTCTGTTCCATTGTAGTCTGCGGTCTCACGCATTGCTCACAATCCAGGTCACAATTGATGTCCCTGTGACCGTTTTTTCGCAAATTGGCATGATCAGGCGACAAGGTGAGGAGGTTGAGTGTTGTGGTCAGGTTATGCCGAGAAATAAGGACAACTGTTGTTCTTATAGAGGTCTGAGGTATTGACTTGTGCCGCTGATTACTTACTACACTTAAGTTTATTTGCTGAAAAATGTGTGCCACTCTGACTCGCATAACGTCAGAGAAACTCAATACAATCAACGATTTTCAGTTTCGGGTGTCTTTTGTGCCATATTGGCACACATCATATTTGAGATTTCGTGCTCTCTTGGAACAAACTTATGGTTTTTCAAGCATTCATCATCGGCATGGTTATTGCATTCTAATTATGTGCAGGATAAAGTCAACATATGGATGTTTTTCTGAGACTAGACTCAGGAATGTATGTTGATATTGTTGTGTTTTATTGCATTGCCCTTGATGTTTACAAACGTAGTGACAGGATTGTAATGGGAGGTGTAGTGGCGAGGAAGCCGAAACGAAGTAGAAAATCGTATATGAAGGACTACCGTGAGAATTATGGCGATCTAATGCGGGAACAGATCAGCGACTGGTTCAATACCCATCCGAATTACTTGAAGAAATACTGCAAGAAATGGCGGGAACGACACCTCGGCTATTTCAAGAAGTGGCGGCGCAAAAATCAATCCACATATCTTGATTATCAGCGAAAATGGCGTGCACAACACCGTGAACGATTGAAAACCTATATGAGGGATTACATGCGTCGCTATCGCGGTGGTGAACCTGAGATCGCACTGGATGATGAAATGGAAGGAAATATGTCTGTTGAATGATATGTGAGGAGGATGTTCGTGAAACCATTCCGTAAGCATGCAGCAATTTCAATAGACGGAGGTGCGTTGAAAGGTGTAATGGTAACGCGTGCCCTGGCAATTCTTGAGGATCATCTCGGCAAGCCAGCACATGATATATTCCGTGTGACTACCGGAACCTCAACCGGTGCCATTATTGCGGCCGGTATTGGCAGGGGACTGAGCGGTGCGCGGATGTACGATCTCTATTGCGAATTGGGTGGTGTAGTATTCCGTAAGACCCTGCGCAGTATTTTATGGCCGCTGACTCGCTACCGCTTCTCCAACAAACCTCTTGAGGATGCTCTGAGACAGTACCTTGGTGATGGAATGATGCGGGAATTCTGGACGGCCGATCCACCCACCGATGTCGTCATAACCGTGTTTGATCTCGTAGAGAAAAGAACTCGCTTTGTTAAGCCTTGGAAAGATGAATACTGCACGTGGCCCATAGTCAAGGCGGTCCTGGCATCCAGTACGATACCGACTACATTCCCCGTCGTTGAAGGGCGGTATGTTGATGGTGGAGTTGGTTCTTACAGTAATCCGTGCTACATTGCAGCGTATGAGTTGTGTTTCTGCCTTAATTGGGATCCGGCAGAAACAACACTCATCA
The DNA here is from genome assembly GCA_020343595.1 of Caldifarciminota bacterium. Lineage (GTDB taxonomy): Bacteria > Hydrothermota > Tepidihabitantia > SM23-42 > SM23-42 > SM23-42. Next base: position 2,322,411 of record CP070802.1, on the reverse strand, counting down.
GTCTTGGTACGGGTCGCGAACCGCATTCTCTTGGAACAGGAGATGCTGAAAAGTTCATGGTATGGGATTGGATCGGTCATGTTATTGGAGCCTTCATGCAGACTGCCGATGATCAGCAAGTCCATCTCGTAAAGACGTTCTTTGAGAAGCTGGATTTCCGCAGGTTTCAAGTTGATTTTCGCGAGCCAGTTAGGAGCAATGATCCCAGGGATATACCAAAAATGGCTCAGTACGGAGACGAGCTGGCAAGAAAAATCCTCAATGATGAAACCGACAGATCGATGAGCATCACGGCAAAACGGACGTCAAAATCCTTGTAGTTGGTTGGTCGGGTTTGTTCTGTATCCTGTGGTTTCTGCGCGTGGAGTTGAAGCACATTAGGTTTTAGTCGTTCAAATCATAGAAAAATAGAAAACCGCCCCGCAGTTATGACTTTACGGGGCGGTGTTGTTTGCTCTGTTGTACTATCTAACGAGTATCAGTTTATGCGTCGCGGTCAGGTCTCCTGCGTCTAGTTTGAAGAAGTAGATGCCGTTAGCAACGGCGCGGTTGTTGTTGTCTGTGGCATCCCAGAAGACGGTGTTGGTACCGGCTTCGACAATGCCGTCCACAAGCGTGGTGACCAGTCGACCAGCGCTGTCATATACCTTGAGCGCTACCCTGCTTCGGACTGATGTATTATATGTAATGAGCGAACGTCCGCGGACAGGATTGGACATGGGGGCGAAACCAATTGTAACGGGTGTTTCTTTGCTCGGTGATTCTTCGACTCCAACGTACAACCAGTTTATCACTCTGTTCATCATCGTGTCACGGTCGGCTTCGGCATTGATGTTCTCAAAGGCAAATGCGTTGAAGAAAACAGAGTAGGGCGTCGCTGGCGGTCCCACGGCGATCGTGTTACTCGTACCGACCTCATTCTGCATTTCGGTCCACGATGATGCGTCTGGCATGATCATGTCAGCATAATCAATAATAACGGTACCCGTGGTCGGCGATGAAAACCCAGACATGATGGGGCCAACGCCGGTAACCTGACTGCAGTAGATGTCATCCGCGTGCATATCGACATGCATCCAACTGACCGGATCGATATCCCACAACACGTCCTGGGACGAGAGCCACAGCTTGCCAGGGTTCATGACGTTCAAGAGATAGAGACCAATTTCAGTAGTATCCGTGGGTGTCAATGTATTTGAGTAGTCTTCACCCGTTGCCCAGACAACGATCTCATAGTCACTCATGACCACGGCATCCGGGGCTACACCGCCACTGTCAAAAACGACCCACTTGTCATAGGCGAGACCGAGATTATTGAATGAGGTTTCATAGACTGTTTCAACGTTGGGTCCGTTCTCATCGTCGTCGACGAAGAGGATATCGGCTGGGCCCGCAACGTAGCCGATATCCATCTTATAGACATTGCCCGTGCTCCAGCCGCAGGTCCAGAGGTAGGTTCCGTCAAAGGCAAGGTCCTGTACCTCCAGGTCTGGGCACGCGAAGGATGTTATGACGGCACCAGTGACCGGGTTCAGTTTGTATATGTAATCGGTCAGCTGGTCTGAGTTCCAGAGGGCATTATCATGCCAGTCCCAGGCCAGACCTGTT
>CP070802.1:2317375-2320703 GCA_020343595.1 Caldifarciminota bacterium | reverse complement strand
GGTTTCTGGAGTTCTTATGAAAGCAGTTTTTGTATTCTGTATATGTTATGCATTCGTCCTTGCTGATGGCCCAATCTCTATTGATAATGCTGATTTTGATGGGGTGTGCCGTGGAAGCGGGGAGGGATTACGGTATTTGGATCGAATACCGATTGATTCGTTGGGTAACATACGTGCTGTTCTAGGAAGCCAGGGTAAGAGCATTGCTGTATCGGGTGGTGGTGAAGCGATTGCAGTTTTCTATGGTGTGCCGAGTGGTGATCCGAGTAATACAATGTTGGCAAAGGTCGCCTATTCATTGAACAGTGGTTCATCCTGGACAACATACGGGCCGTTCTCTGGTGCAAGTCGAAGGTTATACAATGACATCGCGGCTACGCCTGATTTCGATGCCAATGCTGGTGAATTGTGGTTCTGCTTCCAGGAGAACACGCAGGGCTACACCGATGGCCAGATCAGCGTGATGATCGAAGAGAATCTGCCCTCGGCACCGTCGTTCTCAGTACCGATCATACCGACGAATGCACAACCGCCGGCTACGTATCCATGGGAGCCGAGCATTGTGGTAGCTCCTGATGACCCGACATACGTGGTTGCCTCTGCCTGGAGTTTTCTGGCAAATGGTAACGAGTGGGCATATTGCTGGATCTCTACTGACGGTGGTTATAGCTGGACCGATACGATACCGATGGCGTACATAAATGCCGATGGCAATCCCGGCGCGATATCGGCAGGAACCGGTGGTCATATTTTCTATGCGTACGCGGATTACTACACTTTCAGCGGTAGTGATTCTACGCCGTATCCATATTATATGGAATCGACCGACGGTGGTTATACATGGAGCGCAGAGACACCGATCACCGTTTTCCCAGCAAACACATCCTCTCAGTACTGGTGGCACGAGTTCGACTGCCTTGTCATTGATAATGAACCGTGGGTTGTATTCAACGATATTGGCATCGGCGGTGCGGGCGGACCTCATATTGCGAAGGCGACCGGCTGGCCAGGCAACTGGACCTGGGATATATGGCATCAGGATTCGATCGGTTTTGACTCGACGTGGGTTGGTGATACACTTTTCCACTGCTGGCCTGGCCAATATCCCTCATTGTCTTACGACCCGGTGCTCGGTAGGGTTCTGGCGAGTTGCAAATCCTACTGCTATATCGGCAATACTCTTGGCTGGGCTACGTTGGATGGTGCGCACATTCAAGGGGTTTATACACAGGATGGTGGCAATACGTGGCGTATCACTGGCCCGCTGTCGGCACCTAACAATGGAGAAATTGTGTGGGAAGACTGGAATGCAACGGAGACGGCTGACGTGATGGTTAATAGCATGGCTAGTGTAAGCAAAACCTATTCGATTTGGGTGCATGAGGATCCATCTACAGAAGCCGGTATAGTGTACTTTGAGTCCGGTATGCTCGGTTATTGGTTCTATGATTGGCCGACATCGATTGAAGAAGCGCGTGATCTTTCTATTAACATAGTTGACTTTGCTGTTGTGCCTTCGGTGGCCACAAGTAGGCTCGCGACCAGATTCACGATGCCAATTGCAGCGCAGGTTTCGCTGTTGCTATACGATGTGAGCGGTAGGCTCGTTGAGGGGGTTTTCGACGCGTATCTCGAAAGGGGAACTCACGAAGTAGGTCTACGGATAGAGAATCTGTCCAACGGCACTTATTTTGCCGTGCTGCAAACCGGAGCCGGGCAGCAGGTGCAGAAGTTTGTAGTAGTAAGATAAATCAGCGTCTAATCAAGCGACTTTTCAATTACGCCGCCGCCGATCACGAGGTCGTCCTGATACAGTACGATCGACTGCCCCGGTGTTATTGCCCACTGCGGTTTCTCAAAAATGACTCGTACCGTTTGATTATCCACTGGTTCAACCATTGCTTTACTCAGCGGTGAAAAATATCTGACCTTGGCAGTGACTTCAAGACTGTGCTCCAGGGTATCGAATGGAATGAGATTTAGATCAGCCGCGAGCAATTCGCGTTTGAAAACGTTTTTTCTCTCACCGACATGTATCGTGTTGTTTTTTGTGTCGATCTTTGCAACGTAATACGGATGTTTGTGACTAATGCCGAGGCCGTGGCGCTGTCCAACAGTATAGTGAAAAATTCCGTTATGTTTACCCACGGTCTTACCCTGTTCGTTGACTACTGGCCCTGCTTTTTCAGGCAGTAGTTCCTTCAAAAATGATGCATAATCACCGTCGGGAATGAAACATGCATCCTGACTCTTTTTGCGCTTGGCAGTTGGCAGATCATACTTGCGCGCGCGTTTGCGCACTTCTTCTTTGGTAGATTCACCGAGCGGTAGAATTGTTTTGGACAACTGTTCCTGCGATAGCCGGTAGAGAAAATACGATTGCTCGTTCTTATCCATCCCTCTTTTTAAGAGAAATCGTCCATCTTTCTCTTCAACGCGCGCATAGTGGCCGGTAGCGATCTTGTTAAAAACCGCAGGTTTTGACCTGTTCAGTAATAGGTCAAACTTCAGCAACTGGTTGCAGCGTACACAGGGATTCGGGGTACGTCCACTTGCGTACTCGCCTGAGAAATAGTCGATGATCAACTCTTTGAATTCTTTATCAATATCGACGCGGTGGAACGGAATCTCGATTTTGCGGGCGACGGTAGCTGCCAGATCGATGTTTTCTTGTTTGACCCCATCGAAAACCATGATCGCGCCTTCGACATCGTAGCCCGCCTCTTTAAGCAGGACCGCGGCGGTTGAGGAATCCACACCGCCGCTCAGGGCGACAAGTGTCCGCGGTTTTTTTATTTTGATATTACCTTTCTTCACTTGATTTTCATATTACTTTAAAAGGCGAATCCAGTCAAGTGCGTTCGTATTGACTTCTCCTTATTATTCATATAATATAGAAGATGAGGTTCCCCCTGGGTCGCCCGATCATTGAGAATACAAGACTCGAATTCATCAATCTGAGTAATGTTCTCACCGCGTCGAAGAGAGAGCGGGCGCATCGCATTGTTGGATACATTTCGATATTTTACCACGATATATCTGAACTGATATTCCTCAACCAGGGTGAGCCTTTTAACGCAGCGAGAATCAGCCCGGACTCCAGAGAGATCGTGCCGATTGGTGAGATTGTGGAAAAGGCAAAGAAAGCAACATCGGGGACGCTGAGCGAGTATGCCACCGATGAAATACTCCTCAAATTGATGATCTCTTCAATAACCCTGAAACCCCTCAAGAGTTCCGTGGATCTGACGAGGATCCAGCCGAAGATATTCCTCGAGAAATTAAAGAACACGAAATTCAACGGTTTTATCTGGATGAGGGTCGGCTT
>CP070802.1:2313898-2317275 GCA_020343595.1 Caldifarciminota bacterium | reverse complement strand
CTATACAGATCAGACGATCCCGGATATTGTCATTCCATTTTTTCCAGAAGACATCGTAATTCCCGCCGGTCCGTCACAACAGTATACGAACAAGGTGTATCTGGCATATTCTCAGCCACTCTTGCAGAACTTCGGAGGGAAACTGGACAGGCTTGAATATGAATTGAGCCGATATAATGTTGATTTTGCTGAAATACAAACTGTAGAAAATCAAGAAAATTTCGTCCTGGATCTGGGTTTGCGATTCCTGGACTGGGTTCTTCTTTCTGAACAGAACAGAATTGCACATGAACGGCAGGTTCTGGCACAGGAGCAGTCGAGGCAGGTCAGCCGAAGGTGGGCGGCAAATCTGGTCGAAAGAGTCGATGTTCTCCGGGCAGAGGATGCAGTAAGAATTGCCCAGCAGGGTATTGTGCTCATTGAGTCGCAATGGAAAGCAAAACAAGCAGAATTGGCGGTTCTTGCCCAGTCTGAAGAACTGTATACCCTCAGTCCTGAATTTGATATATACACACTGGAAACATTGCCCGAACTTGACGAGGTGATTATTCAGTTGATGGAAAGGTCACGGGTCGTCAAGGCGCTGGGCGTTCGCCGTGATCAATTATCCCATTTGATGCATGGGTATACAGAAACACAGCGACCGCAGCTCTATCTGAGCATCGGAGCCGGGCTTCAGGATGGGGATGAGGAATTCGGGAATTCTCTCGGGTTAGATAAGCCGGACGTATTGGTTGCGCTCGATTTCCGCTACCCGCTTGGCAACCGGACTGCCACGGCGGATGTTCGGAAGACTGAACTCGAGCTTAAACAGCTCGATAAGAACATTGAACACATCATATTGGAACTTGAAGCTGGTGCAAAGAATCTCTTGATTCTCATGAAGGAAATGGAGAAGGTCCTGGTGCTTAACCAGGAACAGATCGAATCAGCAGAGGCAAAGACCCAGGAAGAGTTGCGTCTCTACAGGCAGGGGCGCAGCGACCTCACCTTTGTCATTCAGAGCCAGGATAATGAAGAAGTTGCAAAATTAACCTATGCAGAGAATGCAGTCAGCTATCAAAAATTGCTCCTTCAATACCACGCACTCATGGATGAACTTATATTCCAGCGAGGAGGTAGATAATGAGCTCATTCTTTAAATTCTTTGCTGAGCGTCATACACTGGCTAATCTCATCATCATCATGATGGTCGCACTCGGTCTGAACACGCTGATGAACATACGACGCGATCTGTTTCCAAAAGTAGATTATGGCATGATGATGGTTAAGACAATTTACCCCGGTGCTTCGCCCGAAGACGTGGAACTGAACGTTACGAATAAGATTGAAGATGAGGTACGGAATGTTGCGGGTGTCGACTGGACGACCTCTACTTCAATGGAGAATGTTTCAGTCATTTTTGTGTACATTGATACTGATGCGGAAGACCAGGATAAAGTCAAAACAGACATTCGCGAGGCGGTAGGGAGGGTGACCGACTTCCCGGCTGAGGTTACTGATTCTCCCGAAGTTGATGAAATAAGCACGACAAGCGATATCCCCATCATTGAAATCGGGATCTCCGGTGATATTCCCTATAAAGAATTAAGGCAGCATGCAAAAGAATTCGAAAAGAAGCTCAGGGATATTGACGGCGTGTCGCGATTAGATAAATTCGGATACCAAGCAAGAGAGATCAAGGTCGAAGTTTCTTCACGGGCCGTGAAGAACTTCCAGATCCCCTTACGAGAGATCATCATGGCTATTCAGGCGCGCAACATACGTACGACTGCAGGAAACTTTGAATCCTATACCAGCGAAAAAAACCTTGTGACGCTTGCTCAATTTGATGACCCGTATCATGTGGGGGATGTTGTCGTTCGTTCCACCTTTGAGGGGCCACTTATCAAGATAAAGGACCTTGCCATTGTGAAGGATGATTTTGAGGATGCACGGGTCATGTCGCGCATGAATGGTAAGCCGGCGATAAGCTTCACTGTTTATAAGAACGAATCTGCTGATATCATACGCACCTGCGACGCGGTGAAAAAACTTGCTGCTGAAGAGCAAGAGAATCTCCCCGAAAGCGTTGAGGTTCAATATTCGTCAGACCTTTCGAAACAGGTGCGCAATCGCTTTAATGTGGTGATGTCCAACTTGTTGATCGGTCTGGTCTTGGTCGTAATCCTATTGACCGTTTTCCTCAATATACGGACTAGTTTCTGGGTCGCCCTGGGCATACCGGTTTCTTTCCTGGGGGTCATCTTTGTGCTACCTTTTTTCGGTCAGTCAATAAGCAGTCCTGTTTTGGTCGCAATGATTCTTGTTCTCGGTCTTATCGTTGATGATGCCATTATTATTTCGGAAAATATCTTCCATCGAAGCGAACGAGGTGATCCGCCTCTTAAAGCAGTAGTTGAAGGGACGCGGGAGGTTTTTCTTCCTGTTTTAACAACCGTGCTCACAACATTCCTGGCATTTGCTCCCATGTTCTTCATGACCGGGATCTTCGGAAAGTTCATCTTCGTCATCCCTCTGACGATCAGTCTGGCGTTGTTTATTTCTCTTGGCGAAGCACTTATCTCGTTGCCCGCGCATTTGCTCCACGGATTGCGGCATAATCCAGCTAAATCGACCACACACAAATGGTTTGATTTTCTCAAAAAGCGCTATCAGCGTATTGTACCCCGTATATTGAAATTGAGATATCTGTTTGTGCTACTATTCATAATCGTGCTTTTCGGCTCCCTGTGGTTCGGCGCGAACTATATGAAGTTCATACTTTTCCCTTCAAATATGGCGTCACATTTCTACGTCCTCGCAGAACTTCCAGTTGGTAGTTCTCTTAATGCGACATCTGACAATGTGAAGAAGATCGAGGAACTGGTGATGGCTCTGCCTGAGGATGAACTCGAATCATTTGTGACACGTGTCGGTCGCAATCCCTGGCTTGAGGCGGAAAGCGAGAATTACGCGGCTCTGTCGGTTAGTCTCACACCGTTCAATGAACGGGAAAGAACCGCAGATGAGATCGTCGAAGCAATCCGAGTGCAGACCGACACATTCGAAGACTTTGAGAATGTTACCTATATGATTGAAACCGGAGGTCCGCCCGTTGGCAGGCCGATAAGCATACAGATTGTTGGTTCTAACGATGATTATCGCAAGCATGCAACAGACTCACTGGTTGCTTTTTTGGGTACGATAAACGGGGTCAAAGATATTCAGCGGGATGATAAGCCAGGTAAAGAACAGGTCGAGATCAAGATTAATTATAACACGTTGTCCCGTTTGGGTCTGACCGTTGTCGATATTGCACAGAACGTGCGCATTGCGTATGACGGCGAAGTGGTGACGAGCGTACGCTATGGGGATGAAGACGTTGATTTTCGAGT
>CP070802.1:2310391-2313798 GCA_020343595.1 Caldifarciminota bacterium | reverse complement strand
CTAACGGCAGAGCACCCGGCTCCAAACCGGGGGGTTGGGGGTTCAAATCCCTCCAGGCCTGCCAAAGGTTATCTTAAATGCTAAATAAAATAAGAGATTACATCAAGAATGTCTATTACGAAATGCGGAAGGTGACGTGGCCTACCCGCAGCGAAGTCACGAATTCTACGATCGTTGTTGTCGTCATCTCATTCATCGTCGCGGTCATAATATTTGCCCTTGATACTGTTTTCACGACAGTGCTGGGCCTCATACTGCAATAGGATCACATCATATGCAATGGTACGTCGTACACACTCTGACAGGACACGAACACAAGGTCAAGAAGATACTGGAGAAGATGATCAAGGACAGTATGATGGAAGAATCCTTCGGTAAAATAGTGATCCCTGTCGAGAATCAGGTACGCATCAAAAAGGGCAAGAAAGTAGTCGAAGAAAAACGCCTCTATCCAGGATATATTGTGATCGAGATGGAAGGGAATGATGAAACTCTACGTCTGGTAAATTCGATCTCTGGGGTCACTCACTTCCTCGGTTCAAAGACCAAACCAATACCTCTCGGCGCTGATGAAGTGAAAGAATTACTCAAGCAATTGGAGGAATCCAAGGAGAAAGTCGTAACGAAGATACCCTTTGCCAAAGGTGAACGCGTGTCCGTAACTGATGGCCCTTTCACGGATTTTGTCGGTACAATCGAAGATATATACCCAGAACGTGAAAAGGTGAAGGTGTTGGTCGTAATATTCGGTCGAACGACTCCGATCGAACTGGGTTTTCACCAGTTGAAGAGTTTGTAAGGAGAAAGATGGCAAAGAAAGTCATAGCAACAGTTAAACTTCAAATACCGGGAGGCGGTGCGACACCAGCTCCACCCGTAGGCCCCGCGCTCGGACAGCACGGTGTCAATATCATGGATTTCTGCAAAGCATTCAATGCGGAAACGAAAAATCTTTCCGGGTTGATCGTCCCTGCAGTGGTAACGATATATAATGACCGGACCTTCTCATATTTGCTAAAGAGCCCTCCTGCCGCTGTTTTACTAAAACAAGCGGCTGGCATCGCAAAGGGATCGCCGGTTCCTAACCGTGAGAAAGTGGGCAAGGTTTCCCGCGCGCAGATAAAGGAGATCGCCCAGCGCAAAATGAAAGATCTCAACAGTGAAACGATCGAGCAATGCATGAAGATCATCGAGGGTACGGCGCGAGGCATGGGAATAGTGGTGGAGGACTGATGAAGCGTTCAAAGAGATATGTTGCGAACAAACAAAAGGTTGAGGCGAAAAAATACTCACTCGAGGATGCCATAAAGAAAGCCAAGGAAACGGCGAATTCAAAATATGATGAATCAATGGATCTGTCGATCAAGTTGGGGATCGACCCGAAAAAGACGGATCAGTTCGTACGGGGATTCTCCAATCTGCCACACGGAACTGGAAAGACAAAACGAATCCTGGTACTTGCCAAAGGTGAAAAAGAGCAGGAAGCAAAGGACGCAGGAGCCGATTACACTGGGTTCGATGAGTATATCGAAAAATTGAAGGGTGGTTGGAGCGACGTTGACATAATAATCGCAACACCCGATGTCATGTCGGACATAAGCAAGTTGGGTAGAATACTCGGACCAAAAGGGCTAATGCCTTCACCGAAAGCCGGCACCGTGACTTTCGAAATTGATGCGCAAGTCAAAGCCCTCAAGAAAGGAAAAGTAGAATTCAAAACAGATAAAACCGGTTGCGTGCACGTACCGGTTGGCCGAGCCAGCTTTGAAGACCGGAAATTGCAGGAAAACATACTGATCTTGATGGAGGATTTGCTCGCAGCGAAACCCCAGACAGTGAAGGGTAATCTCATCAAATCAGTAACCCTCTCATCAACCATGGGCCCTGGAATTACCATAGATGAGAAAGAACTTCTCGACCATGCTAGAAAAGGAGGTGTCTGATGCCAGCACCGAAGAAAATCGAATATGTTGAAAAACTAAGAGAACGCCTCAAGCCGGGAAAAGCTTTCTACTTTACGGATTTCACAGGCATCGCGGTGAAGAACTTGGAGGTGCTGCGACGTGAACTGAGGAAGAACAATGCAGGCTATGTTGTACTCAGAAATACGCTCGGTTTTCTGGCTATGAAAGAGATGGGGTTTGATGAAAGTAAGATCAATGAATTATTCGTCGGTCCGACCGGCATTGCCATTGCGTTCGATGATCCGGTAGCCCTGGCAAAAATACTCAATAATACAGAGAATCTTAAATTGAAAGGCGGCATTGTCGACGGACAGTTCTATGATATCACGGAGATATCCCGGCTGGCAAAAATACCGGCCAGGGAGATCCTATATAGTCAACTCGTTGGTTCAATCAATGTTATCGGAAATTTGGTAGGGACTCTTGAGTCCATAATTCGAGATTTAATATATACCCTTGAAGCGCTAAAAGATAAGGAGGTAAAATGACCGCGAAAGCAAAAAAGGGTGTTGATGCCTTAGTCGAGGAAATTGGCAATTTATCAGTACTCGAACTTTCAGAGCTAGTCAAAGCGTTGCAGGACAAATTCGGCGTGACTGCTGCTGCACCCATACAAATGGCTGCACAGCAGACCGCGGAATCAGACAAGCCTGCAGCCGAAGAGAAATCGGAGTTCTCGGTGAACATGACGTCCTGCGGCGACAAAAAGATCCAGGTTTTGAAGGTTCTGCGTGAACTCACCGGCCTTGGGCTGAAGGAAGCAAAGGATATGATCGACAATCTACCCAAGGTTGTAAAAGAAGGTGCGACCAAAGACGAGGCGCAAAACATGAAGAGCAAACTCGAGGAGGTTGGTGCTAGTATCGAGTTGAAATAAATTGACATCACAATATATTGTGCGTGTACCTATATTTTGCCACCATTATCAGGGGGAAAAATATAAACTATGATGAACATTGTTGATTTTTCCAAGCGCAAGTCGACCTTCAGAATGCCCCATTTGCTGGAAGTACAGCACGAATCCTACGATCAGTTCATGACGAAGACGATCAAGGCTATCTTCGCCGCTGAATTCCCGGTATCGGACATTCACAATCGTTATCAACTGCAATATATTTCACACCGCTATGGTACGGAAAAATACTCAGCAAATGAGGCAATCGATAAAGGAGCGACTTACGGACTGCCGCTGAAGGTAAGCTTCAGATTGGTCAGCAAGGAGGATGATGGCGAACTCCGCGGCATGCCTGAGCAAGAGATCTATCTCTGTGACCTTCCGTTGATGACTGAACGTGGTACATTTGTAATCAACGGTGTCGAGAGGGTCGTCGTCAATCAAATCCACCGTTCACCCGGGGTATATTTCAGCGAGGGTAAAAACGCCTTTTCAGCCATGGTCATACCTTATCGTGGGCAATGGGTAGAATTTCTTGTCGATCATGC
>CP070802.1:2306882-2310291 GCA_020343595.1 Caldifarciminota bacterium | reverse complement strand
CCGACCGACAAGCCGGTTATTACCCAGGTATCCAGGCTGGATCCGTGGAAGGACCCGGAGGGTGTAATAGATGTGTTCAGATTGGTTAAGGAGAAGTTCGATTGCAGGCTGGTTTTCTGCTACAACGTGGCCAGCGACGATCCCGAAGGCCTGCAGATGTATAGAAAAGTTTATCGCAAGGCGAACAGGATGGTCAATAATAAAGACGTAGTCTTTGTTGTGGGCAATAATGAAACATTGGTTAATTCCGTTCAAAGATACTCTAACGTGATAATACAGAAGTCCATAAGGGAGGGATTCTGCCTCTGTGTAACCGAGGCTTTATGGAAAGGCACGCCGGTCGTTGCCTCGAATGTGGGTGGAATACCTTATCAGATTGATGATGGTCTCAACGGCTTCCTGGTAGAGCCCCAGGACAATAAAGGATTTGCAGAGCGGATAATACACATTTTACAGAATCCTAATGAGGCCAATGCTGTTGGAAAGAAGGCAAGAGAAAAGGTTAGAAGAGAATTTCTGATTACCCGCTTGCTCTCAGACTATCTGGATATGCTCAATTCGATAATGAAAGCGTAAATCCGGACATGAAAAACCATACATTTTTCGAAAACACCAAGATTGATTGTAATTCATTCTTTCGAGTGTTACTAAGACTGTACTGTTATGCCCTTAATCAGGTAGATTCGAAAGGGAAAAAATGTTGGCAAATATACGCGACATACAGCCACTGATCTGGCTATACGTAATAGCCCTGCTTGTTGGTGTGGCAGGCCACTACATAGTTTTCAGGATAGTACAACGCCTGACCAAGCGCACAAGAGTGACCTTGGACAATGCACTCGTCAACCACTGCTATAGGCCTTTCCAGTGGATAGTCATCCTGCTAATAGTGCGCGTGGTAGGGAAACTCCCCAATATGAAGCCCCACATACCTGAGGTAGCCGAGCACGCTCTTGCTTTAGTCCTTATCGCTTTGGTTGCCTGGCTCCTGGTCCGAATGACCAACGTCCTGGAAGACTATGTAATAACCCGTTTCGATGTGGGTGTAGCAGACAATTTGAAAACGCGGAAGATCCACACACAATTCAGGGTATTGAAGCGCATTGCCATCATTATTGTGGCCATTCTCGCCTTTGGGACCATGCTAATGACATTCGACAGGGTCCGCCAGCTCGGGACAACTATCCTGGCCTCTGCCGGGGTTATCGGCATTGTTGTAGGAATAGCTGCTCAGCGAACCATCGGAACGTTCATTGCAGGTATTCAGATAGCGATTACCCAGCCTATCCGGGTCGACGATGTAGTAATAGTGGAAAACGAGTGGGGCCGCATCGAAGAGATAACGCTGACCTACGTCGTTGTCAGGATATGGGATCTCAGGCGCCTGATCGTGCCAATAACGTATTTCATTGAAAGCCCATTTCAGAACTGGACACGAACATCTGCAGACATACTCGGCACTGTTTTCATATATACCGACTATACCGTGCCTGTCGATGTTGTTAGAGAGGAACTTCACAACATACTTAAGAAATCTGAACACTGGGACGGTAAAGTCTGTGTGTTGCAGGTTACAAATGCCTCCGATCGTACGATGGAGCTTAGGGCTCTTATGAGCGCTTCAAATGCCTCAACGGCCTGGACCCTGCGATGTGAAGTAAGAGAGAAAATGATTGAGTTCATCAAAAGGCAATACCCTCAGTCACTGCCCAAGGTAAGAGCTGAACTGTACCGTCTGGAAAGCAACTCCAGTTCTCAGGATAACTAATCTTTGATTTTGCCTTTGCGTGCAGGGTTGCAGCTGGTCCTACCAAATTCTAAACCTGTCCTGAGCAACGTCGAAGGATCTTAATATCGAAATCTGAATTGTCAAAAACTGCCCTGCACTCGGCAATGAACTCGCGCAGAATGTAGTGGGGTCGAAGGGTCGCCACAACATTTTTCCTAGATTTCTTGCTATCTTCTTGAAAAATCCGGCTGTACAGCGTAGATTAATATTAGATGAGCGACGGAGCGAAACATCTTGGACTTGTATCTCTCAATAATAGTTTTGGTATAGTGCAAAGAAGACGGTGAACCGTCTTGTATAATCATTGTTGGACAAAAGAAGGGGAGATACAGAAAATATGCCCGGTGCTTTAATTCTCCCCAACAGTGTCAAAATATCCGTGAACGTTTATAATATGGGAAATATGAGGTTGAAATATTGGTAGAAAGGAGACAGACAATGTCGTCCAAAAAAGCAATGACTATCGGGGCACTTGTTGCCGTCTGCATGGTAGGTGGTTGCGCATCCACTGCTGTTAAGAAAAGCACACACAGTGATTCCATAAAGGCGCATTCCGTCTGGCAAGGGACCTGCGATCAGAGGGGGGTGAAGCCTTATCCGATGATACTGTTCATAAAGAATCGCAAGGGCGATGCGTTCGAAGGAATGACATGGTATCCTACTCTGAACAACGGCCTTATCACGATATCTGGGCAAATCAGACCAGAAGGTATTGTCACTTTTACCGAGGATGAGGTAATCTACGGTGGGCCGAACGAGTACAGACCGGGTGTAATAAGCGGGGGCCAATTCACTGCGACCATCGAAGGGAACAATCTCAAAGGCGGCTATGAGATCACCCCCCCAGGAACAGGCAATGTGGAAAAGGGAAACATCCTCTTGAAGCTTGCAGATTGAGCGAGGTACGGTATCCCTCCGAAAAAACTCGTCCAATGGGAATACGAGATTCAGCGGGTAGGATGGGCAAGACATTCGGCCAAGCGCAGTCGAAGCCCGCGCTTGCCCATGCTGTCAATTTGACGTTACCCGAACTGTATGGGCAGGAAACCTACCAACCCTACAGGCTATCAAAACCTATCATTATCAAGCATAACTCATCGAATAATGTACCCCCCTATGGGGCAAGCAAACACGTCTAATTCTCTTGTTTGACATTTTTGCCTACATATAGTGGGCTTGCATAGTTATGTGATGCTAGCCAATGATTGTAGCCATTAATCTCAGGACCACCGAGGTTAAGGGCAAGCTCGACCCCAAAGAGAGCAACAACTATGTAAAGTTCATTCCCTTTTGTGTACAGCAAGTCATATTCATGGAGCACTTGGTAATATTCTTCGCCATCGTTAAAAACAGATTCTGCCAAATATATAGGCCTGTAAACAAATGGCCAGTCTGGACCACGATCAAAGCGAGTGAAGTCTCTGACAGGATCTAATTCAGATTTGTCAATGATCTCTTCTTCCCAACCTGTTATTGATTGTGTACGAAATGTCAATGCCTCAAGGCCTATCTTCCCTAAGAGGCGAGCAGTAAGTCGATACTCAGGCAGTTCCATTTTATTTCCATTTGGTGGAACAGGGATTCTGCCTCTTTTGCTGTGTACATCCATCATGCTGCGTA
>CP070802.1:2303186-2306782 GCA_020343595.1 Caldifarciminota bacterium | reverse complement strand
TAGCGTGCCGAGGAATTTTTTTTCAGAGTCATCCACGTCCTTATCATAATGGCCCGTTGAACTGACATCGCCAAAGGCGATGACCGTGCCGATACGTTCATCAATACCGTCTCTCTTCTTTTTGACGAGCAACCTGATCTCAAGGTCTTTGGTCTTCCGTTCGCCGGTTCGTCGTTCATCGAAGAGTTTTGGTGCATCATCATCCCCGGTTTTCTTACCGACATAAGCGGGCAGAACATAGTTACGAGCAAACAGCTTTACATCGTCGGGGTGGATGATCTTACTGAAATGTTCACCGATGAGTTCGTCGGGTTCGTAGCCGAGGCTACGAACTGAATCATTTATGAATAGAAATCTGCCGTCGGGGTCGATACGATAGACAATATCGGGAAGTGTCTTGACGACGGAAAGATAACGCTCTGCTTCGCGCTGTGTAGTGTTCTTGCTTGCTATTTCGCGATTTGCGTTCATTAGGCAAAAGTATACCGATTATCCTATAATTGTCAAGAAGAATCTATGCTACACGACATACCACATCAGAAGAGTTTGCCATGTAGCATACTTCAAGATTCCCGGCAGAGTATTGGACCAGTCTGCTTGACACAAAGAAGGATTGAAATATAATTGTATAAATAGGAGGCGATATGGCTACATACATTTTGGTGACGCGACTATCTCCTGAGTTGACAAGGGATTTGAAGAAACGCGCTGAGATCGGACGTAAGTGGATGGAACGCGTTAAGAAAGATTGTCCCGAGGTTAAATTTCTCGGACACTATGCACTTCTGGGCCCCTATGATTTCCTCGATATCTACGAAGCCCCGGATGAGGAGGCCGCGGCCAAGGTGTCGATGATCAGCCTTTCCGGAGGTGCAACATCAGCCGAATCCTGGACTGCAATTCCGTACAAGAAATTCCTCGATTTGATCAAAAATCTGTAATTTCACCGACCGGGTGTATCGAGGTCTACCGCCGACGAAGCGTGATCGATACTTAGTTGAATTTGTGTTCTGAAAACCTCAGATCTTCTTGAAGAACTTTGAGAGCCAACCTTCTTCCTTGGGCTCTTCAACCTTTCGGGGCTGCGGGTTCCTGGTCTCTTTCTTCCGTTCTGTCTTTGCTGTCGTCGGTGTCACCGCTTTGACCAACCCCGACGAGATCATGCCGTAGAATATCTTGGCAGTCTCGAATTCCGAGATATTTGATTTTCGCGCGATCTGTTTGACCGTCAGTATTCCATCTACGAAGGAAAGCACCTTCCATTCACGGGGGTTCAGTTGGATCTTCTCGATCCCTTCCTGCGGCACTTCTATGATCTCGATGACCATATCAAAGGACGGGATCAGCTTCTGCACCCTGGTCAGTTCATCGATACGCCGCGCTGCTTCAAGAATGACCTGCTGGATCGGTAGATCTACGGTGTGTTCCGGTATTTCTTCGCCCGGGTTGAATGTGAAACGGCCCTTTTTCCAGCCGAGGATCGTGTCGATGGCAGGTTCTCCCTGTATTGTATTGGTCTGCGCATGAGCTACCTTGCCGCCCTTGAAACAGACGACACCCAGATTGTCCGCGGTCTGGATCCTCAGGACACCATCTTTTTGCCCCAACTGAACGAGCTGGAAGACATCAGTTATCTCAAAATCCTGTAGATCGCCAGCCAGCGACATTAGGTTTTGTAGACTCCCATTTTTCTGAATTTCTGTATGCGCGCCTCTATGAGTTCAGGGATTGGAAAAGCGATGAGTTCAGCCAGATTTTTTTTGATGGCTTCTCTGATGTTCTTCGCGGTCGCTTCAAAATCCATGTGTGCGCCGCCGACCGGTTCGGGAATCGTTGCATCAATGATGTTCATCGCTACCATATCCTGGGCGGTCATCTTGAGGGCTTCGGCCGCATCTTTGTTCTTAGAGGCATCGCGCCAGAGTATTGACGCGCAGCCTTCCGGTGTGATGACCGAGTATACCGCATTCTCCATCATCAGTATGCGGTCACCGAGCGCAATGGCGAGCGCCCCGCCAGACCCACCCTCGCCAAGTATGATGACGAGGATCGGTGTCGGCAGCGTGGCACACTCGAAGAGGTTGGTAGCGATCGCTTCGGCCTGCCCTCTTTCTTCCGCCCCGACACCAGGAAATGCTCCCGGCGTGTCGACCATGGTTACGACCGGCATTCGGAACTTCGCGGCCATTCTCATGATACGCATTGCCTTACGGTAACCCTCGGGATGGGGCATGCCGAAATTGCGCTTGATTTTTTCCTTTGTGTCGCGCCCCTTCTGATGGGCAATTATGGCGATATGGTGTTTTTCGATTTCGGTTATGCCGGCGACAATCGCGTGGTCGTCGGCGAATCTTCTATCACCGTGCAGTTCGACGAACACATCGGTGATGAGTTTTATTATGTCGAGAGGATAGGGTCTGCGGGGGTGGCGGGCGAGCTGTACCCGCTGCCATCGCGTAAGATTTGAATATATCGTCTTCTTGAGTTTTTCCGCCTGGGCTTTTAGCCGTTCAATCTCGCTGTCGACCCCTTTGAGTCCGCGTAGTTCTTCGATCTTCTTTTCCAGTTCAACGATCGGTCTCTCGAACTCAAGCCAGATTCCGTTCACTAGAAACCTATCTTAAGGGCAATATTATTGACCATGCCCAAATTCTTCGGATAAAATGAACCGCCGTATTTGACTTCGAGAGCACCGACATCTATAGTGAGGCCGAACCCCGGATAGATTTCATCCCGATAATTGGCCGCGGCGCTTAGCGTTAGGCGCTGGTGAACAGGCATTGAAGCGCCAATTCCGAAGTCGAAAGCAGAGTCATTCACAAGGTAGCGCAGATCACTGCTGAGTTTC
This sequence comes from Caldifarciminota bacterium, assembly GCA_020343595.1. GTDB lineage: Bacteria > Hydrothermota > Tepidihabitantia > SM23-42 > SM23-42 > SM23-42. The sequence continues at coordinate 2,303,934 of CP070802.1, read as the reverse complement.
ACCTTGCTTATTTGATGAAAACCTCCGACATTCAGACAAGCCGGTAGATTGACTTGATCATTGTTGATGAGCATCTGGGTTCCGAAATTGGTTGCGCCGAAGGTTATACCACTCGTCATGTTTCGATATGAAAAAGCAATATCGAGGGCGAGCGCGTAGTCTGAATAGATATAGATGTTCTCGGTTATGTATTTGAGGTTGATGCCGATTCGACCTTGTGTGGTAATTTCTGCCGAAGCGGCCAGGATGAGAGAAAAATCATATGCGCGGTAAGTGATCAGCGGGTCTTCGGTCGGGTAATCAGGGCGCCATTCTATGTCGCCGTAATCAAAGTTAACGATGCCCAGACCAAGATTCACTTTCTTGATCTTCTTACTCATGGACAGCGAGACACTTTGCATTCCCAGATAGAATTGGTTATAGGAACATTGGACAGTATAATTGTCGCCCGCCTCAAAGTTCGAAGGATTATAAAAAATTGCCTCTTCTCTGCTTGCGGTGGCGAAACCTGTGGTGACGCCGACCGGTGATGCCGGCATCAACAGTGATTTCACTCCTGCGGTGGCAAATATGATAAGCACAAAGGTATTCATTTATTCCTCGATTATTTCAACGTTCGCTCTGGGTAGTGTAACTTTTCTCTTGTCTTCAAGTTCCACATCCAGAACCCTTACTTTTGCTTCGGTGTCGATTTTGGACAATGCCACGGGCAAGTCCACAACCCTGCCGATCAAACCAAAATAAGGTT
>CP070802.1:2299458-2303086 GCA_020343595.1 Caldifarciminota bacterium | reverse complement strand
GACCGCGCAAGAAGAAAATCTCCGGCCAGGACCGCAGCACCGGGTAACCAGACCGCATTGAGGGTCTTGTGGCCTCTGCGCAGGAGTGCATCATCGACAAGGTCATCGTGGATCAGGGTCGCGCTGTGCAACACTTCAATCGCAGCGGCGAGTACATGAAGTTTTCGCCGTTGAACCTTGAATAGATTGCCGGTAAGCATGATCAAGGCCGGTCTCAGTCTCTTTCCACCGGTCAGTGAATACGTGAGCATCGCACGGAGCGGAGTTTTAACGCCTGATCTTGTTTGCTTGATCAAAGATTCTATTTCTTTCAGATCATTCGCAATTGGTTTGAGCAGCATATTGATTCGGTCCCTTGGCATCTTACTCTGTCCCGTCTTCGTGTATGAAACAACACGGATCCTCACTTAGGTAATCACCGGTTGATGCCCATGCCCGGCCCCGGCACCCGCCGCACATCCTGCGATACTTGCAGTCGCCGCACTGCCCCTTGAGCAACCATTCCCGTCGACGCAACTCCCGCAAAACGTTCGAGCTTTTCCAAATATCACTAAAAGATCTTTCACGAACATTGCCGCAACTGATCTCGATGAACGGACACGGCCAGACCGCGCCGTCCGGTTTGATATAGATAAAACCACGGCCGGCTGAGCAGCCGTGGAATACCTTCTCGGCAACCGATAACATCATTCCATTGGTGATATTGGCGCGCTTAAGCAGAAAAGGCCAGTACTGCGGGCCGGCAACCGGTTCCACTATCGCATTCGTCTCTCTCTGGGCTTCCGCCATGAAGCTTGTTAGCCATTCGTTGGCATCCTTACCAAGAGCTGCTTTTTCAATTCTGCGACCCCTTCCGACCGGCACCAGCTGGTAGAAAAGAAGTATACCCGTATCGAGATCATCAACAAGCGTCATCAAAGGGTTCAGCTGGTCCACGTTGTACTCCATTGCCGTAATATTAATATGCAATAGAATCCCCGCACGTGTAAGAGCACGCATGCCTTGTACCGCAGCATCAAATGATCCGGCAAGACCACGTACCCTATCATGGGTTTCCGCAGTAAAACCATCGAGACTGACTGCCCCAATTGCCACACCGTGATCATGCAATCTGCCCGCGACATCATCGTCGATGAGTGTAGCATTGGTCGCAATGGTATTGGTAAATCCTAACTCTTTTGAATAATCAAGAAGTTCAAAGAGGTCCGGACGCATCAAAGGCTCACCACCGGTGAATGCCATCATGCGGAAATTACTCACACGTGACAGGTCATTCAGCAAACTTCTAGCCTGCTCCGTGGTCAATTCATCGGCACCCGGCTTGCCGCCGGTGGTATGGCAGTGCACGCAGTTCAGATTGCATGCCGTTGTCATTTCCCAGACCGGATGGTCTGGAAACCCGATGCACCCCATGCCGCGCGAACCGCCTGCTCCGGGCAGGCATCTTGTACCATATCTTAAGAACCAGTGGGGCATCTTGCGCCAGCGCGTGAGTCCGCCGATCGCGACCGCGCTTGCTGCCTGTCGAAGGATCAATGTCGGCGGCCACCAGTATGGTTTTACCTGCCGTCTCCTTTTCGTCATTTTATTCAATAAGATCATTTCCGTATCTTAAACGAACGCAAAAATGTAGGAAGTAGTAGTGCCGAGGTTAACAAGGATATTCACACCGCACATCTTCTCAAGCATATTCCTGTCATTCCAACGCCCCTTCATAACCAGCACCATGAGCACAACCGAAACAGCCCCAACCGGAAAGTAGAACCAGAGCGATTTCACCGGCACCCCGCTAATGAGCGAAATAATGAAGAACAGTACGCTACCAATGCCGCCAATGCCGTAAATATAAGCACCCCGCTTCTTGCCCAGCCTTACGAGCAGATTTGTCTTACCGGCTGCTAAATCTGCTTCATGGTCAGGGTATTCATTGAGCAGAATAACGTTGAATATTGTCAGCCCGATCGGAACCGCCATCCAGTGAACAAGCGGAGAGATAGTGCCGGTCTGCAAATAGTAACTCACGGCCACCGGCAACCAACCGTAGCACAAAGCGATCAACAACTCTCCGAGCCCGGTACGGACCCAGCGTATGGGCATTGCTGAATAGAAGAATCCAGCGAACATCCCGGCAGCGCCGAAGAGGAGCGTGAATGGACCGGTTCGGTAGACGAATTGCAGTACGATACCCACGACCAGAGCCAATGACAAACTCGCGATCGAAGCAGTAAGCGCGAACTGCCTCGGTAGAATTCCTTTTTGCAGAATACCTGAGCCGCCGGCAAATTTGCTCTTTTTCTCTTTTGCCACTAAAGTATCTTCAGCAAAGTCCCAGTACTCTCCTCCGTAGTAAGTCGATAGCATGATCAGAATGACGCCCACCGTTCCGAGCAGAAAGATTTGGAGATTGAATACCCCTTGAATTCTGTGAGCGAGCACCGTCCCAAGTATGAACGGAAGCACACCTACCGTGTGAAATGGCGGCCGCGAGAGCGCGAGCCAGGCCTGTATCTTTGTCATACTTTTACGCTTATATTGACTAATAACCCCGCTACTTTGGAAAGATCTAGAATGCCTGTGCGTTAAGCTTCCTTGATTCTTAGAAGCACGATCTTTGTCTTTATCCCATTGATATTCAACACTTGCTCGGCATCACCCTGCTGCAAATCTGCCGATACCTCGACGGCAAGCGTTTCGTTTTTCAGATAATCAAGGTTGTCGTTTATTGCATCCCGTAATTTGGCGTTCGCTTCATAGAATATCTTGATCCTGTCGACAAGGTCGAAATCGGCTTCCTTACGCATGAGTTGTATCTTGTGAATGAGCTCCCTTACCAAACCTTCATTCTCCAATTCACTGGTTATTTTGGTATTGACCGCGACGCCGAATTCATCTTCGGTCGCAACTGACCACCCGGTTTTCTCAACCTTGTTTATTTCGACATCGCTATCCGCGATCTCAAACGTTTCACCGTCGATGTCACCCTTTAGAAATTTGAATTTTATTAGTTTCGCAATATCCTTCTGACTGAGTGATTTGAGCCACTCCGCGGCTTTATTGATATTCTTACCTAGTTTGGGTCCCAGGCGGTCGAAGAGCGGTGTAACATTGTATTCAAAAATTCTGTCAAGCGCAGCCGGACCTATTGAACCAAACTTCTTTATGTTGAGTTCTTCGAGAATAATCGTCTTATCGTCCTCGCTGAGTTTAACATCCTCTTTAGGAACGCTGACCATGATCTCAGACAATGGCTGCCTGATCTTCATGTTCGCCTTACTCCGCGCCGAGCGGCCGAGTGACACGATCATCCTCGTCAACCTGATCTCGCGTTCAAGTCCTTCGTCTATGAGCTGCTTGTTACAATCGGGAAAGTCACAGAGATGGACGCTCTCCGGCGCACTTCTGTCGACCTGGACTACGAGATTCTGATAGAGTTTTTCAGTCAAAAATGGCATGATCGGCGATATTAATTTGATCAGTTTGACCAGGGATTCGTATAACACAAGGTAGGCCGTCACTTTGTCTTCATCGCTTTCCGACTTCCAGAACCTCCGGCGGTTACGCCGCACATACCAGTTGGAAAGGTCATCAAAATAGTCTTCGGTCGCCCTGACAACCGACGTAGTATCAT
>CP070802.1:2295598-2299358 GCA_020343595.1 Caldifarciminota bacterium | reverse complement strand
CGTCGCGAATTCTATCCAAATCTTTGATTAGGCCATAGAATTCAGCGCCCTTCCTTCGACAGAAAGAAGGGGTTCTCAAATTCCCATCCTCGTATCTTCTGAGTTTCCAGTTATCACGGCAATCGTTATCCCGATCGCTTTAGTTTACCCTTTTTCTTCGCGTAGTACTCGGCACGACTGAAGACGAGCATGCCGACCGGAACCAGCAAGAGTCCGGTTACCAGAAGCAACAGGATGACGGGCATCAATTCACCAAATCCAGCGCCGTCCAATAATGCAGCTCGCATGGCACGTAGCGTGTAAGTTGCAGGCGAGAGGTAGCTCAACGGACGGATCCACACGGGTAGAACATCGATCTCATAATACACGCCTGAGATTAGGAGAAGCCCCGCTTCCATAATATGGGTCGCGTAAGCACCTTTTTCAGTGGAAAGTAACGGTAGGACTGCCGCAATGAGGCCCAACCCGACGAATGACAATCCGGAGACTACGAGAACGACCAGGAGTCCAGGTAGATTCGCACCCTTGATCGATATGCCGAAGAACAGCACGATTATTATGAGTATCAGACTGCTGCGAACCACACCGTAGACAACCGCCCAGAGACAATTGCCGATCAAATGTACGAAGCGACTAATCGGTGCCATGAAAGTATACTCTATCGTACCTTCCCACCGCTCCCATGCGATCGATTCGGATATTTCATGGAATAGAATGGAAAGAAAGCCCCAGACCATGGCGCCGACGACCAGATACATGACCATCTCTTTACCCATGCGTGCGCCGATCAGTCCGATCGCAAGGGCATTTACGACGTTATATGATAAAAACACAGCCTCCCATCCGATGTAACGCCGTACCAGCGCAAAATTACGCTCAACAAAAGCGACCGAACCATAAGTATGAGTTCTAATATTCATCCTCTATCTCCTTCCATTCACGCCCCGTTATGTCAAGAAAGACATCCTCCAGGGCAGGTTGCCCGTACATGCTCCGTAGTTGTGACGGACTGCCAATGGTGACAAAACGACCGTCTATGATAATCGCGACTCGATCACACAACACCTCAGCCTCACGCATGTCGTGGGTAGTAAGAATGATCGTCAAATCGCTGGCACTACCATTCATTGAATCCTTGATGTAATTCTGGACATCAAGTTTGGAGCGCGGGTCAAGGCCGGTCGTTGGCTCGTCCAGCAGCAGTAGCATCGGTGCAGTGAAGAACGCACGTGCGATTGCCACCTTCTGCTGCATGCCACGCGATAGATCCTCAAGTGGCTCGTATATCCGCTTCTCAGCAAAACCCAATCTGCCTAGAATATCCAGCGAGCGTTCCTTTGCGTCTTTCTTTCCCAGTCCATAAAGCCGTGCAGCATAGCGAAGATTCTCCCAGGCAGAAATGCCCTTAAAGAAAGCCGCATCAACGCTTACCCGGTTGATGAGCCGCCTTACTGCACCGTATTCACGGACGACGTCATGCCCGAATACGTGAGCGCTGCCGGCATCAGGGATCAGCAGGGTCGACAGAATACGGATAAGCGTACTCTTACCCGAGCCATTGGGTCCGACAATGCCGAAGACTTCCTTTCTCCTGACCGCAAAACTAATGCGGTTGACTGCCGAGATCTTGCGTCCGTTCTTGCCAAAGGTCTTAACCAACCCTTCACATTTTACAGCTTCCATATACCTCCTTCCTCACTTAGTAAAAAAAAACGCCGTGGGGATAGCCCACGGCGTTCGCAAAAAAAATATGGCTCAGGTGGACTCAACCCCTTGATAAAATGCAGTAGCGAGCGACTGGGTGCGCACACCCGTCCCGCTGCTGCTGTTCTTAGTCCAATTTATCATAATCTACATTATAATAGAAAAATGCCATTTGTCAAGGTATGACATTGAGCAACGATGTCCTTGGTTATTGGGTTTGGCTGCCAGTATGGTCGTTTGTTTTTGTTGTAGGTTAATAACCAAAGACCAAATCCAGTGACAATACCGGCAGCCAAAACATACAACCATGACAAAGATTGTTTCTCGTGTTGACAACTCACACTACAGAAGATATCATTGCTAAACAGCTTATTGGAGGTGAATGATGGCACCGTTCAACACACCCTGGTTGACATTCATTGCATGGATCGTAGCATTTGGATGCGTTCTGTTCAGTATCATCTGGGCAATATGGATCTTTAAACCTGGAGATGAAGATGAGTGAACCCCTGGTCTACACTATGATACTCCTAGCCTATCTTGCAGTGCTCGTGCTCGTGGGCTTCATCACCGGACACAGGACTAAGAGTGTTGAGGATTTTTACATCGGAGGACGTCAGATAGGGCCCTGGGTTACCGCGCTCTCTTTTGTTGCTGCGTATTTCAGTTCCGTAGTGATCATTGGCGGTGGAGGCTTCGGATATATGTTCGGGATGTCGACACTCTGGATCGGTGCGATCAACGTACTGCTGGGGTGCACCGTAGCATGGATCGTGCTTGGCCCGAGGATCAGAATGTTCACTCAACGTCTGAAGACCATGACGGTTCCCGGGTTTATCGGCGAACGCTTCCAGTCCGATTTTGCCTGTGTTTTTTCGGCACTCATAATCGTTCTCTTCATGATCATCTACAATGTAAGCATACTAAAAGGCATGGGACATATTTTCGAAGTACTGATGAATATGCCATATGTATACGGCGTTTTGATTTCTTGTATTATCATCCTGTTCTACGTATCCATTGGCGGATACCTTGCCGTAGTCTGGACAAGTTTCATACAGGCGTGGGTCATGGGCATCGGTCTGATCGTGCTGACCGTGTTCACAGTGCAGAAGGTGGGTGGGATTGCCGCGGCAAACAGCGCCCTGGCATCGATCGATCCGGGTCTTTTGCATACTCCAGGAGTCTGGGGTTGGCCTGGATTGCTCTCGTTCGCGCTGATCGTTAGCTTCGGCGTCTGGGGAATGCCCCAGCTCGTGGTTCGTTTCTATTCGATCAGAAATTTGAAGGTGTTGAAGATCGGTACAGTCGTGGCCACGGTTGGTACATGCATGGCGCTGTTGCCATATTTCAACGGCGCTATTGCCCGCACTCTGTTCCCATCACTCACCAGCCCGGACCTTGCGATTCCTACCCTGGTCAAAACGACACTCTCGCCTTTCGGGGCGGCAATCGTTCTCGCCGGTGTAGTTGCCGCCGGGATGTCGACTTTTGCTTCCGTATTAATTATTCTCTCAAGTTCCATGGTTCAGGACCTTATCAGGAAGGGCACAAAGAGGGACATTACTAAGGATAAGAGTCTTTTTTGGGGCAAAATTGGCAGTGTTGTTATTGGATTTATCTCACTTGTTATTGCCTTAAGACCACCTGCACTCGTACTTACCTTGACGGCTTTTGCGTGGGCCGTTATCGCTTCGACAACACTCTGGCCAATTCTCTTCGGGATATACTGGAAGGGCGCTACAAAATCGGGCTGCATTGCTTCCATGGTCGGAGGTTGTGTGACCGCCCTTGTCTGGATGATCGCGGGTAAACCTTTTGGCGTTCATGGTTTCATTCCCGGCATCATCGTTGGATTTCTGCTGATGGTTATAGTCAGCTACGCCACAGCTAAATTTTCCGTAGAACACATCAACCGGGTCTGGGGATAACAAAAACCGAGAAGATAGGAAAATCGGAAGATACGAGGATGGGAATTTGAGAACCCCTTCTTTCTGTCGAAGGAAGGGCGCTGAATTCTATGGCCTAATCAAAGATTTGGATAGAATTCGCGACG
>CP070802.1:2291594-2295498 GCA_020343595.1 Caldifarciminota bacterium | reverse complement strand
GCATATTTTTTACAGTAGGTATGATGCTTTGGGAATTCTTTGGCCAATCTGTCGGTCAATTAATTTTCATTATTGTGGGAGGCGTTACGTTAGTTGTAGGAGTATGGCTACTGGTGATCTTCCTTCACAAATATCCTGCTTCAGCATCGGAGGTGTCTCATGACTCAACAAATTGACTTAAAAAAACTGGAACGAAAGGTCTGGACGTCTTTCTACGAAGATGGCATATGGGATATATACCTCGGGTTGCTCCTTTCGTCCATCGCTGTTGGGGCGTTCTGTACTGATACCGGATTGACAGAGAATTACTCGATCTTTGGTCACGTTGGAATCATGGTGTTTGCTATTCTCTTTCTATGGCTTGGTAAGCGTTTCATAACTGTCCCCCGCATCGGAACGGTCGTTTTCGGCCCCAGAGGGAGGGCACGATTGACTAAAGCGCAGATACTGCTCGCTATCTCATGTGTATCGGGTTTAGCGGCTTTTCTGCTGATCGCTGCTACGGTAGGTAATGCAATGGCGCGGCAGCCGGTCATGGATTATATCGTTCCCTTGTTCTGGGCGGTTAATATGCTCGTTCTGTTCAGTCTTGCTGCGTATTTTCTGAATTATCGCCGATTGTACATTATCGGGTTTCTATATGCTATTGCGGTGCCGGCAGATAAGATCATGCGACAAATACTAAATGTTGATCTGAGCGTAGTTGCCTTTGGCGTGCCGGCAATGATCATTTTGATCATGGGTGTGGTTGTGTTGATCCGCTTTCTGCGCAAGTACTCAACACGGAGCGAAGATTTTTCAAGTAAGGAGAAGTAAAATGTCCGGGTCCATTGAAATAGATGAAGTCAAACGGAAGTCGTTTAGTGCCATGTCTCAGGACGGCATAGAGAAGATTCTCGCTGGCATTGTACTTATTTTTCTTCCACTTGTTTTGATCGATATGATCTTTCTGGCAGTGTTAGTTATTATGGCGATTTTTTCGCTTACTCTGAAAGGTGTGCTCAGAAGGAAGCTGATATATGGCCGCATTGGATATGTGAAGTTTTCCATGCACTCCGAGAAAAGAGAGGTGCTGTTCACTATTCTCTATATTCTCGTGTTTTTGTCACTTCTTTTCGTTGTAAGCATCAAAGAATTCAACATATTCAAGCCACTAATGGCAGTAATTATTCCCGCTGGTGCAATCTTCGCGATCGCCCACTTCCGCACAAAGATCAAAATTGATTATGTGATGTCCTTTCTTGTACTCCTCAGTGGAATCATTGGACTGATCTTTACATTGTCCGGGCACGATTCTGACACAGTTTCAGTTTGTCAATTTGGCGGATTGGGTGTGGTATTTCTTGGGGTTGGCATTTTTCAACTGGTTGGTTTCCTGCGCCAGTACCCCAAGGTTGAACAAGGAGTGTGAGATGGTCGAAGCGATCGATCTAAAAGGAACCGAAGAAAAAGTTCGTAGAATAATGGGACAAGACGGTCTTGACTTGATAGTTGGCGGTCTTGCGCTGGCGCTGGTCGCGGTATTCTTCGTCAATATTAAACATGGATGGGCGTATGTTGTAGCAGTCGGACTTCATGCTTCCCTGCTTCCATATCTGAGAAAGAAGATCGTCTATCCACGTATGGGATACGCAAGACTGCCGACAAAGAAAATGACAATTCTTCAGCATATAGTAACAGTTGTCATTGCCGCCGTCGCGCTCATCCTTTTTTACATATTCGGTAAGGAATCGCATTTGAACTGGATAATGCCGTTTTATGTGGGTGTTGTTCTGTCTTTCATGTCGTTCGTGACGGCCTTGAGGCATAGGCTGCTGACATATTACGTTGTTGCTGTGATTTTCTGCGTCAGTGGTATAATTGGTATCATCTTAACACGCATTGGGTATGCGGCAGGTATTGTCACTGCAGTGCAACTCTGGATTCTTTCCGTGATACTGGTTGCGGTTGGTCTTGTACGATTGCTACTATTCAAGATGAGATATCCCGTGATCTGCACGTCGGAAAATTGAGAGGATGATATGACTGAACAGATTACCGTGAAAGAGATAGAAAAGAAGGCGAGAAAGGCAGCGAGACAGGACGGCATAGCAACGATCATTGCAGGATTTGCACTTGCTTTGCTATCGCCGTTCTTTCTTGATGATAGATTCGGCGTGATGCTTATTCTCGGCACCGGGCTGTATGTTTTCCTACCGGAAATTATTAGGAGACGCTATGTCTATCCCCGCGTTGGTTATGTTAAGGTGACAAAGGAAAAGGGTAAGAAATTTAAGTTGATGATTTCAACGCTGGTCCTGCTGATATTCGTTGTTATCCTCAAAGTCAGTGCTTACAACTGGATATTGCCTTTTTACCTTGCTTTAGTGTTTGGACTAATGGCTTTCACGATTGCCTATGTGTATAGGACGGTTTCAGAACTTTTTCTTGGTGGTTTAATATTGGTGAGCGGCATCGTTGGTTTGGTCGCCACCTTACAGGGCAATGAACCGGGAATGGTCGCGGCGCTCCAACTCTGTGTCCTCGGCGCAGTCTTCGTTCTCGTCGGATCCGTGCAGTTCGTGTGGTTCATACGCAGCCATGCGATAGCAGGGGAGCATATCAATGAAACCATCAGCTGATCTAGGAGAAATCAGACGTAGCACGAGCTATATGAATTTTCAGGATGGCCTTATGGATATTGTGCTGGGCGTTCACCTTGTGCTTACATACTTTGTGATAGAATATCGCCTTCTGCTCAATATCCCGTGGATCGTGATCGGTCCTGTGATCGTCGAGGCAATCAGAAAGCGCACTACATATCCGCGGATCGGCTACGCGCGTATGGCTAATCGGGGGACGACTGCATTGAGAATACTACTGGTGTGTATGGTGGGGATCGTTCTCCTGTCTGTGTTAACAGCCCTGATTTTCCTGCTGTTAGGGTTACCAGTACAGAATAATTGGCACAACGTCCTCAAAATTGCGGCGGTGCTGCTCATTCCGGTGATTTTCGGCTTGCTTGCACATGAGCATAAGGTCTACCGATGGTTTGTCTACGGATTATTGATCGGTTTGGGCGGGTTGCTTGTCAGAGCCGTAGCTCCACAACAGATACAATACTACTTTATTTTTCTCGGTATCGGTGTCATAATTGTGGGCATTAGGATCTTCATTGAATTCCTAAAAAATAATCCACTACCGCCGGTGGAGGGTACGAATGGCGGTGAATAAGAAAGAAGCACGCGAACTGCAGAAGCTCGTTGACATTGACCGGGTCGTGCACGAACCTGCCAGGCTACTCATTCTTTCCTACCTCTATGTTGTCGAGAGTGCTGATTTCTTGTTTCTACTGAGGCAGACGAATCTAACTAAGGGTAACCTTTCTTCTCACCTGATGAAACTTGAAAACGCGGGATACGTCAATATCGAGAAGAAATTCGTTGAGAAGATCCCACGAACTTTGCTGAGTTTGACAAAAGAGGGGAGAAAGGCGTTCCATGAGTATACCAAGCGGATGAAGAAGATAATAGGGACGCTGCCGGGCTAGATCCGGTTTTTCCGCAGTATCGTCTTGACATCCTCGCAGTATCACGTCGTTCGCAGGATACGGAAAAATATGGTGTTCGTTTGGTTCGTTGAGAGCGTTATTATGATTGCCATCGTTCAATTGCGGAGATTGCCGCGTCGTCCGCCTAAGCCGGACTCCTCGCAATGACGGGGAGGCTTTTTGTCATTGCGAGGGAGTGAAACGACCGAAGCAATCTCCGAAGTTTCGTTGCGCCTGTTAGTTGCGTTATTTTCGCTAATACCGCTATTCCCGTTAATTTCGTTAATCCCGTTTTGACTGTTTTGGTAATTGAGATTTGAGTATTTGGATTTATTTGGTATTTGTTGTTTGTGATTTGGAATTTGCAGGAACTGT
>CP070802.1:2287493-2291494 GCA_020343595.1 Caldifarciminota bacterium | reverse complement strand
GATTCTGTATAACCAAGAATTTCCAAGGTTGACGATTATTGGCCGTAGGAGCAAGAGAAGCTGCTTCAAGAATCTTAGTAATATGATCTTTCGGTATTTGGTCAGATCTGAATTTCCTTATTGAACGCCGATTTTTGATCACATCAAAAAAGAATTTCAGCCTATCGTTCTTTGAATCCATAAGAGTTTCTCCTTGTTTCCAATAATCTACATTTGTGTTCTATTGTCAAGACATGATGTGGTGTAATGTTAAAAGCGAAATATGAACGAGATTATGGATGCCTTATTCTTCTCATTTCATCTATGAGACGAGAAATTTCCGTTAACAATCAAAAAAAAACATCCCCATCACAATCTCTGGATTCTGAATATATTTGTGTTACTTATAGACTCGTACGGAGGTGACTGTATGGCCAAGAATGAGGATGCAATAATCGAATATATCAGGAACTTCGTTGACGGACATGGCGGAGATTACCCCTCGTGGTACGTGGGGCTCGCCGAAAACCCAAGAGAAAGGTTAATAACCGAACACAAAGTCGATATACTAAATGATCTCTGGATATTCAGCACTGCAGAGAACGCCCATGCCGCACGAAGAATCGAACGACACTTCGCCGAAGTCCTAAAGACAGACGGCGGTATGGGTGGTGGTGCTGATACGGACTGCTGCGTATATGTTTACAGGAAAAATATCCACACTCACCCCTAACTACTTACGCCAACTGTATTTATCCAGCATCTAGCACGAATTCTGTACGAATCTATGATTTGGTTACAGAATTCAGTGTCCCGAGTGTCGTCGAGGGGCATCAAGCAGTATATTTGAGCGATAATAACGAAAATAGCGAGCCTAACGCAATTAACGTCCTTTGGATAATGCGAAATTTTCGTGTTTGTTTCCGTAATCATTCATTGTAATCACTGTAATCGATTTGATTTTCTCTGCAGAGTAAATCAAATGTGATAGATTCTGTGAGCACCGTGTTACAAGCCATTTTATAATATCGTAAAGTAAAAAAGGAGCGTTAAATGACATGTAAAGAATCATTATTACGTTTGGCTGCTCTGCTTTGTATGTTTTTTGTGCTAGCATCAGCCCAGTATCCGGATACTCTCTGGTCCAGGATACACAGCATCTCCCCTGCCGGCGATGTAGATGATGGTAAATCTATTAAACAAACATCCGACGGCGGCTATATCATTACGGGCGCGTGTGTCCCTGATGGGTTAGTCTCTCACGCCGATGTTTTGCTACTAAAGACAGATTCAGTAGGTTCGATACAGTGGGTAACATCCTTTGGCATTGAATTCATGGATGAAGGACTTTCGGTCGACCAAACCTTTGACGGAGGGTACATTATTGGTGGCCGCGCATTGCTAGTCACCGGGCCCAATCCATATTCTGATAATCAGAGCGATATATGGCTGGTCAAAACAGATTCAAACGGTGATACAGTATGGACTCAAACGTATGGTGGTATCGGACATGATTATTGCACGTGGGTCGGGCAAACAGCAGATTCTGGCTATGTCGTGTGCGGCACGATGAATTCCGGAAGGTCCTATCCCCCGACCTGTTTCCTTGAGTATACTCAATCCGCAACCGAATGTGCATTTCTCATGAAAACAGACCCCATGGGTCAAATCGTTTGGACCAAAACCTACGCGATCGGCAGTTATGGAAATTATGCGCGGCAGACGGATGACGGCGGCTATATACTGACCGGAATCCGCGTTTCTAACGATCAACCTGATATTTATCTTGTTAAGACTGACTCGGTTGGCGACACACTGTGGACAAGAACCATTGGCGCTGGCGATTCACTTGAATTCGGCAAGACGCTCCAGATCATACCAGACGGATACGTGATTGGCGGTCATATCGGACCGATGCCGCTGGCTGGTGTTGATGGTCTTGTTGTGCGGACTGACCTGTCCGGTAATGTTCTTTGGATGAATAGTTACGGCGACTCCTTGAGTGATGTGATCAATTCAATTGAGGTAGCTCCAGATGGCGGTTTTCTGTTATTCGGAAATACCAATTGCCTGTTTCACGTTCATAGTGGAAATATGTGGATATTCGGCGTCGACGCACAAGGCATTCCCCTGTGGCAAAGAACGTATGATTTTGCTTTGAATGATTATTGCTGGAGTTCTATAACTACATCTGACGGCTGCTATGCTGTCGCAGGTTATCTTGGTTACATTTTTGGTGGTGATCTGTGGCAGGCCAAGATTGGCATCGAACCGGGTATTGAAGAAGGTTCTGATAAGAATACTCAAGGTATATTACTTGCTAATTATCCTAATCCATTCAGCGTTTCAACGGAAATTCATTACGTAGTATCGCAACCCAATTTCATTTCGATAGAAATATACGATGCACTGGGCAGAAAGATTAACACATTGGTCAATGAGTTTTGTGATGTTGGTGAATATTCAGTGAATTTTGACGCATCGAATATTCCTGGAGGAGTGTATTTCTGCGGACTTCGTGTCGGCGGCAACGTCGTCAAGTCGACGAGAATGTTGCTGACCAGATGAAAGGAGCAATAATGCCTTATAGATTTGTCACGGGTGTAAATGACGTTCGTAATTTCAAAGATGTTCTTGGAATCGATTTTAGCCCCAAGAAAACATGTACGTTTGATTGTATTAACTGCATTTCGGGAAGGACGAACATACTGACTGACAAAAGAGATGAATTTCATCCTCCTAATGATGTATTTAGTGAGATCGAAACATTCGTTAATGAAGACCACATGCCCGAGCACGTTTTACTGACCGGCAGCGGAGAGCCGACCCTCTATGCAGGATTCGGCACACTTGCCCGGATGATCAAGGAACGATTTCCAGATATCAAAGTTGTTGTTTACAGCAATTTTTCACTTCTTGACCGGGAAGAAGTCCGCCGTGAGGTTGGGGTGTGTGATATTGTTGCTGGAAATTTCTACACAGTATGTGAAGATGAATTCAAGAAAATATATCGCCCTATTGAATCCATACGGCTACAGAATGTGATGGATGGTATGAAGATATTCCGTAATGAGTACGATGGTGTTTTTATGGTTGATACGAGGTTTTTTGCCGGAATAAACGACACTGAAAAGAACCTTGATGGACTCAGGGAATTCATGGAGAAAATCAATCCGCATAAGTACTATATAATAGATGCAAAGTATGGTGGTAACCCCTTGCCCTCGGCCTTTATTGACTTGGTCAAAAGTAAATTTGACGGTGTCCCCTTTGAGGTTGAGTACAGAGTTTAGAAATAGTCAGCCCTTATCAATTCAGACTGAATTCAGCACTGCATAGTGTAATAATCTGTATGTTCTATTGAATCGTAGTGCTCTCTAACTCAAGCGAAAGCGTGACAGTAGTATCCGCGAAGTTGCTTACTGCGTATCCCTTCACTTCGCCGACTCCATAGGCAAGGTAGACAAGGATCGTATCTTCTCCTTCGGTATAAGCGATCTCCCAGCAATCACTATAATCACCTGCCGGTACTGAGATATCGACACTTCCAAGTACTTGAGCACTCTGTGTCGCATTCACCGTCCATGTATTGCCAACCGCCAGTGGGAATTCGAGGTATTTGTCCGGTAAGGTGTCATCGACGTCTTCGTACAGATATACTGCGGTGTCGGTTTCATGGATGTAGAACGTATCGTTGCCCGAAAATCCATTCAGGGTCAGTGCGGTTGCGAATTGAAATACACTTGCTCCCCCTGTCAGTTGCGTGGTACCGGTAATTTGATCCTGACTGGCGCCTGTGAAGTTGTAGGATGTTCCAGGGATTTCCACGGTCATGGTGACTTCATAATTCCATTCATTGCCGATATTCAAGGGATAATAACTATGTTCTACTTCATCCTCTCCCCCACATTCAACGAGGAATATTGTGATACAGACAAATACAAGGAATGCGAGTATCTTTCTCATGCTACCTCCAAACAATCGTATGCACAATTGAGCATATTGACAATTATATAATTGTC
>CP070802.1:2283143-2287393 GCA_020343595.1 Caldifarciminota bacterium | reverse complement strand
AACTTCACCAGCCTCAAGGCATATATGCTCCTCAGGGCCTACGGCAAAAACAAGTATAGCAATCTAATCCAACAGAACATTAACCAAATAAAATACTTGGCTGAATTGATTGAAAGAGAAACCGAGTTGGAGATTACCGCTCCGGTAGCATCAAACATCGTCTGCTTCCGCTATAGACCACAAGGGTTGACTGAGCCAGAGATAGAGAAGCTGAACAAGATGATCGCCGATGCCCTCAACCAGATAATATTCTGGATGGTTTCCGACACAACCATCAAAGGAAGGTACATGCTCCGCGCTTGTTGTGTAAACCACCGTAGTAAGAAACAAGACTTCGAATTCTTGGTGCACAAGGTAAAGGAAATCGGAGGACAAGTAGCGAAACGTTTGTAGGAACGGAGTCAAATTCCCGCTCTGCGATTTCACTGCAATAGCCGATGTTGACAAGTGAGTAGCATGACTTATAATCTCGCGCAAGGTTCTTATAGGTGCTGGTTCGCAATAATGTATTTGCCGATATGGCTATATCAATGAAGAAATTAATGTAGGAGATTTTCTATGAGGACTAATATCGATTACTTCAAATTACTGCTCTTTGTTTTTGCTATTTTAAGCCATTGCGCCCAACACAAAGAATTCCCTGAAATGAAAGGTCCCTACCTTGGCCAAAAAACGCCAGGAATGGCGCCGGCAGTTTTTGCACCTGGAGTAATTTCCCATGGATTTCATGAACACAGTCTGACAATATCTTTGGATGGTAATGATTTATTTTATGTTACAACTGATGCAGGGTATTCCCTTTATAGAATCATACATCTGAAAAAGGCAAATCACGTGTGGTCAGCACCGCAGATAGCCCCATTTTCCAGTGAGTATTCTGATTTATGTCCCTTATTTTCACCAGACGGGGAAAGACTGTACTTTGTCTCTACTCGTCCTACACCAGGACAGACAAAAGGAATGGACGTTGGCCGAATTTGGTATGTTGAGAAGACTGGAGACTCTCTCGGGCTGGCAAATTACTTGGAATTGCCAATTCATCCTGATGATGACATTGCGAATCCTTCTCTTTCTGCAAATGGTACATTATATTTTCAGTATTCTAGCGAAGAGAAAGGATGGGATCTGTATCGTTCCCGTTTAATTAATGGTAAATACAGAGAACCAGAAAATCTTGGTGATAAGATCAATACACCTTACAATGAATCTGCGCCGTTTATCGCGTCCGACGAGAGTTTTTTACTCTTTCATTCCAATCGGCCTGGTGGTTACGGGGGAATGGACATTTATGTGACTTTTAAACAGCCTGATGGTTCCTGGGAGCAACCGGTCAATTTAGGTAGCAAGGTTAATTCGTCGACGAGCGACTGGAGACCTATTCTATCACCGGATGGCCAATATCTATTCTTTTCTAGTTACAGGAGTTTTGAGTCTGATTATTATGTAGGAAAATCTTATGAAGAGCTGATCGATTTGTACAAGAATCCACGAAATGGAACGGGAACTTTGTTTTGGATTGATGCGAGGATAATTACAGATCTTAAAGAATCTATATCAAAATAGCAGTCATATGGTCTAGTCATAATAGGGGAAGAACGCCGTAGCAGCTAAGAAGAAGGAGGTCGCAGCTGTGTACATTAACCATCAACAGAGTCATGGTATTCGTTGTCTGCGCATTTCTAAGCACATACCACGGCGCGGCCTATGAGCTGGACGCCATGACGGAAAAAATCGTCCTGGGCACGAAATATACGATTCGCTCCGAAATCCTTGGCACCGACCGTTCGTTCATCGTCAACCCGCCAGAGGGATACGAGTCTACCGAGCTCCATTACCCGGTCCTGTATGTTCTGGACGCCGAGTATTTCTACTACCAGTCCCACGGGGCGCTGCAATTTCTCTCCGAATGTGGCTACAACAGCAACAGGCCGGTGCCGCAGATGATCCTGGTGGCGGTGCTGGACGATGACCGCAACCGCGACTTCACGCCTACACACGCCCCGGTTCAGGGGCCGCTGCGATTTCCCACTAGCGGTGGAGCAGCCGCTTACCTGGAGCATGTCGAGAAGGAGTTGCGTCCTTTCATAGATGCGAATTTTCGCACGAGCGGAAGCATCCTTGCAGGTTGGTCGCTCGGTGGCCTTTTTGCGTTCTACACATTTTTGGAGAAACCCGAGCTCTTTGCGTCCTATATCGCCATCAGTCCCAGCCTCTGGTGGAACAACCAAGAGCCCTTAGGCTGGGTTAAGGATCGCATCCCAGATAGTACTGATTTCCGGCAAAAACTGGTGATTACACAGGGGGCGCTCGAGGGAGGCGACATCGGCAATTCGGTTAAGGGCGGCATCGTGCCGTTACTTGAAGAGAAAAAGATGAGGGGATGGGCGTACGTAGAGATTCCAGGTGTTTCTCATAACTATACACCCTACACGGCACTCTACGAGGGCTTGCAGGCCGCCTTCCCGGATTTTGCTGTGCCGCAAGACGTGCTGGAGGAGGGGCTCGATGCGGTCAAGGAGCACTACTCAAACGTATCGGCCGCATACGGCTATGCCGTCAATGTACCCGACGACGTTTACGCGGTGCTGGTGCAGAAGTGGCGGAACACCCACGATCCAGAGGAGACGCTACCAATTACTGCTGAATGGACGGCCACTTATCCCCGGTCAGCTATTGCCTGGTACTTCCACGGCCGGATGCACCAGTTATTAAATGATTTGGACATGGCGCGCGAGTGCTTTCAGAAGGCGGTAATGCTCGAGCAGGCGAGGATTTTGCCCGATTCGGAGTGGCTCAATGCGATGAGGGAACGGATTAAGGATGTAACGGAGTAGACGGTCGTCTGCAAATATCGTGCACCGATAGGTGTTCTGTTTCAGTAAAGAGGATATTGAGTACAATTGGGTCATAGGGGACGGAGGTTGACTTTTTGACACTAGTATGACATCGCCGAGTTGGCATGTTCTCTGCTCATCGAGCAATGTAATCAGCCGTTATCTCACTGATACGATAGTTCAATTTCCTGCTTTTGCGTACTAAGTTGTGAGTATTGTGGAAGTAGGCGCTCCGATGTAACATGCTCCTGAGTGCCAAAAAGTCAACCTCCGTCCCCTCAACATTTTAGTTTCCTGGTTTGACCCGATAACCGCTCTTGACACAATATTCCACAGAAGTATACTCAGTATCAAAAGAGGTATGCACGTTCATGATATTTTGTAGATACACAATGGACGCACTATGTAGAGGGAGGAGACAAGATGAATAACCGCACTTTGTTTTTTATCCTGGCGGTTGGAATGCTTACCACGCTAACAGCTGATGTTGTTACTCAAAGAAATGAATCATTACCCGAAGGCATTGATGGCGATTGGTGGTCGCAGGTTCAAATGAACATAGCCACAAGCGAGTATGAAATACGCTGGCATTCAGAGTATTCAGAGTATCGGTCACCAAATCGTGCCCAAAATCTAAGATTCAGTTATTATCCGGATGGATTCAAGGTGCAACCAAGAGTCCAGGGCGATACCTGGTCAGCAACGTTCAGGTTGTCAGAATTCGGCCGATACGGCAACATGGTGCCATATCAAAGTAAAGATATTGCTGTTCAAGGTTGTAATGCAGGGGTGTCTGGTAATGGGGTGGATATAGAATTCGAAAACAGCGATAAGGGCATGCGTGAGAATTTTCATATCCAAAAAAGGATAAACGGCAACCGCGAGTTGATATTGGAATTTTCCGTACACAGGCATAATCTTTCGATGGGTGTGGAGAAAGATGAGATACATTTCATGATCGATGAGTCAGGCGGAGCCGAAGTACTGAAGTATAGTGATATGAAAATAACCGACTGCCAGGGTACAGTGCTTAAAGGATATTTCAAGTCGATGGATGAGAATAGATTTGCGATCGTCGTTCATGATAATGATGCCTTGTATCCGATCTGTATCGACCCGCTTTCATCAACCCCGGATTGGATCGCAGAGTCAAACCAAGTAGGCGCAGCTTTTGGCAATTCTGTTTCATCTGCCGGGGATGTGAATGGTGACGGATATTCAGATGTGATCGTAGGCGCAGATTGGTATGACAATGGTGAGACCAATGAGGGGCGTACATATGTTTATCATGGGTCGGCCACGGGTTTGTCCACTACCCCGGATTGGACTGCGGAATCGGATCAGGCAGAGGCGCAGTTTGGTCATTATGTTTCAGGTGCTGGCGATGTGAATGGTGACGGGTACTCAGATGTGATC
>CP070802.1:2278773-2283043 GCA_020343595.1 Caldifarciminota bacterium | reverse complement strand
ATCACCTTCCGCTTCGAGAAAGGCAGCGAAGGTGAGCAAACCCAGGGCGCAGTGCTCCAATTAACCTTTGAAGGTGCGTCAAGCCAGGTGTCGGTTGAGGGTCAGGAAAAGCAAGTAACTAAACATAATTTCTTCCTGGGCAATGACCGTACTCAATGGCGCAGCAGTGTGCCGTCGTATGCAAAAGTCATATATAAAGATCTCTACGATGGTATTGATCTCTGCGTGCGGGAACACAATGGATGGCTTGAGTATGACCTTTTATTGTCAGAAGATGCCGACCTCCGTGATGTGGTCATCTGCTGTGAGGGGCTGAAGGAACTACATGTCGGTGACGATGGTGTTTTAGTAATGGAAACTGAATATGGACCCATTACTCAAAAACTGCCGACTGCCTGGTATGAAACCCCGCTCGGTGACCGTTTACCTGTCGTCTGCAACTTCCGTAAGATCGATGACCAGTGTTATGGTTTTGAGGTCGAGAACGACCTCGGTCTTGCCCTCGTCATCGACCCGGGCGTCGAATGGTCGACGTTCTTAGGCGGCATAATGCACGATGTAGGTGTCTCGGTAGCAATCAAGTCTTCAGGTGAAATAGTCACCGTCGGTGTAACCGCATCATCCGATTTCCCTACGATTTCTGGTTCATATGATACACTCTATAACCTGGGACAGAATGATGGATTCATATCATGTTTCAGTGCTGATGGCGATTCGCTTATCTGGTCAACATTTCTTGGCGGAGATGACGTGGATGCTCTAATGGAGGTTGCTCTCGATAACTCAGACAACGTTGTCGTAGGTGGGTTTACCTATTCACCCCATTTTCCAGTAACACCATCGGCTTACGATACGACCTACAACGGAGAATTTGACGGGATTGTAGCATGTCTAAGCAGTAATGGCTCTGAATTGATCTATTCAACATTCCTGGGTACCACAACGGACGATATGATCATGTCCTTGGTTCTTTCCAGCACAGAAGATGCAATCGTCTGTGGATATACTGAATCGACGGACTTTCCAACGACCCCCGGAGCCTTCGACACAGATTACAACGGCGGAGTAAGAGATGCGTTTATAACTCGTTTGAGTGCAGACGGCGCTTCACTCGTATATTCAACATATCTCGGCGGAAATAGCGACGACGGATGGTATTATTATTACCCGATTGTTGAAAATACAGACTACCTGATGATGGCGGTTGACGACGCGGACAATGTATTTATCACTGGCGGTACTCTATCACTCGATTTCCCAACGACAGCCAATGCTTATGACACATCGCATAATGGTGGTTGGGATAACTTTGTAACAAAACTATATGCAGCCGGCGACAGTCTGATATACTCCACATTTCTCGGCGGTTCGGACACCGACAATCCCTATCTGAACTCGATCACCATAACACCAGGTGGAAGGGTGGCAATCGGCGGATATACCACTTCCCCCAACTTCCCTACCACGCCTGATGCCTACGACACATCTCTTAACGCAGGGCCAGGAGACTGGGATGCCTTCGTATCCGTATTATCTGCCTCAGGCCACCAATTGATATACTCCACATTTCTCGGCGGTACCGGGATACAAGCAGGCGACGTTGTTTGCGCTCTGATCTTTGATCATTCAGGTAATCTCGTCATAGCAGGACAGGCTGAGTCAGGCTTTCCCACTACGTCCGGTGCCTATGACACGATCATGGGAGGTAACTACGATGCCTATATAGCACGGATAAATCCTGAAGGCAATGGGCCCGCCAGTCTGCTTTATTGTAGCTATCTTGGAGGATATGTCAGCGAAATGGCGAATGATATTGCTCTCATTGATGATTCCACCCTGGTTGTAGTAGGACGCACTACCAGTCCCGACTTTCCGGTAACTTCAGGTGCATATGATACTACACATAACGCTCAATGGGATGGATTCGTCTGTCAATTCGGTGCGTATCCTGTCGGCATAGAAGAACACAAAACAGGCGAGCCGCTTTCCTCAATAGTGTTGGGTAACGTATTCCCGAATCCCTCTTACCGTGAATTCAACTATAGCATCAATCTACTGCAAAGACAAAGAGTACAGGTAAGTGTCTTTGATATCGCCGGACGCTCCGTCGAAAAATTGATCGACGGACAACTGCATGCGGGTATCCACGAATTCTCATGGCTGCCAGGCGACAATATCGCCAGCGGCACATACTTCCTCACACTGCGAGCCGGTGATCTTACGGAAACGAGGAAGGTGTTACTGGTTAAGTAATAACATCAAAAAAATGAGCGGAATCTCTCGCCAATTTGGGCGGGAGACTCCAGGAGGGACAGGACCCAGCGCTTCTCCACGAAGCGCTGGGTCTTTAAACACAATTTAATATTTCGCCAATTGGCAAAGTCTCGAAGTGACCTTACCTGAGCAGCACCACTTTTTTCACCATGTCGCTGCCGTCAGTGCTCAACATAACAAAGTATACACCACCGGGCAACTGACGATTAGAAGCGTCGGTACCATCCCACTTCACTGATAACTGATGACCGATAACAGATAACTGTCCAAAATCTTTCACTAATCGACCACTAACATCGTAGATATTGAGATTTACACTCTGTTCGGATTGCCTTGTCCCAGTATCTGACATCTGATATCTGATATCAGTTATCTGTGTAAAGGGACTTGGTTGTATATCGCAAGTAATCACCCCCGCTGATTGAATATGTTCATCTTCAGAAACGCCGATCTGTACCACGGGCACGTCTGATTCATAACGGTAGTAGTTTGCCTTTGTCACTGTAACCTTGAGCGTGTCTCCCCCGCTCTGTGGAGTAATACTGACGTCAAGAGGATTTCCCGTGCCTTCGGCTACACCGATGATCTCACCATCAGCGGTAAGTGCAATGACCGAACTGTCATCGGCACTGACCGTGAAAAAGTTCTGGCCGGCAGGTAACAGAGTATCGTGAGTGACAGTCAAACTCTCAGGCACCTCCGAATACAACGTCATGAAAACATCACCATGATGATGATACAAATGATACACGTTCGCCTTCTGTTGTGCAATATAGGGCCAGCCCGGCAGGTTGAGATAGTACTTGCCCGAGGTCATACCCATACAGGGTCTGAGATTCGCATATCCAGGCATGCGTGGTCCGGGATAATCAGGCATGAATTGCGGCCACATGCCGTCGATCATGCCCCACAGATATATATCCGTAACAAACGAATACCCCATTTCTGCAGGCGCATTGGCCCCCACTGCGCCGTGGCTTATTCTATGAAATCTCTCGATAAAACACTCGTCAGCCCAGTTATATTTGCCGGTTGATGAACTGGTGGAATTAATGAATGCAAACATGTCATTAGTCAAACCGGATAGATCATTGACCGTATACTGAGGATAGAGCCACGCAGTCTCGCCGCCGACACTGCGATGCTGAACAAAGAAGGCACCTGAATTTATCGCCGAGTTTATGCCTGCGGCAGAACCATTGCTCCAGTAACTGGTATTATTAGGATTCAAAGTGTCACTAAGCCAGCCGAGATCGTAGAAGTACTCCACTATACTGGACGTATTGGGCGCGGCCGACCATAGACAGCCAGGATACACGCTTCCAGAATATATTGCGTACTGGTGAACAGGGCTCTTTGATAAACCATAATCAAAAAACCCACGCACTATTTCAGCGCTGATCTGAAACCAGGAAGTACTGGCCCAACCGGCAACGACGAGTGGTTCATCATAGAATCTGTATTCTACATATGGATCGCGTTCGTAACTGAGGAATTTATTGACCATGAAGGCGAGCTGCGTACCTGTTTGTGCACAGATACGGCCATGATGTAATTCCGGCAGATCATCCCCATCAATGTCACCGTAAATATTGTCCGAAACACTGTACCCGTTCCATACCGGCGATGTGACACCATAAAGATCACCCGACGACGGATAATCGGACAATATCAGAAACGCCACCGGCGCCGGATCCCAGGTCGCATAAGCCGTGTTCAAAAAACTCTCGATCGCACTCGCCGAACTACCACCAATCTCGGTCAAGGTAAAGACCTCACAACTGATGCCCTGCAACTTACGCCAGGCCTTGATCGTATCTGCCCAAGCCTCAAACACTGGATCATTCGGGACAATGATCACATACTCCCAACCATCACGGGCACCCATACGCTCCGGCGCATAAAAATCAATCTCCGGCAATGAACCATAATTCAATAAATGACCCTGCAAAATCGGCTCCCAAAACCGACTGCGCAAACGATCCTCACCAAAACG
>CP070802.1:2274270-2278673 GCA_020343595.1 Caldifarciminota bacterium | reverse complement strand
ATATCCATGAACGGCCCGATAGTGCACTACTATGGTTGAAGTGTGACGGTTCGGTGATTCCTCACCACTGGTATCAGCATGAGACGGATGGATATTATCATCAATATACCGGTTTATACCTGACCCGCAAGAATGTTGTTGAGGCGCAAGAGTTACTGAGGAAACATTGTGATCTGAATGCCAATATCGTGAGCCATTATGTAACATTCGCGATCATCAGAAGATATGCTGGCTGGGATTTTTAGTATAATTCTGCTACATCATTGACAAATAAACACGTGTATCTATAATAATCCACAATGAGAAAGATGACAGAGACGTTGGGTGAGTTGGAGTGGCGTGTTTCAGGAGTCCGTGATATAGAGATAGTGTATTAAGGGGGATTTTATGCAGAAACAACCCGAAAAGAAAGAGAAAAAGAAGCCAAAAACAAAAAAAGAAAGACTGTCTAAGAAAGAAAGAAAACAAAAATCCACTTCGGATTGGTGATAGAAAAGAGCGTATATTGTCACCGATTCTGTACAAAAAGGTCAGAGAAAGCTTTTCCGTCTTCACTTGTGGATATTCTATTTTCATAACACACTGGAGGATTAGTTGCGCACAAAATCATTGTTGATTTCTATTTGCAGTTTTGTATTGGTGTTCTGGATACATGGACAGAGCCAACAGATAGAGGGTATTGCTGAAGCAGAATCAGCAAATCTTGTTCTGAATGAAGCAGTGGAGGAAGCGATTTCGGTCGTGAAACCGGCCCTGGTCAGGATACATGCAGTATCAGTATTCGACCGCCAGGGGCGAGAGATCAAGCGGGAATCGTCAGGAAGCGGTGTTATCATTGACAAAGATGGCCATGTCGTGACCAATCATCATGTTGCTGGCCGTGCGATCAGGCTGAGGTGTACCCTTTTCAGTAGGGAAGAGATCGAGGCCGATGTCGTCGGTACGGATCCGCTTTCCGATATTTGCGTGATTAAACTTCGAGATACGGAGAAGCACGATTTTTCTTTTGTGAAATTCGGTAATTCTAATGCGCTGAAGGTCGGTGAGAAAGTATTGGCTATGGGCAGCCCGCTTGCTCTGTCACAGTCGGTGACTATGGGTATTGTCAGCAACACCGAGATGGTCATGCCTGATGTCTTCAGACCGTTCAAACTGACGCTGGAGGGTGAAGACGTCGGTTCAATTGTTCGCTGGATCGGCCATGATGCTCCTATCTACCCGGGTAATTCGGGTGGACCGCTGGTCAACCTCAAAGGCGAGGTTGTGGGTATCAACGAAATAAGTTTCGGTATCGCGGGTGCTATTCCGGCGAATCTGGCACAAGATGTTGTTAGGCAGTTGATCGACAGCGGCAAGGTCACCCGTTCCTGGGTCGGGATCGAGGTACAACCTTTACTCGAATCGTATGAAGGAGAGGCCGGCGCTCTTGTCAGCAGCGTTATCGATGGCTCTCCGGCAGCCGATGCCGGTTTTGTGTCCGGTGATATTCTCGTGCAATTCGCAGATGAAGATGTTACGGTACGGTTCAATGAGGAACTACCGCTGGTCAATCAATTGCTGATGAATTGTGAAATCGGCAAGAAGGTGAAGGCGATAGTACTGAGGGATGGGAAGAGGAGAGAGTTGACTGTCATACCCAGAGAGCGTGAGTACATCTGGCCACGACCGGTTGAGATCAAGAGATGGGGCATCACCGCCCGCGATATTTCGTTGATGGCAGCAAAAGAACTAAAGCGTGACAGCCAGGACGGGGTGCTTGTGACATCGGTCCGTCCCGGAGGACCGTGCGGCAAAGCTGAACCCGCACTGATCCGTAACGACGTCATAACCGGAGTCAATGGCAAGAAGATACGTGAGGTTGGCGACCTGGTGCAATTGACCGAGGAGATCTCCGTCAGGAAGGGAAAAGCGATCTCTATCCTCGTTGCATTTGAACGCAAGGACAGTCGGTATGTTACAGCGGTGAAGTTGGATACCACGTCCTTAGAAGACCAGGGCAAGGAATTGGAGAAAGCCTGGCTGGGGATCGAGACCCAGGTTCTGACCAGGGATCTTTCCGACGTTCTGGGCATTCAGGGATACAAGGGAGTGCGCGTTACACAGGTATTTGAGAAAAGTGCGGCCGAGAACGCTGGCGTCCGGGTTGGTGACATCATTATCGCTGTTAATGACGAGCAGATCGAAGCATCGATGGTTTCGGATATCGGAGTACTGCCGGTAATGCTTCGAAGATACGATATTGGCAGCAAAGTGAGCCTGACCGTACTCAGGAATAAGAAGAAAGTGCAGCTTTCAGCAGTACTGGGCTCGTCGCCGGCCACCAAAGATGAGATGAAGAAGTATACGGATGAGAATTTTGAGTTCACAGCGCGCGATATCGCATTTGAGGATCGTGTAGACCAGCGCTGGGATTTGGGGCAGAGAGGCGTGCTCGTTGAAAACGTGAGCGAAGGAAGTTGGGCAGCACTGGCAAATCTTGAAGCGGGTGATCTGATCCGGGCGGTTGATGGGAAGGAAATTGATGACATCGATGCTTTTTCGGAGATCATGGGGCAGATCGCTAAAGAAAAAAGGAAGCATGTTGTTTTCCATGTGCTAAGAGGTATACACAACATGTTCATAGAATTGGTGCCTTCCTGGGCTTCGGATTACTAAGAGGGAGGAAAAATGTTTGGACGTAATATGATTATCGTTTTTCTAATTTGTTGCATTATTACAATCCCATCGTGGGCAGACCCTGTCGCCGAAAGTGCGAAGGAAATTTCGGAGAAACTGCAGGATGCTCTGGTAAGCGTGCGCATCGTGCTTGAAGTTCGCAAGTCTGAGATGACGGTTGAACGGCTGGCAACAGTGATCGACCCGTCCGGCCTTATGGTAATGTCCCTGGCGAGCATAGATCCTTCGGTACTTGGCCTGTTTCCGAGCAGCGTCGACTTCCAGGTTAAAGACATTACGATCATCTTGCCTGACGAAAAGGAAGTTCCAGCCAAGATCGTTCTGCGCGATACCGACCTCGATCTTGCATTACTGCGTCCCATTGAGAATCTCGAAAAGCCGCTGGCGTACATACCTATGAAAGGAGGTGCGGCGCCGGGAATGCTCGACCAGATGGTTCTTTTGTCAAAACTCGGAAGTTCAGCAAACTACACACCGCTCGCAGTGCCGGTATGGGTGGTCGGTATTATTACAAAACCAAGGATCTCGTATGTGTTGAATATCTCACCCGACATGAGTGACCTCGGCGCGCCGGTATTTGATATTGGCGGTACGCTCGTCGGTTTTGTTCTTCTCAAAGTGGACGTGGCGGCTCGGGCATCTCCGTTTGAGATGATGATGCGCAGCGGTGGCTTTGACATCCTGCCGGTCGTGTTACCTGTTCAAGAAGTCACTGATGTGATCAGTAGGATGGAATAGCCCCTCCTTGGGAACAGGCATACACTTTTATCAATCTCGCTTCCTATATTCCTAATCCTTGCACCGATTACATTACAATGGAGAGCACTTGTGCATTTTGGATATTTGAACCAGCGGCACGTGCAATGAAGATTTCAGCGTTTTAGAAAAGTAAACAGACTATAGCAGGTTGGGTTGTTTACTTCTGCATGGGCGGTACTGGATTTGAACCGGTGACCTTCGGTATGTGAGACATAAGCACTTTCATGCGGACCTCGACAAAGCATTATCTGACTTCACTTTGCTGGACGTCGGGTTCTTTCGGTGAACGCTTGTGCCATTTTTGTGCCGAACAGTCGGTGCTTTCATAAATCAACTGGTAGTTTTGTCGTGAATTGCCCTTGAAGTTGAGGTTCACCAAGAATTTTCGTAACGCTGTCTTTGTGGGCTCGCCACTCTAAACTGTAGGGTATATGAAACGGTTTGAGGTAAGCATCTATTTTCGTGACAGAATCATTCGCGAAGTTTACAATCAAGCTAGTATCCGCATTCTGCCAAATCATCATTTCTAGTTTCAAGTCCTTTGGTTGTCCCTGGAACTCAGGTTCCTTTTCTGATGTTGGTTCGCCGAGTAATTCAACAACGCGAGTTGAGTGATCATTGAATCTAATGCCAAATGCACCAAGACATGGTATCAGTGCATTCTTATTATCAGATTCTGCCATCTCGGATTTTATGCTATCGGGGCAAGCCACCATAGCGAATCCGTCCAGACTATCATTGCTATCGAACATTAGGACTAATGCGAGATCACGATACATCAAGTAGCTTCGTTGCTTTATTGCACTATTTTCTTTCTCGCAATAGGAAACAAACAGCACCATTAGGAATAGAATAAAGGCAAGTCTCAATGTTTTTCTGTGCATCGTATCTATCCTCTGCTTATGACCTTCAACATACCTTCTTCTTGTTTCTTCTCTGTGCAAACATCCAATTTCCTCACCGCATTT
>CP070802.1:2269707-2274170 GCA_020343595.1 Caldifarciminota bacterium | reverse complement strand
ATCAGATATCGGTTATCTGTCATCAGTTTCCAGCTTCCTAACCCTAACCTTTAGATTATGTTCTTTAACATACTTCATAGGTTGTTGGGTTGAGGTTTGGATGGTAGATCCTGATATCAGATATCGGTTATCTGTCATCCGTTTCCAGCTTCCCAACCCCAACCTTTAGACCATTAGTTTCTATTTCAAAAGAACTGTCTTCTGCACGTTCTGATAATTGTCGGCAGAGAATTTTATAAAATAGACACCAGCCGGGACCTTACGACCCTGATCGTCAAGACCATGCCATTGAACCGTGTAGTAACCCGGGTCTCGTGATCCTTCGGCGAGTGTTGAAACCATACGACCGGCAGCATCGTATACATGCAGATCCACGCTGCCGCTTGAAGATACCTGATAAGAAATCGACATACTTCTGGTGAACGGATTCGGGTGAAGTGTCATCATCTGAGTTTGTGTAGGTAGAATTCCTGACTTACCGTATTCTTCGACTCCAGGTGTTGGCGCTATTGTCGTGTATAGTATCGCGAACTCGTCAGTGATCTCCATGGCCAGACTGTCGTAGTTATTATTATAATTGTACTGGATACCAACTGTCTGTGGTTCATTTTCAATACCAACTGTAACACTTGCAGGCAACTGCAGTGCGGTCAGGTACTGTACCAGTATTTCGCCGTCTCCGGTCGGTGTTGGATTATAAGCTGGGTCATACAGAATGATCTCGAACGTTTCGTGATAGCCGAGTGTTGGATAGTGTTCGATCATGAAGAACTCAACTATGAATCTATGATTTGGTGCATCGTAAAAGTAATATATGTCGCCCGGCTGGCCTGCCGTTCCTGGTTCCAGATAATCCCATATGCCAGCGATCATTGATGGCGGACCGTCGATATTCGGTATGCTGGTATTAGAGAAATCATAGGAGTTTGTTGAATCCATTGCGATCCATCCATTTGAACAGATCGATATCCGGTCGTAATCGACTCCGTAAAATTGGAACGTGAATGGAAGATCTACGACAACGGTCTGATTACGGTTCAGATCGAGTGAGACACCAGAATTCGCTGTCTGGGTCGAGTCGATCGCAAACCAGCTGTAGGTCGGCGATTGAGCATGCGGGCCGTATGAATAGAAAGCATAGTAGTAATTTGTGTCGGTTGGTACTGAGCGTCCGACACGTAATGAAAAGTCAAAGGTGTCGACGCAGACACCAGCCTGAATTGCAACCGAAAAGTTCACCAACGTACCGAACGGGATGCCGGAGGCGGCATATACAGTGAACGGGTCTGAACTGTTAGAGCCCGTGTTGCCAATGCCAATTGTGCCAAAACTACCGCTGTTGTCGGTAATACTTATGCCGGGTGAACTGCTGCTCAGTGTGGCCGTTACGTTCTCTGCATCTGCACCACCTTCATTCAGGACTGTTACCACAAGATCTGCAGTTTCGCTCGGGTCGAGAATGCCGTTGTTCCACGCGCCACCTACTACACTCACGGATTGATAAGTGAGCATTGGCGCATAGACCGTGAAGGAGGGATTATATGTCCATGTGCTGTCGTTTGCGTCGTGTATTTCGAGGGCGCAATCGATCGTGTAACCATTAGCACAGTTGTTCGCGATCGTGAACGAGTAATCAGGAGTCGAGCGTGCAGAATCGAATTCTGCAAGCGTGCCGAACCAACTTGAATCGGTCGTTATGTTAATGTATGGGTCAGTACTGTTAAACAGACCGTACACTGATTGAAGGGTCTGCGTACCCATGTTCTTAACATAGACGCCGTAGTCGATCGTCTCGCCCGGGTTAATCTGGCCGTTAGTGCCCGTGCCAGTTATTACCGTTGAAGCGATTGCGGGAAATCCGTAATTCGCCGGTACTACCGGAACATCGGCTTCATAGCGATAGTGGTTGAATTTTGTCACGGTGACTTTAACAACAGCACCCGCAGGCTGAGACGCAATGGAGATATTGACGGGTGCACCGGTTCCTTCGGCAACGCCTATGATATCGCCGTCGACGGTCAGTGCGATTATCGCACTGTCATTAGCCGTCACCTGGAAACTCGTGGCAGATGTAATTATTCTTGGCGCATGGCTGACCGTCAGCGATACAGGAATTTCAGAATACAAGATGCTGAAGGCATCACCGTTATGGTGGAAGAGATGGTATGTGATCGTTTTTACCGATGAGCCTACCCAACTGGATTGCTGCAAGAAGTACTTGCCCGAAGTCATTGCCATGCAGGGCAGAAGGTTAGGGTGACCGATCGGCAATTGTGGGCCCATCACCGGATACGCTGGCATGAATTGAGGCCACATTGCATCATAAGAACCCCATACGTAAGTGTCGTTGACGAAAGAGTAACTTACCTCAGTGGCCGCGTTGAGCCCGAGCGCTCCGTGTTCCATTCGGTGGAATGCTTCGGCAAAGCAAGGGTTCGGTATTGTATAATTGCCAGTACAGCAGTTGCTTGAATTGACGAATACATACATGTCATTGGTCAAGCCGCTGAGATTGGCTACGCTGTAGTCTGGTTCACCCCATCCGTACTCATTGCCGTGGTCGCGATGTTGCAGCAGAAATGCGCCTGAATTGATCGCTGCGTTTATGCCGACTGCCGAGCCGCCACTCCACCAGTTGGCATCATAGGGATTGTAGGTTGACGGTAGCCAGCCAAGGTTATAGAAATAGCTGACTACTGTTCCGGTATTAGCGGCGGTCGACCAAGGACCACCTACAACAGGTGTGCCCGAATATATTTCATACTCACGCACCGGGCTTTTGCCGAGTCCATTGACCAAGAACCCGCGCACAACCTCGCTGAATAGTTGGAACCAACGTTCGGTTTGCCATCCGCAAGCCATGAGTGGTTCATCATAGAAATTAGCAGCAGTGTACGGATTACGTTCATAACTCAGAAATTTGTTGATCATAATACTGAGATGCGTTTCGTTTTGGGCAGTGATCCTGGCATGATGCATATCCGGCAGATGATTGCCATCGACATCAGCATATATGTTGTCCGAAGCGCAAGACCCCGGGTAACCTGTATACATTGGTGCTGGAATACCGTAGGTCTCGCCTGAATTGGGATAATCCGAAAGCAGGAGGAAGGCGGCAGGTGCCGGGTTCCAGGTGGCGTACGCCGTGTTCAAGAAACTTTCGATCGCGGACGTAGAGCTGCCACCTACTTCAGTGAGAGTGAAGACCTCGCATGAAATACCTTGCTGATTGCGGAACAACTTGATCGTATCTGCCCATGCCTCAAAGACCGGATCATCCGGTACGATTATTATATATTCCCAGCCGTCGCGAGCATCGATCCGCTCTGGCGCATAGAAATCGATCTTGGGAAGGGAAGTGTAATTGATCAAATGCCCCTGGAGTAGAGGTTCCCAGAACCTGCTACGCAGGCGGTCATCGCCAAAATGTCCGTTGCCACCGATGAAATCAACTCTTACCCTGATATCTTTGTAGACGATCAAATCTTTCGTTACTGGATTGTACTGAAAAGGTGTAACCCCAAGCGATACTACATCTACGCCTCTGATCTTTTCCGGTTGTGAGAGGATCACCGGTGATTCAGGATATAGGGCGTTGCGGTTGTAGATTTCCATGTTCTTTTCATAGCGAAGAGGCGAATCATCATTTTCCGCCGGGATGTTCGGTGCCGGTACAATATCGACATTGTGATATACCTCGGTACGAGAGTCGATGATGGTCAGCTGTGCCCTCGCACCCTGCGGAATAGCTATATAGCGCGCCGTCCCCGAGAGATTCGGAGCTCCTTCATTATTGAACAGGAAAATACCGGGAACGCCATAGTTCTTCATCACCGCGCCGTCGACCTCGATATCTTCGATCACCATTTCATGCGCGCTGAATATTATTTCCATACCAGATGTATTCTCTGAGACAACGTTGAAAAGGGGATACTGTCCCCAGTTGTCTTCAAACGTAATTATTTCGGCCGCGCTGGACATGCAGACCAATGCAGCCATTAGGATAATAAACCCTTTCATCAAACCTCCTCATATCGAATAGTTCTTGGGCGAGGGTTGGGATGGTGGAAAGCACCAATAACCCAGCCCCTTGGCCCGGCTTCTTTTTCCGAAAAATAGCAGTTTTTCATTACAATTAGCCCTGTCCTGCATATCCGAAACATACGTCTTAAGTCTATTCAATCTATTATTCTACATCGTCAGATTAAATTGTCAACAGAAAAAACCCCGTTGAGCGTCCCACGGTTACGAAGCCCGCTAGTGTACGGCAAAATCCGAAACTCGAATATCGAAATCCTAAATTCCGCAAATGCTCAAATCTCTGATTTGATCGCATTTACGAGAATCCTCGCGTAGCGGGACAAGCACGAATCTCAAAATTCCAATGACCGAAACCGTGTTTTGAATTTTGGTCATTCGGTATTCGATATTGTCTAGTATTTCGTGCTTCGGATTTAGGATTT
>CP070802.1:2265037-2269607 GCA_020343595.1 Caldifarciminota bacterium | reverse complement strand
TGGAACGGGCGCGCTCCTCTGCTGGTCGTTGAAAAACCTACATGCAGTGAGAATAGCCACAGACCTGATTGCTTGCTCGGGCTGATAGCAAGGTCGGAAATATTCCACAGTTTCCCCAGAGCATCATTTATTGAATTTGAATCAGTGAGACAAAAAAATACGTTTTTTTCCTCAATGCGAATTTGTTTTGGAGTTTTTCTGCCATTTCGATAATCATAACATTTCATATAATCATCAACCAATATCCATCTTGTGAAACGTTCCAACTTGCCTTCACGCATCTGTATCCTGAGCAGATTATCGAGCTGAATGACTACGTTTGCCCGCCTGATAACATCTTGCGTATACTTCTCGCCTCTATCATCGCCACCATAATTGCCGACAAATTTCACATCGAAATAAGCACAATGCCAGTAGCATTCCATCGTTTCTGTGGCGAAGATCAACTTGCAGGAGAGCAGCGCAAGAAATATCATCAAGATAGATCGAATCTCTACGGTAGAGTTTTTATGCATAACAGCCATTCTTATCACCCCGCCTTCACATAATTATACAAGAAGTGGTACAGCAGGTCAAGTTGCCGAAAAGAATCCCGCGTCACTTCTTCGCAAAAGCGCGGAAGCCCAGGTTTACTTTTTTTACGCTAGATAAGGCAAAAGAAAAGGGAGTGACAAAGTCACTCCCCTCGTGAATTAACGAACAATTGTGACTATTCGACCGTGCCGGACACCCAGAAATCGTCGACGGCGCAGTACCAGTTCGTACCGCCGGATGCTTCGGCCTCAAATCTGATATACGCGTCAGGCCCGTAACCAGCAACGAATGTTGTCAGATCAGCCGACGTATTTGTCGGTGTCGCATTCGTTGAGATATTGAACTGGTCGGTTACATCGACCCACGTTGTATCGTCAGGTGAGATCAAGACATATATCTCCGCATTTGCCTCTTCGATGTACGCAAATCCGACGCTTAGACTGACGATGTTCGCCTGCGCAGTCAGATGGTACGTTGCTTCGTTATGAGAACTGACCGGGAATTCTCTGACCATGATATAGTTACTGTCAAACGCGATTTCTTCGCGCATGACGTTCCAGTCAGTCGCCGACCAATTACCATTGCCATCGAGTAGTGCAAAAACCGTATCCAGAGGAGAAGAAGATGTATAGGAGTTGAAGTTGTCAGCTTCGTAGAACCCGTTGTAAACCATCACACTGATCGTCGGTGAGACTCCTTCATTATCCTCATCATCGTAAGCCGTTGCATAGATCGTGTGTGTGGAACTGTCAACAAGCCCAGCCGTCGACCATGTATGAGCATACGGTGCTGCCGTATCTGTGGAAACCAGAGAGTCATCTATATAGAATTCGACACTCACAACGACGCTGTCATCAGTAGCATCAGCAGTGATTTCTACAGTTCCGCTTACTACGGAACCATCAACCGGAAAGGTGATCTCAACCTGCGGTGCTTCAGCCTCATCCTCTCCCTCGCACGCGATCCAAACCATCGCGCACATGAGACATGCTGCTAAGAATCTCTTCACTGTTCCTCCTTGTCAATGTTTGAAGGATATACCAGGCTTTTTGAATCGGTATCATCCTCGTGCGAGTTGATTATAACACAAACTCACTGAATGTCAAGACACACCAGATGGGGTCATATCTTCACATGTGACAAAATCTTTTCCTTCGTTGCCAGTATCTCCGCTCAACATCTTCTATCGTATTAAAAGCATTGTACGCAGCTAGCACGTCAACTATTTGCCCGTTGTCACATGTGAAGATTTGACCCCATTATCATATTGACCTCCTATCATTGATCGCTATAATTCGAAATTATCAAATCAAAGCCTATGATATCATAGGTGAACCATAATAAATGAGAATACTATTGAGGGAGGAACAATGAAAACAAAGATAATTATCATCGCAGCCTTTCTATGCATCAGTGCGCTGAACGCCGGCGAATCGATGATGCTGGTGAGAATCCAATTACAATCTCCGGAAGATGTGATTCTTCTTGATGACATGAACCTGGACCGCGCATCTCTGGCTGTGACAGACCACATCGATGTAGTGGTGTCCTCTGACGAACTGCTGGAAATACAGCGCAGGGGATTCACCACTTCGATCATACAGCATGCACAGGATGTTTTTATCCCTACCGAGTACCACACCGTTGAAGAAACATGGGCGGTGCTTGACTCGCTCCATCAGCTGTATCCAGCCATCACCGAACTCGATACCTGTGGCTACTCGCAGCGCATCGGCATGCCGATCCCCCTGTTCACCATCTCTAACAACGTCGGTGTGCGTGAAGACGAACCGGCCGCACTGATCGACGCCATGCACCACGCCCGCGAACCGATCGGCAATGAGATCTGCATTCATGCGATCAAATGGATACTCGACAATTATCCCGACAGCATCGACGCCCAGAGATGGGTCGATTCGATGGAGTTACAATTCATTCCGATCGTTAACCCGGAAGGATGGCAGTACATACTGGATAATTCCTTAACCTATCCATGGTGGCGTAAGAATCTTCGGGATAATGGAAATAACGGCGGACCGGTGAATCCGGATTCAGACGGTGTTGATCTTAATCGCAATTACGACTGGCGTTGGGAAGTCGGAGGAAGCGCTGACCCAACAAGCTGGGTCTATCGTGGACCATCACCGCACTCCGAAAGCGAGGTCCAGGCATTGGTGGACCTTGCTTTGGAAAGAAAATACCTCGTCGGCATAACCTATCATAGTTACGGATATGATGTGTTCTATCCGGGCCGGTATCAGGGACAATACACTCCGGACGTCAACACGCTGCTTGATATTGCTCAAAACATGTGCTTTCACATGAACGGATACACCCCCGCATTCCTTGACGGCTACAACATGAGTGCGGTATGGTTTTACGGGCGCACCGGTACGTATGATTTTCTTATTGAGACGGCATTGAGCTTCATCCCGCACCCGGACACCATACCGATCGAGTGCGAGAAGAATTTTGCCGGTATGAGATATCTCTTCAACCGGACATTCTACTCTGGCATCGCCGGGCATGTGCGTGATTCGCTCACCCTGCAGCCGCTCGAAGCAACCGTAGAAGTCGTCGGACTTTCCGGTGATACCATCACACCACGCACGAGTGACAGTCTGTTCGGGCGTTTCTACCGCTTACTGACTGACGGCAACTATTCTATGCGATTCTACAAACCAGGTTATGTAACAAAAACGATCTCGGATATACCGGTGACTTCGGATTCGCTCACGCAACTTGATGTATTACTCGTACCGGCGATGGCCACTGAAGAAGCAAGAATCTCAGAACTCGATGCTGCGAGGTTTTGGGCATGGCCGAATCCTTTTACCAACGCGGCTAATATCAGGTACGTGATAGGAGATGACAGAGATGTTACTCTGAAGATCTACGACATATCAGGAAAACTGGTCAGGGATCTCTCGGTGCACGTATCGATCAACGGGCACCGACTTTCAGTACGATGGGACGGTACCGATGATGCGGGACGAAACCTGCCTGGAGGAATATACTTCTCTTGTCTAAAGGATAAAACCGGCAGCCACTTTGGCAAGCTCATCATGATGCGTTAGCTGTCTCTTTGCTTCTGAGGTTGTTTACCTCAGCAGAACCAGTTTTACCGTCTCAGAATAATCGCCTGCTGCAAATTCAACGAAATAGACACCACCGGGGAGGCGGTTACCAGAGCTGTCAGTGCCCTGCCACATCACGGATGACTGATAGCTGATGTCAGATATCTGCATAAGTTCTTTCACTAACCTGCCACCCACATCATAGATCCTTAGTGTGCCGCGTCCAATCATGCATCTGATGTTTACCACATCGCTGAATGGATTAGGTGCTGCATAAAGCATTAACAAAGGGTTGGGCTGCAATACATGCTCGTCTATACCAGGTGAGGTCATCCACGGATCATAGTCCACATAATCGCTCACCGTGTCGCCCAGCCCTGCCGGGTTGGTGGTCGGATGATAAGGTCCCGTAGCATCCCCCCACCAGTTATTCTCGGCCATAACGAGTTCATCCGAGTCGTCGTTCTGCAGGGCAAAACCAATGTTATCAATAATGTTGTTACCGGTAACCAGCGGCGAAGAGTTGAAGCCGATGTATATTCCATCGCCGGTGTTGCCGGACACGGTATTGCTGTCGATGATCGGTCTTGACGCCACATAGCACCAGATACCACCGCCTGCCGAATCTGCCGAATTCTCCGTTATCGTATTATCAACAATCCTCAGCAGGGGGTTTATCACATAGTAACAGCCGAGGCCTCCTCCAAAATTCGCGGTGTTGTTGGAAATCATATTATCCCTGACGACGGTCATGGTGAACGGACAATCGATATAGACACCGCCGCCCGCATGCGCCATGTTGTCGATGATCGTGTTGTGCATGACCAGCGGTGCAATATTGGCGGCGTCACAGAAGCAGGCAACACCGCCTCCTTCATGAGAGATATTGCCACTTATCACATTATTGACTATTACCGCCGACGACCATTCAGTGTAAATACCGCCACCGCGCGGTGGCG
>CP070802.1:2260287-2264937 GCA_020343595.1 Caldifarciminota bacterium | reverse complement strand
CGTGTTTCGTATTCGTCATTGAACACATGTTGGTTGGCTGCGATTACGATCTACACCGAATTGTCAATTGCACTATCGCCATAAGAACGTATGGCGTGTTCGTGTTTCGTATTCGTCATTGAACACATGTTGGTTGGCTACGAATACGATCTACGAATCACGAATACGAAACTATTGACAAGTGGGCAGTTGTGTGTATAATTCAATTTTAGAATGAACGATACGATCCTTGCCCTTGAGGATGGCTCGATCTTTGAAGGCAGGGGTCTTTTCGTTGGCGGCGAAGTTTTTGGCGAGGTTGTTTTCAATACGTCGATGAGCGGTTACGAGGAGGCGTTCACCGATCCGTCGTACGCCGGTCAGATACTGATCATGACCTACCCGCTCATCGGTAATTATGGGTTTCACAAGAAACACCCTGAGTCGGACCGGACTCAGATCAGAGGGCTCGTTGTCAAGGAGCCCTATTTTTTTAGCACGCGGGGTACTCGTTTCGCAAAATACCTGGAAGGAAAACATTTACCGTGTCTTTACGGAGTCGATACGAGAGCACTTACTTTAAAGATCAGGGATCGCGGTACGATGAAAGGTTCGTTCATTCCCATGACCGGAAAAATCGATATGGCCGCGATCATTGACCGGATCAAATGTTCACCGTATCCTGATTTTGGTAATCTCGTCGCTGGAGTGTCGTGTAGGAACATTATCGTGCACAAACATCGCAACAGCCGGAGGATCGTGCTGGTTGACTGCGGCGTGAAGAAGAGTATCCTCGATAACCTGAAGCGTCACGCCACGGTTTTTCAGGTGCCATTTGATACAGACTATGAATCGATAGATGAAATCCGGCCGGATGGTATCGTCATTTCCAACGGTCCCGGGAATCCCGAACATCCACAGATACTCTCGACTACGGTCGTCACGGCCCAGAGGTTGATCGAAAAGTATCCTATTTTTGGGATATGCCTGGGACATCAAATCTTGAGTATCGCGCTGGGCTTCAAGACCTACAAGATGAAATTCGGTCATCGTGGCTCGAACCACGGAGTTAAAGATCTCAGGAAAGGCAGAATATACATAACTTCGCAAAATCACGGTTACGCAATTACCGACAAGAGCGTGCCTGGCGTTGAGATTTCCTGGGTCAATGTGAATGACCAGACCGTTGAAGGAATTAGGCACAAAAAGTTGCCCATATCTTCGGTGCAGTTCCATCCCGAAGCCGGGCCGGGTCCGTACGACACACGGTTCTTGTTCAGGGAATTCCTCGATGCCTAAGCGCAGAGATCTGAAGAAATTGATGATCATCGGGTCGGGGCCGATCATAATCGGCCAGGCAGCTGAGTTCGATTTTTCCGGTTCCCAGGCAAGCAGGTCACTCAGGGAAGAAGGTTACAGGACGGTGGTCGTGAATTCGAATCCGGCAACCATACAGACCGATCCGCAGATCGCTGACATCGTGTACATCGAACCCCTGACTGTTGAAACCGTTACCAAGATCATCGAGATAGAAAAGCCTGATGGTCTATTGCCCGGGTTTGGCGGGCAGACAGCATTGAATCTTTCGTTCCGCCTTGCTCAGAATGGGATACTGGACAAATATGGCGTCGAACTTCTCGGTTCGGGCCGGGAAACTATTGAGGCGGCAGAGAATCGCGATAGTTTTCGCCGCTTGATGTCCAGGCTCCACGAACCTATTCCGCGAAGCGTAGCATGCCATACCATTGATCAGATACGTGAGGCTGTGGCTACGATGGCTTATCCGGTACTCGTCCGACCAGCCTACACCCTGGGCGGTACAGGAGGCGGTGTCGCCGGCAGCTGGCAAGAGCTACAGGAAATAGCCTCAGCCGGGATCCGG
Source organism: Caldifarciminota bacterium (assembly GCA_020343595.1). Lineage (GTDB taxonomy): Bacteria > Hydrothermota > Tepidihabitantia > SM23-42 > SM23-42 > SM23-42. Next base: position 2,263,076 of record CP070802.1, on the reverse strand, counting down.
CAGTCGCAGATCGGCCAAGTACTGATCGAAGAGAGTGTGCTTGGCTGGAAGGAATTCGAATATGAGGTCATGCGCGATGGTGATGACAACTGTATTACAATCTGCAGCATGGAAAATTTGAACCCGATGGGCGTGCATACCGGCGAGAGTATTGTATTTGCTCCGGCCCAGACCCTTACCGACAAGGAGAACCAGGTCCTTAGAAGTGTCAGTCTGAAGATCATACGGGCTTTGAGGATCTGCGGCGGATGCAATATTCAATTCGCGGTCGATCCGAAACGGTGGGCGTATCGTGTGATCGAGGTCAATCCCCGTGTCTCTCGCTCTTCGGCGCTGGCGTCCAAAGCAACGGGTTATCCGATTGCACGCGTGAGTGCCAAGATCGCGGTCGGTATGAACCTGGACGAAATTCCAAATGCCGTGACTGGCAAAACAACGGCCGCGTTCGAGCCTGCGCTTGACTACGTGGTGGCCAAGATACCACGGTGGCCCTTTGACAAGTTCCCAACCGTGGACCGCCGCATCACTACGCAGATGAAGTCAACCGGTGAGGCAATGGCGATCGGCAGCACGATCGAGGAATGCATGCTCAAAGCAGTAAGATCTCTGGAGATAAGCCAGATGGGTTTCGAACCAGAACCGGTCAAGGAGTACGAATTGATCAGGCAGCTCCAGGAACCGACAGACCGTCTGCCCTTCTGCATTGCTGAATCATTACGTCGGGGTTACCCGATTCGAAAGATAGCACAACTCAGCGGTGTTGATCCTTTCTTCATCACCAAGGTCGCAAATATCGTCAAGATCGAGGTAAGATTGAGCAGAGAAGATCTGAATCCATCTCTGTTATCCGATGCGAAACGAGCCGGCTATGCGGATGAAGATATCGCACGTATCGTCGGCAGGCAGGCAGAGGAAATCAGGTCGGCCCGCGTTTCGCATGGCATTTTGCCTCAATTCAATATGGTCGATACCTGCGCCGGAGAATTTGAAGCGGTCACCCCTTACTATTATTCCACCTATTTGGGCAGTAACAGTTTTAGGTCTCGAGCCAGGAGCAAGAAGCGCATTTTGATCATCGGATCTGGACCGATCCGCATTGGTCAGGGAATTGAATTCGATTACTGCTGTGTGCATGCTGCGCTCGCAATAAAGGATGCGGGCTACGAAGCAATCATGATGAACAACAATCCGGAGACCGTATCGACTGATTTTGATGTATCGAGCCGCCTCTATTTTGAACCGCTGACACTTGAGGATGTGCTCAATGTCATCGAAAAGGAAAATCCACACGGAGCGATCCTTCAGTTCGGCGGTCAAACCTCAATCAATCTGGCGATGCCGCTGGCCCATCTCATTAACAGCGGTGACCTGGCCATTGAGATACTGGGGACTCAGCCAGAGGATATTCACCGTGCGGAAGACCGCGAGCAGTTTTCTGCTCTGCTGAAGAGCCTGGGAATCCGGCAGCCGCCGTTCGGCACCGGTTACACATTCGGCGACGTGAAGGCGGTAGCCTCGTCGATCGGTTACCCGGTCATTGTCCGACCTAGTTACGTGTTGGGCGGTCGGGCGATGGAAATAGTCTACGAAGAGCACGGGCTGGAACAATATATGGAGGCCGCAGTGCGTGTATCACGAAAGCATCCGGTTCTCGTCGACAAGTATATAGCCAATGCCACCGAAGTCGACGTTGACGCAATATGTGACGGCAGCGAAGTCTTTATCGGCGGTGTGATGGAACATATCGAGCAAGCCGGCGTTCACTCGGGTGATTCATATTGTGTAATACCGCCACGAACGCTGACAGATGACAGGATCCGAAGGATCGAGTCCATAACAATTGAGATCGCCCGTTCACTCAACACCAGGGGTTGTATAAACATACAGTTCGCCGTGCAGAATGGCGAAACATATGTACTCGAGGCAAACCCGCGCGCTTCAAGAACTATTCCATATGTTTCGAAGACAATCGGGATCCCGTTGGCAAAACTGGCTACCCTTATTCTCATCGGCAATACTATCAGAGATCTGAAAAATGAAGGTCATCTTCCGAAACCGGCGAGACGTCGCTATGTTTCAGTGAAGGGCCCGGTGTTTCCGTTCCAGAAACTTACCGGTGTCGATCCGATCCTTGGTCCGGAGATGAAATCGACCGGGGAGATAATGGCGATCGACCGGACCTTTGGTGCTGCATACTACAAAGCAATAATGAGCGATGAGAAGTTCAGTCGAGAGGGCACGGTGTATATAACTGTACGCGATGAGGACAAACCGAAGATCTTAGATCTCGTGAGATCTCTCATTGATTCCGGATGGAAATTGGTGGCAACACGCGGCACGGCTGACTATCTGCGGCATGAGGGGATCGAGGTCCAGACTGTATACCGCATCAGCGAGCATAAACCACCCAATGCGCTCGATCTCATGCGCCAGCGCAGTATCGATCTGATCATCAATACACCCAGCATGACCCATAGTGCAAAACGTGATGGCTATATGATGAGGCGATTGGCTGTGGAACTGGGTATTCCATTCATTACTGCGATCACCTCGGCCGAGGCCGAAGTGGAGGCGATCAAATTCGCGCAGCGGCACAGTCTCGTGACCCGCCCGTTGCATGAATACCACAACCGTCCCGGCTGAACTCAATATACATTCTGGATTCAATTCCCCATGTGTTGATCGCGCGCCTGCCATTTGTTGACACCCTCCGTATGCCGTCTATAATCGTGGGGGAGGTCTCATGAACGCTGTTTTCCTGGCGATCATTGCATTTGCTGTTTTTCTGC
>CP070802.1:2255455-2260187 GCA_020343595.1 Caldifarciminota bacterium | reverse complement strand
TTACACTCTGCAGACTATTTTGTGATTCTGTTGTGGTAATACGAATACGAATTACGAGCTGCGATTACGAGTTATTTAAAAAGCGGCCCCTGGTTTCTTTTTACATTGAAATGCTCGTAGGCGAGTGGGGTGGCCTCGCGTCCTCTTGAGGTTCTTTTCACAAAACCTTCCATTATTAAAAATGGTTCGAAGACCTCCTCGATCGTCTGGGCATCTTCACCCACGGCTACGGAGAGGCTGTTAATACCCACCGGTCCGCCCTGGAATTTTTCGATGATCGTCCGAATTATCTTCTTGTCCATTTCATCGAGCCCCCGCTTGTCGACTTCGAGTTTTTCCAGCGCGTATTCGCAGATCTGAACGTCGATCTCTTCCTTACCTTCAACCTGAGCAAAATCCCTTACCCGGCGCAGAAGACGGTTAGCAATACGCGGGGTTCCTCTGGAACGGCTTGCGATCTCCAATGCGGCATTGTTCTTTATCTTGACGGCGAGCAATTTTGCAGAGCGCAGCACGATATGCCGCAGGTCCTCGGCCGGATAATAATCGAGGCGGAACGTGATCCCGAATCGCGAACGCAGAGGCGAGGTAAGTAAACCCGACCGGGTGGTGGCACCGATGAGCGTGAAGCGGTTCAGTTTCAACCTCAAGACCTGGGCGCCGATGCCCTTGTCCTGCATTACATCAAGACAGAAGCTCTCCAGCGCCGGATAGAGGTATTCTTCCACTGCTTTGTTGATACGGTGCACTTCGTCGATGAAGAGAACATCGGTATCATTGAGATTACTCAGAATTCCGGCAAGGTCGAACGGACGCTCGAGTATCGGTCCAGAGGTCGGATATATGTTGGCTTCCATTTCACGGGCGATTATGTGTGCCAGGGTTGTTTTGCCTAAGCCGGGCGGTCCGAAGAGCAGTACATGCTCGATTGGTTCACCGCGTTTCTTCGCCGCTTGGATAAATACTTTGAGGTTGCCGATGACGGATTTCTGCCCCACGAACTCATCGATACGTTTGGGCCTTAATGCTATCTCATATACTTCTTCGCCTTCTATTAATTGATTAGTGGTCATTCTCGGCATATCATGTCCTCAGCGCTCGTTTGACCAGTTCTTCCAGACTCATATCGTTAGGCAGATCTTTCAGCCTCTGCACCGCTTCCATGCGCGTGAGACCAAGGGAACAGAGGGCACTAACTGCCTGGTCAAATTGCGTCGGTTTTGAAGTGAGGGTGATCTTACCCTTGAGTTCAAGGATTATCTTACTTGCCAGTTTCTTACCGATCTTAGGAACAGATGATAACATTTCCAGAGATTCGGTTTCGATTGCCTGAGTTATCTCCTCGGGTGTGAATTTCGAGAGAAGATTGAGGGCACTTTTGGGACCCAATCCGGGCACCGAAGTCAGCGTGGTGAAGATTTCGAGCTGATCTTTGGTCAGAAATCCGTAGATGAATGCTTCTTCTTCTTTAAAAAGGCATTTGGTGTAGATATTTATTTCTTCGTTCTGTACTATCTTGTCAAAAATGGAAAGAGGACCTTGAACGATGAAACCAATGCCTGATACGTCAACGGTGAAATAGGGAGGATTCTTCTCGACGACTTTGCCTCTGATTCTGCCGATCATAGGAGGGATTACCTCTGCAGGCTGTGCCTTGGGTCGCGGCCCATCTTGCGGGTTGCCGTATACGCGATGGCAACGGCGTCAATGGCGTGGCTCGAAAGCCGATTGTGATCTGTCATTATCGCTTTCTCTATGAAATATCTAACCTGCGTTTTTGATGCTCGTCCGTTGCCGGTTGTCGTCAGTTTTATCTGTGCGGGTGTGTATTCAACGATGTCCTTACCACAGGATAATATCGTCATTATGATCGCTCCCCTTAATTCGGCGGAGCGGATGAGGCTTTGTACATTCTTGTGATGGAAAACTTTCTCGAGGGCTACGTAATCGGGATCGTGTTCACTTACCAGACTTTGCACGCACTGGCATATTTCAACTATCTTCTTGTAGGTATCTTTCTGCTTTGGCCGTATCGTGCCGCCCGTTATGCAATTGTTTTCGTCTATGATGCTGTAGCCGGTAGCAGTGATCCCCGGGTCAATACCAATAAGCTTCAACCTGCTTCCGAGGAGATTTTTTCCATTACTTCATCGGAGATATCGAAATTTGCATAGACGTGTTGAACGTCATCAAGAGCATCGAGTGCTTCGTAAAGTTTCAGCATCTTTTCTGCTTCCTTGTCCGTCAATGTCACCGTATTCTGCGGGACCTTTGTGACTTCAGCGGTCAGGACCTCGATATTATTATTTTGCAATATTTCTTTCACTTTGGAAAAAGCATCAGGGGTAGTTATTATTTGATAGGTTTCGTCTTCGGTCTTAACGTCAGTCGCGCCGCCCTCGAGCGCATAGGCAATTATCGAATCTTCATCAAATTTCCTGGCATCTACTGAGATAATACCTTGAGCCGTGAATTGCCACGCAACCGATCCACTTGTGCCAAGCGAGGCATTTAAACGCGAGAGCACGTGGCGGATCTCGGATGTTGCCCGGTTGCGGTTATCGGTTACGATCTCAATGAGGATCGCTACGCCGCCCGGTCCATAGGCTTCATAGGTAACTTCTTCCAGTGTCTGGCCTTCAATTTCTCCGGTTCCCCTCTTGATGGCACGTTCTATGTTGTCCCAGGGCATGTTGTTCGATTTGGCCTCGTCGACCGCGGTGCGTAGTCTCGCATTGGAGTCAGGATCCCCACCGCCGTGTCTTGCAGCGATCGTTATCGCTTTAATGAGTTTTGAGAAGAGTCTGCCGCGTGCTGCATCCGCGCTACCTTTTTTCCTCTTGATCTTGGACCATTTCGAATGTCCGGACATAGAATACTCCTTTTGTCTAATATTAGTCATAAATATGGGCAAGTCAAGTACACGTGGAAGTTGATCCTTGATACATAACACTAAAACTATGCCTTCTGCAGTTGATTTCTGTCATATGATTCTGCAGCGAAGCGTGTCTTCAGCGGAACGGTATCTTCAGCGCTAGCGTGTTTGCAGTTTGCTTCAGGCAGACATGTATTCAGATGGAGGCGTGCTACGGGTTGATTTTAAAGCTTGTATGTTTAAACTCTATCTATGCAGCGTGCTAGTACGGTCGTGTTTATCTCTGGGTTTGTCGCCGTGGTAGCGCAGACGCTCATCATACGCGAGGCTCTTGTGCAGTTCAGCGGCAATGAACTGGTGTCAGGCATTCTTCTGTGTTTTTGGTTGATCTGGGGCGGAATCGGCAGCATCCTTTTTTCAAGCCTCAGACTAAAGAGCAAGCCGGCCAGGGTTTATGCGATCCTGCTGGGTTTTCTTTTTATTCTACAGGTCTTCTCTCTTTGCTTTATCAGAGTTGCGCCGCGAATATTCAACCTGCCGGTGGGTGAAGTTATCGATCTGGGTAGGATAGTTCTGATCTCGGTTCTTACCCTTGCTCCGGTTTGTATGGTTGTGGGTGCACTATTCCCGGCTGCATCGCGGATCCTCCAACCTGAAAGAGTGTATTTTCTCGAGGGTCTTGGTGCGTTCGTAGGCGGTATTCTTTTCTCATTTCTGCTCGTTGTGATCCTTCCTCCTTTCGGCATCATACTCTTATCCTGCATAATTCTAATGTTGGCAGCGGTGTACTTTCTCCAAATAATGAGATTGCTCTGGACTCCTTTACTGCTCGTCGTTGTATTCCCTTGGGTCGGTTCAATCGAGACATATTTCAGAAAGGTACAGATGGGTGATGTCGATCTCGTTGGCCTGCAGGAGTCAAGGTACGGCGTGATCGCGGTCACGAGATCCGGTGACCAACATAATTTCTATACGAATGGCTTGTATGATTTTTCATATCCTGATCAATATTCGAGCGAGGAGGCCGTTCACTACGCCCTCTTGCTCCACCCGGACCCGGAGGATATTCTGCTGGTGGGAGGTGGGATCGGGCACAGTATTACCGAAGTACTAAAGCATCCGAGTATCGATAATATAACCTACGTTGAACTGGATCCAATGCTGTTCGACATGGGGCAGAAGTACCTTGGTGAGAGTTTGAGTAGTAGTGAGAAGCTCACGATCATCTTCGGTGATGCAAGGCACTTCGTGAAAAACTCCGGGTTGGAATACGACGTTGTCATAGTGAATCTGCCGGATCCGGTGAATGCCCAGATAAACCGATTCTACACAAAGGAATTTTTCGAGGAGGCAAGCAATATAATCACGCCCGGAGGGCTCATATCGGTGCGCGTGACTGCGCCCCCGAATATCATCGGCCCTCTTTATGGTCAATTGTTGAGAACAGTGCGCAACACACTAAATACAGTATTCTGTAACATTGTTGTTCTGCCGGCGGCGAAGATGACGTTCATTGCGAGCAACGGTGTGTTGGCAGCGGAGGATATCGTCGATACACTGAGCGCAAGGATCAAAAGGAGAGAACTTCAAGTCACCTATGTGAATGAATACTACTTTCGGTACGACCTGTCAGCGGAGAAATTAGATTACCTGAACGAACGCATCGCTGGTTCCGTCGGTTCTGTAAATAGTGATATCAAACCGGTGTGTTACTATTTTTCTTCGATCCTCTGGGGTGGTATTCTTTCAAGCTCCGCGAGGAAGATCTTCGTCGGCCTGTTCGACATACCGATGGTATTTTTTCTATTGCCGCTGCTGCTCATTTTTTTCTTCTACAGGCGCATGTCCATCGTCTAT
>CP070802.1:2250300-2255355 GCA_020343595.1 Caldifarciminota bacterium | reverse complement strand
GACAATTATATAATTGTCAAGCACACATTACACGCGGACACGCTTTCAGCTGAAGACACGCCCTACTGCAGAGCAGCCGGGATTAACGACATTAGCGATAATAACAGAACTAACGATATTAACGGAATTAACGAGCATAACGAACCCTTTGTGCTCAGTCAATCACTTGACGAACTGTGTTTCGGGAATATGATTGAATATAGCATGATAGAAGATATTGAATTCATCGAAGTCCTGCAGACAACCGACGCAACCGAAATAGAGGTCATCAAGAGCATTTTAAATAACGCTGAAATAAAGTACTATTTCAAAGGGCAGGCATTGGGTAGGATATTTCCTACCATGAACAAACCGGTCCGCCTGATGGTACAGAAAGAGAGATTTGAAGAGGCAATGGAGATACTAAAAGGTCATGGAAAAAAACGGTAATATGCTGCTTGATAAGATATGGCAAAAGGGAAGGGATTTTCTCGGAGTCAAATATCCGATTATCTCTGGTGGGATGACCTGGCTCAGCGATCACGAACTTGCTAAGGCGGTGAGTGACTGCGGTGCTTTTCCTGTGATCGCAGCCGGTAATATGCCTCCGGAGGAGTTGGAAGAGGAAATAGACGTTTGTACCAAGATGTTGAAAACGCCTTTTGCGCTGAACCTGATAACGATAGCACCCAACTATCGAGCGCACTTTGATCTAATACTCAAGAAGAACGTTCAATACGTCATCTTTGCCGGTAGTTTTCCCCGCAAGACCGATCTTGAAGAAATGAAAAAACATGGTAAGAAGACTCTCTCGTTCGCGTCGGAACGGACGATTGCTTCAAGGCAGATCGACTACGGCGTTGATGCTCTAATACTTGAGGGCAGCGAAGCCGGCGGCCATATTGGTTACGTTTCTCTGATCATTTTGCTGCAGCAAGTCCTCTTCGAATTCCGTGATTTTCCGATATTTGTTGCCGGTGGCCTTGCTGACGGTCGTCTTATCGCATATTTGCTCTTGATGGGTGCGTATGGCTGCCAGTTCGGCTCGCTCTTCGTGTGCAGCAATGAATGCAATGCCCATCCTCGATTCAAGGAGGCGTTCATCCGGGCACGGGCACGGCAAGCAATGGCAACGCCTCAGTATGATTCGCGTTTGCCGGTCGTGGCAGTCAGGGCGATCAAGAACCGTGCTACGGATGAATTCGGTAAACTACAGTTCAAACTACTGCAACAGCTGGAAAAAGGCGAGATCACCAGAGATAAAGCACAATACGAAGTTGAGAAGTTCTGGGTGGGTAGTCTCCGTAGAGCGGTGATAGATGGAGATGTTGATCTTGGTTCTTTGATGGCAGGTCAGAGTGTCGGTTTGATAAATGAGATAAGACCGATCAAAGAGATCGTGGGAAATTTGATATGTGATGCCGAGAAGGAATTACAGAGGCTTTCTTCTCTTTTCGATAATTTGAAGTAAAAAAACTAATACCACGGTAATTCTAGATATAATCCTTGCATATTCTATATATTACACTATAATAAGATGGAGGTTCATAAGATAAATGAATAGATTATTCAAAAAAGCGCTTTTCTTAGAATATTTCACAGTCGGCTATAATCTACTTGAAGCCTTTGTATCGATACTTTTCGGCGCCATGGCCGACAGCATTGCCTTGATAGGTTTTGGGCTCGATAGTATTGTGGAATCCCTGTCCGGGATGGTACTTGTCTGGCGCCTGCGACAGCACGGCAAAATCACCCCGGAGCAGGAAGAGAAGATCGAAAAACGAGCACAGATGTTCGTGGCAGTTACTTTTTTCATCCTGGCAGCTTATGTATTGTTTGAATCGGTCAATAAACTGATAAGCGGTGAGAAACCAGATCCAAGTTTGCCTGGAATCATACTGGCAATCGTTTCGATAATTATCATGCCCCTACTCATGGTGCAAAAATACCGCGTCGGCAAGCAAATCAACAGCAAGGCATTGATCGCCGATTCCAAAGAGACACTTGCATGCGCATTTCTATCAGTAGCGTTGTTGATAGGTTTGGGCTTTAATTACTTGTTTGGGTTTTGGCAGGCCGATCCTATCGTGGGTTTTGTCATTGTCGTTTTTCTGATCAGAGAAGGTATAGAAAACTGGCAGGAATCAAGAGAATAACAAGAAAGCGTCCAATTGACAAGGACAGGCACACAAATATACTGACCTAATGAGAATATTGGTAATTGGCGGCACGAGGTTTGTCGGTCGAACATTAGTTGAAACTGCACTTAAGCAAGGACACACCCTGACACTCTTCAACCGCGGCAAATCCAACCCGGATCTATTCCCCGATGTTGAGAAGATAGCAGGTGACCGGGACAATGATCTATCATTGCTGGAGGGCAGGAAATGGAACATCGTAGTTGATACATGCGGCTACTTCCCCCGTGTCGTAGGTAAATCAGCCGCTCTGCTCAAGGACGCAGTAGACAGGTACATCTTCATTTCAACATTGAACGTTTATGCTGATTTCTCCAAGCCAGGTATCGATGAAGATTCTCCTTTAGGCAAAATAGAAGATGAAACGGTTGAACAAGTGACCGGTGAAACCTATGGACCTTTAAAGGTACTATGTGAGAAGGCAGTGAAGGAAATATTTCCAGACCGTTCAATAATACTGAGATGCGGTTTGATCGTTGGCCCCTATGACCCAACTGACCGCTTTACATACTGGCCGGTGCGTATTCAGCAAGGAGGCGAAGTATTGTGCGCTTCTCCTCCGGAAATGCAGGTTCAGTTCATCGATGCGCGGGACCTGGCGGATTTTATTCTGCACTTGTCAGAAGAGCGTGGGAGCGGTGCTTACAACACAACGGGTCCGGCAAGAACATTGAGTATGCAGGGATTTCTTGACGTATGCAAAGCGCAAACCAAAAGCAGTGCATCTCTGACCTGGGTCAGTGAGGAGTTCATCACAAGCAATGATGTCGGGCACATACCAATGTGGACACCCGGAGATTGGCGCGGCATATTTGCGGCAGACTGCGCCAAGGCAATGAAGTCAGGATTGCGTTTCAGGCCAATTGAAGAGACGGTCAGCGATACCCTGTCATGGCATGCTACGCGACCAGCCGCGTATGAGATGAAGGTTGGTCTCAAACCTGAAAAAGAGAAAGAACTACTCTCTAAATGGCACGGCAGCGCAGAAAAGTAACCCTTTCCAAAAGCAAGGCACGCGATTTTTTTCTCAAAAAGCAACTTCTGGCAGGCATCAGATTATCGAAAGGTAAAACCGGAACGCTGCGCATAATCGAACATTTAGGCTATGTTCAGATCGACACGATAAACGTGGTAGAACGCTCGCATCACCTCGTACTCTACACGAGACAACCTGGTTACAAGCATGTATTTCTTCATGACCTGCAGGCAAAAGATCGAAGTATATTCGAGTATTGGGCACATGCTGCCTCTTTCGTTCCGATGAAGGATTACCGTTATTACCTTCCGGCGATTAAGAGAAAACCAAAACCTGGCTCATGGTTTGATCAATGGACCAAAAAGCATCCGAGATTGATCAAACAAGTCAAAAAACGTATAGAAAAAGAAGGCCCACTTACACCGAGCGACTTTGCTGATGATCAAGACAGAAGACGCGGACCCTGGTGGGACTGGAAGCCGGCAAAAGCGGCGCTCGAAGTTCTTTTCTGGAGAGGTGATCTGATGATAACAGAACGGCGTAATTTCCAGCGCGTGTATGACCTGACCGAAAAAGTTCTACCTGATAATATCGATACTACAATGCCTACAGAACAGGAAGGAAAGCAATTCTTTGTACGGAGGGCGCTAAACGCACTTGGTTTTGCCACAATAGGAGATATTAACCGCTATATCGGCATCAGTGGCAAACTAAATGAGCCCTTAAACAACATGGTCAAAAAAGGTGATGTTACTGAGGTCGAGCTTACCGGACTCAAGCAACCTCATTATGTTCTAAACAGGGATATGATACAGATAATGCACAGCAAAAGGCAGATCGATGATCTCGTGCGACTCCTCTCCCCTTTTGATAACTCTATCATCCTTCGTGACCGCACGGAGGCTATTTTCGATTTCAAATACAGCCTTGAGTGTTATGTGCCAAAGCCAAAAAGAAAGTACGGGTATTTCAGTTTACCTATCCTATGGCGTAATAAACTCGTAGGCAGGGTTGATCCAAAAGCCGACCGTGAACGAGGGGTATTACTGATACAAAACCTGCATATCGAAAAAGATGTCGATAATCAGAAAGCATTTCTGCATGCACTTGCTAACGCAGTGAATGATTTCGCGAGGTTCAACAGGTGCGAGCATATAGAGATAAAAGCGAAGATTCCTACCGCTATCAAAAGAAGATTATCGTCACGGTTGCTATAATACTGATTATTGATACTTGATACTTGATTCTTGATAAAAAACGTTAGTATCGCCAAGAACTGGGTTCTCGATGTCGTATGTTTATGGGTAAACTGTCATTGCGGGCCGTTTTGTGGCGAAGCAATCTCCTACTTCTCGACTCGCTGCGCTCGCTCGAAGAGTAAGATAGAAAATTAGGGTGCTTGCCCCCCCCTTAATCAATCCCGGTTTAGATTTTAAATTGTGGGTTTGGAGATTACGACGAATACGATTTACGGACCACGAATACGGTCATTTAGTCGTGCCACATGTGCTGCAACTCGAAGAGCTGCATGTGTTGCAGCCAGAGCCGCCTTTGGCTCCCTTGACCTGTACCGTAGTGAAAACCTGGCAAAGCGATGAACTCTTGCATTTCGGGCATTTAACCTTGCTCTTGCCCGATATACTGGTGAATTCTTCGAATTCCTTTCCGCACTTCTTGCACTTGAATTCATAAGTCGGCATGCGCTATTATAGCGTCAATGCGATGAAAGTCAAGAAGACAACTAATAACGTTAGTCTCGTTACTAACGCCATCACCGTAAATATCGTTATTATCGCTTTTTACTTTGAACCGTGTCGTAGTTGTATGGTATAGCTGCCAGTATGGTCTCTGGATTTGGTCGTAGTTCACTAACTCTAAAACAAAGACAAAAGACCATACAGG
>CP070802.1:2245091-2250200 GCA_020343595.1 Caldifarciminota bacterium | reverse complement strand
TGTAATGAGCATGAATCAGGTCATAACGGCGTTTTCTCACCCTCCTGAGTATCTTGAAGACACCCCAGAGGTAATTGAGTGTGTTGCCTGTAGCATTCAGATTAAAAACATCAACCTCAACACCGGTCGCTCTTAAGGAGTTGATCTGCGAGACAATGAATGGCTTCACGAACGGTTCCCGTTCGGTTGGCCATGAACTAACTACATGAAGTGCGCGTATCATAGTCTGATAGTATTCTTGTACCAATAAGCCCAGGAAATCGCTTTATGGAAATCAAGCTTGTGTTTTTTCCATGTACCGTCCCTGAAATCGCCAAGTATTTCCTCCGTATTCAAAAACTCTACGTCGTCAAGACCTTTCAGATTCTCTTGCACGAACCTTTCTACCCCCAGATCGAGACCGTAGCCTTCACCATTATTCCTGAGCAGCTTACGGTAAAGGAAGGAAAAGCCTGCTTTTATCCTACCGGTATTGGTCAGTAGATCATGAGGTGCATACATCCGGTTCGTGCGGAACCTTGCAAGGCTTGCATTGTTATTGTTGATGATCCGGGCGTAGAGAAGCTGACCATTGATCCTCACAAGCGGGTTGTCTTCAAAGAAATTGTAGTTCGCACCGCAGAGAGGGGTCTGGAAGATAAAATCTATGAAATCATCGTCGAGATAAGGCGAACGGTTATGGACATATCCATCCTCCATTGCCATTTCTGTACCGAAGTACTTCCTGAAAACCTCTTTGATCAAAAAATGATAGAACTTCTGGTTCAAGGTTAATGGTTCACCGCTCAAAGCATTTCCCGCCAATGCCTCGCAAACCCGATCCTTCACCAGGAGGATTTCCTCTATTTTGAAATATCGAGGGATCACAAATTGGTCGAAAGTAGTAGAGATATTTCCGTTCTCGAGCAGCTTGAAGAAGATCTTCGCGTTAGGGTTGATTACCTCACCAGTCATGTGAACGGGCCTGATCAGTTCACTGCCACAATTCCCGGTCAGAACCACACCCACTCGTTGGCTCATTAGATCGAGAGCATAGAGATAATGTGCTCTTGCCAGGGTACTCCGGCAATCAGATCTAATGATGCACTCCTTTGCGTACTCCGTGAAAATGTTGTTTCCATAGTCATCGTCAAGACATACCGGCACATATTCATACGATAATTGTCGTGATATCGCCAGAGGAATACTGATATCCTTTGAACCCGGTTCGCCAAAAGAGTAGAGGACAAGATCTTCCTTCGGCCTATCGATCAGCGATAGCACTGTCCGCCCGTCAAACCCCCCGGTGAGCGATACCCCAACCGAAGACATACCTGCGTGCATTTTATTGACCGCCTTCTTAAGAAGCCTTTCAGTCTGAGCAATGCTGTCATCAGCGGAAACGAGTTCCTTTGTAAACAGAGATAGCGGAGACCAGTAGTTGCGCTGGGTGAAACCCGAATCACCGATGGTCATCACGGTCGCCGGAGAAAGTGCTGAAACGCCCTCGATATATGTGCCATCCCCGAGTGGATAGTTGAAAAGAGCATAATCGGCTACCGACTTCTTGTTGATCCTCCTTTTTATTAGCGAAAGTTTCAACATCGGGCCCAAGCGCGAAGCAAAGATGAAATAACCGCTGCCTCTATAATAGTAAAGGGGTCGCATACCAAGCCGGCTGTTGAGCAGATGGTAGACTTTATGTCTACTGTCATATATCACAATATTGAACCAACCTTTCAGCATTTTAACAAAATCAACGCCCGATCTCTCGTAAAGGAACGGGACAAAGAAATGTGGATGTGTAACTCCGCGCATGCCCGAGTTCCTTGCAATAGATTGTTGGTCATCTTTATCGACAAAGACATCTCCATCGATCATACAGTGAATAGTCCTATCCCGATTGGTACAATACTGCGCATTCCGGATATTATCGCTGCCGGCCACGCCCAGCAAATGCTTTTCGTCCTTGATCGTGGTGACACGACCCTTAGCAAGTGAATGGAGCATGACCATGAACTCGCTCTCGATAGTACGCGCTCTCGCACTGCGCATGCTTATCGCACCAACAATACCCGACATCAATCAACCTTTCCGTATTGTTCAACGAACCTTCTTGTGGCAGCGCCCATCGTACCGATCCAGAGCAAACCTTTGTCACGCAAACCTGCCGCATGTCTCATAACAGGAGGCAGTACATCATATACGTACCAGGGCACCATCGAAGGGTGAAACCAGAAATGACACGTTGATCGTGTATATGCAGCTCTGTCGAGAAACTTCGTCAGACGGCGTATGTAGTACTCCCGCGACCAGGTGCATCCATCGTCATTCAACTCCACACTACTCGGCAATACTACCAGCTCATTATTATCCAAACGAGGGTAAGACAGGTCATGCGTCAACCTGCGGCGATAATTCGTGAACCCGTATTTCCTGAGCACTTCGTAATTCCCGTAGGTTCCTCCAGCGAAAACGAATGATCTGAGCATCAGTCCCCACTGTCGCGCGACGTCGACGCAGGCTTTGATCTCATCCTCAGCAACTTCCCGCGGACAATTCTCATCGCTCATATCCATATGTGAGAATGTGTGACATCCGATCTCGTGCCCAACCGGAGATTTTATTATCGCTTCGACGATGTCTGGCGCGTACCACGCTCTGGATCTCTCCCAGCTACCACATGGGTCATGCTCAAACCAATCCCCGTGGTCATACAACCATCTTTCGTTCTCAAAGTAGGGTATTCTGCGCATCCACGCGTGGGAACGGCGGGTGCAGGACCGCAGCATAAGATGGCCTACCGTCGCCCAAGTAACAGGGATACGGTATTCGTCGAAGATCTCCAAGAGTCTGGGAATATTGCCCCTTGCCTGCATGGCCATCTTGAGAGGGTCTTCAAAGGTCTTCGAATATCTCCACCCCCACGCCAGCTCGAAATCAGCGGAAATCACAAGAACCCCCCCGGAACCGTTGGCAG
Source organism: Caldifarciminota bacterium (assembly GCA_020343595.1). Lineage (GTDB taxonomy): Bacteria > Hydrothermota > Tepidihabitantia > SM23-42 > SM23-42 > SM23-42. The sequence continues at coordinate 2,247,241 of CP070802.1, read as the reverse complement.
AAGCCGAGCCGTCATCCATTGACGCAACCGATGGTTTGTCAGTCAGAGCAAAAACTGCCCTCGTCAAAAGGCATTTGACCTTTTTCGGACTGCGGTCGCGTAGTCTACCATAAAGACCCGAGAGCGTGCTCCACCTCTGCTTCATAGTTCTCCCCTTTCCAGCAGTTCCACGACGTGCTTCAACCTGAGATCAAAAGAGTTGTTGGCGTTGAACACACCCTCTTCGAAGTCCCATGTTCCGTTTCTCTGTATAAACCTTCCGGGTTTACCATCGACGATCATCTGGTGCGGGTTCTTCGAACCGAAGAAACATTGCAACTCGTTGACCAGATAATTACCGTCCTTGAGCTCAAACACATCCACTGCCTCACTCAAGAACCCACCGGTATCACATACTGTCTTCGTGAAATCCAGTAATTTCTCGGGTGGTTTCTCCCAACCAACCCGGGATGTCCCGCTGAACATCTCGCCGTGTCCTCTCAGTTTCTTATGAGCAAAATAGGAATCACCGATACGCACGCACCGCCACTCAGAATCACAATCCACGTACTCCTGAAGAATGACGAACCATCGCTGAGGACTCATGACCGCCGCCTGATATTTACCGCGGAAGTACCGGATGGATCCTAAAGGGTTTTTCAGTCTCGACATAAATCTCTTCCAGAAATCTCCCCGGCGCAAATTAGGGCCCCATTTTCTTCTCACTCCACTGTCGGAGAATACCCTTTCGATGTATTTATTTAATTCACTACGCTCCCTGATTATCCGTACACCTGAGCCAGATGCCCCAATCGATGTCTTGGCAACAACGGGCAGAACGCAGTGTGCAGCGAAATCACAGGCTTCTTCTCGGTCGTAGATCATCCAGGTGCGGGGATGCGGGATTGCATGTGCCTTCAACCAATACGCAAGCATCTCCTTATTCTCGTATATCAACAACTCCTCATACGAAGGATATATGCTTTTCTTCAGGATCTTATTGATCAAAAATAATCTCTCATCGTATATGCGTTTGTGCGCATCAACTGACGCAGGTGGGCGCGCAAGAATACAATCGTCATCTTCACTGAGCACACTCTCCAACCAATCAGTCTCGAAAATATCAATAGTACGGAATTCAATATCGTGGTCACTACTGGTACATGCCTGTAACCATTCCTGATGGTTCTCGCCTGAGTCGCCTTTCAGAATACCCAATCTATAACTCATGGCCTTCCTACCCCGGAACAAGAATGAGCATAGTCTCTTCCAAGTATCATTGCAGGCTCCTGTACAGACGCTGGAGATGATCTGCCCTCTTTGGTCCAGAGAATTTCTCCCTTATGAGTCGCTGGGCGGCCATCCCCATCTCTCTCCTGTACTTGTCGTTTGCCTGCAGATAGACTATTTTCTCCGCAAGTCCATCAACGTCGTTGTCCGCAATCGTATACCCGCTGATGCCATTCGTGATGATCTCCGAATTACCTCCAACATCGAAAGCAATCAACGGAATCCCCGCTGCCGCTGCTTCAAGAAGAGCAAGCGAGAAACCCTCTACCCTCGAAGGCAGAACAAAGACATCGAATATCCTGTAGTACGGATCAATATCCAACACAAAACCAGGCATTTCGAAGAACTCCTCGAGTCCCCTTCTTGAGATCTCCCTTTCAAGTCCGTACCGCAAATCACCATCACCAAGCAGGATGATCTTGAAATCCTTGATTCTGTATTTCAAACGCTCCGCGATATCGAGAAACAGCCCAAGCCTCTTCACGGTGTTGAACCTGCCGGCATAACCGATCACGAACTTACCGTCGCGAACATCCCGAAGGGATAGTGAAGAGAACTTAATGTCTCGATCTTCCTCAAAGGAATTGTAGATAACAACCATCTTTTCAGGATCCAGTTTCTCCCTTTTCATCCTTACCCGATAGTTTTCCTCGCAGGAAGTTATCACCTTATCCGCGAGCCTCGAAATCATACGCATAATCCTTACATGATACCACTTCCTCCACAAGCCGAGGCCGTGTTCATTGAAGACGACCCTGTGCCCGGTTAGTTTACCAGGAATGATCGAAATCCTCTCCGCCCAGAACATATGACTGTGAATGACATCGTAACTGTTTGCCAGAAGATGCTTCAGCAGTAGTAGTGAAGCGATAATTACATTC
>CP070802.1:2239612-2244991 GCA_020343595.1 Caldifarciminota bacterium | reverse complement strand
CGCCCTGGGTGATATAGAGATCGGTAAGCATTTGTGTGTAGGCTGTCTGAACGGCAGGTGGTGGTTTCACGGCAGAGAGAATCTCGATGAGCAAATCAGAAGCGTCCGGGAATTTCTCGAATATCCGCTGGGCCTGAGCCAGTGCACCTTCATAATCATCGTTCGCCAGCTGTACTTTGAGGAGCAGCAATACGGCATAAGAATCGCTGTATCGTTCTCTCGCAATAACGCGCGCCCATGTCAATAAGGGTCTCTTGAAGAGATCTATGCCCATCAGCGGCTCCACTACTGCAACTGCTTCCTCACTAGCGTCAAGGAAAAATTTCAGCGAAGAAAGAATAAGCATACTATCAAAATCATGTTTTAGGACGACATCCTTGCTCTCGACACTCTGTCTTGTCTTTTCGTATTTCTTAAGCAAGAGGCTTCTATCGTGCTCGCTCAGCGCACGTATGATCTTGCTTATCTCCTCATAGCGTTGCTGCGAGTTATATAATTGAATGAGGAAATCTCCAGCATCAATAGATGTATGGTGGTAGAAAAGATCGGACAGTTGGGCAATGACTTCGTCCGTCCTCGAAGGGACCATTTTCTGAATTCTACGTAACAACTCCACAGCACGACCGCGTTCTTCGGCGTCATAGTAAAGACGTGCAAGTTCCTGAAAGAGATCAAATGATTCCGCATCATCGATCAGGTTCTCTTCGAGCACCTTGATCGCCGCATCCTTCCTGCCTTCACGTATGTACTCGTGTGCTCTTTGCAGAGCCTTCTGAGGATCCTTTGCACCGAATATATCAAACACGATTAACCCTTAACTGTAATTGTTCCTTCCCAGATCATTGTTAAACCCAAGACCACGAACAGCATCCTACCCATCCGTCCTCCAGAAACCTTCAGCGATATAACTACAATCTCGACCCGCTAAAATGTCTTGGCTATGGAAAAGATACTCTTCAGTTGCTCATCAGTCTTTCTCAAGCGTGCCGAAAGTGTCTTCGTGAAGATCCAGAGAAGTTTGTAAGCGATATCGGTCTGCCGTTCCAGCAATTTTCGGAAATCATCTTTGCCTATGCACAAAAGCATAGTATCCTCGTTGGCAATTGCCGAGGCGGAACGTGGAGCATCATCAATCAGCGCCATCTCGCCGAAATATTCACCTTCCCTGAGGATGGTCAACGCTTCCTCGCCCACCCCAGGCACCAATGTCGATATTCGCACGCCACCTGTCACAATGAGATAGAAGGCATCCCCGAGATCACCTTCTCTAAAAATGACCTCATTCTTCTTTGCCTTCTTCTCTTTGGAGATAGAAAGCACCCTTTCCATCTCTCGGGGCGTCAATTCACGGAATAGATATACTCGACTCAGTACATCTTTTTCTTTCACCTGGCCTCCGAAACCAGTCGGCACTTCTCGCCTCTTTTTATCGTATGAGGCTCCCTCTTCGCCAGGATCAATCCGATTGAGGCTTCGCTGAATACACTGACCACCTGTATTTTGCCAATATCGAAATCCGGCATCTTCTTCCCGCCGACGACTCTTTCCTGGTAGACATCGAAGATATCGCCCACCGCAATACCAGCAACTTCTCCCTGATCGATATACGCAAAGATATGAGGTGGTGTCAACTTCTGACGGCTCTTTACTTCCACGACATAACCCTCGATCTCCCTTTCCGTCGGAATCAATTCAACCTTTTCCGGCGCCAGGATAGGTTCATACGGAGTAACCAGATCGCCTTTCTTGATGATATCGTAGGAAGCCATGATCTTACATCTTGATCCTTCTTCACCGACATCATCCACCATGGCTTTACCCAAAACTATGATTTCCTTTCCCAACCTCTTGCCCGTTTTTGGATGTGATATTACTTTACCGGGACGGTAGATCGTCAGCATATCACCAACGTTAACGTCATCCGCGCGATCGATGTAGACGGTCTTATACGCAGCTATCATCTTCTCTCGAGTCTCTTCGGCACCAACGATCTTGCCCCAATACGGCATATCCTGATCAAGGATGAAGCCCGCGCGATGGATCATTTCCTCACTGAATACTCGTCTTTCCGGTTCGACGACCGAAAAGACTTCGGTCATCGCTTCTTCTTTGGGCAGCATCGTCACTTCTTCTTCCGGCACATAGACCGGCGCCTCTTCGGGCATTTCTGATATTGCCTCTTCAGGCGAAGGCGGTATAACAAAAAGCTGCTCGGGATAGATCCAGTGCGGATCGGCAATCTCCGTCAAATTCGCGCGCCAGATATAAGGCCACAGGAAAGGATTCTGATAGTAAAAACCCGCGATATCCCAGAGTGTATCACCTTCTTTTACCGTATGAGAACCTTCCTGGGCAAAGACCGAGACGAATACCAGCAGTATCAACAATTTTTTCATGCCTTCCTCCTTATTATTTCCGACAAAATGAATTGGGCAACAAACTCCGCAACATGAAATGCTTTGTAAACAAAAGACCGCGGCAGGCAAACAGTTCGCTTTTCGCCGATCCCTTTTCCTAACATCGGCCGTTCCCCCACCTGCCAAGGAGCGTTCTGATCTTAACTACCTCGTCATTCATCTTGAATACCCTCGCGACCCTTGGACCGATACCAGATGTTATTTCGTACACAATAGTCTCTGCTTTTGCCGCGCATTCCTCCACAGTAATTTCCTGATCTCCATCTTCACCGAACAGAGTCACGACATCACCGACAACAACACCTGGGAGATCGGTCACGTCCACCATTATCAGATCCATACAAACGGTGCCCACGATCGACGCTCTCTTTGATCGAATGAGTACCTCACCCTTGTTTGACAGAAGACGCGGATACCCGTCACCGTACCCCACACTAACTGTGGCGATCGTGCTCCGCCGTTTTGTTCTGTAAGTGTGTCCGTAACTGATCGGTGTACCGGTCTCCACGATGCGAACATTCACGACTCGTGATTTGAGTTTCATCACCGGGCTGAAATCGCCCTCATACATAATATTAGGGGAAGATCTTAAACCGTAAAGCGCAATGCCGGGACGAACCAGGTCGTAATGCGATTGAGGCCATCGGAAAATGCCCGAGGAATTGGCAAAATGGACCGAACCAATATCAATGCCGCGGGGTTTCATCGTGCTTATGAGCTCATTGAACCGGTCGATCTGCTCCTGGGTGAATGCACCGTCGGCATCGGCAAGGGGAAAGTGTGAGAATATGCCGTCAATTTTAACACGCGGAGAGGCATGGATAAAAGCAAGAGCATCTTCCGCCTCACCGACCGGAAATCCTGTTCTGGTCATGCCCGTATCGATCTCAACATGTACAAGACCCGGAGTCCCGCGCTCCTTCAATTTTTCATCGAACACCTTGAAGAAACCCAGTTCTGAAACCGCTGGAATAATATCATAATCGAGCACGGCGTCGACCTGGCTGTACAGAATAGGGCTCAAGACGAGTATTTTCGTCTTAATCCCGGCATCTCTCAGTTCAATGCCTTCCTCGACACCGGCCACACCAAACATGTATATGCCTTCTGATTCAAGGGCGTGGGCAACCTCGATCGCGCCGTGGCCATACGCATCTGCCTTGATGGCAGCCATTATCCTTGCTCTTCCTGTTGATTTTTTTACAATTCCATAGTTTTTTATGAGCCTATCGAGCGAAATCTCTGCCCAGACTCGTCCTCCACACGCGTTCATTAACATAAATATATATATATATCTAAAAAAATCAAGAGGAAAATAGAAAATGGACGTGACCGATGATAAGAAAGTGTTTGTGGCATTAGCACACGTGAATTCGGTGAGTTGGAATCAGAATCTTAAAGTAAAATTACATCTTTACGACGGCGTCACGTTCCGGGCCTACCGAAACATGATCCACTCTTATACCTGTTTCTTTTTCAATTGTCCTGATGTAATTTAAAGCGTTATCCGGTAAATCCTTACGCGAACGCACATGGGAAATGTCCTCCTTGAAACCTGGCACCTCGATATACCTTGGCAACAAATGTTCAGCAGCAAACGGATCCAATTCATCGCCAGCTTCGTAGCCTACGGCGATCCTCAACTTTTCGAGTCCTGCAAGCACATCCAATTTCGTAAGGATCATCTCCTTAACCCCGCTGATCCTGGCAGCATACCTGACAACCGCAGCATCAAACGGACCGCAGCGCCTGGGCCGACCAGTCGTCGAACCAAATTCGGCACCCGATTCACGAAGTAATTTACCTAAATCTCCACTGTCCTCAGTTGGAAAAGGCCCCTGACCGACTCTCGTCGTGTAGGCTTTTGCCACTCCCACAACACGCTCTACAGTATAAGGAGGAATGCCGAGACCAATACCGATACTGCCAGCGATCGTATGTGACGAAGTTACGTACGGATACGTTCCGTAATCTATATCAAGCATCGCACCCTGTGCGCCCTCAAATAACACATTCTTTCCACTATTGATCGCCTCGTGCACTATTCTCGTATCGTCCCCAACCATCGGTTTTAGTTCCTCCGCGTATTTCATATAAAGATCAAAGATCTCGCTGTCGGACAGCGGTTCCGCATGATAGACATCCATCAGCACCAGGTTCTTCCTTGAAATGTTCAGACGTAGCTTGTCTTCAAAAGATTCAACATTGTAAAGATCGCCGACCCGCAGGCCGGTACGACCATACTTGTCCTCATATGCGACACCAATTCCTTTCTTCGTCGTACCGATGGCCTGTTTCGTTCCTTCCCTTATCTCATCGATCAAGATGTGATAAGGCATGATGAGATGACAGAATTTCGATATCCTGATGCGTTCTCTTATTGCTGGATCATATTTTGTCAGATTACCTATTTCCTTCAACAGGATTTTTGGATCGAGTACGCACCCCCCGCCGATGACTCCCAAAGTGTTCCTGTTCAATACACCACACGGGACCTGGTGAAATATCACCTTTTCTCCTTCAAAGCGTACAGTGTGCCCGGCATTAGATCCACCCTGATAACGGGCATTGATATCGAAGTCTGGGGCGAGATAATCTACGATCTTTCCCTTACCTTCATCGCCCCATTGCAAACCGACTATTGCAAGATTCATATTCACTGAATTCTACCTAATTGGACACAAAAGTCAATAACAGTCCGACCCTTGACAGAGAGTGTCTACAGGATACTATTAGACTCAGACGGATGCACATGGATGCGGTGATCAAGGATCAGTATCTACCCGTACGGATCTGTCTGCATCAATTGCGGTATTTATGCCGTGCACAAATTGGAGGCATCAATGCAGGGACTCACGAAGAAAATTGAGAATCTGGTCAAAAAAATTGAAAATAATAACCACTGGCGCCAGCGAGAATGTGTTAATCTCATTCCATCGGAAACAACACCCAGTCCACTGGT
>CP070802.1:2233745-2239512 GCA_020343595.1 Caldifarciminota bacterium | reverse complement strand
TAAGGCATTTCTTACTTCCTAATTCTTACTTATCAAATTCCACGTCCGTGGTGTGGGATGGTACTGATGCCGCTGGCAAGCGGGTACCGGCCGGCGTGTATTTTGTAGAATTAGCAGGAGATAATTGGAGGGCAAGCGAGAAACTGCTACTGATAAGATGATCCCAGTGGACATCTGCGCCTGATTTGCGCGGATGTCTATATCTGAGGAACGAGCTCAGGACGTTGATATTTATCATCAACCAATAGGGAGCGTATATGCAAAGATGTGTGTCGGTCTTTTTGCTGTTCAGCACAATACTTCTGGCGCAGGAAACAGGCGCGCGTTATTTGATAATAACCCATGATGATTTCTACGATGCGATCCAGCCATTGGCAGAATGGAAGCATCGAATCGGTTTACGGACAAAAATAGTCAGGACTTCTCAAATCGGTGCAACGACAGAGGCAATCAGGAATTATGTAATCGACGCATACAACACGTGGCCGGTTCAGCCTGAGTTCCTGTTGCTGGTTGGTTCGCCCTACCACATACCATTTTATGTCTTTGCGAGTAGTTGCTACTCCGACAATTACTACACCAATATGGACTATGACATATACAATGAGATACTGTCCGGCCGGTTGACCGTGCACAATGTGACCGAAGCACAGACGGTTATTAATAAAATATTGCTGTACGAGAGAACACCTTATCTCCAGGATTCTTCCTGGTTCATTAGTGCATGTCTGATCGCCAACGAGGATTATGGTGTATACCCGCCAATCGGTAATGATTCGGTGTACTGGAATGACATACGTCACGCCAAAAATCATATGTTGGCGAACGGATATCAAATCATCGATACCCTGTCGGATGGATTGGGCAATAACTCAACCAATATTATCCAGGCAGTTAATAATGGCCGGGGTTTTGTTGTCTATCGCGGTCTTGCCTATAATAATTGGTCAGCGCCATTTGATGTTATTCCTGATCAGACGGCGAATGGTGCAAAACTGCCGATTGTGTTATCAATCACTTGCGGTACTATAGGCACAAGTCTGACCCCGGCAACTGCCGAGAGATGGTTGTTGACCGGCACGCCAACATCTGCCCGGGGTGGTGCCGGTTATTTCGCAACGACTACGGCTGGTGTCGGTTTTATAACTTTCTTACGCAGTGCCGTGTGTCGCGGATTCTTCAATGCAATTTTTGCCGAAGAAAAACAGACATTTGGCGAGGCATGTGAGGGTGGGCGTTTGAATGTATATAACATGTACGGTTCAGCGAGCGAATATCGGGGATTCACGACCTTAGGCGACCCCGCGATGATGTTATGGACCGCGATACCGAAACCACTCGATGTATTACACGACTCCACGTTATCGCTTGAAGATGATTCTTTGGTCGTCAGTGTCCTTTCTCAGGAAGCGCCGGTTGAATCGGCTCTGGTTTGCGTGCTCCTCGATACGATCGTCTATGACTATGGATTGACCGATGCAGCCGGTCAGATACGGTTCGACTTTACCACCCTCCTGCCCGGTCAAATGCACGTCACCGTGACCGCGCGTAACAAAATACCCTACCTCGATTCGATCTCGGTCGTTATGACGCATGTTGACGAAACCACCGGCCTTGAAGTAACTCAATTCGGCGGCATCGAAATTCGTCCGAATCCGTTCACGCACCTAACAGATATCAGATACCTGATAACGGATGACAGACAGACACGTGCCATAAAGGTTTACGATATAACTGGCCATCTAGTTACTGATCTGACAGAGCGGATATCTGTCATCAGTCATCAGTCATCGGTGAAGTGGGATGGTTCTGACGCCACGGGCCGACGGTTGCCTGCCGGCGTATATTTTGTAGAATTAGAAGCAGGTAATTGGAGAACAAGCGAGAAGTTGTTGTTGATAAGATAGTATAACGAACGCCTGATAAATGTCGAATTTACATGATTTATTAGGTGTAAGAATAGCATCAGGGCGGTTCGATTGGGGCTGCCGCGAGAAATAAATTCTTGACACTTAAACATCAATCGTTATAATCCATAAAAAAGTTAAGGAGAAGATATGAATAGATACGTGTCGGTCTTTTTGCTAGTTAGCACAATAATTCTAGCGCAGGAAACAGGGGCGCGTTATTTGATAATAACCCATGATGATTTCTATAACGCCATTCAGCCGCTTGCCGAGTGGAAGCATAGAATGGGCTTGAAAACAAAGGTGGTAAAACTCTCGGAGATCGGCAACACGACTACAAATATTCGGGCTTATGTCGATAATGCTTATGACACCTGGCCGATCCGCCCCGAATTTCTCTTGATCGTAGGATCACCATATCATGTTCCGTTCTACATGTTTTCCTACAACTGCTACTCGGATAACTACTACACTAACATGGATACAGATATCTACAACGAAATACTATCAGGCAGATTGACCGTGCACAACGATACTGAAGCCCGGACTGTTGTTAACAAAATACTTTTGTACGAAAAAACACCCTATACCACCGATTCGTTATGGTTTCTGAATGCATGTCTGATTGCCAATGAAGAAGGGTATACCTATCCGCCGCCTTACTGGAGTGATGACTCGATCTACTGGGACGACGTTAGATACGCGAAGGGCTACATGCTGGCGAATGGTTATCATACGATAGATACGCTCTCCAAGTTGCTGGGGAACAACTATAATACAGTCATTAACCGGGTTAATCAGGGCCGGGCTTTTATTCTGTACCGCGGGTGCGGAACGAATAACTGGTATTATCCGTTCGCAGTAGATGCGAACCAGACCCAGAACGGCGCCATGCTTCCCGTCGTACTTTCGATCACATGTGGAACACTCGGCACTGGTTATACGTCAGCCGCAGCCGAGAAATGGCTGTTGACCGGTACCCCAACAACGCCGAGGGGCGCGGCAGGGTATTTTGCGACGACAACCAGCGGCAGCGGCATCGCGCATCTCCGGAGCGCGGTTGCTAAAGGTTTCTTCCATGCGGTCTTTGAGCAGCATAAGCAGACATTCGGCGAGGCATGTGAGGGTGCACGTTTGAATGTCTACAGCATGTATAATTCATCGAGTGAATACCGTGGATTCACCACGTGCGGAGATCCTGCGATGAGGCTATGGACTGCGGTTCCCAAGCCCCTCGATGTGCTCCATGATTCAGCAATGTCTATCGAGCAGGATTCACTTGTAATAACCGTTCTTTTCCAGGATGAGCCGCTTGAATCAGCCCTGGTCTGCGTGCTTCTCGATACGACGGTTTACGAATATGGCTACACGCCTGATGACGGGCAGATAAAATTCAATTTCAGCCAGTACCCGCTCAATCACGGGTACATGCAGGTGACGGTAACCGCGCGAAACAAGATTCCATATATTGACTCGATATCAGTAGGCTTGACATCTGTTGAGGAGGGTGCGGTTCGGGCCGCAAGTGCAATACCAGCTATTTATGCATATCCGAATCCCTTTACAAAACTGACTAACATCAGATACTCGATACTCGATACTGGATACTGGATAGAAAATCCGACATTGAGGATTTATGACGCAAGTGGACGGCTTGTAAGATCATTATTTGATCTGTCATCTGCAGTCGGTCATCAGTCATCGGTGAAGTGGGATGGTGCGGACAATACCGGTAGGCGTTTACCGGCAGGTGTTTACTTTATGCAAGTGGGGTCGGGCAGCGAGGAACGTTCAGTACCCGTCATATTGCTGGATTAGCGCTGTAAAAATAAGCGCCTAAGTTAATTTTACGTCAAAACCAATCTGCAACAGCTTAAAAGTACCGAATCTCTTGGATGCATTTTTGAAGGTGATCGTCTTCGGAAGGGACTTCATGATTTCTTCTGCCTTTTCTCGTGAAAAGCCGCTTTTCTCAAGAAGCTTGATGCCGTCTTCCGTTGACACCTTACAATTTTCGATCTTAAGACGTAATTTTGCGGCCATTACTTCTCCTTTCGTTTGTTCTGTATCAACCAAAAAAAAATCAATATCCTGCAATGAATACTACTGAAGCAATGTAGTAGACGCTTCAACGTTATTATAGCTGGATATTTTAAGTTGTCAACTATAGTCGGATAATTGTCTCTGCATGCGCCCCATTGTGGTCTTGGCGTTGTACTCACCAATATCTCTTGCCGCGGATGAACCGTTTGACTCCCTTTCCTTTGAGTGTCCTAAGATTCCTGATATGGGCGTCGTCATGAACAGCACGCAAGAAATCTAATTTTTTGCATTGTTCGAATTCCGTACACTGCCAGCATCCTTCAATTCCCTTTTTCAGACAGCAGGTGCGTACCTTGCATGAAGGCGGTCCGCCGCCGTTGTGGCAGGTTCGTTTGCACCGTAACCGGACCATCATACCCAGTACTTCATAGGTCGTATCATAGTTCTTGTACGGCTTGAAATACCCGGAGATCATTTTCGCGAAGCGGCTGAATTTCGATTTGCGGAGTTCCTTGCGCAGATCGCGTGCAAGGTCGGCTATCTTACCCTGATAAATAAAACAATCGCTGCAATAGAGTCCGCAGTATGCGATCAGATCCTTTTTTTCTTTCATATCATATTTCTGTTATGCTTCATCCATTATCAGCGAATAAGCAATATTTTTTCGGTTGTCATTAGTTGACCTTTCTTTAACACCAATAGATAGGCACCAGTTGGCAACATTTGACCGCGATCACCATAGCCGTTCCATCTCACGGTTGCGCGGTCGCCTGTTGCGGATATCTGGTTACTCAGGTTTCCTACGAGCCGTCCGGTTGCATCGTAGACATTGACTTCTGCGGGACGGAAGACGTTTGACACATCAACATTGTCGGTGTCAATAGCAAAGCTGATTTCCGTGAAGTCACTGAAAGGATTTGGGCTTACTTTCATGGCTATTTGCAGTTTCGTGTTCGCGTGTTCGTCGATGCCGATTTCAAACCAGCCCTCTTCGTTGTAGTTCAACGCACCGTTGTTCCAACCGCCGATCACATATGCGTAATACGAACCCTGGAAGACACAAGCGACAGCTATCGATTGTCGTGCGTTTTGCATTGGCATGAGTTCCTCCCAGGTATTGGTGGGCGGGTAGAATACATCCAGATCATTCGAGTAGTTGACATAATCATATCCTCCGATCGCGTGTACCTTGTCACCCCATGCGAAGCCGCCAATCGCATATCTGGCGTTTGGCATGCTTGCTCTTGTCCCCCAGCTATCACTTACCGGATCATAACACTCGTTGACCGCAGTCAAACCGCCTCCAATGACGGTTGAACCTCCGTAGACGTATACTGTGTCATTCACCACCGCACAACCTGGTCCCATCCTCGGCGTCGGCATTGGTGTTTTTGTAGTCCACGTATCGGTTGCCGGATCGTACTCTTCTACGACATTGAAGATCTGCCCCTGCATGTTCATGCCGCCAAAGACATAGATCTTGCCGCCGACACTGGCGATACAGAAGGTATACCTTGGTGTTGGCATGGGGGATTTGATTGCCCAGGTATCAGTGGCGGGATCGTATTCCTCCACGGCACCTGTTGCCATAGAGCCAACCCATCCGCCAATCGCGTAAATCTTACCGTCAACGACTGCACAGCCGAGATGAGCGCGCGGTGTGTACATTGAAGTTCTTACTGTCCAGTTATCAGTAACTACGTCGTATTTATAGTTGGTGGCATAACGGTTTCCCGGTGAGTCGCGACCACCAATTACGTATATTGAATCACCTGCGCCCACAGAAGCGCAACCGCTGCCAGAAAGTGGTTGGGGAA
>CP070802.1:2227686-2233645 GCA_020343595.1 Caldifarciminota bacterium | reverse complement strand
GGAATGTATTAATCTTATTCCATCGGAAACAACGCCCAGTCCACTGGTAAAGCTCTGCGAGATCTCGGATCCTTCCGGAAGATACGCAGAACATCGCACAATGAAAGGTAAGGAAGTCTATTTTTACCAGGGCATTGATTTTATCAGGGATGTCGAAGAGGAACTGCGTGCCGAACTGGCTGAATATTTCGGATGTCCGCGTATCGAACTGAGACCGGTCAGCGGCCAGATGGCGAATGAGGTCGTGTTCAAGGCAATGGTCAAATTTATCAACCGCGGGCGCAAAGAGGGACAGCCCTTCCGTAAGATGAGGCTCGTATTGAACAACGATCTGACAAAAGGAGGACATCTCAGTTCACAGCCAATGGGTGCCCTTTTTAATTATGTGAAAGAGGACGCGACGACTGGCAAAGAAAACGTCATTAACTTCCCGGTCCAAAAGGATTGCCTCTATAAGACGGATACCGCAAAACTTGCCGAGTTACTCGAAACGGAGAAACCAGAACTCATCGTTTTCGGAAAAAGCATGTTCCTTCACAAGGAACCAGTAGCATTTGTCCATGATATAGTCAGCAACTGGCAACCGCGTCCCGTTATCATGTATGATATGGCACACGTGCTGGGGCTCTACGGTGTACTACAGGAACCCTTCAAGGAAGGTGTCGATGTCGTCACGGGCAGCACACACAAGACCTTCTTTGGACCACAACGCGGAATCGTGGCATCAACCATAACCAAAGAAAGTCCGATCTCACATTTATGGATCGACATCAAAGGCCGGGCATTTCCAGGATCAACGAGCAATCATCATCTGGGCACACTGCTTGCCCTTCTCATGGCGACCTATGAAATGAATACCTTCAAAGATGATTACCAGACCCAGGTCCGCAAGAACGCACGTGCTTTCGCAGCCGCACTGAAGGATAATGGCATCGATGTCGAAGGCGATGCAAAAGACGGGTACACAGAAACGCACCAGGTCGTCATTCGGGTCAGCAAGTACGGCCTCGGCAACGAAATCGCGCAGAGGCTTGAGCAGAACAATATTGTGGCAAACTACCAGGCACTACCCGATGATGAAACCTTTCTCCAGGCAAGCGGCATCAGAATGGGTGTTCAGGAAATGACAAGATACGGTATGGTTGAGAAAGATTTCATAACCCTGGCTGGTTACATTGCTGACGTAGTGATCAGAAACGTTGATACTAGAGCCAAGATCGCCGCATTCAGAGAGAATTTTTTGAAGATGCACTATTGCCTGTCCCTGGAGCAAACTGCGCCGCTTGTCGCACGGATCTTCTCGAGCATCTTCCCGAATGATGGATTTTTCAACTCCGTCGTGGCGAACCTCGACTCATTGCTGCGTAAGTAGCATAGTATCACTCTCAGGCAAAGCCTTTACAAAAGGATTAGCACGAAAACAACCATCCAGAAAAATGTAGCGACAGTTGCTTCGTAATGAAGACCGAGCCGCAAAAAAGAGAGAAACCGGACATAGTGGAATTCTTTCTTGCCGGACTCAGGGCCGTAGATGCCTACGAGATTACCAGATGCGCCATCAATCTCAGCAACGGAATCATAACGATCACCGGTCACCATGGGAAAAAGGAAAGGTACGACCTTTCGAAATTCAAACGCATCCTGACCGTAGGATTTGGCAAGGCCGCCTTACCCATGGCCTGCGCCGTCGAGCAATTGTTGCTTGATCGAATCACCAAGGGTATGATCGTATGTCCGTACGGTACCTCCGGGAAGACGAAGCGTATTGAAGTAATTGAAGCAGGGCATCCGATACCCGATGCCAGCAGCATTCAAGGAGCCCGCCGAATCATCGAGATGACATCTGACCTGGCAGAAGATGATTTCCTTATCCTGCTCGTATCAGGCGGCGGATCGGCCCTCTTCACCATGCCCGCCCCGGGGATCGCAATAGAAGATCTCAGGCAAATGAACGAGATCCTTCTAGAATGCGGAGCGAACATTGATGAGATCAACACAGTACGCAAGCACCTCTCACAAATCAAAGGGGGACAGCTGGCAAGACTGGCCCATCCGGCAACCACCGCCGCATTGCTCATTTCGGATGTGGTCGGAGACATGACACACACGATCGCATCCGGTCCGGCAGCGCCGGATCCTTCAACGTTCGGAGATGCACTCAACATTCTCCGCAAACATGAAATGATGAAACACACACCTCAAAGCATAATTGATCGCTTAGAAGCAGGCCGTCGTGGTGAAATAACCGAAACGCCGAAATCGGGCGATCCGATCTTCAAGAACACAAGCAATATCATTATCGGCAGCAACATGATTGCTCTGCAGGCGATCGCACATCATGCAGCAGAAAAAGGCTACAGACCATTGATCCTTTCCTCGCGGATCACTGGCGATACACGCCTTGCGGCAATGATTTTCGCCTCAATGATCAAAGAGATCAAAAAAAGACATGCGGCAGTGTCCACATGCATTGTCTCTGGAGGCGAGATGACCACCGCGGTAAAGGGCTCGGGTAGTGGTGGTCGAAACCAGGACTTCTGTTTATCATTGTCACCACTGATCAAAGGAATGAAGGGTGTGCAAGTTCTGAGCGCGGGAACCGACGGCATCGATGGCAAGACCGAAGCCGCTGGCGCCGTCATTGATGGTAACACGCATGAACGTGCCCGAGCAATGGGTCTTGATATTGGAAGAGCGCTTGCTGATTACGACTCGCACAGTTTCTTCAGGGCAACCGGCGATCTGATCATCACCGGAAGAACGAACACAAATGTCATGGATATCCAGATCATACTACTGAGTCAAACCGACCAGATGAAATGAATCGATCACATCACCGCCCCCGGGCGCTACTCATTAATCCCTGGATCTATGACTTCAAGGCATTCGATTTCTGGAACAAACCCGTTGGCCTACTTGTTGTGGCACGTGTCTTGACAGATCTCGGATTCAGGAGCGAGCTCATTGACTGCATGGACCGTCAAAGCCCGCACTGCGTCACGAACACAAAGACCGATAAGTGGGGACGTGGCAAGTATCTATATGAGGAAGTCGAAAAACCTCCGATCTTCAAGCACATTCCGAGACGGTACAAACGATACGGTATACCCCACAGTGTTTTCAAAATAGCCCTTCGGGACGTTGAAACACCCGATTTCATTTTCATCACATCGTCAATGACGTACTGGTATCCAGGCGTCTTCGAAGCAATAAGGATTGTGCGTCAGACTTTTCCCAGAGCAAAAATCATCCTCGGCGGTGTGTACGCAAGCCTCTGTATGGATCACGCACTGATGAATTCCGGAGCGGATATGGTGCTGAGTGGTCCCATTGAAGAAAATATTCCCGAACTGATCGCGGCTACGGGGCTGCCCCAAAAGGCAAACGCGCGCATATATGATATCGTGCCCGAATACTCACTCTATCAAAGAATGAACTATGGTGTTGTTATAACCTCCCGCGGATGCCCTTTTGACTGCACGTATTGCGCAACCAGAATTCTGAGCGGCAAATTCAGCCCGCTCCCGGTCGACATTGCCATCAAGCAGATCGAGGCAATCGAGAAGAAGACCCCGAACATAGCATTCTTCGATGATGCATTGCTATACAATAAGTCGTTCCCCACCTTGCTCACAAGACTGATCGACCAAAAGCACAAGATCAACCTCCACGCATCCAATGGTCTGCACTGCAGATACATCACGCCAGTTATCGCCGATCTCATGTATAAGGCGAACTTCCAGACCATCTATCTCAGCCTGGAGACTACCAATCCCGCCATTCAGAAGCAAACCGGCGGCAAGGTAGATACCGGTGAATTCATCGATTCCGTGCGGATACTGACGAAAGCAGGTTTCTTGCCGGCCCAAATACATACGTATATTCTCTACGGAATGCCCGGCCAGGGACATGAAGAGATCATTGATTCTATAAATCTTTGCCATGACCTCGGAGTTAAACCTCATCTCTGTGAATTCTCGCCGATCCCCCACACTGCAGAATATGAAAAGACCGGCTTCGATGAGATGACCGATCCTCTCTATCATAATAATCTGTTCTATACATGGTATTATCCTGAACCACGCATCGCGTTGTACAAGAGAATCAAAACCCTGCTGAAGGAAAGCAATTTGTGATCCAGCATTGGGAGAGATTCACTTATTTCTCAGCCGGCTCTATTACTCATGGTATTGCTGTAGATTTGTGTAAGGTATGCTAAATGTTAGAGGTCGACAAAAGTCTCTTTGCCGCCTTTACGCTGCTGGTGAGTATATAATTCTGCATCTTACCGTCTGTATGATAACCAGAAGTCTTCGTGGTCGTCTGTCTGACAACGATAACGTCGACTTCCTTTGTTTTCTTCTTTTCAATTGTTACGTTGTTCAGCGCGACCTTCAGCGCGGCGAATTTTTCAAATAATCCAAATCCAGGACGTGCGATAAGAACAACATAGAAGTACGGATAATTACGGGATTTCACCGAATTGATGGATATTTGTCCCTGCACACCTATGAAGTCTTCGGGTCCATCCTTGAATTTGATGAGGATCCTTGTATCGTTGGGAAAGATCCCTTGCTGCGCATGTCCCATTTCAAGATAAGGAATCCCCTGCACGGAAGGATCGTTCTTTACCAGTGGTGAATCGATAATACCTTTAACGATAGCGACCTTAGTGTCCAGAGCTCTGGGCATCCAGGCAGTCCTTCGGCCGCTCAATCCAAGTCCGATGAAGAGAACGCAAGCATTGACTACTGTCGCGACTAATGGAAACGGAACTGAAAGCTCCTGGATAACCGGGAACAGAAATCCTCCAGCGAATACCAGGAAGATCACAAAACCAATCAAACACCCAAGATTGCCACTTCTGAACTTCTTTATCTTGCGGCAGTGTTCAAGTACCTCATCGATTTTCTTTGGTGTTACTTGCTGCCATTCAGTCTTATCCGGCATTGGCTTCTTGACCGAGACACTCTTGACGACATTCAGCAAAGCGCAGAGAATAACGAACGGCATCCCTGCCAGGATGTGACGCGTGCTGACCTGGATGAGGAACCCGGCCGCAATGAGTATCACCGATACCAGAATACGAAGCCGCGGGCTTATCTTATCGAACAGTAAATATATCTTAGGGCCGTCCAAGTATTTCCCCTTTCCCAACGGCCTGCCAGTATAACGGACAGGCACCCTTGCACTCCTTGAAGTACACACATTGACGGCACTCATCTGGAGCATATTCCACATGCTTGTAGCACCGGAGCCTGGCAGAGTGCCAAATGTCGGCGAAGTCCGTGCGCAGCAGTGATCCCACCGGTTCACGCCACGATGAGCAGGGTATAACATTACCAGCCGGATCGATACTGAGTAATCCAGTTATCGCCGCACACGCCTTGTTGCCCAGACCGTGCGCAATGGGATTGAAGATACACATCGGCACTGGTGAATACCAGAGGAATTTGATGCCCTGTTCCTCGGCATGATGCTTTACCTGGATGATGTGTTCGCCTACCTCTGAATATGGCATCCAGACATCCTTCTTATTGGCAGCCCTGCCGCAAGGTATCAACAGATTCATCGAGAGTCGTTTGAGCCCGAGCCGTCTGACAAGCGCAACCATCTCATGCAAGCGTGTAGCATTGCTTCTCGATACTGTCGTGTTAGTATGAACCGGGATGCCAGCCTCGACGAGCAAATTTATGCCCGAGATCGTCGAATCAAAAGCGCCTCTTCTCCCGGTTATCGAATCATGCAGATGTGAATCCGGCCCCTCGATACTGACCTGAGCGCTCGAAAGACCTGCCTTTTTCAAATCTCGAACCATGCTCTTGCTAAGAAGCGTACCGTTGGTGATGAGGTTCGTCCAGATACCGGTGTGGGATGCATATGAAACCAATGACACGATATCATCACGCAATACTGGCTCACCTCCAGTAAAGCTCACCGATGGTATCTTTGCCTCGTT
>CP070802.1:2221622-2227586 GCA_020343595.1 Caldifarciminota bacterium | reverse complement strand
GGAGAGCCCAGCGGATTGCCAGAAGCATCATACTTGCGACCCCAAAATTCGATAATCGAGAATGCCCAATTGCAGTAGACGACCATGTATTCCGACCCGCTGAAACAGGCGCACCCCGAACTGGTGACCATGATATCGGTCGCAATCGTAAAAGGACTACCAATAGTGGAGCCACTCGTCGATACGAACTGTCCCCACAAGATTCCCGGATACTCAGCCCACGTAACTAGCATCTTTTCACCATCGTAGACAACACAAGTACTATGCACCTCAGCAGTAGCAGAAGCGATCCTTACCGTATCATCGAGGGTCCCATCAAGGTTGATGAAACATCCGGTTACACCGAATGGAGACATAAGATGTCCCCAGGCCACAAAGTATTTGTCGCCGAGGAATACCATGGACGGCTGGTTCTGCCAGGACCCGTTATCAGGTCCGATTTGGACACCGCCAGGATCCAGCACTGCACCTGTCTGTGTTACACGCGCTGCGTAAACGACCTTGTTTCCAGTAGCCCTCATGTCTGACCAGACCACCATATAGTTGGTGCCGTCAAACGCAACACATGGATCCGTCTGTATCCCATCGACCGTGCAGATGCTCAGGGAATTAATTGAGTCACATTCTGGAGTGACACGCACTCCATAGATATTTCCTGCCGTTCAACAACTGTCCCTGAAGACCACCAGGAAGTTCGTTCCATCGTATGCGACAGCGGGCTCGTAGCCTGTCCGGTTTCTGAACAACAACTTCCCGTCCGGATCAAGGACTGTACCATCTTCACTGACACGCGCACCAAACACGCTTTGCGAACTGTCAACATCATCGTATCTATAATCTGCCCAGAACACATAAAACTGGCCGTTCTCGTACACACCACATGGATAGTACTGATCGTCAGCCGCGGTGCAGATCGGGAAATCGGCAGCGGGCATGATTAAAGATAACATCAACAGATATGTCACAATTCCTCCTTCACATACAAATTATTTCGAAATTCGAATTTCGAATTGCGCATTTGACAAGATCGTTAATTGCGTTAATACCGTTACTTTCGTTACTTGCGTTATTTTCTCTATCATCGCTAGTACCGTTGATATTGGTATAACGCTGAGATTGCCGCGTCGTCCCGCCTCCTATTAAATCGAACACCGGAGTGCGGGACTCCTCGCAATGACGAGGAAACAACGTTAAGGGTGGAGCGTGTGGCGTACAGCGTAGAGCGTATCGCATCATCGCACCTTGATGATTTTTTGCACAACCTCACCCTCGAGTTCTATGAAGTATACACCTGGTGCGGGATTCGCAGTACGCACCTCGCGGCCGGAAATGTCGAAGACCTTGTACTCTTTATCCACAGGTAAGGACAGGGGACCGCGCACAATTGTTGCACCAAGATCATATCTCTGAATCCCTACGTCACCGTTTTCCATGATACCGGTTTCCGACGCCAACTTGATCAGATAGATGTCGGTTTCGCCAGCGCCAAAAGACCGAGTCTTTGCGGCAATGATATAGCCACCATCCATGGTTGGTCTCGTAATAAATCCCCAATCTTCATAGGCACCGCCATAGGTACTGCTCCACAGTTCATCACCATTCTCATCGGTCTTCATGATCCAGACATCACCGCCGATCCACTCACCGATACCATCAAGAAAACCAGTGACAATATAGCCACCGTCTTCCGTCTGGAATACGTGCAACGCTGCATCGTAAAGGTTACCGCCGTATGTCCTCGTCCAGACGCTGTCGCCATTACCATCGGTTTTGATCAAGTAGGCATCCCAACTGCCGGCGCCGTATGAGGCAGTATACCCGGCAATGATATAACCACCGTCAGCGGTCGAACTTACCGATGACGCATAGTCGTCCTCAACTCCACCAAAAGTCTGCGTCCACTGTGAAATACCTGATGCATTCGTGCGCACGAGCCAGACATCTGAACCGCCAGCACCATACGAATTCGTAAATCCAGCAACTATATATCCGCCAGATGTAGTATCGATCGAATTGCCCCCATCATAATCGTCTCCGCCATAGGACCTGATCCAGGTTTGGTTACCGTTATCGTCAAATGCGAGAATCCCGAGATTGCCAGAAGTATACCAACTGTTAACGTTGATTTCTCCGACCGCAACATATCCGCCGCCCGGATTTGGACACACACCATTAAGCCAGTCGCGCAGCATTCCACCGTCCTCTTCAGTCCATAGAAGATTGCCCAACGAATCTGTCTTCATCATGAGCACGTTCCAATCTGTAATGTCTCTGGTACCAACAATGATATAACCACCATCCGGAGCCAGGCACATCGCGTGTGCTGCATCAGGATTTGTACCGCCGTACGTTTGTGTCCACATCGTGTCTCCATTCGGATGGGTTTTGATCAAATAGATGTCCCAGTCACCGGCTCCAATACTGTTGGTTATTCCGGCCACAATGTAACCGCTGTCAGGTGTCTGAAATATTCCGTGCGGCTCTTCATTATTCCCATCTCCGTACGTTCTTGTCCATAGCGTATCAGGTGCCTGAGCGTAGGCAGTAGTAGCAACAACGCAAAGACCTATTAAAACGCTGATAATCCTATGTTGTGTCATCATTCCTCCCGTTTGTTATATCACGGAAATTTGAGCCATGCCTGGGTTTGACCGACCCTGGAGATAAGCAACAGAATACCCGTGATTATCAAGTTTTTCCTTATTTACTCAACTGGAGCATTATAAACCAGGGGCTCACTAAAGACTCACAAACTTTCTCACGATGCCGCCTGCCGGCGTCATCTGAGATCACGCTACGCTGAAGATATGTTCGCCCAAGTGAACTGGAGACACACTTGCGTACCGCAAGCTGAAGACACGCTTCGCTGAATGAAAACCGTTTGGCTCGTTAATTTCCTTAGCTTCTGAGGTTCCGAGCCTCCTATCTTCCAGTTGTATGGCGTGTTGCGAACTGTATAAAGCGTGTAGCTTAATGCGTAAAGCGTCGAGCGTCTACCGCCAATCGCCAATAAGGACGAATGGTGCCCAGTAATATGGGTGTGAGTATTGCGGGTGGTCCAGTAATGCTAATTGTGCCTTGCGTAAGCACTCCATTTTATCCATACGCTTCGTTTTGAGGTTCTCGTAGAAATTCTTCATCAGCACAGCAGTGGATCTATCGGCGATCTCCCACAAGGTCGCAACTACACTTGGCACACCGGCAACCTTGAATGCGTTGGAAAGCGTCGTTAATTCTGTTCCAGCGGCAGAAAAATCTTCTTCTACTGCAGTCTCGCAGGCAGAGAGCGTGACAAGCGCAGTGTGGACAAAACTACCGTACAGCCCCATGATTTCGCGTACGGTGAGATTACCCTGTTCTGGCGGCGCCAGCACCACGTAGGAAAAACGCGGATCCGCATTCAATATACCATGCGTGGCAAGATGGAGCATCCGATAGTCGCCACAGCATCCGATCAGGCGCTCTTTCGTTGCACTATCTCCCTTACAGATACACGCGTCGGGGTAGATCCGGCATATTGAATCCACCTCGATCTCTGCATTCGGAAGTGTTCCGTCACAGTTGGCAAATGCCAGTAGTTCCTTTTTCGGCTGTATCTTCACCTGCTCCAGGTCAGTCAAGAATACCGCTGACGGCAGATAACTTATCTTCTTTTGCTCCACCAAGTAAGTAGCATTACCTTCTACGGTTTCTCTGCGCAACGCATGAAATGGCAAATAATGCAATATCCCGTATGGAATGATGACGATCTCAGCGAAAGTGCTGATCTCTTCATTCACAGGCTCAAGCAATATGTTGTGCAAAGCGGCGAGATTCTTGTCGATCACTTCTTTGGATGCGAACCACCGTAAGTCATTCAGTGTTTGCAGAACAATACTGTCAACCACCTGACTATCGTGTTTTACTTGCCGGAAGACAAACCGGTTTTGCGAAAAGAGAAATATAACATAACTGTCGCCAGCCAACATATATTCGATCAACGCTGCATCTTTCGGCAGATGTTCCTGAATATATTCAAGGCTTACAATCTGCGGCATCATGACGTTGTACAAATCAGGATGGTAGATCTTCAGATCAACCAAGGCCTGATTCCTACGGCCCTCGAGTTCATTAAGATTAGCTGTAAAATCCTTATTACTTATCTGTTTCCTACTTAATCTCACACCTAATCCCTGGATTTCAGTTTCCAGGCGATCAATGCGCTCCAGTATCCTTCTTAACGAAGGATCAAATGCGATAATGCCCTGATCTTCAAGGGTTCTTCGCAGCTTCTGTGAGCGGCTACGCTCCATGTATTCGAAAGCTTCCTCATACCTTTCAAGATCGATCAACACATTGATGAGTCGTTCATAAACATCTCTTTGCACTTCCACATACGACCGCTCCAGATCCTCTTTCTTGAATCCCTTTCTTATCGATTCCCTTATTTCGATCGATGCTTTATAATGATCGATCGCCTTCTCCCGATCTCCAAGTTTCTCGTAAACCTGTCCAAGATGATCGAGCATCATCGCTTGTCCACTTTTGTATTTGAAGCCTTTGAATGTTACATAAGCCGAGTCATAGTACGCCAGTGCCTTATCGTAATCACCGCCCCGGAAATATACTGAACCGATTCCTTGATAGCACCACGCCACATAGTGAACGACGTTTATCTTCCTGGCCAGCACAAGAGCCGAGTCGAGACACGCAAGCGCTGGCGTTTGATCGTTCAACCCGCAATAGGATAAGCCAATGCAAATCTTCGCCCCGGTCTCAAGAAATTCGTCATTGATTATCAAGGCACCAGTATGCGCACTTGTGAAATGCTCAAGCGCCTGTTCATACTGTTTTCGCTGAAGAAAGCATTCGCCAAGACTACCCCGGATATAAGCCATATTTTCAGTATCATTGATCTCCTCTGCGATCGCATAGGCGGAATCGTAATTGGAAATTGCGGCATCGAACTGGCCGAAGTCGAGGAAGGTCGCGGCGCGATAGAGCAGACAAGTGGATATTTCCCTTTTGTCTTGCAGCCGGCGTGCAACGCCAAGTGCCGAATCACACAGGGCAACCGCATAATCCCAGTGTGTAAGTGCGCGATGAGCCCACTGCAAACTCAAATATGTCCTGACATGTCCATGTCCGATTGTTTTTCGATCAATCACCAAACTGGAATCCAGGCACTCAATTGCTTGATCATACTGGCTGAGTTGGCAGTAGAAGAGGCCTTTAATACTAAGCGATCTACTTTCAATACGCAGATCACCTGTGGTGCGTGCCAAAGCGATAGCCGAGTCACAATAGGCAAGCCCGCGATCAGACTCGTTCGTAAAATTACAGAACCTTCCAATTGCCAAAAGAGCACGCGCCTCTTCCTTTCTATCCCCAACCGAACGGGCTATCGCAAGAGCAGAATCGATAACGACAAACCCGGTATCTACCCTGCCTGAATACGTATATATATGCGCCATTGTCCATAATATACTACCACGGATTCCGTCGTCTTGCAGTGCGGTCGCAATTGCGAGTGCTGAGTCGCAATGTACAAGAGCCTCTTCATACTCTCCCTTGGCAAATTTCGATCGAGTAATGTTGTTCAGTATTACAGCCTCAAGATATTTATCGTCTGATATTCTCGTGGTTACCAGCGCTGAATCAAAGCATGCAAGCGCCGTATCATACAAATACAGATCATGATATACTTCGCCGATGCCATTAAAAGCAGTAGCGATCTTCAATGGATCTTCAATTTCATCCCGCATCCGTAACACCAGTCTGAATTTTCCAAGAGCGCCTTCGTAGTCATAACCGTCAAGCAATCTACTGCCTTGGACCAGCAGGCTGTCAGTCCTATCAGTTACGGTATTTTGGAGAGGTAAAGCAAAACAGCACACAGGAATAAGGTGAGCTATCAGCACCGAAAACAGACGTGAGAATTTTTCTAGTTTGCTACGCTTTCCCATTTGTTGCCTGATCCAAATT
>CP070802.1:2215539-2221522 GCA_020343595.1 Caldifarciminota bacterium | reverse complement strand
CACCGCTTTCTCTATGTATGATTTCGGATAGAGTCTTTGGGAATTCTGCGTCAGGGAATGCAGAGTTGATTACATCCGTTGTATCTTTCATACTTAAGCGTTCGAGCGTGAGACCATTACATAGCCGATATTTGTTGAGCATATCCATGGTCTGATTCAACGGGTGGGGAACCCCATCTGCTGTTGGTGTGAGTTCTTCTGGACGATATGTGCCGATGACCAGTAGTCTATCTGTACTCGTATTGCGAACGATGTATGTTAAGAGACTTAGTGTGGCAGGGTCTGCCCATTGGAGATCCTCGATATGGATTATCAGCGGGCGATCCACCGAGATTACCTTGACGATCTCTGAGATGGTGTCCCAGAGTAGCTCATTGTTTATCAGCATAATGTCTTTTGCCGTAAGCATAAGAAGCGCAAGTAAGTTCTCCAATCGTCCACGAAGCTGGGGGCATTTTTCGTCAATAAAGGTGCTTACTGATTCGGGATCCTTTATGTCTTTCAGTTCAAAGTAATCACGAATGATTTTGATAACGGGTTGGTAAGGAGATCCTGCTTCGCCATAGAGACACCTTCCTACAAGGTAGCGTGCTTGCATTGTTTTGGCTTTTTTACCCAATTCCCAGATAATTCTTGACTTTCCGATACCCGCTTCACCTCTGACCATAATCGCACTACTCTCAGCCTTCATCATTCTATTGACGTGATCCTCCAGCGTTTTCATCTCAGAGTCGCGTCCTATCAACGCTGTGTATATACCATGAGGTGTTTCCTCGAAGACCTCCTCAGTGGCGATGAGTTCAACACTCTGTCCCTGGATACTTTCTCTGACATTGCGCAGGTCTGTTCTGAGATCTGATACTGTTTGGTATCGCTGGTTCGGTTTCTTTCTGAGTGCTTTAAACACAACCTGTTCTATCTGAACAGGAATTTGCCTGCCGGTTTCGCTCATTCTCAGAGGATCAGAGTAGAGGATCGCGTGTAGTATAGTTCCCGGATGTTCGCCGGAAAAAGGTAGTGTGTTCGTCAACATCTGGTAGAGTACAACACCCAGTGAGAAAATATCACTGCGTCCATCAAGTTTTTCACCTGTTACTTGCTGTGGCGACATGTAGTACAATGTGCCCAATATTTCAAACCTGTCGGTCAAGGACGATGTTTCAATTATCCGCGCTAGTCCGAAATCCATTACTTTGATTTCGTCTCCCGAGATCATGATATTCTTAGGTTTTATGTCGCGATGTATTATCTTTTTGACATGCGCTGCTGCAATAGCATCTGTGATTTTAATCATGATTTGGAGCATCTGTGAGATGTCGAGCGCCTCTGTTGTCATTATTTCGTCGAGCGTATTGCCCTTTATTAGTTCCATGGCGATGAACGGATTATTTTGCTCATCCCCTACTTCATAGATCTTTGCAATCCCGGGGTGGTTGAGCTCCAGGCCAACCTTTGCTTCTCTCAGAAAGCGTTTCCGGATCACCGGGTCAGTTGAGAGGTGGGGGAGAAGTATTTTCAAAGCGATATGCCTTTTTGTATTAAGATTTACGGCTTCATATACTTCGGCCATGCCACCTCGACCTATCTTTTTCAATGTACGGTAGTGAGATATTGTGCGGCCAGGCATAAGATTAGTTGCGTGCTTGTTTTGAGCGAGTTTCTGTCAGAGTCGGTACGATGAGGAGTGTCGAAATAAGGAAGTCACATGCACTCGCGTGCAAAAACCAATATTCTATGGCAAAACCTACGAACCTTGCGTTACGCATGTTTGCTTCTCCTTTTTCTAGCAATACTTTTTAATTGAAACTTACAGGATAATCTATCAGATCACGTATGTAAGTAGTGTATACGTGATACATTTCCTGTCAAGATTCACATTAGTTCTTTAATACTATAGATCCAAGCTGGCCGCCCTCCAGCTATTGAAGTGGAGGTGTAGTGCATACAGGACGCATTACACCTCCTGCCACGCGCGGCATACCGCGCGTGGCTCCCCTCAATGTGCGAATCTACAATCTACAATTCCTTCCTTATTAATTATATTGTCGCTTTCGTGCAAACGCAATTGGGATAATCCTTAAATTGTACTTCGGATATCCTTAGAGCGTGATATGTGATCTGACGTTGTTTGGTCTGGGACTAACTAACTATCGAGTGAGATTATACCTTCACTTATTGCATACCTGGTTAGTTCGGCAACGCTTTTGATATTCAATTTTCTCATGATGTTTCTACGATGCGTCTCGACCGTCTTTGTGCTTTTATGCAGGTGCTGTGCGATATACTTCGTGTTTTTTCCCTCAGCTATGAGCTGTAGTATTTCCCGTTCCCGCGGAGTTAGGATTGATTTGACAACTTTCTTCTTTGTAGGTTGCCTACCGATACTCTCATCTACAACTATGTGCGCGATTTGTGGACTTATATATGTCTGATTTGCCGCGACAATATTGATCGCATCTGCCAATTCCTTGTAGGCGCAGCTCTTTATAAGATAACCCGAGGCACCAGCGCGGAACATGTCGACCACGTATCTGCGGTCTGAGTGCATTGATAGGCAAATGACTTTTGTCTGTGGAAATACTTTTCTGATCTTTCGAGTAGCCTCCATGCCATTCAGATCAGGCATCGTAATATCCATGACTACCACATCGGGTTTGAGGTCAAGGGCGAGTTTTACGGCCTCCCGGCCATTGTTAGCTTCACCAACTACTCTTATATTCAGTTCTTTCTGCAGCAGGCTGCGCATGCCTTCCCGAAACATAGTATGATCATCAGCGATCAAGACCTTTATACTCATAATTCTCCCATGCCTATCGGTTCTTGGTAATTCATTTTATCAAGCGCGCCTTCAATATTCTTGAGAAGATGCTTCCAATGGCGCGACGAGGGCGACCGATGTTCCCTGACCAATTTTGGATGATATTTCGAGTTTTCCACGCATATGACGCAACCGTTCCTTAAGATTGAATAGGCCGAATCCTTCATTCCTTGTGGTTTTTTGGTTGAGTGTATTCTGATTAAAACCAATGCCGTTATCGTTGACTTCGATTCTGATAACATTGTCATCTCTCAATACTGATACCCTTATTTTACTCGCTTGTGCATGTTTAGTTGCATTTGTTAGTAGTTCACGCACTGATTGAAAGAGAATCACCCTGGTGTCATTATCCATTGGTTTTGGTTTTTGGTCGCAGGCAAAAGCGCATTCGATGCCATGTTTTTGACTGAATTGTCCTGTTAACCATTCTAAGGCTGGTTCAAGACCCATATCATAGAGAATGGGAGGGCTGATCTGGAATGTTAGGGAACGAGTACGCAGATTCGCTTGCTCTACGATATTTTCGATTTCCTCTATTGTCTTCTCAAATTCGACTGAATATTCTTCTTCACGGAGGGCGTGCAATTTCATCGTTGCCAGGGCAAGCGCTTGACTTATATCATCATGAAGATAAGTGGCGACCTTGCGGCGCTGTCGTTCTTCAACCAGAGATAGTTCGTGAGCGAGTGATCTAAGGTCTGCGGTCCGTTCTTCAACCAATTGTTCCAGGTGATCACGATGTTTCTTAAGTTCCTTTTCCACTGATTTCCGTTTTTTGATCTCATCGCGTAATTTTATGTTCTTGAGATGTGATACCTCGGCTTCTTTTTCTTTCTTTTCGGTTTCATAGCGCGTCCGCATGGCGGCAATTTGTTTACTTTTGGTAGCATTGAACACTTCTTGAGTTAGTTTATGATATTGCTTTTGGTGATATAATGCTTTCTCGTAGTTTTTTTGCTTCTCAAACAGTACCGCAATATCTTCGTGAGCTTCGATCTGGACATCTTTTGCACCGATTTCCATTGAGAATTCTAGACTCTTGTCAAAAGAGTCCAGCGCGTCTGTAGACTTGTGCAATTTAATATAGACATTTCCCAACGCAAGGTGAGTTCTCGCCATTCCATATTTGTCTCCTATTTCGTCGAATGTTTCAATTGCCTTGGAAAGATGCTCAAGCGCCTTCTTGTTGTTGCCTTCTCTGAAATGAAATTCCCCGATGTTCTGATGACACAGTGCACAGCCTTTTTTATCTTTGATTTTCTTGAAGATTCTCAAACCCTTCAGGAAATGGCGATGTGCCCTATCACGATCACCAAGTTCATAGTAGTTCGCACCGATGTTCAGGCAAGTCGCTGCAATATCCCGGTGGCTGTTTGCCGACTCAAAGAATTTAAGAGCTTGGAGGAAGTAGTCCGTTCCCTGTTTGAGATCGTGCTGGCGGGAGGACATGACTCCCATATCAAGAAGTACCTGAGCGCCACCTACTTTATCGCCGGTTTTTTCAAACATCTTCAGGGCTCTCAGATAATACTTCAGTGCATTTTTGTAGTCCCCTATTTCGGTATTAATAATACCGCAAATGAGTAAATTCAACGCCTGTCCTTTTACGTCTCCGAGCTCCCGGTATGATTCGATGGCCATTCGGCAATATTCCTTAGCCTGCGAGTATTCAGCAGCAATCGTACATGCACTGCACAGAGTGTTGTAGCTGTCGGCGACTCCCTTCTTGTATTTTACTCTATGTGAGAGGGTCAAACCTCTCTTTGCAATATTGATGGCCTGTTTTGGATTCGATATGCGAATATTGTAAGCAGTCGCTATGAGGGTATCGATTTTCTTTCTGCCGCGGACTCCTTTCGCAGCCCGACCACTGCTCGGGTTCGATTTCTTTGCGTTCTTTTGTCTCTTGCGACGTAATGGTGTCGTCAAAGGTTGGATTCTCCTCTTTGGAGAGAGTATTCTGAGTCCCTGTATCCGGATACTTGGTCTCCGTTACAGTATTCTACGTACAATGTTGAACTAGCACAACCAGTCATACAGAACACAAGATTCACGCATCTCATGCTATTTCCTCCCTGATATTAATTTAGTACGGGGCCTGTCGATACTCGAATATGCTAGTTAATTGTATCTGCAGTTTTAGAATTGTCAATATCCAAAGTGAAGACTTGATTCTCGTGCGGGTTAGCCCCCGCAGCCGCGAACGGCTACGGGGGCTTTGACCGGGCATCGGATGATGCGTTATCTGACCAGTAAGATTTTCTGCGATTCGGTGCTGTTTCCACACGATAATCTAACGAAGTAGACGCCAGCCGGCAATTCCCTGCCGGCGTTGTCATCGCCTTTCCAACTGACCTGCATAGCGCATGGAGTAAGGGGCATAGCGTCATACAGATTCCTAACCAAACGTCCGGCAGCATCGTAGATATCTATCCCTAAGCGCTCTGCGCTTTGCCCTATGCTGAAGTTGACAGTGGTCAGCTTCGAGAAGGGATTCGGTGTGACCTGTAGATTCAATATGCTGGGCTTTGTGACTTCGAATTCCTCAATACCGATTAATACTGAGTCTGTAAGCCATGGATCAAAGTCAACCGGCCCGGCAATTGTCCCAACAGGACTACTTGGGCTACCCCACCAGTTATATTCCGCATCGATTGTATTGCCCTCTTCGTTCATGATTACCCATCCTCCAGTATTGCCATAGATGTTTGAGTAATGAATTTCGAACGGGGCACAGCCGCCACCGTCGACGTGTATACCATTACTACCCATGTTATTGGCGATGGTACAGGAGTCGATGGTTGGCGAACAGTTAGTGTCGCAGTCTATAGCAGACGCATAGACGGTTGCCGTATTGTAAGTGATTATAGTATGCTTGATGACTGGAGAACAATCGTTTATCAATTGTATACCAGCTGCCCGCGTAGCGGTATTACCTGTGATCGTATCGTGTTTGATAAGAGGGGAGGAGTTACTATAACAACAAATGCCTGCACCAGCACCATTGTATACTGTGTTACTATCGATCCTGTTCCCGAGAATATATGGTGAGCATGTTGTCCAGCACATGATACCTGCACCGCCAGGATAATTTACGGTATTCCTACGAATCCTGTTACGCTGAATCGTTGGTGACGATCCATATGCACACGTTATTCCACCACC
>CP070802.1:2209289-2215439 GCA_020343595.1 Caldifarciminota bacterium | reverse complement strand
CAACACGCTGGTTTGTGTCAATATCGTTCAAAACACCGATGATACGATCAGCCGTATCCTTCACTCGCGCCGTCATTCTTTCGTATGAAATCGCGGGTATTCCGAGAAAGAATACGTTCTGCAACCCGCCATTGTGCAGAAATTCGTACATCGCGCCCATAGACAGGCTATGTGTCGATACGGACAAGGTACTCAGATCTGTGATCTCTTCATTCCTCAAGAGGATACAATTCTGTGACTTTCGGTCAATTGTATCTAAAAAAATAACAACATCGGGGGCCGATGAGATAATTCTGTTAAGGTAGTTCTCAGGATGAAGACCACAGTCTATCTTTTCCAGCATTTCACATTCTTTAAGATGGGCCACAATATATGGACCAAACGCATCATCTCCGCGCTCGGTATTGCCTATTCCACATACTACAATATGCATTCAATTATTATAACCCTCACGACCCCTGTGTCAATCAAAAAGGGAATCAATCAAATGCCCACCAGATATTGACACTCTGCACGAAATAGTTATATTTGAATGAATGTACGTCACAAAGCTGACCGAGTGCACACCTTTTATCGCGGGTGATGGTTCGCTCCTGAGGGAGATTCTACATCCAAACAAACACAAAGTCGACATTCGCTACAGCCTTGCCTGGGCCAGTCTGGCACCAAAGCAAAAAACCAAGGCGCACATCCTCGATCATCCAGAAGTCTACCACGTCCTCAGAGGAAAAGGCCAAATGTACATAAATAAGGAAGTCAACGAAATCGGAGCCAGCGATACCGTGTACATACCGGCGGGCGCAGTTCAATACATTGAAAACACTGCTGATGAAGGGCTGGAATTCCTGTGCATCGTCGACCCGGCCTGGCAACCTGAGATCGAACGCATCACAGAAGTCATCTAACGCCTAGGTGTACAAACGATTCCATTCCATGACGGGTTTGCTAGCATATCCCATTCAATCGGACCCGGCGGAAAAAGGCATCATATCATGACAAAAACAACGCATTATTTGCATTAAGGAGAATTTTATACAAAAATGACGCTAATCTGCATATTACTATCATCCTTCCTGCAACCAATCGATTCCGTAATATTGAGTCGCAGGTTTGACCGGATCGAGTATGACCACAACGACCTATACGCGGCCCCCCTAATCGGTAAGAGTATATTCCGAATACGCGACGATGACAGTCTGAGGGCTTTCTCGTTCACGAACGAGTTGAATTACCAAATACGTGATTTCAGGGTAACGCCATTCGCCATCTATATCAACCGGGGGACCACGCTGGAGAAATACTATATCAGTGCAGGTATCAAAGAAGCCGTGTTCACATCGGATGATATTGCATCATTCGATCTCTCACGGGCTCAGGAAATAGTCCTTGCCGACCGCAGGCGACACGAAATTATCTTTCTCGATTTTGCATATCAGACAAAGTTCAGGATCGAGAACATTTCCGCCGAAGACCTGCGATGGCATGAAGATCTCCTCTACATTCTAACCAGGAGTGCGATTTACATCTACGATGAGTATGGAAATCTCATCGAGAAGAGGCCCACGCCGGAGATCTGTAACAGAATCAACTTCATTAATGGCAAGATGGTTGTCTTTGCCGAAAGATCGGACTATGTTTATATCGCTGAAGAGGTGTGGGTGAAGAGAGAATTCCCCTATCCCATACTCGATCTCTCCGAAAGTCCGAAATCACTAATGATACTCGACGAAAATGGTACTATTATACGCTTTTTTGACCGAAACGATTTCTGATACGATCCCGATCAATCTCGATTCGGCATACTACAGGTACCAGGAAGTCGACTATGATACGGCCGTCGAAGAACAGATCACAGTAGCACGTTCCGATACAACCGACGAAGATATGACCAAACTCAGAATAAGTGGCGTGAAGGATTTCTCCTTCGATGCAAAACAGGGGTTCGATCAAGGACTGAAGGTTGATATCACTGGCGAGGCTGAAGGCATTCGTATCGAAGGGAACCTCTCGGACAAAGCAACACCTTCGTCTACCGTACGATTATCAGAGATCGAAAGGATCAGCCTCAAGGTATTTACCAGAAATTTCTCCGGGGGCGTCGGCAATCTAACCCTTGACCTACCTTTCGGTATCATAGACGAAATCCGCGGCGCTCGGGCGGGTGTGCACACCGAAGATTATGGAAGGCAAGTGAATGCGTCTTACGCAGTCAATCGCGGGATCTATACTCGACTACAATTCAACGGGGAAGAAGGTAAACAGAGCCCATATTTTCTCGATGGCGCCGTGATCGCAGGCAGCGAACGGGTATTCATTACCCACGGGGTGTCACCACCGGTATTACTCTCCCGCGATACCGATTACGATATCGATTATGAGAACGGTATCTTGTCGTTTGCGAACAACCACATCATCACCAGCCACACCAGAATCGAGGTCGAATATCAAAGAGCCATCGAAGACTACCTTAACACTTACCAACAAGCAGACGGTCGGTTCAATGTCGGTAGGATAGATGTCCGTGCACTATACCGTGCAAGTATCGATGATAAGGACAACCCGCTAACATTCGTTCTCAGCGGAGAGGAGATCGACAGCCTTACTCTGACCGGCGACAGCGCACGTATACTGCACACATATGCCGATACATCGTCAGAAGGAAGTTACATCCTGGAAAATGACAATTTCGTATACGTCGGACAAGGCAATGGTGAATATGAAGTAACATTCTTCTATGTTGGTGAAGGGAATGGGGATTACATATATGATCCCGTAATCGGCGGGTTCTCCTATCAAGGTCCTGGACTTGGTAATTACTCTCCGACCAAGAACCTGCCCTTACCCCGGCGCGAGGAATTCTATGCTCTGAGCACCGAGTTCTACGAGGCAATCAAGGTTCAGGTATACGGGTCAAGGCTGGACAAAAACACCTTCTCAACGCTCGATGACGCTGATAACGTTGGCACAGCATACTCTGCACATCTAAACAAAAAGCTCGGTTTTGTTACGGTAGGCGGTAGTTACAGCCGATATGGAGATGATTTCTTCTCACCACGAAGCCGGGAGGATATTGATTACAGCTATACCTGGAATACGAGCGAACCCCTCGAGGAACTGGCCGACTTTTCGCTCAGCCTGGCACCCAAGGATTTTCTCAAGATAGACGCGGGTTACGGTTTGCTCAACAGGAAACACAGAAGACGGTTCATACGATTTCGGCCGTTCGTCTTTACATTCGGGTACGAGAGCATTGATGGCCTTAGCAGATACTCAGCTAGCTTTACGCAACGATTCACCAGACTACTCTTAACGGGCAGATACGAACGATACGGTTCAGTGCAAATCGTGAATTACGGCACCCAGTACGAGTTTAACAAGGATATCACAATCAGCATCAACGGTCTTTATGACAAAGACAGTATCAACTCAGGGATAGCGAACACCTTCAATTTCACGACACCGCCAATCAGGTTATCACTCGGTCATAGATCGCTCAATGATACGACATTTTATTTCGGTAATGTCGGCATTAACTACACCTACAGAGGCATATCGCTATTAGGCGACTTGCAACAAGCCCAGAGATACTCGCAGATGCGTGACGAAACATTCATCAAGGTCGACGAAGGTGAGGGCGATTACGTATACGACCCGGTCACCAATACCTATATCGAGAAAGAGGGCGGTGATTATGTAAAGAAGATCTTCCTGTTACCTGATTTCACAAGGGTTATTACTCGAAATTTCGGTGCCGAAATAGCATATAACGGCAAATTCTACGATGCCAGTGGTCGTTTCTATTACATAGACGAAGAGAATTTCCGCAGCCACCGCGAGGATGTGCTACTGCATCTTTCCACGAAAAGCTACGACGTTTCACTACAGTTGCGCCAGGATATAAGGGACGATGCACGATATGTCCTTGCCACGAATTCGAGTTATGAGCGAGGTTTGATCCTCTCACCATCGGTCAGTGCACTGGCCGGAAGGTTCGAATTCCAGACGATGACAGATCTGATCGGCGGCAACGAAAAGGAACACAGGAATACTTATCGGGCGGAAATGTCCTACGATGTTATCCAGCGGCCTCTAGTGCGTCCGAAAGTTGGCTACGCATACAGCACCATGCGCTCCCAATACTTTGCTGAACTCGACATCAGACAACAGGCGCCCAAGTTTGGTCTGCTGGTCAGCTTTCCACTCCGCGCTCTGCGCGGCAAAATTGAGACGAGTGCTGAATTCATCTATCGTCTCTATAACATTGACGATATCCCCTTCTTCTTCACAGCTAACGAACCAAATGGGTTGACCACCGTCTTGAGCACACTCACGAGTTTTGGAGTCGGCGCAAACACGGTATTCAATCTCATCTACCGCATCGAATTCAGACCCGGCGAAAGATTCAACCAGAATTTGAGGTTGCAGTCGAGGATAAGATTCTAATGAAGAACCGGACCCGCGAATTCTACGAGGAACTAGGCGAAAAATATCCTGAAGATTCGATCGTCTATAGCACACTGTCTGGCCGCATACGGAAAAAATGGATAGTTGACTCATTGCGCGGCTTCCCGCGGGGCAACCTCCTTGACTGCGGCTGTAATGTTGGAACCCTCTCGCGGGGCTGGCAGAAGGGAGTAGTATTCGGCGTCGATATCTCCTACGCAGTCCTGAAAAAGGGAAAGACACTATCGCCTAAAGCCAGTTATTTGCAGGCAGATCTTTGCGAAATGATAATGCTCAGAAAGAATTCCATAGACAATGCGATCGCCTGCGAGGTTATAGAACACCTGGAAGCGGCCGATCGATTCCTCGATAATCTCTATCTTGTGATGAAAAAGGGTGGCCTTTTGCTAATTACTTCGCCGAACTACACATCGGTCAGGCCCGGCAGAATCCCGCTCGGGATTCTTCGCAGTTTTGGCATTGAGTATGGCACCAGGGGGAAAGAATACCTCCATACCGCATACAAACCTACGGAGCTTGCCGCACTGGCGCTGCGGAGTGGCTTCACCATTCAGGAGAAAGGTACGTTTGAAAAAGAATTACGCGGATGGCTGAAGCCAGCCACGATCTTCAGACGGTGTCTTGAGACGCTTTGCCTGCGTCTTGCGCCAGCGTCGCGGATGCTCCAGCTTCTTGAACAAGGTTTCAACTCGCTGGAAATCAACACCTTCGACATGCTTAATACATTCAACTTCGGGGTAATATTGAGAAGAATATTCAGCGAAGGGCGACGATCTTATATCATTGCACGGAAATGAAACTGAGCGATTTTGACTACAATTTGCCGAAGGAATCGATCGCTCAATATCCTTTAGCGGAACGTAGCTCCGCGCGTCTCATGGTTCTCAACCGCAGTACCGGGTCGATCCTGCACACGCAATTCGATCGTGTTGCAGGTTATATCGGTGCGGACGATGCGCTCATCCTCAACGACACCAGGGTATTCAAAGCCCGTATCACGGGGTCAAAGATGACTGGCGGTAAGGTTAAGATTCTATTGATCAGAGATGTTGGAGAAGGGCTTTGGGAAGCAATGGTATCACACGCCCGTAGGTTTCATGAAGGAATGCTGATCTCCTTGGGCGGAAAGATACACGCTACAGTCAAGGAAATGAGACCGGAGGGCAAGGTCATTCTGGAATTCAATGATGACGTCATGAAAATCTCTGAAGAATTCGGCAAAGTACCTCTGCCACCTTACATAAAGCGCGAGGCGGTCAAGAAGGACATCAGCGACTATCAAACAGTATTTGCGAAATCGACCGGTTCCATCGCCGCGCCGACTGCCGGGCTTCACTTCACGTCGAGGCTGCTCGACGAAATCCGCGGCAAGGGTACTACTGTTTCGGAGATAACCCTGCACATCGGGCCAGGAACATTCAAACCTATAAAGAACGAGGAGATCGAAAAACACCACATGGATTCAGAGCTCTTTGAAATACCGGAGCCAGTCCTGGCAGCGGTAGGCTGTGCCAAAAAGGTCTTTGCGGTGGGAACCTCTGTCTGCCGTGCCCTCGAAACCCATGCGAGGACCGGCGTGAAGAGTGATTGGTCCGATCTGTTCATATATCCGCCGTTCAGATTCCGATTGGTAAATGGCTTGATTACGAACTTCCACTTGCCCCGTTCGACACCGCTGCTATTAGT
>CP070802.1:2203002-2209189 GCA_020343595.1 Caldifarciminota bacterium | reverse complement strand
CTCCGGCGTATACTCATGCAAACCACCCGAATAATAAGCATAATAATAACCCGTATCCGACGGCACCGGCTCACCAATCGCTAACTCAAACGGTAAGGTGTCAACATACAAACCAGCCTCCACCACCAGATCACAATCCACCAACATCCCGTACGGCGCCGAAGCACCCGCCGTCACCGTAAACGGATCCGACGTGTTACTACCACTACCACCCGGCGCGATCGTCCCAAACGTACCCGAATTGTCGACGATCGTGATGTGTGATGAATTGCACAGTAACGTAGCGTTTATGTTCGAAGCAGTTGCACCACCCTCGTTCTCCAGAGTCACTACGATATCGGCCGTTTCACCCGGATCCAGTATGCCATTACCCGATACAGAATATTGCTGGCAGCTCAGATCTGGGGCATAGACCGTGAGACTGAATTGCGATACCCATGTCGAGTCGACATTATCATTGCACGTGAGCGTGAATAGTATCGTATTGTTATTCGGGCAGGAAGAAGAGATCGCTATATCAAAACCATCTGCTCCGGTATAGGCAGAATCATTTGCCGCGATGTTCCCGAAATTCTTTATTGTGTCGGAAAGTGTAGCATATGTATTCTCAGTGCTGAGTACACCCACGATACTGTTACCCTGATTCTGTCCCCAGTTCATCACCCATACTGGCAGCTGTGCGGATTCACCAGGATTCAACTGGCTATTATTGTTGCCGCCTGGAGAGGGATCGCTGATCAGGCAACTCAAGAACGTAACATAAGCATAATTAGTAGATTGCACAAGTATAGAATCTTCGTAAGGATAATGATTCTGAGCAGTGACCGTAATATCCATCCCGCCTGGCGAATTAGGGAAGACACTCAACGTCACCAGCCCAGCCGTATTCGTGTATCCGCTTGAGTACGCTTCACCGCCCTTCTGAAGACAGACAAGTGCATTGTCTACGGGACTGCCGCTGCTGGTCACGACGATATTGACATTCTGAGATCCCAGAGGAATCGCGGCAGGGAAGTTCACCGTCAGATTCTGCGGAACATCGGTCCATACGGGCATTTCCGGATCGCCCAGGAGATTCAACTCATAAAGGCACCATCGGGTCATGTCGTACTGATACCCTGAGTCTGCATAGTATACCCATGCATCCTTGGATACTGCATGCGCTTCGCCAATATGAAACATATCATCGGATATGATATTATAGTAGAATGAAGTATCGATTCGCTCTGACGGACCAGGCACGTAGCCGATACCGCTAACGTATGCGCCCCAGCCGTAACGTGAATTCATCAATGCAGCTACAAGTCCTCCGCCGACACGGTTCACGAGATGCTCGGCAAAACAATCACCTCCAGGGACAAGATCCCAACCGCCGCACATGCAGCCGATCGAATTCGCTATCCCCTGCCGGTCACCATTAACAAGGTTCTGGGCGTCAGTCGAGTTGAGATACGGCGTTCCCATATATATCCCGTGCTCATTACCGTGACCTACCCAGTGACCCATACCGTAACCAGCGTTCATCGAGTCGATCATCGCCTGCCGGCTGAGTGTGCCCTCGCGTTCGTATAATTTGGCATCCACCCAACCGGAAGGTGTCATTCTGGCAAGTGAATCCTGCATCGGCCGCTCATTATAACTCGACCAGAGTATTGCCGTTGGAAGTAGCATTTTCTTCAGATAGTCGGTCGGTGGATTTTTCTCATAGGTAAAGATCTTGTTAACGAAGTTCTGCGCCTTTGCAACGTTATACACCGAAGCCCGTCCGACAAAGACATCCGCATACATATCAACGCTGTCGCTGAGCTGTCCGTATACGTGGTTTCCATTGAAATCCCAGTTACCATCGAGGTCGGCATAATAAAGATCGCTCGGGATCGTATCATCGCGCCCAACGGTTGAATAAGTATAATAGTAGGTCATCCTTGCCGGCACGATATTCTGCCCGCTCGTCATCTGGTCGCCAGACCCGCCGAGTAGGAAGTAAATAGTCCCCCAATTATCTTTTGCGTCCTCGATAAAAGCCCTTATCTTCTCCTGCAGGTCATAACCCGTGTAATTGCTGCTGATCCAGGAAATCTCGACGACAGTCGCTGGCACACCCTTCTTGGTTTTCCATTCGGCGAAACGTTCAAACACCGTATCCAATGGCGGTGCGCTGATAACGACGTATTCAAAATAGCCTGGTGGTACGGTGGCCGGTCTCGTGGTTTTCTGGACGACCGGCGCAAACTGCCTTATATTCTCAGGGTTAGCAACGAGAGCGCGTACCGCGTTACCGAAAACATCCCTCTGCCGAGCAGTAGCGATCGAATTCCGAACTTGATTCTCCTGATACTCTATTTCATATGTGATCGTCGTCGCAAGCTGTATTTTCTTTTGCGCCGGTATGTAGCGTACCGGAAAAATCTCCACATGGGCGATACGGTAGCCGTTCATGTTACCGGTGCCGCCGTTTGTGACGGTCTGTTCAGGGAATGGTCTGTCCGAAGAATAGATATCAGGATCCGGTGGGAATATCTCAGGTTCAAAGGTCTTGCCCGGCATTGGCAATGGCACGTCGGGCTGTGCCGGAACGACATCAAAAGTACCCGGAATATCCTGCCAGTCTTCGGCAACGACTCTCACATTCGCCAGCACGGCACCCGCAGGAATAACCAGTTTCTGCACAACGCGCGGCATGCGCGGAGCACCTGGATAGACCATGACTGCATGCCCCTTGATCTCGACCACATCATTCCCAGCAGCGCTGTAGATCACTAAATCGTCCATCGAAAACGTCGCTGTTCTGGTCATCGTGCCCGCGAAAAGCGGCATGATAACACAGATTAAACCGATCAAAAGTCTCTTCATCCTACCTCCCCCTAAGGGTTCTTAAGCGCATATTACAAAATATCATAAACTATCTCAAGATTACTGCCTTAATAATCTGTCTCGTTTCATCGGCAGTAAAACGCACGAAATATATTCCGTTAGGAATCACCCTGCCTTTGTCATCACGACAATCCCAGACAAAATACGACGGTGATCCATTATCGGATAACCTTCCGGACAGATCTGCCACGAG
The DNA here is from genome assembly GCA_020343595.1 of Caldifarciminota bacterium. GTDB lineage: Bacteria > Hydrothermota > Tepidihabitantia > SM23-42 > SM23-42 > SM23-42. The sequence continues at coordinate 2,206,122 of CP070802.1, read as the reverse complement.
CCGCCCTGAAGAGTCATACACTCGCAAACTCGTGTTTTCGGATGCGTGGCCAAGAACATATCTAACCTGAACACGGTCCGTGATGGGGTTTTGGGCCAGAGCAATTGAAGGTGTTATCCGTTGTAGCCCCACAACATCCCCTTCATCGATACCGAATGAAATCTCAGCCTTTGCCAGGCTCGAATAATAACCCCAGCCCCAAGTCGCATTACTCCCGCGAACCTGATAATAAAAATCTCCGCCTGCATGGTTTTCGAAATCATAGAGCGTGTCAGTGATGGTGGATGATACCGTGTCCACATTTTCAAAAAGACAAACTGGATAAATATCATCGACATAGAACCCGCCATTGAGTATCGAACCATCGGTCATTGAACGGAACCTGATATATACAGAAGTTCCAACCCAATCTTCAAGTGAGTATGCTTTCCTTATCCAGCCGCCGGAACTGCCGGTATACCGAGTCGTGTCGAGATTGTACCACTCGAGAGAATTCTTCGAAACCTCAACGACTGCCACATCATAGTTTGTTTCCAGGTCATACCAGCACCAGAAGGTAACTGAATCCCCTTCTTCAACCATGTAGGGACGTAATGTCTGCACGGCATGATTCATGTTGAAAAAGCTGCGCGAGAAAAGACTGAACTCGCCGGAATGGACCTGTGTAGTATCCAGAATAAAACCATCCAGCAACCACCGCTCGGCACCATTTTCCAGGTCGTCTTCGATGACCGAGGGATCGGTCAACTCCAACAATTCCCAGTGCGTCGGATTATTATCGTCCGCGTTCCGGGCATGCCATGCCACCGTATAGTCAGAGCCCACAATGCCTATATCATGGATCTCGGGCGGCGGCACCACGGCATCGAGCAGTAACACGATCGAATCGCAGAATCCTGCCAGGTATTTTAAAGCCTTGAAATTCTGGTGTACCATATGGTCCAACTGGGAGACCGGCTGGTACTGCGAAGTTCCCAGTTCAGTTGTGAACGAAAGATTGGAAACTCCACCGACCCAATGCGACCAACTGTAAAACCAGTCTATACTCGAGCCGCCGACCGCGTAAATTGCCGAATAGATCGGTCCCGAATCATACGTACCGCCGTACAAACCTTGTACCTGATTTGCCATGTAGTCACCGACCTGTTCATAGAGCAAAGAATCAGGTACTCCATCACCTGTCCAGCCCCAGGGCCAGCTGATTACCTCGCCCGAACTGTGATAGGACATATACGCGTTAACCACATGCTCCTCAACGAAATACATCAAAGAACGTATTTCATCGCCCGAAGCCGCATATGCACCACAGAACGTGCTATAGCTTGGCCGGTGTGATGCCTGACCCTCGTCAACCGCACCCCAATCACCTTCTATATCCGGTGAACACCCACGGTAGTTACGATTGGGGTCATTGCCCGTGTATCCGCCGAACGGTTCCCGGTTCTTCCGCCAGTAAAATCCCGTCGGATAGTCATAAAGATAACCGTCGACGTTTATCACAGGGAAACAGTAGATCTCCGTGTTGTTGATGATCTCTGTTATCTCTGAAACAGAACCGTATGCGCTGAGTATCGAATCGACGAAGAATAGGATAACCGGCACGCATGCCCACTCATTTGAATGGTGCGTGCCGTCGATCAGAAAGCCGGGTTCATCATCCTCTTCGAGATGTGGGTTGTCGGAAATCTTGATGCCATATATCCAGTTACCTTCAAAAGTCGGTATCGGTAGGGAGTCAAGTTTGCACAATGACGGATAATCCTGGACCAGCTGTCTGAGGCTGTCTTCGATTTCGGCATACGAAAGGTATTCGGCGCGAACATTCTCTTTGGCCAGTGCCAAATCGTGCACGAGAACTTCGTAATGAAGTCCAGACCCGACAATTCTTCTGAAACCTTCACTGTCTACAACCAAGTCGTAATATTCACCGGCCCGCGCCCCGGCAATATTAAAGTCATACTTGACCGAAATTCTTTCCATATCCTTCCAGGTCGGCGCATATACCCTAACAACCATCTCATGGGCCGAGGCACAAACAGCCAGAACTGCGAATAGAATAAAGATCCTTTTCATCAATACTCCTCTGTCAAAGACTCAACTTTCTTGATCTTGATACCAAGAAAAAATCCAGCAACTTAACGGCGCCAGCAGAGTGGGATCATGGCGATGCTAAATTACCTCGCCAATTCTACTCATGCGGATCGCTTTCCATTGCCAGAACTTAAAGACTTCAAAAAAATTGGAGACCTCACCACCCGGGTCAAACGAGAAATATATAAACAATGGTTTACCCTTCAGATATCTCTTATGCAAAGGTCCCCAGAATCTTGAATCCGCTGAATTATCGCGATTATCACCCATGGCGAAAATGCAGTCTTTGGGCACCACAACCGGCCCGAAATTATCACGCACCTGGTAGCCGATGATATCGGCAAGCTCGGCGTCTTCCCATTTCTTCTGATACATCCTGCTTTCGGGAATCATCCCCCGGATCACGTTACGGTCGGTATGACGGACATAGGGTTCATGAACCTCATTGCCATTGACGTAGAGAACCTTATTGATCAACTGAACCGTATCATTTTCAACGGCAACGCAGCGCTTCACAAAATCCTTATTTTCGAATGGAAACCTGAACACGATTATTTCTCCGCGATTCGGCATCCTGCCAGGTATTATCGGAATCTGCGTCGTAGTCAGTGGTATTGGTATTTTGACGCCGTAGATGAATCTGTTAACGAGAAGAGCATCTCCGATCAACAACGTCCTCTCCATGGATGCAGTCGGAATGACATAAGCCTCAACGAAGATCGCACGCAGAACCAGAACGACGACGATCACCGTGGCCCACGTGTAGATCTCCCGCTTGAGTCGTGCCTTCACAGCGTTTATTATAACGTCAAATACTTAAAAGTCAACAGTCTGCCCCCCTCAAAGCGAGAACCGGTGCAACGATGCCTCGGTGAAACGGAGAACCACAGAACTTCAAAGACTGGGAGGATGGGAAAATAAGACGGTTTGAGACCTTCGGTCGGTTTGAGCGCTCCGCGCGCGGTATGACGCTGGAAAACATGCCTTGCTGAGAAGCTGGGAACAATGGAACATCGGAAGCTGGGAACG
>CP070802.1:2196690-2202902 GCA_020343595.1 Caldifarciminota bacterium | reverse complement strand
GGATTAACGACGATGCATTGCAGGAATTCAATTGAGATTTATGTCGTAACATCAAGATTTTCAAGGAGGCTAGATGGCAGTACCTAAGAGAAGACACTCACGCTCAAGAAGAGACAAACGACGTTCCCAGAAGAAGGTTCGGCCGAGGAGTTATGTGGAATGTCCAAAGTGCCATAGTCCAAAGCTCCCCCATCGCATCTGCCCGAACTGCGGCAACTATAATAACAAACTAGTCGTTCCGCCCAAAGAGGAGAAGGAGAAAGGTTGATAATCGGATTTGATTTGATGGGCTCTGATCAAGCCCCGCTCAGCGAACTGCAAGCCCTGGAGATGCTCAAGGACGAACCGGTCTGCGATCTGATGGTCGTTGGTAAAGGCGACTATGAAAATACCGTCAAAGACCTTGGCTTCAATTTCCTCCTGGCTGACGAGGTCGTGGGAATGCACGAGATACCCAGCGTCGCGGTACGTCAGAAGAGAAACTCATCGCAGGCCGTTCTCGTCGATAAACTGAAGACGAATGAAGTCGACGCAATCGTCAGTGCCGGCAACACGGGTGCGATGCTGGGTTTCAGCATGATAAACTTAGGATTGATCAAAGACGTACCCAAAGCTGGCCTCGCGATAACCGTACCGACTGAGTCGGGCTACTCGGTAATGATAGATGCGGGCGCCAACATCCACCCAAAAACGATCGACTATTTCAACTACGGATTGATGGGCTCAGCATTTGCCGAGTTCGTCTTCGCCAAGAACAAACCGCGTGTCGCCTTATTGAACATCGGCGAGGAAAGTGCAAAAGGTGATGAAACACGGCAGAAAGCCTACCAGAATCTTAAGTCGAGCGATCTGAACTTCATCGGCAATATTGAAGGTAACGACATCATGAAGGGATTTGCCGACGTGATCATCTGCGACGGCTTCACCGGAAACGTCGTGTTAAAATTTTCCGAAGGGATGATCGACATCATCTGGCGCATGCTCAAAGATACGGTCGATGCCGTGATGCGTCGCAAGTTCGGACAATTTCTAGTTAAGCCAGCCGTGCAGGACCTGAAAGCGAAATTCAACTACGAAGAATACGGCGGTGGTATCCTGCTCGGCGTGAACGGTATTGTCATCATCTGTCACGGCCACTCATCGCCACACGCACTTAAGAACGCTATCCGGTTAGCCAAAACCTGTGCCGAACACAATCTCGTCGAAGAAATCAGGAGCCGGGTGGTGTCATGAGGACATACATTGCCGGCACCGGAAGCTATACACCGGATAAGATTCTGAACAATGCGTATTTCGAAAAGATCGTCGACACATCCGACGAATGGATAAGAACAAGATCCGGCATCCAGGAACGCCGTATCGCTACCGATGAACAGGCAACGAGTGACCTCGCCTTCATCGCTGCTCAACGCGCGCTCAAATCGGCCGGTATCAAAGCAAAGAATCTAAGCGCAATCATCGTAGGCACCGCCACACCGGACATGCCCTTTCCTTCAACCGGATGCCTTCTCCAGAAGCGGCTTGGTGCTCCCCCAATAATGGCATTCGACATATCCGCAGGTTGCACCGGTTTCCTATACGCACTCGGTATAGGAGAGAATTTCGTAATGAACGGCTACGAGAACGTCCTTGTTATCGGTGCCGACACCTTAACCAGGATTACCGACTATACTGACCGCACAACCTGCGTACTCTTCGGTGATGCGGCAGGTGCGGTCGTCCTCAAGAGAGGTGATTCAAAGAGTGCGATACTCGCCTCACATTTCGCCTCTGACGGTTCATCCTGGGAACTCCTCCATCAACCGGCCGGGGGTTCGAGAATGCCAGCCAGTCATGAGACAGTCGATAAACGACTCCATGTCATCAAGATGCAGGGTAATGAGGTGTTCAAATTAGCGGTCAGAGCCATGTGCGAAGCAGCGGCTATTACGCTGAAAAAGGCTAAAGTATCGGCATCACAACTCAAGCTGCTCATCCCGCATCAGGCGAATATCCGGATCATTGAGGCAAGCGCAAAACGGCTCCACCTGCCAATGGATAGGGTGCTCGTCAATATTGATCGATACGGGAATACATCCACCGGGACTATCCCCGTTGCCCTCGATGAAGCTGTACGGACCGGGCGGATCGACAAAGGCGACCTTGTCCTTATGGTTGCGTTCGGTGCCGGCTTCACCTGGGGAGGCGTGCTTTTCAGATACTGATCCGCACTCGATTAGGGCCCTGCCCGGAAAGGCTTTCCCAGCCTGGAAGAACCCGAAATCCGACCTATCCGTGATATTGACAAGTGCAGAAATCTTGCTATAATTATTTAATAGAAAACCGCTGAGGACAAAAATATCAGGAGGGAGGTCCAATAAGACACCTCCTATGCTAATAACCCCCCTTTTGGACCCCCCTCCACATTTTTTTGAAACAGTCTGGGGGGACTGACAGCAGCGCAACAATGGAAATACTATGCTGCTGAGTGGTACGAAGATTCTATGAACGTTAAAGAAATGGAAGGAAGCGTTCAGTCCCTTCCAACTGCAAAGCAATCAAGTGAAACAAAAAGAAATACATACTCAGGAGGTATGATGCAATTCATAGATATTAGAAAGAAGAACGTCGTTCTGTTAACCTTACTATCCTGCGTTTTGCTCAGCGCAAACTGGATACCCTTTACACCGGGAGCGCCAGTGCGTGGTGCCGAAACAAATGTCATTTCGGTAACCGACTTTTCAGTAACGATGGATATTGAGGTTTCCGGCGTCGTCACTGAAGATATTGATACGAAAGATATGCTTGATACGCAAAATGAAATATTCAGTCTGCTCAATATTCCGGACGCTTACCACACCGGAGAGTTGAGCAAACCAAGATTACCGGCAATCAAAACGACCGTGGGCGTACCCTATGGTGCTGACGTCAGCGTCGAGATAATCAACAGCCAATTCCGCGACATCGAACTGACCTCGGTCGGGATCGATAACAGAATGATGCCTGTGCTGGCACCAGTCGAAAAGATGCCGGGTAAGAAACCGATTTTTGATATCGACAGCAAGGTCTACGAACAGGATGGATTCTATCCCAACAGCATCGTCAGGATCGAAAGTGATGATGTGATGAGAGGACATCGGCTTGCGGTCATCGAGATCACGCCTGTGCTCTACAATCCCGTGACGAATATGCTGCGTTGTTACACAAATCTGCGGGTGAACGTGACCTTCACGGGCGGCGATATCGTTAAAACAAGAAATAATGTCGTGGAGGACTACTCACCGCTCTTCGAAGATTTTATCAAACGCCGCGTATCGAACTACAGCATGTACGAGAACCTGACCCGGGATGTCCTGCCTCTGCCGATACATTATCTGATCATTACTCATAACAATTTCCAGACCCAGGTCAACGACCTCGCACTGTGGCTGAAGCAGAAGGGCTTCAAGGTCAAGATCGCGAATCAAGACAGTATCACGTCGTGGACAACTACGGGTATCGATGATTATGTAGAAGCGCAGAACCCGCTTCCTACCTACCTTTTGTTGGTCGGTGATGTCAATGGCGGATACATGCCGGCCCCCTACGGCGGTCAGTCAAACAAGGTCACTGACCTCTACTATGCCGAGACCGACGGCTCCGGTTATTTGCCTGATATACTATATGGCCGGTTGTCGGTTGAAAACACTACGCATATTACGACGATCGTCGATAAAATCTTGAAGTACGAAAAGGCGCAATTGCCGGACATGGCATCATGGTTTAAAAAAGACGCCTTCCTCGCGGGTAATGACAACTATTCGATAACCGAAGGCACGCACAACTACTGCACCACTAATTTCATGGATCCTAATGGCTATACCACTTATAAACTGTACGAACAGACATATGGCGCCACCACCAACGATGTCTTTACTAACGTAAATGAAGGCAGGATCCTGACCACGATGTCCGGACACGGCAGTGATGACGGCTGGTATGATGGTCCGCCGTTCCAGGTCACGCACGTCAACCAGCTGACCAATGGTGACAAACTGACGATCGCCACTGGCCACTGCTGTCTTGCCAACAATTTCGGCTGGAACTCAGGTCCTTGCGGTGGTGAATCGTGGATCAGAAAAGCGAACGGCGGTGGTGTTGCATATTATGGAGCTTGCCCGTCCACTTATTGGAGCGAAGATGACTGGCTGCAGAAAGAATGGTACGAGGCGATCTATGCCGATTCGATGTATGAGCATGCCCGCTTCACCTTGGATGGGATGTACGATGGACTATATCTATCCGGGACCAGCGTATCAATGAAACAATACTACTACGAAGGCTATCACGTGCTCGGTGATCCATCACTCGACCTCTGGACCGAAGTCCCGGTCACCATGGTGATATCTCATGACGGTGCCGTGGTCCCGTCGACCGCCGATTTTACGGTTTCGGTAACCGGTAACGGAAGCCCTTTAGAAGACGCACTGGTGTGCGCATGGATACCGGGACAATCGCCAGAAATGCATGTTGCAGAATACACTAACGCGGCTGGCATCGCAACGCTCAGCATCTCGCCAACGACGCCAGGTGATACGATGTACGTGACAGTTACTAAACACGATTACATACCGTACGAAGGCTATGCAGTGGTCATTGCACCTTCAGGTCCCTACGTGACTGCCGGGTCGACGATCATCAACGATGGTAATAATGGCCAGGCAAATCCAGGAGAAACCGTTCAGCTCGGTGTCTGGGCGAAGAATTTGGGTGTCGCCACGGCCAACTCTGTATACGGGATCATCAGTGAGTCAGATCCGTACATCACGTTAGGAGTCGACTCATCCTGGTACGGCAATATCGCCCCTTCGGATTCGTCCCTTTCCACACCGTATTATGGGTTCACAGTCGCCGAGAACTGTCCGGACGGTCATAGCATAAACTTTACGCTTGATTTCACAGACATCGTTGATACCACCTGGAGCTGCAACGTAAATGTCACGGTGTATGCGCCGTTGTTGGTTTATCAGGAGTATTCGATCACGGGTGGTAATGGTAATGGTGTTTTGGAGCCGGGTGAGACGGTGGATTTAGCGATCACCTTGGAGAATGAGGGTGGTGCGGTAGCGAGCAATGTGACTTCGACTTTAACGACGGCCAGTAGTTGGGTTGTGATCAACGACAATTCGGGTAATTTTGGTACGATTGCGGTTGGTGGTACGGCGAGCAACGGCAGTGATCCTTACAGTGTGACGGCGGATGTTAGCACCCCTTATGGTACCGAGGTTGAGTTTGCGGTGATTGTTGAGGCTGGGGTTTATGTTGACACGCTTGAGTTCAGTTTGATTGTTGGTCAGTTAGTGCCGACTGATACTGGTCATTATTATGTTTATTATTCGGGTGGTCCGCATACCTATTCGCCGGTTTTCGAGTGGATGGCGATTGACACGACGCAGACGCAGTATTCTGGGGTTTCATTGAATTTATCGGATGATGCGGTGGCGCAGGTTAGTTTGCCGTTTACCTTTACGTATTATGGGGTGGATTACAATCAGGTGACGATTTCTTCGAATGGTTGGGTAGCGATGGGTTATGTTTCGACGAGTTATTTAACGAATTATGGGATTCCGAGTACGAGTGGGCCGGCGGCGATGATTGCTGGGATTTGGGATGATTTGGATCCGGGTAATTCGGGTCAGCCGAGTGATATTTACTGGTATTATGATGATGTGAATCATCGTTTTGTCATTGAGTATTTCCGGGTTGAGCATTATTCGAGTGGTTTTCATGAGACTTTTGAGATTATCCTGTATGATCCTGATTATTATCCGACGCCGACTGGTGATGGTGAGATTGTTGTGCAGTATTTAGTTGAGTTACAGCAGGCGGACAATACGTTGGGGATCGAGAATTCCTCTGAGAATGTGGGTATTCAGTATTATTTTGATGGCGTTTATCATGATTTAGCGGTGCCGGTGACTGATTCGTTTGCCTTGCGGTATACGACCTTTAGTCCGGGGTATGTTGGATTAGAGGAGGCGTTGGAGTTGAATGTGGCGCCGGTGCGGACGATGTTGGGGGTGGTGTATCCAAATCCCTTTGTCCGTGATTTGCGGGTTAGTTATCAGCTGGCGCAGCGGGGTCGGGTCAGTTTAGCGGTTTATGATGCTTTGGGTCGTGTGGTTTGTGGTTTGGTGGATGGTGTTGAGGAGCCGGGTTACTATACGGTTGACTGGCATGGGTTTGATGACCGT
>CP070802.1:2190367-2196590 GCA_020343595.1 Caldifarciminota bacterium | reverse complement strand
ATTCCTTCTTGGTGACGACCTTTGACCAGATCTTACCTTTCAAGGAATGCATTGCCTTGAGCGGTTCGGCTGTCAGCAGCACTTCACCCTCATGGATAATCGCCATGTTCGTGCAGAGTTCACTCACGTCATCGACAATATGAGTCGAGAGGATCACCACGACGTGTTCTCCGATCTCGCTCAGGATGTTGTGGAACCGGTTTCTCTCCTGAGGGTCAAGACCGGCCGTCGGTTCATCGACAATTATCAATTGGGGACTTCCGATCAGTGCCTGCGCAATACCGAAGCGCTGCTTGGTCCCGCCCGAGAACTCGCCGAGACGCGTTCTGCGTAACTCCCATAAATTAGTTTGATGCAAAAGATCGATTATCAATTGCCTGCGTTCTTTCTTATCATGAATTCCCTTGAGCACGGCAATATGATCGAGCATGTGTTCGGCAGTAACCTCGGGATAGATACCGAATTCCTGGGGCAGATAGCCAAGCAATTCCCTGACCCTTTGCTTTTGATTTAACACATCGATGCCATTGAGCTGGATCGTGCCCTCATCCGCTTCCTGTAGGGTTGCGATCGTGCGCATGAGTGTTGATTTACCCGCACCGTTCGGACCGAGAAGGCCGAACATGCCGGTCGAAATTTTCAGGGATACGTTCTTAAGCGCCTGAGTCCCATTGGGATAGGTCTTTGAAAGATTATTGATTGCTAATTCCATCACTCCTCCTTACGTTCACACATTAAGCCTGTTTAATAAAATATACGTAAGAAAGAGCGATATTGTTACATACGACGCATCACGCTACACGCTGCACGCCCTACGCAAGACGTCCCCTGTCATTGCGAACCCGTCTTTTGGGTGAAGCAATCTCCGTAGTTGAGCAAGAGTAACGAAAATAACGAACTAAATTTGACCCCACCACCTATTCATCATTCTACAGCTGTTAGCCTGAAAGTATATGGCAACGAAACATATACACGAACTGGGTAACCCTTGTACTTCGCTGGTTTGAATCTCGCATTCCTGGCAGCCTTTATCGCCGCTTGATCCAATTCCATGTAACCACTGGATTTGAGTATTTCTGCGGAGATGATTTCACCATTTTTATCCACAAGGACTTTGATAATCGTCCTTCCTTCATCACCCCTCACCCTGGCCCCGATAGGATATTCGGGTTGGGGAAGATGTTGCAGCTGAGGCATTTCATCAATCAGATAGTATGGCAATACTGACATTTTAATTTCATCATATTGTACACCAAAGGTATCATCAGGGCTCAAATACACCCAAGTATTTTCACTAAGCAAGACTAAATTACTGTCTTCGGTAACCGCAACTCGTGAAATACGATACCCACCGCCATCATCAAGCGCTTCTTTCCCAATGTCCAGAAGCATCCATGTGGTGTCGCTACACAGAACAACTTCCACTCCATTTGTGGTCAAGGCAATCTGCTCGGAAAGGACCACACTACTCAAAAAAAGAACCATTACTATAATCATCTTCATGAAACATCCTTCAATACCTACCTATAACTACTCTACAATACTTTTGTTGATTGTCAAGCCGATTTACGGCCGACCCTTAATGCTTAACGCCACACGCCCAAACATCCCGTCATTCTCCGGCTTGACCGGGGAATCCATAACGACAGGAAGCTATGAACCTCGGAACTTCAGAAGCTCAGAGGCTAAGAAGATGAGAACAACCAAAGACAGAACCTCGGAAGATATGATGTTAAGAGGCTGAGAATCAAACGAAAGTAACGATATTAGCGCAAATAACGGTCTCAACGATTGGTTATCGAGTATCAAGCACGAATTCTGTCTACATCTGCGATTTAGTAACAGAATTCAGTGTCCCGAAGAATGAGGGGTATCCAGTATCATCGTTTTAACGGTATTAACGATATTAGCGAGAGTACTGATAATAACGGGAATAACGATAATAACGAACAAAACGTTTTTATTAACTTCGAAGTTCGCTTCTGCTATTCTACGATGACAGGTTCTCTTCCTTTCTTGACGATATACATCGCCTCCTCAGCATCGGCCTTTATCGTAAGTACAGCCAAACCAAAACCCAAGACAGCACCCACCCCCGCACCGATTCCAATAGCTACTTCCGGCACATCAGCCAAATTGAGCCAAGCTTCTTCTACTGCATATATATGTTCTGTATCTCGGACGTTGTATCCTACAACACATCCAATGCATGCGCCCGACAGGCAACCTCCCGCGGCCGCAGCCATTGTCCTTGCATTTTTCTGCTTTTCGAGCCTCTCAGTAACATAATCTAGCTCGTTTTGGGTAATTGGTTGTCCTAGTACGTCATAATCTACAATATTCCATTTGTTTTCAAAGTCAAAATCAGAACCAACTATTTCTTCATACCGCTCTATATAATCTGCCAGAATCAACACAGCCGCCGAGTCTTTGTTAACTACAACGAGCCTTTCTTTCTCAGTTATTATTTCCCATTTCCATCCCAAAGGATGTTCGTATAACGCTGCACTAATGAAACCGTCGATGTTTGGGAAAAGTCTGTATTCCTCACGTTCAATACTATCAATTTGATCACCTACACGTTCATTTATATAAATAGGGAATTTGTATCTCTCATTATCATGGCTACTCAACCGAATCCCACGATTACACATCAACAACACTAACACAAACGCTACAATAGTACTCTTCATATTACCTCCTCCCAAATCTACGTTGTGGTAAGCCAGTCTTTCTACCTCACTAACAAAAGTTTCTCGCTCGCTGCCCAACTTCCCGCTTTCATTCGCAGAAAGTAGACACCGTTTGTCATCGGTCTCCCATTTTCATCTCTGCCGTCCCATCCAGTTTCGTGAAAGCCGGCTACTGTAAAATCATCGATCAGGATTCTAACAACCCTACCGCACACGTCATAGATAGCCACTCTGGTTTCAACATCACGAGGTAAGGCATATCTGACAGAAACCCTTGACCTGAACGGGTTTGGCTGACTTCTGCTCAGTGCAAAAGTAAGCGGCAATTCTCCTGCCTCACCAGCCTGAGGTCCACCGCCACTTGCATACGTTGAATCGGATGTTTCCACGTTGGCCGCAGGATTGTACGTCCATCCATCCTTAGTCACATCATCTACAGTGAACACAAACCATCCGGCAGCATATTTGATCTTATCTGACTCACAAGAACCCACACCATCAAATTCTGTCGTGAAATAATCCAGGTCGCTCGACAAGCCGCTCCAATGACCGTTAACAGCCGCCTCTGGCACCGGAACATCACCCTCGTCGACTATCATTACTTCGGCCACGCCCTTTGTGAACACACCTATTGGTCGCTGCGACATTTCTATGTTTGACACATGCATCTCATTGCTAATCCCTCCGGTCGTGAAGGTATGTTCGGATGAAGTAGCAGTGTTCTCCGACGCATCGGTTGACTCAACAACATAGTAGTACTGCGTCGATGGCAATAATTCGGTCAAAGAAATACTATGAGACATTACCATATCCGCGCTCGACACCATGAGATCGTAGACTGGACCACCGTCTGTATCACACCGCACGACAGAATTGCTGTACTCATCGGTATCCCAGGTGATCAAGGCCGAGGTGCCTATTATTGCCGATGACGCAATGTTCGATATGATCGGCGGCGTCACATCGGGAATGGTTGAGGACTCAATATATATACGATCAATGAACACCTCGTCTAAGACTCTGTTACCTCTTGTGCGGTCTGTATCCCTTACTCTGATATACAAATTACCGCTCAAAGAAGCCGGCAGCGGGTATACCTGACACTGGTCATCGTCAGCGGTCTTCGTGACGACAAGCATATCAGTGTAGTTATCGTCGTCAGTGGAATAAGCAAATACGAAATCGTCATATTCATTGTTTGCCGTGTGATAGGCTTCGATGTAGAAAGTAATCTGGCTCCCTTCTTCAACAAATACAGTCCACTTGTGTTCAAGAAAACTGTAGCGTTTTTTCACGCTGCCAACGCTTTCTTCTTCTCTGATCGATTCATTAACATTGTCGCTCGCCCAGGTATCAAGATACGTACCGAATTGCGTCCCGCTCACGGCAATGTCTCCATTCGCTATGCCTGCATCTTCGGGTGCTATCTCGCTCTCGAACAAAGCATACATTCTGCTCGCAGCCTGCGATTCAAATGATGACATCTCGCCGGCCGTCGGGAAGACCAAGCGCCAATCTCCCAGTTTTGCTTCTGTATCATCGAATACTTCGTCATCAATCGGCATGCTGTAGCCCTGTACACCGCTTTCACCATCGTCTCCAACCAGTTCGTTCGTATTGATCGTCGTATCGCTGGTGAGATTCGCATAGCAGTATGATTCCTTCTCCTGGATCTCAACGCACATCGGCGCAGGTGCACCAGGCGTCAGCATCTCGTACGGAGGTGTTCCAGCGTATGACCACAACGGAACGCTGATGCCGCAGCTTGGCTCACCGAGGATGCACCAGAAGGTTGATAACCGCGAGTCTTCGGTCGACGTCACACCATGAATAACGGCAGACGATCGCGTCTTGTATCTACTGACCGCGGGCCCGGTTGTTGGCCATTCACCGCAGGGCAAATACGGCGGGCCGCCGATATCCTTAGAAACGGCTTCGATCATGTAACGGTAATCAAGCTCATTGAGACCAATTGCAGTACTGATCAGTAAATCCGCCCTCTGGCACCGGCTGTCAGGAGTACCGCCTCCCCAATAAGAAAAATTCGTGCGTACCACGTAACCGCCGTAGGAACCGGCATCGTATCTTATATAACCCCAGTCGTCGGTCTCAAAGATCGCCGCTTCACCATAACGGTCGATCACTCCGAAATTGGACCAGATGTGACCCCTGCTCCCCGAGGTCCCTATCAGCAGCGCCTCGAAGTCCGTGACGCTTCCGCATTCCATTAGTGCTTGCTTCATGAAAGGACCGTCGTTCTGTGGTGACCCCGTGTATATATCCGGCGCATCCGCGTTGACGATTGCAAATCCATCATCGTTGACGCCCGCATAGGCAGTGGTTGTTTCATCGACTCCTGTGGTAACTATCGTTATGTATGCACCATGAGAGCCATCGTTGAAATACCTCACCTCTTGGTTATACACATCGCTCCTATCCCGGTTCTTAAAGAGTAAAGGCCTGCCATCTGTGGTTACCGCGCCGCTTACTGCCGCTATCGTACAGCTTTCGCCCTGATTAATACCTCCGGCAAGCAGCAACACAAGAATACATATTTCTACGCATAGACGAAATTTGCTCATAAAACCCACCTCCCCTTCAATGTTGTTGACCAAACGTAATGGATGTCAATCTTGCAGGAAACAACTACCCTTTCCACTATCCCTCTCCTATAATAACTACGATGGTGTATTGTAGGTTATTCTACCTGCATGTCAAGACGCTCGACGCCCTAACGCGACACCCTCTACGCTCCACGCCCATTGCGACAAGAACATCAGACGATATGATGTTAAGATGCTAAGAATCAAACCAAAACAACGGTAATAACGATATTACGAAATCTAAAGGGCCATGCCCCGAGTTACTTTGTCATAATTTGAACGACATTCGACCGATACCAGTTAAATTCGGATCATTGAAACTCCACTCGCCAACTCTGACTGACTTCGTCGCATGGTGTGGGTCTCCTGATCCGCTGTTACCGTGTATAACGTACAATGTATTGGCATTCACCATACCCAAAATCATCAGGGAATGTTCGAGCTTTTCATCATCCTCGTCCCTTTGCTTTTGGAACAAATAATCACCAAGTTGCGGTTCTTTATATTTCTTGTTAGGGTCGCGCATATCCTTCATCGACCTTAGCCTTCCTCGTTTCTTGAAGTAATCAATAAAATGCCCTACCCTGCGAACACACCAACCAGGGTCTCTGACTGCCAACCTGTTATTACAGTAGAAGGAAAAATCCGGACCGCCATCTGCAGGTTTCCCTGATCTCTTATACAGATAAGAAACAAATTCGCTACACCATTCGTTATACTGCCAATTCCCCTTCGCAGATTTCCTCCGCTTGAAACATCCCTTGCAGTACGTCGTAATCTGCGCGATTCGAGACCCGTAATGCCGCTTCAAATCTCTAAAGTGCCATTGCATGAGCAGAACCTGCGCGGCCGTAATTACCAGACGCTCACCACTTGTCAGCTCAAAACCGTTCAACTTAGTTTCATTATGGAAATTCGCAAACTGCC
>CP070802.1:2183947-2190267 GCA_020343595.1 Caldifarciminota bacterium | reverse complement strand
GGTCCATTATTTCCTTGATCTGGAACATGAGATTGGGACCAACCCTGGCACTCCGCTTGATCGGTGTTCTTTCCTTCGGGCTGATATCTTTCATTTCTTTCACCCGTTCAGATGCACGGCTGGCGAATACCAACGCTTCCAACAAGGAATTGGACGCGAGTCGGTTCGCACCGTGTACCCCGGTGCAGCTGCATTCACCCAACGCAAACAATCTTGGTATGGACGATTCTGCCCATTCATTGACCTGCACTCCGCCACACAGGTAGTGTGCTGCTGGCACGACGGGTATCGGTTCACGCGTTATATCGATACCCCAGGAAAGGCATGTTTCGTAGATCGTAGGAAAACGATTCTTGATAAAATCCGCCTGGAGATGAGATACATCAAGCAGCACATACTTGGAGTTCGTCGTGATCATTTCACTCAGACAAGCACGGGCGACGACGTCACGCGGTGCCAGATTTCCAGCCCTGGCGTACCTCTCCATGAAAGGCTCCCCATCTTTCGTCTTGAGTACCCCACCTTCGCCGCGCACCGCTTCTGAGATAAGAAAGGACCGTCCATCGATCTTGATATTGTACACTGCGGTCGGGTGAAATTGTACGAATTCCATATTAGCGATTTTCGCACCGGCACGATATGCCATTGCGATGCCGTCACCCGTGGCGATAGGTGGATTGGTGGTATGCTGGTAGACCTGGCCAATACCGCCCGTTGCCAGTATCGTTCCATTGGCATATATTACATCGATCTGACGCGTATCAGCGTCGAGATAATAAAGACCAAGGCAGTCACCATTCTGGATAAGGAGGTCCAGTGCAATCTCATTTTCGCTAATGGATACGCCAGCCTTCTTGGTTTCCTCGAGCAGCACCCTCTCGATCTCTTGTCCGGTATAGTCCTTTGCATGTACGATGCGCCTTCGCGAATGACCGCCTTCCTGCCCAAGGTCGAAGTTGCTCTCGGAATCCTTCGAAAACCTACATCCCATGGCTTGGAGTTCTTTCACAAGTGTGGGTCCTTCCTTAACCATCATGGCAACCGCATCCTCATGGCATAGGCCTTCGCCCGCGGCGATGGTGTCCTCGATATGATACTGGGG
The DNA here is from genome assembly GCA_020343595.1 of Caldifarciminota bacterium. GTDB lineage: Bacteria > Hydrothermota > Tepidihabitantia > SM23-42 > SM23-42 > SM23-42. The sequence continues at coordinate 2,189,165 of CP070802.1, read as the reverse complement.
AGCATCATCCTTGCCAAACACAGCTGCGATTCCGCCTTGAGCATAGTTCGTACTGGAGTCCGCCTTCCGTTTTTTGGTGAGGACTGAAACTTTGCCATATTTGGCTGCTTTGGTAGCAAATGTCAAGCCGGCAATGCCCGAACCTACGACTAGAAAATCTACCTGCTTCGGCATCACGTAATTCTATACATCGGCGTGAAAAAGTCAACAATAATATTCAGAATATTGACTCAAAATAGGCAATTGGTATAATTGAACGTGGCATCAAAGAGAGTCGAGAGGAAGATCGAACTTTTACGTAAGCAATTGAATTATCACAACTACCGCTATTACGTTCTCGACCAGCCAGAGATCTCTGATTTCGAATATGACCTTCTGTACAAGGAACTGGAAGCACTCGAGCGGAAATATCCAGAGTATGTAACATCGGATTCCCCAACCCAACGTGTTGGTGGTGAAGTCCTGCATGAATTCAGAACTGTCGAGCATAAGGTGAAAATGCTTAGTCTTGACAATACCTACTCAGAGGAGGAACTGAGGGATTTCGACAAAAGGACAAGAAAGGTTGTGGATAAACCGATCAAATATGAGACGACACTGAAGATTGATGGTGTGGCCGTGACCCTCAACTACCAAGACGGTAAGTTTGTGCGGGGTGCGACGCGGGGTGATGGGATACACGGGGATGACATAACTCAGAATTTGAGAACGATACGTTCGGTCCCGCTCAGGTTACTCACCGATGAGGCCGCCCTGCACGACATCGAGGTCAGGGGAGAGGTATTCCTGCCGAAGGCTTCATTCCTGCTGCTCAACCGTGAACGTGAGAGCTCTGGTGACCCATTGTTCGCTAATCCCAGGAATGCCGCCGCCGGAACACTCAAATTGCAGGATCCACGCGCCGTCGCCAACAGGGGCTTGGATATTTTCATCCATACGATACCCATATCGCCAGCAGCAAAGTACAGATCGCACTATGCCGTGCTAAAACGTCTACACGGAGTAGGATTCAAGATCATTCCACATGCCAAACTCTGCACGAGCATTGAGGAGGTGCTTGATTTTGTAGCATACTGGCAGGACAGGCGGGAGAATCTCGATTACGAGGTGGATGGGTTGGTCATAAAGGTCGATGATTTCGAGGCTCGCAGCGCGATTGGTTTTACGGCGAAAAGCCCGAAATGGGCGATCGCCTTCAAATATCCAGCACGGCAAGCTATTACCAGGTTGAAGGATATTCAACTCCAGGTTGGTCGCACCGGTCGGATAACGCCAGTGGCTCTGCTTGACCCGGTGGCTCTGTCAGGAACGACCATATCAAGGGCTACCCTTCACAACGAGGATGAGATAAGACGAAGGGGTATCAAGATCGGCGACCGAGTTGTTATCGAGAAAGGTGGGGAGGTCATTCCCAAGGTCGTTCGTGTGATCAAGGAGAAGAGGACGGGAAAAGAGAAGGTATTCCGTTTTCCAACCAGGTGTCCGGTTTGCGAGCAGAAGACATACCGCTTGCCGGACGAAGCTGACTGGCGCTGTGTGAATTCTTCTTGTCCAGCTCAGGTTAAAGGCAAGATACTTCACTTCGCATCGAGGCTGGCTATGGACATTGAAGGCCTGGGATATGTTCTCGTTAGCAATCTCGTGGATCAGAAATTGGTCAAAGGTTTCCAGGATATTTACAAGCTCGACCCAGCGCACGTAGCAGATATTGAACGCATGGGTGAGAAGTCAGCACAGAACCTTATTAAGAGCATCAATCAAAGCAAAGACAGGCCGTTCACGAATGTCCTGTATGCGCTTGGCATTCCTAATATCGGTATTAATGCCTCACACTTGCTCGTTGAAAGACTGCACGATATCGATAATATAATTAATGCATCAGATGAGGATTTGACCAAAATTGATGGGATCGGTGAGATTCTTGCCAAAAGCATCAAAAATTACTTTAAAATTAAGAAAAACATGGATGCGGTCAATGAGCTCAGGAGATTCGGGCTCATGTTCAGTGCTAAACGAAGGGAAATTAGGCATCGCGCCCTGACCGGTATGACGTTCGTCTTTTCAGGTGAATTGAAATCCTTGACCAGAAATGAAGCGCAAGAACTTGTGCGCAAACTTGGCGGTCATCCTTCGTCGAGCATTTCCAAGAGAACCGACTATCTTGTGAGGGGGGCAGAGCCCGGATCCAAATACAATAGAGCTCTTAAACTAGGTGTAAAGATCATTGATGAGCCAACTTTTCTGAAGATGATTGGCTCAGAACGCACTGGGAAGCAGCAGTAATGGGGGATTAGCTAGGATGGGGGCCGCTAGAATTTGAACTTGTAACTAACACTTATCTTATCGATGTCTGTTTGCACATCAAAACCATGCATTTTCGCGCCCACATAGGCATCGGCCAGCGAGAATCCGAAGGTAAATAGACCCCACCAGAGCATGGAGTTACGTTTTGTATACTCCTCATCGCGATGATACTTGTAGGCATAGTATCCGATGGCGATTTCCGCTGCGCCAATTACCATACCTGCGACATAGCGTTCCGTATAAAACTGACCACCGCCCGGAAACACGCATAGGAGCATAGCAATGTTGGAATTCTTCTCTGCGTTCGCCAGGCAAACAGATATCAACAGCAATAGAGTTATGGTGACTATTGATTTTCGGTAAGTTCCGGGGGTCACTTTACGAATTTGTACTCAAACCGTTCCACAGAATCTACAACGACGTACATCGATAGATTTCTGTACTTGATGTGTTGTTCATTGAAGAACCTGAGAAGATCTCCGGCCCGCGAGAACGCATTTGGCGCGGTCAGGTAGATTTCTACGCCTCGGTTGCGTAAGTCGAATTTCCTCAGGATCTCCACTTCGGCAAATGGTGTTAGCTTGCCATCATCAAAAAACCGATCGGGGGCGAATCGTTGACGTTCACCCTTTACGCCCTGTTCACCTCTGAGGACATCCTCCCACATTGAGATTTCCTCGCGTAACTCGGTGACATCTTTTTTGAGCGGTGCATATTTCGTGCGGTACGCATAAAAGAACACCGCCACCAATAAAATAGCAACAATCCAACCCAGATATTTCATAATCGCTTCATCGCTTTCTGAATACCTTCTTTCTTCTTGAGGAAGGTTTCAAGACGTTCTTTCTCCTTTTGCTGTGTCACCTTATTCGCTTTGTTCATGTAATTCGGGTTGTTCAGACGGTGTTTGAGCTCGTCGATTCGCCTGTTTAGGAAATTGATCTCGCTGTCCAACCGCTCTTTTTCCTTGGCTATGTCGATTCCTGACAGAATCACATAGCATTCAAGATCAGGTAGTATTATGCTCGCCATCGATTCCTTGCCTGGCCGGCCATAGCTAATCTTATCGGTCAAGGACAATTTCTTCAAGATCTCCTCATTCTCCTTCAAGAAACCCGAAATGTCACTGTTAGCGCTTACAATGATACTCAGTTTTTCTTTTGCATTTATGTTGAAAATCCCGCGAATATTACGGATTTCCTCGACCAGATCAACAAGACGGTCTACATTTCGGGAATCCAACTTGACGCTGGTCTTTTGAGGCCATGTCTCAAGCATAATGCTCTTCTTCGGAAACCCGAATCTTTGATACAATTCTTCAGTTATGAACGGCATAAAAGGATGCAGTGTAATCAGTAATTGCTTCAGCAAGTATCTCGTTGCAGTCGAAGGCCTGGTCTTCACAAACTCCAAGTACCAGTCACAGAATGTGTGCCAGACAAAGTCATATATCTCTTTGGTTGTCGTATTGATTTCAAAACTGGTGAAATCTTCCTCAATCTTCGATAGCAGTGCATTGAAACGTTCGATGATCCAGGCGTCATAAACCGAGACCCGCTGCGGATCGAAGTCGCCTTGTTCGGCAGTCAATGAAATCAATCGGGCGGCATTCCATAGTTTGTTACAGAATTTCCTGCCGACATCAAGCGATTTCTCAGTGAAAAGAACATCCTGTTCCCTCGGTGTGATCAGGAGCAATCCGAATCTCAACGCGTCAGCACCGTATCTTTCAATTAGCTCTACGGGATCGGGTGAATTGCCCAGGCTTTTTGACATCTTCTGTCCCTTGCTGTCGCGAATCATGACGTGAAATGCGACATCCTTGAAGGGTACTTCTTTGGTGAATTCCAATCCGGCCATGATCATACGGGCAACCCACAGGTAGATTATGTCCCAACCAGTGACGAGTGTTTGGGTGGGGTAGAAGCGGCGGTAATCGTCGGTATCAGCCGGCCAGCCAAGAGTGGCAAAGGGCCATAGCCACGAAGAGAACCAGGTGTCGAGAACATCTTCATCTTGGTAAACATTCTTCGAGCCGCAGTTTGAACACCGTTCGGGCTTTTTTTCGGAAACCGTGATACCGGATTCCGAATCTGGGTTGTCAGCGTCGTAGCAGGCACTACAGTAGTAAACCGGTATACGGTGACCCCACCACAACTGCCTTGATATGCACCAGTCACGTACATTCTCCATCCAGTGATTATATAAGTTTATCCACCTCTGAGGGAAGATGCGAACCCTGCCGTCTTTAACCGCTTTGAGCGCTGGTTCAGCCAGTGGTTTCATTCTGACGAACCACTGCTTTGAAATTCTAGGTTCAATCGCAGTATCGCAGCGCTCGCATTTGGCGAGTGGCAGTTTGTAGTCCTCAACCTTCTCCAGTAAGCCCGAACTCTTCAACTGCTCCAGGATCTTCTTTCTTGCTTCGTAGCGGTCCTGGCCGCTAAACTGCCTTGTCAGTGCGTTAAGGGTACCGTCCGGATTCATTATATCAATGAACTCCAGTTTGTGTTTCTTCGCCAGTTCAAAATCGAACGGATCATGTGCCGGCGTGACCTTGAGCGCACCTGTCCCGAAATCAGGATCAACGTAGTCATCAGAGATAATCGGAATTTCCCTTTCCATGATCGGAAGGATAGCCCTGCGCCCTATGTAGGTTTTGTACCGCTTGTCACGTGGATTAACACAAACCGCAGTGTCTCCGAGCATTGTCTCGGGCCTCGTCGTCGCAACTGTTATAAACTCGTCACTATGTGCAAGCGGATATTTGATATAGTACAGCTTGCCGGGTTTCTCTTCAGTCTCTACCTGCTCATCGGAGAGCGCGGTGAGACACCTCGGGCACCAGTTAATGATGTACTCCCCGCGGTAGATCAGACCTTTGTTATACAGATCAACGAATACCTTTATCACC
>CP070802.1:2177501-2183847 GCA_020343595.1 Caldifarciminota bacterium | reverse complement strand
GCAAAAGTTTAAAGGTTGGTGTTTACTCTCGTCGAAGACGGAGCCTGTCCCTGGTGTTCGCGTATCGTAGTGAAGGTAATAAGGACAAGAATATCAGAAAGATAGAGATACTCAGTTAACTAATCATTCGGGCGCCATTCTCTGATCCAGTATTGGTTATGAATCAATCGTCCGTTTGAAAGCCATTTGCGGAAAAGCATTGACTTTCTCCGGAATGTGACTATAATGTAAACCAACATTGAACGTTGTGGAAGGTAGGCATTTAAACAACTTCTGTTGATTTTTTTTATTAACTGATTTCAGTACATATAAGGGAGGAACTGATGAACCTGAAATCACGAAATGTCTATCTTGTCGGTCTGGTTTTGCTGTTGTGCTTTGTAGCACTTGGTGTATCATCGCCTTCAAAGGAAGGCGATGCTACGTTCATTCGTATCACCGAGAATGGTCCAATATTGGTCCACGAACCCGGTTTACCCGTCTACAATGGTACCTCGATGACAGACGACCCGGCAGTGATCTGGTCGTACAATCTCATAGATGCGATATATAATACGACATCCAATACGGTCGACGGTTATGTGTTTGCCGGAACTTATCTAAACAATCCATGGGAGGTTGAATTATTCGCGCCGACTGGCGGCGGCACACCAGAATGGGTGTACGGCGGGACCGAATTCTTCACCGATGCTGGTGATAATGCTTTCACCCTGGCGGCTGTTGATGATGATGGCTCGGGTGTGAATATAATCAAATGGACCGGTCCTGGAAACGGTACGCCGGATTGGACTACAAGCTTTCCGGGGTATGGTATTTCAAGCTACGGACCATGTGTAGTCTCCGATGATGGCTCTACTATCGCAGCCATTGCGGCGCCGGCCGGAACAGATGCTCACTTGCTCCTATTTGATGCCGATTCTGGCAATCCGCTGATCGATTACACGGCAACTGGTTGCGGCTTTCCAAGGTACGTTAAGATCAATGCCGACGGTCGTTATACGGCTTTCATTGCCCTCGCGACTCTCATAGTCTTTGATCGCGATAGCCTCAATGTGCGTGATCAGATTGCGATGGGTGCAAGTAACAGCGCTCTTGATATTTCCGGTGACGGTGATCTTGTCGCTTACGGCTGGTATCCATCACTGATACTGATGGAGTGGAACGGCACATCTTATCAGAATCTATGGTCGTACACGGTTGGAGGCGACTATTATCTGAGCAAGATCGCTATCTCAAACGACGGTTCGACTATAGTGTCTTGCTGGTATGTTCCTCCGCATAATACCTTCAAGGTAGTAGTGCACGATGTTGGTTCATCCACGCCATTATGGATATACGACTATCCTGTGTCCAGTGGAACGTATCAGGAAGTATGCTTCGATATAGACATAACCGATGACGGCTCATATTTCATCATTGGAAGTTGGGGTGATGATGCGAATATCAATCCCGAGGTCCACATCTTCCAGCGGGATGCTACACCGCATATTTACTACACTGTAGATATGCCGGGGTCGATGTTCTCGGTCGATATCTCAAATGACGGAAGTTATGCGACTGCTGCTGGCAAACACGTTCATGCCAATGCGTTGGGACGTGGAGGTGACGTGGTACTCATCAATACGGGCATCACCGGCGTCGAAACCAATAATGTAACTGAACCTAGGCAACCATCGTCGTTGATTGCCTGCTTCCCCAACCCCTTCACCCAAAGTACGGACATCCGATATCAGATGACTGATAGCAGTGAAGGAATTCGTGTGAATATATACGATGCCTCGGGCCGATTGGTGAAGTCACTAAATGAACACGCATCTGTCATCGATTCTCAGTCATCAGTCAGCTGGGACGGCACTGACAGTTCCAACAGACAGCTGCCAGGCGGCGTGTACTTCGTAAGATTAGAAACGGAGAATAGTGGTGTGACCGAGAAGATCGTAAAGTTGGAGTAGATAGCGATAATATAGGGATAGTTGTTCAGAAATCATATTCGGGTTCTTAAAAGGAGGAATAGTGAAGAAACTGTCGATTTTCTTGATTGTACTTGCATTGCTGAGTTGTGGTCTCCTCGATGAGGTTGATCTCGGTTCAATCGCCTGGCATGCAACGAGCGTTATCAGATTGGAGAGCAGTCTACTTGGTGAATCAACCGATATTAGCGTTAATGTCGCCTGGCGCTGGTTGCTTGAAAGGCCATCTGGTGAGGGCATTATCATTGAGCGCAGCGTAGGCGATGCTAGTAATTATGTTGTGATAGATACGGTTGCGCCGATCGAGACGCTCATGACATACCTGGACAGGGATACGGTTCTGCAGCCCAATTCGGTCGTTTTCTATAGGCTAGGGTTCCTCGATGGCGGTTCGATCGATTATTTCAAGACAGTCGAAGTCTCTCTGCCTCCGATCCAGCATTTCTACACTCCTGCTGCGGATACCATAGGCAACGATACGCTAACACTCGTTTTCGCACGACTGCAGGATTTCAGTGATTGTGAGGTATCCATATACAAGGCGTATGTGACTGATCCTGAGAGTTTGATGAATCTGGTGGACCCGCTTTTCATTGATACACTGGTTTATCCGGACACATCGCTGGTGTTGCCTCTGCCTGATAGTGTGTATGCTGATACGAGCATTTATACGATCAGACTCCTCTCACTTAATGAAATAGAAGTTTCGCAGGGAGGGCTCACGAACGTATCGACAACTTTGTCGACCGGTTTCAGGGCTTTCTTCAAGAACCCATAATCCGACGGGGACAGGCATAAACTTCTAAACTTTTGCAGTCATCATGTTTTGCATACATGTGTTCGTTGGTCAATCTGCGAAGCATAAAAGTTTAAAAGTTTATGCCTGTCCCCAAGAAATTCGAGTGGGTGCCGTAAGTATACTTGCTTTCATTGCCATTTTGTCAGCGGGCAGTTTAGCATATTCCAGTAACCAATTCAGACAGCTCAAAGTAATTGAAGATGAGTACCATCATATAGAATATTCTGATGTCGAAGCCGCTGCTCTCAGACTTGATTCTACTGGACTGGATTCAATTATTGAGGCTGAGATGGCAGCGCGCCATATACCTGGCGTGGCAACTTGCGCAATTAAGAACGGACAGATAGTATGGTCAGCTGGCCATGGATGGGCAAATATCGAAGACTCCGTTGAAGTTGCCGACACTACCTTGTTCATGTTAGCTTCGATCTCGAAGACGATTACCGCAGCTGCGGTAATGCAGTTATGGGAGCATGATTCGTTCGATCTGGATGATGACATCAATGAATATCTAGCATTTGAGGTTCATAACCCCTTTCATCCTGATTCAATCATTACCTTCCGACATCTGCTCACGCATACCTCCAGCATAAACGATAACTGGAGTGTCATGACGTATTATCCCGGAGATTCTCCAATACCATTAGGTCAGTATTTAGCTGATTATCTTGTTCCTGGTGGTGCCTATTACGATTCGAGTCTCAGTTACAATTCCTGGGCTCCAGGTTCGCAAATGGAGTACTGTAACATCGCCGTTGCACTGGTCGGGTATTTGGTCGAAGCGATCGCCGATAGTTTTCCCATCTGGTGCGAGGATTCCATTTTCGCACCGCTGGATATGTGCGAAACAGGTTGGTTCCTTGCTAACCTTGATACCAGCAACGTTGCCATGCCGTATCACTGGCAAGGGACCGCGTATGTACCGTACGGTCATTTTGGCTATTCTGATTACCCAGCGGGTCAACTGCGAACGAGTTCGCTGGAACTTGCCCGTTTTCTCATTACGTTCCAGCAATATGGTATTATCGATACAACCAGGATTCTCGATAGTGCCACGGTGGCGTTGATGACTACGGTTCAGTACCCCCAACTAAGTCAGCACCAGGGTCTGGTTTGGTATGAATCATTCCTGAATGGAAGATGGATATGGGGTCACAGTGGCGGCGATCAGGGTGTAATCACACGAATGGGCTACTGCCCCGCAGAAGGGACGGCCGCGATAGTACTTACTAATGGAGAATCATTTTCAGGGTGCGCTACAATAATGGATGCACTCTTCGACTATGCTGCAGAATATGGAATCGAAGAAGGAGACTTCATAGACATTGCCGGAGGTTCTCTACGCCAGAACATTCCGAATCCGTTCAGCCGTTCCACGTCCATTGGGTTTGTCTTATCTGAAAATCATTATGTCAATTTGTCTGTCTATAACGTTGCCGGTCAGAAGGTCGTTTCTCTTGTGGACGCTGAGATGCCGACCGGTGAGCACAGAATAGTCTTCCATGGCGATGATCTGCCTGGTGGTGTATACTATTATCGATTGCAAATAGACGATAAGAGCCAGACAAAGCGGTGTCTGTTGATCAAATAGTTAAAATGTAATGCCTGTCCCCGATGGGATGTTAGATGACCGGCTTTGAGATAAGCATTACAATCAACAAACCGATTGATATCGTAGCTGCAGCGTTAAATAACGCGGACAATTTCCCCTATTGGCAGACTGGTTTGGAACGGTTTGAGGTAGTAAAGGGTGGGCCCAATCAGGTGGGTTCTATCGGGCGCCTGCACTATTCTCAGAAGGGCCGGTCGTATGTAATGGAAGACAGATTGATGTACTGCGAACCAGGGAAAAAATATATATCCGAGGTCGAAGGAGATGCGATATTTGCGAGAGTTGAAACTACGCTTCACCCATTAAACGGAAGAACTGGAATGGTTCTGAATTGGTCTGGTAAAGGGAAAACATTATTTCTAAGATTATTTCTCCCATTTCTCCGTGCAAGGATGGTAAAGCAAGCGAAGAAAGAGTTAGAGATGTTTAAGCAATTGGTTGAAGAAAGAGGAGCAGATTTTAGCAAACTGCCCGAAGGCGGCGTGTAACTGCTGACCGCAACAACCTACTTGTATTGATGCATGCCTGAGAGAGGCACGCGGTTACATTTATGTAAGTGCCATTCCGGCGGCCACAAAGATCAATGCCAGGATCATGGATGTGATGTAAGAATAGAACCACGGACCTGGCTTTCCATTTTCCTTTGTGGTAATGCCGTGATACTCATGGATATACTTCAGAATCATTATCCTGAGGAACAGCCAGTTAATGTCATATCCACGCTTGCTGAGGAAAGATACTATCATGAATGATGAGACAATTCCCCACATGGCGCACACTATCGCTACGACAAAGAATACATTGGACATGTTATTCTCCTCTCTTCTTTGACACAAAGGATAATGAAATCAAGCATTTTGTCAATCGTTCCATACGTTCGTTCTCTATACCAAAAGGCGGAGATTGAAATTTGTCAGCCTTGGACATTCCTTCTGTAGAATTCAAATAGACCGAACCACTGACTGAAGCGCAATTCTGATGGACACGCGTGTATTGGGAATTCCAGATCACGAGATAGTTTCTTCCATTGACGGTGGGTGAAAACGTGCTTGTAGTTCGCTTTCAGATCTCTTCTCCAGGCGTCGAAGCCGTATTTGATGAATTTTTCATAGATTGGCATGTCCGACGTCGAAACTAAGGGAGGATTTCGTTTCTCTATGTGGAGCATGACGACATCAACTCTTGGTACTGGCCAAAAGTCGGTCTTCCTGAAAGACCTCGTGATCTTCATCCTGAACCTTGGTTTCAGGAGAACAGACAATTGGGTCGTTTTCGGCATTCCGGTGAATTTTTCGGCTGCTTCCTTTTGTACGATGAGATATGATTCGTCCGGAGGATTCGTAGTAAAGGCAAGTTTTCGAATAACGGCCGAAGTGATATTGAAGGGAATATTAGCGAAGACCTTGAATCGATTATCTTTGATCTTAAATTTCAGAAAATCAGCGTTGTGTAATAGTATATTATCAGTACCCTCGAATTTCTCTTTCAATTTCTTGTAAAGAAGTCTATCTTTCTCAATAGAAACTACTCGTCTGGCTTTTGTGATAAGTTCCTCTGTCAAAATCCCCTTGCCTGGGCCGATTTCATATACGACATCCTCAGGGCTGATGGAACTCTCTCTTACTATCATGGCCGCTAAATGACGCTTGACCAGGAAATTTTGAGCTAATGATTTTCGATTTCTCGAGTTCATAGCATGATTCTCCAAACATGTTATGCAAAATAGCCATTATGACCGATTCAGTGAACAACCTGTTGGTCGATGTTATGTTCTTTTATTTTTTGAAAGGAATTGAGGATTTATCTGCTAAGCAACCAATCCCCGTGTGTGGTTTAGAGTCCGCGATGTGCGGCGGACTGAGTAATTACCTAATCATGCTATTCATGCTGTATTATATTCAAACTTGCATTTTTGTCAATCCTCGATTGAGCTCGGATGAGGGATTTGACTTGTTGTCATTTTTT
>CP070802.1:2170997-2177401 GCA_020343595.1 Caldifarciminota bacterium | reverse complement strand
TGGAATTATGCACGCTATTTCGCGGCGCCGATGCTCGGCGCATATGGTGAAACCGAAGACACCACCGAGAAAAGCCTGGCTGCGATCCATTCCTGGGAGGACGCGGTCGGAATCTGGGAGAACGAAAAGTCAGAGATCGTTGCCGTAGTATGCCCTGACGAACACGTACCTGATCACCCGTCATACGGACTTGCCTATTTCCAAAGGCGGCCGGGATATGATTTCCTGCTCGAAGAGATGCTCAAATACGCGGAACATACCTATATCAGCAATAACACAACCCGTGTCTATATTAATGAACATGACGAACCTCTAATGCAAGCGGCAAAGAAACACGGCTACGTCAAAGGCGAAAGATCCCCCGTCTGGTGGATGGAATATATACTCAAGGATTTACCCAAACCCAATTTGCCAGAAGGTTTTCGTATACAATCGATGGCGGATGATAATGATCTCGAGAAACGGAGAAAGATACTCGGGTTATCGTTCCGGCATAAGGATCCAAAAGAATGGCCTACGCTCTTCTCTTGCCAGGAACTGCAAAGGGCGCCGGATTACCGAAAAGACCTGGACCTGGTCGTTGTTGGTCCGAGCGGTGATTACGTAGCCTGCAGTATAGTATGGATAGATGAGTACAACAAGTTCGCGCGCCTGGAACCGCTTGGCTCTATCGTGCTCGGCATGGGTAGAGAAGTCGCCATGGAAGGATTGCGCCGGGCAGCGGCCCTCGGGATGGAAAAATCCTACATGGAATCGGGAATGCGCTTTTACCAGACGATCGGATTTAAGAAACTGTATCAATGCGGTTCTGACTGGACACTAACTAGACACGCTTGACGCTATACGCATATCGCTGAAGGAAATACGTCATTGCGGTCAGCCGGGGACACATCCAACTTCAGGAAGTTGAGAACTTAGGAAGATACGAACTTACGGTAAAATCCAAATCCCAAAACCCAAATACCAAAGAAATTACAAATTACAAAATTCAAATAACAAATGACAGATCGTTGAGTTCTTTATTATCGTTAATCCCGTTAGTTTCGCTGAGTTTCTGAAGTTCAGAGGTTCTTATCTTCCCGTCGTAGAGTAGGGCGTGATGTGTCAGTCCAGTATAATGATTTGGCGGCATAACCGCTCAACCGAGGTTTCGAGTGCATAAAAATAGACACCGCTCGCGACCGCCCTCCCGGCGTTGTCCTGGCCGTTCCAAAGTACTGAAAATTCACCACTCTGGCCTACCCAGCACTGAATATCTCTCACTACCTGCCCCACACAATTATACACGGTTATCACAGCAGGACCCGGGCCTGCGGTTCGGCCAGAGATCCTCGTCTGACCCCTGAAAGGATTGGGATGGTTTTGCCCGAGATAATAACCACCCGCCACGAATGCTGTATCCGTCCCAGCATCGATACCCTGCGGTGTATTCCAGAGCATATTTGAGAATTTCGTTTCGTAGCATGTATCAATGCTGCTCACCGCCTTGACCTTGTAATAATATGTCACCCCGTTGGTCAATGTTGTATCAACGCAGGAGGTATCGGTAATCAAATTCTGGTTCACGCGTTGATATGTCCCGTTCATGCTCAGACTTCGATAGAGATTGTATCCTGCGGGTAGAGGATTGTCATGATATTGATTCCAGAACAAAGTTAATTGCTGATTCCCGGGAACGATGCTGCGCAGGCGCGGCAGACTATCTATGTGGATGCTCAACACCCAGTGTTCCGGATCGACCACAACTGAAAGAACGGGTATTGTATCTGACAGAATGATCTGGTGCCACTCCAGGCTATCCCAAAATGTTGTATCATGTAACCCGGCCGAAGTGTTGCATGCGACCGTAAGCGGCATTGTGAAAAGGTCGCCGACCGATGGAGATTGATGCAGGTTGATGATTACTGAATTACTGTCCGGATTCGTCCTGTAGTAATTGTAGGTAACATAACCTGGATAGCCCGACCTGAAGAGCCATTCATCAAAGAACCAGCCAAGGTCTTGTCCACTCACGCCCTCGGCCACGTTCTGAAACATCTCTGCGGTAGCGCTGCTATCTGTATAGACGTTTGCGAAGGTCTGCAAAACATCAAAAAATGCCGTATCACCGATGACCCCACGCAACATATGAAGCACCCAGACACCCTTGCCGTACATAATCGCCCCATAGTACATAGAGTTGGAAGGACTCGGAATGACCGGAAGATCCATGCCTGGCGGTACCGTCAAGTAGTATGAGGCAACCACCTGGAGCGAGGTGATCATCGACGACACGCCAAAGGTATCTTCCCGGAAAAGATGAGTCGAAAAATCGGCAAAGCTCTCAGAAATCCAATCCTCATCCGTGAACCGTTGCGAGACTATGTGAGCCCACCATTGATGCGCGATCTCATGACCCAACATGCCCAACGACGCAGGCATGTCTGAAGCAACGATCGTGTACGCACCGTATCCAATGTTGGGTTCCAGTATATCCACCAAAGCCATTTTGTCGAACGGATATGAACAGAAGGTATTCGTATAGAAATTGAAAATACTGCCCGCAGTTGACATCAATGACTGACAACCGGCGGTGTCAAAATCATAGTATTGAAAATCAACGCCTGACTGCTGCCATTCCACGACCTGGTACGGCGCGGTCGCGAAGATAAACTCGACTACGGTTTTGTCAGAACCCCATACGTATGTACGTGTTGAATCAGTATACGAAGAATCAAGAAGAGCGCCGTTGCTGACCGCAGTCCAACCCTGTGGAACAGTCAGCGATACCCTGCCCGACGCCCAGCGAACCCAGCGGTGCACGCCATTCTGGTCGTAAGGCATCGGATACCAGACATAGGGAAAGTACGTGCAGTAACCGATCACTGAATCAATACGGCAGAAATTCCACAGACTCTGTGATAACTGGGACGTCACATATCCACTGTAATGGATTCGTATAGAATCCTCCTGTCCGACGCTCAATGTATCGTTCAGATAAACCTGCAGGACCCAGGTAACCGGATCATAGAAGAAGCCGAGCGTATCCGAACCATGAGTCACGCAAGCGATATCAAGTGAGTCATTAAACATTACAAAATTCACTTCATGCAGCTGAGCTATTTTGCTGCGAAAAACTACTTCTGCATTACCCGTCAAGAAATGATCTTCCGGCACCAGATAAACTTCTATATCATAGCGCCGGTAATCAACCTGCCCCGTGTCCTGGCGGAAATTGCTGGCGCCGAGGTCACGCCAAAATGAAATCACCTGTTCATTGCTTTCACAAATCTGGGGGTAGTAGTCAAGCTCTGGCAAAGTGCCTTTTGCCTGGATTTCTTTGGAATCTTCAGAATACGCAAAAGAGCTTCCGGTCAAGGCCTCGGGCAAAAAACAGCATACCGACAAAAGCAGCAACATTGTGTGCTTGATCATATTTGCTCTCCTCCGAGGAAAATCGCCTGGATCGTTAATCTCATTGATTATATTATTCCCGTTAGTCCCGCTATTTTCGCTCAATTCTCAACCTCTCAGCGTCGTAACTTCCGAGGTTCCGGTTTTCCCGAAGCGTCAAGGGGGCAGGCACCCCATGTCCTAAAGACGTTATTATCGTTACTTCCGGTAATCCCGTTAGTATCGCTTGATTTCTGAAGTTCCGAGGTTCATATGCTCCCGTCGTATGGAGTCAGTCGCCTCGGGGCTAACGGACCTTGACGATCTTCCCTGCTACTTCTCCTTCTATTTCAAGGAAGTATATACCTGGCTGCATCACTTCAGGCGCTATGGTTCTACCTGTTATGTCGAAGACCCGGTAGTTCTTGTCAGCGGGTAGATTCAATGGTCCGCGGATGATCGTGGCGCCGATATATTCGCTGCGGACAGGTTCTACTTTCGGAGATTCCTCCACACCCGTGCATACAACCGAATCGAGGAACGCAATCGCGATCGGAAAACGTGCATTTAGCTGACTTGAATGATTACCTGAATAGGGGTGCCATTCGTACGACAGCCCGAGCAAGTCGAATGTATCGACGAGCGCCGTGTGTATAGGATAACAGTGGTATTCATCACTCATGCCGCAATCCATGTAGATCGCGATCGTATCGGGTGTGAGCTGATGAGCCAGATATGGAGTGTCATGAAGCCGCCATAATCCATAAATTGTGCTGTCTATGTCACCTTGAGAATCGAGAATGAAATCCACGTACAGGGGAGGATCAGTAGTATCCGGCGAAAAAGCACCGCAGAGCGTGAATGCGACACCGGTGAAAACACCTGCGTTCGGGTTATACGTATACGGCGCAGTACCGCCGTTTTCCGCATGAATGAGCGGGATATATATTTGCAGCATGGCGCTGTAATCAACGAGCCCACTGTGATCGGCGACTGCACAGTAAATGTCCGGGTGATTGAAAGCCAGCTTCAATGCTCCTGAGCCACCCATTGAATGACCCATGATGGTGCGGCTGTCACGTGACGGTATAGCCCGGTATGTTGTTTCAATATATTCAATTAGGTCGTAGACAATATAGTCCTCGTAATTGCCATATAGCGCTGAATTAGTATAGCAACTGCCATAGTAAGGACCCACGCTCGCGTCCGGTTTCACCATGATGACCGGCTCGATGTGTCCGTTTTCAATTAGCGTATCGATATGATAGTAGATATTCGAATAGCTGTTATGATTACTGTTTCCACCATGGAGAAAATATATGACCGGATAATATGCAGTGGATGTATCATAACCTTCTGGCAAGTATACTTTCATATACCGCGTAGCATCGAGTGCCTGACTGAGGAACGAATCAGTGATCACGGTGCCAGCTGCACTCAAGAGCGAGCATCCAATGACCAGACTAATCAGTATACGTAGATACTTCATGAAAAAACCTCCTTGAGCGTCTGTGACGCTCAATAATCAAATCCCAAATTATAAACTCCAAACAAAAACCAAATTCAAAGCACCAATGATTAAAACAAAAGTGCCCTCACGTTTTTCGTCCTTTAAGATTTCCGCGCTCACTTCGTGTGCTTGCGTTGACGGCGTAAGGCGTGTTGCGTATTGCGTTAAGCGTAAAGCGTCTAGTGTCATCTGACCTTAACAATCTTCTGAACTATTTCGCCCTGCGCTTCGATGAAATATATCCCTGGTCGTAGATTGTCAGGCGTTACTTCGCAGCCGATGATATTGTAGACCTTGTAAGTCCTATCGGCCGGAAGTCGAAGCTGCCCGGTAATTACTGTCGGGAAAATATTCTTTGAATTCGCAACCTCAACATGCCCTTCTTCTACCCCGACCTGATCACTCTCCACCCAGATTATTTCGTCTGCAGTGCAAGCCGCACCTACAATATCCATATCAGTGTCGCCATCGATGTCAGCAGCCCAGATCGAAGTAGCACCATTGGCATTTTCGGCGATTGTATGCCTGGTGAAATTCTGGAAACCATCGTTCTCCCACCACGCGTATTGATGTGCGCCGTACAAACTGCCGATAATGTCGACATCACCATCGCGGTCGAGATCGACGGCGAAAACTGCATGAGGCTGCAATAGGGCTGTTTCGATAATGTGGGTCGTGAAATTCTCGTTTCCATCATTCTCATACCATGTAACACGGTTTCCAACCATTGCCGAAGCTAAAACATCCATGTCAGAATCACCATCGATATCAAATCCGTGCACTCCGTGGGCGTTAATGAAATCTGATGCAATGAAGTGTTCCGTAAAATTCTCTTCACCGTCGTTCTCGTACCACTTTACGTAATTCAACCAGGATAAGGCACAAAGCACATCTATGTCGGCATCACCGTCGAGGTCGCAGGGATACGACCCCCAGAGCGGCGTATTTTGATAAACTATGCTATCGAAAGTGAAATTCTCATTTCCGTCGTTCTCCCACCAGACCATTCCACCGTCCCAGTAAGTTGAGCCAACGATATCAATGTCACCGTCCGGCTCCATGTCCACGCCATGGATCATCAGCGCATTATCCACAGGAGGATTGAGGAGATGACAAGTGAAGTTCTCGTTACCGTCGTTCTCCCACCAGGCAAAGACACTACCCTGGTAAGCCGCGCCCAATATGTCATTGTCGCCATCTTCATCGAGGTCGAGCGCTTGAACACAATACGCTCCGTCGAAATTATCATGGATCGTGTGTTCAGTGAAGTTTTGAGCACCGTCATTCTCCCACCAGGTCACGTCATCTTCATCGTGTGCCGTGCCGAGTATGTCCGTGTCGCCATCATCGTCAAGATCGATAGCGTATACGTATGATGCAAACTGATAGTTGCTCCTGACTACATGCTCGGTCCAGCCGATCTGGCCCAATAGAATTACTGGAATTACAAGCA
Source organism: Caldifarciminota bacterium (assembly GCA_020343595.1). GTDB lineage: Bacteria > Hydrothermota > Tepidihabitantia > SM23-42 > SM23-42 > SM23-42. The sequence goes on along the minus strand of CP070802.1, from coordinate 2,171,066 downwards.
TACACATTATTACATAGCGCATCATACCTCCTTGAGCGTCTGTGACGCTCAATAATCAAATCCCAAATT
>CP070802.1:2163573-2170897 GCA_020343595.1 Caldifarciminota bacterium | reverse complement strand
CGACTTTCCGGCAGTGGGTTTCAGAGACATAAACACTGGAGCAGCCTTTTCACTAACCGCAGGACGGGAAGCCGGCATTGTCGATGCGACCGCTTCGCTGCAAGCTACGTTTTATACCGGCGACAACCCCGGTTATTCCGTGAGCACCTTTGGATTCCGTTTGGGTTTTTACAAAAAGAACTGGCCGCTGACTCCCTTTGTTTCAATCGGCAGCGACTATCTTATCCGTAATCTTGATGCAGCCAGCGAAAATGGTTTTGCCGCAGCTTACGCAACCGGAATCATGTTCAACTTCACAGTCGAAAGACTACACATTTACCCGAAGATATCTTATGAAGGGCTCACCGACATGGCAGAACATGCGGGTTTCATCAGTCTGCGATTAGGGATATTGTATGAAATATAAAATCACCTTGCTCATCTTCCTCATTATCTACTGTGGAGACAACCACATAGTAGAAAGAGCGGCCAGCGATTACTTCCCGCTCCAGGAAGATTCATATTGGTTGTACAGCAGCGGTTCCGACAGCATCTTCGTTGAAGTCGAACCCGCCGATACGATCCTGCAAATCGAGTGTTTCCCGGTGAGCTACAACGGCGCCGTCCGATACATCGTGAAATCCGACGAATCAATTTCACAGTACTTCTTGAAAATATATAATCATGCTGGCACTGACTACACCGTTTTGGAGGATTTCATAGTCAGGATTGAATTGCCGCTCGTCAAGGGTAATGATTATCATCACGTGATCAGTGATTCGATTTATGTGGCCGATCAATTGATATCCGCTCGATACGAGATCGTCGGTTCGGTCGTTGATTTTGCGTACGAATCTGCATACGGCGACGTGTATCAGATAGAGATCACGGCGATCGCATCCATGGTCACAGGCGACACTTCAATCGCCGACACAAGCGGCGTCATAGAATACTATGCACCCGCGATAGGAATGGTCCGTCTCAGTGATGCGACAGGCGAATACGAACTTATCGAATACAACATTCCATAAGATCTACAAAACGCTATACAAGACATATGGCCCGCAGCACTGGTGGCCGGGAGAAACGCCATTCGAGATAATTATCGGCGCGATACTCACCCAGAATACCAACTGGCGCAATGCCAGCAGAGCAATAACGAACATTAAAGCGGCAGGTCTGCTCGACCCATTGAAATTGCTCCAGCAGCGCCGCAGGGTACCAGCTTTGATAAAAACTGCCGGGTTCTACCGCACCAAAGCAAATTACCTCAATGCCTTCCTTGAATATTATCTGACCAACTATGACGGCAATGTCGAGAAGATGGCACAAAAGAAAACCCGCACCATCAGGGATGAATTACTGGCCGTCCGGGGAATCGGCCCCGAAACCGCCGATGCCATACTCTTGTACGCGCTCGGCAAAAGGAGCTTCGTCGTGGATAGTTACACACGAAGGATCTTTTCCCGGCACGGGATGGTCGGACCTGACATATCGTATGAGGACCTGCAGCATGAGATCGAAAGGAACCTGCCAAAGGAAATCCGCATCTACAACGAATTTCACGCCCTGATTGTAAGGGTAGGAAAGGAATATTGCAGAAAAAATGAACCTCTGTGTAATAATTGCCCTCTTGGCAAACTGCTGCCTCGAGCCTGACAGTATCATCCGGGGCATATACGTAAATCCCTATCAAGCCAACAAGAGCGCTTACTGGGATAAAATCTTCAGCATGGCGGACTCCGGGTTCATCAACGCGGTCGTCGTCGATTTTAAAAGCGACTACGGATTCCTCACCTATGCTTCGGAACTTGAATTGCCGGGGAAGATCAATGCGATAAAGAAACATTTCGACATTGCCACGCTAGTAGAAAACACGACAAAACACAACCTGAAGTTGATCGCACGCATCGTCTGCTTTCGCGACAACTACCTCGCCCGCCACAAGAAGTTCGGGATCAAAAACGACAGCGGCGAGATATGGGTCGATAAAAAAAACATGGCCTGGACAAACCCATATGACAAGGGTGTCCAGGATTACCTGCTCGAAATCACAGAGGAAATCGTTGCGCAGGGTGTGAATGCTGTGGCGTTCGATTACGTGCGATTTCCGACTGACGGCGATGTCGCGCGAATACGCTTGACCAAAGTGAAAGGGTCGCGGGTCGATGTGATCGCGGGGTTTCTGGAAAAAGCGCGGCAGGAAATTGAAGCTGAGATCGGCATCTGTGTCTTCGGTTTTTCCGTGTGGCATCCACTACGTACCGAAGGTCAGGATATCGAACGGCTCGGTGAATTCGTCGACGTGCTCTACCCTATGCTCTATCCATCTCACTTTGGCAGGAATTTCAAGAATGAGGAAACCGAGAGCTGGCGTAATTACTGGATATACTTCGATTCAGTCAGTGAGGCTTTCGAACAATTGTCCTCAGCGGTAAAGGTTATCCCCTTTATCCAGGGTTTTGAATACCGGGCCAAGAACTACGGTGCGGACTATGTGTTCAGTCAGATGAACGGCGTGCTATCGGCACGCGGCGATGGATTTATTATTTGGAACGCCCGTTCTGATTATTCTATCTGCTGGCGCGCCCTCGAGTGGGCACGTAATTCAATCCCAATGCGATACGCTCAGAAGTGCCGAGGTATCCATATGAGAGCAAAAGCGCGCTGACATCCAGATAGATACTCTGACTGACCACGAACTCCAGCGAAAATCCCGCAGAAAATCCAGAAAAAGTGCCCTCACCGTAGCCGTGCTGGTACCCAGCCATTATCGAAAACGCCGAGATCCTTCGTCCGCTCGACGAACCCAGGATCCGGGGTTCACGAATGACCACTTCTCCGCCAACCGAAAAGGTCGATTTGGAATCCGGATAATATGAGTACTCGCAGCTCAATGCTAACTGATTCGCGGCAATTGGCAGCTTCAGGGCGATACCCTGCCTTACGTTTACGGGTGGATACTCCCACATATCTATGAAACGTCGCTTCGTACCGACATTCTTGATAACGGTCCCCAGATACAGGTACTTCACCGGATTATAGAGCAACCCGGCGTCAGCAAGCACGCCGTACGAGCTGAAGCTGTACAACTGACTGCGTACGACTTTGAGCGCACCGCCGACACTTATTACACTGCGCTTACCGAATGAACGCCCGTAGCCGATATTGAGAAGCATATCCGAATTGGTGAAATCACCCAGATCATCGCCCCGTTCCGAGTATTCAGTATCACTCGCGCCAAGATAAGAAATACCGATGCCCACAGTACCGACCACATCAGCAGGAATCGCCGAAGTAAGATTATAGTAATTCAAGTAGGTCAGATGGTTCATGTACATACCGGCTAATTGATAGGTATTCACTATACCTAACCCGGCGGGATTCCAGAATACGGCGTTTTCGTCATCGCTGAGTGCGGAAAAGGCATTTCCCATAGCAACCGGTCTCACGCCGACACCGATTTTCATGAAAGTATAACCCGTAGCGCTAGCGTCAAATATCTGCGATACGATCAGGAATGCAATACAAAACATGGCTCAATCCGCTATTATTTCACACACCGCGTCCCTTTATCACAGGAACGTTTCCAGTGTATATGTCTTGAACGCCTAACGACGCCCTACTTGAACTTGCCTTTCAGTTTCTTGAGTACTTGCGGCAGGGTCGTGTATTCCATATCAGACAACGGTAGACGTTGTGGTTCGAACGGCCCGTGCTGTCTTATATAATTGGCGATCTCGTTGGCCTGTTTCCTCGCAAGGTCGTAACTCGGATCAGCGAACATATCGCGCGGTCCGATGAGAGTTCCGTTGGATACCTGAAAACCCAGAGCGATAACACGCGGAGGACCGTCAAAACGAGTGGGATTTGCGTTCGCCACGGAAACAGGCATGAACGGTCCCCAGTGTGAACCGCGCATCCAGCCAGTGACCATGTACGACATTGAAAACGGTTCCAAAACTTCACCGACCGCTGGTAACCCGCTCTGGCAGCGCACGATCATGACCGGATCATCCTTTCCTACATATCTTCCTGCCATGAGATTCACTTTCTGTGTCGACGTCGCAGCTGCTATCTCACCGCTCTTCTTATGTATTCCCTTGATAATGTAATGCTCTGAGGCACCAATGAGTACCAGCAGATCGTACATTTCTTCAGGACAATTCAGGGTAACCGTTTTGTTATCAAAAACATCGAGCACGTCGAAGCTGAAGCCTTCGTGCATAGACGGGTCGATGACAAGGCCGATCGTGTTGAATGGATCAGCGAACATCTTAAAGAGTGGAAAATTCCATGACCCGGGCGATGTCTTATCTGCAGCGAATATGATCACCGGCTCGCTCTTCCGCTCTTCAAAGGTCATCTCCGCCACGCCGGGTCCCATCCCCTTAACATTGCCGGAGAATGCATCCGACAGCAGATCCTGGCCAGCTCCGTAAAGTTTCATTTCCTTTGCAATATCGGTACAATCGCAGAAAATATCCCATGCCAGCTTATGAATATCACCGGCGTTTTCACCAAGCCGATGCGTCATTATCAAATCAAGATCATCACCACAATGAGTAACATGAAAATCAACGAGCATGCCCTTGCTTTTTGCTTTCTCGAGCGATTGCATCGCATTAGTTAAAATATTGGGATGCATGCTTGAGTGCCCGACATATCCGCCGATATCAGCCTTAATTACGCTAATTGTGATCTTTTCCATTATCTGCCTCCTTTCGAAAAGGCACGGTAATTATAGTCAAGGACAATAGAGTGTCAACAACGGAAAGGAGTCCGGCCAAAACCTTTGGTATTGCGCTCTACACGCAACACCACCGCCCGTTGACATCGCCCGCATTTTCAATATACTTGTCCAGATTTAGAGAAAAGTATCAAACTATCTTATTCAACATATTTGAACCAACCGTACGTCTATTGAAGGAGGACTTATGGCAAAAGGTTTGGAACTAAAACCAGCCCAATTACGTTGGCAATGCGACCCGAAATTGCTTAGATTCAAGCATCTCAAAGAAGTCAGTTCCTGTGAATGGATCATCGGACAACCAAGGGCGATCGATGCCATCAAACTCGGTCTCAACGTGAAATATCCGGGGTACAACATCTTCATCACCGGTCCGGTTGGCACCGGCCGTACCACCGCGATCACCAAACTACTGGATGATCTGAAAGTCAAAGGCGAACTCAAAGATTTGCTCTATGTCAACAATTTCAAGAATCCAGACATGCCGAAGCTCATCGAGCTACCTGGCGGCATGGGCAAAAAATTCAAGCACGCACTGGAAAGACTCATCCGCGGTCTGAAGACGAATATCCCGGATGTGTTCGACAGCGAGGAGTATCAGAAGAGAAAGCAAAGGATTGTTGAGAAATATGGCAACAGGCACCGCGCGCTACTCAAGGAATTTGAGCAGGAAGTCGAAAAACAAGGATTGAAACTGACTACGATACAGATGGGACCATATGTGCGGCCGGCAATCGTACCGATCATAGATGGTAAGCCGGTCAGCCTCGAAGAAACTGAAAAACTTATAAAGGAAGGCAAGCTGACCGAAGAGGATTATAAAGCGATAATCGACAAGATCCGCGCGCTTGAAGTCGACATGGCCAAGATCTACAGCCAGATAAAAGATATCCAGGAAACGGCCAATGGCGAATTAGAAAAACTCAATGAATGGATGGTCAAACCCGTCGTGGCGAATCTGGTCGAAGATATCAAGCGGAAGTTCCCCGGCGAGAAGATCGCAGATTATCTCGATGACGTGCTTGCCGCGATAATGTCGAGCCTGGAAAGATTCCTCAAGAAAGACGCCAAGGACGACGCGCTCCGAGAATACAATGTGAATGTCATCGTCGACAATTCAGAAACGAAGGATGTGCCGATAATCTTTGAGACAAACCCTAACTACAAGAACCTCTTCGGTACCATTGAAAGACAAGCAGTCATGCCCGGTGTCATGTCCAGCGATTTTCTGAACATAAAATCCGGTTCATTGCTGCGCGCCAATGGCGGATACCTAATCGTCAATGCTTTCGACGCCTTGATCGAACCCGGCGTGTGGCCGGCATTAAAAAGAACGTTGCGCAACGGCGTGATCGATATTCAGGTCTTTGATCCTTTTTACCTCTTCAATACCTCGGCGCTCAAACCCGAGCCCATTACGATCGACGTCAAGATCATAATGATCGGGAGTCAGTGGCTGTATTACCTGCTGCTCCACCAGGATGAGGACTTTAAAAAGATCTTCAAGGTGAAGGCTGATTTCGATATCGTGATGAACAAGAATACAACGAACATAAACGAATACGCATCCTTCGTGAAATCGATATGCGACAGTGAATCACTGCTGCCGTTCTCCAAAGAGGCGATCGCCGAAATCGTTGAGTACAGCGTCCGTATCGCCGGGCGGAAGAACAAACTCAGCACGAGATTCAACATCATCGCCGACACGATAAGAGAATCGGATTACTGGGCACGGCAGGCGAACAAGAAAGAAGTGCGCGGACCAGACGTCGAGAAAGCGATTCAATGCTGGCGGAAACGCATGAACATGTATGAAGATAAGATCCAGGAGATGATCGACAATGATATCCTGATGATCGCCACCAAGGGACAAGCAGTGGGGCAACTCAATGGTCTTTCAGTCTACCAATTGGGTAATTATGCCTTTGGTCGACCAGTCCGCATCACCGCAAAGATATCCCTTGGCAAAGCGGGGATAATCAATATCGAGCGGGAGGCGAATCTTGGCGGGCGAACATACAATAAAGGAGTTCTCATCCTGAGCGGCTTCTTGAGATCGCGTTACGCACAGGACCAGCCGATGGCAATAGACGCCACGCTCGGATTCGAGCAATCATACAGCGAGGTCGACGGAGATTCAGCATCGAGCGCCGAAGTTTACGTAATACTCTCCGCGCTCGCCGCGGCACCGCTCAAGCAGGAACTGGCAGTCACCGGGTCGGTCAATCAGAACGGTGAGGTGCAGGCGATCGGCGGTGTGAACGAGAAGATCGAAGGTTTCTATGAAGTCTGCAAAGCCAAAGGGCTTACCGGCACACAAGGTGTAATCATTCCCCATGCGAATGTCGAAGACCTCATGTTAAGACAGGAGATCGTTGATGCCGTGACGGCGAAGAAATTCCACATCTATGCGGTCAAGACCATCGATCAGGGAATCGAACTCCTGACCGGGATCAAAGCCGGCAGAAAGTTGAAAAAAGGTTTTGAGAAAAACAGTATCAACTACCGCGTGGCTCAGCGGCTTGCAGAATATGCCAGTAAAATGAAGGGTTTTGCGAAACCGGAGAAGTGAGAAAGAGGGGGCATATGCCCCCT
>CP070802.1:2156034-2163473 GCA_020343595.1 Caldifarciminota bacterium | reverse complement strand
ATCGCATCATCCATTTCATCGCCGGCGATCCGGATCGAGCTGTTCGTCACAATGCCGGATAGAGCAATGACGGCAATTTCTGTCGTACCACCACCGATGTCAACAATCATGTTACCCATGGGTGAATGCACGGGCAGGCCGATGCCTATTGCGGCACTAATCGGTTCGGGTACGAGGAAGACTTCACGCGCGCCAGCTGCTTCGGCCGAATCCCTGACTGCTCTCTTCTCAACTTCTGTTATGCCTGAAGGCACACAGATGAGAACGCGCGGGCGCGTGAACAATCGCTTTTTCTGAACCCTTTCAATAAAAATGCGCAGCAACAACTCAACCATCTCGAAGTCAGCGATGACCCCGTCTTTCATCGGCCGTATTGCTTTTATGTCATTGGGTGTCCTGCCCAACATCTGTTTTGCTTCATTTCCAATCGCAAGGCATTTCTTCGTTTTTGTATCGATCGCGACAACTGTTGGTTCATCAAGGACTATGCCGCGGCTATTCACGTAGATGAGGGTTGTACGGGTACCCAGGTCTATTGCAATATCGCTCAGAAACTGGCTTCTGATACCTCTTAATACAGAGAATATGTTAAATGCCACTGGCGGTCCTCCTTTGTTAGTAGAATGATATTTACTTTTATACAAAAGTCAAGAAAAATCGGCAGAGCGTTGACAAAGTCACCATATTATGTAAAATTATGAGGGAGGCATTCAATGAAGGAGACCAGGAAGAAAACCGAGCGCCGTAAGAAAGAGAGGCGAAAACTTTTGACTGAAAAGCAGTTTCGTAAACTGATTGAAAAGGGTAAGGTGTCGAAGAAGGACAGGCGATCTTGGGACGAACGGCGTAAAACCAAGAGACGTAAGAAGCAGATGGGTGTGTAGGGTTCAAAGCACCTGATTTTGATTCGTAATTTCGTGATAAAAGCATTGACAGACGGAAAGATTTGAATAAAATAGAATGTCGCCGCTGGTATTCAAAGCTCTGTAATCCGGCGCAATTGTGAAGCATACGTATGGAAGAAGAATCAGCAAGGAGGAATGATGCGAAGGGAATTTTTGATAGAGAAGATCGCCGAAAAGATAGGCCCGGCGTACACTAAGACAGATATCGAAAAGCTCATTGACACATTTCTGGATACTCTTTTTGATATCTTGATAGAGAACAAGAGGGTAGAACTGAGAAGATTCGGGACTTTCGAACTCAGGAGACGGCCGGGTCGAAGCGCAAGGGCTCCTAAGAGTGGCAAAGTGTACACTCTGGCGGATCGCTACGTACCCTTTTTCCGTCCTTCAAAGATCTTCAAGAATATGGTTCAGGAGAAGACCCAGACCGACTAATGCCAGATAACAGATGACAGATATCGGATGGCTGAAGTTAGATGACAGATAACCGAAGACCGATATCCGCTATCCGTAATCGGCAATCAGTTATCTGCGATCTGTAATCTGCAATCAGTAATCCGTTATCTGTAATCGGTGATCAGTTATCCGTTAGCAGTTACCCGTTTAGTATTTTCTCAACCTCTTCTTTGTCAACATCCATTACGTAAGGAATCCCGGAAATATTCGCGGCTTCTTTTGTTAATGAAGCAATATCATCGCGCGTGATATATTTGAGAGCGAATTTACGGTTTCCGGTCATTAGCTGTTTCAGTCCCTGTGCCATTCTCTCCACGTAGGTATAAACGCCCAGGGCTCCCGGCGGCACCCGGTCAAAATCCTTGCCCAATTCCTTCTTGAGTTTTGATGCGGTAACAAAGATTTCTTCTTTCTTATTTCCGAAACGCTCGATAAACACCGGTATCTCGTCCTCATCGATCTTCTTACCGATCGTCTTACCGACCATTGCCGCGCAGAGTGGCCCCCGAGCCATGCCGACGATCTTTGAGTACGGCGCACCAAGAGCAAGTGCTTTGAATATCTGATCTTCGAAGGCAATACCACCGGCAAATGCCAGGGAAGGAACATACTCACCTTTTTTGGCTAGCTTGTCGGTGTAGAAGTACGCCAGGGAGTGGATTTCAACCGGAGGCATACCCCATTCATTCATCATGTGCCACGGACTCATGCCAGTACCGCCCCCTGCACCGTCGATCGTCAGTAGGTCGATCTTTGCTTTTGATGAGTACTTGACAGCCCGTGCCAGATCTGCCGGCCGATAAGCTCCGGTCTTCAGAAATATATGTTTGGCGCCGGCTCTGCGTAGTTCCTCGACCCGGTTCATGAAAGATTCTTCATCGACCATTCCGATCCTGGAATGCCTTTCAAACTCGGTGAAGGTTTTGTGCTCAAATGCTTTGATCACATCAGGATCTAATGGATCGGGTAACACCACATACCCGCGCTGCCGGAGTTCCTGTGCTTTTTTGAGGTCCTTTATTTTCACTTCACCACCGATGTCTTTGGCACCCTGTCCCCATTTCAACTCGACCGTCTCAACACCCAATTTCTGAATGGAGAATTCCTGTACACCCAGTCGAGTATCTTCGACATTGGCCTGAACTATGATCATGCCGTAGCCATCCTGTTGCCAGTTCTTATAGAGTTTCACACGATGTTCGAGATCCGGTGCTCTGAGTATCTTGTCGTCTTTGATCTCGCTCTTCATGTCCATGGCAACGACGTTCTCACCGATCGTCAGCATGGCTCCTGAAAGTGCGGTGCCGATCGCCAGTCCTTCCCAGTTGTTCTTGGCGACATTCGTCGACCCCAATCCAGGGACGACCATCGGGAATTTAAGTTTGATATCGTTATTCGCGCCAATCTTCTGATCGATCATGACATTCGGGAATATCGCTTTATCCGGATCGGCATCGACTCCAATGGCGCCTACTGCTGTGCCCATAATATTAAAGTGCGAATAGTCCACCGGGTAGTTTTTTTCCGACGCTGCAGTAAGGATACCGAAAGGCTGTGGGTATATGACTTCGTGACCGCGATATGCAGACTTGCCTATCTCACACATCCCAATACACCCGTCGACACAGGTAACGCACATTCCGCTGAGCGGAACGATTGAATCTTCGGTTCTATTCTTTGTTAACGTTGCTGCAGAGGCATTCATTCTTGATAATGAGGGCATTTTTTCTCCTTTCGACTTAACGCTTCACGCTCGACGCCTAACGCTCCATGCTTTTTTCGCATTTCGTCGTGTACCGAGCGTGCTTCTAAATTTTCGAATCTTTGCTTCAATCTTGTCACAGAATTCACATGTACCTAATACGGTAGTCTGATCAAGGAACTGCAGTCTCTCACAGATTTTCAAACAGGCGATAACTTCAATCAATGATTTGAGAGCGATTCCCAGAAATCTCCTGAACTCTGGATCACTGTCAGATCCTCTTCCTTCGGCAATGTTGAGAGTCACAGACACCGATGCTCTTCTAAGTTGGCTTATCAATCCAAACCTCTCATCCTCTGGCAGTGTTCCTGAGAGTTGGTATATCTTTTCTACAAGATTCAGCGAAAGTTGCCATATTTCTAGTTTTTCAAAAGAATACATATACTACTCCTTTTCAATAGCGCAGTTCGCCCGATGCATCATTTCTTTGCGTTTTGCGTTGAGCGTTTTGCGTCCTGCGTCTTCTGATCCGGTCTTCCTTCACATCTTCCGCAGTCGCCGGTCGTGCCCATCCAGCATTGATAATCATCATGTGCTTCGATGCAGGATGGTTCAAGGGATAAACATCCGCTGCACAGATCGGTCGGAGCATCAGGCCCCTGGCAGCGCATTTGACAGGCAGGGCAGATGTAGATACAACCGCCACAAAGCCGGCACTGTTCTGAGCGGATATTAAAGGGCGTGACTATCTTCTTCTTGTACCCGCGTTCGGTAAAACCGATAGCGCCGGATTGCATCTGTTCCTTACACATACGCACGCACAGTCCGCAGAGCACGCAGTCTTCATTGCGCACGGGGAAGCGCACCCGGGTCACGTGATACTTTGATGCAAGGTCCTGTATCGTTTTTGACTGCGGGCTAATCGAAACCAAAAGTTCGATCATCATTTTGCGTGCACTGATCACGCGCCGGGTATTGGTGCGAACATTGAGACCTTCCTCAACCGGGTACGTGCAGGAACTGACGAGCTTGCTGTTTTCACCGGTGCCTATTTCGACGAGACACAGACGACACCCGCCATAAGGTTTCAAACCTTCGTTGTAGCAAAGGGTCGGTATTTCAATACCATAAAACCGGCATGCTTCGAGAATGGTCGATCCGTCCTCGGTTTGCACCTCGAGTCCATTTAAATTGAAGCTTATCATGATTGCTCCTTTTCATCTTCCTCTTTGACTTCCAGATCGCATCGCAGACAGCGTTTAGCTTCTTTGATTGCTGCGCTCCTGCTCAAACCAAGATCAACTTCGGTAAACTTCTTGCGACGGGCTGCAGGTTTTGTCTTTCGCGGTTCTTGTCTTGTCGCCTCAAGTGTTTCTGCAACCGTCAATTTAACTGGTTCTACATATACTGATGGTCTTGTTACTTTGTATTGCAACTCGATCGGTGTATTCTTCAAATATTGATCGATGGTCTCGGCGGCCCTTTTACCATCGGCCATTGCTTCGATTACTGAACTAGGTCCGCGTATCGCGTCACCGCCTGCAAAAACCCCTTTGACATTAGTCGCAAGCGATTCATTTTCAACGACGAATGTATTCCATCCCGAGATCTCAAAATCGTGTTCATACCCAAGGAATGAGAGGTCGGGTTGTTCGCTAATAGCCGATATCAGAGTGCCGAGTTCAACGATGAATTCCGAATCCTTTATTGGTATGGGCCGTCGCCGCCCGCTCTTGTCCACGGCACCCAGCTGCATCTTCGTGCATCTGACGCCGGTTACGCGGCCGTCCTTAAGGATTACTTCGGTCGGTGCGGTGAGAAACTTGATATCAATTCCTTCTTCCAGCGCGCTTTCGATCTCTTCGGCGTATGCGGGCATTTCGTGGCGTGTCCGACGGTAGATAATCGTCACCTCGGTGACGCCGGGTAGGCGGTTAGCCACGCGGGCTGCATCGACTGCAGAATTGCCGCCGCCTATTATTCCGACACGACTGCCAATTGAACATTTCTTGCCGAGGCTTACGTCAGTGAGAAAACGCATTGCCGGAATAACACCGCTTGTTTCTTCGTTCGGAATGCCCAGTTTTATGCTCTTATGCGCACCGATCGCTATGTACACGGCTTTGTATCCCTGCTTGAATAGTTTTTTCAGGGTGAGATCTCGTCCCAGTTTTTGCTCGGTTTTTATTTCGACACCAGCATTGAGGACTCTTTTTATGTCTTCTTCAAGGGCTTTTGCAGGCAATCTATATTCAGGTATGCCGACAGCCAGCATGCCACCGGCGACAGGTAAAGCTTCGAAAATAGTGGGTGCGTAACCCTTGTGTGCAAGTGCGTGCGCCGCCATCAATCCAGACGGTCCCGAGCCGATGATCGCGACCTTGGCGCCGGTCGGTTCTTTTGCCTTTGAACGTCTCTTTCTATTACTATATTCGATGGCCGCTCGCTTCAGTTCACGGATGGCGATGGGTTTACCACCCTGACCGGCCCGGCACTTCGTCTCACACGGATGATGACACACCCGTGCACAGACGTTAAGCAGCGGATTGTCTTTGAGAATGATGTCATAAGCCTTTTCGAATTCACCATGCGCGATATATGCAATGTATTGCGGGGCTTCGGTTTCAATCGGACAAGTATGCTGACACGGTGAGGAAATGATGCTCTTGCACACTGCGGCAGGACACTTCTTGTATTTTATGTGCGCCTCGTATTCATCCATGAAATAGTTGAGCGTACTCAATACCGGGTTTGCCGCGGTCTGTCCGAGCCCGCACATCGAAGCGTCTTTCGTTGCCTGGGCGAGCTCTTGGAGTAGACCGATGTCGGCCTGTGTACCCTTGCCTTTGGTAATGCGTTCGAGTATCTCCCAAATCCTTTGTGTACCTTCCCGGCATGAAAGACATTTGCCACATGATTCATCGCGTAGGAAGTTCATGAAATACTTGGCAACATCAACCATACAGGTATCCTCATCCATTACGATCATGCCGCCAGATCCCATCATCGAACCGGCTTTTTTCAGGCTCTCGTAATCAATAGGCAGGTCAAGCATGTTCTTGGGTATGCAGCCGCCTGACGGACCACCGGTCTGCACTGCCTTTATCTGTTTGCTGTCCGGTATGCCGCCGCCTATTTCGTATATGATATCCTTCATGGTAATGCCCATTGGCACTTCGACGAGCCCTGTGTTATTGATCTTGCCAACGAGCGAGAAAATTTTGGTTCCCTTGCTTCCTTCGGTTCCTATCTCCGAATACCATTTAGCACCACGGAGTATGATGTGGGGCACATTTGCCCATGTCTCTACGTTGTTGATGTTCGTGGGCTTTCTCCAGAGTCCCCTCTGCACAGGATATGGAGGGCGCTGCTTCGGGATCCCGATTTTCCCTTCGATCGCCGCCAGCAGTGACGTTTCTTCGCCCGAAACGAACGCACCGGCACCGCGCTTTACCTCGATGGAGAAATCAAAGCCGGTACCCAATATGTCTTTGCCGAGCAATCCATATTTTTCTGCTTGCTCTATTGCTATTCGTATTCGCTGCAGCGCAAGTGGATATTCAGTTCGCACGTAGATGAAACCCTTCGTTGCGCCGATTGCCCTGGCACCGATGATCATACCTTCGAGCACGGCATGGGGATCTGCCTCCAGTATGCTGCGGTCCATGAAGGCTCCCGGGTCACCTTCGTCGGCATTACATACAACGTACTTGCCGTCACCGGGTGTCCTGCGGCAGAGTTCCCATTTCAATCCAGTAGGAAAACCGGCACCGCCCCGTCCCCTCAGACCGGCATCTTTGACCTCTTTGATGATGTCATCGGGATTCATTTCGGTGAGTGATTTTTCGAGCGCCTGGTATCCTTCAAAAGCAATATACTCGTCGATATTCTCTGGGTCAATACGTCCACGGTTCTTGAGCACGATCAACCGTTGATGGCTGAAGAAACCGATGTCCATCATTTTTGGCACGGGTTTTTCACCAGCCGGGGGTACATACATGAGATTCTTGACGGGTCTTCCCTTAAGCAGGTGTTCCTCAACGAGCTGAGGGATGTCTTTGGGCTTCAATCTCTGGTAGAAGATTCCGTCTGGTTGAACAACGACGATTGGTCCACGTTCGCAGAATCCGTTGCAGCCAGTGGCGATCACTCTCACCTCATCGTCCAATTTTCTCTTCAATATTTCTTTCTCCAGTGCCTTTTTTATCTCGTACGATCCTGCTGCTACACATCCTGTGCCAGCGCACACCAGCAAATGTGTTCGAAATTCCTTCAAACTAACCTCCTTAGACTACGCACAACGCTTGACGCCTAACGCTGAACGCAAGGCATACAGCGTGTGGCGTATAGCGTAGAGCGTTCAATGGGTCCTTTCG
>CP070802.1:2148333-2155934 GCA_020343595.1 Caldifarciminota bacterium | reverse complement strand
GTTTTTTTTCATCGCAGAGTACTCCCTGGCTCCACGCAATCACTTGTGATTTCTGCCGAAGAATACACCGAGGTATTCGCTCCAATCCTTGTATTGCATGGAACTACTGTGTTCCTCCCCAACAGTGTGATGCCAGAATGTAGGAGGTCACCAAACTCGCGCGACGCTATTTGCCCACCAAAATAACCGATCGAACAGCCATCACCGATCCGGGTATCTTTATCACAAATTACTTTCTTTACTTGTGTATTCTTTCCGATGATCGTATCATGATAGATTATGGAATCTACAACCTCGGCATCCTTTTCCACAATCACGCCAGGTGACAGTATGGAATCTCTTACCTTACCTTGAATGGCACATCCTTCACTTATTATCGAATTGACCACATCGCCATTGATATGTGCTGGTAACCTATCAGCCCGAGCGGATCTTTCCAAAAGATTAGTCCTGACCTGCCAGTCCTTCAGAGCGATCTTCCGTCGTACGATATCCATATTAGTGGCGTAGTACGAATCCACAGTCCTTGCATACGCCCAGTAGCCTTTGTGTTTGTATCCAAATACTCGAGCCATGGAAATGATTTCCGGTATGATATCCCGCCCAAATTCGTGGGATCCAGCTCGCGCGTTTCTCTTAAGAATATCGATCAGGAAATGGTAGTTAAACAGATATAGGGTCATAGATACCCAATCCGATGGCGGGTCGCTTGGCTTCTCCTGGTAGTCAAGGAGTCTGCCGCCGCGACCGATGACACCGTAGCCGAAACGAGAGGACCGGTGCTTCCTCCGCGTGAATGATATTGTCGCGTCCGCATTATTGTCAATGTGAAATGCGATGAACGGCCGGTAGTCCATGCGGTAGACATGGTCTGCAGATGCAATCAAGACATGTTCAGGATTGAAACTTTCGATATAAGAAATATTCTGGTACACGGCATCTGCTGTTCCCTTGTACCAATCAGATGCCTTCAACCCGCGGTACGGCGGAAGCATCCTTATATTACGGGAACGGCCAATAAAATCCCAGTGTTCACCGGTGCCGATATGTCTTACCAGAGCATGGGGTCGGTACTGCGAGAGGACACCGACATTACTAATGCCGCTGTGCATCAGGTTGCTAAGGACAAAATCGATGATGCGGTATGTAGCAAAAACGGGTAATGCGGATTTGGGCCTCTGTTCGGTAAGGCAAAGCAGCTCATCTACCCTGCCGCCAGCGAGAACCATGGCGAGAACATTACTCATGTTTCATTATAGAATGAAAGTGTATAATGTCAATACTACAACACCACAGAGAAAATCCCAAATCACAAATATCAAATAACAAGGAAATCCCAAACCTCAACAACCAAATCATGGGCATATGTCAAAATACAATATCCAAATCACAGACAAAACCCAATAACGAAATTTGAAATTCATGATCTAAAATATACCTGTTCTGAATTTGTGATTTAGATTTTGGAGATTATTTGAAATTTGTGTATTGGTATTTGTAATTTCAATCAGAGTACCCTTCTATAGTTATTACGTAACATCGTCATCAGCATATTGACACCAGTTCTTATAGGATTATCGTCAAATATGCAGAACCAACGCAAAGCATACACATATGCTGCATTCGTTGTATTGACATGGTCGACAGTCGCCTCGGCATTCAAACTGTCTCTGAGATATCTTGATCATACACAGTTGCTCTTTTTTGCAACCACAATTTCAACGATCACCCTCTTCGCCATGCTCATGATACAGAAGAAGATCAATGTACTACGCACTTGTACATTACGTGATTGTTTCAACTCGCTGCTACTTGGTTTTCTAAATCCATTTCTCTATTACCTTGTGCTGCTCAAGGCGTACACGCTGCTTCCCGCGCAACAAGCCGTTGCCCTAAATTACACGTGGGCAATTCAACTTGTCCTGCTATCGATACCGCTTCTGCGCCAGCGTATAGGAACAAAAAGCATACTCGCCATCATTGTAAGTTATCTCGGTGTTTTGATCATAGCAGTGCGTGGCAATTTCGCTGGATTCCAGGTCTTCAATTTAACCGGTGTCCTACTTGCGCTCGGCAGCGCTACAATCTGGGCACTTTTCTGGATATACAACATCAAAGACCGACGGGACGAAGTGGCAAAACTCTTTATGAATTTCGTCTTCGGCTTTGTTTTCACATTGACCTACATGATATTCACGGGAAGGTTAGCATTACCAACTTTATCCGGCCTTCTCGGTGCCGCATATGTCGGAGTCTTCGAGATGGGAATAACTTTTGTCCTTTGGCTCAAGGCCCTTCGTCTTTCGAGAACGACAGCCCAGGTGAGTAATCTTATTTATTTGACACCGTTTTTCGCTCTCGTATTCATAAACGTCTTCGTCGGAGAAAGCATACTCGTTTCTACTGTGGTCGGCCTGGTATTCATTGTAGGAGGAATACTGCTTCAAAAATATCCGCTCTGGAAACAGCCTGCCGGAACATAGTCTATGGTAAACGCCTTCTTGATGTCGATGATCTGACCTGCCGACTGAGCGCATCTCTGCACACCCATTGACAATGAATCTTACACCGCTAACATTGTACAGGAGGTAATATGCTGAATCTGGCAATGCTGGTTATTTGTGTATCAGGTTATGGAACTTTTTCGATCGTCGCCATGGATCCGGAAACGAACGAATTCGGCGTAGCCGTGGCATCAAGAGTGCTTGACGTCGGATACATCGTACCTTGGGTACAGGCCGGCGTAGGTGCAGTAGCGACACAGGCATATTCAAATCCCTATTTTGGACCATGGGCACTGGATGAATTGTCAAAAGGGAAACCGGCGGCCGAGGTAATGCGTGCCGTTCTCGAACGGGACACAATGCCCGAAGACCGCCAGATAGGCATCGTGGACAAGAATGGCAAATCCGTTTCGCACACCGGTAACAGTACGACGGCATGGGCCGGGCACAGGAACAAACCTAACGTTGCCGTTCAGGGTAACATATTGACTGGTCCCGAAGTCGTTGATAGCATGCTCGCTGTTTACACAAGAACCGAAGGCCCGCTTGCTGAAAGGCTACTCTCAGCCCTTGAAGCCGGCGAAAAGGCGGGCGGCGACAGCCGTGGCAAGCAATCAGCGTCACTCATCGTTGTGACCAAACGCGGTGGATACCTCGGTGTCGATGACCGCCTCGTCGATCTGAAGGTCGTCGACAATCAGGAACCGGTCAAGGAGTTGCGCCGTCAGTACGAACTGTGGCAGTATGCATTCATGGCACCGGCATACCTCAGACTTGCCGGCGAACAGAAGGACAAAGAGGACCTGTTTCTCAAGAAGACCCATGCGCTGCTGACCAAAGCACTACAGAGTGATCTTGAATCACCAGAAGTCTATAACAGCCTGGCGTGGGAGTTTGCACTGCTCAAGAAATATCCAGAAGAAACGCTTCTGGCAGCGAAAAAGGCACATGCTCTGGCACCCGAGGATGCAAATATCATGGACACTGTGGCTGAAGCGCATTACGCAGCCGGCAATTACGAAGAAGCCGTCAAATGGGAAACGAATGCGCTAAAAATCGAGCCGGAGAATACATTCTTCCTCGGTCAACTGGAGAAATATAAGAAAGCACTGTCAGAAAATAAATAGACCTACTGACAACTTGCCCGAAATGTATCTACCTGAATACCGCGATCATAGCATTGTCAATTTGATGAGCGCGATCCTCAAAGCATACGGGAATAACTCGATATATAAACCCTTACGGAATCTGGATGTCGACGCGCTGAGACGATCCACAAACCTCGTTCTCTTAGTTATTGACGGACTCGGCCATGAATTTTTCATCCAGCATGTAAAGAAGGGCATTCTCGCCAGACTCCCTTGTGAAAAGATCACTTCAGTATTTCCCCCAACGACCGCGACCGCGGTCACTACTTTTGCGACCGGACTTGCACCACAGCAACATGCTATCACTGGTTGGTTCATGTATCTTAAGGAATTGGGGTCGGTCGTAAAGATACTGCCGTTCGTTCCACGCCATGGTTGCAGCGCTCAGGGATTTACCGGCGACTATATGCAACGCATATTGGGATGCGAACCAATTTCGTCAAAATTAAACGTAGGCAGCTACTTTCTCTATCCTCACTTTCTTCACGGTTCTGCTTACAGGATAGCAACCTCCAGGGGAGCGGAAACGATCGCATATGAATCACTTTCAGACTGCCTTAGTAAAATCGCCGAGGTCGTGAAATCAAACCGCCGTAAGAAATTCATGTATGCCTACTGGTCGGAATTGGATACCATATGCCATAGCTATGGTACGCGCAGCCCCGAGGCAATAAAACATTTCATGGAGCTGGAACAGAATATTAACAAACTCATCCGGGAACTCAGAAATTCCAACACCACGGTGCTCATTACGTCTGATCATGGTCTGATCGATACCGATGCGGAAGATTTCATAAACCTCAATCTGCATCCCGAACTTGCCGCCACGCTTACCCTGCCATTGTGCGGTGAACCGCGCGTTGCCTACTGCTATGTTCGCCCATCACGCATCAGGCGATTCCGTGAATACGTTTCGGCCAAACTCTCGCCATACTGCACACTCTACCGAAGCCAGGATTTGATTAAGAAGAACTTCTTCGGTCTTCAAGAGCCAAATGAAAAGCTACTCGACCGTGTCGGCGACTACATTTTGATAATGAAGGGCAACTACGTTGTTAAGGATTTCATCATGGGCGAGACTACACACATCCTGAAGGCAAATCACGGCGGAGTAAGTAAGGAAGAAATGTACGTGCCCCTCGTAGAGATCACATGCTGAGACAATTAATAATAACGTACATTTGTTCGGCATTTGCTTCGATCCATTGAGCGAAGAGACAACTATCACCCCCTGAGAACCCAGTCTCTATATTGCAGACAAAATGAAACCTTTCGGTCGTATATGCGTATTAGTTATAAATGGTCCTCTTGTCTGCGGTAATAACGCCACAGATTACGGCAGGCAGAAGAAACCTTAATTCTGCTATTTTTCGATGTAATTTAACGTCCGGGAGGTTCAATGCAGTATCTTTTAGTCTTGTCTCTCATCTTAGCCGAAAGAAAATCGGTTGAGGTTCGCTATACCGAAGTCGCACCAACCATTGACGGATTCATTGAGGAAACATGGATGGCCGCAGATTCAGCGTATGATTTCGTACAATTCATGCCCTATGAAAGAACCGAGCCTACTGAAAGAACAGCCGTCTATTTATTGCAGGACACAGACAATCTATACATCGCCTTCCGTTGCTATGCAGACAGCATCAAACCTATCGCCTGTCTCACTGCAGACGAGGACGACATAAGGCTTACGCTCGATACATTCGGCAGCAAGAATGCTGCCTACTACTTTCAGATCTACGCCAGCGGGATTTTCCATGATGGTTGGGTCCTCGATGACGGACGTAGCTTTGACGATTCATGGGAAGGCGTCTGGTACAAAGCGCTAAAATTATACGATGACCGCTGGGAAATCGAGATTAAGATTCCGTTCAAATCCATCCGCTACAAGAAAGGGCTTGACGAGTGGGGCATTGAGTTTGGTCGCTATATGGCGCAGAACCGCGAGATCAGCACCTGGAACGAATATTTACAGAAAGAGGATGTCCAGATTTCAAAATACGGTACGCTTAGGGGCATAAATCCCCAGGCGACCGGCTATTATTTTGAATTATACCCAGAAGCATATTTCAGAATTGACCGACAATACTATGACGGAGATTCGGTTGAAACGGATAAGAAACCTAGCGCCAGCCTCAACCTCAAATGGGACGTCACGCCACAGGCAACCATTAACGCGACGGTATTCCCTGACTTCGCACAGATCGAATCCGATCCATTCTCCCTGAACCTATCACGTTACCCGACCTATCTCGATGAAAGACGTCCTTTCTTCTTGGAAGGTCAGGAGATTTTCAGAATGGCGGACTTTGGAGAGATGGGATTCTTTGATCCACTCGAGATATTCTATTCCCGGAGAATAGGCAAATCCGTCAATGATGATGCTGTTCCTATTTTAGCTGGGCTCAAAGTCACCAACAAATCACGCGCGTGGAATTTCGGCATCCTGGGAGCATACACTGACTCGTATCTGGATACGGTGCTTCACAGCATTGATGAACCCAATCGCTGGTTTTCAGTGATGAGATCGAAACACGCTGTTCTTGATAATTCTCATGTCGGTGCATTGTTCAGCGGTATGGCCATTGACAAAGATGACTACAACTACGCATTCGGGCTCGATGGCGCATATCTACACGGAGCGAATCAACTGGTAGTGCAAGGCGCGGTGAGCAGCAAGAAGGATTCGCTGCACGATAAATTCGGCTGGGCGTTTGATGCCGGCTATTTTGGTTTTGTCAAAGACTTCATTGTCTTCACTTCAGCAAGGGTGGTCCAGGATTCTTTTGATGTCAGCCATATTGGATTCGTACCCTGGGTCGGCGAGAAGAGGTTCATGTTAGCGACAGGTCCTTACCGGCAATACCAAAAAGGACCGGTTAGGAATTTCTTCATTGCCCCGGGTATCTTTGCCATTCAGGAACCGGGTGTCTCTGACTGGTCAGTGATCGGCATGGGTGAGTTCAATCTACAATTCCGTAATGATTGGGGATTTGACATTGGCGTCAATGTCGGGCAACGTCATGAAGCGCCCATAGATACGGTCATTAGCTATACATCACGTTCATTCAACTCCTCTTTCTGGGGGCGGCTATTTAATCAACACATCGATTTTGGATTTGACTATTCGTACGGCTGGAACTATTCGCGCAACTATCTTGGCTATCAGGGGGAGAACCGTCTATCATATACTTACTCCATTATTCCTCAGGTACGGTTGGGCTTGGCATCCTACCTCTGGATCGAATGGGACCCTGACAACCAAGTCGAGGCTATCTGGCCTATTTTCAGACCGAGCATTGACATTGCTTTCAACGCGAACATGAACTTGCGAATCTTCGATGAAATTGTCACCCAGACACCGGGCACTGACTTCGGCGAACTTGAGTATCTCTGGAACCGTATCGGCGTCCTCTTTTCGTGGAATTTTATGCCAAAATCATGGATTTATGTTGCTCTAAATGACCACCGCGTACAGGACGAATTCGGCAACCTGCAACCACTGTACCAGATCGGAGCGGTCAAGGCGAAATACCTTATATACTTCTAAACTCTCACCGGTCTACTTCAAACACATTCGTAATCGTACTTCGGACTTCGTATTCATATGAATTATACCTTTGCATGACACCGCATTTGTATAACGTTCTTCGGTTTCGAAAAGCGGTACGTTCTTGAAAATGGTCTAATGGTTGGGGTTGGGAAGCTAGATGTTAATACCGTATCCCGTATTTTTGGTGTCCATCCTCTCAACCCAGAACCTCTAACCATGGTGTGGTTTTGGATATTGTAATTTGGGATTTGTTTGAAGTTTGGAATTTGATGCTTGGTATTTCCAGTCAACGGGCATCGTCACCGCAGGACGATATACAATCCTTGTCGCGGTTGTATGGTGTGGCAGCCAGTATAGTCATTGGGTTTGGTACTAGGTTACAACCCTAAGACAAAA
>CP070802.1:2140622-2148233 GCA_020343595.1 Caldifarciminota bacterium | reverse complement strand
GGCGTCCTGGTCGATAGCATACTCTATTGTGCTGCGCATCAAAATGGTATCTATGCCGTGAGTGTGGCGGATCTGCAGAACCCCTACAAGCTGAGCGATTTCACTTCAGACAGTTCGGCGGCCTGGAATGTTGTGGTCGTTGATTCATTCCTCTACGTAGCGAACGGCCGTCATGGGCTTCTTGTCCTCGGGACGGAAGGAGGATTACACTTCGTGTCGACCCTTTCACTTCCCGGCGTGGCAAATGATCTGAATGTTATGGGTAATATCATTGCTGTTTCTCTTGGTTCGGATGGTCTTGCAGCGGTCGAGATCTCAGACCCGTACTATCCTGTGCTCTCTGATACGATATTCACCGGAGGTTGCGTGTGGGGAACCGGTGTTACTGATAGCCTGGCAGTCTGCGGTTCCTGGCGTGTGATGGAGTTGTTCGATTTAACTGACCCATTCAACATCGCACTGGCCGGTTGGGAAAATACGAAGACCTGGGCGCATGGTGCAGATATCCGGGATGACAGTCTGATCGTGGTCGCTGATTGGCGGGGCATGTCATGCTATGACATTGGCGCAGATCCTTATCCTGATATTGACGTGTATCCTCAAGTCATTGACTTCGGTGTCGTGAGTGATACTGCAGAAACATTAGTGACAATTCGGAATACAGGTATGTCGACCCTTACTGTTGGCCCGATATATGCACCCTCGGGTATCCTGGTAAACCCCAACTCCTTTTCAGTGTTGCCGGGTGATTCACTGTTAGTGACCATTTCGGCCACAGGTGCAGGCAGCGCATACGGTGCTGTTACTTACTTCTCCAATGATCCTGATGAACCCGAAAAGACGCAGGGGGTGTACAAGAATAACACCAGTTTTCCGCAGGTCGGTTCGGCTGCACCGGATTTCACGCTGCTCGGATCTGATAATAATTACCATACGCTTTCTCAGTATCAAGGTAAGGTTGTTTTCCTGGAATTCGGCGGCGCCTGGTGACCACTCTGTGGGTCGCAGGCTGCGGCCACTGATGCTACGATATTCTCACGCTACGATACCGCACAGGTCGTCATATTCGAGATCAGTGCGAGTGCTGCTGATTTGATTGAGTTCATTGAGGTGTTTGGTCAGCGTTTTATTGGTTTGATAGATGACCAGAACGTTTATACAACGTACCGCGTGCCTTATCCGGAAGCACCCTACCCGCAGGACTACATAATCGATCAACAGGGTATTGTCCGTTACTGGTCAGACGAATATGATCCACAGGAGATCATGCGTGTTATAGATGGACTGCTTGCAACCGTTATCGAAGAACGGTCCGAAGAAACATTAGAGCAATCAGAAGTGAACGTGGTCATCAGTCCTAATCCCTCGCGCGGTGCATTCACACTGTCTGTGAAAGGGGTGACAGGTTTCACGGGCATAAGGATCTATGATACGCTCGGTCGCGTTGTGTTTAGCAGTGAAGGATACATTACCGGAATAGCAGATATGCATCTTGACCTACCTGCGGGATGTTATGTTATTGATATCGATTGCGAAGGGGAGAGGTACACGGACCGGTTCGCAATAACGAAATAGCGCGCTTTGCATAAAAGTGTTGACATCTGGGCTTTTATAACTATATTAATTAAGCACGATGAGGAGGTAAAGCCTATGGACTTAACGGGACTCATCATGCCGTTAGGCATAGTGAGCTACGGATTCATGTTACTCGCGGTTCTGACAGGAACGCGGGTTATCAAGCTCAAGGTAAAATATCATAAGTTGATAGCCCTGATCGCCATGATCGGCGCATCCATACATTTGGGGCTTGTGATATTCTACAGCTATCTATAAAAGGGGGTAATCATGAAGGCATCAGTCACCGCTCTTTTGATACTCGTGACCGTGCCGCTATTCGCGCATCCGCCAAAGAACGTAACGCTTGAATACGACTACGACACGAAGATCCTTGGTGTCGTAATACAACACAGCGTAAACAACATATCCAAACACTACGTAAACAAGGTGGTTGTAGAGTTGAACGGTAAGAAGCAGATCGAACAGACTTTCAACCGTCAGATGGATGGCGAAAAGCATGAGGTTTTGTATAAAATCGTTGATGCAGATGAGGGTGATAAGCTAACCGTTATTGGTTACTGCAACATATCCGGTAGGAAGAAATCCGAGTTGATCGTTAGTGCAGAGCAACCTGAAGAGAAGACGGAATGAAGGGCCGGTCGAGGAGTTGTCCATGAAGAAGATCATCTTAGCTGTAGTCATGCTGGTAGCAAGCTCTCAACTCAATGCATTTGAGGCGAGCATGCTGAACCTTAAGGTGCCATCGAATTTGGATGGTAGATCACTACTATTCGAAGTACAGCACAGATTCAAGGGCGTTTTGACCGAAGAAACCCTCGATAATTTTTTCGGCCTTGATTTCGGTGCGAATGTCAGTTTCGGATTTAGGTACGCGGTTATCCCGCGATTGGAGTTCAATGCTGCCTATACAACCTTTGAGGGCGAGTACAGAGTCGGTGCGAGTTACGCGCATCACGTACCCCAGCTCTTTTTGGTGGTTCAGGCCGACGTGCGGTACTTCAATTTTGAGCGCAGTGGTGAACGGAACGGCAATATGTTCTACAGTGCTGCGGTTCAGAGCTATCCGATTGCTGACTTAATTACACCGGCAGTCAATTTCGCCTTCGACAGTTATAACGAGAAATTCGGGTTAGGCCTCGGACTTCAGGCAGGTTTTGATTGGTGGTTCGGTCCCATTGAACGCATCACCATTATCGGTGAATACTATCCGGTTCTGGATGAAGAAGATGCGATCACGGGGCCAGAGAACTATTTTGCGGCAGGCCTGCGGGTTGACACGGATGGTCATCGGTTCATGTTGCAGGTTGGTAATGGCTGGAACATAGGTCCGAGACGATTGATGTTGGGAACCATGAATAACGATGTCCATATCGGGTTCAACATTCAGCGTCTCCTCAGGTTGTGAACGATAGAGGGAGGTATGACATGAAGTTCTTTGGAATAGGGCTTGCGGTACTGCTTGCTGCAGCGGTGATGGTCGGATGCGGCGGTGAAGATGGCGGTTACGAGACGAAGACGGTTGAAGGGATTACTCTGAGTTGGAAGTTGAATGGCGCACATGACAGTCTGCTTGTAAAATTGAGTGCAACGACTGTTGGAATGGTACTTGTGGGCTTTGACATTGACCCGCTCAGTGGTCTTCAAGACGCAAACATCATTACCGGCTACGTCGCTAATGATACGGTATACATTCAGGACAACATAGGCACGGGTGAGGAAGCTTACCTGCCCGACACGACATTCAACGGCACCGATGATGTAGCTGATAAGGATGGTACAGAGAACGGCGGGACGGAAATTACTTTTACTATTCCGCTCGATTCTGGCGATCCGAACGATGTTATTCTTGAAGTCGGAGAGTCCTACCTGGTTTTTCTCGCCTGGGGCAATAACGATAGCCACGTCTATTCGCCCGAGGTGTATGCTTCGACGGAGATTGAGCTATAAAATGATACCGCGTCCCTGTAGCTCAAGTCTCAGTCAATTCAAGGGGGTATGACATGAAGTTCTTAGGAATAGGTCTGGGAGTCTTGCTTGCTGCAGCGGTGATTGCTGGCTGCGGCGGCGATGATGGTACGGTGGATGGGTATAACACAAAGACGGTAAACGATATTACGTTAATGTGGAAGACCAATCCTGCCGAGGATAGTTTGTTGGTGAAGGTCAGCGCGACGACAGTTGGCTGGGTCGCTGTTGGATTCGATCCTACCGTTGGCATGCAGGATGCGAATATCATCATCGGCTACGTCCTCAATGATACAGCGTACATCCGCGATGATGTGGGAACGGGTCTTCACTCCCATGCTCCAGATACGTCGCTCGGGGGTACGAATGACGTAGCAGATATAGACGGGACCGAAACCGAAGGTATCACCGAGATCAGTTTCACAATTCCACTCGATTCGGGGGACTTACAGGATCGAGTACTGGTTGTCGGTGAGTCATACATAGTTATTCTGGCTTGGGGTACAGACGACGATTTCGATGCGTTGCATACCGTGAGGGTCAGCACCGAGATCGATATCTAGCGGTCTACCATCAGTAAATGCCCAAATGCCCTGCGTGTGTTGCGCAGGGCATTTCTTTTAAACGAATTAACCCTCATGCTTGTCAAAAGATAAGCAAGGAGGTAAGAATGAAGAATACAGGGGTTATCTTTTTCGTATTGCCAATATTGGCTTTTGGCGTTGTCCATCAGGTGGATATGGTCGGCTTGGCATTCGTCCCTGACACCCTGACCATCAGTGAGGGCGATAGTGTGCTCTGGGTGAATACGAGTGCGTTATTTCACACGACTACCAGCGGAGCAGGCGGTGTCCCGAGCGGCTACTGGGATTCAGGCTTGATGTCACCGAACGATTCTTTTGCTTTCCATTTTGATTCGGCCGGAGTCTTTCCGTATTTCTGTACTCCCCACTGGACACTCGGTATGGTCGGTCTCGTCAACGTACAGCCCCTCGGTATCGAGGAGATGACAAAAGGGGTGTCCGGCAGTGTCACTGTCCTCATGGCATATCCTAATCCCTTTGCTCGGTTCGTCCATCTGGGGTATTCGGTGAATGTCCCTGGTCGCCTGCAGGTCGCCGTCTACAATTCGGCAGGTCAACTCGTAGCAAGTATTCTGAACAATCATGTGACGACGGGTAGTTATACCGCGACTTGGGATGGTAAAGATGCGTTTGGCAACCGTGTTTCACCTGGAGTATATTTCATTGGCGCGCACTTCGGTGATGAGTACCTGCAGGAAAAGGTTATCATATTGGAATAAGCCATACCTACATAGATTTCTTCTTGGCAGCTGCCAATTTGCCGAGGTGAGTGTGCGAGAGGGGCGCGATGGATATGCCTTGACATAACTACCAGGTGGCGTTGGTGGTTGGGTACGGACGGATGCTCCGGAGTATATCTTCTAAGGGTGACGTCTTTAGCTAATGGTCTCAGCCCCGAAGAGATTACCTTCGTAAGGCTTAGTGTACATTATAGGTTAAACTAGCAGCGTCGGTTGTCCAGAACTGCCTAGCCGCGGCGATCTTCATGGTATACCGGTTGTAATGTTGGGCATGGCGCCCGGCATAGTAATAACCCAGGCCTCTGTGTTCGCCGAGTCTGTCTATGCATTCCTTGAGGAAAACAACGCCGATCTTGATATTCTTTTCAATATTGTACAGGTCATTTTCGTTCTTGATAGAATATCCAAGGCTTCTGCCAACGTAGATACCCGTGACAGGCATGATCTGCATCAATCCGATAGCGCCGACACTACTATAGGCCTTTGGGTTGAACTCAGACTCGACCATGATAACCGAGAGTATCAATTCGGGTTCGATATCATACTGGGCACTGTTTTCATAAACGGCGGCTAGAATCCTCTTTGCCGTTATTTCTGATTCAGTATATTCGGTGACTATGGGTAGATAATCATCGATGAATTGGGCTTTTGCTTCGTATTTCGAGATCATCAAGTTAACGACTTTCATTTTCTCCCGAAGATTCTTGCGAAGAACGATCACCTGCCACGACAATATTGCCATTGTAGCGATAAGAACACCGATTACGACCTTGGTGATTATTTGTTTCATTGTTCAAAATCCTCCTTAATAATTTGCTATTCTTAACACCTCAAGACATCTCACTTAATAAGAATAGAACCGAGACAGCGTCTCGGCCCACCCTCTTTGCTTCGTCTGTGCTTATTTAGGATACATCTATTCGACAACGTTATAGGAATATGGTTTATCTCGTATTTCAGGGTTATTTTATGAATGTAACTCATCATACGACAAGCGGCAGAGAATATGGTCCCCGAGATGCGATACAGAAAACACTTGACAATTGCGATAGATTTGGCTATATTGTATTAGACCGCATAGGAGCCGGTACTCCGGTATCGCAAAAAAAATCCACCAAGTATTGCATAACTAGGAAAAATGTTGAAGGGAAAAGGAGCCTTTATGGTGCCGAAAGATGTGCTTGAACAGCTAATGGCGGTAAAAGGTCGGGTTCGTGGTGCCGTGTTTGAGACGGACGCAGAGTATATTAGGAGCAAATACGGTAGCGGGGGATTGGAGAAAGTTGAGGCAGAGTTACGTACCCTCGGATACGAGCTCAGCTATGATGATATCAGTGCAATGGAGTGGATGGCACTCAATTTGAGAGCTCTTTCCTTTTTGATAATGAAGGAAGTTTTTTCGTGGTCGGACGAAGAAATAGTGGCAATGGGTGATGCTGCCCCCAAGCATTCATTCATTGTGAAACTCTTTATGAAGTTTTTCATCTCGCCGCAAGTCGCCTTTAGCCATGCTCCTGAGTACTGGGTAAAGCACTATGATATTGGGCGTTTAGAAGCGGTATCACTGGATGAGGAGAAAAGGCATGCAGTAGTCCGTCTTTTTGATTTTGACCTTCATCCTGTATACTGCCGGTATCTTGAGGGTTATTTTTGTCGGTTGTTCAAATTCATGTTTCCGAACTCGCAGATAAGGGTAAAGGAAACAAGCTGCACGTGCAGTGACGGCTCGTGCCATGAGTTTCTCGTCGATTGGGAGGATTGAGTTTTGAGCAGATCGCGTCGAAGGAATGGTAAAGATACCTCCATTGTTGAATTCGAGCATTACATAAAGGATATCTGGTCCTTCTTGCCGACGCCGATTGCATACATCAGTCCCTTAGGTGTGATACTGGACCTCGACAAGACCATGGAGGAAATGATCCATTCCTCGAAGGAAGTGCTGGTGGGAAGACTGCTTGCTGATTTCTTTACTGATAAAGATAAGGTTGGTGAATTACAGCGACTCACGCTTGAGAGCGGCACTGTGCGTAACTTCCTTTGCGAACTGAAGAGCAATAGTGATCTGAGAATCCCGGTTAGTGTTTCCACACTCGTAAGAAGGACAAGGCAGGGTGAAGTCATTGGGTATTTCGCTGCGTTCACGGACATTTCGGAAAACAAAAGGATCGAAGATGTATTGCGAGAGACGACTGATTATCAGAAAGAAATGCTGGAGACAGCCCGCTATCTCGTCGAAAGTCTTGATGTGACAGAGGTCCTCACCCGTATTGCCTCGAGCGCGCGGAGTATGATCCACGCGGATGGATGTGCAATATACCTGCTCGAGAGTGACGCGAAGACACTGAAGCCGGTTGTTGCGATCGACCCTCCATATGAAGCGGCGATCCTTGCCGCGCCACTGAATGTTGATTCAAGTTTCACCGGGAAGGCGATCAAAGCAAAGAAGGCGATGATATTCAATAACACCGGTAGTGATCCACGTGGCCACCATATTCCGGGCACGCCGGACGAGGAGAACGAACACGCGATCACGGCGCCATTCATCGTTGATGGTCAGATAATAGGCGCCATGTGTCTTGACCGGACGGGTACTGAATTCAGTGACAATGATCTGGTGATGACCGAAGTCTTTGCCACTTATGCGGCGACTGCGCTGCGGAACGCACGGACGTATTACGATTTACAGCAGGAGGTGAAGGCTCGGGAAGAAGTGCAGAAGTCACTTAGACTCGAGACTGGCTACC
>CP070802.1:2132882-2140522 GCA_020343595.1 Caldifarciminota bacterium | reverse complement strand
CGTCGCCAATCCCTTACCGTTTTCTTCATCTACATCGCAGATTGCTACCTGCACGCCTACCTTTACGAAACGACGGACAATTGCCGCACCAATGCCTGTAGCACCGCCGGTAATTAGAGCGATCCTAACGTCCCCAGCCATGCTAAAATTCTATTCAATTTTGATATGATGTCAAGTCCATGGGCTCCCCCTTTCCCCGGGGCACCCCATGATACAATAAAAAATGCCCCGCCGGAGAGCGGGGCATTTCAAAGATGCTCAATGATTAGGCCTGCCGATATCCTTTCCAGCGTTGCTCCAAAGCGGGGTCATTCATCGTATCGAGAATATAGTTGCAGAAATCGCGTCCTGTTGCGCCAGTCGAGCGGCCGGTCATGACAAGTTTCTTCTCATACTGACCGCATATATCAAGAGCCATCTCGAGTTTCCTCGCATGTTCCACGTATCCGCAATGATTTAGAAGCATTGAACCTGCCCGAATAACGCTGCTCGGGTCAGCGTATTGAGCCCTACCTTCCTTCACCATTCGCGGAGCACTCCCGTGAATCGCTTCGAACATGGCAAAGCGCTTCCCGACATTCGCACTGCCTGCAGTGCCAACGCCACCCTGGAATTCAGCCGCCTCGTCTGTCAGAATATCACCGTATAGATTCGGGAGCACCATAACTTTGAATTGACGCCGTCTTTTCTCATCAACGAGTTTGGCGGTCATGATATCAATAAACCAATCATCCGATTCGATCCCGGGATATTCTTTGGCTATTTCGTAGAACGTTTTGAGAAAAAGACCATCGGTGGTCTTGACGACGTTTGCCTTCGTAACCGCGGTCACGCGATCCAGATTGTTCTTCTTAGCGTATTCAAAAGCCAGTCTGATGATACGATCACTCCCCGGCTTTGTTATGAGTTTGAAATCGATCGCTAGATCAGGAGTTACCTCGATGCCGAAAGGTCCCAGTGCGTATACATCCTCGGTGTTCTCCCGGAAGAACATCCAGTCGATCCCCTGTGCGGGAACGCGAACCGGCCGCACATTGGCAAACAGATCCAATTCCTTACGCATTGCAACGTTAGCGCTCTCAATGTTGGGCCAGGGATCGCCCTTCTTTGGTGTAGTCGTCGGTCCCTTCAGCGTAACGTGACATTTCTTTATTTCAACGAGAACATCATCCGGTATTGGTTTCATGACTTCGGAACGTCGCTCGATGGTCATGCCTTCAATAACGCGGAACTCGACCTTGCCTCGCGAAACCTCGACCTTAAGAATATGCTCTAAGACCCGTTGTGCCTCGGCAGTTATGTACGGACCAATGCCATCACCGCCCAAAACCCCAATGATCAACGGATGGAGCTTTCCATAGTCTATCCAATCCTGCGCTTTCTTCAGACGCCTGACTCGCTGCAGTTGGATATCTAGAATTCCGCCGAAATGTTGCTGGGCCCTGACGATCGAAGCCGGCGTCTTGGCTTTCTTCATCACTCGACGTTTGACTGTTTTCTTTGTCTTCTTCGCCTTCGACACTTTCTTTGGCTTCATTTTCTTCCTCTTTTTCGCCACCCTTTTTTTTATCTTTTTCATCTTTTGTCTCCTCTGACTAATCTAGTTTAAAATCGCCATGCTTCTGTATGTGCGACAGAAGTCCTCCATCATTTAGAATATTCAGCATCGCCTTGGGCAATGGACGGGCGGTTAGCTCGATATCCTTCGTCTTGTTCCTTATTATACCGGTCGCCAGGTCGACCCAGATCTCATCACCTTGCTCGATCTTGTCAGTATCACACTCGAGGAGAGGCAAGCCGACATTTATGGCATTTCGGTAGAAGATCCGCGCGAAGGACTTTGCCAGCACTGCCGACACTCCCGCAAGTTTTATGATTGTCGGCGCATGCTCTCGCGAGCTGCCCAGCCCGAAATTGCTGCCAGCCACGACGAAATCACCCTCTTTCATCTTTGCGGCAAATTCATGGTCAGCATCTTCAAGCACATGCTTGGCAAGCTCCGGCAAATTGGATCGCAAGTGAAAGTAACGTCCAGGACAGATCAGATCGGTCGAGATACTATCGCCGAATTTCCACGCCTTTCCTTTGAGCATCATCACTAACCTCCTGGCAGAAAGGACTTAGCCTTTTGACACAGTTTCTTTAACCCAGTCCGTCGTTACCGACTTTGGCCTTTCAATCGCCTCACCAAGAGCTCGGCTCACGACCAACTGTGAGCACATTCCCATGGCCCTCGAGACTCCAAACAACACCGTGTAGTACTCGAATTCGGTCATGCCGAAATGGTATAGCAAGCAGCCCGATGCCGCGTCAACGTTAGGCCACGGGTCCTTTGCCTTACCGTGTTCCTTCAACACACCGGGAATCACATTGAAGACCTTATCAACGATCTGGAAATAGGGATCATCAGCGCATACCCGCGCGCCAAACTCACGGAAAGCAGCAAAACGCGGATCGGTTATTCTCAGCACTGCATGACCATAACCCGGGATGACCTGTCCGGAGTTCAAGGTATCCCACGCAAACTGCTTGAGCTGTTCGTCAGTCGGCACGCCACCGAATTTCTCCTTCACCATAATCACCCAGCGCAAGCATTCCTGATTAGCCAGTCCGTGCAACGGTCCGGCCAGACCATTCAGACCTGCTGACACTGCATAGTAAGGATCCGATAGAGCCGAACCAACGCAATGGCATGTGTGTGCACTCACGTTACCGCCTTCATGATCAGAATGCAAGACCATATACAGACGCATGAGGTCTGCGAACGATCCATCAGGGTCCTTGATACCAAGCATATGCGCAAAATTTGCCGCCCAGTCAAGTTTTGGGTCGGGTTCGATCCTCGCACCCTTGTCAAATTTCATCCGATAGATCCCAGCAGCAAGATTCGGCAATTTGCCAAGAAGGTTCAAGCAATCCTCGAGCGTAGCATCCCAGTACTCACTCTTCTTCATCCCGGCGGTATACTGTTTCCTGAAAACAGATTCCTTCTCCATCGCGAGAATACCAAGACTGAACATAACCATCGGGTGAGAATCCTTGGGCAGCGCTTCGAGTGTCTTCCACACGTAATCCGGCACTTTACTCCGGCTGCTGAATTCCTTTTTCAAAGATTCAAGAGCCTCAGCGTCCGGCATCTCACCGGTTACCAAGAGGTAGAAGACAGCCTCAGGCAACTGGTCCTTCAACTCACCAATAGGACGGCCACGAATAATGAGGCCCTTATCCGGAGGTACCACCGAGGTGTCGCACACCAACGCCTTGACTCCCCGCATGCCACCGTACAACTGTGAAACTTTAACCTCTGATACTGACTTATCAGCATTCTGTTTGACAAAACCCTTGATATCATCCCGTAATGCAGGAACCGTTTTTGCCAGTTTTTCTTTTAATTTACCCATCTCGTTTCCTCCTTATCAATCTAAAATCCTTGCATTATAAACTATCTCTTCTTCCGCCGCTTCTTTTTCTTTGGAGCCCCAGCGCGGCGGACCTTAGAAAGTACATCTCTCGGATCAGTGATCTGGCCCTTCACAGCCGAATATGCAGCAGATGCCGGCGATGCCAGATAAACCATACCCTCGGGATTACCCATACGTCCGCGGAAATTCCTGTTTGCCGTTGAGAGACACACCTCTCCATCGCCAAGAACACCTTGATGTACCCCCACGCATGGACCACACCCCGGTCCCATAACGATCCCCCCGGCACGGACAAATACGTCTAACAGCCCGAGTTTCATCGCAGCAAGATAGACATCGCGGGAAGCCGGGACAACGACCAATCGAGTGTGATCCGCAACTTTCTTGCCTCTGAGTATCTTGGCGGCTATCTTGAGGTCTTCGATGCGACCGTTGGTACACGTCCCGAGGAAGACCTGGTCAACTTTTATCCCACGTGCATCCCGCACGCTCTTCGTATTGTCAACGGTATGTGGAAACGCGACCTGAGGTGATATCTTCCGTGCATCTATACGGATAACGCGTTCATATTCAGCATCTCTATCAGGCGTCAGTGCTCGCCAGTCTTTTGTCCTACCTCGCGCCTTGAGAAACCCTTTCGTCTTCACGTCCGACGCGATGAGACCCGTCTTCGCACCTGCCTCGACCGCCATGTTGGACAAGACAAAACGTGCTTCCATCGACATCTTTCTGATCGCCGGCCCTCCAAATTCCAGGGCCTTATAGGTGGCACCATCTGCGCCGAGCTGGCCGATCAGATAGAGAATCAGGTCCTTTGAATACACACCGGGCGGAAAATCGCCTTCTACTTCTACCCGAAACGTCTCAGGAACTTTGAACCACGTCTTTCCCATCGCCATTCCGATTGCTACATCGGTCGATCCCATACCGGTGGCAAAAGCACCCAGTGCGCCTGAAGTGCAGGTATGTGAATCACCACCGATCACGACATCACCAGGTTTAACATAGGACTCAACTAACCGCTGATGGATAACACCTTCACCAACCTCGGAAAGAATTGCCCCGGACTTGCGACTGAATTCGCGAAGAAGCATATGATCATTCGATAGTTCCTTGCGTGGAGATGGTGCAGCATGGTCAAGAAAGAATATCGACTTGGGTGCTCGCACCTTTTCCAGACCCATCTTCTGAAGCTGGCGTACGCCCAGTGGCCCGGTGCCATCCTGAAAGGCAGCCACATCGACACTGGCGATCACTATATCGCCGGAACGCGCATCCTGGCCACTCTTCTCGGATAGTATCTTTTCCGCCAAGGTCTTACCCATCATGCCTCCATTCATTGATTAAAAGTGGATAATAGCTTCGCAAAAGATAAACAATCTATATCGCATGCATTTAGGACAGCAGACTATTATACTGAATTTTGTGCCGTAGTCAAGATGCCGGCACGGTATTAAGAGTGAGTATACGCGAAGAAATACCGGCGGTAAGAGAGTTTGCCGGGAAGATCAATGTCTGATCTCGAAAGTGGTGAATTCACCGGTCGGCTCTGACCATCTTACATCAGCATGGTCAACGCGGGCGAACGGAGGACCCTTCTGACACCAGCGCACAAATTCCTCGATCTTGCCCGAGGGGCCTTCGGCAAGTATCTGGACCCTACCATCAGGCAAGTTCATGACCCAACCGGTTAGCGCCAGCGACTCGGCAACCTTCCTCGTATTAGCGCGGAAGAAGACACCCTGGACCAAACCCTCCACAATGATATCTACACGTACTGATTCCTTCATCATCTTCTCAGGTCATACTGTCATATCAATTCCTGCAACTGAGGGGGCAACAAAATGAAACCTGACACTTCATACTATCCGCGCGCTACCTGCGAACCGCTTAACTGACCGCAGCCCGCCAGGATCTTCTGTCCCCGCGATTTTCTGATCACCACGGTGTGATGAGAATGGAGGAGATGTGAGAAAAAGGCCTCTATCTTTTCATCTTTAGGCCTCTTATAAGGCAAGTCAGGGTGTTCATTGTACGGTATGAGGTTTATTTTCGACGGTATGTTTCTTAGCAATCGAACCAGATCCCGCGCATCGCGAATACCGTCGTTTATGTCTCTGATCAGGACATACTCGAATGTCACCATCTCTTTTTGCCGCGAGTAAACCCTGGCGAGTTTAATGATATCCTTGAGCGGATTTTTTCGAGCTACCGGCATGAGATCCTTTCTTATCTCTTCGTCTACAAAATTCAACGAGATCGCCAGCTTAACGCGAACAGACGATCTCAAAAGAGCCTCTATGCCCTCCACTATTCCTGCAGTGGAAATCGTAGTATGCCGCCTGCTGATGCCGAGACCAATCGGCGAAGAAATGATCTCATGTGCTCCGATGACCGCGTCGAGATTGAGAAGCGGCTCGCCCATTCCCATGAAGACGACATTGGTACACCGGTCTCCTCGGTTTTGCTGAATGGACCGCACCTGATCCGCGATCTCGTATGCGTGGAGATCACGTTCGAAATGGAGCAACCCGGTAGCACAGAATTTGCAGGCAAGTGGACATCCGACCTGGCACGATACACAAATCGTCCTTCTCGTGCCCTCCTGCATGAATACAGATTCAACGCGCAGACCATCTTCCAGCTCCAGCAGATATTTCTCGGCGTCAGCATCCTCACGCTGCAAATCCGCGATTCTTACCCCAGCAAGAGAATACAACCCGTTGAAACGATCACGTAATTCCTTCGAGATATTGGTCATCACCGAGAAATCATCGGCGTTCTTTTGCCATATCCATTTGAAAATCTGTTCAGCACGGTATCTTTCCAGCCCCAGCTTGACCAGCTCATGTTCAGCTTGAAGTAATGAATATCGCTTGAAATTCTTCCTCATACAGCGATTATACCCAATTGTGCGGACTAATCAATCTCAACAATCATACAAAATCTTGACGTTTTGTGATATTTGTCTATAATATTTTTTGAAATTGAAAACGATAGCTCAACCAGGAGAAGAGTGAAACAGGGATACGATGAAGTGTAATTATTGTAACTACTCCACCAATCCGGATTCCGCACAATTCTGCACAAATTGTGGTGCCGCGTTGAGACCGGAAACTAGCGGAGTGGCCGAATCCGAACGCCTCAGATTGTTGGGGGGCGAACTCAGACTGCTCACGGTTTTCTTCGTCAGCCTCACCGGAATTGAGAGACTCATCAAAAAAGAAACGTACGCAACGACAAAGCAACACGTTCAGGAATTCTTTAGCTGCATTGAAGATATCGTCGAGGAATATAACGGAACCTCAAACCGTATTATCCCCGACTTCAGAATACTCGGTATTTTCGGCGCACCGCACGCCCATCATGATGATCCCCTCAGGGCAATACGGTGTGTCAATAGCATAAAAGATTGGTGGTCAAAGACAAAGCAGGAATCGCAATTCTTCAAGGATACGGATCTGCGCATCGGTCTCAATACCGGAAGAGCCTTCTTTGGGTTCGTCCTCAAGGAATCACCTTTCCTTACCGTTATTGGTGACACGATCAATACCGCTGCCCGTATCACCGAAATCAGCCAGCACAGCGAAATTCTTATGACAAGACCCACCTTTAACGCAGTGCTGCGCCATATCGATGCTGAACACATTGGAGAGCAAACGGTAAGGGGCAAGCAGACAAAAGTCGACATCTACCGTCTCAAAAAAATCAGAGCAACACCCCGCGTTTTCGAACCACAGAGAATGCCGCTGTTCGGTCGGGAAACCGAGTTGTGCAAACTACTCGATTTCGCTCAGACGTCGAGTCACAATACACCGGTCTACTGTATCCTTAATGGACAAATGGGTATCGGCAAAACAAGGCTCAAGGAAGAATTTGAAGTAGAGTTGAACAAGAACGACAAAATCGCCTGCTTCGAGACTAACTGCTCGGTAGGTGTTCAGTCACCGTATCACCCATTCCGAGCGCTCCTGGGAAACATACTGCAATTGCACGAACTTGACGGCAGGGATATCACTGCCAAGCGCCTTGATGAGATATTCGCGGCACAGAACTTCAAGCACTCACTGGCAAAAGGTGTTAAGCACCTGTTGCTCACCGACCTCGGACGGCTGCCGAGTGATGAGATACGCATGATCAACGAAGAAATCTATGCATCAGTACGCGATATCATTAAGAACGAATGCCGCAACAAACCTCTTGTGCTCGTCTTCGAGG
>CP070802.1:2125131-2132782 GCA_020343595.1 Caldifarciminota bacterium | reverse complement strand
CGCCTCCTATATTATTGTATTTACATGATTCTTAAAATCGCCCAATAAATTGGGCAACTACATGTTGATCGGGATACCGATATAGGTATTTTGTAGTATTTTGTAGTTGCCTGATTCATCAGGCGTTTGGGTCTTTAACGTTTCTTTGCTTTTCTGGTTTTTTGAAGTTTGAGTAGGACCTTCAGGTCTTCCTTGTCTTTTAGGCGACCCGCGGCCCGTTTCATTCGTATCAAGTCTTCAAGACTGGCGAAATACACTGGTGCGGTGCCGATTTTGTCTTTCACCTTGTGCTTCCAAACACTTCGAAATGTAACACCTTTCACATACGGATGGATGTCGGCCTCGACGAGATACTGACGGAGGAGTATCTTCTTCTTAAGCAGGTCCTTCTCGGTGACTTGATCTACACCGTATCCAAAATCCTTGAGTGCATTGAGGCATTTTGTGGCATTTGCTTTTGTTGGTTCGATAAAGATATCCGTATCCAAGGTAGCGCGGGCATAGCCGTGTACAGGGAAAGCGGCGGCTCCGATGATGACGAACTTAACCTTATGTTCGTTTAATGATTTCAATAGGTCTTCGATATCCATTTCTTATTAGTATTTCTTTCATTTTGTTGGACACACTGAACATCATCTTGAAGCGCTCTGCGGTTGTAAGCGTGCGCTGGAATTCTAATTCAAATTCGAGTATGTCTTCTGTATCATCATTGCCAATACTACGAATATACGTTTTTCGTTTATTCGGCATGCATAATTATACACAAAATCGGGGCGAAATCAAGATTACGATGCTTCGCATCGAAGATGACAATGATAAGATTCCTGGATTCTCCGATCCCCCTGATCAAGTCAGAGGGCAGGCGAGTCGGAGAATGACGGGATTGCGGTTGGCGTTAGGCGTTATGCGTGGCGCGTTGAGCGTGTGAGTGAGATTGCTTCGTCGTCCGCCTTTGGTGGGCTCCTCGCAATGACAGGGGCTGCGCATCAGCGTTAGGCGTGTAGCGTATTGCGTTAGGCGTGTAGCGTATCGCGTTGGAGTGAACCCGCATCCTGCCTACCCGCAAGTACGGCGGGAGTTGACAGCAGGATGCGGGATGTTTTTCTATACTATTTTGATTTTGGTAGATCTACTTCGCAGGCTTTATCTTTTTTTCGCTCGAATAACGTGTAGAGCACGGGTATGAAGACGAGGGTCAAGAAAGTGGCGATCATCAAACCGCCGATGACCGAACGTGCCATCGGAGCACGGAGCTCATTACCAGCACCGATTCCCAGCGCCATTGGTATCAAGCCGAATGATGTAGTGAATGCAGTCATCAGAATTGGACGCATGCGGACCCTGCCTGCCTCGATTACTGCATCCATGCACTTGAGGCCTTGTTTCCGGCGCAACTGGTTGGCATAGGTAATATAAACGATTGCATTATTGACAACGATGCCACCGAGGAGCAGAACACCGAGCAGACTCTGCATGTTAAGCGTTGTTCCCGTAAAGAACAACATCCAGAGGACGCCAATCAATGCGAGCGGAATGGTGAACATGATGATGAACGGTTCTCGGAAGGACTCGAACTGGCCAACCATGATCATATAGACGAGGACGATCGCCAGAATGATCACCATGAAAAGATCCCTGAAGGTGTTGACCTGTTCCTCATAACCGCCGGATAACTCGATTGTGAACTCGGCGGGTTTTGGAATGGCATTCAGGATTTTCTGGACATCGCTCGCGACGCTGCCCTGGTCGCGCCCCTCGATATTGCCGCTGACGGTCACGAGCCGGTAGTTGTCCTCGTGCTCGATCTTGACCGGTCCAGCCGCAATCGTATCCTTGATGAAGTTAACGATCGGCACCTCACCCATTGGTGTCGTGATCGTCATCGAACTGATCTTCTTGACATCATCGCGGTATTCTTTCTCGAACATCACCTTTATGTTGTACTCATTGCCTTTTCTTCTGTATTGACTTGCCACGATGCCTTCAACGCGCGAGCGTAAAACCTGGCCTATTTGATAAGGTGTGAGGCCGAAATTGGCTGCTTTCTGACGGTCGATGATAAGGCGTAATTCAGGTTTCCCTTCTGCAATGCTCGTTTCGAGGTCGACGAGTCCTTTTACGCTCTGAAGCGTGTCCATCAGGAGATCGGATATCTCTCTTGCTCTCTGGAAATCGTATCCGAGGATCTTTATGGCGATCGGTTTACCGCCGCCGAACATCGAGAATTGCTGAGTGGCGTACTTTACCTTCAGTCCAGGGATACCGGTCATTTTCGGACGCAGGTCGCGCTGGATATCCTTGACCGAACGATTGCGCTGTTCTCGGTATACGAGTTCGAGATAAATCTGAGCTGAGTGCGGTCCGGTCGTGGCGGCAAAGAGACTCGAGAATCCACCTTCACCGCTGCCAATCGAAGTTGAGAGTATATCAATCTCGGGGACTTCTTCGAGGATGATCTTTTCAAGCTGCCTTACCGCAGAATCGGTGACCCAGAGATTTGTGCCGACCGGCATTTCAGCTTCGATGATGATCTCACCCTGGTCAACATCGGGACTCAATTCGGTGCCGATGAACGGTATCAACATTAGACTGATTACGAATACGGCAACAGTACCAAGAATGACGATCAACCGATGATTGAGCGCCCACCTGATGAGGCGACCATAGATGTCTTCCAGTTTTCCGTAGAAATTGTTCAGTTTTTCGCCGAACCCGCTGCGTTTTACCTTTCCGAACCTTACCGATAGCATGGGGATGATGGTCAAAGCGACAACGAGCGACGACACCAGCGCAAAGGTGACGGTTAGAGCAAGCGGCTGAAAGAAGATCGATGCGAAACCTCTCACCAGTAGTAAGGGTAAGAAGACGGCAACGGTTGTCAGCGTGGAGGCAGTGATTGCCATCCCAACCTCTCTTGCACCCGTGCTTGCTGCTTTTGCCGCATCCTCGCCTTTTTCTTTATGCCGGAATATCGCTTCGAACACTACGATTGCGGAATCGAGTACCATGCCGATAGCGATCGTCAGACCACCGAGTGAAATGATGTTAAGGCTCATGTTGAAGAGGTACATGAAAAAGAGTGCGAAGAATACGGCGATTGGTATCGCGACGGCCATGTACAGAGTTGAGCGGAAACTGCCCAGGAACAGGAACAGAACGATGACCGCAAGGATCGCTCCCATGATGAGTGTCTGCGCAGTGCTGGTTACCGACCTGGTGATGTAATCTGCCTGGTTGAACATGATATCAATCTTGATGCCTGGTGGAAGATCTTTCTTGATGTTTTCCAGTTCTTTTGCGAGCGCAGTGCCGACATTAACTGAGTTGGCATCCGTTCTCTTCTGTGCGATACCCCATATCGACTGAACACCATTTGTACGTGAGACCGATGTTATCTCTGATGCTTGCTCGCGTACGTCAGCCACCTGGGATAGCAGTACCGGTACGCCGTTGTTGCTGCCTACGACCGTTTTTCTTATTTCTTCAAGATTTGTGTACTCACCGATCGTACGAACAATATAGACTTTTCGGCCGGACTCAACATTGCCGAGGGGGAAGTTAATATTCTGTGCCTGCAGTATTTGCTGTACTTGATCCGAGGTTATGCCGGTACCCTGCAATTTTACCGGGTCCAGTACTACCTGGATTTCAGTCATAGTGCCGCTCATGGCATACGAGGCGGCAACGCCGCCAACGCGCTGTAGACGTTCGGCTATATCATCGGCGATCTGATCCAATTCGAGAGGGTCGATATCACCTGAGATGTTGTACATCATGACCGGCTGCGTGGAAACATCGAATTTGAAGATCATCGGATAGTCTGCATCCTCAGGCAGGTAGGGTAGGATGAATCCCATACGGTCCCGCACGTCGTTTGAAGCCGCATCGAGGTCAGTACCCCATTCGAATTCCAGCAAGATATTTGATATGTTCTCTGAAGTTGTCGAAGTTACTTTCTTGATGTTATTGACCGTGCCAAGAGTCTGCTCGAGAGGTTCGGTAATCTGTGTTTCGATCTCTTCGGGGCCGGCTCCAGGATACGTAGTGAGCACGATCATCATCGGAAACGTAACATTTGGAAAGAGGTCGACAGGCAAATTCGTGACCGAGATAAAACCAAACAGGATCACGGCCAAAAAGACCATGGAAACCGACAACGGTCTTTTTATGGAAACGTCGGTCAGATTCATAGTTCGCTCCTCAACACAGGCATGACTTTCTCACCGCCGGCCAGCCGCTGCTGCCCAACGATGACTACACGCTCACCATCATTGAGGCCGCTGATGATCTCGGCATACTTGTCGCCGATCAATCCTGGTACAACATCGCGGCGTTCAGCAACGCTATCGCTGACGACGAAGAGATATCCATCGAGAAGAGCATCGCGAGGAACAACAACTACATCGCTCTTTTCGCCGAGGTTGATGGTTATGCGTGCTGTCATACCCGGTCTTAGTATCTTCTTGGCATTGTTCACCGATGCCTTTACTCCGAGCGTACGTGTCATTGGGTCGACGACAGGTGTAAGTTCGGCAACGATTCCGGTAAATGACTGCCCGGGCATTGCGTCGATCCTGACCACAACCTTGTCATTCTTACCAATGCATCCCATGTTCGTTTCGGCGAGATTGAATGAGACGTTCACCCGTGAATAGTCCATTACTACGGCGACCGGCGCCTGCGGCGTGACCATGGAACCGACATCAACCATGACCTTGGCAATGTTCCCGCTTATCGGTGATCTGATGAAACCTTCTTCATATTCGAACCCGATCGTCTCGTTGCGCATCGCCATCAGTTTATTATCTTTTGCGACGTATGCCCCTTCTTTGACGAGTATTTTAGTAATCCTGCCCATCGTTTCAGGAAACACCTGCGCTGTTTTGACCGCCATTACGTTACCGAGAACTTCACAGGTGCTTTTCACATTATCACGTTTTGCAGCCATTACTTCCACTGCGATGCTGGAAGTGAATTCTTCGGATCTCTGATTACGCCTCGAGGCTCCTATTCTTAGAGAAATTGCTATGAGCAATACAACAACGATGACAATGATAATCAACCACTTACGCATCTAATCCTCCTTACCAATTGCTTTATAAATTTCTGCCAGGGCTGTGTTATAGTTCTTGAGGGCAGTGAGATAATTGACCTGTGCCTGGCGATATGCCAGTTCAGTGTCGAGGACCTCAAGATTCGTGGCCAGCCCACTTTTGTATCTTGTTTCGATTATGTTAAATGCTTCCCTCGCCTGTCCGACATTTTTCTCTGCCGCATCGATTGCTTCTTTTGCAGCGAGATAAGTGAGGTAAGCTGTTTTTACTTCAACAACGATCGCCCTTTCGAGATTCTCAAGACCAAGGCGTGCTTCCTTGAGTACTAACCCGGCTTCACGGCTCTTGTACAGGTTATTGAACCCGGTAAAAAGAGGTAATTCGAAACCCAGGTTGAAAGTTAGACTTGAACCCCACTCGTCACCGGTGATGCTGAATGGCTTTGTCCTTTCATAAGTCGCACCGCCTACCACCGAGGGGAGGTTTGCGCGACGGGCTATGGCCTGAGACAATTGAGCGATCTTCACGGTCTTTTTCAGATTCTTCAATTCTACGCGGTTCTGGACGGCATCGTCTATCAGTTGCTGAAGAGAGAAATCTTCCTCGATCATTCTGATCTCACCAGCGAGAGAAAATTCCGTATCCAGCTCCATGCCCAGAAGCAACTTGAATCCTTCGCGTGCAAGGTTCAACGTGTTTTCGGCTTGTATAACTTGAGGTTTTATATTTTCAACCTGTACCTGAGCGCGCAACAGGTCGAAGCGAGAAACCAAACCCGCCTTAAATCTTGTCTCGACCGATGCTGCGAACCGCCCGAGTTGCTCGAGGCTGGCGCGGGCCTGCTTGGTGTATTCCTCGAGGACGAGAACTCCATAAAAGGCATCAGTGACCGAATATCTTATTTCCTGTTGTTTACGAACGAGACTCATTTCTGCAATATCGCTCGCGAGGTCGGATATCCTGTAAGCATCGTAGAGTTTACCCCAGGTAAATAATACTTGCTGGAGCGAAACCCGCAGCCCGTAATTCTCATTAGACCCGAACGGAATCGGTATGCTGTCGAATTCAATGACCGGCACGTCGGTTATGTATGCGAAATAACCGCTTGCGGTAACACTTGGGTAGAAATTTGAAACTGCCTGACCGACCTGGGCTTCTGATTTCTCGTATGCGATCATCAATTGTGCGATCTCGGGATTGTTCTCTAGTGCAAAATCGATTGCCTCTTCCACAGTGAAAGTCAGTGTATCAGCACCCGCCATGCTGAGGAACAAGGCCAAAATTGATAACATTATTACCTCCTAAATTGATTGGTTGCCTGTAATCCGGCACGGTAGATCATGTGCATAATCATAAAGGCAGTATGAATTTTATACCGACACCATTTTCCCAAATCTTTTCATCCTTATCGAAGAATCCGTACTTATTGATGTTCGTGCTGGCGATATAATGATAGCGCATTGCATACTCGATCCCCAGGTGTTTCATTGGTCTGATCTGAAGGGTAACACCGCCGACAAAGCCGATATCAGTTTCCTCAACGGTATCCCCAGTCGGCAAGACGATGATTTCGTCATCATAGAGGCCGCGCCAGAAGTAGAGGCCAAGCCCGGTTTCCACTGATAGACGCATCCAGGGTGTTTTCAAGAAAGGAAGGATATCAAAACTCCCGCAAAGACATAGCGGGGTATATTCCCATGCATATGGTCCTTGTTCTGCGGGTGCATCGTATCTGAGCATTGTACCGCGCAGCTTAAAGCCAATGTGTGGTATGATGTTGTTTATGCCTAT
Source organism: Caldifarciminota bacterium (assembly GCA_020343595.1). Taxonomy (GTDB): domain Bacteria; phylum Hydrothermota; class Tepidihabitantia; order SM23-42; family SM23-42; genus SM23-42. The sequence continues at coordinate 2,125,937 of CP070802.1, read as the reverse complement.
TTCACCGCCAAAGTTCCATTTCCCTATTGCTTCGGACGTATCCTGGAAGAGAAGGTAGGAAGAATAGTTCGGCCCGAAGGAAATTTCGACCCTTTCGCTTGTCGGAAACAGAGATACTAATATCAACAGATTTGATAAGAACATACAGACTACCTCCTTTTATTCAATCCCTCAAAAAATAACTCAAGGATATTTTCAGTATTGATCGCATTATTTGTAAGATAATAACTACTAAAGAAAATTGCCCTTATCGTACTGAGAAAATGAAACGCCGCAAGCCTCGGGTCGACTTCACGGAATTCCTGTTTGTCGATTCCATCCTGTATGATCCGACTGATTATCTCTATCATAGCTGAGACCTTTGGCTGTACCGTCGTATTGATCTTCTTTAGCGTCTTGCCGGTCAGGTTGAGGTTCTCAAATGTGAACGGCATGTAGTTTGTTCGCAGGTGCATAATGTAATTGATGAACTCGTTCGTGATCCGGTGCATTTTTTCGCTCGGTGTACCGGGCATATTTTCAGTTTCGGCGAGCAAAGCGAGCGCACTGTTGAAGTGTTCATCCATTGTCGCAATATATAGATCCTGTTTATCCTTGAAATATAGATAAACAGTACCCTTGGCAACACCGGTAGCGCCGGCGATGTCATCAACCGTGGTCTTGAAAAAGCCCTTCTGTGCGAACATCTGGAGGGCGTTCTTTATGATTTTATCCCGTGTTATCGAATCTTTTCTTCTCATATTAAGTTAGTTAACCATTAGACCAATATCTTGGGGAATGGTTTATAATGACTGACTAGTCAGTCA
>CP070802.1:2117096-2125031 GCA_020343595.1 Caldifarciminota bacterium | reverse complement strand
CGGCAGCGATGTACTGCAATTTTCTTGAGGGTATGGTCAGGTAGAGCACGAGCTGCTGCACAGAGTCGCTGTACACACGATTGATGGCCTGGTATTCGACTTGAAAGAAAAGAAGGAAGATCATTTCCGCGCTCCTCGTTTTTTATTATGAAAAATTCGATTCAAAGCTTGATCGATCTTTGAAGCAAATAAGAAAGAGAGACCTTTCCTTACGTGCCGGGGAATTTCCCGCAGATCATTTTGATTGTCCCGTGGCAACATGATGGTTTCGATCCCTGCACGCTTGGCAGCGATCACTTTTTCTTTGATGCCGCCGACGGGAAGGACACGCCCGGAAAGGGTGATCTCTCCTGAAAAGGCTATCTTCGGATCGATCGGTTCATGTCTGATCAATGATGCGAGCGACATTACGACGGCTAGCCCGGCCGAGGGGCCATCCTTGGGGATCGCACCCGAAGGTATATGGAGATGCAATTCTTGATTCTCGAACTCATTCTCGGGAATATTCCATTTGGGTATTTTGGTCTTCAAATAGGACAGTGCTGCCTGACACGATTCCTTCATCACGTCGCCCAGTAGTCCCGTGAGGATCAGTCCCTTCTTGCCTCTTGTCTTGAGCGATTCAATGAAGAGGATCTCGCCGCCGTAAGGTGTCCAGGCGAGGCCGGTAGCGACGCCGATCTGTCCGGCCCGGGCAGCGACTTCAGAGATGACTTTCTGGGGCCCGAGGAATCTTGGAATATTCTTGGTGGTGATTTTGATTTTACTTTTCTTCCCCTCGGCGACCCGCTTTGCCGCCTTGCGGCAGATCGACCCGATGAGGCGTTCGAGGTTACGGACCCCCGCTTCCTTAGTGTAATTACTTATGATACACCTTATTGCTTCATCCTCGAAGGATATGTTTGAAGGTTTCAACCCTGTTTCCCGGATCTGACGCGGCATCAAGTATTTCTTGGCGATCTCGAGTTTCTCTTCAAGGATGTAGCCCGGCAATTCGATTATTTCCATACGGTCTTTCAGCGCTGGAATTATTGGATCGACGACGTTGCCGGTAGCTATGAACATCACTTGCGAAAGGTCAAACGGCACTTCAAGATAATGGTCTGAAAAGGCATTATTCTGTTCAGGATCGAGCACCTCCAGCAGGGCGGAAGAAGGATCGCCCCGAAAATCGGCACCTACTTTGTCGATCTCATCAAGCATGAAAACGGGGTTATTGGTGGCGCAATTCTTGACCGATTGAATGATTCTGCCAGGTAGCGCACCCACGTAGGTGCGTCGATGACCCCGTATTTCCGCCTCATCGCGGATGCCACCCAGAGAGATGCGGGTGAACTTTCTGCCGAGAGCACGGGCGATCGATTTTCCAAGAGATGTTTTGCCCACGCCGGGCGGGCCGACGAAGCAAAGGATAGTACCTCGCGAATCAGGTTTCAGTTTCTTCACGGCCAGATATTCTAGTATTCTCGTCTTGACCTTATCCAGGTCGTAGTGGTCCTCATCAAGGATCTTCTGTGCCCGTTGAACGTTCAGATTATCTTGAGTAGACTTCGACCACGGTAGCGATATCAACCAGTCTATGTAAGTACGTGACACAGTGTACTCGGCAGCCTGCGGAGGCATCTTTGCCAGTCGGTCGAGTTCTTTTAATGCAACCTTGTTGGTTTGCTCAGGCATCTTGGCATTGATTATTTTTGCTCTCAATTCCTCGATCTCTCGCGCGTGTTCATCAGTTTCGCCAAGCTCTTTCTGGATCGCCTTTAATTGTTCCCGCAGGTAGAATTCGCGTTGTCCCTTGTCGAGTTCGCTCTTAACATCCGACCGTATCTTGGCGCCTAGCTCAAGGATACTTATTTCTTTCTGCAACATGGGTATGAGTCTTGAGAACCGTTCTTTCGGTTCGGTGATCTCGAGGAGTGCCTGTTTCTCGTTGTAGTCAAAATTTATCGTGCTGCTCACGAAATCAACGAGGCTATCTGCGCTGTCCATGTTCAAGACAACAGCGGCATATTCATCGGGTAGATAAGGTGCTAGGGATACGAGATGTTGGAACATCGTAATGACATTACGCATCATGGCTTCAAGAGCCACGGTTTTACGGTAAGCCGGTTTGATCGTTTCGATCTTTGCCTTGAGGTACGGCTCATTCTGAGTGAACTCTGCGACATTGAACCGGCTGAGCCCCTTTATCAGCAGTCGGATAGTACCGTCGGGGAAACGGAGCATCTTTGTGATCTGGATCACGCAGCCGACATTGAAGACCTCGTCCGGCTTGGGTTCCTCGATGTCGGGATTTCGCTGGGTGAGTGCACCTGCCAGCTTGTTTGTCGTGAGGATTTCATCGATCAGTTTGGCCAGTTTCTGCGTGTGGATAATGAGTGGCACTACCTGATCGGGAAAGATTACGCCACCCTTGATCGGGATAATCCCCAATTCATTGGGTATTTTGATCAGCGTGTCAGCCATATCGTTCCCTTAGATCTCCCTGTGCCTACAACATTCCCCGTGCTGCGTCACAATCTTTGGACAGGATAGAGCGTCGAACGTTTATCATCTTGTTCAAACGCACCATTACTCTCCTTCCACAGGAATGATCTTCTTCTCTACGACTTTAAATTGCAGCGTCAGGACGCCGTTCTGCATTTCATACGTGTGTTGCCGTGTCTCAACTGGCATGGGGAAGTTAATACGTCGGACGAAACGGCCATAGGGGATCTCCAGGTTGTGAAATATACAACGCTCGGCGATGCTCGGCCGAGGTGCTGTCCGGTTGCCTGATACATACATGTATCGACTTCGCAGGAATATGACGACATCCCGAAGTTCTACTCCGGCGAGTTCAACCTGGACGATAATACTGTCGTCGGTAGTGTAGAGATTATACGAGGGATGCCAGTTGGTCAATTCCGAAAAGGATCCACCTTCATCATAATCGACGCTGCTGTCGACAACGAATGTGATCTCCCCAACATGCTCTTTTCCAGAGGTGGGGTGCTTCATGCGTGATTATATCGGAAAATACAGTGATGTCAAGTTGACCTCAGAATATTATGCCTGACTTCTGCGTAGAGCGGCTGATGTCTTTGGGATTAGTACTTTACTGCCCGAGTTCCTCAGATGCGGATGTCATGCGCTGGAGTACATCCTGGGCGGTTACTGCGATGTACCGATTACGGCTATTTGCTGCTTTCTGCAATGTCTGCATGGCTCTCGTTGTACCAATGCCGGCAAGCGCATTGAGCGCGGCTGCCTTGGTCGGAAGCAGTAGATTGCCTTTGAACAATGCGCGTTCCTTGACGATTCCGATCAGTGCGTTGACGACTGATTCCTCTCTGCTTTTGGTGAGCGCCTGGATGACATTGACGCGGAAGTGTTCATCGATATCGTTGGGTATTTTCGTTTTTCTTTTAAGCCATCGGAGGACTTTGGGCAGTTTACTCTTGAAATCCTCGGCATCGAGATATTTCATTGCTTCGAGAGTGACGTGTGGATATTTGCTGTTGAGCGCTTTCTTGAGATATTCCGTCGCCTGTGGTCCACCAATCTTGTTCAAACTAGCGACAACTTCGAGCTGTATCTGTTCAATATCCTCTTCGATTAATACGCCGATATCGTCTACCGTCGAATCTGCCTTCAATTCGCCGAGGATGAAAATGCCGTTGCGGCGTGCGTACCACTCCTCAGCCCTGAGCAGGTTCAGGGTTTCGGGAATTGCCTTGTCGCTCATTCGTTTCAGTATGTCGAGGATCTTCATCCGTACCGAGTAGTCGTCGGTTTCCCTGAGCGTTTGAACCAGCAGCGGCGCGGATTGATCGGCCAGTGCGATCAGCGCTTCTCTTGCTTCACCGTAAGTGCCGGCGGCCCATAATGATGAAACCAATTCGGGTATATATGTTGGATCTCTTGTTTCACCAATTGCCTTGATGACAAAACGCTTGCGTTCGAGAAAAATTGCATCTTTGCGCATCAGGTACTTGGCGAATTTCTTAGCGATGAATTCCATAACCTCGGTGTTACCTCTGTCCCTTGCCTTGATGTACAAAACCTTCATTGCATCGATTGCCTTGGCGAAGGTGTTGAGGTCCGGTTCAGCTTCTGCCATCGCATCGAGGCGGTTTGCCATGAGACAGACCAGTTCGATGCTATCGGCATCAAAGAGACGGTCGGCGAATTCAACGAGGGACTCAACGGCATTGATACGTTCTTCGGGAGATTCACTGCGCAGGGAGGGGAAGTGGCTCTTCATTTCCATCTCGAGATTTTTGATCGCATACTTGGTCGCTGATTCGGGGCCTTTTCCGGCCTTTACGCGTCTCATCAGACGGTCGACGAATTCGCTCGTGTAGTATTCGGGTGCCCGGTTTCCGAGCGTCGTCAGGATTCCGGGCAGTTTGTTGCCGGCAACATTCTGCAGTATGTCGACGACCTCCTTTTCCGCATTAGCGCCTTTCTTCTTGGCGATCGTCATGACGATGTCAACGATATCTTCGTCGTCCATGGTGGGAACCAGTTTGCGGAACATGTCTGCCAGTTTTGCGTTCTCGCTGCGGTATCTGACAATGTTTTTCTTGACCGAAGGCGAGAGAATTGCCAGCAGTCTTGAAAAAACTAGGGAATATTCGTTCCACCTCTCTTCGCCGTAGCGGTCGGCGACCATGAGGGCAAGTTTCTCGAGTCCGGCAAGGATCTTATCGGATTGGGCTTCGATCGAATCGTCGCCAGTAACACCGAGAACGCCGAGGAAATTGCCCAGTTCCTTCAGACGTTCCTCTTCTGTCTTCGGTGCCTCGGCTGTGATTATGGACTCAAGGAAGTTCTCCCAGTCGAGTTCCCTCACGTCGAGATCAGAAGAGACTACGCCGACTCGGTAGATATTGACCTTGATCCCGGTGATGTGACGTGTTTGCATGATTGCGCTGATGTCGCCATAATCGTCGACTTCTGATTGCTGGAGCGCCATTACCGAGAAGAACTCATAGAGGTCGCTCTCCGACACCTCGGTGTTGAATGTCACGCTCTTAACACCCAGTTGCTGGAATCGGTCAATGATATATTTTACAATCGACATTTTTGTTGAATCGAATCTCGCATCTTCGATCCTCAGCACACTCTCGATTACGACGATGGAAACGACTCTCTTCTCGAGCCGGATCTCGTCGAAGAGCGCACGAATGCGCTGTGTCGTGTGCTTCATCGACGGATGGCCATACGGATAGGTGCGGGCGAGGTATATGCCCATCCTCAGAAGTTTGAGCAGATCATTGTATAATGCTAAAACATGTTCTTCCATCAGGCCTTCAATTTCAGTTTGTATTCATACCCTTTGACACCGAATGATTCCTCGACGAATTCTCCCACTTCGCGGTAGGAAAAGAAGCCCTTAGTTACTTTGTATAGATTTTCCCCAACCAGAATTGTGTTACTTGATGCATTCTTCTGCAATATCTGACTTTTGCGGAATCCCTTAGTTAGTATCAAAGCATTTCGCAGATCCTGCTGCATGTCGAAGATGGAAGCCGAGTCGATCTCGGCACCGACCTTGAGACCGATCGGGCTCTTGAGCGTTCCCTTCTTGTTGAATTCGTAAAGTCTGTTGAACATCGCCTCGGCAGTGAGAATCGCCATATGTGGCGCAAAGCCTGATTCGAGGTCGAGTCCGAATATGCTGACAATCTCGTCGCCGATCACCTGGTATATCGTTCCCTTGTTAGATTCAACGATTTGGACAAAGATACCAAAAATATCATTGAGCACGGCCATGACATCCTCCGCGATCATCGCTTCGCTCATCTTGGTGAAGCCTGACAGGTCAACGCGAAGAAATGTGAGTTTAAGGTCATGGAATGGAGACGTAACCCCCTCGTGCGTTGCAGCACCACAGTACGGACAGAAGTGAAGTGGTCCTTTGATTTCTTTGCCGCAACTGGTGCAGTTCATGTCATATCTCCAGTAGTTTTGCGTATTCCGGTCTCCTCACGAAATGCTGCCGGTTGGCATCGCTCAATCTCGACTTGATGTCGTCATAGACCAAAAGGGCTTTTCGACCGTGGTGACGGGCGCGTTCGATATCATTCTTCTCCAAATAGATCATTGCCATCCGGTACAATGCTGAGGCGATCAAGGGGGGTAATTTCATCTCCTCAGCGAGATGTAATGCCTTTCTGGCATTCTCCATATTATGATTTTCATCGATCATAGAAAGTAATTCAAAACACTCAAACTCAATCTCATGCTGATTCAACCGCTCCGCGATCCGCAAACTGTTGATCACGTAATCATTTGCCTTCTTGCTATCGCCACTATTGTAATAGACCAGTGCTTTCTTGAGATTTATCTCCGCAAGCAGGCTCTCGCGGATAAGAAAGGATATCTTTTTATCGACATCTTTCAAGTACTTTGTGACATGTCCTGGTTCGCCGTTCAGTGAGTGGATTCGTGCCAGATCGAGCGCAGATCGTATGTATGCATCGAAGCTGCCGATCGAATCTGCGGTCATGAGACACTCACTGAGCACTGTTTTTGCCTTCTCGATGTTCCAAATTTCATAGTCTATATTAGCGATCAAGTATTGGAGTTCAATGTTCTTTCTTATATCTTCGGTATCAATGAGAATTTCCAGACCATGCTGTAGATAATCGATCGCTTTTTCGTAATTGCCCAGACCCTTATGCAGTTTCGAGAGATTGAGCAGACATAGTATCTCAGCCTCCTTTATGTTATTGGCCCGGGCAGTTCGCCAGCTGAGGTTAAAGTTCAGTAGACACTCATCGTATTCGTACCTATTTGCATGCAGGACTCCCAGGTCAGCGTAGAGGATCGGTAGTGTGTCGGCCATCTTGTCACCGCACTTTTCGATGCTTGAGTTAAGCAGTTCCTCCGCTTCTTCCAACCTGTTGAGGAGAATGAGCCCGTAAGCCTGACGTTCCGCAAAAAGTACTGCGTTCTTCTGGTCTCCGTCCTTCAACGTTTCGACTAGTTTCTCCCGCGCAGTTCTTTCCATCTTCTTGATATCGCCCTTTATTTCATATATATCTATCAGATTTAGCATTATCTCACGGTAAGAGGGTTTGGATAATTCGGTGCCGAACCTCTTCTTGATATCAAGGACCTGTTCATAGAATGAGAGAGCCTGGTCGACCGCGTACAGATTCTTGGCTTTGTCGCCGGCGAGTTTAAAGTAATTGGCGGCCCGTCCGTGCCGGTCACACGCAAGATAGTGACGCGCTACTTCTTCATAAAAGGATGAGAGATTGTCAGAGTACACTTGCTCAAGCAGGCTGGCAACTTTGTAGTGGATTTCCTTCCGGATTCTTACCGGTAAGACATTATAAGCAGCATCTCTGAGGAGGTTGTGGCGGAATATGTACACCGGATCATCGCCGTCCGAGGACAGAACGACGTACCCTTCTGCGATCAAATGGTCCAGGTGTTCTTTGAGATCAGGCCGGGTAAGCAGTTCACTAAGAATGCGAAGACTGAAGCGGTAGCCGATGACCGAGGCATAATCGACTATCAATCGCGGGTCAGAGGCCAAAGAATCTATTGTAGACATTACTAAGCCGTATAGGTCGTCCAGGAATACGAGAGTCTGCTCCTTTGAGAGGTGCCACGTACCCGATACTTGCTTTATGATCTTGTTGCGACGTGTATTGCGGATCGCCTCGATCGTGAAGAGCGGGTTCCCACCAGCTTCCCGGTATATGAAATCGGCAAGCTCATCATCAACGTTGCCGAGGATATTGCGGATCAGAGCATGGACATCGTGCTTGGGTAGTGGTCTGAGATCGATTTCTTCGAGTTGTACGGATATTGTTTCAAATTGCTGTTTTGGAACGTTGATCAGCAGAAACATTACCGGTTCTTTCTCCAATTCCGTCATCAAATAGAGGGTGAGTTCTTTTGACATGATGTCAGCTTGACCGAATTCCTCGAAGA
>CP070802.1:2109005-2116996 GCA_020343595.1 Caldifarciminota bacterium | reverse complement strand
CTTCTCGGTACCGAGAAGACGATCGAGTGCGATATGATACTCATAGCAATTGGTCTATCTCCGCTCTGTGAACTGCTCTGCCACGCCGGATGCAGGATCGAATATATACCCGAACTTGGCGGCAATGTTCCCTATCACGATACCAACATGATGACTTCGAAACCGAACATCTTTGTTTGCGGCGACCTCGCATGCATCGAAGAAGCATCGACCGCAATGCTCGAGGGCAGGATCGCTGGCTCCCGTGCCTATGAAAGCCTAAAGGGCAAAGACCAGCGTGCCGGAGTGATCGCAACCGAAGCGGCAAAAGAGCTGGACATTATCCGAACATCACCCTTCGAAGAAAGAATTGTATACGGCAAGAAGACACTGTCTGCGCTCTAAAGAACAATAATATACATCATGGGATGGGGAGAGTATACTGTTATCCGCAATTGCACCTCACTTTTTTCAAAAAGCGACACCTTCTACCCTTGACTTGCCCTATAATCTAAATATCATTAGAGCAGATGATAACGGAGATGAAAACACCGATTACGGAGATTTTATTACCACTATCTCTGTAATCTTTTCTTTTATCTCTGTAATCAACGCAACGTAGTTGCGAAGGAGGAGTATGGCAAAAGAAGATAAGGAAAAAGTACTATCTTTAGCGATCAACCAGATAGAAAAGCAGTTCGGAAAGGGTTCGGTCATGAGGCTCGGTGACAGGACGACACGCGCAGACGTTGAAGTCATTCCTACCGGTTCACTGGGACTAGATTATGCCCTGGGAATCGGTGGGCTGCCAAGAGGCAGGGTGGTTGAGATCTACGGGCCCGAAGCCAGCGGTAAAACGACCCTTGCACTCGAAGCAATTGCGCAGGCACAAAAACTCGGTGGCAATGCCATATTCGTGGACGCTGAGCACGCCTTTGACCCAACCTACGCCGAGGCACTTGGCATAAACCTGAATGAACTGCTGATATCACAGCCGGACACGGGCGAGCAGGCACTTGAGATCGCCGAGATATTAACGCGCTCGGGCGGCGTGGACATCGTGGTCATTGACTCGGTCGCTGCCCTGGTGCCAAAGGCAGAGATCGCCGGAGAAATGGGTGAGATGCAGATTGGATTGATCGCCCGTCTCATGTCTCAGGCACTGAGAAAACTCACTGCAGTCATCAGTAAATCCAAGACCTGCGCAGTGTTTATCAACCAGATCCGGCATAAGATCGGCGTGATGTTCGGCTCTCCGGAAACAACGCCGGGCGGTCTTGCTCTCAAATTTCATTCATCGGTCCGCATCGACATACGGAGAATCGCTTCGATCAAGAAAGGCGACGTGGTTGTCGGAAACAGGACAAAGGTGAAAGTAATTAAAAACAAACTGGCTCCTCCTTTCAGAATCGCCGAATTCGATATCATTTACGGTGAGGGCATTTCTGAATATGGAGAACTGGTTGATATCGGGGTCGAGCATGATATCCTTCAAAAAGCAGGAACTTGGTATTCGTTTGGCGAAGAAAAGATCGGACAAGGTAGGGATTCAGCGATCGAATTCCTAAAGACCAATCAGGACATCGCCCAAAAGGTGGACCAGAAGCTTCGCGAAATGATGTTCGGCAAACCGAAGCGCAGTGAAGATAAGCAAGATCGAAACACAAAAGAAAAATAGAAAGCGCTCCTCGGTCTACATTGATGGCAAGTTCGCATTCGGCATTTCAAATGAAATACTACTAAGATTTGACATACATGAAGGTGAAGAAATCGATGAAGATCTCATCCAGAGTGTTCTCCTTGCAAAGGAAAAACAACAGATCCGTAACCGGGCTTATCGGCTGTTGCATTACCGCAACCGCGCAATTAAAGAATTGAAGGACAGGCTTTTGAAGGTCGGATTCGATCCGGCCCTTATCCAGGAAGTCATTGACGAGATGATAGAAAATAATACCTTAGACGACAGAAATTTCGCCGAATCCTTCGTTGCCGATTACACAAAATTAAGGGCCAAAGGTAATATCTTCATCCGCCATGAATTGACCAAGAAAGGGGTCGCAAGCGATGTTATCGAAGGTCTTGTGAAAGACCGTGACGAGAAGAGTATTGCCGATGAATACATGTGCAAGAAACTGTCACACTTGGATATGGCCAAGCCAAAGGACCGGCAGAAGGCACTGCGCCGCATGCTGACACACGGATTCACCCCGGCAGTTGCATATGAAGTGATAAGAGACCATGAAAAGTAACGAATTACGCAAGAGTTTTCTGAAATTCTTCAAGGACAGAGATCATTCCATCGTGACTTCAATGTCCCTGATCCCGAGAGATGACCCCAGCCTGCTCTTCACGAGCGCCGGTATGGTCCAATTCAAGCCTTTGTGGACCGGCGCAGTGGAACTGCCGTACCGCCGGGCCGCAAGTGTTCAGAAATGTCTGAGAACGAGTGACCTTCAGAATGTCGGGAGAACTCGGAGGCATCTCACATTTTTTGAGATGCTGGGTAATTTTTCGTTCGGTGACTATTTCAAAGAAGAAGCTATCATCTGGGCATGGGAATACCTTACCGAGGTGCTCGCGATCGAAAAATCCAAACTTTCGGTTTCAGTCTATGAAGATGACGACGAGGCATATGATATCTGGCACAAGAAGATAGGGTTGAAAAAGGAATTGATCTTCCGCCTGGGTGACGAGCATAATTTCTGGGGGCCGGCTGGTAATTCCGGACCGTGCGGCCCATGCTCGGAGATATTCTATGACCTGGGGGAGAAGTTCGCATGCGGCCAGAAGGCATGCGCACCGGGGTGCGACTGTGACCGTTACCCGGAGATCTGGAACCTTGTTTTTCCTCAGTTTGATCAGACGGTCTCCGGAGAAAGATTGCCGCTCAAGAACCGAGGCGTAGACACGGGAATGGGGTTTGAAAGATTGGCTTCGGTTCTGCAGAAGAAAGATTCGAATTTCCATACCGATCTCTTTGCACCGATCATCGAGGAGATCGTCAAGCATACGAAGAAGAAATACGGCACGGATCCGGAGACTGATGTCGCTATAAACGTCCTTGCCGACCATACGCGTGCGCTCGTTTTTGCCATCGGTGACGGGATAATCCCCTCAAATGAAGAGCGGGGTTACGTGCTCCGTAGACTACTGCGGCGGGCCGTACGCGTTTCCAGAAACCTGGGCGTCGAAGAGGCATTTCTGTACAAACTCGTGCCGAGGACGATCGCAGAGTACAGAGTAGCATATCCGGAACTGAGCGAGCGCCGGGAGGAGATCACACTGGTGATCAAATCCGAGGAAGAAAGATTTCTAACCACGCTGGAAAAGGGACTCATCCAGCTCGAAGAGATCTTCAAAGCCAAGAAGAAAGTTACCGGTGAGGATGCTTTCCGCCTGTACGATACCTACGGTTTTCCCGTGGAACTGACCACTGAGATCGCGCGGGAAAGAAATATTACAGTTGATGAAAAAGGCTTCATGGAAATGCTTCAGGAAGCCAGAGAAATGTCAAAAGCAAAGGCAAAATTCATACCCAGGGGTGAATGGAAGGTTATAAAAGAGGGTGTTGGCTCATTTGTTGGCTATGATAAAACTAAGGTAGAAACGAGCGTATTAAGATACAACGAATACGATCATACGATAGAGCTCGTGCTGGAAGAATCACCTTTCTATGCTGAAGCGGGGGGACAGGTTGGTGACCATGGTAATATCAAGGGTAAAGATTTCACGGTAGCTGTTCTCGATACATACTGGTATCAAGGTATGATCGTCTGCCACTGCAAGGTCGACTCCGGCAAGTTCAACCCCGGGCCTGTGTACGCTGAGGTTGATTTGCAGAAGCGTAAAGAGAGTGCCAGGGCTCATACTGCAACACACCTACTCCACGCTGCGCTGCGCAAGACCCTCGGGGAACATGCCCGTCAGGAAGGCTCCTTTGTCGAGCCGGGAAGATTCCGCTTCGATTTCACCCACTTCAAGCCTCTGAGTGAAGACGAGATCGCGGTTATCGAGAATATCGTCAACGAAAAAGTAATGGCCGCGCTGCCGGTGGAGAAATTCTCTACGTCATTGGATGAGGCAAAGAAAATGGGGGCAATGGCCATCTTTGGTGAGAAATACGGCGAAAGGGTCAGGGTAGTAAAGATTGATGATTTCTCCATAGAACTCTGTGGTGGCATACATTTGAATAACACCGGAGAGATCGGTTTATTCAAGATCGTCTCCCAGGAATCTGCTGCGGCCGGAATAAGACGAATTGAAGCAGTCGTCGGGATGCAGCTATTCTCAGAAATGAGGAAAAAATACATGCAGGTTCACGAACTCGCGCAGATCTTCGGTTCGGAAAAAGACCTCATCAAGAAGGTCAACGACTTCCAGCAGAGATTCCGCGACCTGGAGAAAATGCATCAGGAGAATCTGGCGCGTCTCGCCAGGATCGAAACGGAAGATCTTGTTCGTAAAATGAAGAAAGCGGGAAGCCGGGTATTCAGCATCAAACTCGATAAATATCCTGCCCAAACCATGCGCGAAGCTGCAGACCATATTCGCGAACGATCACCGGATTCTGTTGGTATCATATACCAGACGGTTAAAGGTAAGATAAATTACCTGATATGCGCCGGAGATAATATCAACAAGAAATATCCGGCGAATAGATTAATGAAGGATATCTCAAAGATCCTTGGTGGTGGAGGTGGAGGTAAGAACCACCTGGCCGAGGGCGGCGGCGGTGATCCAAGGAAGATCAAAGAAGCCGTCGCATTTCTCGAAAAAACAGTAAGCAAATAAACACAAATTCCGGGTAAGCATCATTACCCTGCCTTGAAATACTTGAAAACAATACCATTTTGTGTAGAATCGTCTAAAAGGAGGACGTGAATGAAGAAACTAACCATTCTGGTACTGCTCTTTCTACTCATCGGTATGAGCCATGCGGCGATCCGCAGAAGCCTCAGAAGACCCCTGATCGAGATCGGACCCAAGGCGAGTCTTTATGTCGGCAGTGTACGTGGAGGCTTTGGCGCAGAATTCGTCGTCAACCCACTCAGGAATTTCGGACTGCGCATGGACATTGCTGAATTGAGCTTCGGCGACGGGCCTACTGAATTTTTCTTTAATCTCCGGGCGTTAACTCTTGATGGCATGATATACCTGCCAGTATCAGGGATAAGACCATACGCCTTTGTCGGGTTTGGGATCGGGGCTGATGGGCATACAGATATGGCTTTTCGCGGTGGACTTGGTTTCAATTATTCGGTCACGCGAAGTACTGATCTGTTCATGGAACCAGGCATGATGATAATATACAATAGCGCGCGTGATGGAGACGAAACCGACGTTTGGTTCCGGTTTTCTATGGGAGGAAGATTCGGAATTCTAAGATGATCGAAGAGACAATCATTTCAAGAGCGATCATTGAATCATATTTAAATGAGTTGCTCGAGTCTATTGAAAGCGATGTGATAATCGGCGGCGCCGGACCCTCGGGTTTATGTGCCGGATACTATCTCGCCAAGAAGGGCTATCGGGTCGTCATTTTCGAGCGAGCACTCAAACTCGGCGGTGGCATGCCCGGCGGCGGTATCATGTTCAACCGTATCGTTGTACAGGAAGGGGCAAGGGAAATGTTCGACGAGTTCAACATAAGGAATCACGAATACGAACCCGGCTATTTTGTCGCCAATTCGCTTGAGGCGACGGCCGCCCTGACCGACAAAGCGCTTAAGGCAGGAGCAAGAATATTCAACCTGATCACGATCGAAGATGTCATCATCCGCGAGAATCGTGTGTCCGGCGTCGTTATCAACTGGTCGAGCGTCGAAATCGCTAAACTTCACATCGACCCGATCTCATTTAGCTCAAAGGTCGTGGTTGATGCAACCGGCCACCAATCCGAAATCGTCCATATCGTCGAGAAGAAGAGCGGAGGCAAGCTGCTCACACCATCGGGTAGAGTTGAGGGCGAGAAATCCATGCACGCCGACGTCGCCGAGCAATTTACCGTGGAAAATACAAAGGAAGCGTACCCGAATCTGTTTGTATGCGGAATGGCATCAAACGCTGTTTTTGGAGGCCCAAGAATGGGACCGATCTTTGGCGGCATGCTGCTTTCCGGAAAGAAGGTCGCTGAACTGGTCATGAAAAAGCTCTAAGCCGCAGGTCCCGACAACTTGATCAATCCTGCATTAATCCCCAAAAAATCCAAACAGGTAGTTAAGTATTATATAAACAATCTGCGTTTATTTTCCAGGAATGTCCGGCTATTTCTGGTGGCAACCTTCTTCTGGGGTATGGGTTTTTCCGGATTCATGCTCCTTTTCAATCTATACTTAAAAGAGCTAGGTTTTGCCGAAGGAAGCATCGGGAATATCATATCCGCAACCACGCTGGGAACCGTGATCATGGCGATACCTGCTTCTATCATAATACGCCGATTTCCAATTAAGCGCATTCTTCTGATCGCCACCCCGATTGCCACTTTTTCCTATTTCATCCAGGTATCCATGGCAGAGTATCATCTGATAATAGCCAGCGGTTTTGCCGCCGGTCTCGCAGCCGTCTTTTCTCGCGTGGCCTCTGCGCCATTTTTCATGCGTAATAGTACTGCGAAAGAGAGGCCATATCTATTCAGTATGCAGTTCGCCCTAATGTTGGTTGCCGGTATCATTGGTAATATTCTGGCGGGCTATCTCCCAGGATTTATTGAGAGAACAGGGGTGGTTCCATATCTCACATATCGATATACACTTTTAATCTTCAGTGGGTTGGTGCTTGTCGCACTGGTGCCGATCATCATGATAGAAGAGAAGCCGCCCCGGACAACAGAACGGATGCGGATCCATTCCCGAAGATTGATCGTCAAACTCTTCCTACCGAATCTGGCAGTTGGGATAGGCGCAGGATTGAGTATACCCTTTCTGAATCTCTATTTCAGAGAAATCTTCCAAACCAGAACGAGCCTGATTGGTATCTTCTATGGCCTACAACAACTCTTGATGATTGCCGGCTTACTGATCGCGCCGATCATTGCTGAAAGAATAGGCAAAGTGAGAACGGTAGCGATCTCTCAGCTCGTATCAATACCGTTTCTGATCGTTTTGGGGATTACCCGCAACCTGTTCTTTGCGCTACTCGCATTTCTGGTTAGAGCATCGCTTATGAACATGGCACAGCCCTTATTCACGAATTTCGCCATGGAAAAAGTGAAACATGATGAGCAACCATTCACCAACGCTCTTCTTGTCATTGCCTGGACCGCTGGATGGGGAGCCAGCGCAAGCATCGGAGGCATCTTAATCGAGCGTTTCTCATATACGATACCGTTCTTCGCTACGAGCTTTCTATATCTGTTGTCCACATTTCTGATATACCTCTTCTTCGTACGAAAAGGCAAAAAAATATCACTGTCATCTTTTGCACCGAAAGCGCAAAAATGATATCACTGTCACGATTTTTTCCAAATCTAAGATATGGGCACAAAAATCAGTGTATCGAGCACGAACGAGCTGAATCAAATCTTTTCATCTCCGTCGCGATTTCTGTTCAAATCTGTGATTTGAGTACAGAAAACAGCGTATCGAGCGCAAGAGAGATGAATCGATGCGAATTCAAAATTCGCACAAAAAAAACCCGGCAGCGACCTACTCTTCCATACCGTTACCAGTATAGTACCATCGGCCCTGATGGGCTTAACTTCTCTGTTCGGAATGGGTAGAGGTGTTTCCCCATCGGTAATGCCACCGGGAATCTTTTAAAAATTCCAAGATCCAAATGTCAAATCCCAAAAAAATATCAATTTCCAAAATCCAAACTTCTTGTTCTCTTTTTGTGTTTGTGATTTGGTGCTTATTTGAACTTTGTGATTTGAGATTTGGAATTTAGTTAAATTGGCGGAAGGAAGTCCAAGTCACACGACTGATTAGTACCACTCGGCTCAATACATTACTGTACTTACACCTGTGGCCTATCAAACCTGTCATCTTCAGGTAGTCTTTAGGTCATTTCCACCG
>CP070802.1:2100817-2108905 GCA_020343595.1 Caldifarciminota bacterium | reverse complement strand
GACTAACTCCATGAAGGTACGTTTCCTGCGGAAGAAGTGATACCGCGAGCCCCTGCGATACTGCGGTTCAGGTGCTTGCTCAATATTGGCGGCCGCGATGTATTACGACTAATCCATTCATTTTTCAAGCAGCAATGCACCGCTTTCGTACAGGTCGTAGCCGTAGACTTCGAGTGTGTACTCACGCACTCCGCTGACGTAGTATACTGTGAAATCATCAGCACATAATTGGCTGAGTTCGTGAGGGTCAATAAGATACCTGTACCAGATATCCCGCTTGAAATTCCACACACCTTGTTCCTGCCGGTTGCTGTCGTACAACTTTTTTGTTCCTTCCACCGAGGAGATATCGTTGTCAAGATATGCAATTACCGGTAACCAAGGCCCCGACAGTATCACGCTATGAATTTTAACATCCGAAGTGGTGATCTTTCTTGCGTCGGCAATTTGTTGCCTGCGTGCCATTATGTTCTCGACCACCGCGCCGTGATCTGCCGCACGAAAACCGACGCGACCTTTGCCGGTGTGTTTTATGCTCAAGAACGACAAAGATCCGTGCAGCAAAACGAGAAAGCAGAACGGTATTAGCAACGATTTCCTATTCATCCGGGCTATGAAGATGTACCCGAATGGAACTAATGGAATCAGATATTCGAAGTGATAGGGTGCGGCAGCGAATGATAGAAATGCTGCCGCGAGAGACAGCAAAATGAACGTGTCATCATGCGCTGGTTTTCTTATCATCGACCACAAATTCTTTGGGGAAGTCACGATGATGAGTATCAGAGTGACGAGCGCCGGGAGTCCAAAGTACTTGATGGCTCCATATCCGATTTGCAGTGGTGTCGTGCGTGGGGGGTAGCGGTGAATGAAGCCGAATCCATAGGTTAGATACACTGGCAGGAAGAATATGATCGGGAGAATGAGCGATGCGATCACGAATTGAGTGATATGTTCTTTTCGGACACCATTCTTTACCAGCAGAAACACGAATGGTATAAGGAATATCATGCACTGGGGTCTTGCACTCATGGCTAGTCCCATCATCACGCCGCCAGCTATGAACCTCTGACGTGCTAGAAAGAACCACGTGAAGATCAACAAGGAAAGACCCCACATATAGTCCATACTATTAGTGCTGTTGATCCAGAGCAATGGCGTGAAGGCGTATGTTAGCGTCAGAAGGCCTTTTTTATCGGTCTTATTTTCCTTGAGCAGGTATGCAAAGGCGAGAACTGATATGAGTGAAAGCATCATTGTCAGTCCATTCGTTGCCACCCATCCAAAATTGATGAGCAGGGAATTGGTTATCTCGGGGAGTGGGTAGCCCGGAAAACGGGATGCATGGTATTCAAAGTGGTATCGCAAGTCATAGGCAGAATTCGCGATACGCCAGGCGTCGGGATCGAGTCCGAATCCAAGAAAGAGCATTGGAAAACGTACGAGTATGAACATGAAACTGAGAAGGAAAACATGCGGTCGCTTGAGCCAGTCGAGTTCCAAAAATTTGGTAAACCAAGAGTCTCTTGACATATGCAATTACGTAAGTTCTTCCGCGTTCGCGGCTATTACCTGTCCGTATGAAATACAACCGTCGTTATTTGGAAGATGTTTGTGCGTGTACACATTGAAGCCACCTCTTTTTAGGCGATTGATCATCATGTTCAGTAAGAGTCGGTTCTGAAATACGCCCCCAGATAGGCAAGCGCTATTCAATCCATGCAGTGTCCGCAGTCGGTCGGCTATATGGAAAGAGAATTCGGCAATTGTGTTGTGGAATTTAGCTGATATTACGGCTGGAGCAATTTGCTTCTTCATGTCGCTGACGATCGCCTTCAGGATGTCCTTTGCCTCGATAACCATTGTCGGTTCATCTTTGACCGTGAAAGGATAATAGTCGCTTGTTGCATCCTGGGCCGTGTACTCCAGGTTTATTGCGGCTTCCGCTTCATAAGTTATTTCTTTGGTTATACCGAGAAGTGCCGAAACGCAATCGAAGAGTCGGCCCATGCTCGATGTGTATACTACATTGCTGTTCTCGTCGATCATCCTGTGTATTATCCTGGTTTCGGCATCGTCGGTGATTGTCAATTTCTCCTTGAGCAGTGAGTATACATAAGCCACCGCGATGCGATAGGGTTTCTTTATGCTGGACTCGCCGCCGGGAAGGGGAAGGTATTGCAGATGGGCTGCTCTCTTCTGTTCGTGTATGTCGCCGACAAAGAACTCACATCCCCATATCTTTCCGTCATATCCGTAGCCTGTGCCGTCAAAGGCGATACCGATACACCTCTCCTTAATTTGATTTTCGCCGAGGCATGACACAAAATGTGCCACGTGATGTTGTACACTCTTCTTCGTTCCGGGCAGCCCCTGTGCTATTTTTGTCGAAAGATAGTCAGGATGTAGATCGTGTACGATCAACTCGGGACGGATTCTGAACCAACGCTTATACTTTTCCAGCATCTCGTCAAAGAATTGCAGGGTTTCCAGATTGTCGAGGTCTCCGATGTGCGGCGAAAGGTATGCTTCCCGGCCGTTTGCGAGAGCAAAGGTGTTCTTCAGGTACGGACCAACACCTAGGGTTGGTTTCACAGCGGTTGGCAGTTCGACGGGCACGGGTATGTAACCGCGTGAGCGTCTTATGATCGAGAACCCGTGTTGCGGCAGGTAATAGCCGACCGAATCGTCGCAGCGATTTTCAATGGCGCGATCATGATCAGCGTAATGTGAAACTAGCGATTTTAATTTTTGCCTGACTGCACTGGCATCCTTGACGATTGGTTCGTCCTGAATATTTGCGCGGGTCATAACGAGAAAAGGTATTTGATTCAATATCAAGTGATGCACCGGTGCGTACGGGAGCATGACGCCAAGGTACGGATTCTTAGGTGCTACTCCATCGCAGATTCTGCTTTCTTTTTTTCTTAACAGAATAATCGGAGCTGCCGGAGATTTCAACATTTCTTCTTCATCGTCCGTCAAATGGACAATATCATGGACCAGGGAGGGTCTGACCATCAGGGCGAGGGGTTTTGTCGGTCGATTCTTGCGTTGTCTAAGCCTTCGTACGCTGTCACAGTTCTGAGCATCACATGCGATGTGGAAGCCGCCAATGCCTTTGACGGCAACGAGGTGCCCTTTCTTCAGTAATTCAGCGACGGCCGAGACGGGATCGTCTGTCGGTATTTCTCTTCCGGATATCGAGAACAACCGGTAACTTGGACCGCATACGGGACAGCAGTCAGGCTGCGCGTGGAATCTCCGGTCGGTGATACAGTTGAACTCGGCGCTGCACTGGGCACACATCTTGAACCTGGACATCGACGTTCGTCCGCGATCATAGGGGGTGTCGATGATGATCGAATAGCGCGGACCACAATTCGTACAGTTAGTAAAAGGAAATTCACTGCGTCGATCTTGCGGGTCACGGATCTCGCTGATACATTCGGTGCATGTCGCGATGTCCGGGCTTATTTGGGTAAAGCCACTGGTGACCTTGCTCTCAACGATGGAGAAAATGTCTTCACCGGTGGCTGTCAGATCAGTGCTTTTTATGCCGTCGATCCTCGCCGCTGGCGGTTTATCTTTTTGCAGTATTTCGATGAAGCGCTGGAGGTTTTCTTCCCTGCCTTCGATTTCGATGTCAACGCCGTCGGTCGTATTACAGACAAAGCCCGTCAAGCTGAGGTTGGTTGCCAGACGGTATACAAAGGGGCGAAAACCAACACCCTGGACAATACCTTTAATGTTTATCTTTTTTCTGCCTGGCATTTATCTCTTTGCTCACAAATCTGAAAACTTCCTCGAATCCTTGTTCTGTTTTTGATGAAACTTCGAATATCACTGCTCGGGGATTTTCCCTCTTGATATTCTTTCTTGCTATATCCGGACGGAAGTCTACATACGGCAACAGGTCGCATTTATTGATCACGGTTACCCTGGCGAGGTGGAATAGGAGGGGATATTTCAGGGGTTTATCGTCACCCTCTGGAGTCGAAAGAATCGCCAGTTTGAAGTCTTCACCGATGTCAAATTCGGCGGGGCAAACGAGGTTACCAATATTCTCGACCAGGATCAGATCGTAGTTTTTCTTGATCTTTGGTAATACCTGCGCGGTCATGAAGGCATCGAGGTGGCATTCGGTGGCTGTGTTGATTTGAATGACGTCGACACCAAGGCGCGAGATGCTTTCGCTGTCGATCTGTCCCTTTATGTCACCCTCGATCACAAGGATCTTGTGCGAACCCTTCAATCCAGTGATGAGATTCTTGATGAACGAGGTCTTTCCGGCTCCAGGTGATGCTATGATATTTATGACCAGGCTGTTCATACGGTCAAACATACTACGGTTTTCCTTAGCTCGTTGTTGATTGGAAACGAGCACGGGCTTCAGCACTTTGATCTTCTTCATTGATTCAGCTCCTTTTCAATGGTCCCGATCGGCACCTGTGTTGCCTTAGCTATTTTGCTCGCTTTTGAACTACATTGAGCTTCACTCGATACGCACATGCATGGACGCAGGTTATCATTCTCCTTCGATTGATGTTACAGAGAACTCCCTGCCGGATATGAGATCGATCTCGTCACTGCCACAATTTGGACATAATAGCACTGGCTCTTCGATTTCACTGATTTTCTGACAATCATTGCAAAGTATCTTTATCGGGACCTCTTCGAAGACAATGTAAGCGGCGCTGCACCTTGTATTGACCTTAAGATGTTCGAAATAGAATTGAATCGAGTCCGGTGAGAACCCGGTGAATCTACCAACTCTTAGATGGATCTTGTGTACTTTCTCAATGCGATTTTTTTTTGCCTCCTGATTGCAGAGGTCAACCAGCGACTTCGTTACACCGAATTCATGCATAAGGATATTCTTGTCGGCAAATTACATCGAGGATGAGTTGATATCGCTAACGGACAATAGCGAATTTGTAGGTTTTGTCACCTTGGTCGGATTTAACCAGCGCGAAATACATGCCGCTGGCAATGTCGTCTGGGATCTGCCACACTACCTCGCCGAATACAATGTCCGGAACCAGGTCCTCGGCAACGCGCCGTCCTGATATAGCATATATGTCAACATGGGCATCCAGCGGTATGTCCTTGATACGGATTGTATTTCCACGGGCCGGGTTTGGGTAGACAGATGCAGCACCGATCTGGACTTGGGTATCGTATTGCACGGTCAACTTGAGCAATCCGTTTTCTCCACCAACCCAGAAGCAACGTCTGATCGGATCGAATTCAAATCCCTGTACTTGTGTCATCGCCGCGATCGATTCGAGAAAGTTCATGTCTATCCCAAGGTCTGCGAACGTGTGGTGGCGTACAAGGTTTGAAGACAGATCAAGAATATGCAGGCCGTCCCGCGCCAGGATCCATAAACGGCGTTGTGAATCGAGTTCGATATCGAGCAGTTCAGCATCGGAAATATCATTCCTGTTATAGAAACCAGTGCTGTCGAATACTACGAGCCCTGAGTCGGTACAAGCGTAGAACACGTTGTCCTGAGTCACCAGACAGCCGCGCATGTAGTTGGATGCGATTCCGTCGGATTTCGTGTAATTGCGGTACAGATCATCGGTTCGGTCGAAAAGAGTATTCCTGGTGTCGGTCATTGAGAGCCCGGCGCCTGTGTGCGTCTGCCAGATAATGCCCGAGGAGTCGATCGCGATCTCGATTCTGAATTCAGTCGTCTGCGGGTTAAGATAGTAGACGGCTTCCAGCGCTGAGTCAATTAGCCACAGTTTATCGGTGGGTCGGCCAAGAGCTAGATACATATTGCTTTCGTAATCGAAGGCGACATCCCATACTGCCTCGGTTCCTTCCATACCGTTGTAACGATTATGTATGTCGACCCAGGTACCTTGCTGCGGGTCAAAACATGTCAGCATGACCGATGTTTCGTTGTCGGGAAATGTATTGTAACCAAACCAGACCCTGCCATCCGGCGCAGTCGCAGCCCGGTGGACGCGATTCGATGGAAGTACCGAGTCTGTCGAGAAACTCAACCATTCATTCTGGCTGTTCAACCAGCCGATTCCTCTCGACGCAGCATTTTGCTCACGCTGGCCGCAGGCGACGAATACGCCATGTTCATTTGCCGTTATCTCCGCAATATGATTTGATGGCAGACAGCTGTGCTTTTTGATTTCCCATATTCCGGTATCCCTGTCGTATTGTCCTATTCCTTCGCCGAAATAGTTGTGAGTGTAGCGGATACCGAGTCCACAGAAGAGTTCGCCCTGTAGATTGAGCAGATCCTGCGCCGTCGTATACCAAGGGAGTCCGTCATTTATGACCACAAAATTACCTCCAAAGAAAAGGGCGACTTTCTGATCCGGGTCGACGCCTAGGACGAGTGAATCGCCCAGGTGAGCGATGGTGTTTACTTGATAGTCGATAAGAAGTGTATCGAAATGGCCGGAGACGAAATGGTTCAATCCGTAATTCGTTCCAGCGTACAACTCATTGTCTATCAACGCCAAGACCTTGATCTCATTGTCCAGTAATCCATTGTTTATAGTATATGTCGCTTGAAGCTGCAACCCGTCCTTTGAGTAACGCAAGATACCGTCACTCGCAGTACCCACCCAGATCGAAGTATCATCGACAACAATCGACCTCACGTCGATGTCGAATACTTTCGTCTGGGTGTCATCATTGAAATCAAGGGGTGTTCCTTTTGTGTCAATGAACAGTATGCCGTTCGATGAGCCGACATAGACGCTGTCCCTGAGGCAATTTATGACCTGTATTCTAGTGCACGTCAGGCATTCGATCGGATAGATCGAGATGTTACTCAAGTCACTTTCCACTAGTGCCAGGCCGAGCGTGTTGCCAACCCAGATATTTCCCGAACTATCCATTCCTACGCAGCTTTGCTCATTCTTTTGGAGCCCGTCGGTGTTGGTGAGGACATTGAATGCTTCAGTCAGCCTGTTGAATGCTGCGAAACCGCCATTCGTGGCGCAGTAGATCATGCTGTCGCGCCCTGTGAAATCATAAACAATATTTGCATTGGTGTAGTACTCAGGCTGTATATCTATTGCCAACACCAAGAGAATTATTTGTATCAAGGGATAACCTCCAGACTATTTTTTTATGTATCGTGTTCCATTGAATATAGAAAGGAGGCGGAGTTTCCAGACAAGCCACCACGCTTCCCATATTATTCTTTTAGACATCTTTGATTCTCCTGCCCGACGTTCAACAAAGATGATCGGGATTTCCTTCAATCTTAAGCCGGCCTTGTATACTGAGTATACACTCTGTATTTGAAAACCGTAGCCGTCGACCTTGAATTTCCTCCAGTCGACCCGCGCCAGCGCATTTCTTGAATAGCATTTGAATCCGCTCGTCAAGTCCCGAACCGGTATTCCTGTTACTATGCGTGCAAAGACGCAGGCAAAATAAGACAGCAACAGTCTTTTCATCGGCCAGTTCACTACGCTGATTCCCTGAACGTAGCGCGAGCCTATGATAAGGTCATAATTCCCCAATAGATTGATGAAATTGGGGAGCTCGATCGGGTCGTGTGAGAAATCAGCGTCCATTTCAAATGCAAAATCATAACCATTTTTCAATGCATAGGCAAAGCCCTTCACATATGCAGTGCCCAATCCAAGTTTTTTGGGCCGGGTTTCCAGATGAACGCGTTTGTTTTTCTTCCTTATTTCTCTGATTATTTTCGCAGTATTATCAGGTGAATTGTCGTCGATTACGAGGACTTCCAGCTTCTGCGAGACGGCAAGAATGATGTTGATTATCTTCTCTATGTTTGCCGCTTCGTTGTAGGTAGGGATAATAACCAGCCCCTTCTGCATACATCTTATTATACATAGGGATACAATCTTGTCAATCGCTTGGTCGTTGATAGTGGTTGCTATTTAATGGTTGAACCTTCATTTAGAAAAGACCGTTGACGAAGAAGAGCGTGGTTTGATCTTCTGGAGATACTATGCTTCGGGGCTAACGGATACAATCAGACGGTCATCAGACGATCAACATCGCGTCACCGTATGACAGGAATCGGTATCCCTTCCTTATTGCTTCATGGTATGCCCCTAATACTAAATCCCT
>CP070802.1:2092530-2100717 GCA_020343595.1 Caldifarciminota bacterium | reverse complement strand
TTTGAGCAAACGCGTAATAGTTACGCCCACACGACCGCAACCAATGAGACCGATTCGCATTGGTTATTATATGCGATCAATCAGGTGCGTCAAGTTTCGTGGAAATTCTCAGGAGTTAAATGCTCTCTGGTACAAGCCGTTAGATGCTTACCGTGGTTAGGCTTTGCGGTATATCAACGTGGAGATCAAGTTCGCGCAAATTTTGCTGCAGTGCTTGCGATTCTTCTATTTCACCATGTACGAGGAATACTTTTTTCAATCTCCCATCCCCAGATGCCTTTACATACTCGACCAGATCTTCGCCATCCGCATGGGCTGAAAGCCCACCCATGAAGTAGGTCTTCGCTCGCACATCAAACTCATCGTGGAAGATCGTGACCTTTGGCGCGCGTTCTAGTATCTGCCTGCCTAACGTGCCACGTGCCTGAAACCCGGTTATCACTATCATATTCTGGGCATCGCCGATCGTGTGTATCAAATGATGCGTTACCCGTCCCCCTTCGCACATGCCAGAGGCAGACATGATGATCATTGGTCCGGATTTATCATTTAGTGACTTCGATTCCTCGGCGTCGGCCACGTAATGAAGGTTCGGGAAGTTGAAAGGATCACCTTCGGTAAGTATCTTCGTGGTCTCGGCATCAAAACATTCTGGGTGCCTGCGGAAGACTTCGGTGACGTTAGAGGCGAGTGGACTGTCTACGTATACCGGGACATTCTTCAAGCACCCCTCATCATACAGGTTCTTCAGTATCGTGACCAGCAGCTGGGTGCGTTCAACGGCAAATGCAGGAATAACCATTTTGCTTTTCTTTTTCTTTGCCCTTTCGATTAGCGTTTTAAACTCCTGCTGCATATTATCGAACGATTCGTGTTGCCGGCCGCCGTACGTTGATTCCAGTATCATGTAGTCAACGGGTTCTACCGCCACTGGATCCCTTATGATCGGCATGCCTTTCCGTCCCAAGTCGCCGCTGAAGAAAATGCGTTTTCCATCTGCCTCAATAAGGATTACCGATGATCCGAGGATATGCCCGGCGTCATATAGCGTGACCTGTACCCCGGGGACCGGTTCGAAAGTGCGGTCGTAATCGACTGCGCTCAGCTGCTTAATCGTATTTTCAGCATCGGCCATTGTGTAAAGCGGTTCCTTCGGCAGCAAGCCCTTTTCAGCACGTTTCTTGTTCAAATACTTGAAGTCAAATTCCTGGATTTTTGCTGAATCGCGCAGCAACAGCGATGCGATATCCTTAGTGGCACTGGTGCAGTATATGGGCCCTGCGAAGCCACGGCGCGCTAGATTTGGCAGGTTCCCCGAGTGATCGATATGAGCGTGGGAGAGTATGACCGCTTTGATGTCCTTGGGCTTGAAGGGAAAAGTGCTGTTGATACGTTCTGCTTCTTCGCGGTGTCCTTGGAAAATGCCACATTCGAGAAGGAATTTCTGTTTTTTATACTCGAAAAGATGTAGTGAGCCGGTTACGGTGCGCGCTGCACCAACGAATGTTACATCCATGTAGCATTATAGCCGAAACGACAGCGCTGTCAACCGGACCTACTGGCCGTAGCGCTGGTTGATGATTTTAATGAATTCTTCTTGCTGTTCAGGGGTCAATTCGTACACTTCTTCAAATTGACCATCCTGATATTGGGGAGTTTGCTCTTGAGCAGTTATCTCGGGCTCCGGTCTCACGAACAGAAAATAGCCGATGCCGAATGCTACAACCGCTGAAGCAACTACTGGGATCACAATGCGGAAAGGGAATTTTCTTTCGAACTTCTCGTGAGATATTTTCTCGTGTATTGAGAAGACGAATTCCTCCCAATATGTTTCCTGAAACTGGCACTGGCATGTTTCGGTATCGGATGGGGTGCAGAGTTGAAGACATTCACGCAGAAACTGGTATTCTTGGCGACAAATCGAACAATTTCTAATGTGCTCGAGTACGGCCGCGTGATCATCCGCGGACAACTCGCCGCAGATCATCGATATGATATTATCCTGGACGTCGAAACATTTCATATCATTTCCTTCATGTGATTCCTTAGATTCTTGACTGCAAGATGGTGATTGACCTTCACAGTACTGATCGGTTTTTTCAATATATCACTTACTTCCTGGTATGACATGTCCTCAAGTGTACGCAGTGTGAACACCGCTCTTTGCACTTTCGGTAATTTCTCCACTGCACTATATATCATTTCTCTCAGTTTCTTGCTCCGGTATCTTTCGACTGGATCGTCTTTACCTCCACTCATCATCTCTTCGTAGATCTCTTCGGTCGGACGCTGCTTCTTCAAATAGTTCAGACAATTGTTAACCGCAATTCGGTATAACCAGGTCGAGAATTTAGATCGGCCGTCGAATTTTTTGATCTTTCGGTACGCCTTGATGAATGTCTCCTGAGCCATATCGCGGGCATCGTCATAATTGCGCAATATTTTGTAACAAAGATCATGTATCTTAACACTATGGCGCCTTACCAGCTCGTCAAAGGGCTCTGGTTCGCCACCCTTAACCAGCTGAACGAGCTCAATATCACTCAGCTGCCGATATTTAGACAGCTTATCAACGAAGGAGTTTACCCCTTTGGAGCCGTTGTTCTTGCTGGATGTTCGTCTGTCACGTTTCGTGCCGGTAGATTTTGCCAATTTCATCCTATTTATTGTACGTCTTCTTTTCTGACAAGTTTCATTATTTCATTCCGTATCGTGCCGAGCGACTTGCCGTGTGCCTTAGCGATGCGCATGATGTCGCGGTATTCAATTGAATATCTGCTCTTGCCTCCATGATTGATTACTTTTATCCTGATTTTGCCGTATGGCGATTTGATATTCTTGATTTGGCGGTGGAATATGATTCTCTGTGTGCTGCTCACCCTGAAGCCAATAGATGTTGTGTGCTCGAAGAGAATATCGATCATTTGGTTTATGTTATCCTTACACAAGACGGTCAGAAGTATACCGGGTCTGGACCGTTTCATTATTGTGGGCGTAAGGAAAACATCAAGGGCTCCACTTGCGTACAGACTTTCAAACAACATTTCGTAATCCTGCGGGTTCATATCATCGATGTTGGTTTGAATTGCATAGCATTCATCAAACAAATCCTTATGGAAGTCGGCAAGGAAAACCCGTAGCAGATTCGGGTAATCCTTGATCTCTTTTGAACCTGCGCCCAACCCAACTTTCTGGATTTTGGATACCAGGAGGTTATCAACCGGTGTGGCGATGTTACTCAGAATAGCGGCGCCCGTAGGTGTTGTCAATTCAGCGGCAACGGGGATGAAGTGGACCGGAAAACCTTTCAACAATTCTGCTGTCGCGAAGTTGAATGCCGGCATCTTACCCTCGACCGTATGGATGAACCCATCACCGGCCTTCACGGGTTTTGAAAAGATCCTGTCCACAGCCAGAGATTCGACGGCCGCCAATACACCGACAATGTCGAGTAACGTGTCAGCGTCAGCCAGTTCGTGCAGATGAAGATGCTTCGTATGGTGTACCTTTCTCTCAGCCGCAAAGATCTTCTCGATGATTTCGATCGCTTTCGTTTTGATCTGTGCGGACAGTTTGCTTTTCTTGATGAGTGGGATGAATTTCCTCTCGCTGATATCTTGCGTGATGGTGAACCTGACCGTCCGCGCGCTGACACCATTACGATTTGCACGTCCGATCCTTATCTTGGAACCCGGTACAAAACTGAGGGTCTTTTGCAGGTAATCTTTGCTGACACCGAGGTCAATCAAAGCGGCAAGCATCATGTCGCCACTCACACCGAGGATCGGATCGAAATAGAGGACCTTCATAGAAGATTAATAGTCGAGGCTATGTACCCAGCGCCAAATCCGTTGTCGATATTGACGACGGCAACACCCGGTGCGCATGAATTGAGCATTGTTAGCAGTGGCGTTATACCCTGCAGACTCAAACCGTATCCTACACTGCTGGGAACCGCGATTATGGGTTTTGAGAACAATCCGCCGGCCACCGACGGCAGGACACCGTCCATGCCGGCGACAACGATGAGGACCCTTGATTCTTCAATCTCCCTGCGAAACGCGAGCAGGCGATGAACGCCAGCAACACCGACATCATAGAAGCGCCGCACCTTGCTGCCCATTATCTCAGCAGTTATTGCGGCTTCCTCCGCGACGGGAATGTCTGCGGTTCCGCCGGTCAGCACAGATATCAATCCCTTCTTTTTCTTCAGTTTGCCCATGTGGAAGATCCGTGCTTCTTTTCTGTATCTGCCCTTTGGGAATTTTCTTTTCAACGCTCTACCCACATCACCTTCCACTCGTGTCAGCATCACGACATCATTCGCTTTGCGTATCTTCGCTGCGATCGCCAGTATTTGCTTTTTTGTCTTGCCCTGACAAAAGACGACTTCGGGAAAGCCCTTTCTCTTCGCGCGGTGCAGGTCGACCTTGGCGTAGCCCATATCGGCGAAGGGGTCGATGTAGACCTTTTTCTTTTTCATAAGATCAGTGGATCAGCGCCGCATTTCCAGCACTATGACCAGTTTCTGTGCGATTGGATTCAGTGTTTTCTGTGTTATCATCTTCAGTGTATCCAGTGTTCTGTGTGCTCAAAAAACTTCTGCTGAGAAACGATAGATCTCAGTATCTTTTGATTTGAGCGCATCAGTGGACAGGCCGGCCTTGTGGCATGTTTGAGCGAGGAATTCATCGACAGTCCATCCGTATTCTGCAGCAACCTGGGGTAGGAGTAGGCCACTAAACATACCCCTACGGATGTAAAGGCCATCGCGGCCGATCACTATTTCATCCTTATTTGACACCCTTTTCATTGGCGTGAGTATGGATATTTCTATCTCCAGGTCGCTCAGTTCATCCTCGGTCACCGGGGGGAACCTCGGATCTTCAAGTGCCGCTGCACGTGCCATTTGCTGGCAGGATACATACAATGGCTGGTCTCCGATGATCCGTCCAATACAACCACGTAGGTTGCTGTGTTTATTGATTGTGACGAATATGCCGTATGGTTCCTTCATCTTCTTGGTTATCCCGGTGGGCGAACCAATCTTTTTGCCGCGAACGGCCGCATCGATCGCCTCATGCGCAATTGATTTGAGTTTGGTTTTTTCCTTCTGGCTGAAACCGAGGTCGACGCCGACCTTTATTTCCTGTTCCCTGTAGAATGCTGCTGCCATGTAGCCAACGACCTGGGCATGGTCACCGGTGATGTCGCCGCTTGTCGCATAGTATAGAGGTTTTGACTTGTTCGCACCCAATTTTTGCGCCACGAGCATCGCAGTGATCATTGGGCCTCCTCCGCATGCCTCACAGCTGTCAGTTTTCAGCCTGTTATAGAGTAATTCAGGGTCGAATTTTGCCATTGCTTCGACGACCATATTGTCCAGACGCTCGGCATCCTTCTGCGAATGATAATGGGATAGATCAGAGCTGGCTATGACCAGTATTCGTCGCCCTTTTGCTGCCTCAGCGATTGCCTTGCTAAGGCTTTCACAGTTTTTGCGGTCCTGCGTTCCCATGATGATCTCTACCGCCTTGAAATTCTTGAGGCTGTACTGAACAAACGGCATCTGTATCTCTACTGAGTGCTCGGCGGCATGCGCGGCAGGCTCGTAACCAATGCTCTTGTCCGCGGCGATTATCTTCTTGGCGAGTTCAATGTCATAGTCTATCGTTCCCAGTGGTGTGATGCGTCCAGCCAGAGTATCAACCGAGGCGCCGTAGAATCCGTGGCGATGACTGGGCCCGATGACGATGACGTCGTCGAATTCCATACCCTCAACTGTCTTGTAGGCGAATGCAGCAACGGGTCCGGAATAAATGTATCCTGCGTGTGGTGACACTAATCCGTATATCTCACCTTGTACTTTGGACCTTGCTTTATTCATGAAACCTGCTACGGTTTCCTTTAGTTGCGCTTCATTACCAGGATACCAGCTGCCGGCATACTGGGATGCGCGATATTCTTGTCCTTCACAATTCTGTGCCATAAAAAATACTCCCATGATGAAAATTCTTATAAAGTACTTTTTTAGCATGTGAGATGCATACAGGCAATGACTTTCTTCTGAGGTGCTATTATGTTATACTGCTTACATGCAGACTCAGTTGGCATGATTATTGTTTCAATATCCATGTCGTTTATCATTTTTACCGTCTGGGCAGCGATCTTCATCATGCCTGGTTGCCCGGTTCCAAACACGATTACGTCAGGCTTTGCTTTTATCACTTCTTTAATATCGTCAATATCCAGCGAGTGGCTTTCCTTTCTCCACCATTTCGAATCAACGTGATCAGGGTAGATTATGATATCGTTGTGATATTTCTTGCCGCTTACTCTTATCTCACCGAATTCATATGCCTCAATCACACACCTATATTATGGATAATCCAGCGACTGTCAAGACGCTGAACAGAAATGGTCCAATGGTTGGGGTTAGGAAGCTAGACGTTGATGAACCATCTCGTTTTTCGGTTTCCAGCGTCTCAACCTCAACCTAATGACGAGGTTATAGGTTATATGTTGTTTGTCGTTGCTGCCGGTATTGTCACTGGTTTTGGTCCTTGGTCACGAATCGTAAAGCGTACAACTATCAACCATACTGGCAGCCAAAACCAATAAATCGGACATCGTTGTTCGGTTTCGAAAAGCGGTACGTTATCGAAACACGGACTCGGTTTCGTGACGTTGGACGTGACCCTTGAACGAAACGGGCATCGTGACCGTAGGACGTTGCCGAGAGTGCATATGTCTCGCTTGACATTAGCAGGCGGTCTGGGTAGGATAGTTCGTGAAATTAGCAGACATCGGAGGTATTATTCAGGGGAGGGTCTACGGTAACAGTGAATTCGCCGTCCAGAATGTGTTGCCACCTGAGGAGGCTGCGCAATCTGACCTGACCTTTCTTTTCGACTCTTCGGGTAAAACCAATGCGGGCGTAGTTGTGAGTCAGAAAGAGGTCATGGGCAAAAGCGGTATCGTGGTCAAAGACACAAAAGAAGCGATGTTCCTGCTTTTGAACGTGCTTGCTAAGGCGGAAAAAGGGTTGGGGGTATCGGCGCGTTCGGTGATCGAGGCAGATGCCGTCATATCAGATTCATGTACGGTCGAACCTTTTGCGGTGGTACGGAACAAGGCGCGAATCGGGACCGGAACCTATATTGGCGCACATTGCTATATAGATGAGGGCGTTGTGGTGGGTGACAACTGCAAGATATACCCGAATTCATGTATCTACAGACACAGCCAGATTGGTGATTTTGTGATCGTTGAATCCAACACGGTTATTGGCAAGGAAGGCTTTGGCTATATCAAAAGAGATAAATATGAAAGGATCAGGCATATCGGCGGCGTTATAATCGGTGATTTCGTGGAATTGGGCAGCGGTGTAACCGTCGACCGGGGGACGATCGGCAACACTGTGATCGGAGAAGGAACGAAGATCGACTGCCAGGTACATGTTGCACATAATGTTCGCATTGGAAGGAATTGTATAATAATGGGGCAGTCAGGTATTGCCGGGTCTTCAAAGATCGGGAACAATGTCATCATATGCGGACAGGTCGGGATCAGCGATCACGTAGAGATCGAGGACAATGTTATTGTCTACGCAAAGAGCGCGGTTTTCAAGCCGCTCAGGAAGGGGAAGAGGTACTCTGGTATACCGGCGCGCGAGCACGGCGCCGTACTGAGGGCAATCGCCCGTCTATACAGCGAAAAGCATAATGGGTAAGGTCAGGTTCACCGGGTCATGTTTGAACGGCGGTGAGAGTGTCGTAGAGATCGAAAACAGCAATGAGTTCGGTCTGTATCTGCACGAAGATTCTACCCCGCCTGTGAAGATTCCTTATGACATTGAACGTGTTCATATCAATAATCATTCGGTGACAGTTGGTACACAAAAACAGCTTCACGTCGTGGAGCATCTCTTCTCCGCTCTCTTCGGGTTGAATCTTTACGGCGTTCGGGTTGATGTTTACGGTAATGAAATACCTTTCTTCGATGGGTCTAGCCAAGATTTCGCACGCGCCCTTGAAGAATTGGCCTACGATCGCGGCCGAAGTCTTCGATCTACCCGGTGTGTTGAAGTGGTTGCAGCAGAGGGTATTATCTCATACTCGCCACTGGAAACGGATGATCTGATAGTCGATATGTCTTTAGATCATCCACATATCGGTGCTCAGAATA
>CP070802.1:2083976-2092430 GCA_020343595.1 Caldifarciminota bacterium | reverse complement strand
TACGGATCGATTCTACGATTTCGTCAGCAGTCCTTTCACGTTCGTTAAAAGGAGTTAGACTAACGGACAGGGCTGCGTAATTCTCACTTTCGGCCTCAAGCCATGGGTTTCGCCCTATACGGGTGACAAATGACTCGAGTTCATCTTGAGGCAGCGCCATTACTAACTCTTCGATTTTCCTGACATTGTCAGAGGTTGCTTCAAGCGAATTCCCAATAGGCAGTTCGGCAAGAACGTAGAAGTGCGATGCCATGTTGGATGGGAAGAGTATGAATTTCATATATGTCGCGCCAAGCCACAAAGAGCCGAATAGTACGATAACGAACAATAGAACAAAGACGTATCTGAACTTCAGTATGTGTGGTACAATGAGTTGATACCGCTTTCTGAGAAGATCAAACCATTTGTGAGCAGTCGATTTGGCAGGATTCCGCCGCAGTCCGTGCAGCAGATGCGCGGGCAATGAGATGAGTGCTTCACCGAGAGAAATGAATAATGCCAGACTTATGGTTAGAGGTATGACGAAGATGAATTTTCCAAAGACACCGGTCATGAAGAACATGGGCGCGAAGGCCAGGAATGTCGTAAGCACCGTTGTTAATACTGGAAGAAAAACTTCGCGCGTGCCTTCAACGACTGCTTTCAATGGTGGGTCTCCATGCTCACTGCGATGGAAGATGTTCTCGGAAATGATAATGGCGTCATCGACAATGAGTCCGAGAACGAGGATCATGGCAACCAGAACGGGGCTGCTTATAGATTGACCGAACAACGGTAACGCAAAGATGACCCCCAGGAAAGAGACCGGTATTCCCAGCGCGACCCAGAAAGAGGTTCTTATATTGAGAAAAGCGGTCAGGAGAACTACCACAAGCGCCAGACCGATCAGCAGATTTGATATCACAACATTGAAGCGATTACGCACCTGCTTTGAGATGTCTGATGAGTAAAGTAACTCAATACCTTCAGGAAGATCTTCTCGTACCTCGGCAGCAAGCTTTTTAACTGCATCGCAAGTGCGTATGATATCAGCGGCTTCGTTCTTGTAGACGGCAAAACTGATCGCTGGCTTGCCGTTCATGCGGGACATGACGCGCGCATCCTCAAAATCGTCCTTTACGATAGCGAGGTCTCTTATCTTAATAAGGGGACCTTCGAAGGTTGAACGAACAACAACATCGCCCACGTCGTACGGGTTTTCAAATTGAGCGAGAGTAACGAGATTCTTTTCACTGGTATAGGATTCAAAGTTGCCCGCTGTTGTACGGATGTTTCTTGCCTGAATGGCCATGATGATTTCTCTCAAGGGGATCTGGTAATTTCTCACGGCCTGCGAAGATACCTCAACCTTGATCTCTCGAGCTCGATACCCAAATCTTTCCAGGCGCGATACGCCGTCGATGTCCCTGAGCTTCTTTTCAAACTCCTTCGCATGGTGTCTCAGTTCTCTGTAGGGAATATCTCCAGAGACTCCTATTTCGATTACAGGTATGTCGCTCGTTGTGCTTATTTCATCCACTTCAGGAGATTCAGTAACCTCTGCCGGAAAGTCGGTGACCCTGCCGACTGCCTCACGAATGTCTGTTTTGACTTTTTCCTGGTCTTCCGCATCCGTGTCGATATAGACGAAAATGACGGAGATGTTTTCCATTGAAGTTGAAGTCATCCAATCGACACCTGACACATTTCTCACTTCATCTTCTATTTTGTTCGTGACATTCAACTCGACATCTTCTGGTGAGGCACCAGGGTAAAGTGTCTTGACCATCATCACACCGTAATCTACCTTTGGGAACAGATCGCGTCTGATGTTCATCAATGTGTTCAAACCGAGTGCGATCATCATGATGATGATAAGATTGGCCAGGGTGTGACGCTCTGCGAAGAATTTAAAGAATGAACTCATCATGTACCTCCTTACTGAGAAAGAAGTTCATCCATAAGGGCATGGTACTGGAGGATCAGTTTCTGATAAGCGACAGCATTCTCAGCGTAGGTCAATTCGGCTATTTCCTCGTTATCCTGACTCTGAATGACAAATGTCAGATCACTGCGGCCCTGGTTGTATAGACGCAATTCTTCTTTAGTTTTTGTTCTTGCCGACTCAACCTGCTCCTGGTTCAGCGCGAGGACTTTTTCCATTTCTTTGATGAGAATCACCAGATTTCTTGCCCCGGCCTCAAGCTCCAACGCGATATTCTCGATATCCTTGTCGAGCTGCTTGAGTTCAAGCTCGGTCTTTGCGACATCTGCTTTGGCGGTCCGATTACCGAGGGGATAACGGAAATCGAGAGCAACAAAGACATCTGGTTTGTTAAAACCCAGGGAGTTCCCGATTTCTTCGTCTCCGTCCTGAAGTCCCGCCCCGACGCTCAGATAGAGTTGTGGACGTTTCGCCTCACGATAGCCTTCAATCAAATGAGACAATTGATCACGACGTACGCTGAGTGCATTGAGGACACGAGACGTTTCCATTAGATGAGTGGCAGCGTCGTCGAGCTCTGGTAGTGTTTGTAGTGTATAGATATCAAATTGGGGGCCAAGATCATATAGTTCTTTAACCTGAGCAAGAACTGCCAGTTCTGCTTGCTTTGCTTTCCAGTGTGATTCAATGAGCACGATACCTTGTTTTGCAATTCTGACCGCATCCTCGGCCCGAAGGACATCGACCCGTTCTACCAGATTTGCTGTCCATCTTCTTTCTATCTGCTTCATTTGCTCCTCGGCAAGAGCAAGCCGTTCTTGTGCGATTCTGTTCTGTTCAGAAAGGAGAACCCATTCCAGGAACCTCATCCCCAGGTCCAGGACAAATTCCTCCTGATTTTCGAGAGTCTGTATGTTAATAAAGTCAATTTCATACTCTGTCAGTTCATATTCGAGCTTGTCCAGTTTTCCTCCGAAGTTCTGCATGAGCGGCTGAGAGTATTTCAGATATACTTTGCTCGTGTACAATTTTGCCGGACCGGCAGGAATAACAATATCCTGTGGGGAAAACGGGATGACAATATCAGGAATGGTCTGATCAGTGTATTCAGAAGTCAATGCAAGTGAAAGCCTTCCGCCTGTTTTCCATGATGTTTTCGCGAGAGCGATATCAGCTCCAACCATGCTAATTTCCTCGGGATAGCCCAATCCTGTACTTACCGGTTTCTGGTACATATAGTAGGGTGAAGAACGTATCACCCAGTCCTGTGAGCCAAGAAGGCGCTCCTGTTTTTTCATCTCAATTTCAGCTGTTAGAGACTCCTTCAAGAAAAAGGGATGGGTCTTCTGCACTGATTCAAAAAAATCCTTCATTGTTATATTCTGTGCGAAGCTGATTTGAGATAAAAGAATGATGGGAATGATGCAACTGAGGAAAACAAACTTCATTTCAACCCCCTTTGTTCTCGATTTTATCCTCTGGCTAACTTTCAGATCAATACTTGGATTTACTCTATGTTTTTCAACAGGACTCCACGAGATACTATAATATTAGTCGTTATGTTCTCTATGTCAATAATCTACAGGCAGTCAGTAATATGGGCTGCAATTAACGCCTGTAGTATGATCACTCACCGGCGTCCGTCTGCAATTGACATCTTGATCCTCAGAAGTACAATTTGTGGTTCCACAATATCGATTGGAGGTTCTATGGGCGAGAAGATGGATAATAAAGTCCGGTGGTTGAGGATCAGCTATTGGGTGGGTGTTATCGCCGATGCGCTTGCCGCATTACGGATGCTTTTTCCTGAATACATTATGCGGGGTTCGAGTCCTGACGTCAGCTATAATATTGGTATGAAATGGGGAGTCGCCTTGATGTTGGGTTGGACCGTACTCTTGATCTGGGCAGATAGGAAACCGCTAGCGCGGAAGGGTGTTCTTTTGCTGACGATCTGTCCCGTCATTGTAGGTTTAATGATCACCAGCGTGGCGACTTTTTTTGCCGGCATTGGTACGCTGGCAAGCCTGATTTTCAATCTGATATTATTGTCGGCAATTGCAATTCTGATGTTGTTCAGCTATCTGAATGCAAGAGGGGCTGAGACCGATGCTCAGTGATTTCTACGATACCATTCGGATCGAAGCATTGCTTTTCAGCCATTAGAAGAAGGAGGAATGTATGCAAGGTTTATTGCCTGTTTCGCGCATAACTCTATATGTTCTGTTAGCACTGATGGGGCTTGATGCTGTGATTGTTTTCCTGTGGCAGATCATGGTCATGAAGGGTAAAGCCATGAAAAACACCGACGGCTCTTTCGACGACTGGCACACTCAGAAGATATTCTACGGTATTGCGCTGGCAGATATCTTTCTCGCATGTCCTGTTACGATTGCTAGTATTATCATGGTCCTTGCCAGTTCCCGCTGGGGTTATTACACTCTGGCTTTAGTGAGTTTCTGGTTCGTGTGGGCGAATATTATGACCACCGCGACCAGCCTGCGTTTTGAAAGTCCAAAATTCACGTTTATTTGGTTCATCACATTTCCGCTTGGATCGTTAATAGGCCTTGCTTACATTATATGGAATTTCATTCACTTTGACCTGATATATTTTCAATGAAAAAAAGAAGGAGTAGATGATGCCTGTGCAAATATTTCCTTACGCAAATATAGTCGTTGGTGTATTGATCTTCATCGTTGGTTTTATTTTCCACTGGATCGGCCAGCTTGTTTCCGTGATCAGTTGGGATTTCGCTCAAAAGATAGGTTTTCAAGAGAAGAAACTAATACCGGAATTCAAGGTGTATGAACACGCAATAGCCGTTGCCGATGTAGCATTAGGATGGATATACGGAATTGCCGCGGTGGGACTGATCCTCAATGCTTCATGGGCGTACAAGTTGGCATGGTTTCCCGGGGTAATAATGATCTATCATAGCCTTTGCTACTGGTTTTGGGTTGGCAACCAGAACAAGTCTGGTCATCCGATGAGCTCCAGTGCGTTCAGGGTTATATGGTTTCTCGCGAACTTTGTACCAGGTGTGTTGGCAATCTTGCTCGCCTGGAAGGCAGTTTGATCCGCAGATTGGGGACAGACATACACTTTTGCACTTTCACAAGAGAGACGTTTAGTGCGTTATTATCGTTATTTCCGCTATTGCGAGATATTGGTGTCCTTGTTTTTCACGCAAATTGAATGAGTTGAGCAGGAAGGGATTCTACCGTAACTGTGCTATTCAAATGTCCAATGTCTGGATTTAACCCAGCAGCATATAACTGCAATATTGACAAGGCTTTGATGGGTGTATAGAGTTCTGTGAAAAATCGTTGACTTTGTGCTCAAGAAATGACCTGGAAGGAGGTAATGCGGAGTCGTATAAATGTAGGGCAGAGTGTAATAACCTCGATTGATTAATCGACGGACTCATAGTAAAAGTAAAGGGAGGAACCTATGAAAAAAGTATTTGTTTTCTTGGTATGTGTCGGTGTTTTAACGTTACTCGGTGCGAATGTTATACATACAGAGAAATCCTTAGAACAACAAAAACCAACAACCGAACGTCACTTAACGCAGATTTCATTTGATGGGAGCGATTTCAAAATGCCCGCAGGAAGGTTTGTGCTATTGTTTGAGGATTTCGAATCTGGCATGCCTGTTACATGGCAGGTCATTGATGGTAACAGTGATGGCTACACCTGGGAGGTTGGAACAACGGATGATCTTTTCTATACGCCACCGAATTACGGTACTGCCTATGCCTATTACTCGGATGATGATGCAGGAATCTCGGCGCCGGCCGGGACCGAATACCTGATATCGCCTGCCGTGGCCTGCGCTGGTATCGGTAATATACGGTTCAGCTATAGTTGGGCTTTTACCGTATATGATCCTCCAATTGGCGCATCGTATGTCAGGTTCCACAACGGAAGCACCTGGGGCAGCTGGAATCAACTGGCAACTTATTATGTTGACGCCGGTGCAGTGGATACATTTGATCTAACCGGTTATCTGCCAGCGGATTCCGTGCAGGTGCAGTTCACGTATGAGGATCCGACCGGCGGATGGGGTTGGGCATTCGGAATCGATAACGTACTCATAGAATCTCCTGCAGATCACGACGTTGGTATGGCTTCAATCGATATTCCGGTAAATCTGCCGACTGACACTACATTTTTTCCCCAGGCAACAGTGAAGAACTACGGGTTGAATACTGAGAGTTTTGACGTTACTTGCGAGATCAATCCCGGTGCTTATAGTTCGACCGCATCAGTGAGCAATCTTGATCCAGATAGTTCAGAGTCGATTGTGTTTCCTGATACATTCCATTTCGCAAGCGGGCTCTACACAATCACTGTGTACACGCAACTCACTGGCGATGATAACCCGGCAAACGACACCATGACCGTCGAAGTTGCGGCAACAGACTGGTTGATTTATGATGATGGCTTTGCGTATGGTAACGCGTACTGGTTCGACCCGGGCAATGGTTGGGGTGTGCAATTCCCTGTGGCTGAAGATTGGTGGGTCGATTCGATTGCGTGTTATCTGCAATATGCGGGCGGTAATGCTGCAACCTTCAGGATATACGATGGTGTTTCTGCACCTACGAACATGCGATGGGAACTGGTAGGTACAACTATACAGACTGACGTGTGGAACTATATTGGCGTCGACACAATGCAGACGTGGTTTACTGTTGGCGATAATGTATTCTTCATGTACTATCAGGTCGCGGCGGGAGGCTCCTGTCCGGCATTGTCATTTGACTATGATGCTGACTTTCCCGACTATATGTGGTACCACATTACCAGCGGGTTCATTAACGGTACAGTCTGGGGCGGTGATTGGATGATGCGGATACACATTACGAACCCAACCGGTGTGGGTGAGTGGGTTTCACTGACGCCTGAAATGGTGAGTTTCAAAGCGTCCACGATCGTCAATGACATAGCATCCGTTGCATTCTCGCTTACCGAGGCGGCGCAGGTAGATCTCATCGTGTATGATGCGACCGGTAGGAAATGCATGACCCTCATAAATTCGCGATTGCCTGCCGGAGATTTCCAGGAAACATTCACCCTTGATCTTCCAGCTGGTGTCTACTTCTACAATCTTAAAACCGGGTCAGAGGTGGGTATCGTTAGAAAATTCCTTCTGGTGAGATAGAATTTTCTGGGGGGGGCATTTCTTCTGGACCCCAGGGATGGACGTACATTTGTCCAATGTCTAGATTTGCCCCCACCGGGCTCGCAGAGAATATGGTTGGCGACCATGAAAAGTCTCCAACGATGATTGGTCGAAATGTACAATCTATGCAGAAACATAACAATAAAGAGGTGATTAGACTTGATAGAATTTCGAGAGATTACAAAAGAGAATTTTTGGGAATGTGTTGAACTTAGCGTGTCAAAGGAGCAAGCAGATTTTGTAACATCTAATGCTATTTCAATTGCACAATCAAAGGTTCAGCCTGAATGCATTCCTTTAGCAGTATATGATAATGATGTTATGGTTGGTTTTTTGATGTATTGTATTGATGAAGATGATGGCGAATATTGGATTTATCGTATGATGGTTGATGAAAAGTATCAGTCAAAGGGATACGGAGAGCAAATGTTAGAAAAGCTTTTAGGATTAATAAAACAAGACAGAACACGTAACAAAATTTTCCTTGGGGTTCATAAGGAAAGCATAAATGCGGTTAAATTGTATAAACGGTTTGGATTCTACTTTAATGGCCAAGTAATTGGAAGTGAACATATCATGAGATTAGATTATTGAATTTGCTTATGCGGGCACCGGGGTCAGACCCCTTCGATTTCTCACTTCGGCTTCACTCAGGACAGGCCAGACACAGAAAATCACACCCTTCCCATTATCCCCTCCCATCTGAGGAAGGGGAGATATGCGAAGCATCCTTCTGGTCATTGCAATTCCCGTGAATTGTTGCATCCAGAGATGCAATTGAATTCACGAGGCCCGTAGACTCTCGTAGAGTCCACGAGACTCTGCGGAGATACCGTTTCCTCTTTATTCAAAAGAACAATGAAAAAACGGCAGAAGCCTTAATTGTGCTGTGTTACTTGGTCTAGACTTGGCACAGTATAGTCCCGTTTCATGATAAAGAGGTCCAAAGATATATTTACGGGAAATCTGACACAAACAGAAAGGAGAATGATGTTGAGGTCATTCCCTGTATGCTATAATTATGTTTCTTATCTAACCTTAACTGCTTTCTTTGTTATTTTTTCCTCAAGTTTTATGAAGTAGATTTCTGGTTTTAAATTTTGTGGTTCTACAACTCTTCCCGTTATTTCAAATACCTTCTACGACATTGTTAGAACCGTGTGGGTTTGCAGAATTCTGCGACGGATTTTTTTGAATATATTCTACCAGGAGCGACG
This sequence comes from Caldifarciminota bacterium, assembly GCA_020343595.1. Classification (GTDB taxonomy): domain Bacteria; phylum Hydrothermota; class Tepidihabitantia; order SM23-42; family SM23-42; genus SM23-42. Next base: position 2,084,099 of record CP070802.1, on the reverse strand, counting down.
TCTGCCACCGCCTCCGCGTTTTCCGCCTCCTCGATGATCTGGACGAGGACGCGCTTCATTAACAGTGAGTGCTTGGCCCATGAACTCCTTGCCATTCAAACCGTCTATCGCAGCCTGGGCTTC
>CP070802.1:2075000-2083876 GCA_020343595.1 Caldifarciminota bacterium | reverse complement strand
AGCAGCCGGTATTGTTCTTTTGCATAGTCAGTGGTGTTGGCACACCAGTATTAGTAAGCAAACGAGCATCCTCACCATTTGCCGTTGGACTATCCGTTAGGGCAGGTACCCAAGTGGACAACGGGGGCAGACTGTAAATCTGCTGGCGAAGGCCTTCGGAGGTTCGAATCCTTCCCTGCCCATCCCAAATTTCCCCAAATCTATGATTTGGAAGGAAATTTGAGGATCCCGTGTTTTCTCAAGAAAATACGGGATTTCATTGTTTATGGAAAGCGGTTGTCGATTTCAGTATCCCGAGCGCCAGCGAGGGGAGCAAAATCTCCCTCTCATTTGTGGTGTGATGTGACCTCAAATTTCAGTATCCCGCACCGATTTAGCCGAAATCTTGTATTTTGCTGCTAAATCCAGTGTCCCGTAGCATAGCGAAGGGGAGCGCTAGCGAGGGGAGCGAAATATCCCGTGCATCTGTAGTATGATTTAGTAGGAAATATGAATATTTCTATATCTTCTTGATGTTTTCTGCTAATATACGTGTCAGATTTTTCCGTGTATATTCTTGATAGGGTGTTTTTCCTTTTACAACAACCCCTTTTCTGTATTTAGCATACAGATTGCCAATTCTCTTCTTCATCCCTTCGATATCATTGAAATCAAATATCCAGCCTGGATAGCCTCTTTTGAAGGCTTTGGCCAACATATGCAGACCCTTTGACTTCCCGCAAACTATAATGGGCAGTCCTGATGCAAGATATTCATTCTGCCTGCTCGGGAAGAAATATTCGCTGCCGGTCGTGATCAATACTGCCATATGTGAATTGGAGAACGTTCTAATCGCTTTCTTGTATGGCAAATGACCGGTCAACTCAATAAAACCGTAATCCCGTATGCTTCGAAGGAAGAATTCCTCAACGTGTCCGATGAATCTGAATCGAACCTTCTCCTTGTTTAATCTGTTACTTACCATGAATTGTGAGACAGCTTCCAAGATGTTTTCGGGATTCCTTTCTGCTCGGACGGTCCCAAGATAAGATATGGTGAATCTATCAGGTTCGCTTATCCTCTGGAAATCATCAGGATCATAACCATTGGGAATTACAGAGATCTTATCAATAATGTCAGGATACTTGTCTATGAGTGAATTCCTTATATTGTCGTCGACCACAACAATCAGACTAGCCAGACCCACGATCTTTCTCTCCCAGTTCCTCACAAATTCCTTCTGTAACTGTCCCTTGTAGGGCATAAATGGAAATTCGAGCCAGGCATCACGGAAATCAACGATCAAAGGCTTGCCCGAAATTCTGGCAATATAGTAACCGGCAATGAATGCGCTGAAAGGCGGTGCGGTTACGAACACATAATCAAAGTCGATCTTTCTGGCAGCGTTGTATGCAAATGGTACCCACGGCGTTTTGTTGTCGGGAAAATTCATTGTACGCTTGATCGGAACATGCCATCTGCTCACGCTGTAATTTCTCATTCCCAAGATATGCAGGATGCGTGCCGGGTCCATACTTTCGGTCCTTAGCACTCTAATGTCAGGTACGTCCTCACCGATTTCGTCGTCGTAGCTATGATACGCAATGTTCTTACGAGTAAGTATCACTGGAGTTATTCCAAACAGAGGGAGATACTTCGTGAATTTCACTGGCCGTAATGAGCCAGGTCCACCAAGTGGCGGCCAGTAATAGGTAACAATGAGAATTGTCTTGTTGGATTGCCCGTCGGGCTGGTTCATGCCAGATATGATATTTCGTTAAAGCAGCCGGTTGAGTAGTGCATAAGCCTCGCGACAATATCCATTAATCTGAGGATATTTATCAGCATGCTCTTTGAATCCTATAACCTGCTTAAGGTTTGCTCTTGCACCTTCCTTCTCTCCCAAAGCAGATAAGCATTTACCAATATAGAGACGACATTGTGCCAGGTTAGCATAATTCTTCTCGTTGTGAGCATCATAACGATTGTAGAGATCCTCAAATGCATCTGCGGCGGCCCGGTAGTTGTCACTCTTGAATTCGAGTTCCGCCTTATTCCACATGAATGTCCTGGACAGTGGATATTCCTGCAAAAGAGAATCGATGATGACTTCAGCCTTTTCATATTGACCCTCTTCGCCATAGATGAAAACGAGCGAATTTCTTGCGGTCGGTCTTGAATAGATGCTCTTCTGAGCCGCAACATTCAGTTTGTCAATCGCCCCTTCGATATCACCCCCGCCTAAATTAAGAAAAGGCAGATAACGCGACGCGCGCGCCCAAAAATACTCAAAAGTACCTGCCGCCAGGTAGGCATCATAGAATGTAGAATCCTCTCTCACCAAATCCTGCATCATTCTACCGCCCTTCATACCTAACTTGAAAGTTTCAAAATACTCCTTACGAAAGCCCTTATACACAGCCTGATATATATACGCATTTGCCTTATAGTACTTCGCCCAGATATTACCCTCCTTGGAAAGTATATCCTCCGAGCGGTTGACAGTCTCTCGCATCAAACCGTAGTATTTATCTTCATCCAGGAACTGGCATTCATCCATCATTTTGAGTTGAATTAGAGCAGCGCTAAAAAAATAGCCCGCCGGATTGTCCGGGTACTGTGTCGTCACCTGGTTAAAATAATACATGGCGCTATCGAATTGCTCAACATAAGAGAATTCAAGGCCCGATTTTATCAGCAACTCAATAGCGGGAGTATTCAGTTCAAGCGCAACACAAAAAAGCAAGATCATGGTATTTCAACAAGCGAGGATTCGCTGACGTTCAATCTCTTGTAACCACCCTTAACAACCGCGTTCTCACCGACAATGGATTCGGTGAGAAGTGCGTTTTCAACGACAGCGCCCCGATTAATGATCGAATCTCTGACTATTGAATTTTTCAGCGAAACGTTGTCCCCAATGGAAACATATGGGCCAACGATCGCCTGTGTTATCTTTGCCGAGTCGGCTATGAAGACGGGTGGCAGCATGATACTATCACCCATCTTCTTGTGATAGTGCGTTTTTTTCAAGAGATAGCGATTTGTCTCGATCAACGCATCAACGGTACCGCAATCGTACCAGTTATCAATTCTCTGGATCTTGAATTTCTCACCGCTTTCAAGCATGTACTTCAGCGCATCGGTCAGCTGGTATTCATTCTTAGTCCTGATATCCTTTTCCATGATGTATTCAACTGCATTTCTCACCTTTGAGATATCATGAAAATAGTACAACCCTACGATCGCCAGATTCGATTTTGGGTGTTTTGGTTTTTCCACGACATTTGTCACGTTATCATTCTTGACCTCAACGACTCCGAACCGCTGGGGATCATCGACCTCCTTCACGGCAAGCATATTGGCCTTACCAGTACAGAACTTCCTGTAATCGATGTCGATTATTGTATCCCCCAGAAGCACCAATGTCGGGCCCTCCAGAGCCTGGGCTCCGACATAAACTGCATGACCGAGACCCAGCCTTTTCTCTTGAAGCACATACTTGAATTCATAAGGAAAGGTATTGCAGAAATCAATTATCGCCTCTCCCCTTGAACCGAGCACAATGGCGAAATTATCGACATTCAAGCCCTCGAGGCCATCCAGGATGTGTCCGAGAATGGGTTTACCGGCAACGTAAAGAAGGCTCTTGGGTACTGCATGAGTGTGGGGTCTGAGCCGTGTCCCTTCACCTGCAACCGGTATTATGACATTCACGTCTAATCATACCACATATTTCTCACTGTGTCAACAACATGCACTAAATTGTGTATTAATAACATTGAAAAATGCGTATCTACTCTTTGTCAGATTTAAAATGTGGTGTGACAGATAGGTTTTTGTTCAACCTTGAAGGTGTTGGTAACGGTCTCGATATACTGTTGATCCGAAATGTCGGTCAAACCATATCGATACAGACTTCTATAATCTACCGAGCCAACCAACAAGGAAGAAAAGTCAGACACATCAAGAATAACCTCTACGTCGTAGCCACCACCTTTCATCACTGAAGCATGGCCATCATCAAACTTCAGAACTACTGATCCGTCGTTTTCCGTCAGGAAGCTATCATGTATTGACAACTTCATACGGTAGCTCTGGTGTCCGAACCGGTGTTTTTTCAGAAACCTGAATATTTTCCGGGTGTCGATCACTCGGTACATTACGCCAACACCTTGAGTATTGGTCTGATGCCCGATCACAGGAATTATGTTATCAGAACCATCGCGTGGGTCTTTAACCAAGAAGTGTATCATATCATCTTGAGTCGGGAAGAGTATCCGGGGTATCTGGTCTGATTGTACACGAAGAAAAGCCAGCAGTCCGCGCAGAACATCTCTGTTTTCGTAGACTAATTCCCGGATCACTATATGGTTTTTAAGGATATTTTCAGCATCGGCTCTCTTGAAAACGAACGACAGATATCCGAGGATTCGCTTGTGATTTTCGTATACCACCGTCTTCGCCGCTGGATTTTTGAAGAAATAGTCTAACTCATGTTTTTTTATTTTGAACATCCCGTGATGTTTTTGCCAGAAACGATCGCTGCATTCTTTGAATGCCTTCCTGTCCCCTGGTACCAGGAATCTCAAGTGCTCCCGTGAACCTCCCGAAGGAAGATCTTCTGGTCGAATCCTGTAGAGGTTTAATTTAGTACCATAGCCAAAACCCATTTTCCGATAGAAATCAGGCCGGAATGGGTAGAGCGCGACCATGGAAGAACCCTTCTTTTGGTACAACTGAATGAAATACATTATCAAATCCCTGCACGCTTTCTGTTTCTTATGCAGGAGGTCAACGGCGACAAGACCAACGCCGCCGACCATGGTTCTTCTCGAGAAGAGATTCATATCGAAATCATAGGTACGCATCCCACCGACCAGCTTGCGGTTACGGTACACACCGTAATGCGCGATAGTAGGATCCTTGGATACCGCAACCAACCTCTGTCGCATCTTCCCGCGTTCCTGGGCACTTGCCACACCAAATCCAGGATACGCGTTGCCGATGATAGAAATAAAAACATCCATGTCCCGCAAAGGGATTTTCTTGATCGTGTTGGTCATTACTCTCCTCTTCATATTTACAAAAGATTTACAGCTTCGCTATCAGGTCACCCAGATCACCATAAAGGGCGACTGAATCGACTCTGCTGTTTTGGTCGATCCGAGCTATCAGATCGCGAAGAATCTTGCTCGGTCCGATCTCCAGGAAGAATATGTCTTTTCCTTTGAGGTTATTTATGGCATCAATCCAGTTTACACGAGATAGCATCTGCTTCTTCAAAGATTCTTTGATTTGAACCGGTTCCTCAAGAATTATCTGATCCACAACCGAGTAGAACTGCCTTCGCGGTTTGCTGAACTCAATACCATCCAGGAACGTGGTGAATTCAACCGCAGCATCTTCCAGAAAAGGGCTATGCCATGCTCCACCTACGTTCAGAGGAATTGCTCGTCCGCTTTTTTCCGCTGCGCGCTGCGCGACTCTCTTTATCGCTGTCTTGGAACCAGATACTACGATCTGATTCGGCGCGTTAATGTTAGCCACAACAACCGGCTCTGAAACCTCCTTCGTGGCCTGCTGGCAGATATCCTCCAGAACCTCGATGTCGATGTTCAAGACCGCCATCATCGTACCCTGTCCCCCGCCAGCCTCCATGACCTCACCGCGCTTCATTATCATTTTTATCCCATCACCAAAACCCACAATGCCAGTGTAAACGATGGCCGTTGCCTCGCCGAGACTGTGCCCCAACGATACCTTTCCTTCCACACCTAGATCCCTTAACACCTCGGCGTAAGCCAGGGAGACCGTGCTGATTGCTGGTTGCGCAATACTTGTACGACCTGCAGTAGTCTCCGACTTTTCACCCCAGAGGTATTCTGTTAGATCATATCCAAGGATCTTGCTGCTTTCATCCACGACTTCTCTTGCTCTCGGGTATTTTGCACAGAGCTCCTTACCAACACCTGGACGGAACGCACCCTGCCCATCAAACACAAAAATGATATCTTTCATTCGACCTCCCGGTCCTACTGATTGGCGATTATCACAATGCCAGTTGCCAATTCGGTCGTATGGCTTATGCTTACAAAAATACTATTGACGCCCAGTGACTCGGTAATCTCCTTCGCTCTGCCGGTCAATCGTATATACGGCGCTCCCGAGGGTTCATTGAGCACGATGACATCATTGAAGGTAACTCCACGGCGCCATCCACTCTTTATTGCTTTGAAAAATGCTTCCTTCACCGCAAACCTGCCGGCAAGTTCCTGATATCGGAATTCACCTTTTGGGTTTGTCTTTATTTCTTCTGGTGTGTATATTCTTTTCAGGAAATTCTTTCTCTTATGCACGGCTGATCTGATTCTATCCACTTCTACGATATCTATGCCAATACCTATTATCGGCATCTCATTCTTTTTCCTCAACAATACCAGTCACTGCCGGGCACTTAATAAAAACCCGCTGGTACTGCCGCCCGATGGTCGCTTGCTCGACATAGTATCCACCGATTTCAATACGATATTCACCTATCGTTCCTACTAAAATGCCCCGATCACTCTCATACCACCGCACCGATCGTTTCTTCATATTCACTGCACAGATTATGTTCAATTCGCCCGGTATAGTTGACATCAGATCAGTATCAGATGGCACCACCGTTGCCGGGCTCTTACCAAAAGCGGTATGAGAATGAAAATCACCGACGAATTCAAGTCCCTGCCCTTCAGAGATGCTACTTAGAATATCGTTGATCCGAGTGACTCTCTCCATATCGACAGAAGCATGTATATAACCTTTCTCCGCTGTCTGGTAGGGAATCGCATATTCAACCATGTACTTGTTCTCACCCTTGAATCCCACGAGATAGCCGATCGTTTCCTTTCTGAAAACCTCAACTGAGGACGTGACAATTGTCAGAAAAGCCGGGAAACTCAAGAAAGCAGTTACTGGTTCTTCCTTTATCTCTTTCTTCTTTGTCTCTTTCTTACTTTTTCTTTTCTTCTTGTCCTTTGAACCCATCAATAAACCTCCTTACGCGCATCAGGCATTTCTCCTTACCTATCGTCTCCATAATCTCAAAAAGACCGGGGCCACCCTGTTTTCCGGTAATAGAAAAACGCAACGGGTGGATTACTTGCCGTGCTTTGATCTTATTGTTATTTGCAAAATCTCGAACACCATCTTCGATCTCCTGAGCAGTGTATCTTTCGATCTTCTCCAAGCATGGAAGGAAATGATTTAATAATGTAATTGTTTCACTGTTATAGTGTTTATTCAGACCTTCTTTCTCAAATTCAAAATCATCAATAAAGAAATACCCTGCCGCTTCCGTAAAATCCACGAGCGTTTTCAAACGTTTTTTCACCAATCCACAGATCTTTGTCAGATATTCGCTCTTCTCTGCAATTTCATCCGCATTCAAGAATCCAGATTCGAGAATGACCGGGCGCAAGTGCTCGCATAATTCGTCATCGGACAAAGCATAAATGTATTGACCATTCATCCATTCCAGCTTTTGCTCATCGAAGATAGCATTTGACGGGTTTACTCGATCGAGGCTAAAGGATTTGATAATATCATCGGTGGTCATAACTTCCCTGTCATCGCCGGGTGACCACCCAAGCAGCGCGAGATAGTTCAACACAGCACCAGGGATGTAGCCCCTCTCTCCATAGCTCATAAGAGATGCCGCACCATGCCGCTTTGACAATTTGCTTTTATCGTCGCCGAGAATGAGCGGCAAGTGCGCAAATTCCGGGAGCGCCAATCCCAGAGCATTATAGAGCAATATCTGTTTCGGTGTATTCGTTATGTGGTCCACCGCGCGGATGACATGAGTAATACTCATTTCATAGTCGTCAACAACACAAGCCAGATTGTAGGTCGGGATGCCGTTCGAACGCATGATCACCAGGTCCTCAATATCCCTGGCTTCACGTTTTATCTCATGATGGACGATATCGTAGTACGATACTTGTTCGTCGGGAACCAAAAAACGAACAACCTTTGGTCTCCCCTGCTTCTCCTTCTCGGCACGTTCGCCTGGAGAGAGTCGCAGGCACCTCCGGTCATACTGCCAGTCTTCCTTGCGTTTGTAGGCAGCCTGCTTCTCCCGTTCAAGATCCTCAGAATCACAATAACAATAATAGGCCTTGCCAGCGTCGAGTAATGACTTCACGTATTTTTCATAAATCTGTACTCTTTTTGATTGGAAAAAAGGACCCTCGTCCCAATCGATACCCAGCCACTTCAATCCATCAAGAATTACGCTGATCATTTCTTCTGAGGAGCGGACAACATCGGTATCCTCTACCCTTAAAATGAATTTACCTCCATGGTGTCGGGCAAAAAGCCAATTGTACAATGCGGTGCGAGCGCTGCCCACGTGGAAAAAACCTGTGGGGCTTGGCGCTATTCTAACCCTTACATCTTTTGTCATGTTATATACCGTTCCTTTTATCTCTGTTCCCAAATTTGCCCACAAGGGAGATCACTAATCTCTATCGAGTCATGAGCCACACACACTCCCTGTGGCTGCAAATTTGAGTGTCCCGGAATATGTTCCGGGGAATCACCTCGAGCGAAGCGTCCCGCACCTTTCGGGGTATAACAAGGCTGTGAAATAGCCGTCTTTTCAATTGACCCAACGCTTTGCCGTATTGTTTCAATCTCTTCTCTCTCAATATTGCATCCTTCCGCGCCTTGTATGCCTCATAATATATAAGCTCCCAAACTCTTCCTCCGCGATTGTGTTCACTAAACCGCCTCTTGAGATTGTTAGAATAGCCAACATAGATTTCGTTATCTTTGCGCTTCCTTAGAAGGTACACGTAGTACATAATTCTTGCACAATGAAAAATCTCATATACCCCGAAAGGTGCGGGACG
>CP070802.1:2065534-2074900 GCA_020343595.1 Caldifarciminota bacterium | reverse complement strand
ATGGAAACAATACTACGTTTCATAAAGAGGGCAGAGAGTCACTCCCTCGGGCGTGCCAGTTTCTTGGTTGGTTGCTGGATTTTCTTACGGGTTTTCTTTGAGGGGATATTTGAATCATATCACAGCGTCGGATTTTCTGGATTCTCCTACAGGATGCTGCTTTCATATTTCATACATTTCCCGCTCTTCTACTTCAGTTTGTTTCTTATCCTGGTGTTGATCATATCGCTAGTGCTGAATGAATCAGTCAGAAATGTTACCAAAACTGCCAGCATCGGGCTCGTTCTGATATTATTCGTACCTTTGATCGACTTCTTTGTGGGTGGAGGGTATACTATCACCTATCCACTCCGCAGCGGGCCGTATTTCATACATTTTCCGAATCCTTTTGTCTCGCTCGCCGAACTCGGCGTATCACCAGGTCAGCGGGTCATCGCCGGCTCTGTATCCATCCTCATCGGCATTTATGCTTTTCTGAAGACAAATAAGATCTTACGTTCTACATTCACGTCTCTTTCTTGTCTTGTTGTAATTATAGTGTTCGGCGGGTTCACAACAATGCTAGCGCTCAACCGTCCCGAATCCGTTTACATCCCGGGCGGCATTCTATATACAGATACACAGAAGTATTGTGCGATTTACGCCTTGATTTTCTCGATACTCGCATTTGCCTATCTTTTTTCTCTCAACAGGGAATCCGCCACATTATTCCTTAAGGCCTTACGTTTGGAGCGTGTTCTTTTCTATGGTGGCGTGGTGGTGTTCGGATTTGTGGTTTCTTTGCGACAGCAAGGGGTGGCGCTGGAAAAAGGCATTTTCGACTATTTGGGCATTGTGGTGATGTTCATGAGTATTGCTTTTGGTTTTTTGAGCCTTCAGGTATTCAACGATTTCTTCGATACAGAAATCGACCGCGAGACAGGTAAGAGGAATCTCGCTCTGATGGGCATCGCCCGCAAGTACCAGTATGTTCTCTTTGCTTATCTTCTCACCCTCGGTCTGTGCTGCGCAGTGATCATCAACTTCCAGGCGTTTCTTATTCTTTCTGCATATCTTCTATTGGGTGTTGTTTATTCAATGCCACCGGTGCGATTGAAAGAGATTCCTTTGGTTTCTACTTTCGTTATCGCTGTTGCGGTCTGTCTGTGCATCGGGTTAGGTTTCTCAGTGACCTATGGTGGTCGCGCCTTCACCGCCATCCCCGGCAAGTTGCTGATCCCCACCTTGGTCGGTATCACGCTCGGTTTCGTGGCTAAGGATATCGCCCACGTGGAAGGTGATAGAATCAATGGAGTGGTGACCTTGCCCGTTCTGCTGTACGACCCGACACGGCTGCTGGGTAGGGTCCCCATTGCTCTCTTCGTGAGTTGTAGTTATTTGCCATATGCCATTTTCATACCCCAGTCTATTCCCGGCGCCATTTTCTGCGCGGCATGCACATTTGTGTATACGGTTGCCGTGAGGAAGACACGCGAGATATTCTATTTTCTGATGCTATATGCCTTCAGCGGTTATCTCTTGACTGTACTCGTAAGGGTGTTGCCGTTTTGAGCCAGAGTTGGGGCGGCTATTTCGCAAATGGTATTGACCAGTTTTGAGTGCGGGATACAATATCCAGTGTCAAAGGAGATACAGTGAAAAATGTCCGTTGGACAGTATTGGTTTTGTTGCTCCTTAGCATTCTGCTTTATGCCCTTGAATATATAGAATCTTCAAGTGGCCTCCAGAATCCCCAATTAGAGGGTGGCAGGACCGAGGTTGAATTCGTTGACGTTAATGCGGATGGTAACATCGATATCATTTCGATTGGCGACCATGGGTCACCGTACGTAAATACCCAGGAACATGGTGTCATGGTTTGGTTCGGCGATGGTGCGGGTAATTGGGAGGTGTATCAGAATGGTAACTTTGGATATGGAGGTATTGCAGCCGGAGATCTGAACAATGATGGTTTCATGGATATTGGATATGGGATGCACCATAACTATTCAGGCAATGATTTTGGTGATTCGATCCTCGAAGCCGCATTGGGTGATGGTACCGGGCAGAACTGGCAGCCTTGGGATGACGGTATCTCGACTGGGAACACAAACCAATGGGGGATGTTCTGTACCGATCTTGCCGACGTCAACAACGACGGATTGCTTGATCTCGGTGCCAACTCCTTCGGTGCTGGCGATGGCGTACACGTCTTTACGAACAACGGGGATGGTACATGGATACAATGTTTTGGATTTTTGGGCGGAAATTCAACGATGGATTTCTGCTTTGGTGACGTGAATGCCGATGGTAATGCTGATTTTGCGGTCGCGCATGAATATGGTACGGTGTATCTCGGTGATGGCGGTGGTAGTTTCGCGATCGCTGATGGCAACTTGCCTGCGGGAAGTTTGGTTGGTAGGAAAGGACCTTCGCTGGGGGATGTCGACAATGATGGCGACCAGGACCTTGCCTTCTGCAACACCGGAGGCGGCATCGAAGTCTGGACATGGGAGGGTAACAGTACGTGGACAGATATGTCTGGTTTGCTGCCTGCTACAGGTTCGTATCAAGTTACGCAATTGTGTGATATGAATATCGACGGGTTTTTGGATGTTATCGCCTTTGGTTCGGGAACGACACGAGTGTGGTTGGGCGATGGTACGGGATACTGGGCAGCAGATGCGATTTTTACAACTCCAGCGCCGGGTGACTATGGAGCGTTTCGCGTTGGCGCTGATGCTGATCACAACGGGTACCCGGATATTGCAGTTGTCGCCGAAGAGGGTGATACGTGGAGTGCGATCAATCATTTAAGATTCTTCAAAGAGACGTCGGCTGTTGATAGTCTCTTTGTGTTCCCTGTCTACCCGCGGGGTGGTGAGGTTTTCAGGACCGGGTCGGTGCGCTTTATCAAGTGGACCTGCGCTGTTCCAGCGGGGCATGCCTCTCACATGAAGCTTGAACTGTCCATCAGCGGCCTGTCCGGTCCCTGGACAACCATCACGGACAGCGTTCCTGACAATGGTCGTTATCAGTTCTCAGTGCCGAGCGGCATCAACTCACCCACTTGCTATATCCGCTATACTGCTTCAACATCGATTGATACCTTCATATGTACAACTGCGGCCGCCTTCACGATATCCGACGGAACGGGGATTCAAACGGGCGATGTTCGTCCGGAAGGTACCGGTTCTAGGATTACGGTCACACCATCGATCAGCGATACGCGTTTTTCCGTGCATGTTTTGACCTCGGGCCGTGGTCACAGGCGCGTCGTTATATATGATCGCAATGGCAATTTGGTCCGCGAATTGCTAAGGGTGAATGGGGCAGGTGATTTTGTTGTACCGTGGGATCTGAAGGACGGGCAGGGGCGATCAGTACCCGCAGGTACATATTTTGTCAAGATGACTGGCATAGGGGACGGTCTGGCCGCGAAACTTATTGTGGTTGATTGATCAATTTGTAGTATATTTCTTTATTATCTCATTCAATTCGTCTTCCCGTTCAACAAGTACTTTCCTTGATTTGCTTCCCTGAAATGGTTCGACTATGCCGGCAGCTTCGAGCTGATCAACTATGCGGCCGGCTCTGGCATAACCGAGGTTCAGCCTGCGCTGAAGGAGCGATACAGACGCGACCTGATGTCTGAACACGAGCCGCGCGGCCTCTTCAAATAGCGTGTCAACCGTGATGTCGGTTTCTATTTCCTCCACAACTTCTTCGACTTCTGTCTCGGGAAGCTTCGGGTAGTAGCCGGCATCTATGATTTCATCGATTTTCTCGACCGCAAGGATATTTGAAAGTGCGCGGCGTTTTTCGTCGAAGGCCACGTCATTCGTGTCTGTGAATATCGTCCAGAGTTCTTCATCGACGATGGTGTCCACAGTCTCCTCGAGATCACAATCGACGTCCTGGAGCAGTTCGCGCAAATACATGCGTGCAATGAGTCGACCGATGCCGCTGACTTCGTCGGCAGCGATATACGCACCATGCAACCGCACCGGCGTTCCCTTGCCCGGCGGCAGGAATAGCATATCCCCGCGTCCCAGGAGCGATTCAGCTCCATTCATGTCGAGGATGGTCCGCGAGTCTGTCTTTGAAGCGACCTGGAAGGCAATGCGGCATGGAAAGTTCGCTTTGATGAGTCCGGTAATGACATCAACCGACGGTCTTTGTGTTGCCAGGACAAGATGGATACCGACTGCTCTGGACATCTGGGCGAGACGTGTTATGTTCTCCTCGATCTCGCTCGGTGCAGTGAGCATTAGATCGGCGAGTTCGTCAACCACCACCACGATGTAAGGTTTGTTCTTGCCGCCCTTCTTCCGCATCTTCTCGTTGTAGCCGTCTATGTCACGCACTCCTTCGCGAGCAAAATGGCGGTAACGCATTTCCATCACCGCAACCAGCTTTTCTAATTCACCGACCGCTGCCTTTGGTTCGGTTATTGCCCGGCGCAGCAGGTGTGGTATAGCGTTATACATTGGAAGCTCGAGGCGCTTGGGGTCGATCATCAGGAATCTCACGTCCTCCGGTTTTGAGTGATACAGAATGCTGGCGATCAGGGTGTTTATGCAGACACTCTTTCCGGAACCGGTTGTCCCGGCGATGAGCATATGCGGCATAACCGCAATATCCTCACAGACCGGCTGCCCCGTAATGTCTTCACCAAGAACGATAGCAAGTGGTGAAGGATGGTTCTCAAATTCGTCGATCACCAGACCGTTCTTCAGATAGACAAGACTCCTCTCTTTATTCGGGACTTCAATACCGACCGCTGACTTTCCCGGGATCGGTGCAACGACCCGGATCCGTGTAGCTTTGAGGGCGAGTGCAAGGTCATTGTCGAGATTTGCAATACGGTTGACTTTTATACCAGGGTCAGGTTGAAATTCAAATCGTGATATTACCGGACCCGATTCTACTGCGACAACCTCGCCAGTGACATCGAATTCGGCCAGGCGTTTTTTGAGGATCTCAGATTCTTTTTGCAAATGTGCCGTATCCACACCGTATTTCTGGGTCGGAACCTGCATTATGTTCAAGAATTCTTCTTTGAAATCGATCTGCCGTGCGGGTTTTGTTCCGGCTTTTGCTGCCGGCGGCTGCTGTGGCTTCGGTTCTTGTTCTTTCTTTTTCTTCTTCTTAGGCGGTTTGATGGCCTCATCTGCAGGTTTGACCACCTTTATCTTCGGGAAGACTTTCTCTTTGACCAGCATCAAGACGACAACTACGATGCTGAAACCCAAGATGATGTAAGTACCTACCTGACCGAAGTAATCTGCGAGAAAATTGCTGATAAGAAATCCAAGGACACCGCCGCTCCGCATGCCGTTGACATCTATCACGAGAAACATTGCCAGGAGGGCGCATGCGATGAAACCAATTGGAATGAAGAAGAGCAAACGGCTGCCTATTTTCTTCTTGTCGTCTGAGATCAGGACATAACCGGCATAGCCAAACAAGGCAGGTATGATGAAGATGTATAATCCCATGAGCCAGAACAGAGCATAAGAGGAATAATGACCAAAAAGCCCGCACCAGTTCTTGTAGCGTTCATTCGGATACATGAGGAATGAGACCTGCGCGAGGAGGAAGAGAAGCGAGAGGAGCACGAGAATGATGCCGGAAAGCTTTCTTTTTTTCGTCGAATCCAACTCGCGAGCGATGAAGACGAGGATACCGATCGCTGTAACGAGTAGGACCAACGATATGATTGTGCCGAGACCGCCCACATCGAATTCTAATTATAAATCATATTTTGTCAATGATTGTTCACATTATGGTTGTACGGAAGAGGGGCATTAAACCGATTGAATATCTTGATTTTTTTGGATTTGTGTGTAATATTTAGCAATGGCGACTGTATATCTGATGGATTTACGGAAGAAGTATAATGAGGATGTCCTCAAGGTGTTTGACCGTTTCGTTGACATGGCAGGGGGGATGAAGGTGGTCCAGAAGAAATCCCCGGCCGCAGTCAAATTGCACGTTGGTGAGTCCGGTAATGTCAACTACGTCAACCCACGGTATGTTAATCGTCTCGTGGATCTGATCGGAGAAGCCGGCGGCAGGGCATTCCTGACAGACACCACGACGCTATACGCAGGGCGGCGGTTCAGAGCTGACCTGCACATAGCTCTTGCCCGTGAGCATGGTTTTGATTTTTCACCCATGATCATCGCTGATGGTCTCTACGGTGATGAGTATGTTGATATTGATGGAGCAAAGGTCGCCAGTCTTTTTGGACATGTTGATTATATGTTCTGTGTTTCGCATTTTAAGGGGCACCTCAATTGCGGTTTTGGCGGAGCTTTGAAGAATCTCGGCATGGGCTGCAGTGCAAAGGGTGGAAAATTGGAGATGCACTCGAAGTCGAAACCATACATTGATGACTCTCGTTGCACTCAGTGTCTCACTTGTTTTGAATACTGCATACACAATGCCATTGTCAAGAACGGCGAAAGGATCAAGATCGAGAAGAGGACTTGTACGGGATGCGCAGGCTGCATGTCAGTATGTCCGGAGGGAGCGATAAAATTCTCGTGGGATGCAGTATCGTCGGATATCCAAAGAGGTATTGCCAGATACGCAGCGAGTGCTGTGAAAAACAAGAAGGTATTTTATCTGAATTTTCTGATGAATATTTCACCAAATTGCGATTGTTTTCACACCAACGAACCGATGATTGCATCTGATGTAGGTGTTCTTGCGTCTCAAGATCCGGTCAGCATTGACCAGGCATGCTACGACTTGATTAAAGATGCTATCGATAATCTTCATCCTGAAGTTGACGCCACCGAGCAATTGCATTTTGCTGAGCGATTCGGTGCCGGAGAAAGAAAATATGAGATCAAAAGTATCTGAACTGAGACATAAAATAAAGCGTCTCGAGACGTTGATCGATACGTCGATGGTGTTTTCAGGCATACTTGATATCGACGATCTACTCGATACGGTCATGCAGAAAGCAGAAGAGGTCATGGGAGCTGAGGCTTCATCGGTTTTTCGGATTGATGAAAAGCGTCGAGATCTTTATTTCATAACTGCTCGTGGTGAAAAAGGCAAAGAGGCAAAAGAGATCCGGGTACCCATGGGTAAGGGTATTGTGGGCTGGGTAGCCGAGCACGGTAAGCCGTTGCTCGTTCCCGATGTTCGGAAGGATCGCAGGTGGTTCCGTGGCGTGGACGAAAAGACCAAATGGGTAACACGCTCAATAGTGGCAGTACCTTTGATCGCAAAGGGTAAGGTGATAGGTGTCGCCGAAGTCCTTAACAAGAAGGGCGGCAGGAAATTCGACAAGGGAGACCTCGATCTTTTCGCTGCACTCGGGAACCAGATCGCGATTGCCGTTGAAAATGCCTCGCTATATAGTGATCTGGACCGGCTATTCCTCTCATCGATTCGTGCGATAGTTGAAGCGGTTGATGCGAAGGATCCGTATACACGTGGTCATTCAGGTAGAGTAGTTGAATATGCATTGCATATCGGACGCGCCGTTACGCGCAACAAGGATAAGCTGAAAGAGATAGAGATATCCGCGATCCTGCATGATGTTGGCAAGATCGGTATACCGGACAAGATTCTTGGCAAACCCGGCCGCCTGACGCGTCGCGAACAGAAATATATGGAGCGCCATCCGGAATTCAGTGCGGCGATAGTCGAACCGATTGAGCTGTTGAGGAAATTGATGAAAAATATACTACATCACCATGAACGAATGGATGGCTCTGGATATCCGGATGGACTAAAAGGAAAGAAGATACCGCTGGTGGCTCGTATCATATGCATCGCCGATGCATTCGATGCGATGACCACCGACCGCCCCTACCGCAAGCGCAAAAGTGCCCGCACCGCACTCCGAGAGCTGAAACGGCACTGCGGTACGCAGTTCGATACGAGGTTGGTCAACGTATTTATTAACGAATTTAGCAAGAACAGACTTTCCTAATCTCAATCGCCCTTTAATATTCTGTTCACGTAATTCTCAATAGGAAATTTTCGCTTCAGCCCGTTTGCGTTCATGTAGCGCACATTGCCGAATATCTTGCGCTGGGCCCAGGGACGATCATGTTTGCCAAAGCACCAAGCTACACCCGCGTAGCCGTTGGCATCGCGTCCGTCAATTTCATACTTGTTGTTCAGATAAAGAGCAATTTCAAAAGCTTGTACCGGGTCTCGCGTCCATTCGATGATCTTCTTGCCCCAGTACATTCTCATGTATCCGTGCATCTTCCCATATTTGGTCATCTCCCTCTGTGCAGCGTTCCAGTATACATCATGGGTCTGTGCTTGTTCGAATTCAGACAGTCTGTATGTGTATGGGCGAATATCTCGATGGTGTGCCTTCAAGGTTCGCTGTGCCCATTCGGGAAGACCGTTGAATGAACCGTAATTTCGGTTGTAATATACATAGTTCATGGCTAATTCCCGTCTTACGATAAGTTCTTCAAGATAAGCATCCGTCCCAGGACTAAGCGCTGCCTTGACCTGCAGTGCAATATAGAGGGGGGATATCTGCCCGAAATGCAGATAAGGGCTCATCGATGAAAGAACTTGTTTAGATGGATCGTTACGTTCAACAACAAAGCGAGACAATTTGTTCTTGATGAATTCGCCCAAAGTTCTCTTCGCCATGCTCGTGCCACCGTGATACTCTGTAGCGCGTGAGACACTCCGGTCGATCTTCAGCCGATGCAACACTCTATCGATGTTACTGAGGGGAAGGCTTTTCAATTTTATCCTCAGCGTTCGATTCCTGACTCTTATTTTTCGGATCGGGATCAAATACGCATCCAGGTTTACGTGGATTTTCCTGCGTATGGTCGCGGCCGAATACTCTTCATGCGTTGATGCTACACTAATTGGTACCACGACGTCTGTTTCGACCTGTATCACGAGGCATGGTGTTTTTTCGGCAACATGACTGCGCCACTTTTGCTGGAATCCAAGGTATCCACGATCGGCTATGACAAGACAAGCCTCCCTTGATAATTCTACAGCTACCAGTTCGGGAGAACCCTGCTGAACGACCGTTCTTATCCCGCGTTTGGTGAGTGCTCGAACTGTTTCTTGTAGCCCTTGGAGCATGAAATAGTAGTGACGTTCGTTCGCTTCAGGATATCGATCAGTGAGCCCAAAACCGACGACAAGAGGTTTGTTCAGCTTGTTTGCTTGTTCGATCGCATATTCGAGGGCATGGTTATATTCATAGCGTTGGGCTTGCTGCATCCAGTACAGGACATACTTCTTTTCAGCAATTACCGGTTTCTCATTCAAATGGCGTATGCGCTCACTCTGGATCATTTCATGAATCTCCGTAAAACCCGGTTGCTGCAGGTAGGGATTGACATTCGGCGGGAGAATTTTTTGGGTGTCAGC
>CP070802.1:2055905-2065434 GCA_020343595.1 Caldifarciminota bacterium | reverse complement strand
TTTTTTTTGATTGTTAACAGTTCTATCGCTTGTGCCGCATGCAATAGCGACACATGGGCTTCGTCACGTGTCTGGGCTGGATTCCCCGTTAGAACCGGGGACTGACACAAAGGGACGTGCGGGGTCAAATCCTTACATATGACATGGAGTCAAGTATATTAGATCCACTTCTCGATGCTCTTCGCTTACTGGAAGATCATAGATGGGTTAAGATTGCCGCGGTCGCTTACAGCGATCTCGTAATGACCTAGTAGATATGACAATCTGCACTCGGGGCCGAATATTCACAACTTACAGAACTGTGGTATCTATAGTTTGACAAAATCGCATACCATATGTCGATAGATAGTAAATCTTCTCAGTCAAATGCAACGGCTGTATCACTAACATCAATCTCCAATCCTCAATGTTTATTATCCCTTTCTAACTTGACATCCAAAGTCGCTGCTTTATAATGTAATAACCAATCTGTATACGGGAGGTAGATATGATTTCGTCATTTTTAGAGCACCGAAAGGCATCCAAGAAATTCAGTGTATGTAAAAACCTTATGCACATATTTCTCATGCTCGTGGTCGCCGTATTTCTGCTGACTCGGAACCTTCGGGCAGATAACTTCATTGTAACTAATAGCAATGATACCGGTGCAGGAAGTCTAAGGGCGGCTATCGATTCTGCAAATTATACGTCAGGTTTTGATACGATCAGTTTCGCCATTCCCACCGGTTGGGAAGCCGTAATTGCCCTCCAATCAGAACTTCCCGCACTCACTGATACAAGCGGGGTATTGGTCGATGGTGCTTCGCAGCCTTTGTCTTCCATCCAAACGGATCCTCTTTCCCTCTGGCTGACGCTCATACTCGATGGCAGTAGTGCGGGTCCTGCCCACGGAATTGTAATCCGTTCATCACATAACATTGTTCAAGGCATTGTCTTCAACAATTTTGAACAGGATGCGATCCGTCTTGAACCCACGATCACAGGGACAGACTCGAATACCATTTTTGCCAACAACATCGGAGTGGAATTTGAATGGGGTATAGCAATGGGCAACGGTACGAACCAGAACGAGTTATGGGCAGGCGTACATATAGCAGCATCACCCGCAGATACCGGCACTGCATGTCATAATGTCATCGAATACAATATGATTGGCTGTAATTACGCGGATGGTGTCAGGATAGAGGGCAACAGTATATGTGACATATCCTACAACACAATCAGGAATAATTATCTCGGCTGGAGATACAACTACGATGACTACGGAAATCTGCGGAGCGGGGCATACATCGGCAAGGGTACGCACAATAATCTGATCGAAGATAACCTGATCGTCTGCAACGACTATGACGGAGTCACTCTCGTCGGAGATTCTCTTCTTCAACTACCCACATTTGGTAATACAATAACCCATAATACGATTGGTGACTATTATCCAGCAAATTATTATAATGAAAAGAATGGTGTTGGTATCGGGGTTTACGGTGGTATTGACTTCCAGGGGTACGCTTATAATAACACCATTTCACAAAACGCCATATATGCCAATGGCGAGAACGGTATTGCTATATGGGAACATCCATCCACAACATCCAATGCTGATGGCAATAAGATATCACAAAACTATATAAGAAACAATCAAGGTCTGGGTATTGACCTTGGTGTAGATGGTGTGACCTACAACGATACCAATGATATCGACACTGGAGCAAACCAGGAAGTCAATTACCCTATCATATTAAACGCTATGTCTATTGGATGGTGGCCCATGTCAGCAACAATAATTGCGGATGGCATAATTGAAATCGACACAGATCCCGAACATGCAGTAGTCGAAATTTTCTTTGCGCTCTGCGATTCAACCGGATTTGGGGAAGGATATGTCTATTTGACTTCTGTTACGCCGGACTCGCATGGCAACTGGTCCACAGTGACACATTTAGGGCCACCACCAATTGAATGGTTGACGGCGACGGTAACCGACGTCAACATGAACACGTCTGAGTATTCGCTGTGCAAGCAGATAAGCATCACGGCGATTGAAGAACGAGAAGACTCTGACATACTAAGCCCACCATGTTATTTGTCACAAAACACACCAAATCCTTTTTCAGACCGCACATCGATACGCTTCGGGTTGACTGCACAGACAAACGTCAATCTAACCATCTATGATGTAACTGGCGCACGGGTAAAAGAACTTATCAATGCCTCATGTACAGCGTCTCAGCACACCATAATCTGGGACGGATGTGATGACAGAGGAAGATATGTTCCGCCAGGAGTGTATTTGTACTGCTTAAGGGCAGGCGACGATTTCATCCAGAAAAAAATGGTGCTCGTGGATTGACGGCAGGTAGCTAGGTCGATGGGGTCAAATCTTCACAATTCACAAAGTCGACGTATTTTTCTTTCCACACGCGCATACTGACTCTGTATTACCGGATCGTGCCTCTTCTGCTGCAAACGACATCGTAGCATGTTAACCGCTGTATATTCTATTCCGCCGAGCAGTTCGCCAATCTCGCGTTGATTGATTCCACTGTAACGATACAACATGTCGGCCACAATTCCACGTATGACTCCACAACTGGAGCGCGCTTTGATTTTACTGATCTCGACACTCAAGACTTCAGCGCAACACGCAATTACCTCAGATGGAGCAATCGCCCTCACCACCATGTCACGATACATGGGCTGCTCGCGCAACGACCCTCTTTCAAGATACTCATTTGTTACCATTGTAACAAAAGCATCACCACCCAATATTGTCTGAAACCGCACGTCTTCAAAAATGTCCTTCACGCCGTCTCTAATGCCGTCAAACAGAAACCGCTGATATGCACGCCGATTGCCGACCATGTTTATGATAAGATCATATGCGACGAATTTAACTGATAGCTTCGCGCTTAGATAACCGACAAAACTGCTCCACGGATACATTTTCAAATAGCGCCATCGTTCAATGTGTTCACATTTGCTCATTTTCTCTGATCTCACTGGATTTAGATGAACATAGCGAGATAGTTCGAGCAAGTAATTGTCTGCATCAACCAACAAAGATTTATAACGGCCCTGGTACAAATGCCCACAGGTACGGTGATGAAAATTGAACCAAGCAGTATAAGAGATGTTAAAACGGCGCATGAACTCACTCAGATTCGCCCGTACTGTCTGTACGACCAGATGAAAATGATTGTTCATTAAAACATAGGCATAGAGCTTTACATTATAAATAGCTACCGATTCTGCCAACAATTTCACAAAGCGATACCGATCATCATCATCAAGGAATATCTTCCTACGTTCGTTACCCCTACACATCACGTGATAAAAGGCGCCTGGATATTGTATCCGTAGTGGCCGAGCCATTATCTGGTCAGGCACATGACGATATCCTGAATTGTGAATTGTGAAGATTTGACCCCATGAGTACGTTTACAGCCTTTGCCAGACGTTCTTGTCCAGACTCCTATACTGGATCGCTTCGGCGATGTGGTGGATCTTGATTTTCTCTTCGCTTTCCAGGTCGGCAATGGTGCGAGCGACCTTCAGCACCTTGTCATAGGCGCGCGCCGAAAGACCGAAACGCTCGATCGCAGTTTTGAGTAAGGATTGCGATTCACTATCGATCGTGCAGTGCTTTCTGATGTCTTTTGACCCGAGATGCGCATTGCAGTAGATGTTCTGGCTATCTTCATAACGCTGCAGTTGGACCTCGCGTGCCTTATTAACGCGGGTACGAATATCGAACGATGATTCACCGGGCGCGGTCGATTTCAGCTCGTCGTATTTCAACGCCGGTACCTCAATATGAATGTCGATCCGGTCGAGCAGCGGACCTGAGATCTTCGCGTGGTAGCGCTGGATCGCGGTCGGCGTACAGCGGCACTCATGATACGGATCGGTAAAATAACCGCACGGGCATGGATTCATCGCCGCGGCGAGCATGAAGCGCGCTGGATAGGTCAAGGTTATTTTGGCGCGGCCGATCGTCACCTGACCGTCCTCGATCGGCTGACGCAGAACTTCCAGCACGTTCTTGTGAAACTCGGGCATTTCATCGAGGAACAACACGCCGTTGTGCGCAAGCGATACCTCGCCCGGTTTCGGTACATGCCCGCCGCCGATTATACCGGCATCTGATATCGTGTGATGGGGCGAGCGGAAGGGCCGCGTGCCAAGCAGCGGATCGCCGGATTGAAGAATGCCTGCAACCGAATGGATCTTCGTCGTCTCCAGCGCTTCCACCAGGGTCATACGGGGCAGTATCGTCACCATACGACGCGCGAGCATTGTCTTCCCCGTACCGGGTGGTCCGATCATCAAGATGTTGTGGCCGCCAGCCGCGGCGATCTCCAGAGCGCGCTTGGCATGGTGCTGCCCCTTGACCTCGGCAAAATCGACCGCATACTGACTCGCGGCATTGAAGATCTCTTCGCGATCAACTGTCGTAGGCTGCACTTCCATCTCGCCGTTCAGGAATGCTACCACTTCGATGAGGTTGTCAAAACCGTAAACGCTCACGCCCTCAACGATCGCTGCCTCGCGGGCATTCATCCTGGGCAGGATCAGGCCATCGAGGCGGTTCTGCTCTGTCGCAAGTGAGAGAGATATTGCACCCTTGATCGGCCGCAATGATCCATCCAGCGACAATTCACCAAAGATCGTGTACCGTTTCAAACTCTCGCTGCGCACGCTCTGACATGCCGCGAGTATGCCGACCGCGATCGGCAGGTCAAAACTCGAACCTTCTTTTTTTATATCGGCCGGCGCAAGATTGACCGTGATCTTCTTGCCCGGAAAACGGAAACCCGCATTCTTTATCGCGGCAAAGACCCGGTCCTTTGACTCTTTGACCGCATTATCAGGAAGACCAACCGTAGTAAAGGCAGGCAGGCCGGTAGAAATATCGACTTCGACATCTACAAGATACCCATCGATCCCGAAGGTAGCACACGACAGTACTTTCGACAACATGCTGCCCAGTATAGATACTACAAAACTGAGTGTCAATCTAAGAGCCCACCCACTTTTTCGCAAAAGCGACTGAAACTTTTCGTAGTGTCAGCGTTATGGCTGCCTTCCAGAAAGAACATTGATCGCAACAAATTGCTCCCATCACATTTTCGCAAAAGCGAGGATAACACAATCTCTACCCAACATTATCGGAAATCAGTTTTTCAGTAGATAATTCAACCACATGTGTAGTATGCTGCTTGCGACGGCGACAGCCATATCGTCTTTTTTGTCAATAGTCAAGATCTGACCCCAGGCAGTCTCCTTGACTCGCAAGCACAACTGGGTATAATAGCCGAAGGAATAACTAGAAGGAGCAATGATGAAAAAGATATTTGGCTATTTGGTCGTGGCGGCAGTCTTGATCGTCACGGTCGTTTTGCTGCTGCAAATAAGAAGGCCTGCTAACGCAGAGTTCGTGCCCGAGGCGCATCAATCAACCGGCGAAAGCCGCGAAGAATGGGCAGGCATTTTCATTCAGGGAGAACGGATCGGCTACGCCTTTACCAAGATATCGAAGGACGATGCCGGGCTCACGGTCGAGAACATTACGCGTATGACCATCGTAATGATGAATCAAACCCGTTCCCTGACGACCCACGTATTCGCGCACACGGACAAAGATTATACTCTGAAAGATTACTCGCTGGAACTCCGTAACGGCGGTCACCAGCGTGTCGAAGGAGAGATCACCGGACAGCAGTTAAAGTTAACCTCATACGTACAAGGTAAGGAATACGCGCAGACCATTGAGCTCAAGGAAAAACCATACTTCCCCGACGCGATCGAAGAAGTAATAAAAAGCAAGAACCTGAAGCCTGGTGACGAGATCGCGATACCATATTTTGACCCAACCACGCAGTCATCGTCCACGGCGCGGATAAGGATGGGCGGTCAGGAGCAGGTCGATGTGCTCGGTACAACAAAGACCGGCACCAGGTTCGACCTCAATTTCATGGGTATCGGATCGATACTCTGGCTTGACGAGGAATACCAGTTAATAAAAGAATCATCGCCGGCAATGGCGCTCGAGATCATACCCCTGACCAAAGAACAGGCCCTGGCTGAGATATCACCGGACAAGGCGTTCGACCTCATTACTTTCTTCTCGGTAAAGCTCGACCCGCCGACACCCGACCCCAAGAATCTTACATATCTCAAGATCGAAATGCAGGACATCACTACCGAAGATCTGGACCTGCAGGATGATTATCAGGAACTCCTCAGCGAAATGCCGATCGTGGTTGCCTCAACCCTACCGGGGATAGACGACCTGCCCGAGCTCACCATACCGATCGATCAAAACAAGGACTTCCTGCAGCCGTCTGCCTACATACAGTGTACAGATCCGAAGATCATCAACACGGCCATGAGAATGATCGGCGACGAGAAGAACGCCGCCGCCGCCGCCGCAAAACTCACCTCTGGCGTCTATAATCTTCTTGAAAAAAATCCCACGGCCTCGTTACCTTCGGCGCTCGATGTACTGGAGATGAGAAAAGGTGATTGCAACGAGCATGCAATCCTTTTCACGGCACTGGCGCGGGCAGCCGGCATCCCGACAAAGATCTACGTTGGTTTGGTAAACCTGAACGGTTTTGCCTACTACTACCATGCCTGGTGCGCTGTCTGGCTCGGGAAATGGGTACCGGTCGACCCGACCTTTAACCAACTTCCCGCTGATGTCGGACACCTGAAACTGAAAGAGGGTGAAATTGCCGAACAGGCAGGTGTCCTGAAAGTCGTTGGCAAATTAAGGATAAAAACTCTCGAATACAAAGAATAGTCCTTATCTCAGAATGAACCGACTAGTCATCAAGAACCTCAGGAAGAAGTTCAATAACGTCTGGGCGCTTGAAAGTCTGAACCTGGAACTGAACCAGGGTGAGATATTCGTCCTCCTGGGACCGAACGGCGCCGGTAAGACAACAACGCTGAAATTGATCGCCGGTTTGCTGCGACCGACCGAAGGAGAAATAACGATCGAAGGGATCGATCTCAGTGAAGACCCGATCAAAGCCAAATCGTTCATCGGGTACGTACCGGATGAACCTTTCATATATAATAAGTTGACCGGACGGGAATTCATTAATTTTGTCGCCGGTATCTATAATGTAAGGAACCCGGATTACGAAACGCGCCTTGCCGAACTGATGGACATTCTTGATATCGGCCCATGGATCGACGAACTGTCCGAGAGTTACTCGCATGGTATGAAGCAACGAGTGATCATGTGTCAACTCCTTATGCACAATCCGGATCTCGTCCTGATTGACGAGCCCCTGGTCGGACTTGACCCGAAGACGAGCAAGACCGTGCGCGAGATCTTCGTCAAACTCAAGGACGAAGGGAAGACCCTCTTCATTTCGACACACACACTTTCCTTTGCCCGGGAGATCGCCACCAAGATCGGTATCATCAACCGGGGCGAATTGAAATTCATCGGTGACATGGAAGAATTATCGAGGATATCCGGTAAAAAAGACATCGAAGACATATATTTGAAGTTGTCTGATGACAACGGAATCGTTCAGCGTTAAACGGTAACGATGCCCGTCCCGCACCTGAATCCATGATGCTAACGTCCGGCATATCTGCGAGTACCGCATCGTCACGAAATTCAACGTATGACGCCAGGCAGAGATGCGGGACAAGTATCGTAAATGTCCAGGAGTTACGTAAAAGGCACAGGTTCGCGAAATGATACGTGATTTGGTTTTGATACTCAGCGCCCGCGCAAAGATGTTCCTTGCCGCTGTTAAGTCCTTGAGCGCGATCCGCGCCGTATCATTCGTTTTTGTAATTGCCTGCTTCGTGCTTGGCGCTTACTACATTTTCATCAGGGTCTTTGGCTATCTAATGAACGTAGAAGTCATTGGTCCTGGGCTACTCGACCGACTGATCGAAATGGCTCTTTTTGTATTCTTTATCATGCTTCTGTTCAGCAATGTCATTACATCGTTTTCGACTTTCTATAACAGCCGAGAACTCGATTTCCTCTTCTCCCTACCAGTACCGCCCACCTCGATTTACCTGGCAAAACTTCTCGAGAACTGCCTTTATGCTTCCTGGGCAACGCTCACGATCGCGTTTCCCCTTATCATTGCCTATGGGGTCAAAACCGGCGCACCGCCCGTTTATTATCCCCTGTCGATCGTCAGTATCATCATCTATATGGTCATTCCGGCGGCGATCGCTTCCGCCTTGATCGCCATCTTGATACGTATCCTCCCAAGACTCGGCCCGCGTGAAGTCATTATGATCTCATTGGCCCTTATCCTGGGACTGACCTATCTATACGTCAAGGTTAACAATCCCGGACTGCTAAAGATATTCGAAACGGAAAATGAACAGAGTCTGCTTCTTTTTGCCGCCCAGCTGACCACGGTCGGCGGTGTGTACATTCCTTCGACGTGGCTCAGCAATATCCTGCGGGGCTTCAAGGGCGCAGCATCCAGCGCCACGTTCAATTTTCTGCTGCTATTCTTCGTGACGCTCAGCACGCTCCTGATATCCTTCATCATCGCCAAAGTATGCTATGTACGATCATGGCTCTCGACCGGCGAGCATTCCAATAAGAAGGTAAGGCGTAAGTCATTCCTCTATCATCCACAAAGGAATGCTGCAAAGACCATCTTATTCAAGGACTTGCTCATATTCGTACGCGAGCCGACTCAATGGGTACAACTTTCGGTCTTTCTCATCCTGCTCGTCGTATATATATTCTCTTTGCGCAGAACCCCGATCTATTTCTTCTTTCCGCTCTGGCGAACCATCGTTGCTTTTGCCAATTTCGCATACATCAGCTTTGTCCTTGCCACACTGGGCGTCCGGTTCATCTTCCCTACGGTCAGCCTCGAGCGAGCCGGAATATGGTTCATCGGCTCCTCACCCCTTTCCTTCAGGAAGGTTCTTCTCGTCAAATACATATTCAATCTCATTACCGCAGTTATCATCATGGAGGTCTTGCTTCTTTCGGCAAATCTCTTTATCAAAGTCGGACGAGGTGTCTATCTACTGATGCCCGTAATTGGGCTCTTTGTGGCCGCCTCGCTTGTTTCAATAAACCTCGGACTAGGCAGTAGATTCCCACACTTTAACGAGGACAATCCATCACGTATCGCGGCTGGCAGCGGCGGCATCATCGCGGCACTGATGAGCATCGCCTATGTCGGTGCGTCAATAGTGATCCTGGCAGCACCTGCCTACAACTATCTTTCACATAAATTTATGGACATGCCGGTGAACCATCTGCTTGTCTATGCCGGATTTACCCTATTTGTGCTTTTCAGCACCTTCACGATAGTCATGCCGCTGCGGATCGGAATCAGATCCCTGGAACGAAGAGACTTCTGATCACAACGGCACTCAAGAAGTTGGGAGGATGGGAACGACGGAACTTCGGAAGCTGGGAACGGCAGAACTTCGGAAACTCAGAACGACGGAACTTAAGAAGATGAGAACAACGGAAGTTAAGAAACGGTATTAACGATAATAACGCAATTAACGA
>CP070802.1:2046034-2055805 GCA_020343595.1 Caldifarciminota bacterium | reverse complement strand
GGGGTCAGATCTGACCCCATCTGTTTTCAATGACACATGATGTCACAATACGTAACCGCAACCTTTTTAGTCGATACGGGCTTCGTTACCCTGACCCCTAACCTTTGTTGTTTCAGTCCTTCATCAACTCTTCTTCCATGATCTGGTGCTGGTAGAGTTTCCAGTATAATCCCTGGTTCTTGAGCAGTTCTTCGTGCGTGCCCTGCTCAACTATCTTCCCTTTGTCCAGAACATAGATAAAGTCGCATATCGAAAGTACCGACAGCCGGTGCGATATTATGATTATGGTCGTGTCCGGCGTCTTTGATAAGTGTTTGATCAATTCTTTTTCCGTGTCCGCGTCGAGGTTCGAGGTCGCGTCGTCGAGCACCACTATCTTGGGCTTGCCGAGCACGGCGCGCGCGATTGCAACACGCTGCTTCTCGCCGCCGGAGATGCGAAGACCCCGTTCGCCGATGAGTTCGTCCAGTCCCTTTGGTGCGCCGCGCACAAAACCTTCGAGTTGAGCGAGTTTTATCGCGCTGTTGACCATGGGTGTGTCGATCTTGCGGCCAAAGGTGATATTGTTATAAATACTCTCTGAAAATAGGGACGGCTCCTGCGGTATGTAACCGAATAGCGATCGCAATTCCGAAAGCCTGATGTCGCGCATGTCCGTGCCGTTCAATTTAACTCGTCCTTTGGTCGGGTCGGCGACGCGCATCAATACCTGAAGCAGTGTTGTTTTACCAGACCCTACCGTGCCGGCAAGTCCGATCTTCTGACCGGGTTTGATCTTAATATTGATCCCATCGAGAATGAGCGGACCTTCTCGCGCGTATCTGAAAGAGACGTTTTCCAGGGCAATGCCGCGGTGGTCTGCTTCCTTCACCTGTCCCTCATCGGCAACATCGACCGGAAAGTTCTTGATCTCTTCGATGCGCTCGCTCTGGACCTGCGCGCGTTTTTTGGATACGAAGTAGTTGCCGATCCTGAGCATCGGGTCGAGAAGCAGAATAATATAAGCATTGAAGGCGACAAATTCACCGATCGTAAGGTTCCCGCGGATTATGAAGAATCCACCGAATAGGAGTACCAGGATCACACCCATTTCTTCGATAGCAGTGAAGAGCGTGTGGATCAACGCTTCCAGTCTGATGACCTTTACCGACGCGCCGACCCTCCCCGCGAGCATATCATTGAAGCGAAGACCGGTCTTGTCCTCGGTCGTGTAGGATTTCACGAGTTTTATGCCGCTGAAACTTGACTGCAAATGGTTGTTGGTACGCGATATGGATTCACGCCAGGCATAGTAGTACTTGTACATGACGGGACTTATCTTGAGCCATCCGACCGCGGCAATGCTGATCGGCAATGCCGAGATGAGGGTGAGCAGCGGGTTGATCCTGATAAGAAAGAATAGTGCGATAACCAGAGTAAATATACCCTCGATGGGTCGGAATATGCCGGAGCAGGAAAACCAGGCGAGTTCGTTGAGGTCGTGGTCGACGCGCTGCAAGATGTCACCGGCCGGGAAACGGCCGAGGAACGAATGACCCTTACGCAGTAATTTAGAGAATAAATTTGTGCGTTCGTCGATGAGATACATCTCGTTGCTGCGTCCACGGCTGTAGGGAAGGAGCGAGTTGAAAACGGCGCGTACGAATCCTATCCCACCGATTATTAAAACAAATCTGACGAGGTCCTGACGGGCGAAGTTCAGTTTTATTCCGTCGATGACATCCTTTAATAGATACGGGAAGATAAGCCCGATAACGGTATTGATGAACGAAAATGCGACCAGAAATGAAAGCCAGAGCTTATGTCGTTTCCAGAAGTAGATAACAGATCTCATTGTACCCCGCTCAGGTATTGAAGCCGATACATTTTGTAATAATGTCCTCTCTCGCGCAGCAGGTCTGAATGATTGCCATCCTCGACGAGTCTACCCTTGTGAATTACCATTACCCGGTCGGCTAGGCGTGTCGTCGTGAGGCGGTGCGCGATGATTATTGCGGTCCGCCCCTTGAGTAATTCCTTGAGCCCTTGCTGGACAAGACGCTCGCTTTGCGGGTCGACCGATGACGTCGCCTCGTCGAGGATCAATATCTCCGGGTCGAAGACCAGTGCCCGGGTGTAGGATATGAGCTGTCTTTCACCAAATGACAGGTTGATGCCTTGCTCGATGATATTGGTCGCGTACCCCTGCGGCAGTTCGAGCAGGCGTTGATGGATCTTGGCACGTTTTGCCGCGGTATGAATTCTATCATCGGATATGGTTGCATCGAAGAGCCGGAGATTATCCAGTATCGTACCGGGGAAGAGGATGACATCCTGGGGCACAAAGCCGATCCTTGAACGGAGCGAGTGACGGTCGATACGGGCGATTGGTGTACCGTCGATCAGTATGTCTCCATCCTGGGGAGAGTAATACTTGAGCAAAAGAGAAATGATTGATGTCTTGCCTCCGCCTGTCTCGCCGACGAGTGCGATGCGTTCGCCCTTCTTGATCTGAAAATTCAGGTCTTTGAGCACCCAGTTCTTATCTTCGTAAAAGAAGCTAAGGTTTTTGAAGATTATCGCCTGTCCGAATTTCTCCAGCACGTGAGTTTCGTCCTTCTGGAATTCTTCCTGGGTAGAGAGGATCTGGAATACGCGTTCGGCAGCGGCGAACGCACGTTCGATGACATTTATCTGATCCGAGATGCCGCGCAGCGGTACAAAGAGGCGAGTGATATAACTTATGAACAGGTAGAGCGTGCCGATCGTGATCAAACCGGCAAGTGCCCATATCCCCCCAAGACCGAGGACGAGCACGATACCTATGATCTCGCCGAGTTCTACAAAGAACCAGATGCGGTACCAGAAGGATAGTGCCTGCATTTCGTAATCGTATTTGCCTTTACCGAGTTTGTTGACCTTTGAAATGAAATTGTCTTCCTGCTGGAACACCTGAACGACATTGAGCGACTTGACCGTCTCGACCACAAAGCCGTTTATTTCGGCGATCTTCTTTCTTAGATTGACATACACATTGCGCACGTGTTTCTCGAACCACCAGAAACTGTAGGCAAAGATCGGCATCATTACCAAAATAAGCAGGTAGAGCCGCCAGCTGACCACGAACATCACCACTGACATGCCGATAAGAAGTGCGAGGTTGCTGACCAGCACCACGGCGGTCGAGGAGAAGAGGAATTTCAATGCCTCGGTGTCGCTCTCCACGCGGGAGATCAGTGCACCAACCGGGTGCTTGTCAAAATATGAAACGGGAAGCTTAAGTAGATGCCGGAAGATATCGGACTTCAGGTCAGCGATCGCCTTTTCACCGATGGTCATGATCTCGATCTGCTGGAAGTACCTGACCAGCAAGACGACGATCTGAACTATTATATAGACGCCGGCGAGGATCAGCAGTCCCTGTGCACTCTTATTTGGTATTTCAATATCGATGGCGCGTTTTATCAGAATCGGACCCAACAGTGTGAGCAGGGTCGAAAAAAGCAGAAGGAAGGACGCGATTATGATCTTTGTCAGGTACTTCCGGAAGTAAGGAAGCAATTTCTTTAGAATACGCCAGTTCCTTTTCTTCGTGCCGGTGTCTTCAAGCGCATACCTGTCTTCCCAATGCCAGTGCATGGTTCATATTATGCACATCCTGAACGTGTTGTCAAAGGAAGCGTTTGACAATGGTAACGTTATACGGTAACGAAGCCCGTTTCGACTTAAAAGGTAACGGTTACGTATTACAACATCCTCTGTCATTGCGAGGCATACCTGACCCCATCTGTGTGCCATTGATCCATGTGGATGTTGATTTTGGTTTTTACGAATACGATACACGAATACGAACAACGTGTTTTGTGTGAATTTCGCAATGTTACTGTAATTGACATAGTGCAGCAGTTTGCTATAATACCCCATGAAATACTTCATCGTAGTTGTTTCACTGAGCATTTTTTGTGTTTCCTTGTGTTTTGCCAACCGAGGCATGATGCCTTTTAATCCATACGTTCAGATATTCGAGCCTAACCAGCGTGCAATGATCGCCTGGAATGGCACCGATCAGATACTGCTATTGAGCACTGATTTACACGCAAGCGACTCAACGCGAGTGCTCGAAGTCATGCCTCTACCAGCAGAGCCTGAGGTGAAAAAGGGAGACCTTGAGACATTCCGCAAGGCGACCGATCTTATCAACCGGAAGTTGTATGCAGAAAAGGTAGCCGCAGGCCGCGTTATGTCAGAAGGCGTGGTGGTACCATCGGGTGAGGTCACGTTCCATGAGAAGATCGGTGCTCATGATATTTCGGTGACCCATCTGCTCGACGCTGCCGGGTTTGTCGATTGGGTCGTTGAATATCTCGGAACGTTGGGTGTTGAGCAAGACATCGTATCGGAGCGGATGAGAAACCTGATCGAGGAATACATCGCGGACGATTTTGAATGGTTCGTGTTTGACGTCATTTCATTGACCGAAGATATTGTGACCAATGAGCCGATACAGTACGACTTCAAGAGCGATCATTTGTACTATCCTTTAAAGATAACAAGTACTGCAGAAGGCTCTACTTCGATCGAACTTCTGATCCTCACACCGCGGCTTCTGAATCGTTTTCCGTCCCTGCCTATCGATCATATACACCTGCCGCATGAACCGATAGAGATAACACAGGATGAACTGAGAGAATTGAACGAAGACATGTATTCCTTACTCAAAGGCTACGAGAGAATGAGACTACGCATCTGGGAGCTCGAAGGAGAGTTGAAAGAATTCGATGCCGATTTGTTAGCAAGATGATCAAAGTTGTTTCTGTGAATATTTTGTGAACTGTCTAAAGCCTTCTTAGAAGCGAGGTGCCGATGAAGAAAAAGAGAAAGATGAAGAAATACAAGAGATATGATATTTTGCCTAAGTGGTTGAAAGGTAAAAAGTTCCCCAATATGTATAAATACTTGTCTGGGCCACGCATATTTCCTGCTCCTATAACCGGCAAGGAAAAGTTGACCGCGATTATTGAAAAGACCTTTCTTGCATATAATTCTGCACGAATCAGAGAAGCCTGCCGCCTTTTTGTCGAGAAGATGCTCAAGCGAGATGTCTACGTCGGAATTAGCCTTGCCGGCGCATTAACTCCGGCAGGTCTTGGTAAGTCTGCAATTGTGCCGTTGATCGAGGCCGGATTCGTTGATTGGATTGTTTCAACCGGAGCGAATTTGTATCATGATCTTCATTTTGCTTTTGATTTAGAGTTGCATATCGGGTCCCATCACGTCGATGATGCCGAATTACGTGATAATGGTGTCGTACGAATCTATGATATTTTGATGAGCTATACAGATTGTCTGCTTGAAACCGATCGACTGCTGCGCGAAATCTTGAGCAAACAGGAATTCCAGAGGGTGATGGGGACTGCAGAATTTCATTATCTTCTGGGTAGACACCTTGCAAAGGAAGAACAGAAGAGAGGGCTCAAAGGCGTTTCGATCCTGGCCGCGGCTTATCGAGCAGGAGTGCCGATCTACACGAGCTCACCCGGAGATTCTGGGCTGGGTATGCATATAGCCGAGAACTCATTGCGTGATTACGGTACCCGTCTGGTTCCTTCGATCGATGTTAACGAAACAGCAGCGATCGTATACGCGGCAAAAAAATCGGGCGGCAAGTCGGCTGTTGTGCTCTTTGGTGGCGGCAGTCCCAAGAACTTTATTCTGCAGACTGAACCTCATATTCAAGAAATCTTGCATATCCCCGATGTGGGACATGATTACTTTCTGCAGATTACGGATGCCCGGCCAGATACAGGCGGTCTGTCTGGTGCAACACCGCATGAAGCCGTGTCATGGGGTAAGGTGGATCCGGATCGTTTGCCCGACGCCATTGTCTGTTATGTGGATACTACAATAGCGTTGCCATTGCTGACGTACTACGCGCTGGCAAAGCGCAAGAAGCGGCCCTGCAGGAATCTTTATGCGAAACGCGAGAAATTCGTGAAGGACCTGGTTGATCGGTACTGGAAAGAAAACGAATAATCTCTCGCTGTTGCTCGAGACAAATCCGAAATCCGAATATCTAAATCCTAGACAAATTTCAAATTCAAATTCCCAAAATCAAAGCAGATGATAAGGGGACTGGCTCCTGGGTTTCATCTCTGTAATCGTTTCAGTCCAGCATTGTAATCGACGATGCGAAGCATCGGTGCCTGTCCCCATACTTCTCCTGATGTGAAAAATCGGGACAATCTCTTCTCTCCAGTCATTGCGAGGAGACCGTAAGCCTGTCCTGAGCTTGTCGAAGGAAAGCAATCTCCATCTCCCCTCGGTCATTGCGAGCCCCGCGCAGCGGGGCGTGGCAATCTCAGCCGTTGAACCCTAATAACGAACATAGCGGCTTTTTTATATTTGTATTTTGATATTAGGATTTGTTTAGAGTTTCGATATTAGAATTTAGTACTTCCCTTTTCGGGATATTGAATCCCAAAAAGGAAAAAGGTGAGTGAGGGGACTTGAACCCCCAACCATTGGAGCCACAGTCCAATGCTCTGCCGGTTGAGCTACACTCACCATTAACTCGATACTGAATTCCCCTCATGCATCGGGACACTGAATTCTACTGGCAAATCATAGATTTATGTAGAATTCGTGCTGGATGCTTGATGTCAGAACCCAACATCACATTATAACAGATATATAAGAATACGCAATACGCTGTACGTATTACGAATACGTTCGACCATAAGTGGTCGAAGATACCCCGCACAGGAATCGAACCTGCAACCTACGGATTAAGAATCCGGTGCTCTACCAGGTTGAGCTAGCGGGGCAATAGTCCTACGTCCGTCATTGCGAAGCTGGCGCAGCCAGCTGTGGCAATCTCAGACAAATGGAGTATGTGAAAGATCGTTTCTAATGACACCCCTCGTCCGCCTGAGGCGGACGAAGTAATCTCAAAGATCATCGGATCCCCGCACCTTTTTCCCGCTTTTCCTTAACACCTCTATATTAACATGAAGCGCTCAGATTTTCAATACATTCCTGCA
Organism: Caldifarciminota bacterium; assembly: GCA_020343595.1. Lineage (GTDB taxonomy): Bacteria > Hydrothermota > Tepidihabitantia > SM23-42 > SM23-42 > SM23-42. Next base: position 2,048,786 of record CP070802.1, on the reverse strand, counting down.
CGTCCTATCAGCAAAGGTGCGGGATGCTGAATTTCATAGTCGCATCAATAAACACATGCGAGTGAAATTCGCACGCGCCTGAGGTGACTCGAACACCCAACCTACGGATTAGAAATCCGTTGCTCTATCCGATTGAGCTACAGGCGCAAAGGGGGACACCCCCTTTTCTCCACTCGGTTTTTGAAACAAAATCAAAAACACTCGTGGAGACCGCATATCCCCCGACCACCGGCGGTCTTCATCGTCATTGCATACTCTCATCGCCGTGGGCGGTACCTTGAACATGCGCTTTTTTGAAATGCTCAAAGATCGTGATAAGCACAGATATCCGTCATCATTATATCGAAATTTCGGGGTGAGTCAACATCGTGACGCCGGTGCGATTTCGATCCAAATCTTTGATTTGTCTATAGAAATCAGCATCTCGATCGTAGAGAGAGGACGCTCTACGCAGCACGCATTACGCTTCACGCCTAACACTGCAGATAATGCTGGTGAGGTGCTTGTTTATCTTAGCTTCTGAGTCTCCTATCCTCTTAGGATCTTGGTCAAGTGAGAGGGTCTGACCCCGGCTCCGCCTGTGTCAAAATTGGTAGATTTCACTCCTTGACAGCTTACTAATTGCTATTAGAATATATATAGATTGTCTTGACGGATTTGCATTATTTTCTGTAAATGCCAAATGTCTGTAGCTGGATAGAATATGAGGAAGATAGTTGTCATTACAGTCCTAATAGCACTCATAAGTTGTCAATGTACACCACACTACTTTATCGAAAACCAGAGAACTGGTGACCCATTAGTTGTTAGCGCACTTGTTGGTGAAACAATTGATCTCGAAGAACGAGACAAGTTTGAGTTGTTCCAAGGAATTAGCAATTTTAGAGAAGCCAAGTTCTATAGTAGTGCAGGCGGTGGATACGAAGTGCATATAGAAACAGAAACTCAGAAGCTTATTGCCCGAAATAGGAGTTCAGATGAGTTCTTGATATTGAGAGAATATATAGATAGCTACGAAGAAATATATGAATCACGGGAAGAGTTCGAGCAGAAATGGGAAATAGTAGATTACGATGATTTAGGATTTCCGATAACGATGAATGAAGTCAACCGTCATCGGGGTGGTCAATTCAGTTGGCTAGCTTGTTTGGGATTCGGTGGAGTGATCATTGGTCTATCGTCGGTGGCGGCTGTAGGAATTGCAGTGGGTGATGTTTGGCCTCCCAACAGTACTAGCCCGGAAGAGAAAGAGCGCGAGAAACGTACAGCTGCGAAGGTGTTTGTTGGTGGTATTATGCTTGGAGTTCTATTGGGGGTTTTGGTTGGAAAGAACATAAAAAAGAGCATTAGTGAAGAAGAAGCTCTGAAGAAAGTGAAAGAGGCGCGGAAACCAAGTGTTGTAAAATACTTTTCAAATAAGGGGGTAAATGATGGCAAATAAGTGTCTGTGTTAATACAATAAAGTGTTAATGGCATTTAGCTATACGATAAGTGAAAGTTCGGTGTAGCCTTAGAGTTATGTATTTTGTAGATAAGAGGAGGTGCAAATGAAAATGAAATTCATTGTATACGGGTTGTCTGTATTTGTGATTATAGCAGCGATACTCCACTTCAGTGGTTGTTCTTATATAGGTTATTCCATTGGTAAAAGAATAGATGATTCTAGGCCTGATTCTATTGCAATCCCGGGGTGGGAGCTTGAGACAATCAAAGAAGGCACCCAAATAGATATCATTCTGAGTAATGGAACAATTGTCAGTGGAGAATATGCTGGGTTTGGTTCTGAATCTGCTGACGAATACGCTGTGCGTTTTAAAGAAAGACGGGAAGCATTGTCAGAAGAAGTGGTACTGCCAAATCTGGGTGACAGCATAATATTGAGTATGGATAACGCAAAGGAGTACACCGTCGCGTTCGCCGGATTCGGTCGGGATTCGATAATTATCCAGTCGCTTGTATCCACAGTGCGTGAGGAGGTCGCTTTGAGTATTGTCGAGCGTATCACGGATACTAAGGGTAATACGCTTGAAAGTGCAGTTATCAGAGCACTAATATTGGAGAACAAAATACCTTACAGAACCACGGTTCTCATCAAAGAAGGCGCCAAAATAACTTCTGTGGCGTTGGATATGGTGAAGCAGGTACAAATTCAGTTTGAGAAGAACGCCAAAAAAATAGGGCTCCTTATTGGCGCAGTGATTGACGTTGCCATTATTGTGGGTGTGCTTACATTTGATATGAACATAGAGCTTACACCTGATACTACGGTAGGGTCGTGCCCTTTGTTGTATAGCTTTAATGGAGAAAGGTATGTTCGTGAGGCTCAGCTTTTCACTGGCGCTATCTTTGAGCCATTGAAACGCACTGACTGGGATTACTTGAGATATTTGCATGAAGATGAAGGTATCAGTCGTCTCAAAGTCGCGAATCAACTCAACGAAATACAGTACGTTGATGAAATCAAGCTACTTTTTGTCGAACACCCACGTGATACCTACGTGAGACCTTCATTTTCAGGTGATTTGCTTGTTCTGTCAGAACTCAAGATGCCCGAAACTGCCATCGATTTCCAGGGGGTTGATGTTCGGACACTCATAAAAGAGGACGATAAGGAATTTTGGATCAGCAATCCATTTGGTCGAAATCCAGAAGATAGCACACAAATTCGAGATGGTCTGGTGCTTGAGTTTAAGAAGCCTGAGGGAGCCACATCGGTTAAATTAGTTTTCAATGTGCGGAACACGCTCTGGGC
>CP070802.1:2035963-2045934 GCA_020343595.1 Caldifarciminota bacterium | reverse complement strand
CCTTCTTCATTAAATCCTCCTTTCAACTGTTTTTCTATCCTCTATGTGCTCGATATTATAGTGCTACAACTTGGTTTCGGCCGACCTGTTTCGCGCGTTTGAGCGCCTTGCCGGCTTGCTCGAGTAATGCGACCAGTGTTTCCGCACTCGTTGGATAGGTCACAACACCGATCGACAGAGTCACCTTCTTTCTACCCAACCCCTTAATAGTGAATGACGCCCGTTCAAAGGCATCGCGCACGCGCTCTGCCGCATTGACAGCAGCCTCATCTACCGCCTCGGGCAGCAAGACCATGAACTCGTCGTTGTTGAATCGGCCAACGAAATCCGTATCGCGGACATTCCTCTTTAATGTGGAAGCCACATGTAAAAGCAGTGAATCTCCGGCGCCTCTACCGTGTTTTGAACTGATACTTCGATAATTATCAGGCGTAATCATGGCCAGACTGAGCTGTCGTGTATACCCTTTTGCCCTCCTGAATTCCATATCGAGGATCAGATCACAGAAGCGGCGGTTCGGCATGTTGGTCAAACGATCGGTCAGACATGCCTCTTTGATCTCTTTCTCCAGTCGGTTATTCTCGTCGACAAGACGGTCATACGCGACCCTTGCAGCAAGTCGTTGCGCAATCAAATCTATACCATGTTCCGTTTCTTTCTTGAAAGCATCCGCTTCTTTCATGTTTTCGAGTATGATTGCACCATACATCTTACTTCGATATTTAAGCGGCATGCCGAACACGCTGCGTACACTACGCGGTGCAGACTTTAAACCATGCCTCCGGCAAAATAGAGCTGGATTCTTATTCACCGTCACACTCTTTTTTTTGTTGATGACGAATGCGGCGAACGCACTGATGAAAGATCCGGTATTGACCGACTTCCCTGACTTCGCTGCCCCGGTCTCTGCACTCCCGCCATGATCGATGACTATGAAAACCTTGGTGTTCTTGAGGTTCTTGGTCAGTATTGTCTCGATGCCCTTGGTGAGAATCTTGAGTGTGTTTTTCTTATTGGTGATCCTATCGACCTGCGTGAGCATTCCAAACCAGTTCACAGACCGCACGTGCTTCATTACCATAATCATAACCATCAAGTCTTACGTGTCAAGCGCCCGGTCACTGAAACACGCTGCGCTGAAGACACGATCCTTTCAAATCACAAATTACAAGCACCAAAATCCAAATAAAACCCAATACTCAAATCTCAATCACCAAAACAGATAATGAACATAGTTCTAGGTTAATGGGTTTGACCGCCTGTATGGTCTTTTGTCTTTGTTTTAGGGTTTGTGAACTACAACCAAACCCAGTGACCATACTGGCAGCTAAACCGTACAACTACGACAAGGATCTTCTATCGTTAAACGGTCACGAAGCCCGTTTCGGTTAAAAAGGTTACGTTCTACGATACGAAACCGAACGACAGTTCCTGCAAATTCCAAATCCCAATGACCAAAACTCAACATGCAAAACGAAATTGTGGTTTTGAATTTGGAACTTGGGATTTGATATTGTTTGGATCTTGGAATTTCGGATTTGGAATTTTATCGAAAATGTATCGCTTTTCGCAACCGAAAAACAAGGTCTGTTTCGATGCCAGTTTTCCCGTGTAACAAAGAGGGCGGCAGCGCCGCCCTCTGGTTCTATTAGATATTCGAAAGGTAGATACTATCTCACGATAGTCATTGTCCTGCTGCCAGTGCCATCTGGAGCGTCGATTCTGACAAAATAGATACCAGCAGCAAGGTTATGCGTTTCGATATTGATCGCATGGGTACCCGGTTCCATCGAAGCATCCAGGATATCCTCTACTGAACGTCCGGCAATATCATATAGCGTCACCTTAACCCTGCCGTTGGTCTGGGTCACAAATGACAGACGCGTCAGATCACGCACCGGGTTCGGCGCAAGGTTGATGAAGCTTGCAAAGGCATTCTCGTCTTTGTATTCGGAGACACCCGGCGACCAGTCACTGCGGTCGAAATAACAGATACCAACACTACTCATCGGTGTCCGGTAGAGAATACCGTAGTTACCACCACCGACGTTCTCAATCTCCATGCGGACGTTCCCGGAAACTGTATGGTCATTGAATTCCTCTGCTGTTGACCATGTACCGCTATAGCCGCGAAAACGGTAGTATGCCGCGGACGTATTGGGGCCACGGTAGCAGCCGTGAGTTCCGCCACCGTTCCGTAATGTGACGTCAGGAGTGAAATTATTGACAGTTGTATCAGCTGCCAAGAACCCATAGAACCAACTGCCGCCGATTCCGTACCGTACCAGATATCGCGCCTGGACGGCGGTGCCGGTATAGTTGAATGTAAAGAATAGCGTGTCCTGCCAGCCGCCGCACGCGGTTGTATAGTAACCGTATGTATTGATAATGCCATACGAGTATATTTCATCCCAGTCGACTGCCTTTCCGTACAATACGACCTCGTCAGCGTCATTGATATAGCTCATCAGTAGGAAGTGGTCGGAATAGCCATTGTTCCAGTTGGCATCCAATCCTTGTCGAGCATCGGTAATGCCGACTGTTGTGTATTCGGTCCAGTTCACCTGATCAGTGTAGCCCCAGAACGCCCGTATCGTTCCGTTCTTAATGATCCCCATAACGTACAGTCGGTTATCCCACTGGTCGTGATTACTTGTAATTTCAAGATCCATGATCGTATCTGGCAGGGTCTGTGTGAAGAGATTATACGTCGAAGATCCATTCGGCATATCAACCGGTGCACCATTGGAAGCCTGAAACCGTTTCAACCAGCACATGGAATTTCCTGCAATACCGCCAGTATAGGCGACCCAGAAGTAGCCATCACATGCACAAGCATCCAGGTCATTCATGACATAACCGAAACCACCGAGCGCATACGTTTCAGACCAGGTTGCACCACCATCACTCGAGAAATTTCCGGTGTACCTGCTGCCCTGACCGTCACCGGTGAAACCGATCATGGCGAAGAGATGATCAGTTGCATTATCACGATCCATGGCCAAGACAAACACGCTGTCCCGCGTGCTGATCTGGACGTCATCACCCCAATCAGATATCGGTGCGGGTATTGGTGTCCTCCACATAATACCGATCACCACATTACCTGTCATCTCCGGCATTGCATTGAGCTGCTCGAACATTTCGAGCGCCGTATCGAAGTCACCGCTGTTCCAGGTTTGCTCAATGCTCCTGGCATAGAGCCCGATGTCTTTGGAAACATCGGACATGAACATTATCTCGATCCTCGCGTTCTGTCTTTCCTGAAGATTAAGCACCTGCAGACAATGGTAGAACGGGTTGTTCTCGACACCTACCGGGATAGCCACTTTCATGTCAGCCGTATTTTCCGGTTCGACAGCACCACGTGTGCTTGTCGGTACATCGCTGAACGGATCCAGAGGTATGTCAGCAGCGTACAATCCGAACATCATTGATAACACAACACTTAACAATGCGACTTTCTTCATCGATCCTCCTTGTAATGTTGAATACCCTACAATGTGTTTTTTCCGTTCACCCCCTTTCTATTCATTATATGATTGATATGATTGCTTTACAGTCTGTATCAAAATATACCCAACGAGGATTAAATGTCAAGATTTATGTGCAATTGCGGCTTATGTAGGATATATGCAATTGGAGATAGTAAAAGAAAGGGACAGCAAAGCTGTCCCTTTCCAGTATTATAATGAGTGTTGTCTGTGCACTCAGCCGTGCTACCTCACTATGGTCATCATTTCGGTACCGACTCCGTCCGGAGACTCAACACGGACAAAATAGATGCCGGCGGAAAGATTCCTGGCATCAATACTAACCGACTGATTACCTGCGGTCATTTCTTGCGCGACTGGATTATTGACCATTCTGCCGGCCGCATCGTACAATGAAACACTGACAAATCCCGGAGTGTGAATCGTGAATGAAAGCCTTGCCACATCCTTGGATATTGTCGGTGATAGCAGCAGATCTCTGATTTGAGGTTCATTGATCGGGAGTTCCTGCACCGCTGTGTTCCAGTAATAGTCAAACCAAATGGCATTGTAACCGCAGTAGGCGATCACACCACCACCCGCGGCGGTCAAGTCATTGACCGACGGAGCCGTTCCAACCTTTGCAAGATGATCGCTGAGATCTTCCGTCGTGGTCCATCCGCCATACTGGCAGAACTGATAATCGACCCTCGTATCTGCCGTCGTTGTCTGCGTATTGTATACGACACGTGCCTGGTTCGCAGCTTCAAAGTCAACGAGCAGTTTGAAATATTTCTCGTCGCGTGCCGGGTCATTTGCGAGATCTATATCAGGGAACATTGAGTCGTTTCGCCAATTTATCCCGTCGTAAGTGTAATCCCATACGATATTCCAGTCGCCCGTGTTGTTATAATTCTCTTCAGCAACAACCCAGACCGTATCACTATCCCAATAGCCCGTGACCTGGCCATTAACATCATCCGAGCCACCGCGGAAATTGTGGATATGCGGTGCGATACCTGCCCATCCGGCAAATCCCTGGTAGTCATTTGCTTTTGAATAAGTAATCGGACCGTTATCCCAGACAATATACGACCAGATCTCATCGGCAGCGAGCATTCTGATGTCAGGATTATGTACCGTGGCGCCACCGTGCACCCCGTAGGACGATGTCCATGTGGCTCCCCAGTCGCTCGATGCCCTGAACCTGAGTATCGTGTCATACACGCAGTATGCCATGTACATGTAATGGGATGTTGCCGATTCAAGTTGATCTATTGCGGGATCGAAAACGAATCCCGTGGTGACCTCGACCCAATCGGTCGTGCCAGCGGTTATGTTGTATCGCAGCAGCCAGATGTCATCGCCCTGGGCGTTGCATATTGCAAAGATGAAAGTCGAGTCGGTTTCGTCTTCCATAATTACATCGAGATTATAGATCTCTGTGGTGTCATCAACCGAAGCATCAAGGGTCCAGGACCAAGACTCGCCGTTATCTGTCGACCGGCATATGGTCACAGAAGAATTAGCACTGATCAATGGGCCCATGTACTTATATACGACATAGAGATCGCCACCCGCTGTTCTCAGCAGATGGGGATCTGAAGCGAGCGTGTCGTCAATAACCAGTATGTCCGTGCCCCAATCTGGATTTGTGCCCGAACCGTGCCTTTTATACTGTATAATACCGGGCACGCGCCGGTTGGATGTTACGTCACACTCGGCACTAAAGGGTACGGTGGACTCTGGCAATGGAAACCCGCCGGTCTCGATTAGGTTCTTATCACCGGTCGAGGCTGGGGTAACAACCGCTTCGTTACTTCCATACACCTCCTGGTCGCCTACCGGTTCTGCGACACTCACCGTGGTGAGAACCAGAATACCTACGATAACAAAAATTATACTCTTCATGTCACTCCTTTCTGTTGTCTGTTGGCAACGATCTGTATCCCTTTGTCTTGCGTCTACTATCACCTCCTTTCACGGTCAAAAGAATCCCCAGTAAGTACTATTACAAGGGAATCTATTTGATTATACAGAACCCCTCGGTTTCTCTACAATATAATAATCCAAGAAATTGATGGTGTCAAGGGTCTGTAGACCATTCAGAGATAACGGGTATCTCTGCTATTCTAAAAAAAAGGGGAAGGCAATGCCGTCCCCTTCAGAACCAAGATTCGTGATTTTTCCTTACTGAGTTAGATCATAGAATACAAGACCCGATACAAGTTTGGGGTAGAAATCGGTCGATTTTTGAGGCATACGTTCCCTGTTTTGTGCGACTTCCTTAACCTGTTCCGGGCGAGTTGGATTCATGAGCATTGCGATCTGGAATTCACCCGAGTCGACTTTTCTCATGGTCTCTTCGGCTCCTCGTTCATATTTCACGTGATCCTCGATCTTCTCCGGGGGCACGCCTAGAACCTTCTCGATCAGAATAGTATGTAATAGCGCCACGTCAAGATTACGGTACTCGTCACTGCGATCAGGCATGACCTCTTTCATCACATCGCGTGTTTTCAGTTTCAAGATATAAGCCGTTATGTGACTGTAGAATCCGAAAGTTCCGAGATCGGAAGCAACCAGTTCATCGACGATATGATCGCGATCTGTCTTCTTGATATCGAAATATTCATTGGTCTTTTTAAGAAAATCCTCGAGGTTGAAGTTCTCAAGGTTCCTTATCAACCGGTGCGTTGGGAGTATTACCAGACCGGGGTCTTCTATGTTGACAAGTGTAATCAACTTGTAGTTTGCCGGATGTTCGGCGTCGACCCCTTCCAATTCGTTGCGGTAGTTGTAGGCAGTTTCATAACGGTGATGACCGTCCGCAATAACGAAAATGGAATCTTTGATCGCCGCAGCTATCTTATTTATAGACGCCGGTGTATCCACGGCCCACACCTTATGCGTCACACCCTTTTCATCCTTTACCTCGAGAATGGGATCCTTTTTGCAATACTTATCGAGTGCCTTGTTCACTATGTTCTTTGCATCAGTGTACAATAGAAATACCGGTTCAAAGTCCTTCTGGGTGATCCGAAGTAGATTCAGACGATCGGCCTTGGGTTTTGAGAGAGTCTTTTCGTGCGGCAGGATATTACCTTTACCGAGTTCTTCAAGGCGCACAACGCACATGAAACCCTTCCGCGTGTACTGCTTCTCGCCGACACCAAATTCCTGCCAGTAGGGGTAGATCGCAGCCTTCTTGTCCTGTACGAAAATCTCATTCGTGTACCAGTCATCATAGAACCTCTTGGCATCGGCGTATTCCTTCTGTCGGTCATGACCTTCGGCGTACTTGGTAAGAACCAGCCTTACGAAATTGTACGCGCTCTTCTCCTTGTAATCTCTCTCCATCCGGTCGGTTATCTGATCATAGGGCTGAGTGACGACATCAGCAAGATTTTCGATCTTCTCGAGACTGTATCGAATACCTTTGAATGATTTTATTTCAGGCATAAATTCTCCTTCAGTTATATCCGCCTGAAAGCGGAAACGACACAACTAACAAGCGGATGGTTCTGCCGCTATGCCTCTTTCAGAGCATCCCTCACTAGTTCGGCGATTTGAACACCGGCACGCAATTGCCCTTCGGCGGTCTGTGCACCTATGTGCGGTGTAACAATCACTTCTTCAAGGCTGAACAACTTGTGTTCTTTGGCAGGTTCGCTCTCGTATACGTCCATTGCTGCGATCCTGACCTTTCCGGCTTTGACCGCATCATAGAGTGCATCCTCATCAACAACACCGCCCCTTGCGCAATTGATGATCACAACACCATCTTTCATTTTGTCATATGCCGCTTTGTTGAGTATATGCGCTGTTTCGTCGGTCCTTGGGATGTGAAGTGATATGTAATCTGATTCCTTGAGCAATGTGTCGAAATCCACTATCTGCGCCTGTTCATGCGTCTTAATATATGGGTCATAGGCGAGCACTTTCATACCCATAGCCGTGGCTCTTTTCGCCAACTCAGTACCGATACGGCCCACTCCTATGATACCCAGGGTCTTGCCAAACAGTTCAAACCCTTTGAATTTCTTCTTCTCCCATTTCCCGGCTTTTGTCGAAACCGTTGCCTGCGGTATTCGTCTTGCAGCACTGAACATCATGCCGAGCGCCAGTTCCGCAACCGATATGGACGTCGCAGCGGGGGTGTTGACAACCTTTATGTTCCTTTCCTTTGCCGCGGCGCGGTCGACATTATCCAACCCGACCCCGGCGCGACCGATGACCTTCAGACTTTTCCCCGCTTCGATCACCTCCTTCGTTACTTTTGTGGCGCTGCGGACTATGATCCCATCGTATTCAGGTATCACCTTGATCAACTCTTCGGGCGCCAGTCCTGTCTGTTCGACGGGTTCTAGGCCCGAACTCTTCAGAATCTCTATGGCTTCTTTAGCAATTGGATCTGATATCAATACTCTCACGGTTGCCTCCTTAAGATATAAATACCTAAATGCCTAAAACGGTCGCTGAGTCTCCGATGGTCTTGCTGATCGGTCCCATCGATCCCCATTCTATCTACAGTTTAAGTATATCGTCGATGTTCTTGATGACTTCCTTCACCTCATCGAGAGTCAGGTCTCCCATATGCGCGATTCTGAAAGTTTGCTCTTTGATTTTTCCGTATCCATTGGATATCGCGTAGCCACGTTTGCCGAGCTCAGTGTTAAGATCCGCAACGCTGATGCCTTTTGTATTATTGATACACGTTACGGTCACTGATTCGTATCCTGCTTCCGTGTACAGGTCGAAATGTTTTTTCGCCCAGTCCTGAACGTAGTGAGCCATCTCGAGATGGCGTTTATACCTGTTATCCATTCCCTCAGCCTTAATCTTCTCAAGCTGTTTGTCCATTGCCCACATCAGACTGATCGCCGGGGTTGTCGGAGTCTGCCCTTTCTTATCAAAATAAGCCTTTAGGTCAAGAAGATTCAAATAGTGACCCTTACCGGGCACATTCTCGGCCTTTTTGAGAGCCTTGTCACTCACAATCCCTACGGCCAGGCCGGGTGGAAGAGCAAAACACTTCTGTGAAGAGCTCACACAGACGTCGATGCCGAGCTTCTCTATCTCTATCTTGTCGCCCATTAACGAACTGACGGTGTCGACGAGCAATAATACGTCGGGATATTTCTTCATCACTTCTGCGATCTCTTCGATCGGAGCTCTTGTCCCCGTAGAAGTTTCGTTCTGCACAACGGTCACTGCTTCGTATTTCTTCGCTTTCAATTTCTCTTCGATCATCTCAGGTTTCACCACTTTACCCCAATCGAGGGCGATCGCATCCGCGTTCCTGTCGCATGCTTTGGCAATCTTGAGCCACCGTTCGCTGAATGCCCCATAGGTACAGCATAGCACGTCCTTGCTAACGCAATTCCGGATCGCCGCTTCCATTAAGGCCGTGCCGGAAGCGGTGAGTACAGTTACAAAATTCTTCGTTTGAAGCAATTCCTGTAATTTACTGACAATCCCAGTATAGAGTGCAGTGAACGCTTTCATGCGATGACCGATCATCGGCTGTGCCTGGGCGTTGAGAATATCATCCCTGACTTCGGTTGGACCTGGTATGAACAACTTCTTATGCATCATGCCTCCTTTATCTTTCAGCATAAATCTTGACCCAAATCTCTCTGGTTCTTGGCCCGTCGAATTCACAAAGAAAGATACCCTGCCAGGAACCAAAACCAAGCTTGCCCCCCTCAATGAATAACGACCTCGATGAACCCATGAGTGCCGCCTTTATATGCGCATCTGAATTACCCTCGGAATGAGAGTACTCAGCATCATGCGGTATCAGTCTGGCGAGTGTTTCGGTAATATCACGCTGCACAGAATCGTCACAATTCTCGTTGACCGTAACGGCTGCCGTCGTATGCGGGCAATACACATGGATAATGCCATCATCGACGCCGGACTGACCGATGACCTTCTGAATTGCTGCCGTAATGTCAACCATTTGCTGGCGTTTCTTTGTGCTTACGGTTATTTTCTGAATCATCTGGGAATTATATTGAAGCGAACCCATTTGTCAACTGGGATACCGGGAACAAACGAAAGTGATTAACCGAAATCGGTGAGGAGTTCGGAAATAATGTCGTCTGCCTTGATTCCCTCGGCCTCGGCTGCAAAGTTGGTTATGATCCGGTGCCTCAAGACTGGCCGGGCGATACTTCTTATGTCATCAAGATTCGGTGAATAACGACCATCAAGCGCAGCAACGGCTTTCGCTCCCAGAATGAGATACTGGGAAGCACGGGGGCCTGCGCCCCAACTCACGTAATTTTTGACATTCTGCGGCGCGCCCGCGTGACTCGGCCTGGTCAAAGATACCAACCGGATCACCTTCTCGATGATATCGTCCGCGACCGGCATTCTTCTTATGAGCTTCTGAAAACGAAGCACCTTGCTCCCATCAAGAACTTTTCTCAGAGTGACCTCATATGCTGACGTCGTGGTCTGGACGATCTCGACCTCCTCTCTTGACGTAGG
>CP070802.1:2025164-2035863 GCA_020343595.1 Caldifarciminota bacterium | reverse complement strand
CCGCAAAATCATGATCTTCTCCATGCAGGTACTGAGAATGGTGTTTTCAAGAGCACGAATGCAGGTGCTGACTGGCAAGTAATGAACGAAGGCCTCGAGGATCTTAATGTTACCTCACTGGGTGTTTTCCCGGGCCATTATTTGTTCTGCGGTACTGATATCGGTGGTATGTATCGCTGGGACATCAGCACCGGCATTGAGGAGTTGCGCGATCATCGCGCGGCTACTGCTTTGTTTGCAGGGCCGAATCCAATGCGGCACAGTGCTGTGATCACATACCATTTGTCAAAAGAGAGCCAGGTTAGACTTTCGATATATGATGTGCAGGGCAGGTTAATAGATGATTTGGTAAATACTCAACAAGTGGCTGGGGCATACCAGCATTACTGGGATTGTACAGACACACACGGTTTGCCGGTTGCTGCAGGTGTATATTTTTGCAGGTTGACAGTCGGAGGAAGTAGCGACCTTATCAAACTGGTCGTGACACGATAGGATGGTCAGGGGCAGTCCGTCTTACAATGAACTGCCCCTTTTTTTTCGAACAATCAGGAAGCCAGATGTTGAAACACATACCACCAGCTTGCGTTTGTTTGCAGATCTGTAGTATTCTATAACAGTAGGAATTCAGCAGATCGTTTCTTACTTGGCTCGACTACTTGATTTTTGTGATCTTCTTCCGGTATTCCTTTGAAGCCGCATTGATAGTGATATAATAATTACCTTTAGGGATTCTTATTCCGACATCATCGGTACCATCCCAGATCACGGTGTAGGTTCCAGCTGCTTGTCTCGTGTTTGCCAGATTCTTGATGCGCCTGCCCGTCACGTCATAGATGGATATTCGTACGTGTGTGGCCAAGGCAAGTGCGTATTTGACCTCTATTTTGCCGCTGAATGGATTGGGTTGTGCATTGAGCGATTGGATGGCCCTACTTCTGCTTTCGTTAATACCAACAGATTCCTGGCCTGCCGAAAATAGCATGAGTGGAAGATCCGTGGCGGGGATGCCAAGGGTGTCGATGATTGCAGTTTGCTCTGCCGGGTCGAAATGTCCTGTGAAATACCCTTGGAGATCCATTGAAGTTGCCTGAAGCAACGCGCCGGCCGCGCAGTATCCGGCCTCGATCAATTGCCAGCGGTCCGCGGTCACTGCACAGTAGACAATATAGTTGGGTGCGGTCTGCGGGATGCGCGGCACAGCTGATCTAAGCTGCGGTCTGCGATCACCATCGGTCACGCGTTCAATACGGTGATCCCTCGTTGACGCTTGACCCGAAGGCAGACGGATATGATACCGTTCAACACCCTCAGAACGGACGATGTAAATACGACCGGTTAGGTAGTAGTTTGCAACGGCTGAGGCAGCGGTTAGGCCACCACGATTGTTGGCTGTCATGTGTGGCGTGTTACCATATGATGCCCAGGCGAGTTGAGAGAGCTGCTCGAGATTCAACTCATTACTTATGAAGTCTTCGCCATATTTGAGAGCGGCAAGAGCATTCTCCAAGATGACCGGGCCGTCGGTCGACGGATTCGGCAGGCTGCTATTTGACGAGATGGCAACACAAGTCGATGTGACGCCGCTAACCGTGCCCATCAATCCATAGCAATTAGCGATATGAATGCTCTGACTTGGATTCCAGTTGCTGTTGGCATTATTGCGAGCACTTTCTTTTGGACAGCAGGAGGGTTGGCCCGCCGTGGTCGTCCAGAAGGACGTTGCGGCAAGGTGCGCGTAGTGAAGGGCTGTGCCGGCATCTTCGGCGAGATCGCCGGCAACGCCGATCTCAAAGGCAAGGTTCGATTCGGAAAGATGATTCCCGGACTGATGTGGAATCAAATCGTGGGCTATTGGATCATACTGATAGACATTATCGGGCAGAGCGACATATATCGTTCGATTTGGTGCGACCTGTGGTGCTCTCGATGCTGCCCACAGTGCATTTGTCAGTATTTGCTCAGATAGAGTGCCGCTGTAGCCGCCGTGATAGGACCTGCGGCTGTTCATGATAATTTCAGATGAGAAAGTGTTGACCTGAGGCGGCGGTAAGGTCATCGAACGCGTAAGCAGCGAAGGTAAATGATAACCGTGGGCACGTTTTAACAAGATGCTTGCTCCTCCACCCAGCAAAATCTTCATGAATTCTCTTCTGTTCATGGTGCCTCCGCCATACTATAGCCGATAATGATGGATTGTCAATTCAGTGGAGGTTTCAAGACGTTAATGCCGCTACGTCCGTTAATCTCGTCAGTCCCGTTAGTATCGTTAACAGCGGAGATTGTTCCGATTTCACATATTTCGAATTGCTGATCAATGAAAATCGAGAACCCCGCTTGCGGGGCTTCGTCGTCCCGCCTCCTATTAGAAAGAGCATCGGAGAGCGGGACTCCTCGCAATGACGGGGGGGTGTTGGGCGTGTTGCGTATCGCGTTGGGCGTAAGGCGTGTTGCGTTCAGCGTCAAGCGTTGTCTTCAGCAACAACTGCAGTCGCAGGTGGGTTCTTTTTTGCGCCTTACCGCAGCCATCATCTGGGCAGTGGCGCACCCGGTCCCTGAGTCGACCGTGATCGCATTGGCCGGGCAGTTGAGCGCGCATGCGCCGCATTCCATGCATGCTGTAGGCCGGGTGATTTCGGCAATGCCATTGGCTTGAGCAAAAACACGATGCGGGCAAACAGTGCTGCACATACCACAACCTGTGCACAACTCGGCATCGTATTTAAGCGTGGTCTCGAGGTATTTACTCTCCATTTTCTGCCTAGGTGATGAACCTGAAAACTATTCCCATGATTGCACCGACACAAAACAGCCAGAACATCACGGGAAAGTACGAAAAGATCTCGCGGGCAACTCCGCTTTTTGAAGTGAACGGCGTAACCCCAGTGTAGTTGAGTGTTATGAAAGCAACGAGTGATGGCATAACAAGAAGATAGGGGAATGCCTGGCCCAGACTTCTCCACCATGCTGTAGCTGGCGCGTTGAAGAATACGACGAAGAAGAAAGGTAGTGCGATGAGGGTGCCGAGTATGAAACCCTTGGTGCTAAAATTATGTGTCGGAAGCCACGGGATGATGACCGGGAACAACATCAAGCCAGCAACTATGATCGCGAGTGCAGCGAGCGCGGGGATCAAGCCGCTAATGAAATACAACACAGCCATGATGAAAAGTGTCGGCAATATCATGTGGGTTAGCTCTATGGGAACAAGTATGAGGCGGTCATACAAGTTAAATCGCACGAGACGCATCTGAGGTGTTGCCTCATGCGTTCGGAGATATTCGGGAAGGTCTTCTGCCCTGACTGGGCCATATTCGACTTTGAATCCGGTGCGTTTCTCTACCTCATGGGCGGCGACGCCTGAAGCGCCGAGTTGGGGCAGGATAAGTTTTTTTCTTACGGCATACTCTTCGAGGTTAGTGTTTTGCATCCGGTGAACGAGTTCATCCGTACCAAAAGTGCCCTTGCCGGCAGCACACCATACGTTGATGCCTTTAGTGTCAAGGACAAGTATGTAGCAATCCATGCCCGCAAGGGATTCCCGGAGTTTGTTGAAACTCAGTCCGTAGTTGGCGGTCACAAACACATCGGATTCCTTATCAGGCTCTCCTAATGCATAGAGGCCAGGCTGAACGCGAAACCTGTTACGTCTCAGCCCGACGCGTGCAAGGAAGTGCTGAAGCTTGTCGCCAAAAGTTATTCTGCTTGTAGTTTTCGTGATCATATTTGCTCCGAGGAGTCTCAGGCTTAGTATATTGCAATACGATAGGTGGTCAAGGCCGAGATGACTACATAACGTTAATTTCGTTAATATCGTTATTTGCGTTACGACCACGATACTGGATACTTGATACTTGATAACCAAACGTTGAGACCGTTATTTGTGTTATTATCGTTATTCTCGTTAATCCCGTTAGTATCGTTTGATTTCTGAAGTTCCGAGGTTCGTACCTTCTCAATTTCAGTTGTTCAGATGTCTCTGAGCTTCCGAAGTTCCGTCGTTCTCCGCTTCCGAGTTTCTTCTCTTCCAGTCGTTGGGCGTATGGCGTGAGGCGTGTTGCGTGTAGCGTCCCGTGGTGTTGACTTCCCCGGACGATACGGTAGAATAGTCCAGCTTGAGCAAGTACAGTATTGATCGGTGCAATTCGATGGATCCAGAGGAGGAAAATATGAAGTCATTTATGATTTTTCTTTGCCTAATAATACCCTTATTGAATCTAAGTTATGCGCAAGAGAAAATGGGTGGTGTCCGCGGCGATCCATCGGCGATCGCCGAAGCCGAGGCAATGGTCAGAGCAATGGGTGGTATGGAAATCTGGGCGCAGTTGAAGAGTGTTCACTTTGTTCATGAATGGTATCCGTGGTACAGGATTGATTCTTACATAGAGAATGAGATCCTTGATCTGACCGGTCCCCGGTCATGGGTAGAGGAGAAGAGTGAAATTCATCACAGAATAAGAGCGTACAGTCCAGAACATAAGTACTGGTCGATCACCAACGGTGAGTTTGCATTCGGCAGCGAGGAGTCTTTCAGGAACGCCATGGAACGTGCGCCGTACAGCATTTACCGCATTGCGCGCGGTGTCGCGATCGGTGACCCGTACTACGAAATTCGGTTCGGTGCAGGAGACATACCGAGGACACGACGGCTCGAATTCTATGGACGAGACAGTGTCATGCACGGGTGGATTATTCTGAACGCAAGAAGGGAACCTTTAGTGTGGGCGACCACGCAGTACCGGTACACGTTTGGACCGATGAAGCGTTTTGGAAATCTTCGGGTTCCCAATTGGGCAGTATATGAGAACGGAACGACCATGTACGAGATGATCTCACTCGTGGGCAGTAATCAGCCTCCGGATCCTTCTTTGTTTGAGCCTCCCACGGAATGATCAACAGTGAAAGGAGAAGTCAGAAGGGACGGTTATGAGTGTTCCTGAGGTTATCCTCTTTGCTGTTGCGCTGCTTGTTATGATAATTGGTTTGGCCGGAGTCATTCTGCCGATATTGCCTGGTATTCCCCTAATTTTCGGCGCGGCAGTTTTGTACGCGATCCTGACTCGCTTCGAGAATATTGACCTGTATTTGATCCTTTTGTTCGCCGGGTTGACGGTATTCGGTTTGATAGTCGACTACCTGGCAAACTATTTTTCGGTGAAGAAAATGGGTGGGTCAAAAGCAGGTGCGCTTGGTGCAGTGATCGGCCTGATAGTAGGGATATTCCTTGGAGTAGTCTGGATCATTGTATTACCGTTTGTGTTCGCCGTGACGTTCGAGCTGATCGCGGGCAGCGAATCACGTCAGGCGTTGAAATCAGGCATGGGGGCTTTTGTCGGCCTGCTATTTGGGGGACTCATACGTTTTATCATAGGTTGTGTGATGGTCGGCATCTTTGTCTGGAAAATCCTCTTTTAGAGCGGGGATAGGCATAAACTTTTCTGCTTCGCAGATTGATTTAAACGATTAAACAGCAGATTGCGGCGATAGCAAATCAATAGGGATCTGTGAACACCGCCGAAAGGTTATTTCACCATTACGATCTTATGCTGAACCCGCTGACCATCAACTTCCAGGACGCAGAAATACACACCATCTGAAACGCGCCGGTTACTGGCATCAGTTCCGTCCCAACTAACGACTGATCCTTGATTCTCGATACTTGATTCTTGATCAAAGGATATCACTAGACGTCCGCTTACGTCATAAATCCTCAATGTCGGATTTTCTATCAAATATCCAGTATCCAGTATCGAGTATCTGATGTTTGTCAGTTTTGAGAATGGATTCGGGGAAATTTCGAAATTAATCCTGCTGGAGATGGCATGCTCACTTTCGTCGATACCCACAGCGGTCTGGTATTTGACAGTCGTCATATCGTAATACGTACCGAGCCCGATGCTTCGACCACAGACGTAGATACCGCCAAGTGTGTCGACGTCGATGTCCAGCGCCGTATCAACACTATCGCAACAGTTGTATCCCGCGACCCATATTTCATTTCCATCCGGGTCATACATGATCGTGACATAATCATTGACCGATGTTGCGCCCCGGCTAACTCCGGTCACATAGATGTTACCATCCTGATCGACTGCCATGCATTTACCGCCGTCTTCGGTTGAAGGAGTATCATAGTCATTCGCCGGACCATTATATCTTGTTACCCATTGCTGGCTTCCCAGCGAGTCATACTTTATCGTTACGATATCACTGCCGGTGCCGATACCTTGACTCTGACCGACAACATAGACGTTTCCTTCGGCATCGACCGCAACTCCATAGCCACCGTCACTAAGAGTGGTATCAGGGTTGTTGTAACGCGCAGTCCATTGCTCGGTACCCGATGAATCATACTTTATCGTTATGATATCGCTCAGTGTTCCACTATGTCTGCTTGAGCCGGTGACGTAGACATTGCCGGCTTCGTCGACCACTATGTCTCGAGCCATGTCTGAACTGTCAGCCGTGCCATTGTACGTCCTTGCCCAGACGGTGTCACCGGTTTCTGCGTCATATTTTATAGTTACGTAGTCGCGAAGGATACCGCTGCTGTAGGGATTCACAAAGCCGACTACATAGATGTACCCGTTGCCGTCCGCGATCACCTTGTGCCCTTCGTCACTATAGTTACCTGGTCCATCGAACAGCGCGACCCACAATTGCGTGCCGGTTGAATCGTACTTGACTGTGGCAATATCATTCTGATAGGAAAGAGCCCTGCTGTATCCTGTGACATAGATGTTTTCGTCCGAGTCGACCGTGACCCAGTTGGCAAAGTCGTAGCCGTTTCCTATCCCGTTGTATCGTCTTGTCCACAGAGTATCGCCGTCTGGTTTGTACTTTATGGTGAAATAGTCACCAGATCCGGAGCTCATTGTGTATCCTGTGAGATAAAGTCTTCCTGAAGGTCCGATCACTATGGAATTCGCCCGCTCGTTGTAACTCCCCGCACTGGCGAAATTTCTGACCCATGCAGTATCGCCATTTGCTTTGTACTTTATCGTTGTCCAGTCACCGTTGGTCCCGGCATTCTCGGTCTTACCGGTAACATATACGCGACCTTCATTATCGACCGCGAGGGCATATGCCCAATCCGATTCGGCTCCAGGACTTGTCCATCTATTTACCCATACGGTGTCCACTTGTTGAGCAGCTGATAATATGGGCAACAGACAGACCATAATGATATAGATAACCGATCTTGGACTTCTCATATTATCCTCCCTTATTTGGTTTCGTGAAGTTTGATACAGAAAAAGCTTGAACAGGTTCCTCTCCGTACCTTTAATGATATGTTCCCACCCATCCATTGTCAAGGACTTCTTCGACACAAACCTCATGCAAAACACGATGTCCAATGAGCAAATGAAAGATGGCTGAGTTCGTTTCGTCCGTTATTCCCGTTACTTCCGTTAATATCGTTATTTCTGTTATTAGCACCGCGACACGTCATTGCGAGCGGTAGCGAAGCCCCGCTCTGCGGGATCCTCGATTTTCATTTCATTAAAGCTATGCTGTATGAAAAATCGGGACAATCTCAGTGTTACAATGGGTGACAGGAGATTGCCGCGTCGCCCCGCATTCTATCTAACAGAATAGGTGCGGGACTCCTCGCAATGACGACGTTTTGCTTTGAGCGTACGGCGTAATGCGTTCTTGACTTTGATCCGCAATTCTGGATAATTGGAGCGGAGGTGACAATGAAGAAGGCAATTCTTGTCTGTTTCTGCACGCTTGGCCTTTTGGCTGCTGGTGATTTTAAGCATTTTGCATTGGATATTGAATCGGGCATAATATTCCTTAGTTACAGTGACATCCAGATACCGAAATCGACCGGAACGTTGATATCATTTTCCGATGAGCTGGAGACCGACCCTGCATTTTTCATACGCGGCCGGTTCTCCTATTACTTCAACAGGAGTAATATGCTTTCGGTCCTCGGTGCGCCACTCACCCTGAATGCGTCGGGAAGCGTTGACCATGAAGTCGTTTTCGAGGGGGAGACGTTCGCCCCGAATACTGAATTGAACACCGTCTACAAATTCAACTCATACCGCCTCACCTATGAACATTTCTGGTTTATCGGCGACAGGCTGCGCCTTGGCCTTGGAGCGACGGCAAAGATCAGAGACGCGGAGATCAGCATCGCCGATTCGGCGAAGGTTTCAAGGAAAACGGATCTTGGGTTTGTTCCGTTGATCAAGTTCAGCGTTGTCTGGAAGATCATTCCAAAACTCGCTCTTGTTCTGGACGGAGATGCACTTGCCGCACCGCAAGGCCGCGCCGAGGATATATCCCTAGCAATCCATGGTGAAATTAGTCCGGGTCTGGCTCTTAAAGGCGGTTATCGCGTGCTCGAAGGCGGGTCCGATGTTGAAGAAGTGTACAGTTTCACGTGGATTAACTACCTGTTTGCCGGCGCCACGTTAAGTTTTTGATTCGTGTGAAAAGTGGCAACGACTTGAAGTACGTTACTTTGTTATTTATATAATTCTGTTGAGGTAATGATCGCTATCGATAAGTATCTCTTGCTGAAACCCACAACAAGAATGATCATCGAATGGCCGATTTTGATAGCCTTTGGCATTCTTGGCGGACTGCTTACGCCCTGGAGGATTCCATTCTTTCCTATTTCCAATGTCGCCGGCATCATTGTTTTTGTTGCTGCAATGTCACTTCATATGAAGGGTCACGCTGTTCATAAACAAGCCGACCAGAATGCCGAGAAGATCGAGGATCTTGTGACAACAGGTATGTTCGCGCACGTTCGCCACCCGATGTACTCGAGTCTCATTCTGATGGTCGTTGGTATGACCGTCGCAACGGGGGTGGCCATAATGATTTTGCCTGCCTTGATAGTATCGTTGTTGACGGTTCTGACCGCACTCAAGGAAGAGGAATTCTTGATAAAAAGATTCGGTGATGAATACAGGGAGTATATGGCGAGAGTACCGCATAGGTTTATTCCAAGAATTTTCTAACAGAAGATGCGGATTTCATATCGCGCGTTATTATGGTTAATTTCGCTATTTCCGTTAATTCCGTATGCGAAACTGCACGTGGCTTGTAGTGTGATTGGTTAGACGTTCAAGTATGAATCCAAAGGTAATTGTCCACAATTCTATCAGTCTGGACGGATCACTTACCGGTTTTGAGGTGAACATGGGATTGCACTACAAACTGGCGGCAACATACAGACCCCAGGCACACCTGATAGGCTCCAATACCCTCAAAATGGGGGTTGAATCGTTTGGCAACGGAGTGCCGCCCGAGGAAAAAGGAGATTTCTCAAGGCCAGAAAAAGATCATTCGCTGCCCTACTGGGTCGTGCCGGATTCCGGCGGGAAGCTTCTTGGGATGCTTCATGCTTTCAGAAGATTCGAGTTCTGCAGAGACGTTGTTGTACTCGTTTCCGGCGTTACTCCGAAGGAATATCTGAGATACCTGAACGAGAGGACTTACGATTATCATGTTGTCGGCAGCGAACATGTCGATTTAGGAAAATCTCTCACCCTTCTTACTAGGGATTATGAGGTGCATACCGTCCTTGTGGATGCCGGGAGAATACTCAGTAATTTGCTCTTGAAACAGGGGCTGGTGGATGAGATCAGTTTACTGGTCCATCCGGTGATCATTGGAGGGATGTCCTACGGTATATTTTCCGACGTCGACGAATTAAAGAATTTAGAATTGCTTAAGAGTGAGAGATTGAGTGAACGATATACCTGGCTAGTATATAGAGTTACGGGGTGATTTTCAAAAATGTGTCGGGAAGGGAGCATGAAATGAAGTACTTGAGGTGCGCTCTTTTGTTGATTACCGCAGTCGTGATCATGACAAACGACGCTGTTGCGTGTACGACATTCTGTTTCTTGCACAACGGAGAATGGATATACGGTAAGAGTTATGATTGGTATATAGAGCATTGTCTGATAATGGTCAACAAACAGGGTGTAGCCAAGACTGCACTGACCAAGGACAATCCTGCGAGTTGGGTGTCTAAGTATGGGAGCATAACGTTCAATCAGTACGGCAGGGAGTTTCCGCTCGGCGGTATGAATGAGGCAGGTTTGGTTATTGAGGTCATGTGGCTTGAGGGAACCGAATATCCCCGTCCTGATGACCGAGAAGGCTTGTCGGACTTGCAGTGGGTTCAGTACCAGTTGGATAACTGCTCGACAGTCCATGAAGTGATTGCGAGCGACGGTGATGTTAGAATAACGCCAAGGCGTGCAACACCGCTGCATTTCCTGGTATGTGATCGAAACGGTCAGGCAGCAGCGATCGAATTTCTGGAAGGTGATATGGTAGCATTTGCTGGTGATGATCTTCCGGTCTCAGCGCTCACTAACAGTACCTATGCATACTCGATGCGCCTTTACGAAAGTCATGACGGAGACGAAGCAACCGAACCTTTCGCGTCGTCCAATAACTCGCTCAAACGTTTTATTTGGGCTGGTACGGGCGTCCGGGGATGGGACGCAGATGGCGGCATCTCCCCTGTTAATTACGCTTATGGGATTTTGGATAAGGTTACGGTCGATTTCACTATGTTCGGCATAGTCTATGATGTTGGAAACAGACGCATATACTATCGTAGCAGATCGAATCCCGCCATTCGCTATGTTGATTTTGATGCATTTGATTACTCATGTCATGAACCGGTGAAGGTCATCGATATTGTTACCGGAACAGCGGG
>CP070802.1:2014151-2025064 GCA_020343595.1 Caldifarciminota bacterium | reverse complement strand
GTACCTCCATGGAGTTAGTCAGACGTGGTAACGTACTCATTCCGAGTGAATCGTAATCGTGACTACTTGATTTATTGTCCTCGCCGGATATAATATCAAAAAGGAAGGAAACTGACACATGTGCTTAGGAGTGGTTGGTCGCATCGATGAGATCAATGGTGAAACGGCGCTCGCCGAGATACTGGGTGTGCGTCGTGAGATCTCAATCGTTCTGGTCCCTGAGGCGAAGATCGGTGACTACGTCATGATACATGCCGGGTTCGCAATTAATCTTATGGACGAGAAAGATGCGCGCGAAACCGAAGAAATGATCATTGAAGTCCTAAAATACTCGTGATGACCTTGGACTTCTTAAGGGGGGTCATGCCGTGAATGCCATCTTACCCGTAGTATTGATCTTACTTGGCAGTGATTTCCCAATCTCTGTAGAATATGAATCACAACACCGCCCGGTAGCGGAATTCGCTAACGGGCAGTTCTACACCTTCTGGCAGGACCTTAGATTCTACCCATCCGACCGCTCAATAGTTGGCGCAAGAATCACCGAAGAAGGTCTCGTTCTCGACACGAACGGTGTGATCCTGATGCGGGATCGTACGATAAGCGTAGACGCAGCATACGACGGGACAAATTTCCTGGTTGTGGTCCAGGATAGTTGTTGAAACATGGCCGATATCTTCGGCGTGCGGGTCACGGCCGACTTGAATATCATCGATTCACTAATAATAATCTGCAATGATCCTGGTGGCCAGACAGAACCATCGGTGACCTGGGCCGGACAGAATTACTTCGTCACCTATCTGGATGCTATCTTTGAAACTCGTTCCGGAATCGTAAAAGTACAACGCATCAGCCCTCAGGGAGTGGTACTGGACAATGGCAATAATGTGGGAACAGGCGATTACAACCCGGAGATCTCGTATGATGGTAACCGGTGCCTGATTGTCTGGTCCGAGGAATTCCAGGGTGTAATTGGAAGATTTGTCAGCGCAGACGGACAACCCGAAGGCCCGAGTTTATACATTGGAACGACTCAGGGTATATCGACCATACCCACCGTCGGATTCGGTAGTCAGTACTATCTCGTGGTATGGGCGGATTTCTGCCCCTTAGGAACCGATCAGGATGTCTATGGTCAGCTTGTCTCAACCGACGGAAACCTGATCGGCAACAGGATAGTGATCGCCGAGGGCACGGCGAATCAAAACACTCCGTCGGTCACTTATGACGGGAGTGAATTCCTGGTGGTATGGGTTGAAGATGCGAATACGATATGCGGAAGGTTCGTGAACGAGGCTGGCAGTACTCCCGGAGCTGAATTTCTTATCTCAGATGATAGTCCCTATGAAAGGCAGTCCCCCTCGGTAGAATCCGGCACAGAATATTTCCTTACCGTATGGAATGAATTTCGTACTGATTTCGATATTTACGGCAATGTAGATATCAATGTTGGTATTGGTGAAGATGATGTCAGCAAGCCGGTGGGTAGCACGACGATATCATCAGGTCAAATCAGGAGATACCTGGGCGAAAAGATCAAACTCTATGATATACTCGGGAGAAATGTCTCTGCAGGTCGTATCGGTCCGGGAGTCTACTTCTTTGAAAACGAATACAAAGAACTCAAAAAGATAATCGTGATACGATGAAGACGTTCCCCGTCATGCCGCTGTCGACAGCGCCTTAACGATCCGGGGTAGTACCTCACCTGCTTTATTCATTATTGAAACATCAACAGTAGAGCTGAAAGGTGTCGGCTCGAGGTTTATCTCTATCGACCTGATGCCGAGTTCTTTTGCGATCCCGGGAATCGCTGCGGCGGGCCATACA
Organism: Caldifarciminota bacterium; assembly: GCA_020343595.1. Classification (GTDB taxonomy): domain Bacteria; phylum Hydrothermota; class Tepidihabitantia; order SM23-42; family SM23-42; genus SM23-42. Next base: position 2,023,234 of record CP070802.1, on the reverse strand, counting down.
ACACCAGACGTCCCGCATAATACCACTGCCTGGGCGGTATTCAGATAATCCAGTGACTCGGTCCAGATCGTTGAAGGAATAGCTTCTCCAAACCATACAACATCCGGACGTAACAGACCGCCGCATTCACATGTGGGGACATCGCAAGAAGCCTCAGCAAAACATGGAGACGGACTCACTTTACCGCAATCAGAACAGCGAACCCTGAAGATGTTGCCGTGCAACTCCAGAACATTTGATGAACCTGCCCGCTGGTGCAGGTTGTCTACGTTCTGAGTCAAAAGAAGAAAATGCTCAGATACCCTCTCCAGCTCGACGACCGCGTAATGCGCGGGATTAGGTTGGGCCTTAATGATGATATTCTGCCGCCACCTGTACCATTCCCAAACCAGACGCGGATTCTTCCTGAATGCCTCCGGAGTAGCCAGGTCCTGCACTGAGTAGTCTCTCCACAAGCCGTCTGCACCACGAAAAGTCGGTATACCACTTTCCGCAGACACACCGGCACCGGTCATTACGAAGATAGAAGAGGCACCCCTCAAGATCTCAGCTGCTTGCTGACACTCTTCTTGCATGAGGTAAGGTCAAATCAAGATCTGCACCCTGGAATATGCGGTCTGCCGCCTAGCGAATCACAGGGCACGAATTCTTATCAGAATCTGTAGTAAAAACCTATCCGGCCGTCATCAGTGTCGAGACCGAATTTCTTCTCCTTGCTGAAGAGTAAGACATCAACTACCGATACGACACGGTTGATTATCGCGAATCCGGGCATGAAAGAAGCCCGGCGCCGGTTCTCACGCGCGCGCCTTCGCTGCTCCCAGTAGTGACTCCGGCTACCAATACTATCCCACGCCCATTCATCTTCATCAAAATAGCCATTTGACTCGATGTATTGCTGCTGAAGTTCCGGGTCGTTAGGAAAATAGAGAGTCGCATACCGCTCCACCATCAGATTATGCTCGAAAGACGTCAAGAAATCCTCTACCGCATCGAAATAAGCATCGTCACTGCGCAGAGGATTAGCTCCGGCGTGATCAACCGCAAACGCACGCGCCGATTTATCGATCTGCTTTCCCCAATGATTGAAGCCGAAATAGGACAGCCAGATCGCTCCTTCGACGATAAGAAACGTCTGCGCCTTTGTTTTGTCTCCCTGGATCATTTGTCCCAAACCCGGCACCATGAGCGATGCCATTATTGGATTCAACGCCTGTACCAAAATGAGTGAAATACCTAAAACCACAATAACCTCCTACTTCAGGACGGCGAATTTCTTGAATTTTACTTCGCTCCTGTTCGCATTCTGTGCCTTGATACGCAGTATATATAGACCGTTAGCCTGCCTCGTGAAATCGAATTCGACTTCATTGTATTCATTCTGTGTTGCGTCCGTTAAGACCGCCTCGCCTATAGTGCGCCCGGTAATATCGAGTATCTCAACTGTTACATCGGCAGCTTCGCTCAGGAAGAACCGCGCACGGCCCAGATTTTGTACTGGCGATGGATACATGTAGAGATTACCGAGTAACGCCGCCGATACCCGGACATCTGCTAACTCGCTTGAGAAATATCCGGCATTACCGGGTGCATTCATGTAGCCCTGCCATGATACCTGTGCTCCAGGGAAATCCCAGACGTATATTCTCCCGTAATCGCTGCCGCAGACCAGTTCAATATCTCCATCCCCGTCCAGATCTAGTATGACACCCGGGCTGGAAAACCCACCCTCACCGAACAGCGGAGAGAAATTGAACTCTGTCTTGCGGTCGTTGACGATCTTGAGATACCCGGTACCGAGAGAATCCGATGTCGCAAGACCAAACGTAATCTCTTCTCTACCATTTCCATCAAGATCAGCGATGACCAAGGGGTGAAGCAAGAAGTCGTCATAATGAATCGGAAAATTCTCCACGGAAGTCCCGTTTCTATTCGCAACATACAGGGTCTTACTGCTGTTGGGCATGATGATCTCAAGAAATCCGTCATCATCGACGTCAGCGAGTGCCGGTGTATAGTAGAATATAGTATCGATCAGAATATCGAACTTCGTCTCCAGAGTATCCTTATTGTAGATGTATATGGTACCGTATCCATTAATGGTCACTGCCTCGTTTTCACCGTCGCGGTCGAGGTCACCGACAACCGGCGATGCATAGGTGAGCATGTTATGGATCGATTCGGTGAATTCACGAACGACACCTTCGGCGTCTAATATCCAGAATCTCCCATCAGAACCGAGCACACCCAATTGACGTTCCGAATGATCAAAGACACAAGGCGTCGATAATAGCTCTGTGTTCAGGTACAGCGGATATCCGCTGATGTTCTGACCACTGCTGGAGAGACAGTACAGCTTGCGGTCCTTACTTCCGAAAATTATCTCGTGATCAGAATCGCCGTCAATATCGAACATCAACGGCGCCCCCACAATGACATCGTCAGTGGCAAACGGGAAATTAGGTAACGTATCGAGAGTGTTGCCATCCAGGCAAACCAGATTGAACCCAGAACCGAAAGCGATGTCATCGGCACCGTCTCCGTTAATATCGCCCACGCCGAGATAAGTACCGATCTGACCAACCAGGCTACTGGCATAACTGGTGCCATCATGATTAAAGACATAGATACGTCCCCCATCAGTAGCGACGATCAATTCCCGGTCGCCATTACCGTCGAGATCACCGTGACTTACTTCCTTGACTCCTACCCCGAGTTGCGCTGGTACTGGAAAGCCAGCCTGGTATAGATCGAAATCAACAGAAATCCCCATCACCGTGTCAAGCGGTGAAAGAATCTCTATATCAACGAGCGATTTACCGTAATATGCGTCAGAGTTCGGATTGGTAGACGGTCCGAAGTGATGATTCGCCATGCCGGTGTCGTCAACAAAGAACAGATCGAACCTGGACCCGTAATATTCCAGGGAATCCCCAAAGTAGTACGCGTCAAAATGTTGAATGCCATCTGCTTCTTCGAGATCTACACCCTTGTGTTGAGGGTCGATCTGCATCGTATTACTTGCGAAGTACGCGTTCACAACATTGTCATCGATGTGCCATATGGCAATGCCGCTTGCCGGCAAGAAGAAATCATATTCGCCGTTATCGACATATACTGGTACACCATCTTCAGCATCGATGACGATCGTATCCTTCTGCACGATATCCTGCTGACGATTCTCGATCAGGAAGAACTCCGTCTCCGAGATGGGTACTTTAAACATCGTCTGATCTGCCACGCCGTACTGCGTGGTGTCAATGGCCGACGCTCGAATTGTGAGCAGACTTTCGGCCGAAGTAACGACCGTCGGGGTTACCCAATCCAGTACGTATCTGGTCCAGGCTCCCATGTTCGCCGGTATGGCTCCTTCAGGTGCACCGGCAGCGGGACTACCTACCCAACCGCCCGTACCAAGTAGATCGAAAGCACCTACTCCGTTTGACCAGCCCGTGATATCATACAGGTCGGGCAGATTGAGTATATGACCAAACTCATGGACGACTGTACCCACCGCGCCGAGCATATACTCGTCGACTCGTGCCATCTCGGCGTTCACACTCACCGGAAAATCGATGGTGTCGCTTCCACCGTTTGCAAGAATGTGAGGAACACCGAGATAAAACTCAAGTGCACCAGGTGGAATAGTGGCTGATGGTATATCACAGAATCGGAAAAAATTGATGCTCGTCTGCCATTGCGTACCAGCATGAAAGATTATGATCGCGTCATAATCTGAAAAATCAACCGTTTCATCGAGATCTGCCGCGGCAATTGCATCAGCCAAGATGCGAACCAAGCCCATTTCCATGGCGTATGTATTGTAGTATACAAAACCATTATCGGCATCATATTCAACAAAACCACTATAATATCTCATCTGATGTGGCAGCTGATAACTCGCAAGATTATGATCCGGTTTCACCGTATATGTTACATTGCAGTTACCGAAAGAATTAACTTTGAAATAGTTTGACAAAAACTCCATTGTGCGCGAAAAATAGATACTGCTGTGTGGTGGGTCGTAGAACAAACCATCATCCGGTGTTCCAAAGCCCGTCAGATCCATTTTGCCATCGCCGGTCGTACACACCTCGTCATCTTCAACAAACTCAACCTTCAAGACGAGGATATTGAGGTCCTGTCGTCCTTCCATCGGCAAGGGAGCCCTGAAATCCCGGAACAATCTTAGATTTGTGAATCGCCTGACCGGTATCTGCTGACTGCCGATATCAGACGCCAACTCGACCGTGAGTCCTGCAGTGGCGGGAATCGGCTGGGGCATGTGAATGATCCGGTCCCTGACGAGTGTAATTTGCTCGGCACGGCCTAGCAGTGCGAGCACAACCAAAGCCAATATCCTATTCAACTTAACCTCCATCTTTTTTCTGGAAAAAAAATCCAATGAACATTCTCCTATTCCTATTGACACCGTCGCGCCATTAGGAAAGCATAGTGAATCCATTAATCTCATTGCTTCTTAACTGACTATTATAATAACAAACGTGATAGTGTCAACATCAACAACTCAAACAAGGATCAGAATCTGAGCCGGTACTGGTATTGAAGGCTGTACTCACCGGTGTCATCACGCTCAACATGGATCTTGTTCTTGTCGTCAATGTAATATTCTACGTTGAACTCGTTTGAAAATGTGGTTATGTCGTAAGTATAGGTTACAAAAAGGTTCCGAGAGATGTATTTTCCCACCGTCAGTTTCGTCTTCTCATCCGCCTCGAAGAAGGGCGTTTCGATACGGAAATAGTCAAGCCCCGTATATTGCCTGATCGTACGCGAAACATCGCCTTCCAACCAAGACAAGAGGCTGTGGGGTATGACTTTGCTCATGTATTCGCCTCGTTTGATCTGTTCAAGTTCCTGCCATGTGATATTCAAATTCAGATATGTCACGATGTCCTGTTCAGTATATTCACCCGGTGGATCAGTGAAGAACTCGAATATCGGTTCTGATATATGCCCGTAAAGATGCAAGATGATCTTGATCCCCTCCCTCGTATCCATCTCTCCCCAGAAGTCGACCTCTGGATCGATTATGTCCTCAGGGATGAAAGTGACCTTACCCTCGGTAATTGTGAGAATATGATTGAGCCAGTAATAATTCCCTCGGTTGGTCTCCAAGACACCAGAAAGATGAACTGGACCGGTTTCCTTGATGATAGAGAGTTCACCCCCAAATTCAATATCCGCATCGCGGTTCCTGAGCCATATGTCTCGTTCTCCCCTCAGTCGGACGTTCAAACGCCAATTGTCGCCCGGCGCTTCCTGTTCTTCATCGAGTTTCATCCCGAATTCAAGTGGTATGACAGCCTCCTTAACTCTTATGTTCCCGTTATAGTACATTACCCGATCGCGCATATTGAGTGAAAAGTTACCGCTGCCTATACCATACGCAAAGGGAGGGAATTGAATTGGCGCATCGACAAAGCTGAAATCAAAATTGAGATTCTTCACACCAAAACGCCTCTCGAGTTTAACGACTCCACCGCCGAATACGGGTTGACCAGGCAATTGCCTACCGTTCGCGGGTGACACCAAACCCCTCCCAGACATAAAAACGATGCGATCACCTTCAAAGACTACATCCGCCATGACCGAATCAAATTGCGAGGCAATCACGGCAACGCCGAATGAGCCATCATGTATCTTACCACCACCGCTGAATGAAAACTCCTGAAGATTACCGTGGAAACCAACCTGTCCGGTCATCAATCCGGTTGGATCCTTCAAGAACTTCTTCAAGAAGAAAAGTACCCAAACCCCGACATCCTTGAATCTCGCTGAAACATCCGAATGTTCAATCGAAACGACGCCGTTCGCATCGCACACTTGAGCGTTGTCATCATGTATGTGAAGCGTATCGATGTGAATGCTCCTGTTCTCATAATAGCCGGACATATGGAGGAACCCGTTATTCAACCCCATGAAATCGATATTCCTTCCGCCCACCTCTAGCGTATCTTTAAGGAGTTCGAGATCGAGCGTACCCTGCATCTCTTCTTTCAGACCCAGGAGTCTGCCGAACATATATAGGTCGACGCCGGTGAGTCTTATCATAAACGGCGCGCTCGAGAATTCCAAGTGACCGCCGGCAAATGCCATCTCCACTTTGCCGATTGCACCGTCTGCAGCATCGAAATCTATCGGCATCGTATTCTCGGTCACGACCCGGTTATAGTTGACAATCAGTGAACCGATAGTACCCTTCAACTCCTCACGCAGTGTACCTTCAACCATGATCGTATCCACATTGTCCGATGCTATGAATCTGAATGAACTGTCAGAGACAGAAAGTTCCGTCCGTTCGAAACGGTAGTTCTTGTACTGAAGTTTTTGTAGCACAAGCAGCAGTCTGCGTTCTTTACTATCCTTGTTGAAATCTGTGCTTTTAATCTCCACACTATCGACGGTGAACCCCTGAACAGACAAATTCTCAGCCAGGAGGTCTGTATTAATAGTCAGCCCTGTAAGATCATCAGGAGTGCCCAGAACCTGAACAGAACCATTCAATCTTCCGCTTATCGGATAATACTTGTGAAAACGGCCGACATCAAACCCGGAAAAACTGAGATGCAGATCGAGTTCGGGCAGCACATCTCCGTGAGCAAGCAGTGTTCTTGTACCCTCAAGGACAAAAAGCGAATCCACATGCAAACGTGTACCCGTTAACGAACCATAGCAGAGAATCGAATCGACTCCGACACCCTGCTCAAGTGGTGAATTAATAAAGCCAACAAACTTATTTGCGTTGTAGGCCAGATATCCATTCACGACCAAGGGCTCCTTCGAATCGACCAGGCGGCCGATGTCCAGTCCCTTGAAGTTCGAAACGAACTCAATCTCCGATAACTTCACAACCTTCAGTTGTGCAAAAAGAGTGCCGCTGAGTACTTCGGCGTCAAACAGATTCACCCAAATCGTATCCACGGCTGCGTTTGTTTCAAACCCAAATCTATCGAACGGATGGATACCGAACGCGTTACCGCGTATCCTTGGTATGATACTGCCCTGGCGATACTCTATATCGCCAACAAAATCCATTTGACCTGAGACATCGCGTCCAATACCGGGGATCGAAGCTCTTTTCAGGACGTCAAGATCGATACGTGCACGCTCAAAACTGAAAGCGGCGTGTTCTCCCTCAAACAGATAGTACCCGCTGCCCTTCAGGTTGAGACCGCTACCGTCAAGGCTAAACGAATTCAACCGTATTCCTTCATCATTTACATATGCATCGAGATTCATGGATCTGACATCCAACGAGGGTTGCGTTAATGATAGTGACAGATTCCGCGCGATCAGATGTACCCTGGAACCCACGAAATCCACAAACACAATTCCAGATATACCTTCTGCCTCATACAAATGTCGATCCCAGTACAAAACTCTTCCGTTCTTCACATTCATGCGCAGACCCAGCCTGATCCTTGGTAAAGCAGGCGTATACCTTTCAGCCGGCTTCTCTCCGCCCTTCTTCTCGTGTATCGTGATTGTTGGCTCAAAAAGTGTGACATCAAAGACATTTGGCAGCTGAAGCATGAACAGATTGAATCGGTAGTGGATATCCGCACGAGTTCCTTCCACCATATCGGTCTCCGAGAATCTGACACTATAATCTTCGATCCGAAATCCACGGAGAACGCTACCGCTGATCTTGCGGTATTCAATATCCATACCTGTTACAATTTCCAGAATATCGAGTGTCATCTCACCGAACTTGGTACTGGTAACATATAGAATCGTTGCGCCAAGTATCAACAAGAATGCGATAGGGCCTACGATATGCCTGATATAACGTTTCATACTACTCAGAACGTGTGGTAGATTCCAAAATAGAACTCACTGCCCTTCTCCTGCAACGGAAACCCAACATCAAAACGCAGTGGACCTATCGGCGTAAAGTATCGCAAACCCACGCCAGCGGTCGTCTTAAAGTATTCAGTGTCGCTAAAATCGATCTCATTATCAATGTATCCGGCATCAAAGAAGCCTACCAGACCGAAATTCAGCGGCAGCCTTACTCGGTATTCGAGGTTCAGATTCAACAGGATCTCTCCGTATCGCTCGTCACCGATGGAATCCGGCCCGAGTGACCGCTCCGGATATCCGCGAAGAGTATATTGTCCGCCAAGAAAGTATTCTTCGTATACAGAGACACTATCGGTCGGAAGAAGGGCGCCAATCTTGAAACGGAGGGCCACGGTATTTGCAAGTAGCTGAAAGAACAGTCGCTCTTCACTCTCCAGCCTGATGAAATGGTTTGCACCACCGAAAATACCCCCGGCATATTCGATCGAGGGTACAAAATAGACACCCCTTCGGGGGTCAAAGAATTCGTCCCTGAGATCCAATAAAAATTGCGTTTTGACACTATTCGTAACACCTTTGATCGTGTCGGGCAAGGTGACCTTTGGATTTATGCGAACATATTTGTAGCGATGAGCCACGCTGAGCGCAACCTCTTCCGTAAAAACCTTGGCGACCTGGAATTCGTTGCCCCTTGTATGTCTTGTAAAGTCGAGTCTCTCTTCGTACCATAAGAAGGGCAGAACCGAAAATTTGAGCCCTAACGATGTGACATAGGGCAATGTATACCTTGCCTCAATCTTTGCCTCCCACTCTTTTTCGATATTGAATTTGAATAGGGGACTGACATTTATACGGTGCCCGATATTTGCCACATTCAACTCTTCGAATCCGAAGGACACGAGAAAACTGAAAGGGAGAGTCACTCCAATACCAAACTTCAGGATGCGGGATTTCAACTCCTTGACATTGAAGATCAGATCTATGCTATCTGGTTCTTTCTTCAACATTTCTACCTTGAGCGTGCTGAAAAAACCAAGCGCGTAAATCCTCCGTTGGCTATCATATACCCTTGATTTACTATAGATATCACCCGGGGCTAATTCTATCTCCCGCAAGAGTAGGTCTGGATTAGTCCCGGTCAGACCCTGCACTTCTACATTCCTCACGTAATGCAGGACACCCTTATCGACGTTTAGAATCAGGACGCCGGAATCAGGGAGAGCATCATGATCAACCTGGGCGAATGGATAACCCCT
>CP070802.1:2003035-2014051 GCA_020343595.1 Caldifarciminota bacterium | reverse complement strand
ATTCGATAGTAGACTGCTGAGTAAGGCAAAGAAACACGGGGTTAAGATTTTTCTCGACGAGAAGGTAAGGGATATCTCCGGTGCTCCTTATTTCTATACGATCAAAAGCAGCCTTCATACATTCAAGGCAAAAGCAATTGTCATCGCCACAGGCGTCGAATATGGATTACACAAAAAGGTTGGATTGACTGTGCCTCCGCACTTCCTATACGGGACCCAACTCGAAATAACGGTACCCCATTGTCCTTCAAAATTGGAGATACATATTGGACGTGACTTTGCACCAGGTTCATTTGGCTGGCTTGTACCCTATCGGAATGGTCAAGCAAAGATCGGCCTGCTGCTTGCTCAAAAAGGCAAGAGATTTTTGAAAAGACTCATTGAGCAACGGCTCGGTATTGCTCGCGGATATGACGAAAAGAAAATGCAGGTCAAGCCCATTGCTTTCGGTTCTGTCGAAAGAAGCGTCAGCGGCAATATTCTTGCGGTTGGGGAAGCTGCAGGTCAGGTGAAAACGACGACTGGCGGCGGGATTTTCTATGGTCTACTATGCTCTGAGATCGCTGCTGAAAAGTTAGCGCAGACTATCAAGAATGGATTCAATCTCACCGATTATGAGATAACGTGGCGCAGCGCTCTTATTTCGGAACTGGACATTGGTAGAAATTTAAGGATGATCGCTGCAAAATTGACCGACGAGGAGGTCGAAAACCTTTTTAGCTTTGTTAAACAGAACAGATTTTGGGTGGAACTACTCGTTCCCCGTATAAACTTCGATTATCACTCAAACGTAATATTCTTTTGTATGAAGAGCTTCGGGCAACTTTTGCGACTGAATAGCAAAGCTTGACGCGACACGCAGCACGCATTACGCTTGACGTAAGACGCATAACGCTTCTTAACGGCATCAAAGAGATTAACGATACTAATGGGAACAACGGTATTAACGAAAATAACGAGATTAGCGGGATTAACGAAACTAACGAATTTAACGACCCTTACGCATGTTGTTTCTTATCCAGTCTACCTCGTTCGCGATCCCTTTTTCCAGATCGTAAGCAGGCTTGTAGCTGAGTAATTTGCCGGCGCGTGTAATATCTGCTCCGGTATGACATACGTCACCTTTCTGCTTTTCGATGTATTTAAGCTTCGCCTGCTTGCCGGTGGCCTTCTCGATAATACGTATCGTATCATTGACGGTAATTCGCGAACCACCTCCAATATTGAGGACATTGCCGATAACCTGTGCATCCATAGCCGAGACATTGGCGTCCACAATATCATCGATATAGGTAAAATCCCTTGTTTGCTTGCCGTCGCCGTAGATGAATATTTCTTCATCTCTGAGAATTGCTGTAATGAATTTATTGAAAGCCATGTCTGGACGCTGTCTAGGTCCGTAGACCGTAAAATAGCGCAGGCTCGCGACTGGAACGCCGTAGTTCTTGTAATATAGGTTACACAAGTGCTCACCCGCAAGTTTCGTCACACCGTAGGGTGATATCGGCATTGGTTTTATTTCTTCATTGGTGGGATATGACTCAGCATCGCCGTAGACCGAAGAGGACGATGCGTAAATAAACCTCTTTAGATTCGCTTCTTTTGCAGCTTCAAGAAGACATTGTGTAGCACGTACGTTATTCTCTGTATATATCTTGAAGCTTGACCCCCAGCTCGCGCGTACACCGGCCTGCGCTGCCTCGTGATATACGATTTCGACATTCTTGAGTAGACCACTTAGATCCATACCGAGAAGATCGTCCTCGTGGAAAACGAAAGACCTGTTATCAAGCGATCTTGCCAGATTCGATTCCTTCATTTCCCGTGGATAGTAATCAGTAAAGCAGTCGACTCCCACTACTTCATGACCCGCGCCCAGCAGTCTTTCTGCAAGATGCGAGCCAATGAAACCAGCAACACCCGTAACCAGAACCTTCATTGGCCTCTCTGCTCCCGCTTCGGCTCTGGTATCGGCAGCATTGGGCATTTGCAGAGCAACCATTCGAGCGAGACGGAGAGTTCATCGGCGACAATCTGCAGAAACCCGATCGGCACTGGACTACCATCTCTCTCGTATGCGTGATACTCATCAAACGGGACGCCGAGCAGGGATGCAAATACTTCCTCGTCCATCTGCATACTTTCGCGCAATACCCAGAGCCTTTTGTTGGATGTTTCGATATGATCGATTATCAGATTTTGCATATACACATCGACAGGCACTACCCTGGTCACAAAACTACGAAGAAGTTCAAGGCTGGAAAGGCAATCGCGTGTTTTCATACTATGTCCGTAAACAACCGTTAGTATCGTTAATTAAGTTTGTTAAAACACGGGCACCACGGTAAAGGTCTTGAATATTAGTCATTCTGAAAGTTCTTTCAACTCTTCAAGCTTTTCAATATCGATGAGATCAGTGGGGCGAGCAGTTTCCTTTTTCATTTTGAGCAGGTCATCGTAGTCAACCACAGATACTTCAAAATCGCCTATCTTCCTTCGGGTCTTCTTCAAATCGCCAAGATTCCTTGTTATCAAAACGTCGATCTGCAGAAACGGGATGTCTGGATTATAAAAGGTTATGACCCTGGCATTCTTCTCTTCCATCCAGTATTTCCTCTTATCCGGGTCAGCGAGTTCCATAATATCCACAGGTGCTCCGGACCTGAAATTCAGAGCATTCAGTACGTCGGCAAAACGCTTGACGTTCTCGCTCGAGAAGTCGATCAGCAGATCGATGTCTTTTGTGAATCTCACGTAGCCGTATAGGACCACTGCTACACCGCCAATAACCGCATAGTTCACCTTGTATTCTTCGAGTTTCTTCAAAATAGATTCAATGTTGATCATGGCATTTTCTTTGAAATTATATGGTCAAACCCGACGTCTGTCAATAAAAGCTAACGTATAGCCTTGACCACCTCTCCTATTGTAGTCAAAGTGGCGAATCCGTAGGACAGGTTCAGCAGCGCCGCCTCGTGCATCTCCTGACTGAATGTCGCAGTACCATCTTCAACAAAATAGACCTCGAAACCCCGCATGAAGGCACTGCGGGCGGTAGTTTCACAACACAGATTAGTAAGGACACCGCATACCACTACCTGCCTCACTTCCTTCTGTCGGAGCATTTCTTCCAACCCAGTGTGCAGGAATCCGTCATACTGATGCTTTATCACAACCGACCCTTTACCTGCGTCGAGGATATCGACAACCCTGCTCATGGGGTTGTCTTCTGTAATCTTCTCTGCCCACCAGCGTAACATGAGATTTCCAGGTTTTTCAGAATCAATGTGACGCGTGAAAATTACCGGACGCTGCTGTTTGGCAAAGGCGTCAACAACTTCCTTTAAGCGTACGGCGAGTTGATCTGATCCCGGAACAAAGAAACTACTCGATTTATCACAAAAATGACGCTGCATATCAATGACCAGCAATGCAGCAAAATCCTTTTTAAGAACAAAATCCTTTCTCATATACTTTCCGCTCCCTTGTGTTGTGTTTTACCGCCCGACTGCGATCAATCAACCAGTATGATACGCCGAGAAGAATGGATATCCGGGCCAACAAGGAAATAGATCCCAGCCGGCAAACCTGCCAGAGAGAATTGCGTCGTCCCCGGCTCGAGCACTTCTTCTTTCAATGACTGCCCGAGCAGATTGAACAACTTGATCTTCAGAGGTTGCTGTCGCATACTGGTGACCTGAAGCAAATCTCCCTCTCGCAAAACCGTCGGCATGATCTCAAATTGTATTCCCGATACTGCCGCAATATCATCATCCTTAGCCACACCGGTCGGTTCCTGAAATGCCTCAACAGCATCGAGCATGAAGGTACTGGACGCTTCTATGCGTACGTAACAAGCTGAGTCGAGGCTGACAGTGCTGATGTCGAACGCGGTGACAGTATCGTTCGCTATACCCAGCGTCTGCCACGAACCAAACCAATCATTGCTAACTCTGATCGTCGCACTTCCGGTACCACTTGACCGGTATACAATAAGATCGTTACCCGCATAATCATGAATCGGCCAGTCAAATCCCAAAACGATCCATTTGCTTGCGTCGACCTTATATGCCTGACCGTCACGGGGGCCAAGCGCTTCTACCGGATAGGTCTGGTTGCTGTACGTGGAAACATAACGTGTGCCAACTACATCGGTCGCATAGATCGGCAGTTCAGGATTGGGGATGAGCCCAACCTCTATATATACTGATGAATCAGGTGTGCCAGATGGTACAACAACACTGTCAACGGTCTTTGGTTCGTACCCGGGGCTTAAAACCGTAACGCTGTAGGTTCCGGGCAGGTAAAAACGATGGAAATCGCCATTGGCACTCCTCGAATAGCTCGGCCAGCCAGCAGGGTCAACATATACCAACGCCCTGAGTTTCGTTGGCTCGATACTGAGCGAATCGTAGACATAACCGCCTATACCCTGGCCTGCCCTGTGCATGAGGCGCAGCATAGCCGGCCGGTCACGATCAAAGATCGGGTCTATCGAATCGGGTGATGGTGTTTTGTAGTAGCATACCTCGACCGACCATCCCATCTCTCCACCGCAACCGTAGTCATAATCTTTGGTGCAACCGTTGATCGGATACATCCCGACCGAACCCTGTCCATAGGGATAGCCAGTGAAATATGCATAACCCTGGGACAAATGATGCAGCAGGTTCTGCTCTGGAGGCTGCACATAAGTGGAATAGGACCAGGGTTCAGATATGTAAATCGTGCCAGCATGAAAGGAGACGTAAGTAACGAAAGAATGGCGCCAGAAATGCTCGACAAACCTGCGCGCCTCGTTTTCGCTCATGAAATCCGTCCCGCAATTCCACTCATCACCCCACATCCAACCCCAGTTGCGATTCAAATCCACGTTCCGGCCGTTGTAGCGGCTGTGCGCAACAAAGCCGTCAGGATTTACCATCGGCGCGATCCATATCTCGCGTGTATCAACGAGACGCTGGACAAGCGTATCTGTCGCGTAGTTCTCAAGAAGGTATCGTATCATCCAGAAACTGACTGCCCAGCCGATCTTCTCATCACCGTGTACATTCGCCTCGAAGTGCACCTCTGGTTCGATCTCATCAGTCTCCGCATTATCGGAGATTTTCATTATCAGCAGCAGCCGGTTGTTGTGGCTGTAGCCCAAAGTGTCAAGACGACAGATAGCAGGATAATTCGTTGCCATGGTTATCATCGAATCCACGTACGTATCGTAGGTAAGATACTGGCTTCGCGTTGACTTCATCATGCTATTCTGCCGGTATATTTCTGTGATATTTTCCTGTATCACCTCAATGTTAAAACCTCTCGATCTCACCATTCGATACATATCCTTGGAGATCTCGGCGACTATATGATCAGGATGAACCTGATTTATGATCACACCATTCCGGTCGAGTGCTTTGATGTCGGTCATGTTAACCGCATCGATCTTAACCAGGTCGAGATCACTAGCACTGCCAAGGAAGAAAACCAAAAATAAAACAGCAATATATTTCACGTTGCCTCCTGTCATTAAATAAATCTATCGATGACGATTATATTGGAATACCGCAGAGTGTCAAGACAGATAGACTAAGAAACGGATAACGCTTGAACCGTTGAGTTCGTTATGCCCGTTAGGTTCGTTAATCTCGTTATTCCCGTTAATACCGTTGTTCCCGTTATTACCGTTATTTTCGTTGGCCCATTTCTCAGTGAGCGTGTCACGCAATCTCCGTGTCTCAGAACAGGCTGCCAAGCCCAACAACCTAGAACTATGTTGATGATCTGTCTTGGTAATTGCGATTTGAGTATTGGGTTTTATTTGGTATTTGGTGTTTGTGATTTGGAATTTGCAGGAACTGTACTTCGGTCTCGTGCCGTAAGACGTAACCTTTTTAGGCGATACGGGCCTCGTAACCGTTCAACGTTACCGGTGTCTTACCGTGGATAGCCTACCGGAATGATGTAAAGAGGTTTTTCCCGCTCAAGTTTGAGTATTTTGCTCAATTTCTCGTCGTTGAATGCTCCGATTGGAACCGACCCAAGGCCGAGCGCAACTGCCTCAAGGTGCATATTCTGAGCACAATGACCAGCCTCAATATGCACATACCTAACCCCGCGTTCACCGTAACGTTGCGTTGTACGTTCGTAGATGGCAGCAATGACGATGACTGCGCCGGCATCATCAATAAAACTCTGACCGAGCGCAGCATTAGCGATATCCTTACGAATATCCTTATTAATCTCATGCTTCAACCCATGGGATTCAGGGATGTAGCGAAATAGTCCATCCTTCTTCGCAATATACACAACCAACGGATAAGTAGCACCTGCTGAAGGTACGGACCGGAATCCGTATCTATCTTCGGTAATCCCCTGAGCAGACCATAAAATATTGGAGATCTGCTGCAGCGCCAATGCCTTGTCCTTATAACTTCGCACCGATCTTCGCAACTCAATACACTCTTCAATCGAGCGATCAGTGAATACTGGATCGGGCAACTTGATCATATCACTACCCCCCACTATGACACATAAGACAATTGCTAACATAAAACACCTCCTGCTATAAACGCACCAACTTTGTGAATATCGTTACTCCCGCTAATTGCGTTACGTTAGCGAAACACGGTTTCGGTTTCGTACCGTGAGACGTAACCTTCCCAGCCGAAACGGGCATCGTAACCATTACCATCGAACGCTACCGGTGTTCCGAGCTTCCTATCTTCTCAACCTCGGTCTTATTAAGGTTCTCAACTTCTCGTCTTCTGTCTTTTGGCCATCACCCGTGCCGTATTACAGTGGATCTCTACGGTATCATCGACGTTTTCGGCGTAACCACCAGCGAGTACTGCGATTATTGGTGTATCACCCTCAAAAGCCTTCCCAATTACGAGTTCGTCCCTTTTACTCAGACCATCGACTGTTAACCTGAGGCTACCGAGTTGATCAAAGACGTAAGGATCCGCCCCAGCAAGGAAGATAACAAAACCTGGACAGAAGCCGCCAAAGATCTTCTCCAAGGCGCCCCCCAATAACTCGAGATACTCGTCATCACCGACGCCGTTACGTAAACCTATATCAAGATCCGACTTTTGTTTCGCAGGATAAAGATGTTCCTGGTGCATCGAAAAGGTGAAAACACGTTTTTCGTCATGAAAGAATTTCGCAGTACCATTGCCCTGGTGCAGGTCACAGTCAATGACAGCAATCCTCTCTATCCCGTGTTCGATCATCATCGCCGCTGTAAAAACGACATCGTTGAGATAGCAGAATCCCTCCGCATGGTCGGCGAATGCATGGTGAAAACCGCCGCCATTATGAAAGCAGGCGCCGTGCTCCAGAGCAGTGATGGCTGCCAGGTGTGAACCACCGCAGCAGAGAAGTTGGGCATCTATGATATCCTTCTTAACCGGCATTTCCGAAGGATAGGTACGTGCGGTCAACCGGTAGTTCACCAGATCATCCAGATATTCCCGCGAAACAACACGGAGCAACTGCTCATCACTTGGACGTTCGGGAAAGAGAACATCGCCGTCTTTGATCAAACCCTCACGCTGAAGCTGCTTGTATATGCGATCGTATTTCTCAGTCGGAAATACGTGTAATCCAATGTCGGCGTGATACTCAGGAGAATATACGAACTTCATGTGCTCTGCAGAGCGTTATTTTCGCTAATATCGTCCATGATCAATGGCTCTGGTATCCTGCAGTAAGACGTAACCTTTTTTCCCGAAACGGGCATCGTAACCGTTAAACGTTACCAATGTTTCATTATCTTTTTTGGTAATTGGAATTTAGGCATTCGAATTTGTTTAGTATTTGGTGCTTAGGATTTGTGATTTGAAAGGAGTGCCCGGTATGTTTTTCGTCATTTAGTGAAGAGCATTCTGAAGAGAACGTAAACAAACGTACCGACGACAAAGATCAGAAGGAAATAGAGGAAGAAGAGACTGCTCTTGCCCCTACGTTTCTTTTGCTTCTTTTTTGTCTTCTTATTCGTCGTCTTCTTCTTCTTAATGACCGTTGTTGTCTGTTTTCGAAATTCTACTCTGCTGACGAGTTGAGCCATGATACTATGGCTCCGCGCGATATTCTTCCAACCTGCAAATCTTTCCAGGTCGTGTATCATCTGCGTTACGGTCTCGTAACGCCGGTTGAGATTCTTCTTCATCGATCTATTCACGATACGCGATAGACCCATACTGTGATGAGGATCGAGCAATATTGGTGAGCGATACTTACCGCGCTGTATTTTTGAGGTGATCTCCTCTGCCGTTTCACCCCAGAATGGTTTCTTGCCGGTAACCAACTCGTATAGCACAATCCCAAGAGAAAAGATATCCGTTTGTGGGGTGAGCTTCTTGCCCATTGCCTGTTCGGGCGACATGTAGCAGGGCGTGCCTATCAGAGTACCTACCGATGTAAGATCGCGCGCCGTTTCATCCTTAGCTACACCAAAATCAGTCACCTTCAACTTCCCGTCTTTCGTAATCAATATATTCGTCGGTTTGATATCTCTATGTATAACATTATTCTTGTGCGCATATTCGATCGCCAGACACATCTCGTGGCAGATCACCGCTGCCACTACCGGATGAAGCGGTGCCTCGCTTTCGATCAACTCTGAAAGACCCAATCCATCGACATACTGCATAACAATGTAACTGGTCTGACCAATGCTGAAATAGTCATACACCGAGACGATATTGGGGTGTTCGAGGGTCGCCGTAATTAAAGCTTCATTTTTGAACCTCTTCCGGTACTCAGATCCGGATGACTTGCTCATCTCTTTCACTACCACGACTCGATCCAACGGTACTTGTATCGCGGTAAATACCTTTGCCATACCGCCCTTGCCGATTATATCGAGTATCCTGTAATTGCCGACGTACTTGATGTCTTTATTCATGATACTTGACGACCCGGTTGCGTCCGCTCCTTTTTGCTTCATACAAAGCCTTATCAGCATTCTCCAGAAGCGAGTTGAGGTCGGAGCCATCTTCCGGGAAGGTAGAAATCCCGATGCTAACGGTAATTGGGACATCCAGGATCTTTTTGGTCTGCCTTTCGATGATTAATCTGGTCTCTTCAGCTATCTTAATCGCATGCGAAGATCGCGTCTTGGGCAAAACTATCACGATCTCTTCTCCGCCGTAACGAGCAACAAGATCGGTCTTGCGACACGCCCTCTGGATCAACCACGCAACGCCTCTCAACACTTCATCGCCGGTTCTGTGCCCATATGTATCATTGACCTCTTTGAAGCGGTCGAGGTCGACAAACAAAACGGAAAAGTAACTGTTCGCAGACCGTGCCTTCCGAAACTCCTCAGGTGCGGTTCTGTCGAAATATTGTCGGTTGTAGAGCCCGGTTAGTTTATCAGCATGCGCAAGCGTGGCCAGACGTTTTCTGCTTTTCCGTACGAATTTCTCTATATCCCTGAATTCTTTTCTGAGCAAATTGTCATCGATCTTGCTCTCCAATGAATTAAATTTGCTCGATATTATTGATGTCTCTTCGCCTCGTCGCGTTATTTCGGTCTCTTCAACACATGAAAGACCGTAAGTCCCGTCATCAAATATCACTGAATGTTCTCCGATGCATATCTCATCGCCGGGGTTGAGTGTCTGTCTTTTTACTTTGTGCGAATTTACAAAGGTACCATTAGTGCTCGACAGGTCTTCGATTATATATTCTTTCTCTTTGAATCTAACTGCTGCGTGGTGTCGTGATACTTCATTACTGGTCAAGGTAAGATCAGTATCCTCGGCTCGGCCGATCAGGATATCAGTCACTCCGAGTGGTATTTGCTTGATGACTTTCCCGCAATCAACCAACAGCAGCTTGTGTTTCTTCTTCATCCCCGCCCCTTGCGTAACTATATGCG
Source organism: Caldifarciminota bacterium (assembly GCA_020343595.1). Taxonomy (GTDB): domain Bacteria; phylum Hydrothermota; class Tepidihabitantia; order SM23-42; family SM23-42; genus SM23-42. The sequence goes on along the minus strand of CP070802.1, from coordinate 2,004,174 downwards.
CTCGCCAGCGTACAGGAATATGTCTCCGAACAACGAATTTTGTTCAGCGCGCGCATAACCGATCTTCACTATTTCGAGCATACCAAAGAAATAGGCAACGGCCACTGCGACATCGTTCTTCTCTTTCAGAAACTCAATGAAATTCAGTTTTTCCTTCTCTTTAAGTATATTCTTTATCTCCTCGACGATCTCCTCGATCGGCACTTGCTGGCGCTTCACGACAATACTCTTATCTTCAACCGGCTTGAGTCCGCGAAGGGCAAGAATGAGACTCATTACATCGCCTTCCTCAAGCGGCGGTTCTTCCTTACCAATCCGCGGAAACTGTCTGCTCGTCTCAGCCTCCATCAAGCTGAAGGCTTTCGCAATCTCCTTGTACTTCTTGAACTCCTCTACGATCTGCATAAGCGAAACGGGTTGTCCCGCTTCCTCATCTTCCGGTGTTCTGGGAAGGAGCGAACGTACTTTAAGCCTGATGAGGATCGCTGCCATCAGAAGAAAATCAGCAACGTCTTCGAAATCACTGCGTTCGATCTTCCTTATGTAGTCGAGGTACTCTTCAGCAATCTGAGCAATTGGAATATCGAATATATCTACTTCCTTCTTGCGAACAAGGTATACGAGCAAATCGATCGGTCCGTAATATATGCCGATATCTATTTTCATATGGAAACGCCCACCGAATGCTGCTGAGGATGAAGAGCACTCTGTGGCACGAATATGGCAGTCAATCCTGGTCGGCGATTGTTACGGTCTGTGAGAAACATATGCCATAGTTTATACACTATTAAAAATATGTCAATATGAGCTGACTGAATTGTGCCATGAGCATTCGCTCGTGTTGACAAAAGCGCCTGGGTCAGTATAATTATCAGTCAGTATAGATCCGCAAGGAGGTTTTACATAACTACTGAAATATGTATTCAGGGATAAGAAATGAAGAAATTTCGTCTTCCTGATATCTGGCGACTGATACTCAGCATTGCGATCTGCCAGCTCGCTGGTTTCATCGGGTCTATTTTCACAACAGAAGCAATACCAACGTGGTACGCAACACTTAACAAACCTTCTTTCACGCCACCGAACTGGTTATTCTCACCCGTATGGATAACATTGTACGTACTCATGGGCATTTCTTT
>CP070802.1:1991887-2002935 GCA_020343595.1 Caldifarciminota bacterium | reverse complement strand
ACGATACGCACCATCCAATCCCAGGGCAACATTGTAATCATCCCGGCTCGTTGCCGTACCGCTGAACATCATGCCGATCTCAGAATTATCAAAGACTGACCGGTTGAGCCGCGCGATGCCAAAACCGCGGTTCGGGATATTCGCTGTATCGCTGGCTGTAGTATCATTGAATTCACCCGTATAGGCACCCAGCGCGCCGAAGTTCCAGTCGCTTCCCTTATTTATCAGTTTCAAACCGCCGAGGATCGGTATTGAGCCAAGCCAGGGTTGCGGAAGCGATTCGCCTACTTTACGGCTGTAGAAGATATCGAGTGAATTGAAGAAACCGAGACCCAGATGCGACATTCTGAAAACATCAAGGCCTTCGACAAAGAAAGGCCGGCGTTCTTCGAGGCGAACAGGGTAGCGCGAGAGGTTAAATGTATACGGATCTGATTCAATTTGCGCAAAGTCTGGGTTGACCGTGGCGTTGAGGGTTGTCTGTGAAGAAGGATCCCATTTGAAATTGAAACTCAGGCTGGGCGTATAGTCGGTCGAGTCTCCCCGCCGGTCATATCTGAAAAAACCCTCGGGGTATAACTCAATGTAATAGCCCGTCGCCTTAGGGTGAACGTTCTTTAGCGTGCCGAAATTAGATACCTGCATTCCGTCCTGCTGAAGCACTTCGGTCCAATGGGTAACGGCATAATCCTTGATATGCCAGCGCCGGATATTAATACCCCATTCGTCCAGTCCTTTCTTGTACCTGATCGATTTGAATGGTATTCTGATCTCGATCTCATAGTGCTCGTCGTACTTCCTTTGACTGAAGAACCAAACGTAGTCCCATGATACATCCTGTACTCTACCATCCTCGAGCAGCAGTCCGTCGTCGTAGTGTCCGCTCAGGCAGACGGCAAACATATAAGCCATGCTCCTGCTGTTGAAAGTATCCAGGTATATCCAGACATGATCCTCTAGACCTTTGAAGGACGCCACCGGTTCTCTGCCTGGAGTTAGGCAGCGCAGCGCAATATACAGATTATCATCGTCGGCAAGGAAATACGCGACCGTCTGCTCGCTGGCCGGTACGCGATCATTTGGTTGATATTGTATGAAATCGTAGGCCGAATCGGCCTGGAACCACAGATCTTCAATGACCCCGTCAATGTGCGGTGGTTCGGCCGTGTATCTCAGTTCAACACTTTTTGTGTTAATAACAAACAAAGAAAGCAATAATGCGATCATCATACCTCCTGCGCGTTGCGCTATACAATTAAGATTTTAGTATAGGGAATCTTAGACTTATGTCAACGATGGACGCACGACGCATAACGCCTGATGATAAGAAGATAAGAACCCCTGAACCTCGGAAGCTGAGAACGACGGAACTTCGGAAGCTCAGAAGCTAAACGACACTCACTGTCATTGCGAACCCGTCTTTTGGGTGAAGTCCCGCTCTGCGGGATTCCGAATCTTTGTGTATTATTTAATTTCATTAATGATAGAATCGGAACAATCTCCGCAGTTGAGCGATACTAACGATAATAACGCTAATAACGGTCGTAACGGTAATAACGATATTAACGAAATTAACGATTCTTCGTTTGTGATTTATTTGAGTTTTGAGATTTGGGGTTTGGATTTTGTCTTAAGTTCATATCTTCGTAGTTTCCCAACCTCCTGAAGTTCAGCGTATCTTCAGTTATCACGTGTCGTGTATCCAAGTTGCCATATAGTGCATCGTTGATGGCAACCCAGTCAATTGCGGGTCGGCCTGCATCCATTTGCCCCTTAGTCCACGGTGTGCTGCGCCAAGCTCGAAATGGCACATTGCGATACCAATATCTATATCGTGCAGTTTTTTCCTTTCGTAGCTCGGATTCACAACTTTTTTGAAAAAGTGATATATGTTCTTGCTCTTGTCCTTGATTATACGCCAGGGTTGTGTGTTACCGGCGGATGGTGCAAGGCGCAGCAATTCCAGCACCTCTGCGTATGGTCCGGCTGATTCTGCGTTCAGGACTTTGCTGAATTCCCCCAGGAAGAACAACTTACTCCAATCGTGTCTCTTAGATGCCCGGATCGCGAATCGTGCAATTCTTTCCTTCACGCTTCGCTCTTCGGCCGCATAGCCAATGAGTATGATCGCTGGTATGGTGTGATTTTCCTTGATCTTAATGCCTTCTATTGCACGTGGATCAAAATAGCCAGCCCAGCATGTACCGAGTCCGAGTTCGGTCGCTTTCAGAACGATATGTTCCATCGCATATCCGTAACTCATTTGGTGGAAATCTGTTTTATCGATCATGCCAACGACGAAACTCCTGAGATTTTTGAATAGCCAGTACGCCGACATCTTTCTTTCCTTCAGTTCCTCGACACTGAATTCGGCTAGTTGATAGTGGATCTGTTCGGTCCTGATGCCCTTATTAAGTTTCATGCCGAAATCAAGCAGCTCCTTCTTGTCATTCTGGCTGAGCAATTTATCTTTGTAGGTACGACAAGAAGTTCTTTCTCTTATTGTTTCATCAATCGGTTTTGTGAAATACTGCAAATAGCTCACGATCTCTCCTTTGGTGCATGTAGTATATACCTTGTTACTTGATTGTCAATTGCAATAACTTACCATCTCAATTTTTTCTTGACATTGTTGCATCACATTGTTAGAATTACTAAAATCGATGAGTGCGAAGCATTCAAGGAGGTTCAAATGAAAGACATAATCGTTTTCTGCTTATTGTTGGTTGCAGTGCCGGCATTTCTATTTGCTCAGATCGGATGGACCGAACATATAGTTAATACAAACTTCGGATTTGCGTCGTGGGTCTATGCGATTGACCTGGATGGAGATAATGATACGGATATTCTGGGTACGGCATATGACGATGACGATGTCGCCTGGTGGGAGAATGACGGCAACCAGAATTTCACGAAGCACACGATCGCAGGAAATTTCGATGGAGCGTATTGTGTGCATGCAGTCGATGTCGATGGCGATACTGACATTGATGTGATAGGGGCGGCGACTGTTGATAGTCTCGTTGCCTGGTGGGAGAATGATGGTAATGAGAATTTTACTTACCACGCGCTGGCACCTATCCTTCCTTCTGCGATTTCCTGTTATGGGGTCGACGTGGAACCGGATGGAGATGTTGACATTGTAGGTTCGGGGTACTGGTCCGGCGATATCTTCTGGTGGGAGAATGATGGTAACGAGAACTTCACCTACGATACTGTGGGATTTGGTTTGATCGGAGCCTGGGCTGTTAACCCGTGCGATCTCGACGGCGATACTGATATTGATGTGATAGGCATTGGGGCTTATGTGAACAGCATACGATGGTGGGAGAACGATGGTAATGAGAATTTCACTGAGCGAGTGGTACTAAACGGATTCAACGGAGCGCGTGCTGTCTATGCGGTCGATGTGGATGGAGATACAGATGTGGATGTTATTGGTGCGGCACAAACCATGAATCGTCTCAGTTGGTTCAGAAATGATGGTAACGAGAATTTTAGTGAACTTATTATCGACAACAACCTGGTCTCCGCGAGTGCGGTCTATGCCGTCGATCTGGACAACGATACGGATATCGATGTAATTGGCGCGGCTTTGCAGGGAAATGAATTCGCCTGGTATGAAAATGATGGTCTTGAGAATTTCACTAAGCATGTTATTGCCTCAAATGATACAGGTGCAACTGCTGTTTACGCGGCGGACGTTGATACTGACGGCGATCTGGATGTTCTAGGTGCTGCGGCCGGTAGTGATGAAATCATTTGGTGGGAGAGTGATGTTGTGGGTATTGCCGAGGGTGAGGGCAACATTGTAACCTCAGAGTCATTTCTTCCGACGGTAATCACTGGCCAAATCCAACTCCCAGATGACAAAACCTACAAACTCTTCGACATCACCGGCCGTGAGGTGACGCCTGATAACTTGAAGCCTGGCGTATATTTCATAGAAATTGAAGGCAGGATAACCCAAAAGATTATCAAGATAAGGTAGCATTCGACGCTTCACGCTAAACGCCTAACGCTTAACGCGCAAAGACCAGTAGATACGAACGTCTCGACCTCAGAAACTAAGCAACACTAACAGAGGTAACGAAATTTACGCTCTCAACGGTCCTTATCGAGTATCAAGGATCAATACTCTGCGCAGCAGAGTATTGACAATTCCTGATTTACCACTATAATATCTAAGTAAGTCATAGTTGACTTAGGGCAGTATTGCTTATAGAGGTAAGTAATTATTGACTTAGAGAGCGATTTTCTTTTAAGTCAACTTATTCTGACTTATCATAGGATTAATGTGTTTTGGTTTGAAAAATAGACGAATTTGGAGTGATTCTAATGAATGACCGTGCCGGAACTTACGTAAAGCAGCCGGGAGGACATATGGCTTTCATACCAAAGGATCTTCCTCCTGTTCCACCCATAGAATATGACGATGAGCTGCAAGCTTTGCTATCTAAGGCTGATCGGGCAATCGCTCGGCTTGACGGTATAGTCACTGTCCTGCCCAATCCCGATTTCTTCATTGCCATGTATGTAAAGAAAGAGGCGCTTTTAAGCTCCCAAATCGAAGGAACCCAGGCGTCACTTGAAGAGGTACTTGAATTCGAAGCCGACATGAAGCCACGGGATAATATAAAGGAAGTCAAGGAAGTCGTTAATTACATCAAAGCCCTGGAATTTGGCATCAAACACGTGTCGAACGCCCGTGCGAATGCTCAATTATTCAGAGCGATTCACCGCATCTTAATCGAGGGCACGCGGGGCAGTAAGAAAGCGCTGGGCGAGTTCCGTAGGACCCAGAACTGGATTGGTCCTCCTGGCGCCAATGTCTTTGAGGCTCATTTTGTGCCACCGCCTCCCGAGCAGATCTTGCCGGCAATGGCAAATCTGGAAGTCTTTTTCAATGAGTCGGATCAAATGCCACCTTTGATCAGGGCTGCCATGATACATGCCCAGTTTGAGACAATACATCCTTTCATTGATGGTAATGGCCGCATTGGCAGGCTTATGATAACTTTCTTTCTTGTCGCTCATGGGGTATTAATGCAGCCACTCCTGTACTTGAGTTACTACTTGAAAATGAACCGTGAAGAGTACTACAATCTCTTGATGAGGGTACGCAATGAGGGCGACTGGGAGGGATGGATAAAATTCTTCCTTTATGGCATTGATGAAGTCTCCCATGAGGCAGCTACCGCTGCTGGTGAGATCATACGATTAAAGCAGCATTTGATCGACGTCCTCTATGAAAACAGGATCTCGAGTATATACGCGGTCAAACTCATTGATCTATTGTTCACAAAACCAGTGATTGATGTGAAGACGGTAACCGAGGAATTCAAGATCTCAAAAGAGTCCGGAAATGAACTGGTGAATCGTTTCGAGAAACTCGGCATTCTGCGAGAACTGACCGGCAAGCAACGCTACAAAAAATACTTGTTCCATGATTACACATCAATAATATCCCGGGGAACCCGCGATAGTTTCTAGTCAGAATTGGAAATGTGTTATTCAGTAATTCGCCAATTGGCGAATATGCAAAATGATAAACAGTTCTTGACAGTGCAACGTATCTCGCAATAATACATGAGAGGTAATTGTGGAGGATATAGAAAAACAAATACAGGAGATCGTTGATCGCGAGACGAGAGCTTGGGATACACAGGACGTCGAATTGCTCCTGTCGATCTTTCATGAGGACATGGTGTGGCCCTGGCCTGAGAAGAGCACTGATCACGATCCAACCAAATGGGTTATGGTCCTCGGCCGCTTCAACTATGATAGGTGGAAAGATTTCTACACAATGTTCTTCGAACAGTACCGGCTTGTACATAATCACAGGGGAACAATAAAGATCACTGTTTCTGACCAGCGTGACGCGGCTGTGGCCGTGGTCGACGTCGATACTTTGTGGGTCGATAAGAAGACTGGTGAGGAAAATCACTGGAAGGGGCGGACCTCCAAGGTCTATTCTCTAATTGGCTCTGAGTGGAAGATGACGATGCATACCGGTGTCTTACAGTATTAAGATACTAGATTGATCATGGGGAGGAAAGCATAGAGCTGGCAAAACTGGTAGAAGAACTCGATTCCTTTTTCAATCTGTCCAAATGGCCTGAAGATCCGGCAATGCGCGAATGGGTTCCCAGAACGTATTCTGATGCTGGGTACGATTATACAAAGAAATTCGAGGCGGGCTTCTGTGCAAAGTATAATGGACTGATGCTGCGGGCTGGAGACACGGTCGAGAAAGTATTCTGCAGCGCCTTTGCATCCCCGGATGTTTTGCGGAAGATTTTGAATTCACGTACTGAGGATGCCATGCTTTTTTTACATCATCCGGTCGACCTGGAGGTCTGTGGGCAGGGATTCTTACCTGTTCCTGTGGACGTAATTTCCACGTTCGAGGAAAAGCGAATCTCGATATATTGCTGCCACGCACCGCTCGATTGCCATGACCGGGTAGGCACAAATGCAGCAATTGTCGAGGCCTTGGGTATGAAGCCGGAGAAGAGTTTTGTGCGATATGGCCTAGGTTATGCCGGCAGGATCGGAATGATAGAAGTGCAGAGGACCGATCTGTTATTGAAGAGTATACGTAATATTTTCGGCATTTCTCGAATGGAAGTCGGTGGATGTCTAACAACGGAAGTTAGACGCATCGCGATCGTCGCCGGCGGGGGTGATGAAATAGGACATCTCAGGCAGGCGCAGGAAAATGCGTGCGATATGTACCTGACTGGTGAGTGGTATCCAAGATATACGCCGAAAGACGAGGATGTTAGATCGAGTGTCGCGCGCCTAAAAGAAGAGATTGCATCGTATACTAAGAACATAAAGATGGTGCTGGTCGGTGTGTCCCATGCCGCATCCGAATTCCTTGTGATGAAGACGCAGATGAAAGAATACTTTGAGAGTAAAGGGCTGTCTGTTGAGGCCATTCCACAAGAGAACTGGTGGCGATGAGAAGGCCATACGCTGCACGCTGTCCCACCGTCATTGCGAGTCCCGGTTTTCATGTTATCTAATGGATTCAGTGAACCGGGACGAAGCCCCGCTATGCGGGATTCCGGTTCCTTAGTTATCGTTGAATTCTCGTAATGATAGAATCGGAACAATCTCAACCAGCAAACGGGATTAGCGGAGATAATGGTAATAACGAACCCCCCGATTTTTGTTTGCGTCATTTGTATTTTGGTGATTTGAATTTGTTTAGTATTTAGAAATTAGGATTTAGGATTTGAACAATTGAATGCCTCTGGCATTCAAGGAGGTTAAATGGCATGTTTGCTTATGCTATCGTTGATCGTGCCCGGTGCTGATTTTCCGATCTGCACTGCGGCTGATGTGCAGGAATATCCATGTGCAGTGTACGCTAACAGTCAGTATTACGTCTTCTGGGTCGATAATCGTCACCACCTGGTCGACAGCGTGCACAGTGTTTACGGTACGCGCGTCAGCACTAGCGGTACGGTTATTGATCCGGATGGGAAGTTACTATTCAGCAACGAGGCAGGTTTGGCAACGTGCGCGGCATACGATGGTACGAATCTCTTAGTTGTATTCAGGGATAGTTGCTGAACTTCAGGAAATATCTATGGAGTGCGTGTCACTCCAGAATGCGATTCCATTAATTCGGTCATTATTTCGTCGGCAAATGATGTACAGACAATGCCCGAAGTTGTCTTTGGTAACGATAACTATATGGTCGTGTGGTCGGATGCACGTATCGGTGAGGATTTCAATATCTACGGCGCACGAGTATCACCAGATGGCACGGTGCTTGACCCTGACGGGATCTTGATAGGCCGGGATTCAGATGATGGCCAATATGAACCGTCACTTGCATTCACGGGAACGAGATTTTTTGTAGTATGGGTTCATTATTCAATACCGTTCGCCGTTGTTGGGAGATTTGTGAATTGTGATGGCACGCTCGGTGATACCGTCCATATCGCGGCCACTGCCGATGAAGGTTATAGAACGTCTGTTTGTTTTGACGGCACGAATTTTCTTGTTGTTTGGACGCAATATCCGCAGTTGTTAATGGGTCAATTCGTTTCGAGCGATGGTAATTTGATCGGAGGACAATTTACGATAGCTACTGGTGTTACTACCCTGGGTTCGGGCAGCCTTAGCTTCGACGGCAATTGCTACACCGTTGTCTATACCGTGAGGAACATCGATATTTTTGAGGTCTGGGCAAGGCAATATGATACCTCAGGGAATCCACTCGGCCCGGCTTTTATAGTATCGAATCCAGCTAATAGTTCCTACGATTCCTACATCGTCGCCGGCGCGACAAACTACCTCAACGTCTGGACGCACATGGGATACCCGTCAGATATCTACGGTAATGTCGATCTGCCGATCGGTATTGAGTCTGGCGGTGACAAAGTTCCCTGTGAGACTACGCATCACGGGGCAACAATAATCACAGGTCCCTTGCGCCTGCCTGACGGACTCGATTGTCGAGTCTTCGACATCACCGGCCGCGAGGTGACGCCATCCGCTGTGAAAGCAGGTGTGTACTTCATTGAAATCGAGGGCGAGGTTGTGCAAAAAATCATCAAAGTGCGATGACGAGAGACGCTTTACGCTGTACGCCACACGCATCACGCTCCACGCTTAACGTTGTTTCCCCGTCATTGCGAGGAGTCCCGCACTCCGGTGTTCGATTTAATAGGAGGCGGGACGACGCGGCAATCTTCACATTCCTAAGATAAAACACGCTCACCGGTCTGTATCGAGTATCAAGCACGAATTCTGTCTAAATCTTCGATTAGCAACAGAATTCAGTGTCCCGAGCGGAGCCGAGGGGAATCGAGAATCCAGTATCTTTATCATTAGCGGTACTGGCGATAATAACGAAAATAACGAAAGCAACGAAGTTAACCATATTAGCGGGAAAAACGAACCAAACGGTCTTTTTCCACTCAAAAGTTTAAAAGTTTATGCCTGTCCCCAGATGAGGCCGTTTATGTCAAATTCGCATTTCGCAATTGAAAATTCGCATTGTATTTATTGTCTTGACTTCTCCCGCATTTTCCCTTATATATTGATAGTCCATTAAGTAGCACGTAGTCTGCGCTAAGGAGTGGGGTATGTCGTTTGAAGATGTTGTAAGGGAGAGTAAATTCGTACTAGCCGAAGCGTCGGTTGTCGAATCACTACGACGTTCCAACAGGGTTGAACTACATCCACGGCTTGTACATTCGCCATTAATATACGACAAAAGGGGAAGAGAAGAACTCACGAATTTATATAACGAATATATCGGAGTCGCGGAAAGCTCGGGCTTGCCGATGATCACGCTGACACCCACCTGGCGAGCAAATAAGGAGAGATTGGCCGAAGCCGGGATTGAGTGTAATGTCAACAAAGATGCCGCTGATTTCATGATGCATATCCGAGACCGGTGGAACACGTGGCGCGACAATATTTTCATTGGCGGTCTCACTGGGTGTAGAAACGATTGCTACAAGGCAGTAGAAGCGATCGATATGGAGGAAGCGAACGAATTCCATGCCTGGCAGATCAATAAGCTGGCAGAATCCAATCTCGATTTTCTGATCGCCGAGACATTGCCTGCTCTTTGTGAAGGGATCGGTATTGCGCAAGCAATGTCCGCGACCACGTATCCGTACATCATAAGTTTTGTGATAAATAAACAGAGTCAAGTTCTAGATGGGACAAGTTTGGAATACGCGTTCAGGACGATTGATTCGCTCTGCGACCGACCTCCCCTTGGTTATATGATCAATTGTGCCCACCCCTCTTTCTTGCGGGCCAGTGAACAGCCTGATATCGTCTTATCCCGGCTTCTCGGTATCCAGGCGAATGCATCTTCTAAGGACCAGGGGGATCTGGAAGGCTCAGCGACACTGCAGGTCGATGACATCCCGACGTGGGGAGACCAGATGATCGAACTGAACACAAAGTATGGTGTGAAGATATTGGGCGGCTGCTGCGGCACCAGTACCGCCCACCTACAATATATTGTAGACAATATACCACGCTAAACGATCTTTAGTTTGTCATTTGAGTGCTCGGATATTGTAATTTATTTGATATTTGTGTTTTGGAATTTGAAACTTTGCTCAACTTCGTATCTTCTCAGGTTCTCACCTTCCTGAATTTCGGCGTGTCGTCAGTTGTATATCTCCCTTTCTGAGTTAGGCTCTTGACACCTTCACTCTAATTCTGTAATATATAGCACTGGCGGATATCCAAGGTATAAAGAGTAGAAGCAAAGGAGGATAGTATGTCAAAGCAAGGTGTAAAACACGTTATAGCTGCTCTCATATCAGACCCGATTTTCAATAAGGCGTTCTTCACTAACAAGAAGAAGACGCTCAGAGGATGCGGGTTTAGTCTGACAAAGAATGAGATAAAAGCACTACTTTGCTTAAAGAAGACAGATGTCATCGTAAAGTTGAAACTGACAAAGCCTTACGACATAATAGTGCCCGTCAAAATCAAGGGTCCTCCCCCAAATGGAATTATTAGATAATCGACCTTATGTAATGTGTGAGTATTCCGGAGGTGCCTAGAGAAGTAGGAATTGATATTAACGGGGAATAACACATGAAGAAATTACGGTTGCTATTCGTCGAGGAATCTGCGGCTGCAGTTAAAGAACAGACTTCTGAACGACTTTCTTACGCCTCAGATTTGTGTGCTATTCTGACCGAGAAATGCAACATAAGATGTAGACATTGTCTTAGCGACTGTTCGCCTTCCCGTATTGATGATCTCGATATGGAAATTTTAAAATCTGTTATCCAGCAGGCTGCTGAGTTGAGTTTTATTCGCGTGATTGGATTCTCCGGCGGTGAACCTTTCATCGATATCGCAAGGCTCGAGACAGCCGTTGCACTGTGTCGGGAACATGGGCTGGCTCCGACAGTTACCACAAATGGGTTCTGGGCGTCCAGCGTGACGGCTGCAAAAGAAATCCTCAGGAAATTGGAAGGTTTAATTCAGGTATGTCTGAGCACCGATGAGTTCCACCAGGAGTTCATTCCCGTAGATCGGATCGCAAA
>CP070802.1:1980527-1991787 GCA_020343595.1 Caldifarciminota bacterium | reverse complement strand
AATGCTTGACTGTAATGGCGTTGTACAGCGTATCAACAGTGAATTCAGCAGGATATTCGGATATAGCAGTGAAGAGGCGATCGGCAAGTCGATCGATGACCTTATAGTACCGGCGGATCATTTTCAGGATGCTCGCGCCATAACCCGGCGGGCTCTCAACGGTGAGAGTGTTGCTCTGGAGGGTACACGCCGGCGCAAGTACGGCATGCTGATCGACGTCTCGGTGCTTGCATCACCAATAGTAGTTAATGACAACCTTGTTGGCGTGTACTCAATCTATCGTGATATAACAGCTCGCAAACAAGCCGAAAGAAAATTGCGGGAGTCGGAGGATCGTTACCGGACTCTCGTCAATACCACACCGGAGGCAGTGACGGTCACCGACCTTGAAGGTAAGATCACCTACGTAGCTCCGCAGACCCTGACACTTCACGGTTATGACAAGTCGGAAGATCTTATGGGTAAGAGCGCATTTGACATGATTGATCCGAAGGACCATAAGAAAGCCACGGCAAACATGAAAAAGACGTTTGAAGAAGGAATAGTCAGAGACGTTGAATACATATTGCTCAAGAAAGACGGCAGCCAATTCTATGGAGAACTCAATGCATCGTTGATCAGGGATGGTCAGGGTAAGCCCATAGCATTTGTTGCCACAACGCGTGACATTACGGAACGGAAGATCGCTGAACGAGCATTGAAGGAAAGCGAGGAGAAATATCGGAATTTATTTCACAGTTCTAATGATGCTATCTTCATACATGATCTGGATGGTAATATCATCGATGCGAACGACCGCGCAGTGAGCCTCCTTGGATACGAGAAAGCGGAGATACTCGAAATGACCGTCGCGCAACTGCATCCGGCAGATCAACTAGCGAAATCCTCCCAGGCTTTCAAGACGATTGCAAGAGACGGTTTTGTGAATTTCGAAGCATATTTTAAGAAAAAGGATGGTTCAATTTTCCCCGCTGATGTTTCTTCGAGTCTTTTCGAGATCGGCGATACGAGTTGGATCCAGGGGGTTGTGCGTGACATTAGCGATCGCAAGGAATCCGAGACGAAATTACGTGAATCCGAGGAGCGTTACCGTGATCTGGTAGAAAAAGCCGGTGCGGCGATTTTGCTCATTGACCGCGATGGTGTATTCAACTACTACAATAAAAGATTCGCTGAATTGCTTGGGTATGCCTTTAATGAGATGAAGCAGAAACAGCTGGAATCGATTGTGCATCCGGATGACTTTGAGCGCGTATCCAGAATCCGCCAGGCACTCATACAAGGGAAGACTGAAACGTTCAGGCACGAATTCAGGGGGGTACGTAAGGATGGAGGGATTATCTATCTCGAATGTGATGCGACCGCGGTGAGAGATAATGGAAATATTGTCGGCACCCAGTCATATATTTGGGATGTGACCTTGCGTAAGAGGTCCGAAGAGGAAATAAAAAGCTCAGAAGAAAGGTTGAAATTGTTGTTCGAGTATGCGCCGGACGGCTATTTTCTGACCGATTTGAAAGGGAATTTTCTTGATAGTAACAAGGCAACTGAGGAAATAACCGGTTACAAGAAACAGGAATTGGTTGGCAAGAGTTTTGTGAAAGCTAGATTGTTGTCGGCCGACCAGGTCCGCAGGATATATGAAATTCTCGCTCGCAATGCCATGGGGCAGCGTACAGGGCCGGATGAATTCGTCCTTACACGAAAGGATGGAAGCAAGACCATCGTAGGCATAAGAACATACCCTGTGAAGATCGAAGGCAACACCGTGGTTCTGGGTATTGCCCGCGATATGACCGATTACAAACGTACCCAGGAGGAACTACGGAAGAGTTATGATCGGATGCAGAAGGTCCTTGAGGATACGATCAACGCCTTGACATCAGCAGTAGAAAAGCGTGATCCCTATACTGCTGGTCACCAGCATCGCGTTGCCATACTGGCCGACGCGATCGCCGAGAAAATGAAATTACCCAGCCATCAAAAAGAAGGCCTGCATGTTGCCGCACTCGTGCATGACATAGGAAAGATAAACGTACCGGCGGGGATACTGAACAAACCAAGTAGTCTGAGTGATGCAGAATTCGCACTCGTGAGAGATCACGTTCTTGTTGGGTACGACATATTGCGGACGATAGAATTTCCTTGGCAGGTTGCAGAGATTGTGTTCCAACACCATGAGAGAATCGATGGCTCTGGATACCCGATGGGCCTCAAGAGTAACGACATTATGGTTGAAGCCAAGATTCTCGCAGTAGCGGATGTCGTTGAATCGATGATGGCACACCGTCCCTACCGGCCGGCACGCGGTAAGGATAAGGCTATTGCCGAGATAAAGGTGAATAAGAAAAAACTCTATGATGCGAAGATCGTGAACGCTTGCTTGAAGGTGTTGAGCGACTCGATGTTTCACTTCTGATTGACATAATCATCATTTGACCGTACAGGCAAAATCCAATCATTTATAGCTGTGAGCTTTCGAGATATCGACTATCTTCCTCTCGGGAGCGGTTTTCCTATTTTGTCTTCAAGTGATTCGACCTTTGCTTTTATGCGCCCCGACTTGCCTTTGCGATAATCGATCTTTACAGAGATGGAAATTCTCGGGCAGTTCCTTGCCATCGAATCAAATCCTCTCTTCAGAACGTCCATTAGCTCATCCCAGGTCTCGCTTTCGATTATCGTACCCATAGGTGTGATGATATAGGGAATACCCGACTTGTCGATTTCAGCAACAACCTTTGCGACGTATTCGCTGACACTTTCATCCTTACCAATGGGGGTCATCGATACTATTGCCATCAGGCTCATGATTTCCTCCTGTCATTCATCATCGGCAAACCAATAGCGTTTGCCTTTACAAAGCCATGCGTCCACACCCATTTCCTTGATGGAGCGCAGGTTATTTATGCAGGAATCACCGTGAAGGCCCTTCATTTTCTCCAGTTTCTCGCATGTTTCGAAAATGCTGCACTCGTGGCACGTGAAAAATCCTTTATCCCTGCAGCATTTCGATATTTCACACTTCACTCGTTCCGGTTCGATTTCTCTGCATGTCTTTGGGCACTTGAGTTTTGTCATGAAATCCAGCATTTTGCGAAACTTGTCATAATCCTTCAGTTCCTTGGAAAAAAGGTGAGTCGCTGTTTGCTGAAATTTGTACCGTCGGGTGGCTTCTCTTAGATTCTTCGCAGCCTCGGCGATTTCACCGGAGTATCCTGCGCAATCACCACAGTATAATCCGCAGTATGCAAGGAGGGATCTTTTATCCATGTGCCAATTCTACTCTGGTATGCGATTGAATCAAGTGTCTTGAGAGTGTCATTCTTGTATTCCTGCAAGATCCTGGTATAATCTGATGCGGCGAATTTCCGATTTGAAGGGCACTATGGGTTCAAAGATGATATTATAGAGTGAGGTGGCAATATGTTTTTTGCAGCATCGATAAACTGCATTGACGGACGTGTACAATCGCCAATAACAGAATTTATCAAAAATAACGGTAAGGTGGACTATGTGGATGTCATTACAGTCCCGGGATGCGACAAGTTACTTGCGGAGAGGGGCGATGATTTCGCTCTTGATTTGATTAAGCGGTCGGTTGAGATCTCGGTTGCGAAGCACGGCTCGAGATGCGTATATATCAGCGGTCATGATGATTGTGCGGCAAATCCTGCAGACAAGGAAACACATTTGGCCCAGATCAGGAAAGCCGTCAGGTTGATAAGCTCGTGGAATCCGGCGGTGCGGGTGATTGGATTGTGGGTAGAGGAGACCTGGCAAGTTGAGGAGATTACAGAATTAAGCGATGTTTCTTAGAATAGCATGGGTTCCCGGAACTACCTTAAAAGAATTACTTTCTCTGTTTGTTCGCGGTTGCCGGTCTGCAATCGGCAGAAGTAAATTCCCGCGCCAAGACGTCTCCGTCGATTATCATAACCATCCCATTGTATCGTCTTGTGTCCAGCAGGCTGGTAACCGCTGAGTAGGGTTCTTACTTCCTGACCGAGAATATTGTATATTTTCATCTCAACCTGTGCAGGTACGGTCAGGTAATACTGGAAGTTGATTTTGGAGACTGTAGGATTCGGAAAGCAGCGCAGAAAAATAGGGGTCGCGGATTTATGCATGTAATCATCAACTGCAGTCTCTATAGTGTAGTGTTCTTCTTCATAGGATAAGACCGCGTCGGTGGTCTCAACGTCAGTTCTTATCTGAATCCAGTAATTATCGTTCGGCGTCGCGATTACCGCGGGTACTGTGAATGTCTGCCAATCACCCCATTCAATGACACTGACATTATCGAACCACGTATAGCCGTCCCCCGTCTGCGGACCCTCGCTGCGCAGCCAGACATCGAAATAATTGGTACCATTGGCTGGAGTGAAATTCTTGTGGTAGAAAGCCCACTCGTGTGTGCCGCTGATCTGGCCAGTTGACTCTGAACCGATTGAGAACCCGCTGGTGCGTGATTGGTAGAATCTGATCATGACCTCGGCGTTGTTGCCGTTATCTGTCCTGATATACCCGCACACCGTATAGCCCGTTGTATCGGAATAGCAGGGCAAACGGTTTTCAAAGTGGGTAGCTATCGTCACGTTTTGCTGAGAGCGGTACTGGCACAAAGACCTGACCCCGGCATAAAAAATGCTGTCGTCGTAGAATTCGTTGGGGTGGTCAAGCAACCACATGGAACAGCCTTCATCCTCGAAATTGCCGAACCAGACTGTTTCCTTGCCCAGACGGAATTGCCAGTCTCCGTAGGGATTGATCGACAGGACCGAAGAAATATCACCCTGCCTGGCCAGGCGCAGCGGGTTTGATATCCACGAACCGTTTTCTTCATACAGTCCAACCGTGTCTTCGAATGTGGTGAACGTGGATGTAAGAAGTGCTGTATCGAGTGCCACTTGTGCATTAACGCTGTCGCGGTTGACAATGAGATAAGTGTTCATATCTCTTGTCCGTCGAGCCAGGTAATCGAGAATGTATAATCCCAGCTCACCATGTGCACGCTTGGGAATGTAGTCATCGATGTAGACCGGTACTACACCGTATTCATAAAATCCAGTATTGTCTATTTTTGCGTTGAGGATCATCGACGGGTAAGTTTCGGGATAATTCAGATCAAACGTGAAGTCGCCTAATGAATGAGCGATCAACTTGCCGTTATAGATTTCCATCCCCTGCAGAACATGCACATGATGACAGACCACGAGATCTGCTCCTTCATCGATCGCGTGGCGCCGATCGGCAATATCGCTCCTGCTCGGTGCATGCATGAATGGTGAATACATTTCTTCTTCAGCGAAATCTCGTAGGTCCATGCCTGCAGCTTCGGGCACGGGATTGTATTCATCTCCCGAATGCATTTCAACGATGATGATATCGGCGTTCTGTTCGACCGTATTGATCTGCCGAGAGATGTCATGCTGCGTCAGATTGGCAAAACCTGGTTTGTTGAAGCCGGCATTGAGGTATGGTTGGTAATTGTCGTACTGTCCGGTCCGGTCGCTCGAAGCGAGAAAGGCGATGCTGGTACCTTTTCTGTTGATGAAGAGAGGAAGATAGGCCTCGTATGAATTTGCCCCTGCGCCAGAATAACGGATACCGTTTGAATCGAGAACGGACTGTGTTTGCTGCAGCCCTTCCAAACCAAAATCTATGATGTGGTTGTTGGCGATGGTGACGGCATCGATACCGGCATAGACAAGCCCGGCAACGTTGTCTGGCGAGCCTCTGAATATGATCGGTTTCGTGGGATGTGGCGCTCCAGTATCGGTCAACGGGCATTCGAGGTTGGCGACAGTTATTTCGGCGGCATCGCCAAGAAAAGGAAGGGTTGGTTCAAAGATTGCTTCAACTCCGAGCGTGGGAATGATACCTCCTGGATACTCGTACCGTCGAGCGAGCATGACGTCCCCGACGAAATTCATTGTCAATGGGAATGTTGTTTGCCCGGGGTCGACCGTTACCTGACATGTCGCCCTTCCCCACAGGTCTGTGCTGTCCACTACTTCGAGCAAAACTGTGTAGGGGTGGTCATCTTCTACAACGTAGGTATGAGCGGGATTAGGTTCACTGCTCGTTGAATCATCGCCGAAGTACCAGAAATAGTCGTGATACCACGAATCGGTATCAATGACCGTGCTGTAAAACTGAACGTCGACAAGATCTGTACCTTGACTATCTCTATAGATCTTGCCGGTCACATATTCGATAGTGACCTGCGGAACCATAGGCAGGTCATATGTGATATCCATAACGTCGTCAAAGTATACTACACCATCCGGGTCATAGTCGCGATCGTTAATGTATACCACACCGGTGACCGTCGGCAAATAGCCATAGTAAGCCAGCCAGTCCTGGCCGACCGGCAGCAAATAGTCATTCCAGACCTGCCTGGGAAATGCTCCTTGATATACGGTCACCCAGTTATTTGTATTCAGCTGTTGGGTGCCGGCAAAAGAGTAAAGAAGAGTGTGTGCCGTATCGCGTAGCCCTATGCCCTGGATCTCGGCAAGC
This sequence comes from Caldifarciminota bacterium, assembly GCA_020343595.1. Classification (GTDB taxonomy): domain Bacteria; phylum Hydrothermota; class Tepidihabitantia; order SM23-42; family SM23-42; genus SM23-42. Next base: position 1,985,262 of record CP070802.1, on the reverse strand, counting down.
GTGTCTACGTAAGCAGATACCTGCCAGACATCAGCCGTGTCGAGCGTGATCGGAATAATGCTCTCTATTTTCCAGGTGTTGCCCCATAACTTCAGCGAGAATGCGGAATTGTTGTGGGTAATGAGTGAGTCGAGCGCCCAGGCGTCCGGATCCATATCCTCGTTCGGATAAGAATAGAGCTGTATTTCGCCGTCGTCGAAATTTTCGATCGTGTCGGCGCGTGCTGTGTACAACAGGAACCTGCTATGCTCACTCTGCTCGCTGGGAGCAGCACCTGCCCATATCATCAGGATCAAAAGTGCTGAGATGTATGTTGTCTTATGAGTCAGTCTTGTCATTTGTATGTTAATTATAGGCTGCTATTAGAGACAAGTCAATAATGCGGGAAGAGAAAGGGAGACAGGGTTGTGATCAAATTGGACGCCTGTCTCCCTTTGATCTATTTCATGAGCAGGATCTTCTGCGTTTGGGTACGTCCTTCGGTTTCCAACCTGCAGAAGTAGACACCCTTGGGTAGATTCTTGCCTTCCCAGGATACAGAGTAAGAGCCTGCTTCTTGTGTGGCATCCATCAGGGTCGTTACTCGCTGCCCTGCAGCGTTATAGATCGCTACTCTGACATGCGTCTCTTCGGGTAAATCATATTGAATGGCAGTCGTCGTTGAGAAGGGGTTTGGTGTGCATCCATGCAGGATCACATCTGTCTTATGAGCCATTTCATTACCCTGCGGTCCACCAGTGCCGGAGATGTTGAGTGTACCGACATCATGGAAGGGGATGCCGTTATACAGTTCGCCCGCGATTCCCAGTTCGACGGTTTGCCTGCCGCCGATTGACATTGTGTAGAGATGACCGACGAGATCTTGACGGTTGAATTTCACCATTAGACACAATTCGCCGCGGAACTCGCATATCTCGATCGGTCCTCCACGCTGCAAAGGTGGGTCGATCGTTGTACCGTTAATCTCGTTGAGCACGACCGAGTACGGGTCGATATCGGTGGCGATATAGTCACCAGGTAGTCCAATGTGGCAGGTGATCCAGGTGCCGGCACTGCCAAGAGAGAGGAGTGTCGGCAGGAAATAGACATGTGCCTTCAATCCCACAAGGAAAGCAATACTGATCGGAAAACGCTGGGGCAGTACCGACGAGTGATCACCCACGTATTGCTGGAATTCATGTTCGATACCAAGCTGTGACAGGATGTCTGAGAAGACGATATTCTGGGGGTAGCACCCCAATTCGTCGAGAGTGCCGCAATCGAAATATATTCCGAGTTCTGTATTGGACGGTAGTGATGCGGCATATGCCGGTGGGTTGTGCTGGAGCCATGATTGCCATACAGTTTCGACTATCTGCGCGTATTCATCAAGCGGGAGATCAACGTAGAAGGGCGGATTCATGAAGTTGGGTGAGAACGCTCCTCCCATTGAGAAGAAAACGCCGGAGAAGAATCCCGCAAACGGATTCCAGATATAGGGTGGACCCAGCGGATATTCTGCCAGAAGATAGGGCAGAGCGGCAATGAGCAGCACGTTGAACTCCAGAACGCCGCTGTGAGCGGCCAACCGTGAGTACACATCAGAATGCTTGAGACCCAGAGTCATTGCGCCATAGCCTCCCGCGGAATGCCCCATGATATACCGGCATTCCGGATCAGGTATGGCACAATAATCTGATTCGACGAAATTCACGAGGTCGTTCACGATGTAATCTTCGTAGAGGCCGTTCAACATCGAATTCGTATACCAGCTCACGACGTATGGAATGCTCCGGCCGTCAGGCTTGACGACAATGACCGGTTCGATTACCTGCCCGGCGATCATCGTGTCGAATATATCCAGAATGAAGGGATATCCCATGTGGTTATCCATCGCTCCGTGCAGAAAATATACAACTGGATACTGGATACTGCCCATGGGGTCATAGCCTTCGGGCAGGTATACTTGAACCGAACACTCCCTGGCGAGTGATGCACTATAAAAAGTGGTGTTATATACAGTACCTGCTGCGTGTGCTGTGCCAAACAAACATATACACAATACGAGGGTCAGAAAAACCCTGTTCATACTACACCTCCTATTTCTATACAGACGGCTCTACAGTTAGTGATACTATACAAGATTCATCTTTTGATCATACCTGCTGTTTCCTCTCATCACCTCCTTTGTTCATCTGCATTGTGGTGATATACCATACGATTCTTGGACCCAGGATTCCACGGAAAGATATCGGTCTTATAGAAGAAAACCATTTCTATTTGAGTGTTCTGCGTTTCTTGAATGATGGTACCCGTAGGAATAAGCTACTGAATCGATAACCAATCTACCTCCGGCCTTACAGACTATCACCTATATATGACATTACATTATAAGAGCAATAAGAAGGTTGTCAATAGGTATTAGATTCATGTTACCCCTTGACAAAATGAGATTTTTTATTATAATATAATTGAATATTCAACAACGTATGAATATTGAATATTATTTGAATAAGGAGGAAGGATGAAGGAGACGGTGATAATCCGGGATCTTGAGCAAATTAAGGTTTTTGCCCATCCGCTGCGGGCAAGGCTTGTTGAGGTTTTTGCCGACAAGCCGAGGACGGCAAAACAGGCAGCAGAAGTCATCGGGCAGAAGCCTACGAAGCTTTATCATCATGTCGAGGCGCTTGAGCGTGTCGGTCTGATAAAGCTTGTGAAGACCCAGAGGAAACGAGGCACTACTGAAAAGTACTATCGCACCGTTGCAAAGCGTTTCTCGGTCGATAGCAGCCTCTTTGAGATGATGAAGAACGGCAAAAAGGCGATGGGGGAATGCCGGGCAATGTTCAGTACGATGCTCGAAAACACGATGCGGGAGATCAACGAGAGCATATCGGAAAAACTGATCTGCCCTGAGAAAAGGGAAGTAGAAGTAGCGCTGGCACGCAAGCATATCCGCACAACCCCTGCCAAGTTGAAGAAAATGCAGGGGAAGATCCAGAAGATGCTGGATGAATTCACGGCTGCGGAGGATAAGAAGGGAGGATTAGAATACAGGCTGGTGCTCGTGTTCTATCCTTTGACAGGGAAAAAGAAAAGGAGGTAATCGATGTTTGAACACACAGCAGAAATTGAGGATATAGATATACTTGATCCATGCAAAATATTGCCAGTCGAGAAGATAGTCAGTAGCCTTGGTGAAAGGAGGTAATCATGCGGAATCGAATATCCATGCTGGTCATCATCGCTGTATCCGCGTTGGTGGCACCGTCGTACGGTCAGACACGAATGTCAGATCCCTACCAGATTCTCGGGAGTCATTTTGAGGCAATCGGAGGTCTCGATAACTTGCGGGCGCAAAAGACATTGTTCAAGGAAGGCACGATCTTGATTGAAGGTGCCGGGCTCGAGGGAACATTCAAACAATGGAGTGAACATCCGCTGAAGTTAAGGCAGGAAACGGATTTGAAAGTGGTGTCGACTGTTAACGGTGACAATGGTGAGTTCAGCTGGCTGGTAGATCAGAATTCAAAAGTATTGATTCAACGGGACGACATAACTCTCAAAGGGCGTGAGGTCAGGAAGATGATGGAGGATTATGACTACGTTGATCCTGAGTCAGAATATTTCACTCTGACATTTGAAGGTATTGAAGAAATCGATGGTCGGGATTGTTACGTGGTGAAGATTGCTAATAAGATAAACGATGATATTCAAAGGAATTTCTACGCCCGAGATAATTTCCATCTATTGAAGACTGTAACCGTAAGGCCCGACAACGAAACACATGTTTCGTATTCGGATTTCCGTGACGTCGATGGTATTGTCCTTCCGTTCAGGGAAGATGTTAAGCAACTTCCGACCAATGAGACTTTCGTTTTTAGATGTTCGTCATACCGTCTAGGAATTGATATTGACGAAGGGCTGTTTGAACCACCATCCGAGGATGTTGAGGACTTTGTATTCGCAAACGGCATCAGTGCGGAGGATGTCCCGGTCGAATTCATTGAGGACCATATCTATCTTCCGGTAAACATCATGGGCAAGGAACGGCTCTGGGTGCTCGATTGCGGCGCTTCGGTCAACGTCATCGATTCGAGCTTTGCCGTAGAATTGGGATTACCTTTTGAAGGTCCAGTCAAGGGACAGGGTGCATCAGGCGTCGTCGACTTCTATTTCGCTGACATGCCGGCGTATTCGCTTGAGGGCATCACATTCAAAGAGCAGAAGGTGGTCGTTTTCAGTATTCGCGAGCTGTTCAAAAAGGCGCTCGGATTGGATGTGGTTGGAATCCTCGGATACGATTTCCTCTCACGATTTGTGACGAAAATAGACTACGCAAACAGTACGATTTCCTTTTTTCACCCTGGGAAATTCGAATATAGCGGTGAAGGGCAGGTGTTTGACTCACCTTTGTATGGTAACATGTTAAGCCTTCAGGTAACGGTCGATGGCGAGTACTCGGGCAAATGGAACCTGGACATTGGCGCACCTGATCTTGATTTTCATTATCCTTTTGCCAAGGAACATGGCCTTTTGGATAGAGACGGTTTTGACGTGATGGTCGGTGACGCGGCCGGTTTTACCACGAACAGAATATCAAAATTTGAAACAATAGAGGTCGGCGATTTTGTAATTAAAGAACCATGGATCGGCACGCCGCAACAAGAGGGGACAGGTGCGTTTTCAGCGGAAACTGTCATTGGTAACATCGGTAATTCACTCTTCAGGAATTTTGTGCTCTATTTGGATT
>CP070802.1:1969038-1980427 GCA_020343595.1 Caldifarciminota bacterium | reverse complement strand
GAAGATACGAGGATGGGAATTTGAGAACCCCTTCTTTCTGTCGAAGGAAGGGCGCTGAATTCTATGGCCTAATCAAAGATTTGGATAGAATTCGCGACGGAGAAAGACGGAAGATAGGAAGTTGAGAAATTCAGAGGGTAAAAAACGAAATTAACAATACTAACGAGAACAACGAACTAAACGAGATATATGTCTCAAGTTTGTGCTTGACAAAATCCTCAATATGTGTAAAATAGACTTAAGTTTAGAAAGGAGGTTCCATGAAGCGAAAATTGTTTGTTGCCGTGGTTCTGGTTATGGCAGTTGCTATCAGCCAGTGTGCCAAAGAAACCGATGAAGATGCGATATTGAATCTTATCGAGGCTGATACGATCTGGTTCAACCCGAACAGCGAAGTTGATTCAACGTCTGGCGGCGGTCGCGATACCCTGGTCGTATGGTGGCGCGGCTTACAAACGCATGACGATCCGATCATTGAAATTCAAATCACTGGAGATTCAGCGTGGGTGTCATACAGCCGCGGGAATTTCGGCCACTTCTATTCGCTCGCCAAGATCGACACCATGCCCTGGGTGCTCTGGGATAAGGATCTACAGGAAACCGCCCAGGTACGTGCGGTCTTCATGCGTACGGGTGAAGAATCGGATGAAAACCGCGGATGGGAACTCGACAAGATCTCTTTGGCCTACGGAGAATCAAACATCGTCAATACGGTTATGATAGATAGCCTGCGTATTACGACGGAAACTGAGGCAGTTGATGTCCTGATAACCGATCCGCTCAATACCTACTTCGCACTCGATGAACTCATAACGTTCCAGTCCGGCGAACCAGTAACCGTGACGCTCTATACAAACGTTGAGGATGGACACGCATTTCTCCATACCTTCATCGCGGCCTGGCCATTCTATGTGCGCCTGCCGTTTACAAACATCGGCGGTGGCGTATATCAGGGGACATGGAACGCCCAGCTCATTGCAATTCCACGCTTCGCTATTTTCGATCTCGTGCCCCATTCGACGATCTACACCGAAGAGGGACCTTATGATTTCAACGGCTGGCTACTACCCTATATGATCAGCCAATAGATATTCGGAACAACAAAAAAGGGGAGCATACGCTCCCCTTTTTTTATATCTTAAAAGGCATTTTCATAGGCATGCCCTTACCGAACTTCTTGAGCATATCGCGGGCACGAGAAAACTCCTTGAGCATCCTGTTCACATCCGCCACTGTCGTGCCGCTGCCAGCAGCGATCCTTCGCTTGCGCGAACCATCGATGACTTCGGGATGAAGCCGCTCCCGACGCGTCATCGAATTGATCATCGCTTCCATCTTTTTGAAATGTGACTCGTCGATGTCGCTCTCTTTCACTCCTGGCACCATCGCGGCGATCTTTGAAAGGGGTCCGAGTTTTTTGACCGCACTGAGCTGCTCGAGAAAATCCTCCAGATTCAGTTCCCCTTTCATCACCTTCTTCTTGATCTTTTCCTGATCTATCTCTGCCTCGACTGTCCTCACTTTCTCCACGAGGCTCGTCACATCACCCATACCCAGAATACGCTGTGCCATACGATCAGGATGGAAATCTTCGAGCCCGTCTAGTTTCTCGCTGGTACCGATAAAGTAGATCGGTACGTCAGCCGCCTTCACAATAGAGAGAGCAGCGCCACCCCGGGCGTCGCCATCCATTTTCGTCAAAATAGCGCCATCCAGCCCCAGTTTTTCATTGAATGCGCTCGCTTGATTGACCGCATCCTGTCCACTCATGCCATCGACTACTAATAAGCGCAGATTTGGCTTGAGGGCGCCGTGTATTTCCTTCAATTCCTCAATAAGCGTTTCGTCAATATGCAATCTTCCCGCCGTGTCGATTATGATAACGCCATATCCCTTTTTCCCCGCCACTACTTTTGCTCTTCTGACCGTTGCGACTGCGTCACCTTTATCGAGCGGGATCATTGGTATGTTCGCATGCTCAGCAAGAAACTGCAGCTGCTCAACGGCGGCCGGCCTCTTCGTATCAGTCGGCACTAACAATGGATTCCGGTTACGGTACTTCGCAGCAAGCTTTGCAGCAGTCGTTGTCTTACCTACGCCTTGCAAGCCGATGAGGCTGATAACGGTGAACCCAGTCTTCTCGAACTCAATAAGTTCCGTTGTTCTACCAAGGAGCTCCACTAATTCTTCATAGACCGCCTTGATGACAAGATCCCCCGGCTTCAGGCTCTTGGATAACTCGAGTCCCTTTGTTTTCTCACTGAGCCCTGCGATGAAATCCTTGACCACGCGGTAGTTCACGTCGGCCTCAAGAAGGGCGATTCTAATGTCCTTGAAGATACTATCCAGTTCCTGTCCGGTGATCCTGCCGTAACCGAGTACTTTTCGTTTGATGATCTGGAGACGGTCTATCAAACCTTCGAACATCTCAACACCTCAATAGCCCTGGCATAATCTGCCGCCTTAAAAATACCCGCACCTGCAACAACTATATCAGCGCCGGCATTACATACCTCTTTGGCGTTGACCTCATTGATACCGCCATCAACTTCGATCAGGCAATCTAATCTATGCTCAATGATCCATTTCTTTGCTTCCTCGATCTTGGGCAGAACTTCGGACATGAACTTCTGGCCATAGAATCCGGGGTTCACGGTCATTATGAGCAGATAGTCGAGCTTTTCCAAATGTTCCTTCACTGTTTCGAATTTCGTACCCGGGTTTATCGCCAGTCCGGCTTTCACACGCCGGTCCTGAATGTACTTGATACAATGCGCGGTCTTGTCAGTTGCCTCAGTATGGAATGATACCCAATCCAACCCAGCATCAATGAACTGTTTCAGATATTTCTCTGGTTTCGTTATCATCAGATGTGCATCAAGCTCAAGCTGTGTCAGTTCATTTATAGCATCAACAACCATGGGACCGAATGTAATGTTAGGTACGAACACGCCATCCATAACATCCAGGTGCAGCAGATCAGCACCCGCCGTTTCGACATGTCTTATCTCATTCTGAAAATCAGTGAATTTTGCGGCAATTATGGAAGGCGCAACTTTCACTTGATGACTATGAGTGTTACCGTATCACCGCTTTCTACAATGCGCTCCGGCTCGGGGTTCTGAACGATAATCGTCCCTTTACCGCCACTCCCCTGGACTTCCTCGATCTTACCGATGACGAGCCCAATCCTCTCCAGTATCACCTGCGCACGGCTCAACTGTTGACCAACTACATTGGGCATTCTTTTTATCAATCCCTTACTAAGCACCACCCTGATATCGTCACCCTTCTTGACCACCGCATCGGCTTCAGGAATCGTTTCGATGATCTTGCCAGTCTCTACCGAATCAGAGAAAACGGAATCTACCTTCCCGACAACCAGACCGATCTTCCTAATGATCGAAGCGCCCTGTTCGTAATTGACCCCCGAAAGATCGGGTACACTAACGGTTTCGGCCCCTAAGCTTACAGTTAGGTTTATTATCCGGCCTTTCTTCACACGGGCATCGGGCAGCGGCTCTTGAATGATAACATTACCCTCTTCGATTATACGATCAAATCTGCGCTCGACAACAACACCTTCCAGTTCAGCACTCTTCAGTTCTTCAATGGCTTCATCAAGGGAAACGTTGCAGACGTTCGGAACGACAACCACTTCGCCCCTGCCGACCAGGAGCGGCATAATCAAAAAATTGGCGAGAAGTATACCAACGATGAAAAACGCAAAGATGATCGCAGAGTAGATTAACGCTCTTCTCATTCTAGAACGGTTGCCACGATAAGGTCGACCGTTGACCCCTTATTTGCCTGCCTCCCCGGGGCGGGGCTCTGGCTCATTACTATACCGACATTGAATTCTGTACTGACCTCATATCTTACGCTACCTACTACAAAACCACTGCTTTCGATTATTCTCTTAGCTGATGAAAAGGATTTTCCGATACACCTTGGTACTTCTGCGGTCTGCACGCCCCGACTGAGGATTACGGCGATCTTCTCACCTCTTTTGACCTTCGTACCTGCAGCCGGCAAGGTTGAGATTATCTTATCTTTCTGGATTTCAGCATTCTCCTCGCTCTTCACTTCCCCGATGTTCAGCCCCAACTCAGTCAGCCGTACCGTCGCCTCGCTGAGGCCTTCACCGCGTAAGTCAGGCAGGACGATTTGGCTCGATCCCGTTGAAAGAAAGACGGTAATCGTCGACCTGCTCTTGACCACCGAACCGGGCAACGGTGTCTGCCTGCAGATCAAATTAGGAGGCACTTCCTCATTCTCCTCCTCTCCGCCGACAACAAGCAATAAATCACGTGATTCCGCTATGACCCGTGCCTGTTCCTGATTTGACCCTATCACATCGGGGACTACTTTATCTGCACCCCCAGTCGCCAGAGGAAGCACAAAAAAGAATACTGCGCATACAACAACTGAAGTGATGAGCGAGACAAAGAAGGAAACCAGAAAAATTCTCGTTCCGTTATAGTACATTTTTCTCCTTTCTCACTTTGCGTTATTGTTTCTTAACATCTTGCTCCGGAGAGGGCGGGATTTGAACCCGCGATCCACCTTCCGGTGGATACACGATTTCCAGTCGTGCTCCTTAGGCCGCTCGGACACCTCTCCACCATGCCTGTATCTGTGGGGAACACTCAAGGAAGACTACTCTTCCTTAGTACTTTTTGCCTCGTCGCCCTTTTCTGGCTCTAATGGCTTATCGATTTCACTCAGGCCCTTTTTGAATTCTCTAATACCCTTGCCCAAACCGCGCGCAAGATCCGGAATTTTCTTCGCACCGAACAGCAACAGAGCAATGAGTAATATTAGTAGAATTTCCTGCCAACCAATATTCATAGTTACCTCTTTCGGAATTATACAAATATCTCCAAAAATGTCAACCACAATATCTTCCCTGCCTCTTCAAACTGTACTGCAATTGCATGTTTTATCATACGGCAATGGACTCGGAGCCAAAAGCCAAAGGTATTGACAAGGTTTTAGTGGTGATTATAATACACACGAATCAAGGAGGTGAGGTGACTAATTTACATTTCAACTACAAAGATGTTTTCAGAGCCGGAAGACTTGGTTTCAGTGCAAAAAAGATCTGGATAGCCTTCATAGGTCTTCTGATCGCTCATGTCGGATATACCATATTCTCTTATCTCGCCTTTGTGGTCGCTGGTATCGAAATCGGTGAAATATGGGAAGTGTACCGACTCATGCCCATGTATCCTACCGGGCTCCCATGGTTCTCATGGGTCTTTTGGCTAATAGCATTTCTCTGGTATCTCATCATTGCTCTGCTGGCCGGTGTCGCGATATCAAAAGTCACCTACGAGCAACTCAAGGGCGACGAATTCTTCGAAATAAAGGAAGCAATCAAATTCGCTCTAAAAAGCGGCAAGTCGACAATTCTTGCACCTATAGTCTTAGTACTTTTCATGATAGCCTTGATCCTCATGGGTGTAATCCTTGCCCTCATAACCTGGGTTCCATACTTCGGCCAGCTGTTCTTCGCAGTAATGTCCATACTCGCGTTTGCAGTATGTCTATTCATCATCTACTTGATGATCGTAACAGTAGTCTCATTGATAATTGGGCCTTCTATCGTTGGGGAAACAGGGAATGACACTTTCGACACCCTCTTCGAATCCTTCTCGGTTGTCAATGACCAACCGTGGAGATTTGTTGTCTACGAATTCTTGCTGATACTCGTAGTAATGATTGGCGTAGGCCTGCTCGGCCTTTTCTCGGCAAAAGCGATCTTCCTCGGTCAGGATGTAATTGGTTTGATAGTACCTGCCGACAAACTCGACAACCTGCTCATAAACGCTGCACACTATGTCAAAATCACAGTTCCTCCGATATTACCCGAGTCATGGCATGCCTTCTTTGCCGGATACCTTGAATCGATCGGTATGAGCAATCTCTTATACCCACCCGATTATCTGCCGGCATACGAGAGCTGGGCTGGAGCCATCACCTCTTTCATCCTTGGCGTAGTGTATTACTTCATCGTGCTATTTGTGAAATCCCTTGGTATGGCTATTTTCTGGGCGGGTAACACGGTGATATTCACAGTGCTCGTAAAGAAAAAGGATGACAAAAATCTTCTTGAAATAAAAGAAGAACCTCTCGAAGAAGAAAAGAAACCAGAGGAGAAGAAAGAGAAGCCGAAGAAACGCGCTGCTAGAAAGCCGAGACGGACGAGAAAGAAAACTAAGAGAACCAGGTAAAATACTGGGGATATTTCATAATACGCCAGGATGGGCCGATCTTGCCCTCCTGGCGTATCTTCATTATTATGAAGTATCCTAACGTGTAAACTAATGAAAGCGGGTTACGTAGCAATCATCGGCAAACCAAATGTGGGTAAGTCAACACTGCTCAACCGCCTGCTGGGCACAAAACTCTCAGCAGTAACATCCAAGCCGCAGACAACTAGAAATCGAATCCTCGGAATCCTGACCGAAGGCGAGAATCAGGTCTGTTTTATCGACACACCTGGTATTATAAACCCGGAATACGAATTGCAGGAACATATGGTCGCACATATAAAAAGTGCGATGGTCGATGCCGACGTTTTGATCTTGATGATCGATCCATGGTTCAAGAATGAACGTATATACTCGCAGTACATTGACCTCGCCGGACGCATACCCGTGATCGTAGCAATCAACAAGACTGACCTCGTATCAAAGAACGACTTGTTGCCGGTCATCGACAGCCTCAAGTCAACCCGCATCAATGATATAATACCCCTTTCTGCCCTGACTGGCGACGGTGTTAATCAACTCAAGGATTTGATATTCGCGGCTCTGCCAGAAGGCGAATTTTTCTACCCCGAAGAAGATATTTCCGACGCGCCGGAACGTTTCTTCGTCGCCGATCTAATCCGTGAGAAGATCTTTGAAACTTTCAGAAAAGAGGTTCCGTATGCGAGTTGCGTGCTGATCGATGAATTCAAGGAACGGGACAAAGGCAAAGATTACATCCGTGCCATCATCTATGTTGAGCGCAACTCACAGAAGGCAATTTTGATCGGAAAGAAAGGCGCCGCTCTGAAGAAAATAGGCGAAGAAGCGAGGCGTGAGATTGAAAAATTCCTAGGCAGAACCGTCTATCTTGAACTGTGGGTCAAGGTCAAGGAAAAATGGAGAAAGAACAAGAAATTCCTCAAAGAATTGGGCTATTGACCTAATTCACACTGATGGTAATTCACAGGGAGGTTACATGGATATTAAAAAAATAAAGATCGAGGTTCCTGAAGGCGTTAATTTGATCTGCGGCCACGCGCATTTCATAAAAACTGCCGAAGATCTCTATGAGACCATGATCAACTCTTCGGCACAGATCAAGTTCGGAATCGCATTCTGTGAAGCTTCCAGCGCCTGCCTTGTGCGCTCTGAAGGGAATGACACGGACCTCGTCGAGATGGCACAGAAACATGCCTTCGAAGTAGGTGCAGGCCATTTCTTTGTCGTGTGTATGAAAAATGCTTTTCCCATTAATGTACTCGGCTCGATCAAGGCATGCCCCGAGGTAGTCAATATCTTCTGTGCCACTGCCAACCCGGTCGAGATCCTCATCGTCGAGGATGACCAGGGCAGAGGTGTCCTCGGTGTGATCGACGGATATGCTCCAAAAGGCATAGAAGACGAAAGGGCAAGAAAGGAGCGGTATGACTTTCTCAGAACGATCGGATACAAATTGTAGACTCCGTATGACAGAAAATCTATCAAGCACGCGACGAAAGTATAGCAGCACAGTATATGCCATACTGATTGCAGGTATGATCGCCGTCTCTCTGCCGGGGTTAGGCAGAGCCTCAACGACCGGCCGTTTCTGGTCTTATCTGAACATCACATCGTTGATCGATGCAAAATGGGCGATCGTCACGATGCCAGGTTTTCGCTACGAATTCGCAAGAAGCGACGACCCGAACATGCTGCCTGTTAAAGGCATATATTTCTACGAATTCTTCGTCGGTCCTGTCTACACAAATACATCGAGCGCCTTCACATTCAAATTGCCCGTCTGGTACTACTACATGGGATTTCCTTCTGACAATGCGTATTTCTATTCACATAATATTGAAATCCTTCCGATCTTGAGTTACCGCTCAGGTAGAACGACGTTCACCGGCCGAACAATATTCCACAACACGGTCTATGCAAGCGTCTACGAGGCACCGGAAATGCGCAAAGGATATTCGCTCGTCATCAGGCAGTTGCTTCAGTTCGCTCATAATATCGATGATCGAACCACCCTGATCATCGCTGATGAACCATTCTTCGGAGTGATTGAAGACGGTGAAGCCCCGCCAAGTCCTATAGGTTTTTGGCCCAGCGGTTTCAGGTTGAACAGAATCTATGCGGGACTTCAATACAGTATTACGCCCAGGATGAAGATATCACCTCAATACGTTTTTGAGACAGCACACGATGAAGGAAGAGTCACGGACGTCAATCACTACCTGTTTGTTACTTTTTCGTATGTTCTGAATTTGTACTGACACCTTCGCGACGAAACGAAGCTATAATTGTTTCGTAATCGTTTCTCGTAGATCGCATTCGTGTAACTTCTTCTTTGTGGGACGTAGGAGCTATACCGGACTACGTTTTTCGGTTTCCAGCATCTCAACCTCAACCTAATGACGAGGTTATAGGTTATATGTTGTGGCTGCCTGCATTGTCATTGGGTTTGGTACTAGGTTACAACCCTAAGACAAAAGCAAATCACCATACAGGCGGCCAAACCCAATAACCTTGAACCATGTTCATGATCTTTTTTGGTGATTGAGATTTGGATATTGGTTTTTATTTGAATTTTGGTGCTTGTAATTTGTGATTTGAATGGTGTGTGTCTTCGGCGTCATACCGCGCGGAGGGCCCAAACCGTTCTATTATTCCAGTTTCTCAACATCTAATGTTCCCAACCTCTGATTTTCTCGGTATTCGTCATGCCCAGTGTTTTCAATATGAATGCATATTCGAAGGCAACGTAGCGCAAATAGCCGTATCGACCTGACGTCCCGCTGTGCCCGGCGTCCATGTTGGTCCAAAGCAGCAATAGATTGTCGTCCGTCTTCAAAGCCCTCAATTTCGCCACCCACTTTGCCGGCTCCCAGTATTGAACCCTGGGATCGTTGAGACCGGCAATGACCAGCATATCAGGGTAATCCTTGGCTATAAGGTTATCGTATGGCGAGTAGGCTTTCATATATTCGTAGAATGCCCGCTCAAACGGACTGCCTAGTTCTGTATATTCAACGACCGTCAAAGGGATCGTAGAATCAAGTAGAGTGTTGATCACATCGACGAAAGGCACGTCAGCAACAACCGCTCTGAATAATTCGGGACGCATATTGATAACTGCGCCCACAAGTAGACCCCCCGAACTTCCACCGTAGATAAGCAGTCGTTCGCTTGATGTATAACCGCTGTCCACCAAGCACTCGGCGCAAGAAATAAAATCAGTAAAGGTGTTCATCTTACTGAAAAATTGTCCCTGCTGGTGCCAGGATTTACCCATCTCTCCACCGCCCCGCACATGGGCTATTGCATATGTTATTCCACGGTCCAGCAGGCTGAGACGATTGGACGAGAAATAGGTCTCGTAGCTATAGCCGTACGCGCCGTAACCTGCCAATAAAAGCGGGCTATTGCCGTTCTTCTCCATTCCCTTTCTATATACCATTGATATCGGGATCATCGTTCCGTCCTCAGCCCGAGCAAAAAGCCTTTCGCTGATGTAATCACCTGCATCGTAGCCACCCAGGACCTCGTATTGCTTTTTCAGCTCTCGAGAACGTGTCGCCATATCATAATCAAACACAGTTCTTGGTGTTGTCAAAGAAGTGTATTCGAAGCGGAGTACATCGGTCTCGTACTCCGGATTCTTAGCAATCCACAACGTATACACAGGCTCTCGGAAATCAATGTAGTAATGGGTATCGCCAACTACATCAACAACCCTGATCCTCTCGAGGCCAGATTCCCTTTCATATACTACCAGGTATCTTTCAAAAACGTCAAAGTTGGTGATCGTCACCGAGTCACGACCGGGTATTAGTTCTTGCCAGTCATCGACTGCCGGTTCCACGACTGACGTTTCCATCAGTTTGAAGTTCACAGCATTGTCGTTCGTCATTATGTAAAATTTGTCATCGCGATTATCAATGTAATACTCCACACCCGGCTGACGTGGCTGGAATATCTTCAAACCCAATTCCGGGGCTTCGGCATCAAGATACCAAAACTCTGTCGTCGTGTGACTACTCGTATTCATTAGAATGTACTGCTCACTCTTGGTCTTCCGGATATCAACCCAGAAGGCCTCGTCATTCTCTTGGTATATAACGCTGTCAAGATTTGCCGGCCTACCCAATGCATGCCTGTACAACCTGTAGGGTCGTTTCGCCTCATCAAGTACCGTGTAGTAGATGCTCTGCTCATCATTCACCCATGCTGCTTGATAACCCACGTTGTCAATCGCCTCCCGCAGCAGGGTATCCCCATCAAGATCCTTGATGTACATTATGTAACGTTCACCGCCGCTTGTATCAATTGAGTAAGCAAGGTATCGATGACTAGGACTGATTTCATATACCCCAAGTTCCAGATACGCATAGGTCTCGGCCAGCCCATTCATATCGAGCAAGATCTGTTCCGAGCTGTCGAGGCTTCCTTTCTTTCGACAATAGATAGGATATTCCATGCCTTCTTCGGTACGTGAATAGTAATAGTAATCATCCAATGCCACCGGGACAGAAAGATCGGTTTCTTTGATTCGGGAAAGCATTTCCTCGTAGAGGCTATCCTGCAGCGGCTCGGTATCCTTCATCATTGCTGAAGTGTAATCGTTCTCCGCACGCAAATAGGCAAGCACAGCGGGGTCGTCTCTCTGTCTGAGCCAATAATAATTGTCGACTCTTTTTTCACCGTGTACTGTGTCAGTGTGGGGCTTAATCCTTGCCACGGGAGCGGGGATCCTATCATCGGTTGCCCCGGAACCATGCCCCACGATGACCAAAGAAAGCAATAGTTGTAGCGGCAGACTACTCATCTTGAATCACAACCTCCACATGGTGCAGCAATTCACTGGCGAACTCGATATTCAATCTATGCGACGTGTTGGTCGCGTTTATTCTACCGCTGAGCCTTCCCTTGAGCACATATAGATCACCAAGTAGATCCAGTAATTTATGTCTTACCGGTTCATCAGGAAAACGCAAGGGCGATGCCGAATATACCCTGTTGCCGGTAATGCCCATCCCGTATGGCGGTAATTTCCGGAGGCGGTGATCATTATCATCGGTGAATACGAAAGTCCTCGCCGGCGCTATCTCCCGAAGGTAGTTAGCGCGGTCTACAGAGAGAACGACATT
>CP070802.1:1957223-1968938 GCA_020343595.1 Caldifarciminota bacterium | reverse complement strand
AATAAGGGACCGCTCAATCGATAACATGGATTTTCCTTACGTGGATTACCGGCCGGGCCAGGAGCAGATGATCAACGCATCTACGGCTGCGATCGAGGATCGAATACCCTTGCTCATCCAGGCACCGACCGGCATTGGCAAGACAATGGCTGTAATTCATCCGGCGCTCAGAGGATTTACGCAGGGTCAGGCGGATAGGATATTCTACTTGACCGCCCGGACGACGGGAAGGAATACGGCAGAGCAATCTTTGGAGACACTGAGAGCCGACGGATTGAGGTGTAAGTATCTCAGCATTACCGCCAAAGAGAAGGTATGTTTTTGTCCTTCAAAATCATGCGATGGTGAGGAATGTGAGTATGCCCGTGGTTTTTATGACCGCATAAATGAAGCAGTTGCCGATGCGTACAGCGGTGAGGTTTTCACAAGAGGGAACCTTGCTGCCATCGCCAGGAAACACAGAGTATGCCCATTTGAGTTCTCGCTCGAGCTGTCGCTGTGGGTGGATGTCATCATTTGCGACTACAACTATCTATTCGACCCCAGGGTATATTTGAGGCGTTTCTTTGAGACTGAAAAAAACAACTACGTTGTGCTTGTCGATGAAGCTCACAATTTGGTTGATCGATCCAGGGAAATGTATTCTGCCGCAATTCGAAGACTGCCTTTCAGCAGCATCCGGCGAAGCGTGCGTAAGAAGCTACCTGCTCTTTACCGGACTCTTGGTAAGGTCAATACCTGGATGATCAAAACGGGGAAGACAATACCCGAAGGTGAGTCGGTCACCGCGCTTGAGGAATGTCCACTCGACCTGTGCAGATTGCTGCGGAAATTCACAGCGGCAGCTGAGCACTGGTTGTCGAGAAATGAGGAAGCTAAATTCCGTGACGATTTGTTGGACCTCTATTTTGATGTTCGACGATTCCTGAACGCTGCCGATAGATATGGAACGAACTACGCAACGTATTACTGCACCGCAGGGTCGGATTTGGCGATTAAGATCTTCTGCATCGATCCATCAGAGCATTTGCGGGAGAAAGTCCAGAAATGTAGATCCACGATATTTTTTTCTGCAACGTTGACTCCTGTGGAATATTTTATAAAACTTTTTGGATGCGAGGATAATGCCCGTGTCATTTCATTACCTTCGCCCTTTCCTTCTGATAATATATGCGTTCTGGTCGCCGGTAAGATCTCGGCAATGTACAAGTACCGTGAATTCACCAAGGATGAAGTAGCCCGGATGATCGCTGCGATGATCGATCGGCAGAAGGGCAATTACCTGGTGTTCTTTCCCTCCTACGACTATATGAAAATGGTCCATGCAATGTTCCAGAGGCGGAGACCTCAGGTAGAATTGATCATGCAGGAACCGGGTATGTCAGAGGAACAACGTGATGAATTCTTGATGAATTTCAACGCACGACCTGATGGATATTTGACCGGGTTCGCTGTCATGGGCGGTTTTTTTGCTGAATCGATCGATCTTGTGGGAGAAAGGCTCACCGGAGCGGCAGTCGTGGGCGTGGGATTTCCTCAGATTTCGGTAGAAAGGGAGTTGATCAGGGCATACTTTGACGGCCAGAATGGCCAGGGATTTGCCTTTGCCTATCAGGTTCCTGGTATGATAAAGGTCCTCCAGGCTGCAGGTAGGGTCATTCGTTCTGAAGATGACAAAGGCGTCGTATTGTTCATTGACACGCGGTATACCAGACCTCCATACAGTCTTATGTTCCCTGAGGGATGGCAGCCTCTCTTTGTCAGTAGCGTTGAAAAGGCGGGGATTTTGCTACAGGATTTCTGGAAATCGGAGTCTCATGAAGAATGGTGATTTGAATCTTGCTAATCTGGTTATTCTTCTCATGGATTGTCAGACGACTGGCGCAAATCCAAAGAGGGGAAGTGTGCTGGAAATCGGCTGGGCACGGTCAGATTCTCTGGATTATAGGCGGGAAATGTCAGAGATCAAAGTACGCCTATTCAGAAAGCCAATTGATTTTAAAATACCGGCACGGGTTCAGAAACTTACCGGAATAGAAATGGATGATGTCCTCAACGGTGTTACTCCGGAAGATATATGGGGGGAGATCCTTGCCACGGCCGATACGATCGCCAGGTTGAACGACGCTCAGACGTGCCCTACGGTCATACATTTCGCAAAATTCGAGATACCATTTCTTATTGATCTGCACGGCAAATTTGGAGAAAGAAGAGATTTTCCATTCACATTCATATGCACGCATGAGATTGCCCGATATTTGTTTCCTGATCTGCCCAGAAGAAGTCTGAGGGCAATGGCAGGATTCCTGGGTCACTCGTTACCGCTGTCCAGGCGTTGTAGGGAACACGTTCACGCTACGGGTCTGATCTGGGGCGAAATCGTACGCGTACTCGAGGAGAAGTATGGCATTGTAACGTATCAGCAACTTATGCAATGGCTCCAGCAGCCAAAGGTCCTCGTTCCATCGAGCAGGTCATATCCAATGTCGTCTTGCACTTTGCAGGATTTACCCGCGAAACCCGGAGTCTACCGGATGCTTCGCTCCAACGGTGACGTACTGTATGTGGGGAAGGCGAAGTCGTTGAAGTCACGGGTAAAGAGCTACTTCAGGAAAAGCACCCGTCATCCCGAACACATCCTCGAGATGCTTACCCAGGCCAAGGATCTTGATCTTACCACCACAGAATCGCTGTTGGAAGCTTCTTTGCTCGAATCTGACGAGATCAAGAGGCTCGCACCGCCTTACAACATTGCATTGCGGCAAGGAGAACGAGAGATTTGCTTCTTTTCAAATGACTTATCTGAATTCAACTCGCTGCCTACGGAGAAGCACCGAATTGGCCCGATCGCCTGCCGGGAAGCAATACTGAGTTTTGCTGCGGTCGGCAAGATTATTGGAAGCGACAATATTACCGGTGTAGATGAAGAATTATTGATGAGGGGGATCTGTGTTTCTGATACTTTTGTCCTTGATTCAAGGTGCGTTAGGTCTGGCTACCAGAAATTCATGGAAAAGTACGCAGGTGCGTTGAGGAACGGGAGTCCTACAGAATGTCTGCACGCAGTGGCCAGCCAATTGTGGATCGAGAGTAAAGAAGAGAGGCTTTGTGAGAATGATGGTATGCAGGAACTAGTTCTGAAGAGTATTGAAATACCGGCATGGACGTCCGATTCCGTCTGTCGCCTGATTGAGTCAACTGTTATGCACGCGGGTCATGCTATACGCCGTGCACGTTGGTTTGCGACGCTGACCGAGTCATCCGTGGGATGGGCAGAATCACCGGATTCGGACGGGAGCTATTTTCTGATCGTTTTTGAAAAGGGGCAGATCCTATATCGTCGAACATTCAATAGGGGAGAACTTCCAGTCCCGCCTGGCTATTGGCGGGGCTTCGTTGATAGGCATCGTAGTTTTGATGTCATGACGTATGATCGTATGCGAGTGGTGACGACCGAGCTAAGTAAGGTCATGGCTGCGGACGGGTGGGTCCAGATACGATTTTCACCGGATAATGTACTCGGTGGTGAGCAATTGATCAATTTGATGCACTGGTTATAGTGTTATTCGCCGGGCATTTGACGACAGAGAATGTCAATTATCAGATGAATATTGACATGTAGGATGGCGTAAATATAATCAATAGGATATTTTCTTCTAAGTGAATGATTTGTAGTACAACAGAGAGGGGGTTATCTGTTCAAATGGATATTTTGGAGTTTTACGTAATCGTGGTAGTTAGCTTGGTACTGAATTTGTTATGACGAGAAGAAAGAAGCTTAAGGTCCTCATGGTAACGGATGCCTATTATCCGTACCCTTCGGGAGTATCCGAGTACGTGCACTACCTCAGCAATACGATTCGGAGTTTTGGGCACGAAGTGGATATTGTGGCTACTTCATTTGGGTGTTCCCAGGATACCAAATACGAGGCAATCAGGATCGGCAGAGTGCTGTACGTTCGCTTGAATGAATCATATGCGACAATGCCGGTCGGGTTTGACGTTCCTGCCAAGATGAAGTATTTGATTCAGGGTTGTGACTATGACATCATTCATCTCAACGGTCCGATTTTCCCGAATCTTTCTTATTTTGCATTGAAATATTCAAATGTCAGGACAATATCGACCTTTCATAGCTCGTCCGAGAAAGTGAACGGTTTTGGCCGAGATTTTTTTATCAAGATCTTCGGTAATGTCAATTCGAAAATCGATGTAAGAATTGCTGTTTCAAAACAGGCACAGAGAACTCACGAGATGTATATCCCCGGGGAATATCATGTTGTTCCTCTCGGTATAGATGTCGGGAGATTCACCCCACATGGTACGAAGTGCACCGGTATAGGGAAGAATTCGATTCTCTTTGTCGGTAGGTTGGATCCTAGGAAGGGACTGATCAGACTGCTGAGGGCATTTGCCGCTGTGAGAAGAGAGATGCCCGAAGCCAATCTTTTTGTTGTGGGCAGTGGCTCTGCATACCACAAATATATCAGGATTGCATATGATTATGATTTGAGTGATGCCGTATTCTTCGCAGGCTCAGTTTCTGCATCGCGGCTTCCAGAGTACTTCCGTTCGGCCACTGTATATACTTCTCCGGCTACGGGTGGCGAATCTTTTGGTCTGGTATTGCTCGAGGCAATGGCTTCGGGTGTACCAGTTGTTGCCTCAAGAATCGCAGGCTATGACGAGGTCATCGAGCATGGACATAACGGTCTCATGGTCGACACAGATGACCCTGCAGCGTATGCTGCTTGTTTGTTGAAGGTTCTGCGTAACGCCAAATTAAGGCGTCGGCTGGCTAGTCAAGGTTTGAACGATGTAATGACAAAATACCGCTGGGATATCGTAGGCCGCAGCATTGAGCGATTCTACTATGGTTGATAGGTATTCTATTACAGGAACAGAATGATTTTATCGATCACCATGACGTAACAAGGGTCCACGTTCGATTAGAATAAAGAAGGGGAAGTGGCAGGGTATGCCACTTCCCCTATTGATCTTCTTTGCTGCCTATCTTATCATTAGCAATTTCGTGCTCTCCACGTATTCACCGGCTTTAAATCTAACCAGATATACTCCGTTGGGTACCGGACTTCCGCTGCTGTCTCGTCCGTCCCACATGACCGATGCTGGATAGCTATTATGGTATAGTTGCGTGGAGAGGTCTGTGACCAGCTTACCGGTCACGTCATACACGAACAGTGAGATATCCTGTGGCACCTGTCCGGTATTCTGTACAGAGTAATACATTTCGGTTGTGCCATGCGATGGATTCGGGGCTATGCTGAAGTACGTACTTCCATTCTGATCGATCTTGTTTTCCTCGACATAAGTATCAGGGACGAAATTTGCAGTGACTTCTTTATCAGCGTCCATTACGATCGAGTCAGGATTTTGAGAACCCCACAGATTGCCGCTCCAATGGCTGAACATCCATCCCGAATCAGGTATTGCATAGAGTTCGACAATTGTGCCACGCGGGTATTGTGCCATGTTGGGAGTGACTTCTACGGTTCCGTTGCCGATCGTATTGACAGTCAGCGTCACGAATTCAGTAACAAAGTTGGCGGTAATGAATTTGTCGTCATCCATGATAACGGTTGCAGGATTGGTATTGCCCGTTAGGTCGTTGCCCCATGCATAGAAAATCCAGCCGGAATCCGGTATTGCCGTGACCTCTACCGGTGTGCCTGGGTCGTGCCACGGTGTGTCGGGTTCGATCTCTATGGTACCGCTGCCCGCTACTCTGGTGTGTATATAGTATGACAGAATGTAATCCCATCCGATCGCATCGAACATATTTCGGTCGGCTGCTCTGAAGAAATTCGGGTAGAATGTCTCGCCGGCGCCGATTGCCGGCTGCATGATGGCATTGACATTATATTGACTGAAATGTGAAGCCTGATATGGTTCGCCGTCCGACATCCGGTACTCGACTTCTATCATGTCGGAATTGACGTCGTCATTGCCCCCTGATATGTCGACCATGCGCGCGGTGGTCTGGAAGTCGTACCACGTGTCGGGGTTGAAATTACCAGTACCATCGCTATTCTGAAAACGATACATATCCAGGGCGTCGATATCCTGTGCATAGCCATCAGCGTTCGACACAAAACCTAAAGCATGTCCTACTTCGTGGGCGGCAACCGACTGGAAGCACATACCGTAAACCCCGTCGCTCGGGTCGTAATCCCATGTGTAATTTGAACTGAATGTTATCTGTGCTGCCAAACTCGGGAAAGTGCCGATCACTGCATTGTAGGTCGATACGAGAAAATACACCCGGTCCTCGTTCGTCACGGTGGATGTCGTGTACGTGTAGCGAACCGGTATTGTGTTATCTGATGGCAGTTGGAGTTGAATGGAATCGTCTCCATCCATGTCAGCAATCAGGCTTGAACGGGTTATTGAATACGCTGGATTACCAGCGTAATAGCTCTGCGCCATACCGAGGATACCGGGGCCGAGTGGAGCAAATCCGATATTGATGCTGACGTCTACCTCATCAGCAAACAGACCTTCGATGAACACGGCAACAGATTCGAGCGCGGCCAACGCTGCAGGCGGGACACTGCTGCAATTGAAGACGATGTTGGTGCCGCGTCCTGCCCGTCCTTCACTGATCGTAATCTTGTTTGTTGCATTGTCGAAATCCTCTCGCGCCTGCAAGGCCATGTCTCTGAATTCAGCTGGAGTCACGCGCGACAGGTCGCTACCAATTACCGGGTATATCAGACTTCCCGTCTCCAGTTCTATTGTCGAACCGTCGATATAGAGCCTGCTTTGCATCATTGGCCCCGGTTCGTAGAAATGATAGTCTTTCTCAAGATATTTGGATTGTTCTGCTGTGGCTAACCGAGGCAATGAGACTACGGTTACGCAGAGCAGAACCAATACTCCCCAATTAGTGTATTTCATCAAAACCTCCTTAATATGTTATCGGGCAATGTGATGTACACATGTCATTAATAATACCGATTGTAATTGGAATGTCAAGGAGAAGGCCCGGTACAATAGTCATTGTACCGGGCCTTGGTGTTGATTGATTTTAGCGTACTAACAGCAATTTCAATGTTTCTTGGTGCTCGCCGGCTGTGAATTTGATGAAGTATATCCCGTTGGGCGTTGCCTTGCCAGTTCCATCACGGCCATCCCAGGTTATGGATGAGGGATAGCCGGTAGCAGCATGTTGCGTAGAAAGATCCTTGATCAATGTGCCGGTTACATCATAGATCTGCAGCAAGATACCCTGATTCGCCGAGCTTGCATCCTGGATATAGTAGCGCATTTCAGTCATCCCGTTGGACGGATTTGGGAAGATGTTGAAATACGTGCCGTTGCTCTGGCTGAGTTTGTGCTCCTCGACGTACGTATCTGGTATGAAATTCGCGGTTACCTGTTTATCTCCATTCATGATTATCGTATCAGGATTCTGTGAGCCCCAGAGATTACCGCTCCAGTAGCTAAAGACCCAGCCTGAATCAGGCACGGCCGTTAGCTCAACCGCTGAGCCACGAGGGTAATAGGGGAGATCGGGGACACGGTTAACAACACCGTTTCCAACGACACTCACGGTCAGAGTGCAATTGATCGTCTGGAATGAAGCGATCACTGATTTGTCATAATCCATGATGATAGTTGCGGGATTCGTGGTGCCGGTGAGATCTCCTCCCCACAAAGTGAACTGCCATCCTGGATCGGGCACGGCAGTGAGTTCGACCGAGGCGCCAGCAGCGTGCCACTGGGTATCCGGGTCCATTTCCACGGACCCGCCGCCCCAGGCACTCGTCACCAGATAGTAGGAGAACAGGTAGTCCCAGCCAATAGCGTCGAACATATCCCGGTCTGGCACCTGAAAAAAGTTCGGGTAGCGCGTCTCACCGCCACCGATGGTTGGTTGCATTATTGCGTCGACGTTATTCTGACTGAAATGCGAAGACTGGTAAGGGTCACCATCAGACATCTGGTATTCGACCGCGATCATATCACAATTCGCATCATCGTTTCCAACAGGTTCGTCGACCATTCGTGCCGTGGTCTGGAATTCATACCAGGTGTCCGGGTTGTAGTCACCTGTTCCATCGGTCAGCTGGAACCGGTAGATATCGAGCACCTCCATATCGTTGCTCAAGTATGAAGCACCGCAGCCGAACCCGAGTACGTGCCCGATTTCGTGTGCTGCTACGGTCTGGAAGCAGTGTCCGGATACGCCGTCACGCGGGTCATAATCGAAGGTGAAGTTCGTGCTGAATGTTATCTGTGCAGCAAGGCTCGGATAGGACCCAATGACTGCATTGTATGGTGCGACGCGGAAATAGATGCGATTCTCGTCCGTGATTGTCGAGCTCCCGTAATTGTATCGAACCGGGATCGTTGATGTATTCGGCAACCATGTTTGCACTGAGTCATCTCCATCCATGTCATTGATCAGACTGTTCAGGGTTGTCGTCCATGATGGATTACCAGCGATGTAACTCTGGGCGACGCCGAGGATCCCTGGTCCGAGAGGCGCGTACGTGATATTTATGCTCACCGTGACCTCATCGCTGTACAATTGCTCGATGTAAACGGCGACAGACTCCAATGCAGCGAGAGCTGCCGGAGGGACACTCGTGCAATTGTAGGAGATGTTGATACCGCGTCCGGCACGGTCTCCGCTCACTATCGTCTTGTTCGGTGCGTTCTCAAACGCTTCACGCGCCTGAAGAGCCATTTCCCTGAATTCTTCGGGCGTGACCTTTGATAGATCACTGCCCGTCACCGGGTAAATTATGCTTCCGGTTTCGAGTTCAACGATCGACCCGTCAAGATAAAGACGGCTCTGTGCCGCAGGCCCGGGTTCGTAGAAAGTGTAGTCTTTTTCGGTGTAGGGCATCTGCTCGGCCATCGACAAGATCGGCAGGATGAGTAGAAGCAATGTTGCGGTTCCTGCCATTATTAGCCAATTCTTTCTTCTCATTGTTCCTCCTGTTTGTATATTATGATCTTCATGGGGCATTTCTAACAATTGTTGAGAAACCTTAGACATACTTTTAACAAACAATAATAGTGATTTGACAGGTTATGTCAATATTCAATCCATAGACGTATGATGATTCCTCGCATATGCTTGACAATGCTCATATTCATCCTATAATCTTGTTGAAAAGTGGAGGTGCTGATGAAGATATCCCGTTATCTCCTATTGTTAGTGTGTATTTTGAGCATTAACTCTCTCCATGGGCAAATTGTGATCGACTGGACCGAAGTCCCTCAGGATATCGGGATTCAGTTCGTTCACAACGGTATCAGTGACGTGGTTGTTGATCTCGGCGCTACCGGGGGTCCACAAATATGGTCTTTTTCAAATCAACCCATGGGTTCCCAGAACACGCATGCATTGATCGTCCCGCGTACCTCTACTCCATTTGGCGATTCGTTTCCCGATGCGAATCTCGTTTTGCAGCTTACCGAAGACGGCGACACGGCTTATGCGTATGGGCAGATAGCCCCCTCGTTTGGCAGCAATCTGGGCATGGGTAGTGTATCACCATTGGTGGCTTTTTTCAGATTTGAGCCGACAGATTCGTACCCGTTACCCATGGCTTACGGAGGCAGCCGTTCGTATCACTACGGCTATACCCTGACATTGAGTTCGGTAATGGATTTGCGGACCGATAATTACGGATTCGAGACCGTAGACGCGTATGGTGCGGTTGTCGTACCGTATGATACATTCGAGTGTCTGCGCATGTGTTCTTTCGATACAACCGTATCGACACT
Organism: Caldifarciminota bacterium; assembly: GCA_020343595.1. Classification (GTDB taxonomy): domain Bacteria; phylum Hydrothermota; class Tepidihabitantia; order SM23-42; family SM23-42; genus SM23-42. Next base: position 1,959,176 of record CP070802.1, on the reverse strand, counting down.
TTTGTTTAGCGGTATTCCCATTTCAGTTGACACAACGACTCACATCATCTACGATTTTCTTGCCGAGGACTACGCGTTGATCGTCCATGTCTTAAGCAACCCCGGCGAAACGAATCCCAATTTCACCGCGGCCTCGTTCCTTGAACGCCTTAACGATTATTCCACTGGCATAAACGAGTCCAGCGCCGTCACTCTGGTCACCTATGCCTGTCAGCCAAATCCGTTTACGAACCTGACACAAATACGATACTCGATACTCGATACTGGATGCTTGATAGACGACCCAACCATAAGCATATACGATGTGTCTGGACGGTTAGTAAGATCTTTTAATCAAGTATCAAGTATCCAGAATCAAGAATCGATTTTAGTATGGGATGGCAGGGATAATGCCGGTCATCCTGCTGCCGGTGGAGTTTATTTTGTTGTGTTGAATATTGGTCATGTGCGCTTCAGCATAAAGGTGCTGCTAATCAGATAGGGGAGAAAAAAACATCGTTGCGCTGTAGGATTATTAAGTGAGGTCTATATTTAATCTATCACTATGGAGGAGCAATGAAGGAAATTCTATTTGTCGTTTTGTCGTTGGTTGTTGTACCCGTACTCTTGGCGCAGACCGACATGCCAAGAAAACCGTTGAGTAAGGATATGAAACCGGCGCTGATAGTAATCGACATTCAGGAACGATATCTTCCGATGATGGTACAGGAAGAAAAGGATATGGCACTTCGAATAATCAACGGGGCGATATGGCTTTTCAGGAAGCATGAAGTACCGGTTATCCGTGTATATCACTCAGATCCGCAGTTTGGTCCCAAGCCGGGTGAAGAAGGTTTTGAATTTCCATCGAGCGTGATCATCACTGAGGATGACCCTAAGGTGATCAAGAACTATCCAAGCGCATTTACCAAGACCACTCTTGAAGAAATATTACGAAAGAAAAACATAAATACTGTTTTCCTCTGTGGGCTCAGCGCGGTCGGCTGCGTCCTCGCGACCTATTACGGTTCTATGGATCGCGGGTTTGAGACATTCATGGTGAGGAATGCGATCATAAGTCACAAGGCTGAGTATACAGAGGTAGTTCAAGACATTACTGAGACGGTTAGCTTCAAGACCCTCCAGTTCATGCTGGAACATCTGAGAAAATAGTCGGTGGGTTCTTGAAAAGTAGATGATAGGATAGAACCCAGTAGGTCAAGAAATTACTGTATCGGTTTTGCGTTCAATCGGTCGAAAAACAGCCAGTGTGATATAGAGTATCATAGGATGAATACGAGACGAAATACAGATCAAAGTGCTCAGCGGCAGTTTCGTCGAAGCTGTTGACGCGGTTGAATGCGATTACCCAAACTGATTGATCCTGGTATACGCATTTCTCGGCATAGCAAGGAACTCGATTAGGTCGTTCGTTCCACTCTTGATAGGTTGCCCTAATGCATTGGTAAAGAACATCTGGGTCTTCGTTGATGTTTTCAGCCTTTTCCTGCATCCGGGCTATCAGTTCGTCTCTCAGTGCGATTGAGAGATCTTCTCCGGCATAGTTTTCGGCAAACACTTCATGTATGGCAGTAAACGGTACGGTCTCTGGATCTGATGTGTAATCAGTATTCGTTACAATAACCACTGGATCGCATTCTGGTATAGATGTACAGCCGTAAACAAGAGTGATCAAACAGCAGACCAGTGCGTATGTGAAATGCTTTCTTTTCATTCTGTCCTCCATTCAAGCCTTCAGGGGCTCTGTTCCATTGTAGGCTAAGGTCTCACGCTACGCTCACAATCCATGTCACAGTTGGTCGCCCTATGACCCTTTTCTGCGATTTGGCGTTGTCAGGCTACAGGATGAGGAGGTTGTGTGTTGTGATCAGGTTATGCCGAGAAATAAGGACAACTGTTGTTCTTATAGAGGTCTGAGGTATTGACTTGTGCCGCTGATTACTTACTACACTT
>CP070802.1:1944702-1957123 GCA_020343595.1 Caldifarciminota bacterium | reverse complement strand
CGTTAATTTCGTTAATATCGTTATTACCGTTACGACCATGATACTTGATAAACAAACGTTGAGACCGTTATTTGCGTTAGTCCCGTTAGTTTCGCTAAGTATCTGAGGCTCAGTGGTTCTTATCTTCTGAGGTTCTGCCTTTAGGTGTTCTCAGCTTCCATGGTTCAGAGGTTCTTATCTTCCGGTCGTTGAGCGTGTTACGTTCAGAAGTTGACACGTGTCGCAGCGTCGGGTAGAATGTAGAAGTGCGTAACTTGAAGAAGACAGCAGAAGAATTGTTATCTTTAGCAGGTGTAGAGATCAACGGAAGAAATCCATGGGATATACAGGTTCACAATGACAATTTCTATCAAAGGGTCTTGTCAGAGGGATCGCTCGGACTTGGTGAATCATACATGGATGCTTGGTGGGAGTGTAAAGCGCTTGATCAATTCTTCTACCGCATTATCAGGGCAGATCTGGAGCATAAGGTCCGGCTGCATTGGCGATTGGTACTGAAGGCGCTGTGGGCAAGGGTATTCAATTTACAGTCCAGACGCAGGGCATTTCAGATCGGCGAGCGACACTATGACCTTGGTAATGACCTGTTTATGAACATGCTCGACAAGCGGATGGTGTACAGCTGCGCTTACTGGAAGAATGCCCGTTCGCTCGACGAAGCACAGGAAAACAAGCTCGAATTGATCTGCCGGAAGATCGGACTGAAACAAGGCATGCGGGTGCTTGACATTGGCTGCGGTTGGGGAAGCTTCGCAAAACATGCGGCCGAGAAATATGGGGCGGAAGTTGCTGGCATAACCGTATCAAAGGAGCAGATGGCTCTGGCAAAAGAAATGTGCAAAGGTCTTCCAGTGGAGATAAGGCTGCAGGATTACAGGGATATCGATGGAACTTTTGACAGTGTTGTATCGGTAGGTATGTTCGAACATGTTGGCTATAAGAACTACAGGACGTTCATGAAATGTGTTCACAGATGTTTGAAAGACGACGGTCTATTTCTACTACACTCCATCGGAGGAAACATATCAGTGAAGGTTCCAGAGCCGTGGACGAACAAGTATATATTTCCGAATGGCATGCTACCTTCGATCAATCAGATTGCCGCCTCGGCCGAAGGGCTATTCGTCATGGAAGACTGGCATAATTTTAGTGCCGACTACGACAAGACGCTCATGGCATGGGATAAAAGATTTGAAAAGAGTTGGGATAAGATAAAGGGTAATTACGACGAGCGTTTTTACAGAATGTGGAAGTATTTTCTGCTGTCGAGTGCCGGTGCATTCCGCGCAAGGAAGAATCAACTATGGCAGGTCGTGTTGTCGAAGCACGGAGTGGACCGAGGGTATAAGTCGGTAAGATAAGCCGATTCACGTTCGCGGCACGAACTTATAGCAAAATTACAAACTCCAAAATACAAAAATCAAATAAATTACAATATCCAAACAGATAGTGATTAATAGTACCAGAAGGTTGACTGGTCGGTTATTTTCCATATCATAGAACTCGGGAGGATTAGAATGATGAGAGCATACAAACAAATCAACGTTATACATGCCGTTCTGGCTGTTTTTTTGATCTCTGGTTTTATGTTTGCCCGGCAGAACAATACATTGGCCGAGATGCAGCAAAAGGAGATAATCGACGAACTTTGCAGAAAGTTAGAAAGCATATATCCGTTTCCGGAAATAGCTGAACGGACGATATCTGGGTTGCAGGAATACTACATGCAGGGGAAATACAGAGACTATACCGACAAAAGCGAATTCGCCAGTAATCTAACGGTAGACCTGGAGCAGTTGAGCAATGATACACATTTTTACCTTGCATACAATCCCGGTCTTGCGGCCGACTTGATAATGGCGGAAAATCAGGAAGTCCTGCTGGATTCTCTCACCGCACAGGAGGCCGATATTGAGAAATGGAACAATTACGGGTTTAAAGAACTGAAGATTCTGGATGGCGCAATTGGTTACCTGGATCTGAGGTTATTTTTCTCGCCCTATTATGCAGGTGATGTCGCTGTCGCGGCAATGAACTTTTTTGCGAACTGTAATGCCATAATTATCGATCTGAGATATAATGGTGGCGGTTGGGATGATATGGTGAATTTTCTGCTCAGTTACTTCGCCGAATCACGCGATGAGGTTATTTTTAACGTGGGACAAAATACTATAGATAGTGTTTACTATGCTGGAACGACTGTCTCTTATGTGCCTGGCAAGCGGCTTACTGGTATTCCGGTCTACGTGCTTATCTCGGCGGGCACGGCGTCCGCCGCCGAGGCATTCGCATCCAGGATCAAATTCATAAACAGTAATGCACTGCTTGTCGGTGAAAAAACCGCGGGAGCTGAAAACCCGATAAGCACAATTGTCATTGGCGATGAATTCATTCTAAATATCCCGTCGTGGCGGAAGGTGTACCAGAAATATGATGCCGATTGGGAGGTAGTTGGTGTCAAGCCGGACATAGAAGCACCTGCTGAAAAGACTCTCGCCGCGGCTCATATTCACGCGCTCCGTAGATTGGTCGAGACAGCGGTTGAGAAGAAAGCCGAAGATAAATATGAGTGGGCGCTGGATGGGGTTCTGGCGATCTATGAGCCTGTGTCATTGCCAGAAGATGTACTACAATCGTATGCTGGTAATTATGGGAACAGGGATGTCTATTTTGAAGACGGCCTCTTGTATTATCAGTACAAGAAGAGAACAAAAAGGGTAATGCTGCCGGTGCGAGAAGATTATTTTGTGGTTGAACATTACGATTTTTTCCGTGTCAGATTTGCGAAGGACAAAGGGCGAGTTACTGTTCTTGAAGAAATATTCACCGACGGCAGTGTTACGCGATGTACAAGAACAAGTGAGTAGGTAATAATTTCGTTAGTTCATCATTTTCTATGATTATATTCGTGGGTAACTATAGGTGAGGCAAGATGACTCAAGTCAAGCATTATGACTCTTTCCCGGTCTGGATACCAATCTTATCCACGTTTGTTTCATTGCTAATCTACACCATTGGCTTCTATGTTTTTCTTCAATTTAGCATAATAATAGCGGTGTTCTACATATTGTATTGTCTGTGGGTGGAGATGAGAGTGCTCACGAAGAGCTGTGTGAGCTGCTACTATTATGGCAAAGTGTGCGGGTTGGGTAGAGGTGTATTATGCTCTCTTCTGTTCAAAAAAGGCGATCCTGCGAAGTTCGTAGAAAAAGAAGTATCGTGGATACAAATAGTACCGGACTTTTTGGTGTTCATATTTCCCCTACTTGGCGGCATTGTACTCCTTATCACCGATTTCTCGTATACCATTCTGCTGTTGTTGATCTTCTTATTCGTTCTTTCGTTCGTTGGCAGTGCGGTCATAAGAGGATCGTTTGCCTGTAAGTACTGCAAGCAGAGGGAAATCGGCTGTCCAGCAGAGAAACTGTTCAGTAAGCAATAGGCGAATCATATTCGTTATTTTAGTTATTCCCGTTAGTCTCGTTACTCTCGCTCAACTACGGAGATTGTGCCGATTTCTACTATTGGAGATCTATGATACAATGAAAATCGAGCATTCCGCAGAGCGGGACTTCACCCAAAAGGCGGATTCGCAATGACAGTAAGGCGTGTAGCGTAGATCGTCTTGACATTCACTCCATACACTCTACAATACCCTAAGCGTAGACTTTGGGAGGAGGCTTTATGCGACGTTCAGTAACCTGTATTGTACTCATAACATTATTATACTCTCAATGTGCACCGCGGAGTTATGGAGGGTACAAACGCATTGATGTGCCTATTGTAATAACCGATGTTATCGGCGAGATCGTTGATGCTGAGGAACGCAGCAAGTATGATATATTCAAAGGTATCGACGATTTTGAGCAGGCTCGATTCTATGCGATTGAAGAAGGCGGTCTTTGTGCTGAGATTCAGACTGCTCATCACACAATGGTATCGGTAATTCGTGAGCCCCAAATGCGCACTATGTTGAAGCAATATATTGAAGAGTACGAATGGATCCAAACTGCAAAGGAATTATTCGAAAGAAAGTACGATATAGTTGACTATGACATGCTGGGTTTTCCGATTACCCGGTCGGAGGTATCCAGATTTTCGAACCTGCTCATGAATTGCGGCTGTATATTAGCCTCTGCAGGTACTGTTGCTGGAATTTTTTGGCTTGCAGCGCTGGGTGTGCTATGGTCTAGTATCTTTTCCCCCGACTGGGAGGAGGAAGAGGAAAGGGCAGAGAACTTGCTTGTCATCGGTGCAGGTGCTGGACTCCTTGCCGGTGTGTTGGCAGGTCTTCTTACGGGTGCATTCGATAAGAACAAAGGCGTCAATATCATCAGAGAATCCCGAATGCCTCGCGTGGTCAGGTAGGGATACGTTTCAGTGAAAGATCGAGAAGAGTTGGAGGGGCGAAGGAAACGCCTCCAGACTATAGCGTAGATTCAGGGAGGTTGTATGAAACGAATCGTTGCAGTTGTATTGCTAGTCGTGATTGTATTGAATTGTGCGCCGGCTTTACCAAAGGTGGATCATTCCCTGATAGAGAGAGAACAGCCGATTGTTGTGAGCGAGCGCGTAGGCGATGTTATTGATGCTAAAGAGCGTGATCAGTTCGGTCTCTTCCCTGCCGTAGAGGGTTTTCAGGAGGCCCGGTTTTACAGATTCAGAGAGGGAGGTTACGCTCTGGAGATAACCACTGCGGAGGAGAAATTGTTGTCGGTCAATAGCTGGTCAAGCGCAGTGCTTCTTATGAAAGACTATATTGATAACTACGAAAGATTCGAAAGCCACCCTGATTCATTCGCTATCAAGTGGAATATATCCAGTTACGATTACTTAGGTGTGCCGATAACAAAGTACGAAGTAGATCGCATTGAGAGCATTGGGCGTTCGGTTTCGTGTGGTTGCGTTGCCGGTCTTCTTGCAGGCCTCGGAGTAGCAGCGATCGGCGTCGCTGCGGTCCAGGATTACGAAGGTGATATGGGCGGCGGGATAGGAATAATGATGGCCGGCGCCGCTCTCGCTGTTATTGTTGCCGGGATTGTTGGCTGTGGGATCGGATTTGGCATGCACAGAAAGGAAAAGAAGGATGCCGTGGAAACCATCAAAGAAATGCGAAAACCACGGGTTGTCGAGTCGAACTTGGAGGGAGATTAACCTACAGGACGTTAGGAAGCATCTGAGGGCGAAGTTGAGAATTTGGGAAGATACGGACTTACTGTAAAATCCAAATCCCAAAACTCAAATACCAAATAAATCACAATATCCAAATAGCAAATGACAAAACACAATCGTTTGGTTCGTTAATACCGCTGAATTGCAGGGCGCATAGGGCATGGCGCATAGCGTGTGCTCAGTGAAAGGGCGCAGCGGAGCCTCGGGGAAATGGAGAAAGACAGCGCAACGGCACGCGCTAAGGTTGCGCGTAAGGCGTGTCGTGTATCAAAACAGTTCGCTGAAGTATTCGTTGGGTTTTAGGTAGAGTTTTTTCCCTTTGTAATCAAAGATAACGTTGAATCGACGTAACGAATTGTTGCCAATGATGCCGTCGGCGTTGTCTTGCTTTGATCGGATCTCAGCAGGAGCAAAAGAAGTCGTTACATCCTCCAGTTGAAACGAAGCCAGTTTCAGGGATGCAATCCGTCCGGTTTGACCATGTATGTCACCGCTCAGACCAGTGCCGAGGTAGGCATTCTCCAAACTATCCGGGAGATCAAATTTCATGTCATCCCTTACTAATAACTCAAGGGCATCGCCGGAAGCTAGGTCAATATAGAATGATACAGGTACTTCTTTGCTTCCGTTAATATTGATGGTACCTTGTATCCATGGGATATCATTGTCTTTGAAAGTCATCGGAATGGAATCCCAGGGAGAATCAACTGTTACCGGCGGTTCATGCAGCGTTATTATCATTCGGTCATAGTCTATTTCAACAATGTACTTGCCGAAGAGCGAGTATCCGGTTACGCCTTCAGATAACATCCCCTCCATCCGGTCACTTTGAAGGACAATGACCCTTTGATCCTTGCACTCGAGCTTACCAACATAGAAGGACATTGAATCAGCCATGAGCGCGGTGGATGGTTCGTCTGCTCCGGCACCGGGCACAAGAACTTCAATAGGATTCTTTAATGTAACACTGTCTTCTAGTTCTATGTTGTACAGCAAAAGTCCTTCAAAATGCATTCCTGTATCAAGAACGACTTTGAATTCCCGCGAACCAGTCAATCTCACGGGCAAGATGATAACGTTGTGCAAGAGTTTGAACGGAATCTCGATCTTCTTAGCCTCCGGCGATGGTGTTGCCGACGTGTTGGGTTTACACGATAACACTGACAGCATAAGAGTCCACAGAATGGCCGATGATTTGCAGTGGGTTTTAAACATTAATCATTATAATACAGAAACGGTGGATTGCAAGATGGAGGCCTCGTCAGTGCGTTATTTTCGTTATTTGCGTTAGTATCGTTAAGCCCGTTAAAACAACGATGCTCGATTCCCCTCGGCTCCGCTCGGGACACTGAATTCTACTGGCAAATTAAAGATTTGTGTAGAATTCGTGCTTGATACTTGATAAAAACACATCATTTCAGTGGATATCGTTATGCAGTTGAGATTGTTCCGATTCTATCATTAAAGAAGTTAAACAATACACAAAGATTCGGAATCCCGCAAAGCGGGGCCGCGCCCCGGCTCCTTGAATCCATTACACAATAGGAAAACCTGGGCTCGCAATGACGGGAAGGGCAGCGTAAAGCGTTGAGCGTGCAGCGTAAGGCGTAGTGCGTGTGGCGTGAAGCGTATTGCGTACCGCATCGAAAAGTTTGATATGAAACTTTTCTGCCTGAGCGGCGTATAATATAGCGTATATGAAGGCTATGCATAAGCTGGATTATTGTGTATTATGTCTGTGGGTTGCGGCCCATAAAGATCATACTCAAGAAGGGAGGAACTAGTGAGACCAGTGATTAACGTGTTGCTGATAGTAGTCACAGCAGTACTCTCGATATCTGCTGCAGAAGCACAGGAAACATCCATCCCGTCGATCAAGGCTATACGTACCGAGGAAGAAATAATCGTTGACGGCTACCTGAGAGAATCGGTGTGGCAAGGTGAAGGTTATTCGGCATTAGTGCAGAAAGAGCCGGTTGAGGGCGCAGTGCCGACCGAAAAAACGAGCATCTATGTTGCATACAATGATGAAGGCATTTTTGTTGCAGCACGTTGTTATTACTCAGATATGAGTCTTTGCACCGGCGGACTCGGCCGGAGGGATGAGATGGTTCAATCTGACCGTTTCTGGTTCTGGATCGATCCTAACAGGAGTGGACAGAGTGCTTTTGGTTTTGCCGTGAATCCTGATGGGTCGATCGTCGATCGTAAGTGCTATCAGGATATTTCTTGGGACGACGGCTGGGATGGCGTATGGCAGTCAGCTGCGAAGAGGCACGAGGACCATTGGGCAGCCGAAATGTTCATTCCGTTTAATCAGCTCAGGTTTAGCAAGAAGGACGAATACGTGATGGGTGTCAACTTCGACCGATACATCGTTCGGAAGGCCGAGGATGACTATTTTTCCATGGTGCCTGATGGCGAAACTGGTTTTGTATCGAAATTCGGAGTTCTCACCGGCATAACCGGAATCGAGCCACCTGCGAGATTTCAGATACTTCCGTACCTCATGGGGAAAGCAAATTACCCGGCTGAAGGTGAAGAAAGTCCATTCTACGATGACAACAAGTACACTGGAAGTACTGGTGTGGACTTCAAGTATGGCTTGACTGGCGATCTAACTTTGGATATGACCGTAAATCCGGATTTTGGGCAGGCTGAAGTAGACCCCGCAGAAATAAATTTATCTGCGTTCGAGATATACTACGACGAGAAGAGAACGTTTTTTGTTGAAGGTTCAGACATTTTCCGATTCGGCGATAATCCCACCGGTGGGGTTTGGGATTGCTACTGGCAGGAGCCATACATCTTTTACAGCCGCCGGATAGGAAGGGAACCGAGAGGGATTGTCACACACGAAGGATTCGTCGATAGACCTGAGCAGACAACAATAATCGGCGCAGCAAAGATAAGTGGAGAGGTTGACGACTGGTCACTCGGACACATCAGCGCTGTTACCGATCGTGAATACGCTCGTATCGATTCATCCGGTGTGGTATTTGAAGAGGAGATAGAACCTCGAACCTATTACGGCGTCCTACGGGGCATAAAGGAATTTAATGAGGGAGACCGAGGTCTTGGAGTTCTTGCGACCGGTGTCGCACGAGATCTGAGGACCGATGAATTGACCCGCATCAACAATAAGAACGCTTTTGTTCTCGGCATTGATGGATGGTCATTCTTCAGTGAAGAAAGAGAATGGGCATTCATGGGCAGGACTGAGTATTCAATAGCGAACGGTACTGAAGAACGGATCCTGGATTTACAGCAGGCCCCGGCGCATTACTTTCAGAGCCCTGACTTTGAATATGTTTCACTCGATTCAACGCGCACATCATTGTCCGGATATATGGGAAGATTCGCGGTCAGGAAAACGAGAGGCAATTGGGGCTTTCAGTCGGCACTCGGTATCATCTCACCGGGATTCGAGACGAATGATCTGGGTTTCACATGGGTTACTAATGTGATAAATATGCATGTTGCAGGAGGTCATAACTGGTATGATCCGACCAATTTGTTTAGGAGAGCCACCATCTGGGCGATGACCTCAAGAAATTATGATTTCGACAGCAGAAAGTTGTTCGAGCAATACTACGCTATGACGAATGTTACTTTTCTCAATTACTGGAGATTCAATTCATGGATACAATACACGCCGGACGGACTTGACCTGCATGAAACGAGAGGTGGCCCAGCTATTGCATACCATGGATTCACGGCTACCTATTTTGCTCTCAGTACTGACGAGCGAAAGAAATTCAGGTTGACTGGAAGTCTTGGCTATGATTTTGTGAATGATGGTGGTTATGGGAGGAGTTACGGACTGGAATTTTCGTATAATCCTTCGCCGTCAATAAAGCTGACACTCAGCGCAGATCACGTTGACGAGCTAAACCACCAGCAGTGGGTTGCGAATATTCCCGATGCGTCAGCAATATCTACATATAATACAAGTTATGTTTTTTCGGACTTGAAACAGCGTGTAACATCAGGCACCATTCGACTTGATTGGGGGTTCACTCCTGCACTCTCCCTGCAGATGTATGTTCAGCCATATATTGCAGTTGGGAGTTACTCAAACTACAAAAGATTGCTTGAAGGCGGAACATACAACTTTGAGCCTTATGATTATCAGGGAGCAAATCCGGATTTCAACTTCAAATCGTTCAAGGCAAATGTCGTGCTTCGCTGGGAATACCTTCCGGGGTCGCTGATCTATCTTGTGTGGACCCATGGACGTTTGAATTATGATAATCCGGGTGTGTATGATCTTGGTAATGACATCAAATTGCTGCTCGAAGAGGATTCGGACAACATATTCCTGGTGAAACTGAGTTATCTGTTTACGATCTACTAACTTATGAACGAAAACGTACATTTCGTTAATTGCGTTGAGATCGTTATTCCCGTTAAAACTGCATGGGGCAAAGGGCATGGCGCATAGCGTTATGACAAACCAGAAGCTGAGAAATTGAGAGGATAGGAACTTGAGACAAGCTCCAAATTCCAAAATACAAAAATCAAATAAATTACAATATTCAAACCGCAAATGATAAAACAACAAACGTTAGGTTCGTTATTTTTGCTTAGTTTCCGTGGTTCAGGGGTTCGTATGTTCCCGTCGTGTGGAGCCAGTCCTCTCTGTCACGACAGTCATTGCGAGGACGCCGTAGGCGGCCGAAGCCCCGCTTTGCGGGATCCTCGATTTCAATTTCATTAGAGCTATGCTGATGAAAAATCGGGACAATCTCAGTATTGTAATGAGGCAAGAGGGGAGATTGCCGCAGCCGGCTGCGCCAGCTTCGCAATGACGGTGGGAGTTGCAGTACAGCATGTTGCGTAAGGCGTTAGGCGTATGGCGTCGAGTGTGCTTTACGTCGTTTGTTGTTGCGGTATAGTGTAAGACTATGAAAGGAGAAGGCTTTGTGGAAAAAGGGTCAAAGGGCGTGATCGGTGTGTGGCAGGTGACGGAAATCAGAAGGCAGAATGTTGAGAGTCCAGTTGTGGACAAGCCGTTCCCCAACTTATTTATCTTCACGCCGCGTCACTATAGCATGGTCTGGGTTCTCGGTTCTTCAGAACCATTCGCAGAGCGGTGGAAACCTACTGATGAAGAGAAGATAGAGCGTTTTGATTCAATGGTCGTTAATGCGGGCACATACGAGATTGATGGAGTTACGCTCACCGCGCATCCAATGGTCGCACGGATCCCGGACTTCATTGGTGGCAAATTGATATGTGAATTTCATATTAAAAATGATACTCTACGATTGAAGTTCGTGGATGAGTATTCATTTGACGGTGTACAGGCGCCTTGGGTTGCGAAAGGTGGGCTCATTATTACCCTCGTGCGCATCGGGTAAAAGTGTTATGATCCTGAGCCATGGAATCATGAGTACAGGAATGGGTATTTGCTTCGTTGGAGCTGAATAAAGGAGGAATATAATGAGAAGAATAGTGGCGTTCTTTTTTGTTTTGGTAATGTTTGCGTCTTTGGGTTATGGTCAATCAGTTAAGAAAATGGCAACGGATGTCGATATGGTCCGGCATCATTTGAGAGAGTACCGGGAGGAATTTGGTATTCCCGGAATGGCAGCCGTAGTTGTAACCAGTGAGTCATTTCTGAGCATAGCAACTGATGGTATCAGGAGACTGGGTGAAGCGGATTCCATTCAAGAAGATGACAAATTCCACATTGGTTCCAATACCAAAGCAATGACCGGTTTTGTTGCCGCAAGACTTGTTGAAAAAGGGTTGATCAAATGGGATACGCGCATACTTGATGTTTTTCCTGAATTCGCCGAGTCCACCATGGATGTATATACTGATAAAACACTGAAAGATCTTCTGTCGCACCGGGCACGGATAAGACAGTTCACTGGCGGTATGGAATTCGCGCAGTTGCCTGAATTTGAAGGTGATAAGTTGGAGCGGAGGAGAGCTTTCACCGGCTGGCTTTTGCAGCAAGAGCCGGTTGAGATCGATACGGCTCGTGGTTATGTATACTCTAACGCCGGCTATGGTATTGCGGCTGCGATGCTGGAGAAGGTGACCAATAAGTCCTGGGAGCAACTGATGACAGATGAGCTCTTCTCCCCTCTGGGGATAGACGGCAGCTTTGGCTGGCCAGCATTTGAAGATTCAAGCCAAACCTGGGGACATTATTTCGAAACGGACAGCCAGCGAGTATTTCCTCATGACCCGCACGATGAGTACCAGTTGCCGGATATTGCGTCTGCCGCGGGTGATGTCAGCATTTCGATCCTTGATTATGCCAAATTCCTGCAGGTCAATCTAATTGGATTGAACGGCAGAGATACTGTTCTCACTGCGGCAACCTATGAATTTCTCCATCCATGTGTTGACTCTTTGATGCAGTATGGAGTTGGTTGGGGTTTGAGAGAACATGAGGGATACAAGGTGAGCCGCCACAATGGCAGTGCTGGCACTTTTTACTGCACTGCACTGGTCTTCAGAGAAAAAGACCTCGCGCTCGGGATCGTGATGAACGGCATCACGCCGGAGGCAGAGAAGGCACTCGCCGATTTGCGGGTCAGAGTTCTGCAGGACTATTTGGAGTGAGCCATCACGGTGATTTGGGTTGTGAATAGCCAGTAGCTTTGAGTTTGTTGATTACGTCTTACTAGGAGAAAATGTGGGGTCTCACATGTCAAAACAACGTTTATATGCTTCGTTGTTAATCCTGGGGGCGTGCATTTTGCTCTTCCGTACGATCATGTTGGTCGCTGGAGGATCATTAGGTGTACTCGTTCTTTGGGTATCGTTCTTACTCGTTCTGGAGATGCTCATCGACACTGGTTGGCTGGTGAGTTCGATATTATGGTTGATCAGTAATGACAAAAGAAAGGCCAGTCTTCCTTTGAAACTTGCCGCTGGGGCGATCATATTGCATGCCGTACGCGTGCTGATCTTTGTAATGGGACGAGTCGGGCCATGGGTTAATTTTGACGTAAGGCCAGAGCAGAGACTGCTCCATTACACGCGCTGGACATGGTTTGGAGTATATTTTGCGGCAATCATGTCAATTTTAGGCGTGCTTGGGGTCGTGGTTGTCTGGAGATTAAGGCGGCGTTCAAGCTTGCATTCACGTACTCAATAGCTATTATTAGGTTGAATGTTCCATCGATTACACAGTGCGTTGAACAGGGAGGATAGTCTTGAAGATCATCATAGTGATTTTCGTTTTGACCGGCTCCTTGACGGGTCAAGAAGAGATCATGGCAATTAC
>CP070802.1:1932174-1944602 GCA_020343595.1 Caldifarciminota bacterium | reverse complement strand
ACAATGCCGATCGATTTTAAACTACAAGAACCATAACTACAGAATCGTGTTGCTCGCCCCGCACACACGCGCGGGATACTCAATTTTATGATCATATTCAAGATATGAATAAAATTGGTACAGGAGCCGCCAAGACTTTTTGTGCAAAACACATAGGGCATGGCGCCGACAATACGGGAAGTTGAGATAAATTACAAATTCCAAAATACAAAAGTCAAATAAATCACAATATTCAAATTACAAATGACAGACGTTTAAATCGTTAGTGCTACCGCTACCTGTCATTGCGAGGACTCGGAGCTTGTCGAGGAGGACGAAGCAATCTCCGTGTGTGTTACGTGTAACGTGGAGATTGCCGCAGCTGGCTACGCCAGCTTCGCAATGACGGGAGTCGTTGAGCGTATGACGTGTTGCGTATCGCGTCGTGCGTTAAGCGTTCTGCGTTCTTGACACGGAGGTCATTCTTCGTATAATGTGTTACTAATTTAAAAAAAGTGGCACAATTTTGCGTGCATGCGTGATTCCAGGAAGGAGAGAAGGTGAAAGCAAGTTTCTTAAAGGCTGTAATCTTTGTTCTGCTGGTGGTCATGCCGCTGGCTGGTCATTTTCAGATGATCGTGTCGAGCGAGGACATATTGAGTTCGGTGCACTCATTTGGGTCAAGACGGTCGAGATGAAGTAGCGAGAAAACATATGCATGTGTCCGAAGGAGTCATCGCCGCGCCAGTACTCATTGCCGGTGCAGCTGGAGCAGTTGCCGGTTGCGCCATCGGGCTTAAGAGGATGGATATCGACAACACGCCCAAGGTCGCAGTCATGTCGTCTGCATTCTTTGTCGCATCGCTGATACACCTGCCAGTCGGTCCGGCCAGCATCCATTTAGTGCTCAGCGGTCTTGTTGGTATTTTGCTGGGGTGGATGGCCTTTCCCGCGATACTTGTTGCGCTGCTCTTGCAGGCGATTCTCTTTCAATTTGGCGGCATTACCACTTTGGGGATAAATACTTTGGTGATGGCAGTGCCGGCGTTGGCATGCTACCTTCTGTATGCGCGTTTCGTGCGGCAGCGGCATAATACGGTCGCCGCAGTTGCTGGTTTCTTAGCCGGGGCGACCGGGATATTTCTGGGTGGCATGATCGTCGCACTCTTCCTTATTTCTGCGGGTGAGCAATTCATTGCCGCAGCAAAATTGTTCGTTATTGCTCACTTCCCACTCATGATAGTTGAAGGTGCTCTTACGGCATTCATTATCATTTTCATTAGAAGAATAAAGTCAGATATGCTTGGAGGTATTGTGAAATGAGCAAAACCAGGATCGTCATATCGGTTCTGTTGTTGGGGTCTATGCTCCTTGCGCACCGTGTCAATATATTCACGCAGGTTGAGCGTGATAGTGTAATCGGTCAGTGTTACTATAATGATGGCACGCCGGTGCGAATGCAGAAGGTTGATGTTTTCAGTTCGACTGACGGTAAGTTGCTCGAATTGGAGACAGATAGTGCTGGCTATTTCAGATTTGCACCGCCGGTCAAGGCTGACTTAAAGATAGTGCTGTATGCGGGAACGGGGCATCAGTCTGAGACAACTATAAAAGCGTCCGATTTACCTGAGGTGAAGAACATAAATTTCGAAAGACCAAAGGTTGCACGCAAGACAGTCGAAGCCAAAGACGAGAGACCGCTAGTTGATGAGGAATCAATACGGAGGATAGTCGAGGAAGTGGTTGAAGAGAAATACAACGCCCTTGAAGAATTGATCGTGAAACATCAGAGGTCGACATCGCTCATTACTATAATCGGGGGTATCGGTTATATCGTAGGTATATTTGGCTTGCTATTCTTTCTTCGGTACAGAAAAAGACAATGATCGAGGAACGTTTCTCAGAAGGCAGTAGTTATATCCACAATATTGACCCCAGGGTAAGGATATTAGGCGCTGTAATCTACTCGATCATCATTGCAGTAACCGGACAGCTGGAGGTGGCGCTTGCCGGACTAATCGCAGGCATTATTTTTGTCGCGCTTGCACGGCTGAGCGCAAAACAGGTGTTCTACCGTTTGCTGATCGTTAACACTTTCATAGTGATGCTGTGGCTGATATTGCCATTCAGCTATCCCGGGACGGCGATCTTCAGGGTCGGATCGTTAGTTATGACCGAGGAGGGAATACAATATGCACTGATGCTCACGGTCAAATGCAACGCGATTATTCTCCTCAACATAAGCTTGCTTTCAACCTGCGGTGTATTCAATCTTGTCCATGCGCTGGATCATTTTCGATTTCCGAACAGGCTCATTCATTTGCTGTTCTTCATTTACCGGTATGCCCATGTGATGCAACACGAATATTATAGATTGAGAGATACTTTGAAGATCCGTGGGTTTAAACGGAGGACTTCGTTGCACACTTATCGGACGTATGGATCGATCATCGGAACACTAATGATAAGAGGTTACGAGCGTTCCGAACAGATCCAGAAGGCGATGGTCTGCCGGGGCTTTAAGGGACACTACTGGTTACTTGACCATTTCTCCTGGACACGAAGTGATCTGGTGGCAGCAGGCATGATGGCGCTGGTTGCTATCTTGCTAATAATCTTACAATGGAAGATAGTGTAGTAATCAACCTTAGA
This sequence comes from Caldifarciminota bacterium, assembly GCA_020343595.1. Taxonomy (GTDB): domain Bacteria; phylum Hydrothermota; class Tepidihabitantia; order SM23-42; family SM23-42; genus SM23-42. Next base: position 1,941,971 of record CP070802.1, on the reverse strand, counting down.
AGCACATACTTCAAGTATAGTGAAGATAATCCACTGTTGATAGATCTGGACTTCACACTCAGCAGGGGCGATCGTGTAGGAATAATCGGATGCAATGGTTGCGGAAAGACGACATTATTCTATTTGATCATGGGGCTTTTAAGACCACATGCTGGTGAGATCGAGGTTTTTGGTAAGAAACGAGAGAAGGAGGATGATTTTGTCGAAGTAAGAGAGAAGATCGGTTTTCTGTTTCAGAATTCAGATGACCAACTATTTTGCCCGAGCGTGCGTGAGGAAATAGCCTTTGGTCCTTTGAATTTTGGTAAGAGAGGAAAGGAAGTCGAAGATATTGTTGATGAATCCCTGGCAAGTGTTGGATTAGAGGGATTTAAGCAGAGGGCTCCCTATCACCTTTCCGGTGGTGAGAAAAGAAGATTGGCCGTGGCCACAATTCTTGCCATGAAACCGCGCGTGTTGTTGCTCGATGAACCGACGCTCGGACTTGACCTACCAACGGTCGAGAAGATCGTCGATATACTGGATAAACCAGGTCTCTCCTATATCATAATTTCGCAAAACCGAGAATTTTTGAAGAGAACGACCAGCAAATTGTATACGTTTGAGAATGGCGCCCTTAAAACGGTGGACTGAGAGGCCATCTTTCATTAATGAATGGTGGGGTGCACTACGTACAGGGCATTACGCTCAAATACATAAGAAGTTGGGAACTTTGGAAGATATGAAATTAAGACAAAATCCAAATTCCAAAACACAAAACTCAGATAAATTACAATATTCAAATTACAAATTACAAATGAAAAACGTTTAGGTCGTTATTTCCGTTATTATCGCTATCGTTATTTTCGCTAATTCCGTTATTCCCGTTAATATCGTTGTTCTTGTTACTTTCGTTTAGTTTCCGAGGTTCAGGGTTTCGTATCTTCCGTCCGTTGAGCGTGCAGCGTGAAGCGTAGAGCGTTTCGCGTCGCCGGCGTGTCTTGACGGGCGGTCGGTGTCGGGTAGAATTGACGAACGAGGAGGCATCATATGTCATATCAACTACTGGGGCTAGCACTCTTAGTTTTGTTTTGTGCAATGCCGGCTATGGCTGAAGAGCAGTTTGAAACTGATCTGATCGAAACATCGGCCGGCGAGCTGGAGATCACCTTCATTGGGCATGGTACCCTCATGTTCCGATTTAACGACAAGGTGATCCATATTGATCCGTGGACAAGGCTGGCAGACTACTCGAAATTGCCGAAAGCCGATCTGGTATTCGTGACTCACCATCATGGTGACCATCTTGATCCGGGAGCCATTGAGACGATCAGTAATGATAAAACGGTATTAGTACTTACAGAGATCTGCGCGGAGAACATTGAGGGCGGTGTTATCATGAGAAACGGTGATGCACAGACTTTAATGGGCATCGACGTTCTTGCAGTTCCGGCGTATAACCTGGTACACATGCGGGACAGCGGGGAACCGTTTCATCCAGAGGGTGAAGGTAATGGTTATGTTCTCACTTTCGGAGATACGCGTGTTTATATTGCTGGGGACACAGAAAATACACCTGAAATGAAGAATCTTGAAGAGATTGATGTTGCTTTTCTACCGATGAATTTGCCCTACACAATGACACCGGAAATGGTTGCCGATGCAGTTGAAGCGTTCAAGCCAAGGGTGCTTTACCCGTATCATTATGGAGAAACAGAAATGTCCGAGCTTTTCGAGTTACTCAAGGATAACAAGGACACAGAGGTGCGGGTAAGGAAGATGGAATGACAAAACTTGAGAACGTTGAGGTCGTTATTCTCGCTCATCTCGGTAGCACCTGTCATTGCGAGGACGCCGTAGGCGGACGAAGCCCCGCTCTGCGGGATCCTCGATTTTCATTTCATTAGAGCTATGCTGTATGAAAAATCGGGACAATCTCCGTGTCTGTTGTGTGGAACGTGGAGATTGCCACGCTCATCCGCCGTGGGCGGATTCGCTCGCAATGACGTAGGGCGTGAAGCGTAGTGCGTACGGCGTCCTCTCACTACGTTCGAGATGCTGATTTCTATTGCCAAATCAAATATTTGGATAGAAATCGCACAAGCGTGAGGTGTCGACATGATGTTCACTAAGGCAATAGTCAGGACACCGGGGCGTTCGATTATCAATGGAGTAACTACGGCGCATTTGGGGAAGCCCGACTATCGTAAGGCACTCGAGCAGCATGGTCACTACATACAAGCACTAAAGTCATGTGGGCTCGAGGTGATTGTTATGCCTTCTGATGAGAACTATCCAGATTCGACTTTTGTGGAAGATTGTGCCGTTCTAACTGAAAAGTGCGCTATCGTCGGTAGACTCGGTATTGACAGCAGGCAGGGAGAAGAGGTCGGCGTCGAGGAGATTTTGCGCAAATACTACTCAAAGATACTGCGGATTGAGGAACCAGGAACACTCGAAGGCGGCGATGTGCTGAGAGTCGGCGATCATTTCTATATCGGGATCACAAAGAGAACAAATCTTGAAGGAGCAAGGCAATTGAGCGATATTCTGAATGGCTTTGGTTATACCTCCTCTACTGTTCCGGTTACTGAAGTTTTGCATCTCAAAACTGGCGTAGGTGACCTTGGTGAGGGTTGTGTTGCCGTGGCAGGCGAATTCGCCGGCAATGCTGCTTTTGCTCATCTCAAAAGGGTCTTCATAGACGACGAGGAACGTAACGCGGCGAATTGTGCGCGGATCAATGAATATGTTCTGATGCCTGGAGGATACACAAAAGCAAAGAAAAAGATAGAAAATGCCGGTTTCCCTGTTATAGAAATTGATATTTCTGAGTTTCAAAAGATTGACGGTGGAATCAGTTGCCTGTCTCTTAGATTCTTGAAATAATGCCTGTGCCATAGCCAGTGAAGTCATTGACAGGGTGTTAGTATATCGTATAATTATCTTAGGTCTGTGAATAAGGGAGGAATTATGAAAAGTATAGCTCTGGTTGTCTTTGCAGCCTTCTTGCTTTTGTACGTAGGTTGTGGAGGTGAAGAGGAGGCTGGAGTATCGCTAAGGATGACAAATCCACAGAATCTCGCAGTGCCGTTCTATGGGTCATACATGATATCATCCGCTACCGATAGTGTGATCATGGATGACTACACTGATGCTGAGTATAACTTCACGCTTACCAATGGCGAGAGTGCAGAAGGGTGGTTACGTAAAGATACCACCGATACAGTTGATACACTGCACTTCCAGGCATTTGTGAACGGCGTAGAGGAATTGAGTCTCAAGACAACCTTAATGATAGAGATCATTCAATTCTCAGTAAGTGCACAATAGATAACACGCTCTTCACTGAGAAGCGGAGCACGGGCAGTTCGAAGACACACTGGGGTGAGGTTAAGTGTAAGCTCAGGATGCTGGGAACTTAAGAAATTCGGAGGCTGAGACGAAACCTCAAAGAAGCGACGTTGCCGGTCCGTGTTCATTAGTTTGTTGGTCAAGGTTGTGACATATTCACGGTCCTTGACATCTGTATAGACTCGTTTATTGTTCTCAAACGTAGATTGGAGGTCTTTTGACGTATCCGGTGCCAGAGAGATCATTGAACCGGCGGGATTACAACCAGTTGCATACATCCATTTTATTTGTTCTCATAGATATTTCGTTAAGACCGTTGTCGTCAACGATCGGCTATTTTGCGTGTTATTGTTTGGGAGGAGGATATCATGAATGATAGCACGATCTATCAAGTATTCAGTAAATCATCTAAGATTCATGCTGACCGTACCGCGCTTATGTATAAGGAAGATGGTGATTACCGATCTATCACCTATCGAGAATTAGCACAGAGGGTCAATGCTGTCGCCGCGGGCTTGCATAGAGCAGGATTCAGAAAGAGTGATCGTGTTGCCATTATGTCATATAATAGACCGGAATGGGTTATCTGCGATCTTGCGACAATGAAGCTGGGTGGTGTTGTGGTGCCGTTGTATAATACTCCGGGCCATGTTCTGCCCGTTTCTCTAATCAAGTACATCATAAATGATTCCGGGGCACGCATTCTATTTTTAGAGAACGTTGAAGTATATAACTTAATCCGTGAATCAATCACAAATATGCCGAGTGTTGAAATAATTGTACTCTTCGATGCAGATTCGGGAGAAAATGCAGGTTATCTCCGCTACAGTGACCTCGAGCAAGAAGGAGAAGGATGTAAGGACGAGATGGTTGCGCACGACGAAATGGCGACGATCGTTTATACTTCAGGGACAACCGGAGACCCAAAAGGTGTAGTGTTAACACACCATAACATTGTCAGTAACGCATCTGCTGCGATCAAACATTGTGGCTTCACGGGTGACGATGTGGTTCTTTCGTACCTGCCTCTTGCTCACATGTTCGAACGAACATGCGATTACTACTGCGTGCTTTTTGCCGGAGGAGCTATTGGTTATGCTGAAGACCTGACAACTGCTGCGCAGGATGCAGAGAAGGTACGCCCTACGGTTGTGCTTGCCGTGCCGCGTGTGATAGAGAAAGTCTACGCCGTTACTTTGACAAAAGTGGAAGAAAGCCCACCTATCAGAAGGGGTCTGGTCAATTTGGCCGTCAAGAGTCTGAATGAATTGGCAAACCGGCGGTATCGTGGTTCAAGAATACCTCTCCTGTTGCGGATCAAGTGTAGTGTACTGGACAAACTCGTTGCCTCAAAATTCAGAAAACTCTGCGGAGGGCGGATACGCTTGATCGTGAGTGGCGCTGCACCGTTGAATCGTCGCATCGCGAAAGCATTCTATATTATGGGTTTCAATATCCTCGAGGGATACGGGTTGACAGAGGCCTCGCCGGTTGTAGCCTGTAATGCTCTTGAGGATAACTGTCTAGGGACAGTTGGTAGACCTTTGCCAGGCGTAGAAGTAAGAATAGGTGACAACGATGAGATTCTGATCCGCGGACCCAATGTTATGAAAGAATACTACAATAAATCCGCAGATACGGTTAGGGCCATTGATAAGGAGGGTTGGCTACATTCCGGAGATCAGGGTGCATTTGACGAAAAGGGTCACCTTAAGATCACTGGTCGGATCAAAGAGATAATCGTAACGTCGACCGGTAAGAATGTGGCGCCAGCGCCTATCGAGGCGAAAATATCCACGAGTGTTTTTGTTGATCAGGTCATGCTGTATGGTGATCAAAGGAGTTACCTCGTTGCGCTTGTCGTACCGAGTCAGCAGATAGTTGAGGAATATGCGCGCTCCAGGAAAATAGCGTATAACGATTATGCTGAATTACTGTCCTGCGGTGAGATGAAGAATGCTATAAAGCACGATATCTTTGCCGCTATAGGTGAACTGCCAGGGTACGCACAGATAAAGGCATTCGCGCTCGTCCCGGAACAGTTTTCGGTTGCGAACGAGATGCTTACGCCGACGCTGAAGCTCAGGAGGGGTCATATAGTGAGACGTTACTACAAAGTGCTTGAGAGTATGTATGGTGATGGAGGAGAAGGAGACGTTGAAAGACGAATAGTACATTTGTAGGAACGGACGGGGTTAGATTCATTTTGCTAGTATCGTTACATTCGTTAATATCGTTACCTACGCTAATTACGTTAGCATCGCTTAATTTCTGAAGTTCCGAGGTTCATAACCTCTGATCTTCTTGTCGTTAGGTGCGTAGAGCGTTACCGTACAACCACCACCTTGTAAGCGATTTCGCCGCTGGTTTCTATGAAGTAGGTCCCCGCATGTAATGACTCACGGTCGGCTACGCGGCCTGTTGCGTCATAAATGGTGTACGGCGTCAAGTAGTCGAGATCCCTTATCGAGGTAAGTATTGATGCACCCCTGTTTTGAATCGGTAAATAACCGGTGCCGTTTTCATCAACGGCAGTCAGGTCGTTCTCCCACCAGGTAATATCACCCAGATCGTAGGCGGCAGCAATAACATCAATATCAACATCGTCGTCAACATCAATTGCTGTTACCGGGATCGCTCCACCAAAACTCGCACTGATCGTCTGTTTGGTGAAGTTCTCGCTTCCATCATTTTCCCACCATGAAATATCGCCGGCGTAGTATGCGGCACTGACAATATCCATGTCGTTGTCATCATCGATGTCACAGGTGCAAACAAAGGTCGGCCAGTCATAGTCATCGGTGATCATGTGTTTGGTGAAGTTTTCAGTTCCGTCGTTCTCATACCATGCTATGTCATCAGCTGTACGGGCAGTTGCTATTATGTCGATATCGTTGTCTGAATCCACGTCAGCGGTGATGACGATGTGCGCACCGTCGAACAGGTTGTCTACAATGTGTCGGGTGAAATTCTCGTTGCCGTCGTTCTCGAACCAACATACCTCATCTGCCTCGCGCGCCGCAGCAACAACATCGAGGTCGCCATCATCGTCAATATCCGAAGGATAGGCGGTCCAGGCACCGTCGAGTGCGTCGGTTATGATGCGCTCAGTGAAATTTTGGTTCCCGTCATTCTCCCACCAATGTATTGCATCTTCATTATAGGCAGCGCAAAGTAGATCCATGTCGTCATCCGCGTTAATGTCAGCGATATAGACCGAGTGCGCGCCATCGAACCCGGTAGCGATCGTATCCGGTGCGAAATTTTCATTTCCATCGTTTGTCCAGAGCACGATTAGATCCGTGCTGTTAGTTGTTCCTACGATGTCGATATCTGTATCATCATCAATATCACCCGCGGTGACAAAAATGACTCCGGCAAAACCAGTAACCACTGAATGCTCTGTGAAATTCTCGTTTCCATCGTTCTCGAACCAGGAGATCTCGCCTTGGTTGAAGGCAGCACCAACAACATCGATGTCGGAGTCACTGTCGATGTCAACCGCGTGTATTGAGATCGCCCCCGCGAAAGCCCCTTCGATCAGATGTTGTGTCCAGTTGATCTGGCCATGAGCCATGCTCAGTGCTGATATGATTAATCCACACAGTATTGCATTGTGCTTCATATGCCTCCTTTTGTGGTTTTCTTACTGATATAGTGTAGCTGTGAAGATTAAATTTCGGTCACAAGGGCGCTCACAACTTTGGTGAGGTGCTGAGTTTTTGTATGACACCCGCGGAGCTTGACTAGAACGCTGTTTGGACTGAGAACCCCTTTCTACTGTTGCCGATGCTATCGTTCTGGATTATAATAGTAACCTTGGGAGGTACGCTATGGATGTGATCGTTCTTGGCCTCGGCATGCAAGGCCGCGCCGCGGTATATGATCTGGTGAAATTCGGAGCATTCGAACATATCGTCGCAGTTGATTCCCTGCAGAATTCAGTAGATTGGGTGAAGGAAAAATTCGATGACCCGCGCGTTATCGCACTGAAAATGGATGTCAACAATGAATCGGCGCTGTCGGAATTGCTGCATAAGTATGCGCCTGGCGTGGTCATAGATCTTCTGCCAATCGAATATATTCCACGTGTATCTGCGGCCGCGATCGAATCAGGTTGGCACTTTGTGAATACCTATTATACTCGCGATATACAGCGAAAGCTCCATTCTGAGGCGGTCAGTAGAGGACTCACAATTCTACCGGAATTCGGCCTGGATCCAGGCATTGATCTAGTAATGGCCGGAGATGGCATATCAAGATTGGACAAGGTATTAGAATACTTTAGTTTCGGTGCCGGCATCCCGGAGCCTGCTGCCTGTAATAATCCACTCAATTACAAGATATCCTGGATCTTCGATGGCGTACTCAATCTCTATTACTCTGCTGCGCGAATCGTTAGCGATGGAAAATTCATTACGATTCCGCGTGATGAAATATTCAATGAAAAATGGCTCAGAATGCGCCATGTTGATAGAGTCGGAACGCTTGAGTGCTATCCGAATGGGGATATTACAGGATATTTAGAGCTCGCCGGTGTTCGTGCTTTAAGGAACGGTGGCAGATACTCGATGCGTTACCCCGGGCATCATCAGTTCTGGTATGTGATGGCGAAAATGGGTTTGCTGGAAGATAAGACCGTGAGGATCGACGGTCACGAATGCTCACAGCGACGCATCATTGCGCAACTTCTGGAGCCACATCTGCAGTATTCAGACGATGAGCGAGACATGGTAATTCTGAGGGTCGAGTTAAAAGGAGAAAAAGACGGGCAAGAAGTGGAACGCGTGTATGAAATGATTGACTACCGCGATCTCGATACGGGATTTTTTGCCATGAGTCGGACAGTTGGTTTTGTTGCCAGTGTCGGAGCGCAGATGATCCAATCCGGAGTAATCCACAAGCGCGGCGTATGCACTCCCATGTTTGACGTACCATATGAGCCCTTTCTTGAGGAACTGGACCGCAGAGGGCTTTCTATTAAGCACAGCACTGTCACGTAGACGTTAATGATTGTGGTTGTGTAGGAGTCAATTACTGCCAGAATTACGTATGAATATGGATCTATATTGGGGTTGACAGAGGTTGCCAGAGAGATACAATTAAGCAATCAGATATTCGCACGGGGTATGACAGCATAGGAATTGTAATAGATTATTATGATGCTTGGTGATGTATGAAAGGGGAGGAGGAGCAAACGCATGCACCAGGCACAAAAGGGAGGAACTTATGCGCATACCTACTGTGTTGATGTGTATCGTATGCATGTTTACAATCATCCATGCGGAGTGGGAAGCGATTGGTCCTTACGGTGGATATCTCTACTCAGTTGTCGCGTCACCTGCTGACAGTAGTGTCGTCTGGGTTATGTCCTACACAAGTCCGGCTAAGATCGCTCGCTCAACGAATGGAGGAGATTCCTGGGAAATAATCGGTGCGCTGACTATGGGCTATGGCCAGAATATGGCGGTAGATGCCATCGACGCGGACAGATTGTATGCTGCAGGCGGTAATTACGTCCATCGTTCAACTGATGGTGGTTTCACGTGGTCTTATTCATACGTTCCAAATTGTTACTTCTACAGCATCGCTGTACATGCAACAACGAGCGGTACCGTCTTTGGTGCAGGTATGAAATATGAAAATTCATTGTATAACATGGCGGTGCACAGAAGCACGAATGGCGGTCAAAACTGGAATACTTCAGTCCTATACGCAGGAACTGGACACAGTTATGCCCGGGACATCGCCGTATCGTACTCCAATCCTGATGTTATTTATGTTTGTGGTTATGGCTATGAAGCTGCCGTTGTACCTCTTGTATTCAAATCAACTGACGGGGGAGCCACATTCGTCGACATGTCAGCAAACACTCCGGCTGGGTTGTATTTCTATACTATCGGAGTTCATCCAACGGATCCGAACATCGTCTATTTAGGGGCTAGCAACGGTTTATACCGGTCGACCGACGGTGGTTCAAACTGGATTTACGAATATAATTCAGTGTCCAACTATAACATATGCACGACTCCGGCCAGTGCAGATCTTGTCTTTTGCGGCGCTTATAACTCGGTATATAAGAGTACTGATGCAGGGGCAACCTGGATTGACTCAGGCGCAGGTCTTGAAGGTTACTATTGGCGCGGCCTTGCCGTCAATTCATTCAATCCCTCAAACGTGTATGCTGGTGGCAGATTTGGTTTCTTCAAAACAACGGATTGCGGCGTCAACTGGGTTGAAAGTAATCACAACATAAAACTGGCTTCAATTTGTGGTTTTACCGTTGCGCCGACATTGTCACCCTTGCTTTACACGTCATGCGAGGAATTCGGTATCTATAGGTCGACAAATCACGGTGATGATTGGAATAGACTCCCTACGCCATTGACTTGCGGTAACATTTGTGCATTCGCCGTTAATCCTGAGAACCCGAGTGTCGTACTCGGGCTTGAGGGGACTGGTTG
>CP070802.1:1919581-1932074 GCA_020343595.1 Caldifarciminota bacterium | reverse complement strand
CATACGTATATACCCAATTTTCATTACCCTCATCCGTCAGACTAATGACTGTAAAAAGCCATGATGAATCAGCATCGCGCGAATAACCTGCCGCATAAATACTACCGTCGAGACCGTACACAACCGAACGCGCCGCGTCATAACTCAGACCTCCGTCATAGCAGTAGGTCCAGTTGGTATCACCGGCGCTGGATAGACTCATCACAAAAAAGTCCCAGGCAGTAGTCTCACCACAGCAGACACCGGCAACATAGATGTTACCATCTGCACCATATACTATCGTATTCGCACCGTCGTCCGAGACCCCGTATCCATTATGCCGGTAGGTCCAGTTAGTATCGCCGTCAGTTGACAAGCTGACGACGAAAACATCCGAGCCACTCGATGCACCTCCCGAAATCCCTGCAACGTAGATGTTTCCATCCAATCCATAGGCAATCGAGTACGCCGCGTCACCATAGTGGGCGGGGCCATCATACCGGTAGGTCCAGTTCGTATCACCGTCCATCGTGAGGCTCAACACCAGGAAATCCAAGTATGTGGTTTCACTAGCGCTCTGGCCAGCTACGTATATGTTGTTATCCAAACCATGGACAACAGACATGGCCATATCCTCAGAGCCACAGTAATCATAAATATACATCCAGTTTGTGTCGCCGTTATCTTTGAGGCTCGTTACGATCAGATCTATGCTGCTACCCGTGTTCACACTCTTGCCCACAGCGTAGATATTCCCGTCTGACCCGCATGTTAAAGCATAGGCTATATCTTCATTACTCCCAAAACCGTCGTACACATATACCCATCGTTCAATCTGTGCGAGGAGAGCAAATGGTATTAGTGGGATCATCAGATACTTCATATATACCTCCCTTCTACGTTTTTGCCATTACTTTAGAAGCAATCTCATCAGACCCATCTCAGTTCTCTCACACAGACATGCTACTTCTATTTGTCACACACATATCACATAATATGTCACGCCGCCACAGGAAATGACATAAACAAGTTCGCCACGACCGGGCTCTGTACAGGAACAAGAACCCAATTGAGAATGTGCCGCTCCAACGCTTGTCAAACCTCACTTCACCGCCCTTACGCAGATGAAGGCAGGCATGCGCAAGAGTTTTTTGTATCCGACGGGGTCGGCTTTCTTGAACTCCGCAGTAGGCAGCGGCTCGACGATACGGTCGATCCTGAACCCGGCAGCGATCAAAGGATTGAGGAGCGCGTTCAGTGGCCTGCGATACCCAGGTACGTACACACGAACACCAAACCCGCGCCAGAAGCAGCCTATGAGCTCGGTATCGAAATAGTTCTTTGCTTTCCTTCGCTTCTTAAAGAACAGATAATCACCGAACGGATGGCCATCAGAAAAGACAAGGATCCCTGGTCTCTTAAGCAGACGATAGAATTCCTTGAACAGGGTGCTGAGATCCCGAACATACGGAATAGCGAGCGGTGATATGACCACGTCGAATCCTCCACTTTTTAAAAATCGCATTGGTCTGGTCATGTCTGCCAGATGGAACTCGGCCCTATCACCCACCCGTTCACGCGCAAGATGCAGCATCTTAGGACTGATATCTATACCCACAACCTTTGCGCCGCGTTTCAGAAGGATCTCGGTATATGCACCCGGACCGCAGCCCGCATCCAGAACCCACTTGCCCCGCACACTGGGTAATAGTGAAAGCGTTGCCGGACGTTCGTAGTACGCATTATGGGGTTTGGTATCAATCAGAGCAGCATAGCGTTCAGCCAGTTTTTCATAGGCTGCGAGCGCAACAGGTTTTTTTCTATGCATTTATTTCAGCGCGCCCAACGACGGTACTTACGTCACTAAAGCCCGGACTCGGGTAGTAAAGTTATTTCTATCCTGCGGTTCTGGCTCCTGCCTTCTGGCGTCTCATTGTCTGCGACGGGACTGTATTCTGACATGCCGATGACCTGGAGGCGTGTTCCATTGATACCCACCTTTTCCTGAAGGAAGCGCACAACGTTTGTTGCACGAGCGGTCGATAGTTCCCAGTTCGTCGGAAATTTCTGCTGCAGGTTCGGATGGATGGGAACGTTATCAGTGTGCCCCTCGACCCGGATGATCTTACCTTCGGTCTTCTTCAGCACCTTACCAACCCGGTCAAGGATCTCCAAGCCCTCCGGGGTGATCTCGGCTTCACCCGAAGGAAAAAGGATCTTGTCGACCATGCTGACCGAAAGCCGGTCAGCCAACTGAGTGATCTTGATCTGTCCCTGCTCGATCTCATCCTTCATGTCGGCCACCAGCGTCTCATACGTTCCCTTTAGCCGCGCGATCTCATCTTCCTTCTCCTGCGAGACCTCGGCAACCCGTGCTTCGAGTTCAAACGTGAGCAGATTTATCTGTTCTTCGAGACCGCTGATCTTTGCATTCAGTTCATTGCGCATCTTTGTGTTTGCACTAATGAGGTACAGTGCAAGAGCCGCTAAAACGAGAGCGATTATACTAACAATCACAATTGCCGGCTTCATAATTCTACCTCCTCTATTTTAGTGAGAGAGTTTACCCGATATGCGGAACGACGTCAAGAAGTTAGCCAAACGTAATCTGTTAAAGATTCTGAAGGATGAAGGGCTATGTTTTGTTAATTTTATGGAAAGCAACTTTGCATCTTCAAAACGAGTCCTAACCCACCCGCAGGGCTTTGACGCTTTGGCCAACGACCAGCGTAAAAAGACTCGCTCCGGCTATCAGTAACCATCCGGTAAACCCCGGATCAGTAACCTTCAATACCGTCGCAAAAACCGGAACATAAATAGCCACCATTATCAAACCGACACATAGAATCAAAGCGCCCCAGACATAGCGGTTGCGTGTTATGCCATTGCGCAGCATTCGCGAACCGCGATCCCGCATGTTGAACACGTGCCACAATTGCGAAAAAGCGAGAGTAAGGAAAGATACGGTCATCGCCCTTTCCCGTGCGAAATGCAAACCATGCATCGCGATCATTAGAACACCGAGCACCGACACCGTGATCAAAAATCCGTAAACACTTATCACGGTCCAATGCCGCCTCTCCAGGATCGCTTCTTTCGGATCGCGCGGCGGCCTTTTCATGATGCCGGCATCACCTTCACCAGCACCTAAAGCAAGCGCCGGAAAAACATCGGTTATCAGATTTAGAAACAGGATCTGCAGCGGCAGGATGGGCAGCGGTATGCTGAGGAAAGACGCTAATGCTACACTCATGACCTCACTAACATTACACGAGATCAAGTATACTACGAATTTCCGGATGTTGTTGAAAATGACGCGCCCCTGCTCGATCGCCGCCACGATCGTCGCAAACGCATCGTCTTTCAAAACTATGTCGGCGGCTTCGTGCGCCACCTGGGTCCCGCGCAAACCCATGGCAACGCCGATATCTGCCTCCTTTAGCGCCGGTGCATCATTGACGCCGTCGCCGGTCATTGCCACGATGCTTCCGCTGTCTTGATGCAGATCGATCAGGTTCAGTTTCTGTTCCGGGTCTACGCGGGCAAATACCGGAACGCGCAAGATGTGCTCGACCTCCTCACGTGAGAGTTTGTCCGGTGATTTCAATTCACGGCCCAGCATGACCTCGGCATCGTTTTCCAGCAGACCGATCCTCGTGCCGATATTGCGCGCGGTCACCGGCTGGTCGCCCGTAACCATGATCACCCTGACGCCCGCCTGCCTGCACCGCTCCAGCGCAGAATCCACCTCGGTACGCGGCGGATCGTGTAAACCGACGAGCCCAACCAGCGCGAGATGCTCGTAAGCCTTTGCATCTGCCGACCTTACGTGTTTTCTCGCAACGGCGATCATGCGCAGACCTTTATCCGCCATTTCTTCGTTCCTGGTCAACCACTGGTTGCGCTCGCCTTTGGATAGTTCCCTATCACCACTCTGACCGACCACAAGATCACAAACCTCGATCACTGCTTCAGGCGCACCTTTGACCGCAACATAGATATCGCCGTTCGTTCTGTGAAACGTCGCCATCATTTTCAATTCGGGGTCGAATGCTTCCTCGCGTATCTCCGGCAATTTCTTATGGAGTCCCGACTGACTAATACCTGCCACTGAACCAGCATGCAAGAGAGCGATCTCGAGCGGATCACCTACACTCTTTTCTTCAGTTGAATCAACCTCTGCAAGAAACGCGTTGCTACACAGCACGCTGATCTTCAACGCCTCGATCAGTGCACTATTCTCTGACGGATCTATCCGCTTACCCTCCTGCTGATATGCCACCCCCGTGCTATCGTCAACCATCTCTACTTTACCCGAATCCAGCACCAGGGTCGAGACCGACATCCGGTTCTCGGTGAGCGTGCCGGTCTTGTCCGTGAATATGACATTGGTCGCGCCCAGGGTTTCGACGGCCGATAGCCTCCTGACCAGAGCATTGCGCCGCGCCATGCGGAGCATTCCGCGCGCCAGCGCGAGCGTGGCGACGATGGGCAACCCTTCCGGTATCGCAGCAACGGCGAGCGCAATCCCGGTCTCGATCATCAGAAAGATCCCCTTGTTGGTCAGAATGCCGGCCAGCGCGATCAGCGCCGCGATGACCAGAGTCACCCAGATGAGTTTGCGTGCTAATTGGTCAAGCCGTTTCTCGAGCGGCGTTATTTCCTCTTCGGCTTCCTCGACGAGGGTGGAGATTTTACCCAATTCGGTTGTCATGCCGGTTCCAATCACGATACCTTCACCCGCACCGCGCGTCACCGACGTGCCTTTGTATAACATATTCTTGCGCTCGGCCAGTACCGTCTCAGAATCAATCTGGTCGATGCTCTTGCCGACCGGGACTGATTCACCGGTGAGCGTCGACTCGTCGGCCTGAAGACGCGAAGCCTCGATCACCCTGAGGTCGGCACTGACAATATCCCCGCCCTCAAGAATAACAATGTCTCCTGGCACGAGTTCCTCGGCCGGGATCTCCATGACTACTCCACCCCGCCTGACTTTGCTGCTCACCGTGCCCAGTCGCTGCAGCGCTTCCATGGAACGGGTCGCCCTCAACTCGGTGAAGAACCCGATCGCCGCATTGATCGCGATGACGACGCCGATCGCTATTGCTTCGAGATAGTCACCAAAGAACAATGACACGATCGCGGCGGCAAGCAGGAGTACTACGATGAGGTTCTTGAATTGGTCGAGGATGATCACCCAGATACTCTTTGCAGCAGCCGCCTTCAACGTATTCTTGCCATACTCACGCTGACGCTCACTGACCTCTGCAGGAGAAAGACCCCGTTCTTTGTTCACACCGAAACCGCCGAGGACTTTGTCGGCCGACTGGCTCCAGAGAGTAACCTGTCGTTGTTTCTCACCCTCTATGCTATTCATCTCTCAATAAGATCCTTTTTTCAGGGATTATTTTGAGTATATACTGCTCACTCAACTTGTCAACGCTGCGCCGGCAATGTTACAAGTAAAAATCAATCAAGTACTACGATCTTAGCGGTTGCTCGGTTTGTACTCTGTTCGAGTACCACAAAATACACTCCCGGGCTCAGTCCTTCCAGCGAGACCGAGTACTCAGTTCTGTTCATTTTGATTTCTTCTTCCATGAATAACCTACCTGCAGCATCATAAACCCGCAAACGCAAATCTTCTGTTACGTATCCGGCATCCTTTACGGCATATCTGATATTGACCATGTCACGCGCCGGGTTCGGCGATATGCTCAGCAGATCATGCCCCGGAATAATCGAAGAGTGCTCGAGAATGCCAGTGCCGCCATCGATCATCGTGATCTTGCTCGATGTGTAGTGACTCATATACAGAATATCCTCCTCTGTATCATAAACGAGGGCTTTTCTCGGCGAATCGATGCCATAGGACTGAACCTGAGAAGGAATGATAAAATTCGCGACCATCGAATTCGTATTGCCATCGAGAACCAGCAGCGCATCCTGCCACGTGCCGACGTATGCACAGTATACGACATTGGCATTCGCGTTGTACTCGAGCGAGTAAGGAGCACCCGGAATTCCGAATGTAGTAATGATAGTATCGACCGATGCATCGATTATCGTGAGCGTGCTGCTGAAGATGTTCGCGCTATAAACCTTATTGTTCTGAGGGTTGTACGCTAATGTAAACGGGTAGGCATTGGCCGCCAAGGGTATCGTCGAGACGACCTGGTTAGTTGCTGCATCTATGACCGAGATCTCATGGCTCGCGTAGTTCGCAACATAGACCTTGTTGCCGAGTGGATTATGGACCACTGACCACGGCCAGTTGCCGACCGGCAGCGTCGTAATGACCGTATCGGCATAGGCATCGATCACCGTAACCGTGTTATTGCCATAGTCGATCGAATAAATCTTGTTGCCGTCCGGGTTGTACAGTATATCATACGGCCCGCTTCCGACCTGGATATGTCCGAGAAAATTGTTGGTGCTGCCGTCGATCACCGTAACATTGTCACCCCAGAAATTGACCGAGTACACCTTGTTGTTGGTACTGTTACACGCCAGGGCAACCGGATACTGACCCGTAGTCACCTCACCGAGTATGGAGTTGGTCGTGGCGTCGATGATCGACACCCGGTTGTCATAACGGCTCGCACAATACACCTTGTTTTCATTCGGGTTGTCGCACACGTCCCACGGTCCGTTCCTGACCAGCAGCATATCAGACGTATCAGGACTCGCCATATCGAGAACGGCCAGTATCTCATCACCGCGGCCTGCCGCATAGAACTTATCCGTGCTCGGGTCGAGCATCGTTGAATAAGGTGTGTAGCCAATGACGGTCTTGAACAGGTGATTCAGGTCATCCCCATCATAGGCTTGCACCGTGAATCCCGGCAGATTGCCGGCGCCGGTATTGCCTATCCAGACCGCATTGTTCGAGCTCTCCCAGAAAGCGCCCATGGGCCAGTTCATCGCGTCAAGAAAATCGATCACACTGTTGTTGGCGCAGTTGATCACTGCCACCTGGTCGCTCGATGATGTCACGAAGAGGCGGTTATCAGTAGTATCAACCGTGCTTCCGTAGATCGCCTGGCCGACCGGGATCGTAGTGACTATTGCGTTGGTGTTCCCGTCGATGACCACGACGTTCTGCCCGCTGCTGTGTCCGACGTAAATCCTATTCATCACCGGGTTGTAGCTGATACATTGGGGCCAGCTGCTCACCGCCAGGGTGGTGATGAGTGTGTTGTTTGCGCCGTCGATTATGCTCACGGTACTGCTGCCCAGGTTGAGGCAATACACCTTGTTGTTAGTCGTGTTAAGCGCCAGGTGATAACGCGGCGATTCCACTGGCACAGTCGCGATAACACTGTCATTACTACAGTCGATGATCGCAACATTGTTATTGAACGCGCAGTAGACCTTTTCAGAAATCGGATTATAGAGCACGGCACGGGCATTCGTACCGACCGTGATCCTCTTGATGAGTGAATCGGTCGCGCAGTCGATCACATCGACGCTGCCCATGCTGTAGTTGCTGCAATATACTTTATCACTGGTGCTGTTCCAGCACGCATCGGTCAACGGTCCATTGAGCGGAATCGTTTCTATCACGTCATTTGTAGCGCAATCAACAACATCGACCGTGAAATCATAGTAATTCGGACAGTATAATTTGTTCTGCGTGATACTGAGTGCCAGTGCCATGGTCCCGCGGTCGGTCAGGATACCATCGGTCCTTGCGCCGCTTTGTATGTCGCACACCGCGATGTTGCGGCCATAAGCACCAGCAATGTAGACCGATTGGTTCGTCGTATTCGCGACGAATTTCTGAGGGAACGCAACACCGCCCAGTAAATCCGGATACCATATCGTACCTATCGTATCCCGTTCTAAAACCGCCGGATTCTGGTGAGCGGGGAATGCGGCGATGATCGTGCCGTTTGATGAAAGATATACACAGTCATCCCGCTCACTGTAAAAGTGATCAATCTGATCAAAACCCATGGTGTTTTCATAATGAATCCCGTAGGCGGGTATTACCACGTGCTCCGGGACAATGGTCATCATAATTACAATTATTGCAGTCATATCTCCTCCCGTTATGTAATACTATATGATAGGAAATAAGGTGAGAAAGTCAATGACTTGACAACAGGAAAGTTAACGAACCGGCAGTAAATGTATCTTTACAATGGTGAAGAATTGCGTATAATTTTCTAGCATCGAATGTAAATAGAGGACAACATATGATAATTGATGGCCACGTACATGTTTGCGAACCACCTTATACCCAGGAAAAAGCACACGTCAATGTCGTCGGCGGGCGGCCCCTGACAATGCCGGTCAAGAAGGCCGACTTCACTGCGGAAATTCTGCTGCGTGATATGGACAAGCATCACATCGACAAATCCGTCATAATGGCTTTCCCGGGCCTTCTGTCAAACGAATTCCTCTCCAGGGTGGTCAAGAAACTATCAAACCGGCTGATCGGCTTTGCCAGCGTGCCGGATCCGAAAAATGCAGAAGAATCGATCAGCATATTAACAAAAGCGGTCAAGCAGCTCGGTCTTAAAGGATTGAAACTCCACCCTGACTATCACAAATTCTCGCCGGCTGACCCCGAGGTCATTCCGTTGATGCAGTGCGCCGCCGATTTTGATATTCCTGTATTGATACATTCGTTCGCAGGAGGTGTGATCAGAGGATATTTTGAACATAATGTACCAAAGAACGTTGATATATTGAAGAGCCGCGTTCCAGGTTTGAAGATCATCATCGCGCACATGGCTGGCCCGCGATTCCTGGACCTGCTCACCATCGGGCAAATACACGGTGTGTTCGTGGAAACTTCCTGGGGTCTTCCGCTCGTTGCTGACCTCTTCGGCACCGAGTTCGTTAGGAAATTCATCCGCAGCGTCGGCGTCGACAAATTCATTTTCGGATCTGACTGGTCTGGCACGCCCCACCCGGCGATGCAGGAACAGCTCGATCTAATTCAAAACCTGGACTTGACCGAAGCAGAAAAGAAAAAGATCCTCGGCGGAAACATCGCCAAGGTCCTGCGCATCACCGCATAAGCCCCATTCCACATTCCTTGACTTTATCCTATACAATAATATATTATGATGTTACGCGGCACGATGTTTCAATTATTCCCGTATTAATACACATGACAAAAGTGAGGAGTGTGTAATGATGAATCTGCTATTTTTTATGCCTCTAGTTGCATGTCTTGGCGGCTTCTTACAAGCAAGAGATAATCAAATTGTGAATACCACTATAGATCCCTCGAGGCAATTGGAAATTATCGATAGCGTCACGACAGCGCTCAATGATTATTACATATTCCCGGATGTTGCCAGCGAAATTGAAAAACACCTGCGCAAACGACAGAACAACGGTGGTTACCTCGATTTCACATCAATCTCAGCGTTTGCCCAGAAATTGACCGAGGAAATACGCTCCGTGAGCAAAGATGCACATTTGAGCGTCGAATTCAAACCCGATGAATACTTCGCGGCTGAAACTTCAGATGCGCATGAAGAGGAACAGCTGCGCGAGTGGTACGACGAGCAAGCCTACGATAATTTTGGCTTCGAGAAAGTAGAACACCTGTCCGGCAATATCGGCTATGTTCGGATGCGCGGTTTTTATGAGACAGATTGGTCCGGGCCAACTGCAATCGCCGCAATGAATTTCCTGGCACACTGCGATGCGGTCATCTTTGATCTGCGTCTGACGCTCGGAGGACAACCGAGCATGATCCAGTTACTTGCGAGCTATTTCTTCGATGAACCGGTGCAGCTGAGTAGTTTCTACGTTCGTAAGGACAAACGCGAAGAGCAATTCTGGACACACAAAGATGTCTCAGGCCCAAGGATGTCCAATGTGAAGCTATATATCCTGACCAGCCGGCAAACACCCTCTGCAGCCGAAGCATTTGCCTACGATATGAAACACCTCCAGCGAGCGATCATCATCGGCGAAACGACCAGCGGTGCAGCTCATCCAGCAGAAGAACATTGGTTCTCGAATCTGAATATCGTTGTCTCAATACCGTATGGCCGGGCGATCAATCCCATCACCGGCACGAACTGGGAAGGTACCGGAGTTGAGCCGCACATACCGGTGCCGTCCGAAAAAGCCCTCCTGGTAGCTCACAACGAGGCTTTGAAAGCACTCTTGCATGAATGCACTGACGAGCAGCGAAAGATGCGAATGGAGTGGGCTTTGAGAGGTATTGAAGCACAAATCGATCCAGTAACGATCCCTGCCCAGCAAATGAAAGCCTATACCGGTACCTATGGATCACGTACTGTATACATCAAAGAAGATGAGATGTTCTACCAACGCCAGGGCAGGTCAGCGTACCGGATGGTCCCAATGGGTAACGACCTGTTCATGCTCGAAGGATTAGAAGTACTCAGGATTCAGTTTCCGCGCGACAAGGCTGATGTTGTCAGAGAAATGATCATTCTCTCAGAGCAAGGTCCCGTGGCAACCTACGGGAAGGAAAAATAGAAAACCCAAGGACAGGCTACAGCCTGTACAGCAGGCCGAGACACAACATGAAGTAATGATTGGATATGCTTCCAGTTGAATACACCAATTGATCGCTCAAACCACCGATGCCGTAGACATAGCTGAACGAGGGGAATATGCTAACGCCTCCTGCTCGCATTTCGTATCCAATCGATACCTGAGGTCCGACAGTGGTTTCTAAAAGGCTGTCGGGAACCTCGACATAATGCTCCGGTCCGGACGACGTAGCACTCAACTGTCTACAGATAGAAATCCCGGCACCGATAACCATCCTGTTCTTTCCCAACGGTATGCCATACATCAGGTGAACCGGGATCAATAGGTTATTAACTTTCCACCCCGCGTAGTCTACTGAAGTAGTTGCGGACGTGTGGCTGTATTGAAAGTTGTACCAACCGTACTGCAATCCCGATTGCATGCCGAGGGTTTCGGTAATCCATGCACTGAGAGCCAAACCTGCCTGATATATGGGTTCTTCTGAATCAAGACGGTCGCCGATGTATACGCCTTCAAAGTTGTAGAACTCTCCTTCCCAGCGACTGATGCCAAGACCGACGGCACCAGCTAATCCCACATTATATTCAACCGCAAAACATGGCAAGGAGAATATGAGAATGACTAATGCTGCGTACTTCATGGTTGTTCCTCCCTTTATACAATAGGCTTCTAAGAATTATACAAAGAGCGTGTGACTAGTCAACGGAGTCCGTCTGGGGTCAAATCTTCACAATTCACAATTGGTAACCGCTTCCGTGCATGATGTTCCAAAAGGTAAACTCCGGTATCCGCCTAGCTTGATGCCGTACCTATCCCAGAAAGAGAGAAAGAAAAGGTGAAGTAGAGTACAACAAATCACCAACATCCTACCTGCTAAGCTAACCAATTAATCCACTGCTTACCATTGAAACATCCAGAGTCCTCCTATGCAAGATGAACTCAGAGAATACGCATTGTGAATTGTGAAGATTTGACCCCAACAATGCGATTAGATTATCGCCAGGCTGTTCGTTGAAAAATTGGGATCGCTCGTGAGGTTTACGCCGAGTTTGCGCAACCCCTTTTCGTCACCCGGCGTCGGGATATGGGTCATGTGGATTTCACAACCCTCAAGTTCTTTCAGTTTTTCCAGCGCCATCTGCGCTGCCGGATTGGTCGTCGCGCTAAAACTCAATGAGATCAGAGTCTCTTCCAGATCCAGGCTGACCGTCTTCTTCGGCTTCCTGAAATACTTATCGAGATTCGAGATCGAATTGATGACCATCGGCGACAGTAAATGTATCTTATCCGGAATTTCCGCCAGATGCTTTATCGCATTCAGCACCAGGCTCGACGCCGCGTGCATCTGCACGGAATTCTTGCCGGTGATGATCGTACCGTCGCGTAAACGCAAAGCCGCACCGCAGAAAATCCCTTCATTACCCTTACCTTTGTCCTTTGCCTCCTGTGCGGCTTCTCGGGCCGGACCTACCACCACGCGGTCCTCAGGTTTCACGTGCATCTCCTCCATCAATAGTTCAACCTTTTGCACGGTCTCTTTGTCGGCAAAACCCATGACGTACTCGCAACGATATCTGAAATACCTGCGGATTATCTCCTGCCTGGCTGCCTCTTGAATTATCGCATCGTCAACGATCCCGAACCCTGCACGGTTAACACCCATATCTGTGGGCGAGTTGTAAATGGATTTACCCATTATCTTCGTGAATATGCGCTTGAGTACCGGGAAGACTTCAACATCACGGTTATAATTGATCGCGGTCTTTCCATATGCTTCAAGATGGAACGGATCGATCATGTTGAAATCCCGGATGTCTGCGGTCGCCGCTTCATAAGCGACATTGACCGGATGCTTAAGCGGCATGTTCCAGATCGGAAAGGTCTCGAATTTTGCATAGCCGGAATTCACGCCCTGTTGGTGGTCGTGATACAACTGTGACAAACAGGTCGCGAGCTTACCGCTGCCCGGCCCTGGTCCGGCCACCACGACGAGTGACTTATCAGTACTGACATAATC
>CP070802.1:1906710-1919481 GCA_020343595.1 Caldifarciminota bacterium | reverse complement strand
TTCCTTGTAGAGGCGGGCAAGTTCTTCGATGCCGCCATCCTCTTTGTGCGTTTTCTGGACTATGCGGTCGGCAACCGAGGTCGTCTTCAGGATTTCATCATGACTCTTGACTATACTCCTCGGTGTAATGTTGTGTTCTTCATTGTACCTGACCTGTTTACTCCTCCGCCTTTCCATTTCCTTGATTGCATTCCGCATCGAATCGGTGATTTCATCGGCATACATTATGACCTCACTGCGTACGTTGCGAGCGGCGCGGCCAGCGGTTTGGATCAATGACCTTTCGCTCCGTAGAAATCCTTCCCGGTCCGCATCCAATATAGCGACTAGCGCGACTTCTGGTAGATCCAATCCTTCCCTCAAAAGGTTTATGCCGACGAGGATATCGAACTCTCCCAATCTGAGCCCCCGCAAGATTTCAACACGCTGCAATGCGTCTATTTCGGAGTGCATATACCGCACGCGCAGTCCCAGTTCATTGAGATACTCAGTTAGGTCCTCGGCCATTCTCTTGGTGAGAGTTGTCACTAGCACCCGTTCTTTGTTAGCCACTCGCTTCTTGATTTGTTCCAGTAGATCATCTACTTGATTACTCGCTGGTTTGACACTGACAACCGGGTCGATTATTCCTGTTGGGCGGACGATCTGTTCGATGACCCGATTCTGTGATTTCTGGATCTCCCATTCAGCGGGTGTGGCCGATATGCAGATCGCCTGATTGATCAGGGATTCAAATTCATCAAACCTGAGCGGTCGGTTTTCCAGTGCCGACGGTAATCTGAAGCCGTGCTCGACCAGAGTGAGCTTACGCGAGTGGTCACCTTCGTACATCCCGTTGATCTGTGGAATTGTGACATGTGATTCATCAATTACGACAAGGAAATCATCAGGGAAGTAATCGATCAAACAAAAGGGCCTTTCTCCTGGCCGGCGACCAGACAGATGCATTGAATAATTCTCGATCCCCGGGCAGTATCCGAGTTCGCGGAGCATTTCGATGTCGAAATTAGTTCTTTGCTCCAGGCGCTGTGCTTCCAGCAATTTGCTTTCCTTCCTGAACTTGTTGAGACGGTCCTCGAGTTCGGTTCTGATATTCGCAATAGCATCTTCGATTCGCGGTTGCGTGGTGATGAAATGCTTGGCAGGAAATATGATGATGTTTTCCAGGTTTTCTCTAACATGTCCTGACACGGGGTCGAATATCTGAATTCTATCCACGACATCGTCCACGCTCAGTATTCTTACTCCGTACTCTTCGTCCGCGGGATGAATATCAATTGTATCACCACGGACTCGGAAGGTACCGCGTGTAAAGTCGACATCGTTTCTCCGATACTGGATTGATACGAGGGTATTCAGTATCTCATCCCGTTCCATTCTTTTTCCCTTGTCGATGATCAGTACGAGTTCTTTTACTTCGTCGGGAGATCCGATATTATAGATGCATGATACCGATGCGACGATTATCACATCGCGTCTGGTCAACAGAGACGATGTTGCCCGTAGTCGAAGGCGTTCGATCTCCTCGTTTATCGAGGCATCCTTCTCAATGTACATGTCACTTGCCGGGACATAAGCCTCTGGTTGATAGTAGTCGTAATAGGATATGAAATACTCGACTGCGTTTTTCGGAAAGAATGATTTGAATTCGCCGTAGAGTTGTGCGGCAAGTGTTTTGTTATGCGAGATCACCAGCGTCGGCTTCTGGATTTGCTCTATTACGTTGGCGATCGTAAAAGTCTTGCCCGAACCAGTCACACCCAGCAGTGTCTGAAATTTGAGTTCTTTTCTGATACCGTCGCTTAGCTGGCTGATAGCTTGTGGTTGGTCACCTTTCGGGCTGAATTTCGTGATGAGTCTAAATCTCACGCTTTAATATGCGATACGACATTGGTTCTACTGAAAGCTTCAAGGTATGGGAATATGCAGTCATCTTAGTGCCCCCCGGTAACTCAACATACGTTCCATCCCAGGCCGGAAGTTCAACAAATGACTGGATAGGTCCACAATTCAATACAACGATCATTCCTCCTCGGTCATAGGCGTAGACCTTGTTCACATCGTCTATATACAGGGTGAAGAAACTTCGACTACTAAACTCATCGTTCTCCCTGCGAATTCTGATGAGATTCTGCACTTTACTGAAGATGCTACGATCCTGACGTTCAGCACTCCATGGGAAACTTCCCCAGTTAAGGTGCGCACATTCCCTCATGCCGAATTCATCACCGTAGAAAACAAGCGGAGACCCACAGAAAGTGAAGACAAACGCATACATCAGTTCGAGCAATTCATTGTCAGCAACTTCCCGGATCCGCTTGTTATGGCTGACGGTCGCGATAATGCTGTTACGGTTGATCTGGGCAGGGTTGAAGAATAACATACGATGTATGATGCTGTCAAATTCCGCAGTAGTCAGAGTGTCATTTATGAAGTAATCAACCAGTAACTGGCTGAAACCGCGATTGCAGTGCCCGTCCGCCACGTAGGCACTCCCGGCGCGTGGGTCAGCGTACAGTATCAGTAGATCGGGGTGCTTTTCCTTTATCCTCGCATAAAGCCTGGTCGCGAACCCTTCGTCGACCTCTCCTTCACCTATGTAAAACCCGTCACATCCGAAATGTGCCCAGTAGTCGACGAAACCAATAAGATAATCCTGCAGCTGTGCATTCCTCAGATTCAGAAGCGGGAAACGCTGGTCAGCACGCCATGAACGGTACGTCATTCCACCGGGAGCTGAAGGCATTGCCTGAATTCGGTACCAGTCGGTGTATCGTGATGCACTGCCCTTCGCGACGATATCAGCAAAGGCGGGAAAGTCATTGCCTGTGTGGGTTAGGACGATGCTGAGAATGATCTTCTTCCCGATCCCGTGAATTGCAGCGATGAGGTCTTTGAGGTCGGTTGTATCGCCGTATGCCGGGTCGATGGTTGTGTAGTCGCGAGGATTTAACTTATGATTTGATGTCGCTGTAAACAGCGGGGAAAGCAGGATGATATCAGGGCCCAAGGAATTTATGTAATCGATTCTTTGGATTATTCCTTTCAGATCTCCGCCATAGGATGCCCATTCTATGGGTGCCGTGCCCCACGCGAGTTTATCAAGTGGGTCATTACGCGGATCACCATTGTGAAATCCATCCACATTGATTGAATAATATATCTTCCCTGCAGCCCAGCTCGGTGTCAACAGAATATCCGTTGATGGACGGATTGAGCCCTCGGGCGGGAGCATAAGCGAGTCACTGCCGCTTTTGAGCAGGAATCTGTATGAAAGGACCGGATCGAATGCGTTTAGCTGTACCCCGAAGTAGTCATGGTTTCGGTCCTGATATACCAGATTCATTTCGATGGACTGTGTTCCGATCAGAATGGCTGCGCTCTCTGCCGCCCCTCTGGTGACCCGGAGCCTTATGTCACCGGCCTGCGGATTGACGTAGAAAATGTCACTACGATCGTGAAGAACTCCGTCGGGGTCGATCGCATGGAGCATTTGCAGCAAAAGCACGAGTATAAGTAATCTTTTCAGCCCTAAGTCCATCTCAAAATTGTATGCAAAATCTCGTCATTTGTCAATAATTGCACTGAATTTCTTCCCTGCCAATATCTTGACAGTTTTGCGATATTCAATATAATTGAACTTGATGGAGGAAAGGGTTTCGATGTTAGCAGTTAAATATGATGCCTTTCCTACTCCCGAAGAAATAGTCGCCCGGCTGGATAACTACATCATCGGCCAATCCGAGGCTAAAAAAGCAGTGGCCATTGCCTTGAGAAATAGATGGCGGCGTCAAAGAGTAGAAGGAAAAATAAGAGAAGAGATTTATCCCAATAATATCATACTCATAGGTCCGACCGGAGTAGGTAAGACAGAGATAGCGCGTCGACTTGCCGGGCTGGCACGCGCGCCCTTCATTAAGGTCGAGGCATCACGTTTTACCGAGGTCGGATACGTGGGCCGCGATGTTGAGTCGATGGTCCGCGATCTTGTTGAGATATCAGTTAACATGGTGCGGCAAGAGAAGACAAAATCGGTTCAGGAGAAGGCAAGGCAATATGCCGAGGAAAGACTGCTCGACATCCTGATACCCCCGCCGCCACGCCCGGAACCAGGTAAAGATGTCGCTGTTGTACCAGAAAAGATATCTGACACAAGAGAGAAGATGCGTGCGATGCTACGCGCTGGTAAGCTCGATGAACGTGTTGTTGAAATAGAGGTTTCGCGCCAGGGGTTTGCGCCGATCATCGAAATTTTCGGTCAGGGAGGTGTCGAAGAACTGGGTATGGCTGTGGAAGAGGCGTTTGGCGGTAGATTGCCAAAGCGGAAGAAAAAGAGGAAGATGCCGGTCAAGGATGCGGTCAGGTACCTGCAGAGTGAAGAAGCTGAGAAATTGATCGATATGGATGAAGTTATAAACGAAGCCAGATTGAGAGCTGAGAATTCTGGTATCATCTTCGTTGACGAGATCGACAAGATCGCCGGGGGAGGAGCGAGTACAGGTCCGGATGTGTCCAGGGAAGGCGTCCAGCGAGATCTGCTGCCAATTGTCGAGGGGTCGAACGTCATGACCAAATACGGGATGGTAAAGACCAACCACATACTATTCATTGCTGCAGGAGCATTTCATAATAAGAAGCCTTCGGATTTGATCCCTGAATTGCAGGGAAGGTTTCCCATACGTGTTGAGCTTTCAGCGCTTTCCGAAGAGGATTTTCGGCGCATTCTGGTCGAACCCGAAAACTCGCTTATCAAACAGTATATTGCGTTGCTGAGAAGTGATGGTGTGGAGTTAGAATTTTCAGAGGATGCCATCGGAACGATCGCTCAGATTGCCGGAAGAGTGAATGAAACGACGGAGAATATCGGTGCACGCCGGTTGCATACCGTCATGACCAAACTTCTTGAAGAGCTCCTGTATAATGCACCGTCAGCGGTCAAGAAGGCAAGGATAAATAAAGCCTATGTTGACGAAAAACTAGGAGAGATAGTGCGTAATGTAGATGTTTCCCGCTACATACTATAAAGATGGAATTCAAGAAATTTCTGCTGATGTTGACCGGTGATACGGATCAAACGATTCTATCAGCGGCTGTTCAGCTATGCAAAGATATGGATGGTAAGTTGTTCGTACTATTCGTCATCGAGCCGAATAGAGTTTCCCGCCTGGCGAGTCTTACTCATCAGAAGGTCAAGATCGTTTACGATAAAACTGAAGAGAACGGATGGCAGTTGCTCTACCTGGTTGAAGATGAGGCGGTCGAGAACGGGGTCTGGACTTCGCTGCATCTTGAAGAGGGTAGTGCGCTTGATATTACCAAACGATATATTGACACCTATCAGATCGATGCATTGCTGCTCAAACGGAAGGATGAATCGAAAAGAATGTTTGTATCATCCACAATACCGGTGATTGGATTATGATGATTTTCATATTTTGCGTAACTTTTTTCTACGCATTGTTGGTGAACTCGATTGTGTCAGAGGAGGTTTGATGCAACTAAAAATCTCTGAGTATCTCAAACCAGAAGCAATAATAATGGAGATAAAAGCAAAAGAAAAACTTGCTGCCATAGATGAGTTGGTTGCGCATATGGTGAATAATAAGCTGGTGAGTAATGGTGAGGAATTCATAAAAGCCCTGGCAAAGAGGGAAAATCTTGAATCCACGGGTATAGGCGATGGTATCGCCATACCCCATGCCCGAACGAATGCGGTCAAAGGTCTGCTGTTAGCCTTTGCCCGATCGCCCAAGGGAATAGATTTCTCATCCATCGATGGCAAGCCTTCATATATTATCTTTCTTATTGCTTCGCCTGAGAATCAGAAATCAGAGTATATAATGGCTCTGGCAAAACTCTCACGACTGCTGCGCAAACATCCGGTCAGGGAGATGCTTCGGAATGCGAATGATCCAGAAGAGATCATGAAGATCATAAAGGAGAATGAGGAGTAGGTCTTGATGGGTAAGATTCTTCCACTGCTCTTTGTTTTCGCTGCACTCCGGGCTGACAAATTGCTGATACCCATGGATCTTTCACAAACCGATCATCTGCGTGCCTATGGGATTGCGTATCGTGCAATAAGCAAAGGGCTCGATGTAGAATGGTTGCTCAATTTCAGAGGCGGTTCATTCATGATGGCGTACGACAGGCAGGTAGAGAAGGATTGTGCGGTCAACGGCGTGTGCTGGGAGAATTTGTCTGCATCCGAAGTGCTCCATGTCTACCAGACGATCGAAGAGAATAACATGGAGACCGTGCTGCTCGAAAAGGCGCCCAGGATCGCGGTCTACATCCCGGGGAACTTCGAACCGTGGGATGATGCGGTGACATTGGCCCTCGAATATGCAGGAATACCTTATGAACAGGTATGGGACGACGATGTTCTCAATGGTGTCCTGCCGAAATACGACTGGCTTCACCTGCACCATGAAGATTTCACCGGGCAGTATGGAAAGTTCTACGGTAGCCAACGTCAAACCGATTGGTACCAGAATGAAGTTCGGATGAACGAAGACATGTGCCGCCGTCTTGGATTCGCTAAAGTCTCCAGGATGAAACTGTCCGTAGCGCTTGCTATAAAAACATATATCTCTGAGGGCGGTTTCGTTTTCTCGATGTGCTCTGCTTGCGATACTTACGAGATAGCACTGGCCGCTGCAGAAACCGATATATGCCATGAAATTTATGATGGTGACCCTTTTGATCGCCAGGCAAACAGCATGCTCGATTTTTCTCACTGTCTGGCCTTCGAGAAATTTCAAGTCGTGCTCGATCCGCTAGTCTATGAGCACTCAACGATCGACGTCATGCAGGAAGCAAGCCGGAGGGGTCCAAACACTTATATCTCTCTTTTCGATTTTTCCGCAAAGTTCGATCCAGTGCCGAGCATGCTGGTCCAGAACCATACTGCATTGGTCAAAGAATTCCTGGGCCAATGCTCGGGATTCAGAAGGAGTACAATTAAGGTCGCCGTGCTGAACCTTGGCGAGGTCGTCGGGACAGAAGAGGTGAAATATCTGCATGGTGACTACGGAAAGGGTACCTTCACCTATCTTGCCGGTCACGATCCCGAGGATTATCAGCACTTCGTAGGAGACCCACCGACCGACCTCAACTTACACAGAAATTCACCCGGTTACCGTTTGATACTCAACAACGTTCTGTTTCCGGCCGCACGCAAAAAGGAGCTGAAGACATGAATAGATCAAAGTTCCTTATTTCGACAAAGGATCTTGACCAGGAGGTTGTCTACGAATTCCATGACCTCGCCCCGGAGGAACTCGATATCAAATGCGGCCGGTCGATCACGGTCGGCAATATCAATGCGACCGTATCTCTGCAGAAGTCCGCGATAGGCATCGGTGTAGATTTTCGTGTCGTTTTTCATGGAGAGTATATCTGCATGCGTTGTTTGATCGGCTTTGCTGACAATTACGATTCTGCGCTCCACCTGGATTACGTCGAGGGAGATGATCCCTACCTGCACATAGAGAATGTCGAATTGAACCCGCATGATGCCGATAGAGTGTATTATCGAGGACCACTCATCGATCTGAGTTTGGGCATGAGAGAAGCGGTATTGCTTGCGCTACCGATAACTCCGGTCTGCAAGGACGAGTGCCGCGGCCTATGTCCGGAGTGCGGCACGAACTGGAATTTGAAAAGTTGTAAGTGCAAGGTAGATAAGGCCGGCATTTTCACCCCACAATCGAAGACGGCAAAGAAATAATGCGTCAGAGAATTATAACCGTGTTTGAAAGCCACACTGCCGTGGGCTATCATGGTTAGCATAATTATCATTCTGTTTTCATCATTTGCGCTGGATAGTATTCTGGAGCAACCACTGCTTGATCACGCACACGTCGGGATGATCGTTATTGACCTGGAAAGAGATAGTGTCGTCTACTCAAATAACTACCGGAAGCTTCTCGTTCCGGCATCCAATGCCAAGATCGTCACCAGCGCAGCTGCTTTGATGTTCCTCGGTCAGGATTTCCGGTTCAGGACCTACCTTGGCATTGGCGGGCAGATCCGGTCTGGCCGGTTGCGTGGAGATATTATTGTCCAGGGTGGCGGTGATCCGAGTTTCTCTCTGGAAAACATCGAGCAGTTCGTAACTGCTTTGAAAGATCAGGGTATCACGGAGATCGAGGGTAATATCATCCTCGATGATTCATATTTCACAGAAGAGCGATTGCCCGTTGGTTGGGCGTGGCATTACCTGGATGCGCGCTACGCCGCCGAGGTCTCGGCGCTTTCACTCAACCGTAATGTAGTGAATGTCCACATTGAGTCGACACGCCCCGGGCAGCCCGCAAATGTGACCATCGAGCCTTTCACACGGTATGTTAAGTTGGTGAACGACATGATCACGAAGATGGGTGATGATAGTATCATAATCTTCCGCAGGCCTGAGGCGAACATTATCTATGTTGATGGTGGTATCGGGTTCCGGAAGAAGCGTGACATAGAGGTTTCAGTGAAGGACCCGACATTTTACTTTGGTGAATACTTCAAAGAGAGGCTGGTCGCATCGGACATACGTGTCAAAGGTAACTGCGTGGAAGATGAGACGTCAAATGACGGTATGACTGCAAGATACAACATAGTTGATTCGGTGTTGTCACAACCCATGCTGGAGATATTGAAGGAGTTGAATTCGGAGAGCGTGAACCTATTTGGTGAGGCGATCCTGAAAACATTAGGTTCACACTTCCTCCGGAACGGCAGTTTTCATGGCGGGGTGTCGATTCTGAAGGAGTTCCTACGGCGATGTGGCGTGGACACCAGTCTGGTTGCCTGGTATGATGGGTCTGGTCTTTCGCGCCATAACCTTATTTCGCCGTACGATATCGCGCTTGTATTACGCCGCATGTATCATTCGGCGATGTTTGATACCTTCTATAGGCTGCTACCCGCTCCTGGAGAGGGCACGATGATAGGAAGGTTTGGCGGTTTGAAAGGTTTTCTCAGAGCAAAAACCGGCACATTGCATGCAGTATCATGCCTTTCCGGGTACTTGAATGTTGGCAAGAAGTATTACTGTTTTTCAATGATGTTCAACAATTTTAGTTGTCCACGAAGGCAAATAGAAAGTATCCAGGAGAATTTGCTAAATGCCATATTGGTGTTTCTGAAAGAGGAGACATGAGGTAATGGGTTTGGATTTCAGAAAGAAAAAAGAAGTCAAAGTGAGGCGATTGATCCCGAAAAAGGAGTATCCAAAACCTTTCCGCTTCGTTGGTGTCGGGGTCATTGCAACATTCATAATCCTGATAGTGCTATACAGGATCATTGTCTGCTAAAAGTTTGAGGCAGCAACGCGCAAGATTCCCTGATGGCCATTGAGTCACTGCCATGAAGGCAGCCTTCTATTGCAGATATGTATGATGCATTGACGGTACGTTGGATATCGTTATAATGCATAAAATGAAGAGTGTTTACTCGATTCTAGTGTTTCTGTTCTGTGCCCGTGGTGCTGGATTCGAACCGTTCGACAGCAAACCGTATTTAACTCCAACCGCGTCACCGACAAATTCGATCTGCATTAACTGGAACACTGAGGAACAGGAGTCGACGATCGTGGTTTTCGGATCCACCATGGCTTTAGAGGATACCGTAAAGCTTGAAGGTGTTCGTTATCACCATCATGTTTTTCTCGAAGGCCTTGAAGCCGGTACCCAGTATTTTTATCGCGTCCTTCCAGACCGCGACATCAAAAAGTTCACGACGGTCCCGGAACATGCCGGTTCCTTCTTTTTCGTTGTATTCGGTGACACCCGAGGTGATTCTGTTGTACATCAATCGGTGATCGATCGTATCGCTACTTGCGACATTGACTTTCTGGTGCACACTGGTGATCTCATCCTTGAAGGCGATGACACGGATAACTGGCGTACATTTTTCAATGTCGAAGACACGCTCCTGCAGCATACGCTCTTTGTGCCCGCACTCGGCAATCACGAGAAACCTTACTGGCCATATGATACGCTGTTCGCACTGCCTGATTCTGAATACTTCTATTCGGTTAGATACGCTAATGCAATGTTTATTATCCTGGATACCGATGGTGATGTTGAAGGTTTACAGAAAGAATGGCTGGCCGGCCGTCTCGCATCGGCCCGTAGTGACAAGACGATCGATTGGTTGTTCATGGTCTTTCACCGCCCCGCATACTCGGCAGGTAGATACGGCGACCGGATGCGTATCCGGGATGCATGGTCTTCATTGTTTGAGGAATACGGTGTTGATATCGCCTTTGCCGGTCACGACCATAATTATCAACGCACCGAAGAGATCAATGGCGTGATCTACGTGATCAGCGGCGGTGGCAGTGCCATCCTCTATGACGTCGAAGATCGTGATTGGCTCGCCTGTGGCGAAGCTGTTTACCATTTCTGTTTGATTCAAATAGACGGGACAAGAATGACTTTACGGGCAATAAAACCCGACGGCGCCGTTTTTGATGAACTGGTCATAGAGAAATAAGGAAGTGAAGCCGAGCAGAACAAGAGTTTTTGATCTGCATTGCGATACGCCATATTTTTTGGCACAGAAGAAGAGCCGTCATATCAAACCGACGCGCCTCTATCGGCAGGGTTATGCGGGTGCCGTGTTCGCTCATTTTGTGTATCCGAAGTCAAGATATCCTTTTGTCGAAGCGATCAACATGATCACTTCAACGGCCGAGTACGTGGCCAAAAGAAGAGAACTGCATTCTGTAAGACGCCATAATGAAATGCTGTCGCGTCGTGCGAATATTCTCTTGGGCGCTGAGGGAGGTCACATCTATGACAGCACTTTCCAGCAGGTAGAGGCTCTCTACAAAATGGGAGTGAGGGTTTTTACCTTGACCTGGAATAACTCGAACGGGTTAGCTCATTCCGCGCTGGAGCACGATAGTAAAGGGCTGACAAAGAAAGGCCGCGCATACGTCAGGCAACTGGGCAACTACAATGTCCTCTTGGATATGTCGCATGCGTCGACCCGTACCGTTCTTGATGTCTGCGAAATATGTGATAACCAGGTGATAGCATCACATTCGTGCGTTCGCTCCTTGAACCCTTCTTTCCTACGCAACATTGCGGAACCGGCCATAAGTGCAATATGCGGGCGCGGCGGAGTGATCGGCGTGAATTTCTCCAGACACCATTTGGGTAAATTCAGTGTCGTCGATCATCTCGATTACTTGTGCGAGAAATACGGGGTAAAGTATGCTGCCATCGGCAGTGATTTTGACGGTATTAATGATCCAGTGATCCCCGGGCCAGGAAGCATCGGACGCATCGAAAGAGCGCTCCGGTCCAAAGGATACGGGCAGAGAGATCTACAACAGATCTTCTCCGGCAATTTCCTGAGGGTTTTCAAGAAGATATAGAACATATCCAACGTTATTTTTTCCTGCCCCCAAATTTGGTCTCAAAACGTTTGGAAATTTGTATTTTGATATTGTTTAGGATTTGCAATTTTGGATTTAGGATTTCGGGGAGGCATTCGTGCCTCCCCGAGTGGAGGTGAGCGGACTCGAACCGCTGGCCTGTGCGTTGCAAACGCACTGCTCTCCCACCTGAGCTACACCCCCAAAGGGGGACGCTGTCCCCCTTTTCTCCAAAAAGTTTGCTCGACGCAATACTTTTTGGAGACCTCGGATCCCCCTGCCCGGCGATCTCTCACGCCAAGCAACGGCACACGCCGTGTGGAGACCCGTACTGCTTTCGACATCTTTTCAAGTTACGCCAATTATGGCTGAGGCCATACAACATTGTTATGGTCCTACGGTTTCGAAATGCGAATCGGACGTGTGGTTTAGTTAAACGGTTACGTCACAAGACGTTGAAACGAACCCGTATCGCCTTTCGCAACCGACTGACGTGGACCGATCTGTTAAAATCTCCCGAAGAAAAAATCCAGTCCAAATGACTTGAAAAAAGTCTGTTCTTTGTCAAAGAGCCGTTCATGGTTAAGATGAAAATCGATGCTGAAATCACGTATCCGCAGACCTATACCCGGCTCGATATACCAGGTGCCGTTTTCAAAGCTATCTTCGAAATGTTCGGCGATGCCGCATCTGAGTACGAGATAGCGATTCAACCTCAATTCGACGCCACCGTGAATATGCGTGGAATCGGTTGCGATATCGCCCCGTGTGAAATCGTACTCGGCACCTAAATAAACAAAACCTTCATTCAGAATCATCCTTTGAAACATCAACCCGATCCTGTGTTTCTTGAAATCCATCGGATCTGATACGTAATCCAGCGCGTATCTTGGTACAATGTTGAAATCACCCATGCGCCGTGAATACCGAATGCGGAAGGTATGCCGGTCTTCTTCCGTTCCGTCAAACGTGAGAAACGATACTTCGACTTTCTGGTCGAAGAATTCACGACCGATGCCGAAACCCAATCTGAGATTATCTTTATTCGGAGAAAAGGAGACACCGAGGTCGAATTCGTAGAGGCTAACTGCGTAGCCAAAGTTGAATCCGTATTCTGCAAGTGGATTCTGCCAGGTGCCGATCACTCCGTACTTCTCGTTTGGCGTACCTATGATACCGAAATCAGCAGTATTCGTTGAGATATCGAGATAAAGATTATTCTGATAATCCATTAGCCGGTTCGGATACATGTCGACATAGATGATGTCGTCGATGAAATCCCCTGCCATTAAGGCATCCATGCGCGTGTGATTACCTGATGCAGCCTGTACTCCGATGAGCAGCATCACGGCAATTAGCGAAAATCTCTTAACCATGGCTGATTATAATCG
>CP070802.1:1893529-1906610 GCA_020343595.1 Caldifarciminota bacterium | reverse complement strand
ATCCTTCTCTATCGTACAATTTCCGACAAATGTCTTCGGTATGACGCCCTCATAGTTCGGATATGGCCCCTCCATTAACCGGGCAATTATTGTCGTATCTGCGAATTTCATTCCCAGCATTCTCTCTTCTGCAAATAACTCGACCTGGTCGTCGGGGTTATCATAAGCGATCAGATCAAATAGCTTGGGTGCAACGATAATTTCTCCGGGATTCTCTTGCTTTTCGGTTTTGCACATTGCTAACCGGGCGCCATCGGTGGTCACGATCTTCAACTCGTTTTCCTTCAACTGAATCAAGACACCGTTCATGGGCCGTCGACTGATGTCTTTTGCCACCATAAAGATCGTTGCGTCAACCATTTCCTGTACTTCGCTGATTTTAATATCAAACCATTTCTTCTCGGGAAATTTGGGAACTTCGGGAAATTCCTGAGAATCCAATGAAGGAATATTGAAATGCGCATTGCCAGCAGAAATTTGCAGGTTGAGCTCTTTCAGTTTGAAGCCTATTTCTTTCGCATTCGATTCTCTTGTTATTTCAAGAATTTTCTTCCCCGGTATCAGCACCTTTCCCGTATCCTTAACTTCTGCCGGGATTACTTTTTTTATGAAGATATCCAGATCGGTTGCTTCGATTGAAATTTCCTTATCCTTTGCTTCCAATATGATGTTCTGCAATACCGTATATGTACTTTTTGGAGGAATTATTCGTACGACATTATTCAGTGTTTTCTCCAATACGCTTTTTCCGATCTTAAATTCCATGTATCCTCCTTAATATATACAACAACAATATATAAATATATAGTTGTTGTTGTTGTTGGGTGGGTGGAAATGTTGATATGTCCCTAAAGACTCAATTTTCTTGAACAAACTGCACCCAAATATCCATAGTGGCGCGTGGATTTCGTGTGAACAAATAGTATCTTTTAAAAGTTTCAATTTATTCTCCACCGTTTACACACTATTTATTCGCGTAATTATCCCCTGTAGTTTCTGACTATATTCGAAGTCCGCCTTCTTCAGTTGCTCGACCTTCTCAATAGCGTGCATGACCGTCGTGTGATCCTTTCCCCCGAAGAAATCACCTATTTCGGTCAGGGACAGATTAAGTAGATTTCGGATTATGTACATGGAAGTCTGTCGAGCCAAAGCCAACTTCTGAGTTCTGCGTTTTCCCTTGAGTTCTGCTTCGGTGAAACCGAACTCGTCGACCACGTTCCGAAGAATCATCTCTTTTGTGACTTTGCCCCCATGATTAAGCAGGTCTTTGAGCACGGCTTCGGTCAGCTGTTCCGTGACATCCTCGCCAGACAAAGAGGACATTGCCAGGAGGCGGATTAAGCAGCCTTCTAATTCACGTATATTCGATTTAACCCGCGAAGCGATGTAATATGCAACATTGCTTGGAATTCGGATGTTTTCAAACTCTGCTTTCTTCTGCAGAATGGCGATGCGGGTCTCAAGATCCGGTGGTTGAAGGTCAACCACGAGCCCCCCCTGAAAACGGGATGTGAGCCGCTCCTCGATTGTTGGAATTTCCTTAGGCGGCCGGTCCGAACTGATGACTATCTGCTTTCCCTGTGTATACAGATAATTGAAGGTGTGAAATATCTCCTCCTGCAAGCGCTCTTTGCCAAAAAGGAACTGAATATCATCGATAAGAAGAAGCTCCTTGGTGCGATACTTTCTCTTGAACGCCATTTGCTGGTTCTTCTGTATTGCCTCAATGAGTTCGGTCATTATGTTTTCCGCCTGTGTATAATAGACGCTGAGGTTTTTATACTGTCGATGCGCGAAATTGCCTATCGCCTGCATCAAATGGGTCTTGCCCAGACCCACGCCCCCATAAAGGAACAAGGGGTTGTATGCTTGCCCCGGGGCTTCAGCAACAGCCAGTGCTGCCGCGTGAGCGAATTCATTGCTCTTGCCAACGACAAAGCTCTCAAACGTATATCTTTCCTGCAGTTTTGTGGAGGTATGGGAAAGGATTATTCTTTTCTTTTTACGGATCGGTCGATCACCCTGCTGCTTTGTTGCTTTGAAAGCAAGCCGTAGCTTGCTGCCGTTCACGTGGTTAACCGCTTCTTCCAGAATACTATAATAGTGTTCCTCAATCCAGTCGATAAAGAACCCATTCGGAAACTCAACGAGCAGTACATCATCTTTGAGTTCAACGCCCGAACTACTGCCAAACCAGGTGGCAAAGGATTGGGGATTGATTCTCTCCTTTAGGTATTTTAGGATGTTCTCCCAGGTTTTTTTCGCCTGCTCAGTCATTTTATTTATCCACAGAAACCCACATAGTTATCCACATGGAAAGCATGCATTTCTCCTTATATTTTGACATGTTAGCGAGAAAAAAAAGAAACTGAAAAAGGCTCTTTACCGGCACCTAAAGTCTATACAAATAAAAGTGAAAGTCAAGAAAAAAATGGAAAGCAGATGTTTTTTTTCGGCACAAAATTTGCATTGAACAAAAAATGTAAGAAAAATTCTGACCTGTTGACAGAGTGATTTAGGTCTTATATAATAAATTTATGATATCACTATTCTTGATCGGGATGCTCGTCTATCAAAGCGGCGATACTCTTCAATTTGTTGCCCAGGATTCTGTCGTTGACATAATGATTCTGGAAGACAGCGTTGTCGTCGGCGACACGGGATATGTTGCCGTTAAACAGGGTAAAGTCTCCGAAGACCATAAATACTATTTGATCCACGAGTCCGTGGTTTTAGACGGCGAGGAGGTGGTGCGGTCAAAAGTGACCTTTTTTGATGCCGATAATAACCTTCTATGGGAAGAGCGGGGTGAGGAGGGAAGGAATATTCCCTATGATTTTTCCGGGATATACAGTGGGCTTCTTGTCGTCACGATTTGGGACAGGCACGGTGGATATCCGGTATTCTATGTGATGAAGGACGGTGAGAAGGTAGAGATTGTCGAGAAGGGCGAGTGGCAGCAACTACTTGACTATAAGGTTTCGCCGAACGGCCGGTATTTCTTCTTCTACACCAGGAATCCGTACAGCGGGAAGATGTGGGATCACCTCTATTTCTATGATCTTGTTGAAAGAAGAGACTGGGAGTATCTCTTCCCAACCTGTATGTCGTGCAAGAAGGGATGGGTTGAGATAAGCGTCGATGATAGCGGCCGGTGCGAGGCCGTATACAAAGGCGAACATCGTGTTTTCTCAAAGACCGGCGTGCTTGAAGAGATCTTCATGAAAATTCACTAAAGCTGTTCCGTTGACATCAAAATAAATCGTTGTATAATATGATGAATGGGCATTGTCCTGTGTCTCTATTCATGTTGCTGTCTGGTTGGCGGGCCAGGCAGTGCTCCGTCTTATGGCCTGGCATCTTATTATGGTGCGGAATTCCACGGTAAAAAAACAGCGTCGGGTGAGATTTTCAATCAATGGAATTATACATGTGCCCACCGGGACCTTCCCTTTGGAACGCGTGTCAAGGTCACCAACACCAAGAACAAGAAATCCGTGATCGTGAGGGTAAATGACCGTGGGCCGTGGGTGCGCGGGAGATTGATAGATCTATCGTATGCTGCGGCAAAGAAAATCGGCATGATTGCAGACGGTGTTACGAAGGTGAAAATCGAGATATTAAAATGATTAGACTGAAAGCCTGGGCAAAGGTGAATGTGGGTCTGAAGATCCTGAACAGACGGGATGATGGGTTCCATAATTTAGAAACGACCCTTACAACAGTAAACCTGTCAGATTTCTTGACTTTGGAGGAAATTGCATCAGGAACCGTTGTTGAAACCACGAATCTTCAGATCGAACAGGCCGATAATTTATGTTATCAGGCAGCCGAGTTGTTCAAACAACGGTATGGAATAACGCGCGGGGTCAAGATTGGGCTGGTGAAGAACATCCCGGTCGGTGCCGGCTTAGGCGGCGGTTCTGCGGACGCCGCCGCGGTGCTTAAAGGCCTTGGAAAGTTGTTCAATATGTTCATTGGAGATGAAGAATTGATGGAAATGGCCCGGGAGATAGGTTCTGATGTACCGTTTTTCGTCAAGGGGGGCGCTGCCTATGCACGCGGCAGGGGTGATGAACTATCCTTTTTCAAATTGCCAAGGATGGACCTTGTGCTTTATTATCCAGGATATGCGATTTCAACAAAGTGGGCGTACGAACAGTATGATAAGATGATGTTGACACAGGAGCCGGTTGTGGATAATATTGTTCCGGATAAACGCAAAAGGAAAAGAAGGGGCTTTCAGCTGGAGAATAACTTCGAAAAGGTAATTTTCCAGTTCCATCCTGATCTTTTGGACGTAAAAACTAATTTACTTGGCACGGGCGCCTTTTTCGTGTCGCTCTCGGGAAGCGGTTCATGTATTTTCGCTGTTGTGGATGATGGTCTTCGTCCCAAGGTGACGAAATACCTGACTGGCATCGGCGCGACATATTTTGAAGTATCGACTATATAACAGATAACGTCGGACGGAAATGGGTTACGAGGCCCGTTTCGTCTAAAAAGGTTACGGCGACGGATTTGCCAGATTTTAATAATAGGACAGTATCCGTTTTGTGGATAAAGATGCGGATTTATTGTCCGTCCAGCGGTGGCAATTTTTGAAACGGGCATCGTTACCGATAAACGTTGGACGAGTCATGAGTGGGGCGTCGTCTAGTGGCAGGACACAGGATTTTGGATCCTGGCGCGGAGGTTCGACTCCTCCCGCCCCAGTTTCTTAAAGACCCGGAACCTCAGAAGTTCAGAAGATTGGAAATTAAGAGGGTGAGAACTTGAGGAATTCGGAGAAGGGAAAGTCGGTTTTGCCTGGTGGCAAAAAGGAGGTTTTTGGATGAAAAGGGATATAAAGTTATTTGCGGGAAGTGCGAGCCAGGATTTAACAAAGAAGATCTCTTCAGCAATCAGCGTGCCGGTCAGCAAAAGCACGATCACGCGTTTTGCGGACGGTGAACTGAAAGTTAAACTGGAGGAAAATATCCGCGGGCGCGATGTTTTCATCGTTCAGTCAACACACTCGCCCGCCGAGAACATTCTTGAACTCCTGCTATTTCTTGATGCGGCAAAGCGCGCTTCGGCGGATCGCGTGACCGCGGTGATTCCCTACTTTGGCTACGCCAGGCAGGACCGGAAGGATGAACCAAGAGTGCCAATTTCTGCAAAACTGCTTGCTGACCTGATCGCAAGAAGTGGTGCCAGTAGGGTGTTGACGATGGATCTGCACGCCGAACAGATCCAGGGATATTTTGACATTCCTGTGGATCATCTATATGCGGCACCCGTATTTATTGACTACTACCAGAAATTCAACACGGCATCCTTGATCGTCGTTGCCCCTGATACCGGAAGCGTGAAAAGAGCGCGGGCGTTTGCACGGCGCCTTGGTAAACACATTCCGATCGCGATAGTCGATAAACGGCGGACCGGGCCGAACAAATCCGTTGCCGTAAACATCATTGGCGACGTTGAGAATAGGATTGCTTTGATCTACGATGATATGTTGGATACCGGCGGGACATTGGTCGATGCTGCAGATTCCATTCGCAAGAAAGGCGCCAAGGAGATCTACACCGGTGTAGTGCATCCACTTCTGTCTGGCGAGGCGCCGGACAAATTAATGAAATCATGTATAAAGGAACTCGTGGTGACTGACACGATACCATTGTCTCCGGCGAAGAAAATAAGAAAATTAAAAATACTTTCCGTTGCCAGTCTTCTTGGGAAGGCGATAATGAGAATACATCGTGCTGAATCGATAAGTTCGTTATTCAAGGAGGTACAAGCATGAAAATAGATCTACCTGCGAATACCCTTGAGACCGAGAAAAAGGGTGATATAAAACGATTACGCAAAGATGGTAAGATCCCAGCGGTTCTGTATGGACATAAAGAGAAAACTAGAAGAATATATATTGAGCAGAAAGACTTCAAGAAAGTTTTGGATGCAATGAAGAATGAAACTGTCATTGTTAATCTAAAGATCGGCAGTAAAGGTTACCCATGTGTAATCAAATCATTGCAGCATAACCCCATGGAGGAAACACTCTTACACGTGGATTTTCAGCATATTCATAAGAAAGAGAAAATAAGAGCGACCGTACCGATTCACGCTAGCGGTGAGTCACCCGGGGTTAAGAAAGGTGGAATTCTCGATGTTCATCTTCACGAAGTACAGGTTAGATGCCTACCCGATGCTCTGCCGTCTCACATTGACGTTGATGTCTCGAACCTCGATTTGGGTGATGCGATCCACCTCAGAGACGTTCAGATGCCGAACGTAGAGTTTGAACTCTCGGCTGATACGACCGTCGTTTCAGTTCTTGTTCCGCGTGCGTTGGAGGTTGAGGTAAAGGCACCTGCAGAAGAAGAAGTTGTTGCAGCCGAAGAGGGCGTAGAAGGTGAGGAGAAAGAGAAAGTAGAGGAAGAAGGAGAAAAGAAAGA
Source organism: Caldifarciminota bacterium (assembly GCA_020343595.1). Lineage (GTDB taxonomy): Bacteria > Hydrothermota > Tepidihabitantia > SM23-42 > SM23-42 > SM23-42. The sequence goes on along the minus strand of CP070802.1, from coordinate 1,900,167 downwards.
AGTAAAGGAAGAGAAAAAAGGCAAGGAGGCACCTAAGGGAGGGAAATGATAATTTTTGGGCTTGGTAATCCAGGTCTGAAATATCGAAGAACAAGACACAACGCAGGATATCTCTTCCTTGAAGAACTAGCCCGAGCTTCAAAAAAGAGATTCACCAATAGACAGCTCTACCGGCAAGCGACTCTCCGGATAGGAAAGAAGCATGTGCGGCTGATAAAGCCGAATTGCTGGATGAACCAATGCGGTATTGTAATTCACGGTATGCTCCAGGGCGAGAAACAAGACTTTTTTGTTGTTCTCGACGATGTCAACCTACCTCTGGGTAGAATGCGGCTGAGAGGTGGTGGAAGCGATGGCGGGCATTTGGGCCTGCGGTCAATAATCGAGAGTCTTCAAACATGCGACTTCCCGCGATTACGCATCGGCATTGGTCAACCCTCTATCGACACCGAAGAATATGTTCTTAAAAGATTCACTTCGGAAGAGATGAGAATACTGAACAGAGTGATGATACATGGTATGCGTGGAATCAGAGTTCTATTTAAACAGGGCTTCGTAAAAGCACAGAACTACATCAACTCGTTCAACATCGAAGATATTGAACTTGATGCAGACGGATTGTAACGGATGCAGACAGATAGTGTTGATCAGTTTGAATCCGTGTCCATCCGTCTTCATCCATATCTCCCGGAGGAGATATGAAGGTCGGTATCGTCGGATTACCCAATGTCGGCAAATCGAGTCTTTTTAACCTTTTAACAAAAGCCGGGGCTCAGGTCGCGAATTTTCCGTTCACCACTATAGATAGAAACGTGGGTATGGTTATGATTAGTGATGAGAGACTCGATCATATTGTAGAAATCACGAAATCGCCCAGGATGAGATACGCTAGTATTGAATTCCTGGATATCGCCGGGCTCATTAAAGACGCCCACAAGGGTGAAGGTTTGGGCAATAAGTTTCTGGCACATATAAGGGATGTCGATTGTATTGTACACATCCTGAGGTGCTTCGAAGCCCCGGATGTTGCGCATTCCTCCGGTGAACTTTCACCGCAGGATGATTATTCGGTAGTCCGCACTGAATTGCTCCTCGCCGACCTTGAGGTCGTGGAAAGGCGTATTGAAAAGATAAAGAAAGCGGCGGAATTCCGGGAAGAACTGGAGAAGTTGAACAGAATCAAGGATGACCTCGGTCACGGTAGTATCCCGAGCGACACTCACGAAGGTCTTCCACTGCTGACCACGAAGAAAGAAATCGTTTTACTTAATCTTGATGATGAAGGAAAGTTTGCTACAGAACGCATGGGATATCGACTATCGGTGAAGCTTGAAGAAGAGGTGGGGGATTTCAGCGACGACGAGAAAAGAGAGTTACGGCACGATGCCGGCTTAGATCCAAGGGGCGTCGATGGGCTGGTGAAGATGTGCATGGACGAACTGTCGATCATCCTTTTCTACACGATCAAGGGAGAGGAGGCTCGTGCCTGGCCTGTCCCGAAGGGGACAAAGGTGATAGATGCAGCAGGGAAGATCCACGGTGATATGCAAAATGGGTTTATCAAAGCCGAAGTACTGCCATACGAGGATTTCGTGAAAGCAGGGGGATTTAGCGAGGGTCAGAATAGGGGATATAGTAAGATTGAAGGTAAAGAATATGTAGTACAGGACGGCGATATCATTCTGGTCAAATTCCGGGCGTGAAGTACGCTAATACATAGAATATTCTGTTGACAATATGGCGATTATTCTTATAATACGGTAGTAAACCAGAACGACAAAGATATAAAAGGGAGGCTCTATGTCATTATGGGCACTTGTTGTATTCTTGGTCGGCGTGGTTAGTTTGATACTTCATTTCTTTAACTTCTTCAGCTGGTTCGCACCGTGGTGGGGAATGATCCTGATGTTTATGGCGTTTGGAATGCTTACGAGGATATGGAGGAAAGAAAGGGAGGGAGAAAAGGAAAAATTAGTTGAAAGGATTCAAGAACTGGAAGCTCAACTTGAATCCCGCGGCGAGTAATCGCCGCATTTTACCTAATTCACACAATCACCTAAATAAAAATAACCCGGGTTGATATTATATCTGGTCTAGTATGACGAGTTTCTCTTCGGTCATTTCCTTGATCGCAAAATCGGGACCTTCACGGCCGATACCGCTTCCTTTTGTGCCACCATAAGGCATGTTGTCGACTCTGTAAGTTGGTATCTCGTTGATCAGTACGCCTCCGGCATCTATCTCTCTTGCGCACTCCATTGCCCTGCTTATGTCCCGGGTGAATACCCCGGCCTGTAGACCATATTTTGTATCGTTCACTTTGTGAATCGCATCTTCGATGTTTTTGAATCTATTGACGGCGACGATGGGAGCGAATGCCTCTTCCTGAATTATCTGAGCGTCCTCGGGTACATCAGAGATGATCGTCGGAGCGAAAATATTACCTTGTCTGTTACCTCCAACAAGAATCTTGCCACCCTTCTTTACTGCATCATTGCAGAATAATTCAGCTTTTTCCAATGCTGCCTTGTCGATCATCGGGCCCATCTCGGTATCTTCGAGAAGTTGGTCTCCATATCGAATCTGCTTGACCTCTTCCGTAAAAACGCTCAGATATTCATCGGCCACCGAGTCCTCGACATACACCCGCTGAACCGAAATGCAAACCTGTCCGGCGAGGGTATACCCGCCCTTCCGTACCTTCTTAGCCAGAATATCTAAAGGCGCATCTTTACATGCGATGACTGCTGAGTTGGAACCAAGTTCCATTGTAACCCGTTTCATACCGCAATTTGCGGTGATTATCTCTCCTACTTCAAGCGAACCGGTGAAACTAATCTTCTTAACCTCCGATGCCCGAATGAGTTCCATTCCTATAGTACTGCCAGGGCCGACAAGAACAGAGATTCCTTCAACCGGTAGGCCGGCGTCTACCAGGGCTTCGGCGAGTAATATGCCGGATAGTGGAGTCTTGGTTGCCGGTTTGTGAACGACCGTGTTGCCCGCCGCAATTGCGGGTCCGATTTTATGACAGGATAGGTTGAGGGGGAAATTGAAGGGTGTGATGGCAAGTACGATCCCAAGGGGAACGCGCGTGAAAAACCCGATTTTTCTGGATTGTCCGAGAAGATCAAATCTAACAGTCTCGCCGGTTAGTTTCAGGGCTGCGACCGCCGATAACTTCATCGTATTAGCGGCGCGATCAACTTCACCGCGTGCTTCGTTGATTGTTTTCCCAGATTCAAGCGCGATGGCCTGGCTGAATTTCTCTTTGCGCGAGACTATTATCTGTGAAGTCTTTTCTAAGATTCTCGACCGTTCACCAGCCGGAATGCTTTTCAGTATATTGAATCCATTTTGTGCAACGACCAGCGCTTCATCAACATCTGCGCTTTCACTTCTGCCCAGTGTCTCGACGACCTGGTCATTGTATGGGTTAGTGACCTCGATCGTCTTGTCTCGTACGATTCTTTTACCTTTTATAAACATGATGTTCTTGGTTCGTTGACTCTATAGTTTGTGCAGCAAGTACATTGTGAGGAAGATGAAGATCACCGTGACGAGCGTAATGTTCAAACCAAGCCCGATCGTAAAGTTGAAAAAGCCGAGGTTCACTTCAACCGCAGAAAAGCCAACTTTCAACGCGCTAAAGAAGAAGTTCTTCACAGGACCCTTAGGAAAGATACCGCTCAGCAGAGACGATAGTGCCGAGCCTATGATACCCCCGACGAGTATGCCTGCGATTATATGCCCTAACTTACGTCTTGCCATAATCCTCCTTTATGGTTCTCACAGCACAACTGGAATCTCTTCTCCGCAATTATTACACTTGTCTCCATCGAGACCTTTTACCATTGCCTGAAAATACATTCGCTCAATAAGCATATTCCCGCATTTTGGGCAGATAGTATGCGCACCGTCCTCGGATGGGAGGTTCCCGATATACACATATCCAAGCTTTTCGCGCGCTTTCCCGTATGCATATTCGATCGTCTTTACCGAAGTCGGTGGTTTTGTATAAGCGTGGTTAGGATAGTACCTCGAAAAGTGAAGGGGTATGTTCGGATCGATTGAAGAGACGTAATCGATCAGACTATCAATATCTACCTTTTTATCGTTCAATCCGGTAACGAGGAGATTCGTGATTTCAGTGTGACAGTTCTTGTGGGCAATCTCAATGGTATTCTTGACTGCAGCCAGGTCGCCCTTCAAGGTTTTCTTGTAGACCTCGGGATTCATTGTTTTGAGGTCGATGTTCATAGCATCGATCAACGGTATCAGCTCGAGGAGCGGCTTTTCGTTGATCATTCCGTTGGTCACAAGAATATTCTTACCGCCGATATCGTGAATTGCCTTTCCTGCATCGATCAAGTATTCGAACCACATTAGCGGTTCAGTATATGTATATGCGACACCCATTGAATCATGGTCTTTCATCATTTTCTGAAGTATCTCCGGAGATATATACTGGGTTTTCACTTCCGCTTGGGATATTTCCCAGTTCTGACAGAACGGACATCGCATATTGCAGCTATTGCACGCAATGGAGAGTATCTGCGCGCCAGGATGGAAGTGGTAGAGCGGTTTTTTTTCTATGGGGTCCATCGCGATCGAGGTCGTCTCACCATAATTTGTCGCCCACAATCTACCGTCTATATTCTTGCGCCCACGGCAGATTCCCCATTTGTCTGATTTGACGCTGCAAAAATGCGGACACATCAGGCATTCAATGTGATCATTCTTGGCGTTGTAGTATTTTGCCTCAACCTTCATCGGTTGGAAAGTCTCTCCAATTTTCCGCCGCGTTCATAATATATTATACCTTTTATTCCGAGTGAATCAAGAAATTGAATGCTTCTTGTTGCGCCCATAATCGCAGTCGCCGTTGACATTGCGTCAGCAAATGCGGCATTGCTCGCGAGTACGGTTACCGAAGCGAATTCCTTTGCCGGAAAACCAGTGTGCGGATTCAGGATGTGCGGAAAGCGTTCATTCCCGACGGTAAAGAATTTCTCATAGTCGCCGGATGTGGAGACAGCAAAGTCTTCGATACCGATTGTCTCTATCAATCCGGCGCCCCGCGGGTTGCGGATGCCGACACGCCACGGTCTTTTGTTAGGCGATTGTCCGATCGTAAGGATTTCACCGCCGATATCGATGATTGCCGACTTTACGTGATTTTGCCTTAGGATATCAGCAGCGCGGTCGGCAGCAAAGCCCTGGGCAATGCCGCCAAGATCAATTCGCATGCCCGGTTCGATGGTAATTGAATCTCTCGTTATCTGAATTCTTGTGTAGTCAACGAATGATTTTGCGCGGTCTATTGCATCCGCAGTTGGTATGCTCGGCTCTCCGTGGTAAAAACCCCAGATTTCGAGCAGCGGGGCTATGCTAATGTCAAAAAGCCCATTCGTGAGCCGCGATACTGAGTCGCTCAATGTAAAGAGGTAGATTATGTCGCTCGGAGCCTTTACTCGTGAGTTGCGGTTCAGTTCGCTTACAAGACTTTTGTCGCTGAAGTAATTGAGCAGAGAGTCGAGCCGCGTCAGCTCCATGTCGAGGACAGCGATGATTTCTCTTGCGCGTTCTTCGTGGATGAATTGAAATTTCACATTGCACTGAGCGCCGAAAAGGAAATTGCTGTAGCTGTAATCCTTTGGTGGAACTCCGCATGAAGTGATAAGCGTAATTGCAAAACAAATGATGATGAGTGAGAATACCCTGTAACGGTTCACGCCCTTCTCCCGCTGCCGAATACTTTGACTCTTTCTCTGACAACCTCACTGATGAAGGTACGTGCCAAACCGACGATCTTTCGGGGATCAAAATCGGCTGCGTTGTTCACCAGATACTCTCTGACTCCTGCTGTGAAGGCGATCCTCAAATCCGTGTCAGTGTTGATCTTCGATATTCCCAATTTTACGGCCCGGCGGATGAGTCCATCAGGCACGCCGCGCGCGTGTGTCAATGTTCCACCGTACCTGTTAACGCGATTGATCCATTTGGTCTTTACTCCGGATGCACCGTGGAGCACTAGTGGGATGCTAATCAAGTCAGCAATTTGTTTCAAAATATCGATGCGAAGCTTGGGTTTGCCTTTGAATTTATATGCCCCGTGCGATGTTCCCACAGCAACGGCAAGAGCGTCGCATTCAGTTTCTTCCACAAACGTCTTTGCTTCTTGTGGATCAGTATATAGAGCGTCTTTTGCCTTCACGGCAAGGTCGTCTTCGATGCCTGCGAGCCTCCCGATCTCAGCTTCTACCGTCACCCCATATGCGTGCGCCATGCGCACAACCTTTTTCGTTAGTTTCACGTTTGCTTTAAAGGGCAAGTGTGATGCATCGATCATTACCGAAGTATAGCCATGCTTAATGCATTCCCGGCACAATTCATACGACTTGCCATGATCCAGGTGCAGGACAACCGGGATCTTTGTCCTCTTAGCCATGCCGATGACCATCTCGGAAATGCTTTCGATACCAGCGTATCTGATCGCTTTCTCACTCGTTGCGACGATAACGGGTGCCTTTAGTGATTCAGACGTACTGATGATCGCCTGTGTGATCTCCAGGTTCGAGGTGTTGAACGCACCGACCGCATAGCCGTGCTTGCGCGCATGGGGCAGGATTTTGCTC
>CP070802.1:1879711-1893429 GCA_020343595.1 Caldifarciminota bacterium | reverse complement strand
CTGGTGACCGAATAGCGATACGCTGTTCTCATTTAAACTACAGATAACAACTATTGTCTCTTATGACCTAATATGTACATAAATCCGAAATTCTAAATTCGAAACCCTAAATTCCGCAAATATTCAACTCTTCGGTTTGATCATATTTGCGAGAATCCTCGTTCCGATATTGTCGGAACGGGACAAATTCAAAATTCGAATTATCAAAAATACAGATATTATGTAACAAGCAAGGGACATACCGGAATCTCCGCTCCGGGAGCGGGCATGTCCCAACTTCTTGCTTATAATGTTATTAAGTTATCGCGTTATACACGTACTCCGCGGTCGACGAACAAGTGGCGCTTGATCTTCTGAGTGCTGGTTTTGGGGAATTCTTCGTCGCGGATTTCGAACGCAGTAACCTTTTTGTATATCGGTAGTTCTTCGTTGACTTCGCGTACGATCTCTTTGTAGATATCCTCAACGTCGAGTTCGCTCATTTCCTTACCTTTTTCCTGACTCAGTTGCTCCAACCGCTCGTAGTCCGGGAAGATGAGAGCACAGATCTGCTCCTTCTTGGTTTCCTGGTCGATTCTGGGAATAACGAGGACTTCTTTTATCCATTCACTCTTGATTAGTTTTGCTTCTATCTCCTCAGGTTGTATGTTCTTACCGGTTTGCGTCACGATGAGACTCTTCTTCCTGCCGGTAATATATATATAACCTTCGTCGTCCATGTAGCCCAGGTCACCAGTATACAGCCACCCGTTCCTTAACACTTCATCTGTCGCTTGTTTGTTTTTGTAGTAACCGAGCATGATATTTGGTCCGCGTGCAATTATCTCGCCGATGCCATTCTCATCGGGATCGTCTATCTTGATTTCGACGTCTGGTATGGCGACGCCAACCGATTTTACATTTGGTTTTTCCAACGGACTCACTGACAGCACAGGCGAAGTCTCGGTTAAGCCATAACCCTGTAGAATAGGGACTGCGAGCAATTGAAGGGCCTTGGCGACTTTATCGGTCAGTGCAGCTCCTCCTGCACACGCTATCCGCAGGTTGCCCAATCCCATCTCCTTTCGTATCCTGGCGAAAAGAGGTTTGCGCAAGAAAGGTGCTATTGTTCCGATACCGCTTATTGCGTTGAACATGAGCTTCTTCGGTAGAGACGCGCTGCCAACTTTGCGGTAGAGTGCACCTACGAATTTCTCGAAGAGCAAGGGTACCGCGATAAGACAGCTCACGTTTGCTTCCTTCATGGTCGCCAGGATGTCGGTGGGTTTCAGGCTCGGCGGGTAGTATATGGCTGCCCCGCGAAAGAGCGGAAATAGAAAACCTGCCGTTCCCTCAAACGTGTGGTGCATGGGAATTATCGAGCAGAGACTGTCTTTTTCCGTAATTTCGATGAAGCGCTCGACCGATTTCATGTTGCACATGATATTGTAATGGCTAAGCATGACCGCTTTTGAGGTACCTGTCGTACCCGACGTGAATATCAAAACCGCAAGGCCTTTAGGGTCAATATCTTCGACCGGTACTTCTTTCTTCGACGGCATCTTCTCTATTTCTGCCATCGGGATGATGTGTTTGACATTCTTGAAGTCAACTTTGAGCTCGTTTATCTTTTCGAGGTATGTGTCGGATACGATGATGCCTTTTGATTCGCTCCGGGTGAGAATGTGAATTATCTCGGCGTCCTGTGACATGCGATCTACCGGGACAACGATCAAACCAGATCGTACGATCCCAAGGTACCCGATCGCCCATTCCGGTGAGTTTTCACCCATGACCGCGAACTTATCACCCTTTTGTAGGCCAAGTTCCAGGAGGTAGTTCTTCATTTTGATCACGGCCTCTTTCAACTGGCTATACGTGTAGGTTGTGTTACCTTTCTTCATGGCGAGTTTGTCCGGCCAGTTGCTCACCGCTCGCTCAAAAACATCACCTAATAGTTCTCTCTCTCCATTCATTTCTTCTCCAGTTTAAATATGCTATCTTTGCCTTTCTTGACCAGGATGGGCACTAGCTGCTCGGCTTGATATTTTTCTCTCAGCATAAAGAATTCGAGGAGAATAGGAAGGTTGATGCCACATATTACATTCAGATCCTTTCTATTCTTCAATAGACTGTAGCAGCTTATTGTACAACTGCCCCCTGGCAAATCAACAAAAACAATTGTTTCATGTTTGTTGGTTTGCCCGATGATTTTGTCGAGCTTTTCGTTCAAGAGTATGCATGATGCTCCGGTATTAGAGACAACTTCTACAAGGTCCTGCTTCCCTACTATCTGCTCGGCTGTTTTCAGCATGGCTTCAGAGAAGCTGCCGTGTCCGAGTATGATGCCCCTTATCATCGCCATTTATTCAATGTCCTCATCGAAATGAACATTGGGTATCTCGCGTTCGGACAGTATTCTCTTGAGTTCTCGGTCGTATTCCTCGGCAGGCCTGACACCGCGGAGGTCGAGGAGGTAATTCATTGCGATCACCTCCGCAATAACCGAGATATTCTTGCCGGGACTCAGCGGTATGAGGATGTGTGGTACGGCAACGCCTAGGATCTCCTTCTTTTTCTTCTCGATACCTAGACGGTCAAAGTTGCCTTTTACCTCATCCCACAGCCCCAGTTCAATTATTATCTCGATCCGCTTCTGAAGCCGGACAGATTTTACACCGAAGATCCGGTAGATATCGACGATGCCGACACCTCGTATCTCGATGTGATGCTTGAGTCGGTCGCTCTTCTCGGCACCGGCTCCAATGAGGATGTCGCCCCTTCTGATGATGGTGATCAAGTCATCGGCCACGAAACGATGGCCCCGTTCAACAAGGTCAAGTGCGCATTCACTCTTGCCTGTGCCCGGTTTGCCCATGAATAGCACTCCTACTCCATAAATATCAACGAGTGTTCCCTGGAGGAATTCGGTAGGAGCGAGTTTGAAATCAAGGTATGCAGTAAGATTATGAATGAAGGGCGTTGTTGAGTTTGGGGTGCGGAGTATCGGGATCTTCCTGCGCTTCGCCTCTTCGATGAATTTCTTATCGATGGCGAGCTTCTTGGTCACAATGACAACCGGCGTGCCGAGTCTCATTACCGTAGCAATACGGCGGTTCTTAATCTCTCTCTTAAGGGTCTTCAGGTAGAACGTCTCTGTTTTACCGATGATCATTATCCGGTCTTTTAAAAAGTAGCCGGTATAACCGGCGAGTGCAAGGCCGGGGCGGAAGATATCGTAGCTGGTTATTTCTCTGGTTTCGAGGTGTTCTTTGCCGGTTATTATTTCGAGAGACAGCTCATCCTTCTTTTCTTCATATAGTGTCTTGAGGTTTATGGATTTCATTTTCTTCTTGTTTTCTGCGCCAACCTTTTTCTCTCGCGGAACTTTCCTTCGTATTTGTCGAGCTGGCGTTCAACCTTTCTTACAACATCGTTAATGCCCATATAGATGTCAGGATTGCTGACCCGACTGGTTATCGATGAATGCTTCACCAACATGGTGAGCTCGATTATACTCATCCCCTTGTCTTTTTCCATTATCATTTTTGCGTCCGTGATGTAGTGGTCAAAATGCTTCAGTTTTTCAAGTTTTTTCAGTGCATAGTTTTTGATTGCATCAGATACGTCAAAGTTCCTGGCAGTGATGTTTAGTTTCATAAAACCTCCTAATGTACGTACAATGGGGGAAACCTAAGGGCATAGATATGGTAATTATATGCATATTCTATTTGCGTGTCAATGAACGCAAATTCTTCTTCATATTGCCTTCAAAAATGAAGGAAGCAACTGCAATGCCAGATGCGCCAGCGCGCAATATGGACCTGTAATTCCTATTGTTTATACCGCCGATGCCGATTACTGGTATCTCCACAGCCCGGCAGATTGCACGCAACGTGGTGATCGTGCATCTGCGCGAATCCGATTTGGTGCTTGTCGTGTAGAGAGCACCGACTCCCAGATAATCGGCTCCTTCTGATTCTGCCTTTCTCGCTTCTATGGTAGTACGGGCTGATGCCCCTATGATCGCGATATCGCCCATGATCCTACGGGCAGCACTGATTGGCATATCTGTTTGTCCCAGGTGTAGGCCGTGGGCATTGCATGCGACCGCAATATCTGGACGGTTGTTTATTATGAAAGCAGTATCCTTCTTACCTATTGTTTTACGTATTCTCCTTGCGAATTTTAGAAAAGCGCGATCGCTCAGTGTCTTGATCCGTAACTGGATCATTGTCGCGCCGTTGTTCATGAGTGTTCTGGTTACTCGCTCGGCATCACGAGACGTAAGATACTTTTCATCGATGATGACGTGGAGGCGGGGGTCAAAACGCCTCTCAATACCCTGGACGATCTCTTTTTCGAGATCGTAGATCTTGAAGCGTATTTCCTTCATTGATCCGCTTAATCCAGGGTCGAGGACTTTGCATGTTTCTTCGAGTATTCTTGATGCCTCCTTAGCACGCGCCAGGTTTGATATGATGACTGCGGTGCTGGATTTTGTTGCTCTGGCATCGAATTTCGCGGCGCGTCCAGGGTCTTCCGCGCTCCGGCGTGATCCTACGATTCTTTTCAGCGGCAGAGATTTCTTGAAATCCAGCAAGGCATTTCTTATTTTTCTCGTTTGCTGAAGGATTTGCCGGTCTGCTATATGGAATCGTGCAACATCTTCTATCAACTTGAGGGATTCATCCAAACGATTGAGGTTTACGTCTATAATGCGTAAAAAGGGCACACTGAAGTATAGCAATTATCCACGGGAGTGTCAAGGTTGCAGTAGTAAAAAGAAGGGGCAGATCCGAGATCTGCCCCCGAGACACATAGGTGTCTGTACTTATTCGTCAGTGCGTTCGACCTTTATTGCCTTTGAACCTTTGGGCGTTTGACTTATTTCGAACTTAACTCGCTCGCCTTCACGAAGGACCCGATAACCTTCACCCGTAATATCAGCGTAATGCACAAAGACATCACCGGACCCATCTTCATTCTCGATAAAACCGTATCCCTTTTTCCCATCGAACCACTTAACCTTACCGTAGACTTGCAAATTTCCTCCTTTCAAGCCCTGATACCATATTCCCATCCACAGAGGATTACGAATTTGGCCAACCTCTACGGTTTAGCTTGAAAAATTATACAAAATTGAAGAGGGATGTCAATTGTCTTTTCGGTGGCTACCGGTAGGAGGTGAAAAGCTCGCCCCAGGCCGTTTGCAGGAATTTACGGGCTATTTTCTTGCCGTGAACACCATACCAGTAATAATCATGATAGAATCTCGAGGCTATGAATGACCACGGCACGAGCGGGGTACGCAATAAGAGATACTCTAACGGTTTGAGGGGTCCCCAGTATATTGCTTTTTGGCCGCGGGATGCGAAGGTGTCCTTCATCTGATAATGAAAATTGACACGTTCAATGTCTTCGCCCACGATCTCAATCTCCCGAGGATCTGCTTTGCCCAATCCCATCTGTTGGGCAAGGTAGAGGAATTTCAGGCTCAGAGGGTCAAAACCCATCATTTTTGCCGTTACTGCATCGATGGCCACGGAATCGCCACTCGCAAGGAGGTAGTTCTTGACGTGTGGATGCATTAGACGCGGTCCTGCGCCGTCTCCGGCGATCGTACCGTCGGTCACGCAGAATATGCCGGGGTGGATCTCCTTCTGTATCTGGAGCAGATCGACAAGCGTCTCGTGGATGACCGAATGAGTCCAGTGCCGGTTGTCATTGAGCAGGCCTCCGAACGCGTTTTTCATCGCTCCGGTGATGGTAGTGAAGACATGCGTCTTCATGGTCGGCAGGTGAAGGGCATTTTTGCCCATGAACAATCTCGGTATTTGTATGCCATCTTTATATACTTTGTCCAGGACCAGCATTTTTGATTTTGGCTTGTAGTAGATCCATTCAACATCGGGTTCGTACAGGTAGACGAATCTCAGTTTGTGTTTTTTCATTACGGATGTCAGATGATTATTCTCGGCACCGAGTTTTGGATTGATGACGACGGTACGGTTTTGCGCCGGTATGAGATCGTGATATCCCCATTCTTTCAGCGCTTTTACAACACCATCAAGCTGCCATGGGGTTGTGGAACATGCCGGATAATAGAAATGCCAGGTTATGTTTACCTTGAGGATCGTGGGCAAGCTGTCTCGGAGGTGACGCCGGACACCGGCAAGGTCCATCAGGTGCTTTATGTCTTCGAGTACGGTGCGGGGATTTGTTTTTACAACGGCTACCTTTGATCTCATTTTATCAGTCGAGGTTTGCAGATTATCTCGCGCACTTCGAACGAGAAGAAATCCTTACCGTGTTTGGGAAGGCATACGATCGCAGTATCGGCACCCTGTCCGCTCCCGCCAATGGCGATTATTTCCTGATCATAAGGGATGAGTCCCGCATCGATGGCCATGATTGCGACCTCGATCGCGACCTTAACGCCCTGCCCGAAGATACGAAGGGTATTCGCCGCAAGCTCGTCGACTTCCAGCCCCCCGAATTTCATTCTTACCGCCCTTCCCAATCCGCCAAAGAAGTGGGTACCGGTGTATACTTTGACGCCTTTCTTCTCGAGGTCTTCTTCGACCTCAGACGGCATTTCGCACACGCCGGGTTCGCGGAACCCGGCTTGGTGTGAGACCGAAACGATCGACAAGTTATCCGCTTTCTGGAGCAGTTTCATTGTCGTTGCTCCGGTGCAGGAGGCAACCACGATGTGTGTGATTTTCAATTCTCTGGCTCGCTTTAGAGCTGCGTCTATGGTACTGTCGGTGTTCTCTTTGCCTGCTTTATCCCAGTAGCATATGTTAGCGTTCATTGGGCCTCCGTTCTTTAATATAGCGACTTTCGGTGGTGAGTCAAGGCGGGTCTCATCTTGCCAATTTGAAATTGATCGGTACAAGTATCCAGGTTCTTACTGGTATGCCCAATATACTGGCAGGTTCAAGTCTGGCTTTCCTGACGACCGCCAACGCTTCCTCATCGATGGCGTGGTGACCGGATGAGGAATAAACCTCAGCATGCATTACACTTCCATTGGTATCAATAAATGCCATGATAGCCACACTTCCCTCGATATTCTGGCGTCTGCATTCCGGAGGGTATCGCGGGGGTTTGAATTCGATCATCTTAGGCCCTGTAACAGAGCGCGAGCCATACATGAAGTCTACGTGGTCCGACGTCAATACGGCGACAGGCCATATCTTCGGCCAGTATTTCTCAAAACCCTGCTCGCCCAAGGGCCTCACCGGTTCAGACTTACCCAACGGCAGTAATATCAGCGTATCTGTCTCAGGGATAGAATCAATCTGCAATTTGTCGATGTATGTCCCTATTGAGCCGGACGTATAGAAAACCGCTTCGCTCGCCTCTATGTCAGGTTCGATTCCGGCAAATAGTGTTTCTGCCTGTGCAATGCGACCCAGTTTCAGGTGACACAAGACCTCGAATACACGTGAAGCGATGTAATAAGGGTGGCCGCGAGGTATTGCTGAAAAACATACGCATGCGCTATCTATATTGGCCATGCGCAGGTGCACGCTCCCCAGCATTACGAGTGCATCCTTCGTTGTCGAATCGAGGCTATAAGCCCTCCTGTAATTCCGAATAGCTGCGTCGTAGTCGCCTGTTCGTCGTCCAATGTGCCCTTTCATCATGTAGTTGCCGGCGTTCAGGGAATCAAGTTTTATGACGAGATCAACGTAAGGGGACGCTCTCCCAGGATCACCCAATAGAACAACCGCGAGGACCTTCAAGAGATTGAGGTTGAGAGAATCAGTGCTACGAAATTTCTCCCAGAAATCGGAAATCTTCTTGGCCGATTCCGTCAGGAGCATCCAATACTTTGGATTCAAGGATTCCACCAGTCCGCTGTATTCGGCGTATTTCAGCAGGCCAAGGGAAAAGAGATCTTCCGGATCGTGGGCCAGTATGACTGTCGCATGCTCATAAGCATCCATCAACTGCCCTTCCTTCAATCTGTCAGCGGCGATATGGCGGATGGAGTCCACGTTGAAAGACGACGCGGAAACGAGTATTGCTAACAAGAGTGTCATGATTACCTCCCGTACTTCTCAGTCCATTTCTCTGATAGCTCATCGCGCCTCGGTTTGTAGACCGTTTCGTAGAAATAGCGCTGGGAAAGTAATACACCCTTGTCGTGTTCTTTACATATCTTCACGGCTTCCTTCCATGCCTTGCTGAAGTTTGTCCCGAAACGTTTGGTGATTTGTCGTTTAAAATCATCCGATGATTGAATCTCACTTCCGATCACGAAGAATTGTTTACCTTCTATCTTGACGCTGTAGGCCGATTCATCTCCGATGTTTGCCATCGTGAATGATTTTTGCATTTTTCTTATTTCCTTTTCGCTGTATTCCTTTCCCTTTGATTTGAATTTGCCTGGTGGCTTGATACCACCCTTACCCTTAAAACCACGTTTTGCTGCGGCGTAGAATATCGCTCTGTTCAACCCAAATGATTTTGCCGATGCGACCGGCATCCCCAGCACATACGCCCGTGCCGCCTGCAGCGTTGCCATTACCTGAAACCTGCCAACTTTCATAAGCTCTCCTTACCTTTAGAGGTTTGTAGAAGGCTCACAGAGGGCTCAAGAAGGCTTTAGGAGTCATATACTAGCCCTCTCGAGCCTTCTTTTACTCATCTTCTGTCTTCTCATCCGTGTCATTTTATCTTCCTCCAATTGTGCGTAGCTATGGGACTTTCTTTGCCAATGATATAGAGCGAATTCAGTTTCTTTATGACGATACCTTCATGCCCCTTTTTCACTTCTGAGGCATAATTGCTTTTCAAATCGGTCAGGGTCTTGCCCCGTACGATATAAAAAGGCGGGCCGAGATCTATCTCGCTCAACATTTTCTTCCGCTGCTTTAGCGTTCGCGTGCTGATATCCACACCTTTGTAATATACCATGTCAAACACGTACACGATCGGTTTAGCCTTTGGTTCCCTGGCGAATAGTGAGGGGATAAAACGTCTGCCTCGGTCTGAACACAGTTCGCAGTCAAGCAGGGTATTTTTTGGAATCACCCCGTGAATAGTATCATGTATATACTGCAGTTTGACTGTCCAGTTGGGGTTGCGCTCGAGCCGCCTGCCCCAGCACTCGAGTCTATTTTCTCCGTAGCTGATCATTTGCATACGCCAACCATCGATTTTCGGTTCGTAAATCCAGTTACCTCGCAGCGTTTCGCCAAAATAGGGGATGGGCTGCATGAGCCAGATAGGACCACTTACCACATGCAATTATAGGGCAGACTGAAGGAGAGTCAACTTCTTACGGAGGACCGGAGACCCTTCATCCCTTGCGGTCTTCGGGACACTGAAGATACGTCTGCTGCGCAGACTGAAGACACATCCGCTACGCGGATTGAAGACACTCTACGCTGGAGACACGCCCGCCTTGAGCGGTCTGGATCAGAACCGACAGATCACGTTAAATCTCAAATCCTAATCATCAAATACCAAATAAATTCCAATACTCAAATTCTAATAACCAAAACCCAACATACAAAACAAAATTGTGGTTTTGATATTGGAACTTGGGATTTCGGATTTGGAAATTGTTTGGAGATTGGTATTTCCGATTTGGAATTTCACCAAAGTTGTATCGTTTTTCGGAAATGGAAGCCAATGTCCATCTTTGTGTTGCGTCTAGCGTAAAGCGTATCGCGTAGAGCGTCTAGCGTACCGCGTCAAGCGTCTGCCACCACGCCGATCGGCGTCTGGCCTTTTACTTCTGTAATCCGAACGTTTCTGACTTCGCCCGGTTTGATTTTTTCTTGCACAATAACATTTTTGTTACCGCGTGTTTTGCCGCGCGAACCGTTTCCTCTTGCGGCGCTTTCGAAGAGGACTTCATACACTTTGCCTATCATCGCTTTGGTCTTCTCTACAACGATTTCGTTCTTTACCTGGATTGACTCTGCTAGACGTGCTTTGATGGTATCCTCATCAAGTGATGGCATGCTACTGGCTTTGGTGCCCGGTCTTATTGAATAGCGGTACATATAAGCATCGTCAAATTTAATTTCCCGTAGCGTGTTCAGCGTTTCAATGAACTCCTGTTCGGTTTCGGTGGGGAAACCAGTGATTATGTCGGTGGTTATCGTTGACTCCGGGATTTGGCTACGGATGTGCTCCACAAGACCATTGTAATGCTCTTTCGTATATTTTCGGTTCATCAGTTGCAGGATTCGGTTGCTGCCTGATTGCAGCGGTAGGTGGAACCATTCGCAGATGTTATTGTTTTCCTTTATGACCTGTACGGTTTCCCTGGTGAAGTCCTTGGGGTGGGATGTCAAAAATCGAATCCTGAATACCCCTGGGATCACCGAGACGTGTTGGAGCAGTTCCGCGAAACCCATACTCTCATGGTGGTATTCGTTCACGTTTTGTCCCAAAAGCGTAATATCCCTGACTCCGTACTCCACAAGGTGGACAATTTCTTTCCGTATATCATCGGAAGCTCGTGAGCGGGCTGGTCCGCGAACATAGGGTACTACGCAGTAAGAGCAATAGTTGCTGCAGCCGCGCATTATTGAGACAAAATCGGCAACTGCGTTAGGCCGGTGAAATATGCCGCAGTATGTTTCGGCCGATAGTTTCGTATCTATGATTCTCGATTTCGTTCCGGTGATCTGTGTGACGTAGTTGCCGATCTCCCGGTATGCATCCGGGCCAAGAATCAGATCAACATGTTTGAGTCTTTTCGTTATTTCATCTGCATTACTTTGTGCAAGGCACCCGACAACGGCAAGAATTCGGTTACCTGCCTTGCGCCATTCTTCCAGACCAGCAGTAAATGCCAGGGCGCGATTGGCGGCGTGTTCCCTGACCGTACATGTATTGATGATATAGACGTCAGCCGATCGTGGATCTGTGGTCGACTCGAAGCCGTGATCGGCAAGCAACTTTCCGATGACAGAAGAGTCATTTTTGTTCATCTGGCAACCAAATGTCTTGATATAGTACTTTCTCAATGGGGTACTGGTGCTGTTACCGTGACTCTTGTTGCGTGGGTGATGTCCTCGGTTACACTGTCGATTCTGACCTCGACAAGATCATTCCTGGAGCACTGTTCATCGATATGGACCTTGATGTAATTGTCTGTGAGTCCAAGGCATTGTTCGTCTTTATACTCGATGGCAACTTGGAAGTTCTTGTTGAGCAATTGCCTGCGGAATTCATAATTCTTCTGATTGATCAGACGTCTCAGTTCCCAGAGTCGGTCCTTCTTGTCTTTTTTGGATACCGGGTCACCCAGACGAAATGCTTCTGTCCCGTTTCTCGGTGAATAGGGGAAGACGTGCAGATGAGTGAACGGCTGTTCGCGTATGAATTCGTAGGTATTTCGAAATTCTTCTTCGCCTTCGCCAGGAAACCCGACAATCACATCGGCGCCGATTGCCACATCCTGAAAATTATCTTTGACCAAACGGATCACCTTCTCCAGATGCTTTCTATCATAGGGTCGTTTCATCTGCTTGAGTATGTTATTGTCTGCGCTCTGGATGGGGATATGGAAGTGGCGGCATGCCTGGACCGCTCTCATAGTACTCACCAATTCGGGAGTAATAAAGAATGGTTCTATCGAGGATATCCTGATGCGAGGGCAATCAGGTATCTTGTTTAGCGCAACGAGTAACTCAGGGAGAGATGTATTTGTGTCCCTGCCGTAAAGGCCAATGTTGGCGCCGACAAGGACGATCTCTTTGTGATCCAATGACATCGCCCACCTGACTTCCTTGTCGATTTCGGTGACGGTCTTACTCTCAACCGTTGAACGTACTCTGGCAACAATACAATACGAGCACTTCATATCACAGCCATCCTGTATCTTGAGGAAGTATCGTGTTTTATCCGGTCTGGGCAAGACATCTTTGATCGTTGTATTTCGGTCGACGTTGTCGATCAGGTAGGTTGCTTCCGCGTATCGCTCCGGGTCAGTACGACAAGCACAACCGGTTGCGATAACCGTGGCATGTGGGAATTTTCTCATTGCCTGGCGGAATTTCTTATGTGAATTGAGTTCTGCTTCTCTCGTTACACAGCAGGTATTAACAATGACCAAATCCTCTACGTCGCTGAATACCTCAAGCAGACAGTAGCCTTCGTACTGATTGAGCTTACAGCCTAAATTGACTAGTTTTTGCAAGCCGGATTATGTTACTCTTTCTGCTCCGCTTGTTTCTGAGAATCAAGGATATCGCCGATGGTAAATTTGTCAGGAGCCGGTTTTGGCGCTTCTTTCTTCTTTGGCGGGGCTTTGAAGATCTCTTTCTCACTGAGGATTATTCTCCGCAGTCTCGAATTGATCTTCCGTACCGTAACCTCGATCTCCTCACCGAGCGCGTAAAGATCCTTTGGTTTCTTCCCACGTCTTGCCAGGTAATTTGCCGGTATGAATTCCTCAACTCCGCCTTCGAGCACCAGCCGGATACCTTTTGGCAGGATGTCACTTATCTTGCCCGTTACCTTTGAACCTTCAGGAAAGGTATCGACAAATTTGGTGAACGGATCTTCCTTGCAGTGTTTGATGCTCAGCGATATGCGCCGGTTCTTACGGTCGATCGTGCAGATGACCGCATCGACTTTCTGCCCTTTACGTAGGTAGTCAGAAGCTTTCTTGACTTTCTTGTCCCAGAAGAAATCGTTGACGTGGATAAGGCCTTCGACTCCATCGATTATTTGCACAAAAGCGCCGAAGTCTTTCAGGTTGGTAACCTTAACGACGACTTTTTGGCCTACTTCGAGTTTTTCATCGACGGTTGACCACGGATCCGGTTTTGTCTGTTTCATTCCGAGGGAGATCCTCTGTTCATTACGGTCGATCGACAGGACGACTGCTTCGACTCCGTCGCCTACCTTGAGAATGGACGATGGATCCTTGACATCTTTGGTCCAGGACATCTCTGAAACATGGATGAGTCCTTCTATCCCTTTCTCGAGTTCGACAAACGCTCCGTAATCCACGACACTCGTTACTTTCCCTTTTACTCTGGTGCCGACTGGATATTTCTTCTCGATGGCTTCCCATGGATGCGCGGTCAGTTGCTTCAAACCAACGGCAATCCTGCCGGTCTCTTTATCCATGATGAGTACCTTGACCTTGATCTTGTCGTTGACTTTGACGACCTCAGCCGGATGCGTTATTTTCAGCCAGGATATATCCGTGATATGGAGCAGTGCATCGATGCCGCCGATATCGATGAATGCGCCAAAATCGGTGAGATTGCGCACGGTTCCATCAATGATATCGCCAACTTTCATCTTGCTGAATATGCGCTTGCGCGCCTTTGCCTGTTCCTCTTCGACTGCCAATTTCCGTGATACGACGATGTTCTTTCGAAGCATATTTATCTTAACGATCTTGACCTCTGATTTCTGACCGATCAGGGATTCGGTGTTGGCCTGAGCCTTGTAGTCGATCTGCGAGCTGGGCAAGAAGGCTTCGACACCCATGAGGTCGACTGAATACCCACCTTTTATACGCTTTTTTATCGTACACGCGGCGGTCTCGCCGTTCTCATAGATGTGTTTGATCTTGTCCCAGGCGAGCTGGAAATCCGCCTTTTTCTTCGATATTACGGGAAATCCCTCGCGATCTTCAAACGCTTCGAGAAAGACGTATATCGATTTCCCTTCTTCGGCATCTTCCGGGGCACCGAATTCCTCAAGCGGTAAGAATCCCTCGGCTTTCAAGCCCAGATTGAGCAGAA
>CP070802.1:1865474-1879611 GCA_020343595.1 Caldifarciminota bacterium | reverse complement strand
ATGACGGCGCGAGTGAAGGATACGGCTGATCGCATCATCAGTGTTTTGAACAATATTGACACAAACCAGCGTGTTGGTATAATTGGTGTCTATGAGGCATTATCTGACCAAATCAGATAATCTTCCAGAATCCATCTACTCAATCTTTCCGAATTCACCAATCTGTACTAACGTTCATTCATATTATGAAACCTCTCGGTTATTCGGTCATTGTGGTCAATGCTTATGCCACGGCAAAGTGTTGACAGGGTATACAAAATTATTATAATAACCTTCTATGAAATCCTATCTACTATCCCCAGATAAAATATTGACTTTTGTAAAAGAACTATCAAGGGATGGGTCGCTGTATTATCCGATGTTCGAGGAGGGCAGGACGCATCTCGTGAGGTTTGATGATGCTCACGAATTCAAACCCGACTTCGCGAAAATAAGAACCGCGGAGAACATCAAGCAATTCTTTTTCCCGAGCCGGGATACAGTGGCTAAGTTCCCCAAGGATGACGTAAGACAGGTCGATAAGCGTTATCTCTTTGGTGTGAAGAATTGTGACCTGAGAGGCGTTGACATACACGACCGAGTTTTCATGGGGTGGGAACCAGTTGACCCATTTTACAAAGAGCGCAGGGACAAGACAATTATGATCTCGGCCGATTGCCCGGAACCTGAAGATTCCTGTTTCTGTAATCTGCTTGGTCTGAATCCCTATGGTGACGCTGTCTGTGATTTGAACTTCACGGAATTGCCCGCTGGGCTATTGTTTGAGTCTTACACAAAGAGAGGAGAGGAAATCATCGATGCCTATAAGGGTATGTTCACGGAAGTGAAGAATGACGACGAAAAAGCCCGCAAATCGATACGCGAAAAAGCGATCACGAAACTCAGCAAGATTAATAGCAAACCCTTCAAGAAGGATTTGCCGGCGCGCGTGGAGGCCGCGGACAAGGCAAGGATTCGTGATGCACGTGATGAGTGTGTTGAATGTCACGCGTGTTTGCATGCGTGTCCGACATGCTACTGCTTTCTTTTAAGTGATTACAAGAAAGGTAAGGATATTGAGCGTGTCAGGATATGGGATACATGTTATTATGCTGCCTATGCTCGCGTAGGGGGTGGCGCAAATCCCCGTAGCCGAATTGACGAACGATTCTGGAACAGATTCCAGTGCAAGTTTGACTTCTTCAATAAATATGAAAACACGCTTGCCTGCTCAGGTTGCGGTAGATGTCTATTGGGTTGTTCGGCAAAAATAGATATAAGGGAGATTCTATGGAACCTATAAATCCCTATTATCCAATTCCGGTTAAGATCAAAGAAATAATTCCCGAGACGCCAAATATCACGACATTTATACTGGACGGCAAGCCGTTCGATTTCGAAGCGGGGCAGTTCGCCGAACTTACCATACCCAGCGTAGGCGAGGCGCCTTTTACACCATCATCCTCACCGTACGACGATCATATGGAATTCACGATAATGAAGGTAGGTCGTGTGACCGATGCGCTGTTCAATATGAAAGAAGGCGATCTTGTCGGCGTCAGGGGTCCCTTCGGCAAACCGTACCCACTGCAGAACTTCAAGGGTAAGGAAGTGTTTATTGTCGGTGGTGGTGTTGGGTTTGCTCCACTGCGATCGCTGTTTCTTGCCTTGCTCCACGATTTGAAGAACTATAAAAAGGTCTATATACGATACGGTGCCAGGACACCACAGGACATAGTCTACAAGCGTCTCATCCCTGAATGGCAGAAGATCGATCGCGTCGATCTGTTGATGACAGTGGATGTCGGTGATGAATCCTGGAAGGGCAGGGTCGGGGTGGTTACTGTGATTCTTGATAAAATACCGGTCGACGTCAAGACATCGCCTTCGGTTGTCTGTGGGCCACCGCTGATGATGAAATTTTCAACTCAGAGACTTGTGGAGGTAGGTTTCAAACACGAGAATATCTATCTGTCAATGGAGAAGAACATGTCTTGCGGCGTGGGCAAATGCAATCACTGTCGAGTGGGGAAATTCTACGTTTGTAAGGACGGTCCGGTTCTTACTTGGCAAGATGTTAAGGATATCGAGGAGCCGTTTTTATGAAGAAAATCGATCCAAAGACGATAAGCATCAAACGGGCGGTATGTCCATTCTGCAGTTTTGGTTGCGAATTCGGTGTTGTCTTCAATGATTTTGGAGTATGCGGGGTCGAGTACATCAAGGATGGAAGCAGTAACGGAAGATTGTGTCCGAGGGGTAGTGCTGCTGGTATGTATCTGGATCACCCGCGGCGATTGGCAGTACCGATGAGAAACGGCAGACCAGCTGTTTGGTCGAAGATGAGCAAGGATTTGATCAAGGTGGTTGGTAGTCCCAAGAGCGTGGCGGTCACGTTTGACAGAAATGTTACACCTGAAGAGTACGCCGCGATCGTCGGTTTCTGTGATAGCGTGGGCATTCAGTATACTGCATCAACCTATTTTGAACCCGAACACAACCTGCGTCCATTTCTGGACAAACCTTTTGCGCCTGCCAATCTTGAAGAGGCGAACATTGTACTAGTGCTGGGTGACATATTCAATCAGGCTCCGATGTCGTCGCGTGCCATTATTGAGTGGAAGATGAAGGACAAGAAGAATGAGCTGATCGTCATTGATTCACTCAATACGCATACGGCTGGTTTTGCTACTCGATTTCTCAAGGTTAACGTTGGTACCGAACCCTTGCTGCTTTTAGGTCTGGCACAGGAGAATTCCGGCAACCTTGATATTTCCAAGGCGACAGGTGTTGATGGTGCAACGGTAAACCAGATTTCGACCATGATCAAGGGAAATGGTAAGGGGCTCATTTTTGCATCCTTGTCTTTCGGGCATACCTATGATCCAGCCCTTTGTGCGGAGAGCCTGTACCGACTTCACAAGTTCAGCGGGATGAAGGTAGTGCCGTTTGTTGAATTTCCCGGGTATAATGGGAATCAGGGTTTTTCCGATATCATTGATATGGTTAAGAAAAAGAAGGTGAAGAACCTCATCAACTTCGGTGAGCTTTTTCCTTTTTATTACCCGCAACTGGTCGACAAATTGAAAGGTGCCAATATCTATGCAACATCCACGCTCAAACACAGCGGTTATACAATGCTTCCCGTACCGCTCGGTCTTGAAAAGGAAGGTACTCTGGTCACGACATTCGGAAAGAAGAAATTGCCCGGCGGGATCGAACCACCCAGTGGTGCGAAATCGATCGAGGCGCTATTATCTATGTTATCCAGCGGGCATGGGAAAGGTAAGACGCCGCAGCCTGCCGGGAGGAAACTGGACATCAATGCGCGAGCACAACGGGTCGCTCAATTGACCGAGACGAAAAAGAAGTCGTACAAGTTGGTGGGTGAGAAAGTAGCCTACAATTTTCTGGGTTTTCTTGAAGGCGAAGCGCTGAAGATAAATCCATTGGATGCTGCCGAGTTAGGTATCGGCGCCCATGATGTGGCATCGATCACATCGAAGCAAGGTAGTACTGACCTTCCAGTGAAGATTACTGAAGATGTTGGTCAGGGTGTAGTAGCAGTGGCGGCGGAGACTCCGTCTGTCCGTGGTCTTTTTGAATTCACGATCGATAATGAGCTCAGTGCAATCAATTTTATTCCAACCGAGGTGAAAATATGCAGAAAAGAATAGTGCTGGACCTTGATCTCTGTTGTGGTTGTCGGTCCTGTGAGGCGGCCTGTAAGGCAGAATTCAAAGGTGAATCGCGTATTAGACACGGAGACATCGCTGGTGTAGCGTACCTGCCACTTGCCTGCAAGCACTGCAAACAACCACTCTGTCTTGCATCATGCCCGGTAGAGGCGATAACGAGAGATGATAATACTGGCCTTGTCATCCGTTCGGCAATGGTCTGCATAGGATGCAAGAGCTGTGCATTTGCCTGTCCCTTCGGCGTTATTGATGCACCTCTGGTCAGGCACATTTCTCAGAAATGCAGTCTGTGTGCTGACCGGAAAGAGGGGCCGAGATGCGTGAGCGCGTGTTCGTCAGGAGCACTGCAATGGTTGTCTGATGAGGAAATCGAGCAACACGAAATTGGTATGAGAATGGTGTCGAAGGATCTATTTTTCAGGAGAAAGCCATGAGTGTAGTAAGAGTTCTTTTTTCATATCTCATATTTCCAGGTTTTGTCTTTACTGCGGTTGTCGGTCTCTTCCTTACCTGGATTGACCGTAAGGTGACGGCGCGTATCCATTGGCGTGTGGGTCCGCCATGGTACCAGCCGTACGCTGATTTTCTCAAACTGCTCCTCAAGGAGACGATAATTCCTGAGGGAAGTTCGAAGATCCTGTTCCTGATGGGTCCGATTCTCGGTCTTGTGGCTATGAGCATCTTCGCGGTTATGGTTTTCTCAATGAATCTGAACCCGGAGGGTACTTTCGTCGGTGACCTGATCGTAATGGTCTACCTTCTTGCCATTCCGCCACTGGGTCTTATGATCGGCGGTTCTGCTTCTAAGAATCCATTAGCGAGTGTCGGTGTATCACGTGAGATGACTCAGTACTTTGCATATGAACTCCCCTTTCTGATCACGATCGCGGCTATCATTCTAAAAGCCGGCGGAAGTGTCAGATTTGGTGATATAATTATGGCACAGCAGGCCAATGGGCCTTTTCTGTATTCCATCTCCGGTGTCATAGGGGCAATCGTCATTCTGCTCTCGACACAGGCGAAGCTGGGTTTCGTGCCCTTCGATATCCCCGAGGCGGAGCAGGAGATCATGGCCGGACCCTACATAGAATACTCCGGCGTGGCTCTTGCCATGTTCCGCGTTGTGCGTGCAATGATGTTGTTCCTTCTGCCGCTCTTTCTGATATCGGTACTGTGGGGAGGTTTCAGTAGCTGGTGGGTAATTCTTAAATTCCTGTTAATTGTGGTTCTGATTATACTCATAAAAAATACCAATCCGAGAATCAGGATTGATCAATCCTTGAGGTTCTTCTGGCTGGGCATTGGCGTTTTGTCGGTGATCGGATTGGTTCTTGCAGTTTACGGCTTATAAAGGAGAATGATATGGCGAATGCTAAACTTTGGGGACTGAAGAAATCTCCCTGGGTATTTCACGTGGCAGCAGCTTCATGCAACAACTGCGATATCGAGATATTAGATGTTCTGACGCCGCGCTGGGATGTCGAACGTTTCGGTATCGTCCTGGTGGGTTCACCGAGGCATGCCGATGCGCTGCTGATAACCGGCGTCCTGAACCGCAAATCGCTGCCCCGCGTGCTGCGCGTATACGAACAGACATCCAAACCATGTCTTGTCATCGGTGTCGGGACCTGTACTTGCGACAATCATATGTTCGCACCTTCATACAATGTAGTAGGTCCCTATGATAAGCACATTCCAGTGGACGTTTATATTCCGGGTTGTCCTCCGAAGCCTGAGGCGATTATAAGCGGTGTTGTCAAGGCATTAAAGAGGTTATGATGAAAAAAGAATATTCACAGGAAATACTTGATGAGATCGGCGCAAAATTCCCGCACGCATCGGTGAAGATACACGCTCCGCGCCGCACTTACATAAACATACCGAGGGATGAAGTATACGATTTAGCCAAGTTCCTTTTCGCAGAGAAAGAGTGTCGCCTGTCGATCACTACCGGCACCGACAAACGTGACGGCATTGAAATACTATATCATTTCTCGCATGACCCGAGTGGAACATATTACAACATAAAGACACTCGTGCCAAAGGATGACCCGAAGGTCAGGAGTCTGGCTGATTTCCTGCCAGCGGCCAATTGGATCGAACGAGAGATCCATGAGTTGCTGGGGGTTGATTTCACTGGTCACCCGAATTTGGTTCCACTACTTACTGCAGAGACTTGGCCGGCCGATCTGCATCCATTGAGGCGTGATTATGCCGATGAGCATAAGGAATTTAAGATCGAGAAAACCGGGAGGGATCAGTGAAAAGAATAGTACCGATTGGTCCTTACCATCCGCTTCAAGAAGAACCTGAGTTCTTTAAGCTTATCGTCGAAGGGGAAAAGGTGGTAGATCTTGAGATAAACATCGGTTATAACCACCGGGGACACGAATTCATTGCTCAGAAAATGACATACGACCAAATTCCTTTTCTTGTGGAGAGAATATGTGGCATTTGCAGTGACTCGCATCCATACGCATACGTCATGGCCGTCGAGGATGCAGCGCGTATTGAGGTACCACCACGGGGACAGTATATCAGGACTATCATCGGAGAACTTGAGCGGATACATTCTCACTACTTGTGGGTAGGTCTTGCCGGGCACTTCATTGGCTATAACACCGTTTGGATGTGGGTCTGGCGATACCGTGAGCCGTTGCTTGATATCTTTGAGCTAATAATGGGCAACCGGAATCATTATGCTATCAACAAGGTAGGTGGGGCGCGCCGCGATATACTGCCCGAACATTATGAGAAGATCGAGAAGTATCTCGATCTTGTGGAAGAGAAGACAACGATGTTCACGAAAGCCGTGCTCGACGATCCGGTCATCCACGCCAGGCTCGAGAATGTGGGTATCTTGTCAAAGGAGGACGCGATCGCGTATGGTGTCCTGGGGCCGACTGCACGTGGTTCTGGTTACGCTATCGATGTCCGCAAGGATGATCCATATGATGCCTACGACAAGGTCGATTGGGATATGATTGTCTTCGAAGAGGGGGACATTTTTGCGAAGGCAAAGGTGCGACTGCTTGAGTGCTATGAGTCAATAAAGATCGTACGACAGTGCCTGAGAGACATGCCGGATGGTCCGATCGAAGCAAGGGTGGATGAAATACCACCGGGTGAGGGCATCGGCAGGCACGAAGCCCCCCGTGGTGAGGTTTTCCACTACGTGCGTTCTGATGGTTCAAACATGCCAGCACGGCACAAGATAAGGGCACCCAGCTACATGAACATACCATCTAACGTGGTTGCGGTCAAAGGATATTCAATTGCCGATGCCGCTTTGGTTCTTGCCGCTGTCGATCCTTGCTACTGCTGCACTGAACGAACAGTCGTTTTCGAGGACGGAAAGAAGAAATTCACAGGGAATGATTTGCTCAGACTTTCGCGACAAAAGACCGAAAAACTAAGAAGGAGATATGGGCGATGATTGGATTAGATTTTTTCGTTGATCAGTATGGGATTTTCCTCAGTGTAATATTTATCTTCATTGGTCTTATGTCTCTGATATATGGTCTTGCTACAAACCGAGAAAAAGGACATCGTCTGGAATTCTACATCATGCTCTTTCTTATCGTCGGATCTGGGGTGGGCGTCGCGTTGTCATACAACCTATTGTTGATGTACATACTCTGGGAAATCTCAACTTTTGCGGTTTGGCGTGCAGTCGCCTACTACCGTGGTGACGGCGAGATATCTGCGAGTACGCTCACATTCCTCGTCAATTTTGCGGCAGCGACATTGATGCTGATCGGATTCTCGATACTGTATTTGGATAACGGTACATTCAACCTGACTGAGATCATTGTCATAAATGACACGGCGGCGATTCTGATCTTGATCGGTATTCTTACCAAGTCGGTTACGATTCCTCTCCACATCTGGTTGGCACCTGCCTACAATGCCATACCTTCTGCGATTGGCGCGAGCCTGGCCGGTATAGCGGAAAATCTTGGCGCGATCCTTTTTCTCCGTCTCTTCACGATGGGCAACTATGGTGCTCCTGGTTTCTTCAATACTGTGGCATGGATCGCCATCATTTCCAGTATCATCGGAGGAGGCGTCGCGTTGAGGGTGAACAAGCTTCGGAGCCTTCTTGCATTTTCGACGATTAGCCAGCTTGGTTTTGTGATACTTGCCTTTGCGGTAGGTGGCACCTACGGAATACTGGGAGGTGTTCTGTACATCGCAGCGCATGCTCTGGCTAAATCTGGATTATTCTACGGCGTAGGTGTCATCGAGGATGCGACCGGAGAGGATGATATGAGGAATGTTGCCTGTCTGCTGAGATTGTCACCTGTCCTTGCTGTTTCCATGGCGATGTTGGTCGGTTCAATAATCGGATTCTTCCCCATGCTCGGGTTCTTTTCGAAATTGACGGTGGTGATCGGCGCGGTTGAGAAGACTGCTTATTTTGGGATCGGTGCGATAGTAGCGGCAATCTTTACGTTACTCTACAATGCCAGATTTTACCACGAGCTCTTTTTTGGAGAAAGATGCGATGTGTACAAACTCCGCGCCAAGCGGCCTAGCTACACTGGTGTGGCTGTGGCGTTTATCCTCGCGATAGTCTCTTTACTACTCGGAATTTTCTTCTATCAACCAGTATATTATCTGACCACAGGGGGATTGTAGAAATGAATGAGATATATTATGTTATAGTTGCGCCAATATTCTTTGGACTGCTTGGTTTCTTGATCAACCGTCTTAGGACAGAATTCGACCTTGTGGCGTTCATATTGACGCTATGGTATGCGATAAGGATATTCATTGCTACGAGAACCCAGATAATATCATACAATGTTGCGTCAATCATAGGCATTGACTTCAGATTCTATGCTGATAGCCTGGCAGGGTTCATTGTTCTTTTCAACGCCATCTTCGCTATACTTATCTGGCTCTATTCTCTTAGGGCGATGTCGAAGGCGCCGCGTGAGAGAGCATACTATCTGTACGTGGCCCTAACTCTTTCTGCCGCGAATGGGGTTGTGCTCAGCGGTAATTTGATATTCCTCTTGCTGTTCTGGAACGTGCTTGTTTTCTCGCTATATGGTATGCTACAGGTAGGTAAGGTCTACAGTTCGCCAGCGGCGCGGAAGGCGATCACGATTATTGGCGTTTCCGATTATGTGATGATGCTTGGCATCGTCATATTCCTTGTGAGGACGGGTAATCTTAATTTTCCTCTTGAAAATACTGTCCTTTTCACCGATGTCTGGCTGGTGGTGTCGTATGTGATGATCCTTGCGGGTGTGCTTGCCAAACTCGGCACGGTTCCGCTTCATACCTGGATACCAGAGGCGTCGAAGGTCCTTCCTGCATCTACACTAGCTTTTATTCCTGGTAGTCTCGATAAATTGCTTGGTTTCTATCTGCTGATGAGGATTTCATACCACATCTTTGACATAACCAAGTATGTTCCTTTACAACTGACATTGATGATTATCGGTTCGGTGACGATAATCTTCATGGCACTGATGGCATTGCTACAGAAGGATGCCCAAAGGCTGTTGGCATTCTCTACTGTGTCCCAAGCTGGATATATGGTTCTGGGGGTTGGTACGGGCATACCGATCGCGATCGCCGGTGCCCTATTTCATATGCTCAACAATGTATTCTACAAATCCGCCCTCTTCTTGAGCACTGGATCGGTGGATTATCGAACGAAGACAACGGACCTGGATTCTCTCGGAGGGTTGGGTGTGAAAATGCCATACACACTGTTCACTTTTGTGGTGGCAGCACTAGCGTTGTCGGGAGTTCCACCACTTAACGGTTTTTACTCTAAGTGGATGATCTATCAGGGTATAATCGAGATGAGTGGTAAGATCGATATTTGGTTCGTTTTCCTCATATGCGCTATGTTCGGTAGTATTCTCACACTCGCTTATAGTCTCAAGTTGATACATTCGATCTTCCTCGGGGAAAGACCAAAGGAATTGAGCAAGGTGCGTGAAGCCCGGTTCGAGATGGTCGTGCCGGCCCTGGTACTTGCCCTTGGCTGCATCGCATTTGGCATTTTTGCGCAGGCATTACCCCTCAGGCATCTGATCTTGCCCAGCCTTGGATACGATATTGGTGAGGCAGGTTTCTGGTCACCCACGCTCGCCACGGTTCTTATCATCGTGGGTATCATTGTTGGTGTTATAGTGTATTTGATGGGTACGGCCATGAAACCGAGAAGAACACGCGTATTCGTCGGCGGTGAGATCATGGAGGAAGAAGCCGCGAGGATGACGGGTCCGAATTTCTATTCGTCTGTGAATAGTGTGGAAATGCTAAAAAAGACATATGATTTTGGAGAAGGCGGAGCGTTCGATTTCTATAATTACCTCCGTGGGGCTGCAGGCGGTATCGCCATAGTCTCGAGAGATGTGATCGATCGCATTATTACTTCCATTTACAGAATAATCGGACGGATCGCAACGATAGTCGGAAAACTGACATCGTTACTGCATACCGGCGAATTGTACACGTATGTCGGCTGGATTTTTCTCGGCGGCATTGTGATTCTACTCATTTTGGTTTTTTGAGGGGAGGCGTGAATGATTGAACTCTATCTTTTTCTCGTTTTCATGATAGTAGCAGCCATTATCGCCACTGAGATCAAAGACCTGCTAGCCGCTGTGATATCGCTTGGAGCGGTCGGGTTCTCAGTTGCCATCATGTTCATACTCGTCCAGGCCCCGGATCTGGCAATCGTGCAGATCGTCGTTGAGGTCCTGACGATCGTTATTTTTGTGGCAGTTATCTTCCGAACCACTCATATTGACGAGACGATTGGTAAGAAGTTAGCTGGTTCCCATATTTTCTCGATCGTCACCTTCTCATTTTTCGCGCTTCTCTTTATTATTGCGATCATAAATGCCCTGCACGAGATACCTGCGTTTGGTAATGCGACAATGAGGGTCGCCAGCGAGTACATAAGACTGGGATTGCCTGGAGCTGGTGGCGCTAATCTGGTCGCAGACGTGATTTTGGATTTCCGGGCGCTTGATACACTAGGCGAAGCAACCGTGCTCTTTACTTCGGTAATAGGCGTGGCTGCTCTCATACGTAGCGTTGGGAGGACGAAATGAAAGGCATGAGTCTCATAGTCAGGACGATCACGACGGTCATGATTGGATTCATTTTCGTCTATGGCATATACATAATCCTCCACGGGCATTTGACACCGGGCGGTGGTTTTGCCGGCGGTGTTATTGTAGCTGGTGCGTTTATCCTTAGAATTCTTGCGTTCGGGAGCGAACCAGGCGGTGAGAAGAAGTCGGAGATCAGAGCCTCGATCTTCGAGAGTGTGGGTGCTCTGCTGTTCATCGGCATAGCCCTTGCTGGTATGGTGGTTGCCGGCACGTTCTTCCTCAATTTCTTACCCAAGGGGATTGCTTTTAACCTCTATAGCGCCGGGATTATTCCATTCTGCAACATCGCAATCGGGATCAAGGTAGGTGCGGGACTTTTCTCTATTTTCCTTGCGCTCGCGGCTGTCAAGTATGTGGTGAAGGACTGAGGAGAGGTATTATATGATAATTTTCCTGAGCTGTATCATTCTATTCTTGATAGGTTTGTATGCAATTGTCACCAAGCGCAACTTGATAAAGATCGTCATCGGCTTTGCCCTCATCGAGTATGCCATCAACCTTCTATTTGCATTGATTGGTTTCCGGAGTGGGATGTTGGCGCCTATCATCACCAAGGTCGATATGCCACATAAGTTTGTCGACCCGATTCCTCAGGCACTCGTACTGACCGCGATCGTTATTGCTCTTGGCACGACAGCACTAATGTTGACCGTTGTCCTGCGAATTTACAACCGGTACAAGACATTCGATATTGCAGAGATCAGAAAATTGAAAGGATAAGGAGGCGAGTGTGACATTTATTCCGTTATTTTTTGCCATACCGTTGGCTGCTGCTTTCATCATTCCGATTTTGGGCAAGATCGCCAAATCCGTGATCTGGATCTTCGTTACTCTTGTATCATTTGCTCTTTTCGTCCTCGCTCTCTATGGTACTGCAGTGACCCAGCAATTTCCAATGATTGTCTACAAAATGGGTAACTGGCCGCCGCCACTCGGGATCGTAATGGCATTTGACTCACTTTCGGCTTTCATGGTTCTGGTCATATCAATACTGGTCTTTGCCGGAAGCATTTTCTCTCTGCGGTATATATCACATTACACTGGGCAGTGGAAATTTTATACACTCTACATGCTGATAACCGCTGGGATGATGGGTATTTCAATTACTGGTGACCTCTTTAACATGTTCGTGTTTCTTGAGATCGCAGCGATATCATCCTACGCATTAGTAGCATTCGGAGTTGGTGCCGAAGAGTTAGAGGCTTCTTTCAAGTACATGGTGATGGGAGAGGTGGGTGGTTTGACCTTCTTGCTTTCCATCGCGTTGTTGTACGCTAAGACTTCAACGCTAAACCTTGCCGATATGGCGAACGTACTCCAGGTTGTCGGACAGACGCCATTCTTCTGGCTGGTTCTCGGTATGATGCTACTTGCCTTTTCGATCAAGGCTGCTTTTGTGCCGTTTCACTCCTGGTTACCTGACGCACATCCTGCCGCGCCCGCACCGATCTCCAGTCTGCTTTCTGGTATCTTCATCAAGGTGCTCGGGATGTATACGACGGCTCGTTTGGTGTTCAACGTCTTTGGACTGAACCGAGCGAATGCGCCAGTCTTCTTCAATGTCCTGATCGGGATTGGTCTATTATCGATCGCTTTTGCCGGTATAACAGCGCTCAGTCAGAAGGATTACAAGCGGCTGTTAGGCTACTCCAGTGTCTCTCAGGTTGGTTACATAATGTTAGGGCTCGGGATTGGCAACTACTATGGTGTGGCCGGTGCCATTTTCTACATACTCGCACATGCTCTTGGTAAGGGTCTCCTGTTTTTAACGTCGGGTTCAGTCGTCAATGCTACGGGAACCCGTGATATAACGAAGCTCGCTGGCTTGGGTGAACATATGTCGACGACTGCCTGGAGCTTTCGGCTCGGGAGTCTGTCCTTGATCGGCTTGCCACCGCTGGTCGGGTTCTTTGCCAAATACTTGATCATATTGGGTGCTCTGAAGGCAGGCTTTTGGTGGTTGGCAATTGTCGCGATCGCTTTGAGCGTCTTGACCCTTGGTTATCTGTTGAAGATTGAGAACAACGTCTTTATGAAGAAGGGGCGAACAAAAGCGAGCAAAGCACCTTTCACGATGCGGATTGCGATGGTTTTTTTGGTTGTCTTGATTGTGTTGCTCGGCATCGGGTTTCAACAGATTATTGATTTTCTTGTCGGTCCAGCTGCAAACGCATTGCTCAGAGGCGTCGAATATGCGAATCTCGTCTTTGGTTCTGTGGGTGTGAGTTTCTAAGGAGGTCGAATGAGATACGTGGTATATTTTATACTTGCTTTCTGTTTTTGGCTGCTGCTAACACTGAGTGTGAAAATTGATCATTTGATCGCCGGAGCTATCGTTGTTCTGCTTTCAACCATTGTTTTCGGGGGTTATTTCACTAGCAGACCGGTCAAGTTTCTGCAAATCCATAGAATATTATGGTTTGTGATCTATATACCGATATTCTTATGGTATATGCTAAAGGCGAATGTTGATGTTGCGTATCGTGCATTGCATCCTGAGAGACCGATCAAGCCCGGTATCGTTAAGATAAAGACTGTGCTGAAGACAGATATTGCGAAAGTGTTCCTGGCCAATTCAATTACCTTGACACCCGGAACCATGACGTGCGACATAGATGGTGACTATCTATACATACACTGGATATGGATACAATCGCCGGAATTGGAGCAAGCTTCGAAAATCATCGCTTCACGTTTTGAGAGATTTCTAAGGAGGATATTCGAATGAGCGTGTTGGTGACTATTCTAGCAATTGGTGGTTTCCTTTGTCTTTTCAGGATCTACCAGGGGCCTTCGATTTCAGATCGTGCTGTTGGCGTTGATATCATGGGTATTCTTTTCGTGGGGATTACCGGATTGAGCGCCCTGTTCTATGACCTTCCTTATTTGATCGATCTTTCTATATCTCTTGCTCTCTTCAGTTTTATCGGCACTATCGCTCTCGCAAAGTATTTGGAGAAAAGGAGTCTCGATGATTAGTACTATTGGATGGATCGTCATTTGGGTTGGGGTCATATTTGATCTCTTGGGCGCAATAGGTTTAATAAGGTTTCCGGATGTTTACAACCGCCTCCAGGCATCCACAAAATGCGTTACGTTGGGTACGCTCGGCATCATGATCGGCATTTTTCTTATTAAAGGATTCAGCCCTATGGGAATCAAGGCATTGATATGCGGTGCGGTGCTTCTGCTTACGAGTCCGGTGGCTGCACATGCTTTGATGAAGGGTTCGCTGCATTTCGGCACCAAAATGTGGAAAGGCACTGTTCTCGATCAGTATGGAAAAGACAAACTTGGCGGTGAACAGATCGA
>CP070802.1:1851155-1865374 GCA_020343595.1 Caldifarciminota bacterium | reverse complement strand
CGAATGATGGCTTTTGCCTTTGCGAAGACCCTCGGCTGTCCACCACAATCCCAGAATTTCCACCTCGTCGCTCCCATACCTTCGAGAATAAAGGAAAAGAGCGATAAGATTTACGAGTATTCGAAACGCTATCTGCCCGATAATGCTCTGGTCGAAACGGAAGATCGTGTCTCCATACTCATCGAGCAAATACGATATTTGGATAAAAGCCTCGTTCATATGCCGAGTATTGATACAAAACGGATTGTGTTGATCCTTGAAGCCGATCAGATGACTGATGAGGCGGCCAATTGTCTCCTGAAGACGCTTGAGGAGCCTCCGGTCGATACGGTCTTCGTGCTGACCAGTTCGCGCCCCGAGTACTTGCTGCCTACGATACGCTCCCGCTGCCGTATCGTTCCTTTTGCATATTTGAATGTAGACCAGATTAAGAAGATCGTTTTTGACGGTACGGATGATCTCATGCTGGGAAGTGCCGGAGAAGAACTATCCTTCCGCGAGAGTGGCGCTGTCGATGAGGTCATCGATGTTTTCAGGAAGACCCCGTTGACCTTGAAGGCAGCTGCGGACCTCGCGTACAGTTACCAGAGAAAACGGGTAGTGGACATATACTATCCATTGATGCTTTTGTACCGTCTCGTTCTATACAAGAAGTTGAATCTGCTGGGCAACACCAGGTATGACCGCGATGTTAGTTTCAAGGCAAAACGGGTATCGACGGACAGGGTCATACGTGCGATAAGGTTATTGAACAATAACATAATATTGATAGAGGGTAATGCTAATAGGCTACTGCAACTGTTCAACGTATTGTTGAGATTACCGTAGTCTTCGCCATGGCGAAAAAATTTGTCTGTAACGGCATGTTGGGTAAGCTGTCGAGATTACTCAGAATAATCGGGATCGATTCTACATATACGAATGAAGGTATGGGGATCCTCTTGCTTGCTCGCAAGGAAGGTCGTACCATAATCACCTGTAACACCAGACTGCGGGGTAGGGAAGGCGTTTTCTTCCTAAGTGAAACGATACCACAGCAGCAACTCACTGCGGTGGTCGACGCATACAATCTATGGAGTGAGATAAGACCATTTTCGCGTTGTGTCATCTGTAACGATGAGTTGACACCGGTGGCGAAGGATGCGGTAAAGGGGAGGGTTCCGTTCTTCACATATAAGCACTTCGATGAGTATGCAGAATGCGCACGGTGCAAGAGGGTCTACTGGAAGGGTAGCCATTACAGGAACATGTTGAAGGAAGTAGAGAATGTTCTTGCCAGGGGTTGATATGAATAGGATTTTCTTATTAATTGGTCTTGTGACGGTGATCGTGTTATTGGATTGCATGCCTTATGTTGGGAAGGGACGCGGTGGTAGATTGGTCAGGGTTGCTGTCGAGTGCGGTGTAGACGAAGTTCATATCAGCGGCGTCCTCAAAAATAAATACTACGCAAATCACCGCGTCACGCCGGCGGGGACTTTTCCTATCCGTTTGGGACCGAAGGACGGTAAGGTATCGGTCAACAATCGCGAGTATCGGGGTAGTCTGGAGGTACGGAAGATCGATGGTAACCTCTGGGTGATAAATGTACTTGATTTTGAATCCTATCTGAAAGGCGTTGTGCCATGCGAGATCGGCGGGATCTCAGAACGGCAGCTTGAGGCTGCCAAAGCCCAGGCCGTGGCAGCGAGGACGTATGCACGGGCGCATATCGGTCAGTATTCAGAACTTGGATTTGACCTTTACGCAACCGTACAGGATCAGGTCTATAAAGGTATCGCTTGTGAAAGAACGTTGACGAACAGAGCAGTGGAGGGTACGGCTGGAGAAGTTCTGTTCCATGGCAATCAGCCAATCGAAGCCAAATACCATTCGACGTGCGGTGGCAGGACCGCAGATTTCAGCGATGCTTGGTCTGGTGCTTCACCTCCGTATCTGCGTAGTGTATTATGCCGCTACTGTACAAGGAGCCCGCATTATGAGTGGAAAAAAGTGATGGAGAAAGGAGATTTCTTCGCCCATATTAGGAATCGCCTGAACCGGATCAACATCGTTTTGAAGCGCGGTGAGCTGATACATTCGTTTAGGATCACCAGAAGCAGGCGCAGCCATAGGATAAAGGAGCTATTTCTGACAACTAACAAAGACGAATATAAGATCCCGAATTATCGCATTAGAACGTTATTCGGAGAACCGGGTGATCCAGGCGGGTTACTGAAATCAAATTATGTCTACGTCAGGACAAAAGGTGATGAGGTCATTATTGAGGGAAGAGGCTTCGGGCATGGCGTTGGTATGTGTCAGTTCGGTGCGATAGAGATGGCAAATCAGGGCAGGAACTATCGTCAGATATTGTATCATTATTACCGCGGTACCCGGATAAGGAGGGTCAGGTGAGTTACGGTTCTTGTGGTCGGCACAGGGTTTCTGGGACAGGTGTCAAGAGGGGGTTGACAAACCAAGTATTTTTGGTATAATATCTTAGACTTAAGTCTATAAAGTGATATTGACTTGAATAACATAGGGGGTATAGTGGGAAGGAGTGCACAATGATATCGCAGCGGAAAGAATACGCGATTGGTCAGATACTCAAGAACGCCAATGACCTGGAGATCAAGGGCAAAGTGGCTGAGGCCATCAAGGAAGTAAAAAAGGCCGTCGACATGAATCCGGAGGATGGCAATCTTTACAACCGAATGGGCGATCTGTTCATGAAGTTGGATGAGAAGGAAGAATCGATCTCCAATTTCCGTAAGGGTGTCGAGGCTTTTAGAAGGGATAACTTTTTGCGAAATGCGCTTGCTTTGAGCAAGAAGATATTACGGTATGAACCAGATGGCTTTGACATGTATTATACGATCGCCGACATACACGCTGAACTCGATGAGAAACAGGACGCAGCGCAGTACATTTTCGAATACATTGAAAAACAGGCTGATCAGCAAAAGAAGAAGGAGATACAGAACGCGATAGACTATCTCAAGAGCCTCGAACTGAGAGACGAGAGGTTACTTAAGCGGATCGCCGAATGCGAAAATCTGGTTCAAAAGGGTCAACTGGATAAGATACGTTCAAGCGAAATGATTGTCGAAACGCGTACCGCAGTAAAAGCCAAGAGTGATAAATCATCTGCTGCAGTGAAGAGCGAACTACAACCGCCGAAGCGTGCAGTGAGTGACGAACGTGTTGCCGAACTCATCAAAGAATCGAATGGTGCGCAGGCGTTGAGAAAAGACATCGGTCAACTCGACACATCGGTCAGGGTGGTTGAGCGCGCAATTGTTTCACTCAAGGAGGCGATCCGGCTGGATGAAGTCGCGGCGACGCTCAAGGATTCCCTTGGTAATCTTTCTGGTGAGCAGAAAAAGGCTCTTCAGGTCGTGCAACAATCGATCACTGAGAATCTCGATAAGATCGAGAAATCTGTGAAATCATTGTACCAGAATTCAGATAAGAGTATGAAGGACCTTCATGCAAATCTGGAGAATCTGAGTAAAGCCCTGGCCAGTCTCAGCAAGAATCAAGCGAACATTGCCCAGCAGCTCAACGTAAATCTGACGAATCTCAACGACAACTTCAAAACGCTGACTGATAACTCGCTCAGTGTGATGAAGTCGGTGCAGGAAAGTTACGAGAAGTCGACGGATGAGATGTGCTGTCGTTTGGACGAGACAAAGGACGCCAGCGGCAAATTGGTCAAGTCGACTGATGATATGAAACAGGAACTCAGCGAGATGTCGAGTTCTCTGTCAAAATACATGATAGCTCAGGAAGCAAAGGAGAAAAAGAGGGATCGATACATTACGATCATCCTGGTTATCAGTGCAGTGATTTGCGGGTTATTTGTAGTCTCTTTAATATTCAAGTAATCTCAGCGCGTACCCTGATCAGACTTTTGCCTGCATGCTGAGATAGGCATAGATAAAATCATCTATTTCGCCATCCATGACCTTGTCCGCCTGTGAAGTCTCGCAGTCGGTGCGATGGTCCTTAACTAGTTTGTACGGGTGGAAAACATATGAGCGAATTTGATGACCCCATGCAATTTCTGTCTTTTGCTTGTTCAGTTGTTCAATCTTTTCGTCCTCTTGCTTTTGATAATAGTCGTACAGCCTGGACCGCAATATCTTCATGGCGTTTGTCTTGTTTTGAAACTGCGATCGTTCATTCTGGCATTGAACCGTGATCCCGGTCGGGATATGCGTGATCCTTACGGCAGATGATACTTTGTTCACATTCTGCCCGCCGTGCCCTCCGGCCCGGTACGTGTCGATCCGCAGATCGTCATCGTTTATTTCCACGCTTATATCTTCCACTTCAGGATAAACAAACACTGAAGCAAAGGAAGTGTGACGCCGTGCATTCGAATCGAATGGTGATATACGCACCAACCGGTGGATGCCGACCTCTGCCTTGAGCAGACCGTAAGCGTATTTGCCGACGACTTCAATGGTGGCGTCTTTTATTCCGGCGACGTCGCCGGGCAGGAAATCAAGCATTCGGTATGTGAAGTTCTTCATCTGAAGCCAGCGTGTGTACATGCGAAGCAGCATTTCGGCCCAGTCACATGATTCGGTCCCGCCGGCGCCAGGGTGGATCGTTAGAATGCAATTCTTTGCATCAGCTTCTTTGCCGAGCAAGAGCTTCAACTCAATATCCCTGAGTTTTCCCTCAATCTTCTTTGCCTCGCTGGTCGCTTCAGCCAGCATCTTGTCATCGATCTCGTCCAGTTCTATTAGGCCGCACAGCAGTTCAATGTCAGAACCGATGCTTGCGACCGAATCTATCCAGTATTGCTTTTCGGTTATTTCCGACATGATCTTCTGGGCTTCGGTCTTGTTTGCCCAGAATCCTGGATGGGATGTTTTGGCTTGTAGTTTCTTTAGTTCTTGCTCGAGCTTAGGAAGGTCAAAGATGCTCCTTCAGACCGTCAAAGCGCTTCTTGAGCTTCTCTATATCATCTATGGTTATCAGGTTCGGACCCGACGGTCTGTTCACCATCTACTCCTTCGATTTGCTCTTTTTCGCTGGTGCTGACTTCTTGGTGGCGTAACGCTTCTTAAATTTTTCTACTCTGCCTGCAGAATCGACGATCTTCTGCCGTCCGGTGAAGAACGGGTGACACTTTGAGCAGAGATCGACACTGATCTTTTCGACCGTCGATTTCGTTTCAACTCGATTGCCACAGGCGCACGTGACTGTGCAGGACATGTACTTTGGGTGTATCTTCTTTTTCATTTAAGATTCTCCTCGTTATTCATTACTCATGGATTCAAGGAATTCTTTGTTCGTCTTTGTGCGTGACATCTTCTCAGTAAGGAATTCCATTTGCTCGATGGTATTCATTTCCGAGAGCAGTTTGCGCATTATCCATAGACGATTGATCTCGAAATCGGCAAGCAGTAGTTCCTCTTTCCGGGTTCCTGATTTGTATAGATCGAGCGACGGGAAGATCCGCCGGTCGGACAGTCTCCGGTCGAGTATCAATTCGAGATTGCCGGTACCTTTGAATTCCTCAAAGATCACTTCGTCCATTCTGGAACCGGTGTCGATCAGTGCGGTGGAGATTATCGTCAGACTGCCACCTTCTTCGATGTTCCGGGCTGCTCCAAAGAATTTCTTCGGCTTCTGGAGCGCAGTGGAATCGAGGCCGCCGGACAGGGTTTTTCCCGAATGCGGCACGACGGAATTGTGAGCACGGGCAAGCCGTGTCAGGCTGTCGAGCAGTATGACCACGTCCTTCTTGGTCTCGACCATGCGCTTGGCGCGTTCGAGAATGATCTCACCCACTTCGGTGTGGCGTTCCGGAGTTTCGTCGAACGTTGAAGAGACGACCTCAGCATCAACCGAGCGCTCGAAATCAGTTACCTCTTCCGGTCTTTCGTCGATGAGCAACACGATCAGGTATATCTCGGGGTGGTTAGTGGTTATTGAATTTGCGATTTTTTGTAGTAAGACAGTTTTTCCGGCCCGGGGCGGTGATACGATCAGTCCGCGCTGACCTTTGCCAATAGGCGTGAACAGGTCGACGATGCGCATTGAACGGTCATTCTTACCTTCGATCTCCAAATGGATACGTTCGTTGGGATAGAGGGGAGTCAGATTGTCGAACAGGACGCGCTCGCGGAATTCGGAAAGCGGGATGTTGTTTATGTGTTCGATTTTGATCATCGCGAAATAGCGTTCGCCTTCACGTGGCGGACGGGCAAGCCCCCTAATGTGATCACCAACCTTAAGATTGAACTTTCTTATCTGCGAGATGGACAGATATATGTCGTCCTGGCTCTGCAAATAATTGTAATTGGGTGACCGCAGGAAACCGTAGCCCTCGGGATGGATCTGCAGCACTCCCTCAACTGGTACGAGCTCGGCCCGCTTCGTTTCCGCTTCGATAATTGCATGTATCAGATCGGGTTTCTTGAGATCCGTGAAACTTGCTAGACCCAAATCCTTAGCAATAGCATGCAGTTCTGTCACTTTTCTCTTTTTTAGATCATCTATCTCCATTAAGCACCTTCCATTTGTGGTCAGTTTAGGTATTGATAATTGTTGCTAAAGGCAGTTTTATATTGTTCAATGCTGACCTATGGGCAAATTAAATTGATAGCCTACTATATGGATTCAGTACCGTTTAACTATGAGATTATACTTGGATTTTATGTTTTGTCAATACCCTATTTTATCTTGAGCATTCGCTCGATTGAACCCAGTGCTCTTTTCCGTGTCTCTTCGTCGACCTCGATCTTGTGCTCATCACGTTCGAGTGACCACATGATCTTCTCGGCCGTTGTCAGCTTCATATTGGGACATATCGCGTTTTGACTACCCGGTATGAACTCTTTACGGGGATTCTCCTTCTTGAGTCGGTGCAACATGCCCAGCTCAGTACAGATTATGAACTGCCGCGCATCATTTTCCTGGGCATATTTGATCATCTGGGATGTAGAGCAAATGGTGTCAGCCACTTCCTGCACGTCGAGGCGGCATTCTGGGTGGGCGACGATCTTTGCGTCAGGATATTTGTCCTTCAATTTCATTAGTTCTTCCTTTGAAAAGACCATGTGGGTAGGACAGTATCCTGGCCAGAGATTGAATTTCTTTTCTGGCAGTCTCTTCGCAACATACGAACCAAGGTACTGGTCAGGAATGAAGAGCACCTCTTTTTCACTCAGTGATTGTGCCACCTTCATTCCATTGGCTGAAGTGCAGCACACGTCGCTCAGTGCTTTGACATCGGCATTAGAGTTGACATAGCACATCACAGCAGCATCCGGATTCCTTTTCTTCTCAGCCGCCAGTTGCCCGGGGGTTATCATATTAGCCATTGGACATCCAGCATGTCGATCAGGCATGAGTACAGTTTTGTCGGGATTGAGTACCTTGGTGATCTCAGCCATGAAATACACACCGCAGAGGAGAATAGTATCCTGGGTAATGCCCTGAGATACTCTGGCTAGTTCGAGGGAGTCACCGACATAATCGGCAATATCCTGGATCTCGGGCAACTGGTAATTGTGTGCCAGGATCATGGCATTTTTCTCTTTTTTGAGCGTGGCGATCTTTTCAGTGATGTTTTGAGTCAATTCTAATCTACTATCGTTTCCGCGGATAAAATATAGTTGATTGGGTTGACCGCACTGTGCGACAGGCGTACTTCATAGTGGAGATGCGGTCCGGTCGATCTCCCGGTGTTTCCTACATGGGCAATGACATCACCGCGTCTCACTTGCATACCGGAATTTACCCTAACCCGCTGACAGTGGGCGTAAACGGTCTTGAATCCGTAGCCGTGGTCGATCTCGACACACAGACCATAATCCTTTTTGTTGCCCGCATACCTGACCACGCCCCTGGCTGGGGCGACAATGGGTGTGCCGGTCGGTGCAGCAATATCCAGGCCCTCGTGCATCTTTACCTGGCCGGTAAACGGGTCGACCTGGTAGCCGTAGCCGCGGATCATCCATCCATGGACCGGCATGATCGACGGCGTGTGATCCCGCATGAACGCTTTTTCTCGAAGAAAGTTGACCAATTCTGCATAACTCGTTTTCTGGATTCGCGCACGGCCAACAAGATTATCGAGCGTTTCCGAGATATTGGCGAGGTTCTTTTTGACATTAACGGATATATCTTCCTGAGCGAATTCAGGCGTAAAACCTCCCACCCCCATTTCGCGTATTTCATCGTCGAGCGGTTTGAGCGGGGCATAGGCGCGAAGCTTGTCATCAAAGAGCCTAATGCTGTCGATCATGGTCTGCAGGCCGATGAGTTCGTTCTCGATTCTCTCGATCTCCTGTTGAACGACGCGGTTCTCATTCATGACCTG
This sequence comes from Caldifarciminota bacterium, assembly GCA_020343595.1. Lineage (GTDB taxonomy): Bacteria > Hydrothermota > Tepidihabitantia > SM23-42 > SM23-42 > SM23-42. The sequence goes on along the minus strand of CP070802.1, from coordinate 1,857,048 downwards.
TGATAGCCGGCTGCGGTCGACTTCTTTTTTTGCATAACTGGTTAGGCTGTAGAAAAATGACGCGATTATCAGTATACACACGATCGCGGCAATGATCAGATATCCCGTCTTAATACGGAGATTTGCAGTTTTGCTTCCCTTTCCGGGTATCAGGATAATATCCACATCTTTCTCCATTTTATTATACAGAGTCGCTATACAAAGTCAAGCATAGCGGTGTCAGGTCGTGTCAATGGGTATTTTGATCTTCTTATCACGCGCAAAGCTGATCGCCGCTTCGTAACCAGCATCGAAATGACGCGCAATGCCGGTACCAGGGTCATTGGTCAGGACGCGATTGATGCGTTCTTCCATATCTCTGGTGCCGTCGCAGACCAGGACCTGGCCAGCGTGGATCGAGTAACCAATGCCTACGCCACCGCCATGATGAACTGAAACCCACGAGGCACCTGAAGCAGTGTTGAGTAAACCGTTAAGGATCGGCCAGTCAGCTATAGCATCTGAACCATCGAGCATTCCTTCGGTTTCACGATAGGGTGATGCCACCGAGCCGGTGTCCAGGTGGTCCCTGCCTATTACTATGGGTGCGGTTATTTTTCCTGCTCTTACGAGGCGGTTTATTTCCGTACCGAAGCGGTCGCGCTCGCCGTAACCGAGCCACATGATACGGGCTGGCAAGCCCTGGAAGGGGATTTTCTTCTGCGCCAGTGCGATCCATCTGCGAATTGCAGGATCATCGCCGAACATCTCAAGGACCACGCTGTCCAGGTTGTGGATATCGCGCTCATCTCCTGATAGTGCCGCCCAGCGAAAGGGACCGCGTCCCTGACAAAATAGAGGTCTGATGTACTCGGGCACGAAACCCGGTATTACGAAAGGATTTTCCACACCAGCCTTTTTTGCTTGTCCACGTATGTTATTGCCGTAGTCGAATGCGACCGCACCTTTCTTCTGCATTTCGAGCATTGCTTCCATTTGTCTGGCTATCGACTCGAGAGCGCGTTTCTTATATTCTTCAGGATCTCTTGTCCGCAGCGAGTTGGCGTCCTCCAAACTCATACCGCCGGGAACATATCCATTGAGTTCATCATGGGCCGAGGTCTGGTCGGTGAGGATATCGGGTATGATATTTCTCTTCAGGAGTTCAGGTTCGACCTCAGATGTGTTGCCGACCAGGCCGATCGAGCGCGGCTGTTTGCTCTTGACCGCCTCGAACACGAGGTTCAGTGCTTCATCGAGATCATCAACCATGAAATCGCAGAAGCCCTGGTTAAGGCGTTTCTGAATACGGGCGGGGTCGACTTCAATATCGAGCACCACTCCTTCATTCATCGTGGCAGCCAGGGGCTGGGCGCCGCTCATTCCACCCATGCCTCCGGTCAGGATCCACTTGCCTTTCAAACTTCCACCAAAGTGCTGCCGCGCGCACGCGGCAAAGGTCTCATAGGTTCCCTGGATGATACCCTGAGTGCCAATGTAGATCCAGGAGCCCGCGGTCATCTGTCCATACATGATGAGGCCGAGCGCTTCGAGTTTGCGGAAATAATCCCAATTTGCCCAGTTTGGTACCAGCAGTGAGTTTGCTATCAAAACCCGGGGTGCATGTTCGAAGGTTCGGAATACCCCGACTGGTTTGCCCGACTGGACCAGTAGGGTCTCATCATTCTCGAGCCGCTTAAGCGTATCGACGATCGCATGGTAGCATTCCCAATTCCGAGCCGCCCTGCCGCTTCCACCATAGACAACAAGTTCTTCCGGTCTTTCAGCGACCTCGGGGTCGAGGTTATTCTGTAACATCCTGAGCGCTGCTTCCTGTTGCCAACTTTTGCATGATATTTTGGTTCCATGCGGTGCGGACACGGGTTTGTACGCGTAGTCTTTGATGGTCTTGGTTTTCTTCATGAGACCTCCTGATTCATTCTATGTGAAAAGGAATGTCTTGTCAAGTTGACTTCGGTTTGACTATTGTTGACTCGTAGTGTAAAATCGGTATAATACCCAGGATGAAAAAACTTGTGTCGGTGGTGTTCATACTATTGCTTGCATGCGTCTCGAACGAATCGAAAGCCAAGAAAATTCTCGAGCAGGGATTGAACGATGCATCGTCCTCTGTCCGTGTAAGTGCGGCAAGAGCGCTGATGAAACTGGGCGACGGGCGCGGTGAAAATCTGCTTATGGAAATGGCCGCTGAAGAGGGAACAGAGCAGCAGGTGAACGCGCTCAATGCCCTGTACGATGCCGGATATACAGCATTTGAGCCATTCGTGATCAGATTATGCAGTGATCCAGTCACGGCCGTTCGCGTGGCTGCATATCGGATCGTCGCTTCGAGCAATGAACAAGAGGCTCGGACAATACTCTTGCAGGGTGTGCTCGATGAATCTTCCCGGGTGCGTGAGATCGCCTACCCCGGGCTCGGTAAATTCGAGGAAACGGATGCGCTCCTTCAGGGATTACGCGATTCTGACCCAATCGTCCGTATTGCCGTTGCCAGGACACTGGGTGAGTTAGGTACCGAAGGGATGGCAGATTTCATACGAGAGGAACTGAAGAAACTTCGGCTCGATGTATGGGGTAAAGGCGTGGTCGCCATTGCTGAATTGAATGACACGAATAGTGTCGATCTGCTCAAAAGACTATTAAATGAAGGGACGGATGAATTGAAGATCCGTGCAGCAGAAGCTCTACTCATTCTGAACGATCACTCGGGTGTCCAGACCGTGCTACGTGCCATGAAGTCGAATGATCCCTTCATTCGAATCCATGCAGTTGATGTGCTCTCGCGATATGACGTCCCGGAAGCGTACGATGACTTGAAAGCGGCGGTCAATGATGAATACATCAATGTCGCTGTTTTGGCATTGGAAGCACTTGGCATATACGATGCGGTGAATCAGAAAAAGCTCTTTGTTGAAGTCATGGATGGCTCGAGTGTTCTGCTAAGGATCAGCGCGGCGTATGCGTATCTGAGGAGCTGAAATGGGTTTGCGTCTGTACAACACCATGGGCGGGAAATTAGAGGATTTCAAACCACTGGGCGATCCGGTGAGGATCTATACCTGTGGCTTGACCGTCCAAAGTGAGCCCCACGTCGGACACATACGTGCCGCAATGGTGCGTGATACATTGATGCGATGGCTCGGACATCTCGGTTACCAGGTAGTCGCCCTCGAGAATTTCACTGACGTGGATGATAAAATAATCGAGAAACAGAAGGAGCAGAACAAAGACTGGCGTATGATTGCCCAGGACAATATCGATACCTATCTCTGGGCGTGCGATCGGTTGAATATCGAGCGGGCCACCTTCTATCCGAGAGCATCACAACACATACAGGAGATCATCGATCTCGTTGCCCGGTTGATCGAAAAAGGATTTGCTTACGAGAAGAAGGGCGATGTCTATTTCCGCGTCCGCAAATTCCCGGACTACGGTAAACTATCAAAGAAGACGATTGACGAGCTGATGTCCGGGGCTCGCATCGCACCGACCGAATCCAAGGATGATCCTCTGGATTTCGCATTGTGGAAGGCAGCAAAACCTGGTGAACCCTACTGGCTCAGCCCGTGGGGCAGAGGAAGACCCGGCTGGCATATCGAATGTTCGGCGATGTCGATGCGTTATCTCGGAGAGACGTTTGATATCCACACCGGCGGTGAGGATCTGATATTTCCCCACCATGAGAATGAACTCGCTCAGTCGCTGGCGGCAACCGGAAAACCCTTTGCCCGTTTCTGGATGCACAACGGATGGGTTACTCTGACCGGAGAGAAGATGTCAAAATCGACCGGACACTATTCGCCGATCAAGGAGGTGCTGGAGAAATACTCGGCGAACGTGATACGTATGTTCATGCTCAAAACCCATTATCGTAAGCAACTCGCATATGACGATGAAAGGCTCGATGAAGCGCGTGCTGCCCTAACTACGATAAAAACCTACCTGGATAATGCCGCAAATATATTTAGAGAGATCGGAAAAACCTCGGAGCCAATGATGCTTGATTCATTCACCGAAGCGATGAACGATGACCTCAATACTTCCAAGGCTCTGAGCATAATATACGATTTGATTAGAAAGGGGCACGAAACAGATGATGTCAACATAGCAGCGAGTGTTGAATATTATATGATTCTGTTGGGCTTCGTTAAAGAAAGTTCGGCTCCGGGCGAACCCTGTGCGGATGTAATGACGGTCTTGAGTGAGGTCAGGAAACGTCTACATAAAGAAGGCAAACGTGAGTTACTGAATGAGATCGCAGGTGATTGCGTTGATATCATGGAGAGCAAGGGGAGCAGCGGTGTCCGTACGATCGTCATAGATCTGCTTATGGCAATAAGGAGCAAACTGAGGAAAGAGAAGAACTACGAACTCGCCGACTATATAAGACAAAGACTGCTTGATAACAACATCATCGTCGACGATCAGAGTGGTGGCAGCACGTTCCGCTCGGGAGCCGTATGATCCAGGCTACTCAGATCAGGCGTGGGATGCTGGTGAAGATCGGTAATGATCCCCATGTCGTTTTAAATGTTACTCATATAACACCAGGCAACAAGCGGGGCATGATAATATGCAATCTGAGAAATCTCCAGTCCGGATTGTCCACCGAAACACGGTTCAGGTCAAGCGACCGTGTCGAAGAGGCCGAGATTGAACAGGTGGAAATGGAATATATCTATTTTGCCGATGACCAATATTTCTTCATGAATTTGGAGACCTATGAACAACTTGCGCTTGGTGCCGACCTACTGGGTGAAGCGGTCAAATTCCTGAAACCAAATATTCGCGTCGGTGTTGAATTCTATGAGGGGAAGCCTTTTGGGATCATACTACCGAAGTATGTGAACCTGAAAGTGCTGGAAACTCAGGCTTACATGAAGGACGCAACTGCCCAGGCACAATCGAAGCCGGCGAAACTCGAAGGCGGTCATGTTTGCCAGGTTCCGCCCTTCGTCGTCGTAGGTGATTTGATAAAGATAAATACCGAAACCGGTCAATATGTGGAACGTGTATAGCATATCGACTTTGGGGTTGGTTCATTACTCTCTAAGGAGGAGGATCAGTGGCTGATGAATTGCTGGAAGAAATAAAGAAGATCGCGGACAAAGTTCCTGGTTGTCGCTACACGAGTATTGTCGGGTACGATGGTATTTCAGTTGCCCAGCACGTCGTGCAGGCAAGTTTTGATGTGAGCTCATACGATGCAGAGATCTCGTCCATCATGCTTGTTGCGAAGGAGGTTAAGGAGAACCTTTCGCTGAGCGATACGCGAGAACTCATCTGGCTGACCGATGATTCATTCTTCATCATACATCCGGTCGGCGCGGATTACTTCATGTACGCTTGTCTTAAGGCCACGGGGTCCAATCCTGGTGCGGCACGTATTGCCCTCAATAAGGCAAAGCAGAGGATCCATAGTCTCATCTATCAGGAATAACAATTACCCGAGTATAAACTTCGGCACGTAAGAACTCTCATACTGCTTTAATTTGTTGTAATAATAGAGCGTGCGGTATATTGTCGCGCGCCAGAATATCCTCAGGCCACGAGAAGCCGGGGTTTTCAGCAAAAAGTGGAGGAGTAAATAAGGAAATTAGCCGTCGGTATGTTGTTGTCGGTCGTGCTCGGCATTGTTTTTCAATCGTTATTCAATCTGTTGGTATGGTATTATATTCCTTTCATCGTGGTCGCAGTTGTCATTGCCGTCTGGAAATACCACTCCCTATTTCTTGTTGTGTCCATAATGTCGGCGATGAACCTCGAGTACAACCTGACCGGGGACATTCCCACGGTGGAAAGGGACATGGAATACTCAGGCATTGTGCTCGGGGAGGAATGCTACGAGCACTATACAAGGCTCTTCATCAATGTGGACAGAGTGTACCTTGCT
>CP070802.1:1836799-1851055 GCA_020343595.1 Caldifarciminota bacterium | reverse complement strand
CACCCCACGTCTCTTGATTTTCTAGTGATTATGACTACCATAAAGGAAGGAGGATGCATGAAAAAATTTATTCTCGTAATTCTTTGTGGTCTTTTTTTTCTTTCCGCAAAAACGGAAAATTCTTTTCGTTTCGTAGTGGTTGGCGACAGGACCGGAACCCCTCAAGATCCGGTATTCGAAGAAATCATGGAAGAAATCGCCTTGCTTGATCCTGATTTCGTAATGTGTGTTGGTGATATTGCCGAAGTCGATGTTGGCGATTCACTGGCAGTGGACGCTGCGTTCGACCACATGCTCGAGATCGTTGGCAAACTGCCCTGCAAATTCTATTGGTGCGCGGGAAATAACGATATCGGCCAGGAATCTGACCGCGCCCTATATCAAGCGAAAACGGGTTTCAAACGGTACTATTCATTCAATCATGAAAACAGCCACTTTGTCGTTCTCGATAACACGATGCTGTACTTCGCCCAGACACAGGACATGGACGAGGAACAACTGGACTGGCTCCAGAACGATCTGGAAAAACACAAACAAATGGACAACACATTCGTGTTCTACCACATCCCTACGTATATCTACGCACGGCGTCAGGGTGAAACAGACACTCTGATGCAGCTGTTCGAGAAGTACGGCGTCGACGCGGTATTCACCGGGCACCATCACGAATATTCGTATCTAAAACACAACAATGTAGAGTATATAAACGTGGGCAGTTCGGGCGGCGGAATCTCTACCCACGACCCGGCGCGTGGACACTTTTACCAGTATCTAACGGCCACGATACGTGGCGATAACCGAAGCATCGCCCTCTTCAAAAAAGGAAGCGCGATGCCGCGTGATCAAGTAACACTTGAAGATCACGAGACTATCGACCGCCTCAATGAAGAAGCAATCGTTATCAGCGAATTCATTATCGAAGACGATGCGGAGAATATTTCCCAGTCCGTAACGGCTACGGTTGAAAATTCTGGGGTCAGCCCTCTCGTCAACCCAATTATCTGGGACACTGATCAAGCGCGCTACACAATAGACCCCGGCCGGATGAACCTGGATGTAGCGACTGGCGAGAAAAAAGAGTACACTTTTGACGTAACCTTGACCGATGGCTCAGACCCGTTCCCGATACCCCGCTTCACCATCGCTTATCCCTTTGCCGAGAATAAGGTGTGCACTCTTTATTATCTGCTTTCAGTCAGGCGGCAGAAAAATGTAGCAGAGGCGTCCACGCCGCCTGAAATCGATGGACAGCTCGATGATCCGCTGTGGCAGGCTGTCGCACCGGTTACAGCACTCGGCAACTATGATGGCAGCGAAATCGCGCCAATTGAAAAAACCGAGCTATATTTTGCCCACGATGACGAGAATCTTTATTTTGCTGCGCGCTGTTATGACAGTGATCTTCCACAACTGCGGGCCGAGGTCTTTGAACATGATGGTACTACGTACTACGACGACAACCTCTGGCTTTTCTTCGACACAAACGACGACCAGGAAACTTACTTCCAGGCGATAATTAACTGCAACGGCGCGGTCTTCGACCGCAAATGTGCCACCGATGGCACGCGTGACGTTTCGTGGAACGGCGCATGGGAAGTCATTTCGGGCCGCGAGGCAGGCGCCTGGACCCTGGAATTCAAGATCGCTAAGGCAGAATTAACACCGTTCAGCGAGGAAAAATGGGGATTCAACATGCGCAGGCTACAGCCGCGTCTCCATGACGCCGGCTACTGGTCGATACCATTCGCGCACGCCCCGCAGTATTTCGGGATACTGGTATTGAAATAAAAACGCTTAACGTCTTACGCAATACGCCCCACGCTGACCAAAACGTCATTGCGAGGAGTCCCGTACCTATTCTGTTGGGATAGAATGTGGGAGGACGCGGCAATCTCAGCAGTATGACGCCTAGAAAACGGAGATTGCTTCGCCCACAATACGGGCTCGCAATGACAGCAGAGGTATATTCGCGGTGTTCAGCGGATTTTATTAGCGAAATTAACGGAAGTAACGGGAATAACGCAAATAACGACAGTTACAGAGTAGTATTATCGATCAATCTGGTCTTGCCGAAGAAAACCGCGAGAGCGACCAGCGTGCCTTTACGCAATTTCTTCACCGGCTCCAGGGTATTCTTGTCAACGAAGACAATGTAGTCAACTTTACCATTCTTGCCTTTGATCATGCTCGCCATTTTTTTGATAGCAAGTTTCGGGTCGCGAAGACCTTTGATGTAAGCCTGCCTGAGCCATTTGAGAGAGTTGTACAGAACTACTGCATTCTTTCTCTGGTCTTTACTTAGATATTTATTGCGTGAGCTCATTGCCAGGCCATCTTTTTCGCGAACGATCTTTCCAGTCACGACCTTTACGCTAAGATCCAGGTCTCTGACCATCTTTTCTATAATAACTGCCTGCTGAAAGTCCTTGCTGCCAAAAACTGCAATATCCGGTTCAAGGATGTTGAAGAGTTTGAGCACCACGGTCGTCACTCCGCGGAAATGTATGGGGCGTGATGCACCGCACATTATCTTGCTCCAATCGACGACCTCGACATACGTCTGATGCCCCTCAGTATAGATCTCGTGGACCGATGGGTTGAAAACAAGATCTACTTTCTCCTTCTTTAATAATCTGAGATCGCGCTTCAGGTCACGCGGATACCTGCCAAAATCCTCCCTAGGCCCGAACTGGGTGGGATTGACGAATATCGAAACCACGAGAAAACCGCATCTTCTGCGCGCGAGACGCACGAGGGAAAGATGCCCCTCATGGAGATACCCCATGGTCGGCACCAGGCCGACCGTCTTACCCCGGCGTTTCGCCGAAGCGATTATCTTCCTAACCTGAGCGATCCTCTTCACAACCCGCATGGGTAATTATAGGCAGAATCCACGGACACGCAATACGCACATACCGGTAACGGCATATGGTAAGCATAGCCCACGGCTGTTAAGGCCTGAAGACACATCCGCTGCGCGGACTGAAGACACGCTTATGCTGAAGTCACGTCGCTTCGCTCCTGAATTCACGCTGCGCTGACGTACCGAACGGACTTCTGTCTGTCATTGCGAGCCCGCCGCAAGCGGGCGTGGCAATCTTCTCTGTTGTCGCGTCATACTGCTGAGATTGTCCCGATTTTTCATATTGCAGAGAGCCAATGAAATGAAAATCGTGGATCCCGCACCGCGGGGCTTCGTCGACCTACCGTCTCCTCGCAATGACGGGTTGATGGTTTCTGCATTCGCTCGTAGAGTAGATCTAACACAAATAGCGCAATTAACGTATTTTATCAAGTATCGTTTTGGTCGCCCTTGACTTTCCCCCTAATTTCTGTATACTTAAGCTACCTTATTAGTAGGGAATCGAAGCAGATTTTGATATAATTCCCTTTGTTGATTTCGCCGAAATATTCTTATGAAAATTTATCCCTATAATTAAGGAAGAAAGGAGCACGAAATGGCGCTACTCGAAATTCGGTGGCACGGCAGAGGCGGGCAGGGTGCGAAGACCGCAGCCCTTCTGTTTGCCGACGCCGCAGTCGAAACCGGAAAATATATCCAGGCATTTCCTGAATATGGGCCGGAACGTATGGGTGCCCCGGTCTTTGCATTTAACCGCATTTCTGACCAACCGATACTCCAGCATTGTGGCATAAAAACACCTAATATCGTCGTCGTTTTAGACCCCACGCTCATGGAAACCGTTGATGTTACTGACGGGCTGCCTGATGACGGCGTGATCCTTGTCAACACGCAGAAAACCGCTGAGGAAATAAAGAAGCAGTTGAAGTTAAGCAAACAAAATGTCTATGTAGTGGATGCGAGCAAGATTTCTCAAGAAATTCTAAAACGCGACCTGCCAAATACCCCAATGTTAGGCGCTCTGATAAAGGTCTCCAAACTGCTCGATTTCAACGACATGCTCGACTCTGTGAAGATCCGATTGAAACACAAATTCCCGAACAACCCGGATGTGGTCGACGGCAACATCAAGGCGATCAAGCGCGCTTACGAGGAGGCTAAAGCATGAAGAAAGAGAAAAAAGGTTGGAAAGAACTACCAATAGGCCTGGTGCTCGAAGGTGGTTCGAGCGAGCAATTTGAAACCGGCGACTGGCGTAGTGAAAAGCCCATCTGGGATGAGAAGAAGTGCACAAATTGTTTTATCTGCTGGATATACTGCCCCGACTCGGCAATAATAGTCAAAGACGGTAAAGTCAAAGGCATCGACTACCGATACTGCAAGGGTTGTGGAATCTGCGCTGAGGAATGTCCCCCAAAGGTTAATGCCATTACGATGGTAAGGGAGGAGAAATGATCGTCGCCAGAACTGGAAACGAAGCAATGGCCGAAGCGATGCGTCAGATAAATCCCGATGTTGTTGCCGCTTATCCGATCACGCCCGCCACCGAGGTCGTCCAACTCTTCTCAAAATTCGTCCACGATGGAAAGGTCGACACCGAATTCGTTCCTGCCGAAAGCGAACATTCGGCGATCAGTGCCTGCGTTGGCGCTTCTTCAGCCGGTGCGCGGGTCATGACATCCACTGCATCACAAGGGCTCGCACTCATGCACGAAATATTATTCATCGCCGCTGGCCTGCGATTACCGATCGTTATATGCCTCGTCAACCGAGCATTATCCAGCCCGATCAATATCCACTGCGACCATTCAGATTCACTGGCATCAAGGGATTCAGGATGGATACAGATCTTCGCCGAAAACACGCAGGAAGCATATGACTCAACGATAATGGCAGTGAAGATCGCGGAAAAAGCGCTGCTGCCTGCAATGGTAACAACTGACGGATTCATCATCAGCCACGGTATGGAGCGCGTCGACATGGTCGACGATGCTGCCGTCCCGAAATTCCTCGGTACACGCCAGGCGAAAACATCGCTCCTCGATGTCGATAATCCAATTACCCTTGGCGCCCTGGACCTACAGGATTATTTCTTTGAGCACAAGCGTTCTGAGATCGATGCGATGAATAATGTGTTGCCGATAGTCGCAGAAGTCCAGAAGGAATTCGGCGAGAAATTCGGACGCCACTATCCGCTCGTCGACGAGTACAAAATGGAAGATGCAGAAGTTGCGATACTCGCTATGGGTTCAACCGGTGGAACCGGCAAGGTTGCAGTCGATAATCTACGCGAGCAAGGCAAGAAGGTCGGCCTTGTGAGATGCCGCATTTACCGCCCGTTCCCCAAGGACGCTATGCTGAAAGCAATTTCCAAAGTGAAGGTGCTTGGAATCACGGACCGCGCCGACACGATGTCGACGATGGGTGGCCATCTCTATAATGAATGCCGCTCCATACTCTATGATTCCGATGCCCGCCCCCTAATGAAAAATTACATATACGGACTCGGAGGTCGCGACATAAGCATTGAAGATATCGAAAACATCTATGCTGAACTCTATTCAATACAGAAATCAGGCAAGGTTGACACAGATATTGTGTACTACGGAGTAAGGGGGGAATAATGGCATCACTAAAGCAATTAGCATCTCAGAAAGAAAAATTCTTGGGCGGCCACCGCGCCTGTGCAGGTTGCGCTGCAACCATTGCCGCGCGTATGGTACTGACCGCAGCCGAGCAACCGGTTGTCGTCGGTGCCGCTACGGGCTGTCTTGAGGTCGTGAGCACGATCTATCCGTTTTCTGCCTGGAATGTCCCCTACGTCCATAACGCGTTCGAGAACGTTGCAGCCACCATGTCCGGTGTCGAAGCTGCCTACCGCGCCCTCAAGAAAAAGGGTATGGTAGAGAAGGACCTGCGGTTCATCGCCTTTGGCGGTGACGGCGGGACATATGACATCGGTCTCCAGGCACTTTCCGGCATGATCGAAAGACGCCACCGCGTGCTCTACGTATGCTACAATAACGAAGCGTACATGAACACGGGTATCCAGCGTTCTTCGGCAACGCCGCGCGGAGCTCATACTACTACCTCGCCGGCCGGCACCGAGATCCCTGGCAAAATACAGATCAGAAAGAACCTGACCGAGATCATAATCGCACATGAACCTGCATACGCAGCCCAGACCACGATCGGCTACTGGAACGACCTGGTGACCAAAGTTAGAAAAGCACTGGACGCCGACGGTCCGTCTTTCATCAATATCTACGCGCCTTGCCGGCTCGGCTGGGCATACGTTCCAGAGAAGACGATCAAAGTCTCCAAACTTGCGGTCGAGACCTGCGTCTGGCCACTCTACGAATACGAGAATGGCAAATACAAGATAACCGTGAAGCCGAAAGAGAAGAAGCCGATAACCGAATTCCTGAACCTTCAAGGCAGGTTCGGACACCTGTTCAAGTGGCGTGACGACATACCGATCAAGGAATATCAGGAAGAGGTCGATATGATCTGGGAGCGGCTGCTTAAAAGGAGTGCTCAGTAACGGTCGGCTGATACTACACACACAACCTGGTAAACAATATGATAAAGGTAATACTCTTTGACCTCGACGGCACACTATATAACAGCAGAGAAGTCCGCACAAAGTTCGCCGAAGCGGCATACCACGCCCTTGCAAAGCTCAAGAAGATCCCCGTACCTGAAGCGAAAAAACTCATCGAGGACATGCGCGAGAAGTTGAAAGAGAAGAACGGTTTTCCAGTACCATATACTTTGACGCTGATCCGCTTTGGTATGACGGTCGAAAACTGGCACAAGGAAAATATCGAATACTTTGACCCGCGAGAATTTCTTTCCGCAGATGGCAATCTCAGAAAAATGCTGCAGGGCATGAAGAAACGTTTCAAACTAGCAATCCTGACCAACAACAATGAAGTGCAGGCAAACCGAATCCTCCAAGCTCTTAATGTGCAGGATCTATTCGACCGTGTCTTTACCTATAATAGTTTCCGGACGATGAAACCGAATCCTAAAACGTTCCGGGAGGCTGCAAAGGCAATGGATGTCCTGCCGAAAGAATGTCTCGTCGTCGGCGACCGCTACAGTGTCGATCTGATACCTGCCCAGGACCTGGGCATGAAGATATACGAAGTAAAGGGCCCAGAGGGCATCGAGAGACTCGTCACCGCACTCCGTTCAGTCGCATAGACGCTACACGTTCAAAGATCCGAAGATACGAACCTCTGAATCTCAATAGCGTTTGGGGTCATTCTTCGAGCTTTTCGAGCCTCTGCCGTGCCTTTACCGCATATATCGAGTTGGGCTCGCGTACGATCAAGTCCTCCAGGATCTCACGCGCTTCCTTATTCTTATCCAGCGCTGCATAGAGGTCGGACATGACCAAATAGGCCTCGATCACCCTGTGCTCAGGGTAAACCTTGTTGAGTTCTACGAGTGCTCCCAGGGCAAGGGAAACATCTTCCATTGAATTGTAGACACGTGCGAGGTAATAATATGCGTGGACGCCGACCGGTGTCTTCAACAGTTGCCTCGCTGAATCAACCGCGGGTCGGTACTGATTGGTCTCATACATGCGTACCATGTTGATCAATCTCTTGAGCTGCACCGTGTCTCCCTGAGCCGTTTCGATCAGATATAGACGTTCCGCCGCGTCATTGGCGACGTCGAGTTTCGGGTAACTGCTGATCAATCTCAGGTATATATCATGGGCTTTGACGATCTCCCCTGCAAACAGGTACACGTTGCCGCTTTCATACATCAACTGCGCCTTGTCGAGATCGTTGATGAAATATCGCTCATTCCTCTTCAACAATTCGATACTCTTGTGGTATTCACCAACCGCGATGTAGCATTTACTCAATTCGAGCAGTGTCTCGATCTGCCGGTTTTGTTCAAAACTGTTCTCAAGGCTGTCAATACGGGCATCCATGTTCAAAACAAGAAGAAGTAGTATCATTTTTCTCCAAGCAGCGCTTTGAAATATTCTCTTATGTACATCTCGTACTCTTTTGGATAGGGTTTCCTCAATTCCTCCTGAAGCAGCCGGCGCAGTTCATCAATACCGAGTTCTCTTGATAAAACGGCCGGGCGCGTCCGTTCGAGAACGTCCTGTCCCGGTTTGCTCTCTCGTCTCTGAGAGAAATCTTCCTTGCGTATTGAACGCTGGCTGTCCAATAATCTCGAAATCACTTTACGCTGGCGCTCGATCAACTCCCGGTCCAACTTGTATCGAAATAGGTCCTGCTCGATCTCCTCCATCTCGCCGATCATGTTATCGAGCATGTCCTGATACTTACCGGCCGCGGCATCACCCTTGAGGGATTGGAGCGCTTCCTTCAGCTCGCGCTGACGCTGGGCAAGACGGCGCAATTGCGCTTTTTGCGCCTGGCTAAGACCCTGCATTGGTATCGGCAGGATGTTCATCAAGGATTGACCAAGCATCATCTGACCCTGCGTGATATTCGCGAGTTGCTGCATGAACGAATTCATGCCGGTCGATGAGCCATCTTCCATCATCGTCTTGAGAGCGAAAAGTATATCCCGCGCCACCAAATTCAATTCCTTCATCGCTTCGGCAGAAAGTGCCTTTCTCGCCGCGCCCTGTACATTAGTACGCTGCGCTTCCTGCATGCGTAAGGTGGCCCGGGCTAATCCCTTGCCGATCTGAGGACCGACCAAAAAGCTCTTTGACTGCTGCTGGAAAAGACTCTCGGCGATCGTTTCGGTTGCCTGAATTATTTCCTGCTGCATACGGGAATCGATTTTAGACCCTTTGTCTATTTCTGCTATGAGATTTTCCTGCGCCTTCGATGTTTCGATGATCTGCTGTAGGCTTTCAAGCAAATTCTTCCGCAGGTTCACAAACCGTCCCTGGGTAAGTTTCTGATACAACTGCTGCAATCCCATGGCGAGATTTTTCAATCCTGACTTCTTATCACTGCTGCTCGCATTCTGCATCTCCTGCATTTGTTGTGCCATCTGTTCCAGCGCATCCTTTATGTCCTGCTCCAAACCTTCGGATTGAGCCAGCTCTTTCATCATCTCAGCCAGTTCTTCCATGGCCTGGTCAATTTCCTGCTGTTTTTCCAGCGCGAGGTTCTCGTCCGTCGCAGACAAATCCTCGGCGAATTCCTGTTGTTCGGCAAGTTGCTCGACCTGCTCGGCGATCTGCCTCAGTTTCTCTTCCTGCTCATAACGTCTGAGTATCTCAAGGGTCCGCTCAAGCGCTTTTGCAAGCTCGTCCTGCCGTTGCTTGAGTTGCTCGAGCGCCCTGGGAAGGTCGGCCGGTCTCTGCTCCATTGCCAGACGCAGATCCTCCAGCGCTTTTCTCAGTTCTTCCGGTGCCATCTCCTCGAGTATCCGGCTTATCTCTCTCAGCCGTTCGATCGATTCCTGGTCGAGGATCACTCCTTCCTTCAACTTCTCAACGGTCTTTTCTAGCTCGTCCTGCCATTCACTGATCTTTGTCAGGATCTCCTCTTCCTTTCTTATTGTCTCGCTCAATTGTTCCTGCTCACCCCAGGAGAAATCGCGTTCCTTCATAATCTTCTCCTGTATCCGGGCAGCTTCCCTCATCTGCTCGGCATGCTCGGTTTGCATGTCGGCGATGTCGATCTGTAACAAAGTTTCTTTCTCGTTCACCTCTTCATACATCTGCTCCATCGTTGGAAAGTGAACTGTGTAAGTATTGCTCCTCGTGACATGACCACTGTTGTCACGCACCATAACATAGTACGAGATTTCATCACCGGGCAGCATGGCGAGTTCGGAGAGATCCCAGTTGAAAACTGTCGTGTCTTCGTAAGCTCCCCGCCTTAAAGGCAAGGGGCGCGAATGTTCCTCTCGAAATGAGTAGTAGAAAACACCTTCAGCAAGCCCATAGTCGTCGCTGCACCTCACCCCAACGTCGAGTTTCATATCGTACGGCAGATTTACATCAAACCCGGGGTAAAAAATATCGACAAGCGGTGCCAGATCCGGTATCGCATAAATCCTTATCGGCTCCTGTAATTCGCTCCGCCCGGCAAGGTGGAGTACTGCATTACTACTTTCCGTAACAATGAATGTCCCCCTGAACTCGCTCCCCTCATACTCAAGTGAAACCGTGTCAACGTATTCGAACCTGGCATCTTTCAATTTCTGCGAAGCCTTGCCAGCAACACGCACAACCGTACCGTACGGAACGATCAACTGACGGCCGGTCCTTGTTTCTTCAAGGAGTTTTGTGTATGCTGGATATTCGAGAGTGAATGTCAAGTTTTCAATAAAAATCGGCTCGATCGGGTATAACTCATAAGGCACAGTCCTGTGCTCGAAGAATTCGAATCTGTAGACAACAGGGTCAGAAACATTCACATTAGCGGTCGCGATGCCATTATCAACCTTCAGTTGCCGGCGGTCCGCTTTTTCCGCAGTGCTGATTAAAAGGTCAACGCTCTTGGGAACATATACCCCGGACAGGTGCAGTTTAACAACCGCTTCCGCATCTTTCGGGTATTCCCTGTTGCCCGGCCACACCTGGTGATCTATGCGATGATTCAGTGCATACCAGAAACGGCCAGAAAAAAATGCTGGTTGGATCAAACCAAGAACAACCGCGATCAGTAAGAATTCAACCGAGCGGTTGAGCAAACGGTAACTTATGTATTTCCTGACATCCAGGTCAAGGACCCGCGCTGCCGCGCTGCTTATGAACCCGGCGATCAATTCTTGCGAGTATTTCTCCTTGCTGTCGGCTGGTATTTTTGACAGCTGGATACTGCTGACGATTTCGCCTTTCAACCCGGCCTTCTTCTCCAATTCCCGCGCCCGTGCCATTAGCGTTTTTGGTCGGAGAAAGAACAATGGTACGAGGCCGAGCAGACAATACCACGGTGACCTCAATAGCAGGAGAGCCATTGACAGGGCGATCAATGCCAGCGCGCAAACCAGGATTACAGCAGCGATAGAATCCACGTAATTCTGCCGGCGTGCGTAGCTCCTTGCCTTCTTTCTGATGACTTTGATGTCTGACATGCTAATGCGTGAGATAATAAATCACGATATTGATACCCATCCTCAGCGCCTGCTCCCTTTTTTCCTGCGGATCGTTGTGCACGTCCGGGTCTTCCCAGCCGTCGCCCAAATCAGATTCATATGTATAGAATATGACGAGGCGGTTTTCATAGAAAATGCCGAATCCCTGGGCAGGCTTACCGTCGTGCTCGTGAATTTTTGGCAAACCATTCGGGAATTCATAGAATGAATTATATATCGGATGGTCAAAAGGAAGCTCAACCAGCGGCGAATCAGGGAATATTTTCTTAACCTCGCGTCTGAACGTAGTATCCATGCCGTAGTTGTCGTCGGCATGTAAAAACCCGCCCGCGGCAAAGTAAGTGCGCAGTATCTTCACCTCTTCGTCGGTGAAGCGAACATTACCATGACCGGTCATGTATATATATGGATGTTCGAACAACTTCGCATCGGTGATCTCGACGACCTCTTCGCGCGGCGCAGCTCTGATAGTAGTCCGCTCGCTGATTGCATTGAGCAGATTGGATAGAGAAGAAGGATTCGCGTACCAGTCGCCGCCGCCGCCGTATTTCAAACGGCCGATAGTAAAGTCATACTGACCGAGGATCAAAACCGCCAAAAACAACAAATTCATCTATATCATTATAGGTCCGTTACCTTGAGTGTCAAGTCCACCACGGGGACAGGCAGGTTCATAAGCTTATAATCATACTTAAAGGATAATATCTGATCATACCTTGACACTCTTCACTTTTTTGGTAACATTTATCGATAACGTTATAATCTTCATAGTATAGATAGTAGATCGTAAGGAGATAGAGAATGCGTATATTGTTGATTGTACCCCATGTACCTGCAGGCGGCGGAAACCTGGCGCCGCACCTCGGTATCATAACCTTGGCTGCTTCAACGCCACCCGATATCGAAGTTTCTGTGATTGATGAGAATGTGGAGAACATCGACTTCAGCGACAGATTTGAGATGGTAGGGATATCCGCAATGACCCCTACCGTAATGAGAGCGTATGAAATTGCCGATTCCTTCAGGCAAAGAGGTGTGCCAGTTGTCCTGGGCGGTTTTCATCCGTCATTCATGTATAAAGAAGCCATTCAACATAGCGATTCCGTTGTCATCGGGGAAGCGGAAAGCATATGGCCAAATGTTATACGCGACCTCAGGAAAGGGAAATTAAAGAAATTCTACAGGAAAAACACCTTAGAAAACCTGAATAACACGCCCACTCCGAGAAGAGACCTGCTCCACCGCAAGTCATATCTCATGTTCAACACGGTGGAAACATCACGAGGATGTCCATTTCGATGCAGCTACTGTTCAGTCAGCACATTATTCGGACATACTTATCGCTGCCGTCCAGTAGCAGAAGTGGTCAAGGAGGTCGAAACATTAAAAGGTATCCTGACCTTCTTTGTAGACGATAATATCGCAGGTATTCCAAAACGAGCAAAAAATCTGTTCAGGGCACTCATACCTTACAGAAGAAAATGGATAGGTCAAGCGTCATTGACAATAGCACGCGATCCTGAGCTGCTTGACTTGGCCGCACGCAGTGGTTGCGCTGGATTATTTATCGGTTTCGAGTCAGTGTCACAAGAAAGTTTACATGAAGCAGCCAAAACGATCAACTTTGTGAGCCGTTATGCCGACGACATTAAGAAGATACACGATCGTGGAATCGCAATTCACGGCGCTTTCATCTTTGGATTTGACCATGATGACGAAAGTATCTTCGAACGCACAGTGGACTTCGTGAAGCGAAATCGGCTTGACTCAGTATCATTCTCCATTCTCACACCATTTCCAGGAACGCAAGTTTATTGGAAACTATTGAACGAGAAAAGGTTGATCAGCAAAGACTGGAACAGATATAGTTCATTAGTTTTCGAACCAAAACTCATGTCCCGTGAGAAATTGATTGAGGGTTGCACATGGGCATGGAAGGAGTGTTACTCCTATACGTCAATCCTCAAAAGATTAGCCAGACCCAAACGGCTCTGGTTCATTCACTTTTTGCTCAATTTCGGTTACAAACAGGCAATCGACAAATATATCTGAAGCTGTATATACCAGCTGACGTCACAGTAACCTGGGGACAGGCATTACATTTTTGCGTTTTTGAAACAAAGCTCTATTCATGCCAGGACTTCAAACAGCAGTTGGCTGGACGAGCACGCGAAATAAGGACAAAATGTTAAAATGTAATGTATATCCCCACGTGTTTATTGGATCACTGATGACAATACGCCGTATCGCTCCATATCTCGTTATGAGTCCCGTCTTCGTCGGTCCAGAAACAATAAAACCAGAAATTTCCCATCAAGATATAGCCTGCTGGTGCTTGCACAATAATACGAAGCTCTTCATATTCCTGAGTTCTGAACGTCCAGGTATCGTATCCATACAGTTCCTCGTTCTGTCCGATATCCTCAGCCCACCACCCCTCTAACCTCGCCTGGATAGGGGTATCACCGCCCTCCAGTCGTCCGACTACAACACAAGTGAGTTCTGTGATTTGACTGCCACCTTCGGGTTGCTGGCCGAAGAATGCATTCAGACGCGTCTCCTCTTCCCCGCCGCAGTTCATCATCAGAAAACAGAGTAACAACATACACAATAAGACATTCTTCATCTATCCTCCCTATCTACACTTTAGATGCAAGTCTACCGATATGGATGCACATGTCAAGACGTCCCCATGCTCTTTGCTTGACATCGTACGTGCTCTTGTATTATACTTCATCAAGAAGGAGGAAATATGCATGGTTTTAATCACATAGAGATCCCAACGACAGACGCACAGAAATCCAAAGACTTTTATGCCAAGATCTTCGGCTGGAAAATGAACGAAGACATGCCTGGTTACGTGATGTTCACTACGGGTGACAACCAGGGAGGCGGTTTCACTGAGGAGAGTAAACCTTCAGAGGGCGGCGTCGTACTGTACATTGAGGTGGAAGATATCCCGAAGAAACTGGGTGAGATAGAAGCAGCCGGTGGCAAGAAAGTCAAGGACAAGACGGCCATTTCGCCTGAGTTCGGCTTCTACGGCATTTTCACCGACCCCTCAGGCAATATCATGGGATTGTGGAGTAAACAGTAAGAAGCTTGATTCACTAAACGCTATGATTGCCCTACTGACAAAGATCAAGTAGAAGTAATTCTATAAGTACATGTTCAGAAGACGTGGGAGGTAATATGTGTACATCAATTGTTGTGTTTGTATCCGTGATAATCAGTTGGCCTATCTGGTCAACAAGAAGCCCTCTTCCCCAACCACTTTCTGGCAGCGGTTGTGCTTCTGTGGGCGAGGGTGATTCAATATACGTAATTGGTGGTCG
>CP070802.1:1821822-1836699 GCA_020343595.1 Caldifarciminota bacterium | reverse complement strand
CCGTTTTCAAAACTGACGACCGTCAGCTTTGGCATAGAGCATAGCGCAGAGCGCATAGGGCTTTGTATCTACGACGCTACCGGACGTTTGGTTAAGTCGTTTGATCAAGTGTCAAGTATCCAGAATCAAGCATCCAGTGTGTTGTGGGATGGTCGGGACGACAATGGCAGACAGTTGGCCGGTGGTGTTTATTTTGTGAAGCTGGAAGCCGGTGATCTCAGTGCGACGGAGAAAGTACTGCTCGTGAAATAACTTTATAACATAATAAGTAAGAAGTTGTTGTGTGTTCTTTGTGCATCAGTGGGGAGCGGTTTCACCGCTCCCTTCTGTTTAGTATTGGGGTCAAATCTTCACAATTCACAAGAACTTATTTCTTGTTGGCGTATGGTTCTCGCAGCAAATTTCCTGTGCTGTACACTAGCAGCATATGGGTATGGGTTACTTATGTGACATGTGAAGATTTGACCCCATCGGTAATGGATTGACAATGCGCGGGAATTTTCTATTATATATACTACTATGAAGGAGAGCTACCGTACGCCGGGGTTGGATATAGACAAGATAGTCGCCGATGCTGTGAATGCAGCCGAGGCTTTTCGTAACTACACCCAGGAGCAGACCGATCGCATCGTTGAAGCAGTATTCAAGGCAGGTTTCAACAACCGTGTCCGGCTTGCTAAAATCACATACGACGATACCAAATTGGGCAAGTGGGAGGATAAGGTAATCAAGAACGTAATTGCGACGCAATACGTTTATCAGGACATCAAGAATATGAAGACAGTCGGTGTCATCAACGAGGACAGGGAACAGGGGGTCGTGGAGGTGGCCGCGCCGGTAGGACCGATTTTCGCGGTAACCCCTATTACTAATCCAAGTTCAACCGTGCTGTTTAAGATATTGATCGCGATGAAATCGAGGAATCCAATCATAATAAGGCCCCATGGTTCGGCACGAAAATGTTCGGTTGAAGCATGTCGTCTGCTCTACGAGGCGGCGCTCGAAGCCGGAGCACCGGAAAAGTGCGTGCAGTGGATCAAGGCGACGACCCGCGATGAGGTTATGCAGTTGATGTCACACCCTCGTATAAACCTCATACTGGCGACCGGTTCAGTAGAACTCGTGCGCGCCGCACAGAAATCAGGTAATCCTGCGATCGGTATCGGTCCCGGGAATGTTCCGGTTTATATTGGCCGGAGCGCAGATATTCCCTTTGCTGTTGAACAGATCGTGTTGTCAAAGACGTTTGATAACGGGACGGTTTGTGCAAGCGAGCAGGCGGTTGTGGTAAATAGTGATAACGTTGATGATGTAACTCAAGAATTCAAGAAACACAAGGCATATTTCCTGTCGCAAGATGAGATCAAGAGGCTCGAACCAGTGGCGTTCAACAGTGAAGCTAAGGTCATGAAAGTGGAAGTGATCGGTCAATCGGCCGCGACGATCGCTGAAATGGCCGGGTTTAAAGTGCCGCCTGATACGAGTATTTTGATTGCACCGCTTGAAGAAGTCGGCATTCAGTCACCGCTTTCTTTGGAAATACTGGCGCCAATACTTGCATTATATGTGGCGGATAATTTTGAGCAGGCGATCGAACTCTGCCGGAGGATCAATCGCCACGGCGGATTGGGGCACACGGCGAGCATTTTCTCGACTGATGAAGAGAAGATACGGTATTTCTCTTCATCGATAAATGCTGGGCGGATCCTGGTGAACACTCCGGCTTCGCAAGGAGCATTGGGCGGCACGTATAACCGGCTCAGGCCTTCGCTCATGCTCGCCTGCGGTACAAGAGGTAAGAACATCACGACGGACAATATCTCGGTGAGGCATCTTCTAAACATACACCGTATTGCCAGGAGAAATGTTTGTCCGTATATGACGAGCGAATTTATGCACAACTTCCTGGACGAGAACCTTGATTGGGAGAATATGAAGGGTAAGTTTGGCGATAACGAGGAGCCTCGCTGATCGCGCCACTCAACTTGAAGCTTGAATCACCCATATTTTCGTTTATACTCCACACTTAATGCTGTTTCAAGAGACATAGAACAACACAATTTTTTGAGTATATCTGGTGTCTAAAATGATAATAGTCAAGGATAAACAAATGGTTCGGATATGGCATCTGAAAAGGGAGAGAAGAATGGGCAGGATATTGAATAGTCACGGGATTGTGGCAGTTATCTTATTGCTCGCAATTTCGGCAGGCGGATTTGCGGCGGATGAGCGAGCGGTTCCCGCAGGCATGATCGTTGGACGGGTAGTCGATGCACAACTCGGGTCACCGCTCGAATATGCGAATGTTGTTTTGTTTGATATTGATGGCAATGAGCAGATCACGGGTTCGACAACAAACGCTGACGGTGTGTTCAGGCTGATGGGTGTCACGCCCGGGATTTATAGATTAGAAGTGTCTTTCATGGGGTATTATCCAACTATCATCGATACGGTCGGAGTAGTTTCTCCGGACATGGGCGTGCGATTGGGTACGGTCGAATTGGAACGAGCTGTACTAATGATGGAAGGTGTTGACGTGACGAGCGACAAACCGGCCGTCGAGTTCAAGATCGATAAAAAAGTAATCAACGTCAGTAAACACTACACGGCGACATCCGGAACAGCGGTCGACGTCCTTGAAAACGTACCCTCGGTGACGGTCGATGTCGAGGGCAATGTTACGCTGCGCGGCAGTACAAATTTCACGCTGCTGATCGATGGCCGGCCGACCGTCCTGGAACCCGATGATGCTCTGCAACAGATCCCGGCAAATGCGATAGAAAACATCGAGATCATCACGAATCCTTCGGCAAAATATGACCCCAGCGGCATTGCCGGTATAATCAACATTGTGATGAAGAAGCAAAAGGCACAGGGAACGAATGGGATCGCGAATGCCAATATTGGACTCGACGATAAATACGGCGCTGATTTTCTGGTGAACCATCGTATGGAGAAATTCAATGTTTACGTCGGCGCGAACTACCGCGACGAGACGTACCCAGGTTCGATCATTCTGGAGAACCAGACGACATCCGGCGACACGACGTCGTTCATTAATTCGAGTGGTGACATGAGCTGGCAGAGGAAGTTCTATGGTCTGAGAGGTGGTATTGATTTGTATCTTAGCTCCAAAGATGTTTTGAGTTTTTCAGGGCGTTATGGCGTAAGGGACGGGGGTAACACTGCGGTGCGGAATTATGACGAATGGACCGAGCCGGGTGATACACATGATCTTTACATAAGTGAAACGAGTATGGATCGTGGCGGTAACTACGTTTCGTTGAACACCGATTACACACGTACAATCGGTGTGAAAGAGCATAACCTGAAGGGTCACGTTATGCTGAGCAGACGTAGCGGGGATGAAGAATCAATGACCGAACTGTTCGATGAAAATGGGCTGATAAACTATGGTGTCATCACCACGGAAAAAGGACCTTCGCAAAGGCTGCGTGCGAATCTTGATTATGCAATCCCCGTATTGAAGACCAACATGTTGGAAACGGGATATCAGGGCAGCGTGTACCGCACGACCGACAGCACAGAAATGTTCGAATATGACACGCTTACCGGTCAATATGAATTCAGGCCAGAGTTCAGCCACACTATTGAGTATGATGACAATATTCACGCGCTTTATGGGATATACAAAGGCGAGTGGAATGATTTCGGCTATCAGGCAGGTCTGCGGGGTGAATACACTTACCGGTTCATCGAGTTGATCGGTGAAGATGAGAGTTTCGAGATCGACCGCTGGGATTACTTCCCGACCGCTCATGTATCGTATAAGTTCCCGGCCGAACACGAGGTCATGGCAAGCTACACGCGCCGGATCAACCGCCCAAGGGGCTGGGAACTCGAACCCTTTCAGACGTGGATGGATGCGTATAATGTGCGAGTCGGCAATCCGAATTTGATACCAGAGTATATCAATTCTTATGAAATTGGCTACCAGAAGCATTTCGGGCGGAACTTCATTTCGCTTGAAGGATACTACCGGGAGACCGAGAACAAGGTCGAGCGTGTCCGGTCAGTGTATGACGAGAACATCATATTACATTCGGTGGAGAACGTCGGAACAGACTATTCATTCGGTGCTGAAGCAATGCTCGATTGGGATCTGTTCAAATGGCTGAACGTCAATCTGACCGGTGATATTTACGATTACCGAATAGAGGGAACATTGTACGGCGAGGATTTCTCTCGCGAGAGTTTCAACTGGAACACAAGGGTCAATGCGACGTTCCGACTCACAAAATCGACGAGGGTACAGCTTAATAATATTTACTACAGCCCTTCTGTTTCCTCCCAAGGGCGGCGCGAAGGATTCTTTGCCACGAATGCCGCGATCAGACAGGACTTGTGGAACAGGAAGCTATCCGCAACTTTACGGTTGCGGAATATCTTCAGTACGGCCAGACATGAATTCACGAGTGAGGGTAGTGATTTCTACTCATATATGGAATTTAGTCGGAAATCGCCGATTGTGATGTTCACGTTGACCTTTAATTTCAACCGCTATCGGCCTGACCGCGAGCGTGATGAGAACGGCGAGGACTTCGAAGAAGAACAACTCTTCTAGTCTGTCCCCGGTTTTATTTGCATTTCCAGTCTAACCAGGCCTGTAGTTTTGCGATCTGCTCATCATACGCGGCGACTTCGTCTTTCTGCCGGTTTGCCGGGTCATCCATGTAGTCCTTGTAGCCATTCTTATTGCCGCCGCTAGTCTTGTCCCGGCACGTGTTCATATGAACCTGCTCATGCGCGCGCGCACCTCTCCAGAGGATATCCGGGCCGTTGTTGAAACGTGTATTCCTTATGTGATCTTCGAACATCTGAGCAGTACTGTTATCGTATACAGCCCAGTCTTTATTATATGCGTCGCCGGTGCCGCCCGGAGCCAGGTCGCAATTGGTCTGGTGCGTACCCATCGGCGCGTTCTCCGGGCTGCTCGGATTTGCCGAAGCCTGACCGTTCTTATTTAGAACGTTATTTAGCTCGTCGATCACCGCATCATTGTAAGCGTCGCCATCTGCGTATTTCGAAGGATCGACATTTTCGTAGGCCTGTTTCACGTTCCTGGCGAAATCGAGTGCTTGTTGCACCTGTGCGCACGGATCTGCCTCACCAGTATTTGAATTCCCGCCGCGTTGCTTTCCGGTCGAGCCGGGCATGGATGAGTTTCCGGTGTTGTCGAGCGTCGGCTTGGCATTGCCTGCAGCGTTTGCAAAGGACCAGGGGTAGAGAAACCGTTCGATGTGTCCAAAGAGGGTCCTTAATGGATTTTTCGATTCGTCTGAATTCTGACCCCAGACAAAGGTGCCTGCCCGCCTTGAGAATTCGTATTGCCATACCTTGCTCACAAGGTCAACGTGATAACGCGCCCACGTGTGCTTACCGCTGCGATCATTGTCCACGATGTCGAGCAGCGCGTATTTTAGATGAAAGAGATTAACGAGGTCGGATGTGCTGCCCTGAATTTTCAAGTGCTGGTCAATGCGATCGATGTCCTCCAATGAGGCGGTTGCTTTTTCATAGCGGTCGTCCAGGCCGGGGTATGCTGCATTATAAGATGGTTTGCCATTACCAGCCGGTGTACCGACGAGTGTGTAACCGGTATTTATCCAGTCTGCAACAAGCTCAGTGGTCATCTCGGGCGGGATGGTCATTCTGTTTATGAAGCGAACTTTCTTGAATTTATAGGCACGGACTTGTCGATCGCCGGCTATTACAAGTGGGCTTGGAGTCTCCGCGTATTCGATCTCAATGCGCTGGGAATTACGATCGCAGACCGCCGTGATGCGGCCGAGGTTGTCTTTTTCGATCAGGCAGTCACGGGGTACGTAGACCTGGATGTTATTACTTGTATAACCCCTGGGTAGGAAGCGAATGAAATAACCATCCGGATGGAACGACCAGCGTCCCCATGGAATATCTACATCGTCTTCACTTGCCGGTGCGGCGCCAAAACGAACCGCAATTTCTTCCAGTTCTTCATAGCTTGTCTCGCCCTGGGTCATCTTGGTACGCAGGCGGGCTTCTGCTTCGAGTATGGTGCGAACTGCCGGTGATACTCCCCTGAAGGCTTCATCCATCATATCTTCGGGGACGAGACCGAGCGCGCCGTTATTCAGTTCGAAGATATCTTTGGGCGACAGTACCTTCGCTGCGGTCACCTGGTAGTTGCGCGGCATATCGCTGATCTTGGTCCGGGCAATGATCGCCCACAAGAGTACCTGTATTTCTCGCTGTGTGATATCGGGATGCGTGTACGTAGCGTGGAGGAGTTTGCGTACCGGAGCGCTTTTCGGCCCGGCAAGGGGCGCGAGTATGTAACCGTCACCGGTTGTTGGCGCGTATGTCCCTGCCTTCAGGCAGTAACTCTTTGCCGTGAACGCGTAAAGACCGGGCCGCTCGAGGATAAATGCACCCTGCGTGGTGCGGGGCAGCACGGTCATGGGGATGAACACGGGCGGGTCAAAGTCATCGAGGAACGAAATGCCGGTCACTGCATCCTTTATGCTTGAGGTTATTGGCGGTTCACCCTCGGTCATTTTGCCCAGGTCTGGGATCTTCTCTGTAACGTCCTTTGGTATTTTTGGCAGACTCGGCAGTTGGGCGAAAGCAATGTTGCTCAAGACAAGCAAACTTGTTACCAGAGTTGCTATCGTAAAGTATGACTTAAATTGTTTCATGGAATTACCCCCTTTTTAAGACTCTTATTTCTCCTTGCGATTGAGGAAAGGGATGAACCTCCCCCCTGAATATACCCAGTTTACCTCAGTTCAGAGCTTTGTCAATGGGCGTTCTGTTTGAAGAAAGGTTTTTTATACGGATAAGACATCTACAGACCGTGTCGTTCGAAACGTATTGACACCCGTCATTGTTAATCTATACTTACTTATGTTGATTACATTTCTCCTTATGCTTGTCGGTAGTGACTTTCCAGTAAGTACTGCACCAAATTACACTGGATACCCATCGGTCTGTTATGCCAATGACATGTTTTACGTGTTCTGGATCGATCAACGGCACCTGCCGCTTCTGTCGCTCTATGGAGCGCGGGTCACGACCGACGGAACAGTGCTCGATCCATCCGGCCGCGCTCTCTATGTGGACAGCGCTGGTTACAGCTGCGATGTAGCATTTGACGGTACCAATCTTCTCGTCGTCACGCGCAATCACTGTTGAACTCTGGGAGAGATAATAGGAGTGCGGGTCACTCCTGAACTGGATACAATAAATTCCCTGGAGATCTGCCCCAAGTTGCTCATTCAGACATATCCGGCAGTCGTTTTCGATGGTGATAACTATATCGTTGTATGGAGCGATAATAATTTCGGAGGCAGTTACTATTACCTTGCCGCGGCGCGGGTGACGCCTGAAGGCGTAGTGCTCGACACCGGAGCCTGTATCTCCAGTGGGACGGGAACGAGCGAATACCGGGCAAAGATCGCGTATGACGGGAACCGCTGTCTTGTGGTCTGGCCTAAGTCAAGCGGTCCAATATACGGCCGCTTCCTCAATAGTCAGTGTCAGCCCGAAGGCAATGTCTTCGTCATCGCCTCGCCGCCAGCGGGCGGGGCGAATATTGCTTTTGGCGACACCAGTTATCTCGTCACCTGGTTTTCCGGCGTCTATCCAGCACTCGAGTTGCACGGTCAACTTGTGTCTACCCAGGGTTCTCTTCTGGGCGGGCAAATTGATATTGTGCTGGGCAGTGGCTGCCACCGGTGGGCCGATGTGGTCTTTGACGGCACAAAGTACCTGGTTGTATGGCAGACCGGTGAGAATTTTGTTGGACAGAAGATCTATGGTCAGTTCATCGGTACCGACGGATCACTCCTGGGCGATAATTTCATGATCTGCGACAATACAATGCAGGAACGGTGGTGGCCAGCCGTCGCTGTTTCGGACAGCAATTACGTTGTCACGTGGGGGCAGGGTTCTGGCTCAGCTTGCGATATCTGGGGTAATGTTGATGTTACGATTACCGGTGTGACCGAGAACGAAGGATACACTGTACATGATACTGGCCTGAACTTGACGGTCAGCCCGAACCCGTTTTCAAAACTGACGACCGTCAGCTTTGGCATAGAGCATGGAGCAGAGCGCATAGGGCTTTCTATCTATGATGCTACAGGGCGTTTGGTAAAGTCGTTTAATCAAGTATCAAGCATCGAGAATCAAGTATCCAGTGTAGTGTGGGATGGCCGTGACGACCATGACAGGCAGCTGAGCAGTGGTGTGTATTTTGTACAATTAGTCGCCGGCAATTGTACTACGGCCGAGAAGTTGTTGCTTCTCAGATAACACAATATCATAATAAATAAGAAGTGATTAGTTGCAGGTTATAGAAAAATTGATTACCCCTTGATGTCATAATTGTTAAGGCTTAAGTGTAACATCCGTTATTGACATATCGGGCAGATAACGTAGGATAAACAGAAGGGTAAGGGATATTTCGATTGTAGTTTCTAACACAAGTTAGGATAGATGACTGTAGATGAAGGGACAATGAAGTCCTAGAGGGGGATGTATGAAATCGTATATCTCATGCATTGTAGCGGTGTTTTGTTTGTTCTGTATTGCCAATGCAACCACTTGGTATGTCCATCCAGACTCCACGCTGAACTCAATTCAGGACGGTATGGATATGTGCGCGACCGGTGATACGGTACTCGTGGGTGCAGGTACTTATACCGAGAACCTCAACTTTCATGGCATGGCGATGACGGTAATGAGTGAGTATGGGGCTGATACCACTATAATCGACGGGAGCAGTCCGACGCACCTTGACACTGGCAGCGTGGTGATGTTCATCAGCGGTGAGGACACGAACTCAGTAATAAAGGGTTTTACAATAACCAACGGTACTGGATTCAATGATCCTTACTGGGGCGCTGAGGGTGGAGGTATCTTGTGCATAAGTTCCTCTCCGATGATAGCAGATAACATAATTTGCTATAATACAGCTGTTTGGGGAGGAGGCATTGAATGCTTTGATAATTCTCATCCGATTATTATGGATAACTCGATCTTCAATAACACAGCGGGTACAGGAAGTAATGGTGGTGGCGGTGGTATTGATATGGCTTTTGGCTCAGCGCCAAGGATCATTGGAAACCTAATCAGCGCGAATACGGCACCTTACGCAGGAGGAATCTCTATTGATAGTCTGACACAACCATTGGTGAGAAGGAATACAATCACGGATAACGTGGCGTCACTTTATGGTGGCGGCATTGGCTGCTATAACAACTCGTCGGCGACGATTGACAGTTGCGTCATATCCGGGAATTCAACCTGGGGTGTACAATCTGCAGATTCAGACACGAAAATAAATTACTGCAATATAGTCGATAACGTAGGCTATGGCGTATATAACTATGGCCCAGACACCATCGATGCCGAATATAATTGGTGGGGAGATGCGAGCGGTCCGAGTGGTGCAGGCCCGGGTACGGGTTCCATGGTGAGTACTTACGTTGATTTCGATCCCTGGCTAACGAGTCCCGGTATTGGAGAGTTAATTCCTTCAACGACCGTGCGTTTGTCGCTGCAGGTCAGCCCGAACCCGTTCACAAAGCTGACGACTGTCAGCTTTGGCATAGAGCATGGAGCAGAGCGCATGGGGCTTTCTATCTATGACGCTACCGGACGTTTGGTAAAGTCGTTTAATCAAGTATCAAGCATCGAGAATCAAGTATCCAGTGTAGTGTGGAATGGTTGCGACGATCATGGCAGGCAGTTGAGCAGTGGTGTGTACTTTGTTCAATTAGTCGCAGGCAATTGTAGTACGTCGCAGAAGGTGCTGCTGGTACGGTAGAAGATTAATAACACTATAAGTAAGAAGTAGGAATTTGGAACTGGGAACTAGGAAGTAAGAAGTAGGAACTGGGAAGTTAGAACTAAGAACTGAGAACTAGGAAGTTAGAGGTAAGAAGTAAGAAGTAGTTACGCGGTTATTGTAATTGCGTATTGCGTTAAGCGTAGGGCATCTCGGGAGATTGCTTCGCCGCCTGCGGCAGCTCGCAATGACGGGGGGTGGTGCGGCGTCTCGCAATGACAGAAGACAGTGAGTCTCCGCAATGACAGAGGGTGGTGAGGTGGCGTGTGTTTTTCCGGTGCTATTCCCTCCGCCAGGTTACACGGAAATCCTGGGATGCGTCTTCGACGAGTGCATGGACGAGCTTGCCGTATGCTTTTTCCGGGTCTTCAGCATCGAAGACAAATACTCCGCCTTCCCAGATATTAACATTGGCGATCTCTTCTGTCTTGGTGACCGACGTGTTCCATAACGACGCGCCGGTTTCTGTTTCGACCATCTGGACATCGAGGGTCGCGTCCACCTCAGCCGAGACCGACATGCCGGCAGTGAATATCAGAGCGATGGAAATGTCCGGGCGCACGTCAGAGACGAGCAACTCACCCGCAAAAACGGTCGCAACATCGTACGTTTCGCCGATCTCCTGAAAAGCCGCTTTGTTCAATCTGTCGTGGCCGATCTCCTTCAGCACTTCGGCTTCGGTGCCGAGGTCGATGATCCTGATCATCTCCTGATCACGGCGTATCGCTTCGGTAAACTTCCTAGTGGTTAGCGGCGCAAGTTCTCCTTTGCTGTCAGACTCGAACTGGATGATACCGATGATTTCATGCTGAGTGAGATCGATCCTTGGCGGCACCATGACTTTACGTCCGCATGCGACTACCGATACAATGAGGGCAAGTGATACGAGCAGGAAAACCATTTTCTTCATACAATCCTCCTTTCTTCAGGTGTTCAGGAGTATAGGACAGTGATTAGTTAAAGTCAAGAAAGAAATTTGACCCCAACTGCAGGGTATTAACTGATATTTCTTTTGATATTGTCCAGGCGTTCCCTGGCTTCTGTTCCATCTATCATGCTGTAGAGTTTCTCGAGTTTCGAGCATGCAAAATCATCACAATGGGCACAGTTCTCGACGCCGCGTTCGAATCCGCAGGCACGCACTTCACACTCATGGCAGAATTTGAGCAGCCTCCCACCGGAGCTCAGACACCCGTCACAGTTTATGTCTTTGGCCTCCAGGGGATACTGCTCAGAAGACCATTTTTCCACAACCCTCTGGCGTTCTTCTTCACTGTTGTTCTGTGTTGCTATGAATGCAGGACAGCCAGTACAAACCAGCCCGCAATATGCGATCATCTCCTCCATGTAACCTCCTTCTGCTATTTTTCTATTATACCAATGGAGCGAATTTGGTCAATGGCTTGATCGATCAATTTGTCGAGATCGTCCGGGTAGTTATGCCCATGATCCGAAAGTATTACATAATTATGGGGCAGCCCTTCGCTTTCTAAAATGCCGACCATCCTGTTATGTAGTTCATGCCTTTCATCCTCTTTGCCGGTGATCAAAACGCCTTGTACACCACGGTTCTTCGCATCCTTGACATTCTCGCTTGTGAAACTCTCGGGCCAGTCAGGGCAAAGAGCGACAAAGCCGGTCACCGGGATCACGTTCGACAGCACTATCTCGAGAGCTGCCAGGCCGCCTGAAGAGAAACCACCAATTATTACATTCTCTCTATCGACCGTGTACTCGCTGACTATTTTTTGATAAGCCTCGGCGATTTCTTTTCTTGCCAGTTCTATATCACCATGCCACCAGAAACCGTTCCGCACAATGACTT
Organism: Caldifarciminota bacterium; assembly: GCA_020343595.1. Taxonomy (GTDB): domain Bacteria; phylum Hydrothermota; class Tepidihabitantia; order SM23-42; family SM23-42; genus SM23-42. The sequence goes on along the minus strand of CP070802.1, from coordinate 1,825,021 downwards.
GCGACGATTGGGGGTATGCCGTGATGAATTCCTGGGACATTCTTTGGGATTTCCAGCGTCCCTTGAATATTTCGATATTTTCACTCCCGCCGTGCAGCGCAATGAATAGCGGGTAGGTCTTTTCCGGCACGTAGTTGTCGGGTGTGACAACAAGGAGGTCTGGTTTCGCTTTTTTCTGCTCCTTCATTCTAAGGGTCTCGTTTTGAGTGCGGATGTTTTCAAAGCCTTCCAGTTCGGTGAGCGGCTTCCAGAGTTCGGCCTCAAAGAGAAAAGGCGAGTACCATATGCCCCGATCCAGAGCATACTGTAATGCGTTAATACCTTTTTCATATTGCTCCATGCGGATGTACATCAAGATCAGATTGTAGGTGTTGTTGAAGAGATAGTCGGGAAATTCTTCCCGCGCCCAGATCAGTAGATCAGCAGCTTCGCTGAACTTGTCGTGGGAGTAGAGTTCGCCAAGATGTTCCCGCATCTCCTGGTATGTATTGAATGTTATATCATAGTATTGGGCGCAAAAGGCTAATGCCATGAATCCACAAGCAAAATACGTCATAAAGATGGTCATCATACAACTACTCCTGCTCAAAATATCGAGCACGTTGATTATATACATTTGTTGTTTTGATTCTTTCTAATGTTTTCGTGCCATGGTTATTCGACCTTTGTTATTCTGCTTTGACTGTACAGGAACCTATCACCACTGATAAGAGCATAGGTAAGTTGCGTGTCGTAGTCCTTTCCAGCAGCGTCTTCGACAAAATCACGGTAGCGGTATGTTGTGTTACCCGAGTGCATGGGCATGAATACCATAGGGTTGAGCGTCTCGATGATATAGTGGGCACCGATCTGCACTGACTCGGGTGTCCCGAGACTGCAGCCGAGGATCGGCCCAAAGGCAAGGTCAATATCCTTGTTCATGCTGGCGATGGCATCGATCTCCGCTGTATAGTTTTCCGACATCTCCATGGAGGGGTTGGCGTGATCGGCCGGGTGGAAGATCACGACATCGTCAACCTCGACGAGAAAACCTGACCCGCCGTCGTTTGATCGTATTGTCGTGACGGCCATATCTTTGAGTCTCGTTTCGCTACGGGGGGCAGCATAGACATATTCATATTCGACATCGCGAGGCTGGAATCCCAGTGCAAACTGGATGCTTTCGACTTCCTCCTGCCAGTTGAAGATTGCAGGATCATAGTGGTCGCCGTGCTCATGTGTGGCGAAGACCGTGACATTTTGACCTTTTATGTGAGACGGAATGATATATCCACTTGATAGCGAAGCATCAGGCGGGATCGATCGCGAAGGCGCATTATAATCAAAAATTACTAAATGTTTTTGAGTTTTGATCGCCCAACCGCTGTGTCCGAGATGCCAGATCAGAGCTTCACCTCGTTCGAGTTTCTTGTCAAGTAGCTCTTGGCTACTCTGAGGTTTTCTTAATTTCTCTGGTGAATCGCTATTCTCGATCAGCATGCTGCATATTCCATCAAAACCGTGATATGTAGCGTAGTACAGGGGAGTTTTCCCGTCGTTGTCCTTGGCGCCTAGGTCAATACCGTTCTCGATGAGCAGCGCGGCGATGTCTTTCTGCCCGGTTGCGGCCGCGACGTGCATCTCGTTCGCGCCGTAGTGATCTTCCATAACGTTGATCACGGCACCATGGTCGAGCAGGTATCGTACGATTGCAGGATTTCCGTGTCTTACCGCGACATGGAGCGGGGTGAGACCTTCCTGGTCGACAACATTGACCATTGCCCCATTTTCGACGAGTGCTTGCACAGTGCTTATGCTGTCACTGCGTACCGCACAGTGTAGCGGCGTCTGGAATGCAACCCGGCACGGACATTCCTCCGCATCTTCCGGCGGATGGGGATTGACTGCTGCCCCCTTTGATATCATGTATTTGGTGATCTCGGCGTTAGAGAGAGCTGCCATACAAAGCGGTGTCCAACCGGCATCGTTAACGGCGTTTATGTCGGCACCATTTGCCAGCATCAGTTCAACGGTTTCCACTGAACCGCTCCAGGCGATATTGTGAAGCGGGGTTTCGTTCTGGTCGCTCCTGACATCAACCTTAGCACCTTTGTCGATCAACATGGTTGCGATTGGAAGAACATTGTCGCCGTGCACGGCTAATAGTGGAGATATTCCTGCATCGTTGAACACGTTCGGGTCGGCTCCTCTTTCCAGGAGATACCGGATCAGTTCAACCCGCCCCCGCCATGTTGCGGCAAGCAGGGGCGTGGTGCCGTCGTTTGAGCGCACATTGACATCAGCACCGTTGTCGATCATTAGTGCCGCGATCTCAGGTATACCGGCGTAGAAAAGTGGTGTCATGCCCTGTGTATTGCGGATCCCGACATCAGCATCTCTTTCGAGCAAATACCTGACCATATCGGTATGCCTTCTGCCTGCGGCGAAACCGAGCGGCGTTGCGCCGTTGTTGTCCTGTTCATTGACATCAGCACCGCTTGCGAGTAGCGCTTTAGCGATCTGTATATTCCCGCTGATCGCCGCCAGATGGATGGGCTGGCTGTTATCAATATCGCCGATATGTATGTCGGCGTTTCGCTCCAGGAGTTCTTTGACGATGTCGTAATTCCCGTTGATCGCGGCAAGATTGAGCGGCGTCATTCCATCGGCGTCTCGATCGTTAATGATTGTTGGGTCACCATCGAGCAGCACGGTCACTGCTTCCACGTTATTATCGTTCACCGCATCATGTATTGCCGAGGCATCTATTGGCAATGGAAGGATCAACATAAACGCTGCTGCCACTAATAGTATCTTAGAATATCTCACTGTTCACTCCTTTGTTACGCCTAACCTGCTGGGTTTTTTTCTTCTCTTCATCGGGTCAGGTTGCCTCTGTCGACTTTGAGTTACTCCTGACCTGCAAGACAACATTCTCATCTCAAAGAACTGCAGTGCCTGGGCCGTTGTATACCTCACCATGGCACGCCTGTACAAATAGATGAGAATTTGGCAAAGCACTCATTGTTTGCTTTATTGCAGGCCGCGGATATCGAAAGAACATAAACAACCTGACCCATTTTTTCACCTTAGTATGGTCATTTTCTTGATGGCGTTGTGGTCGTCGGTTTCAAGCCGGCAAAAGTAGACGCCGCTCGCGACCTGACGGCCCTGGTCATCAAGCCCTGACCACACAATATTATAGACGCCAGGTTCCTGA
>CP070802.1:1806666-1821722 GCA_020343595.1 Caldifarciminota bacterium | reverse complement strand
CTTCTCGGTACCGAGAAGACATGTGTAGTCGTCACCGACTTTTGATATCACGGCAGCCTCGACCCGGTCCTTGCCCTTGGCTTCTATTACCGTATGCTTAAGATAGATAGGCACGCCTGCCCGCTTGATTTTCGCGGCATGAACATAATATCCACCGAATCTATCCATTATTTCTACGATTGCTGCGACTTCTACTCCGGCCTGGATTAATTGGTACGGGACGATCAGTCCGATATTGCCGGAGCCGACAACGAGGGCGCGCTTACCCGGGATGACGCCGTAGACGTTCATCATCGTCTGGACGGCACCGGCGCCGTACACGCCAGGCAGATCAGCGTTGTCAAATGCAAGCATGTTCTCGCTTGCTCCGGTGGCAAAAATGTAACGTTCTGCTTTAAGAGAGAAGAGGTTGTCATGCCTTAGGATGCCGAGTGTATCATTGTCATAATATCCGACGACCGTAGCGTCGTTTATGACCTCGATCTCCAATTCCTTGGCGCGATCACTCAAGATCGTTGCGATGTCGATGCCACGTACCCCGCAATAGTGTAATTTCGAACCGAAGAATTTATGCGTTTGTTTGATGAGTTGCCCACCGAGAATCGGGTTATCATCAACGATCAATACGTTGCCCCCGAGTTCCTTGGCGACGATCGCCGCTTGAAGTCCGGCCGGTCCCCCGCCGATAACACAAATATCAATTATCTTATCCGCCTTCTGATATCTGTCATCCGTCATCGGATCTTCCTTTTTGACGCCGTACTTTCATGCCAGCACGGAGTGGCTCCATGCAGACCATGACATTCTGTCGCCCGTTGACTTCCATCAGGCATGATGAGCATTTCCCCACCGCGCAAAAGAAGCCACGTGGTCGTCTACGCTTCTCTGAAAAAGAGAGTACCCTTATGCCGGCAGCGTGAAGTGCGGCGGCAACAGGTTCGTTTTCATAACCTTCGAGTTCCTCATCCTCGAAATAGAATTTGACTTTCTTTCCGTGGGTGAATTGCAGGATCGGATGATCGGTTATGTAATCATTCATCAATCCTCGCTCCGTTCGGCAAATGACAAATTCGAAATCCCAAATTCCAGACAATACTCAAATTCTAATAACCAAATCACAATACGTTGTTTGGAACATTCGAATTTTGGTGTTGGAATTTGTTTAGGGTTTGGTGCTCCCCTCGACATGATTCCTCCCACCTAACGCTGCTTGCTGGTTACGCCCGCGACTAATGGACCTTGCAAAGGGACACTGAATTCTACGGTCGAATCAGCGATTCGAGTAGAATTCGTGTCGGATTTAGGATTTAAAATAATTGACTGCATTTTTGAATATATACAGACCGTCACCCTCACCGTTTTTCCCGTGCTTCAGGCGATCAGGATGCTGGATATAGGAAACATGGCGTTCCGGATGGGGCATTAGACCGAGAATCCGACCCGTGCTATCGGCAATGCCGGCAATGCCCAGCGTTGAACCGTTCGGATTTTGAGGGTACTGTGCTTCTTCCCCAAATTCGTTCACGTAGGTAAAGACTGTTAATCCCTTCATCTCCTCAAGGACGGCGTTATTTTTGGCAACGAATTTTCCCTCAGCGTGAGCGACCGGAAGTGTGATGATATCCTTTGAACCCTTCGTAAATACCGACCGTGCACCCTCGACCTTGAGATATGTCCAGCGATCTTCGAATCGCTCCGAATCATTGGCGACCAGGCTCACTTTCTGTTCTTCGAAGTAAGCCTCGATACCCGGTAATATGCCACATTTCACCAGAACCTGGAATCCATTGCAGATGCCGATGATCAGATTCTCTTTTTCTATGAATTTCATGAACTGGTCGCGGTATCTGTATTTTATCTCGTTAGCAAGAATTTTACCGGCTGCGATATCGTCACCGTAAGTGAAACCTCCGGGCAACGCGATGATTTGATAATCGAGAAGGTTTTTGTTTCTGATCTCGTCTATATAGATCCTCTGGGCGATCGCGCCGGCCAGCTCAAAGGCGTGCTGCGTTTCAACGTCACAGTTCGTTCCAGCAGCCCTGATGATCATTACTTTAGGTTTCATTTTTGTTTTTGTTGCCGGGGTGTATTGCGAGACAAATTATATGACTAGAACCGCCGTGTTTTCCCATCAGCAGCGGCTTCGATTTTTCGCCTGTATTTTTTTCTTATTGTCTTGACATTCTTCTCGATGAACTTGTCACTGCTCGAGTGGTCGTGGTGGGTGATCATCAATTCTTTTATTCCTGTATCATACGCGAGCGCTGCAACCTGACTGTATGTTGAGTGTCCCCAACCCAGTCTCTTCTTGTAGATTTCGTCCGTGTATTGAGCATCATGGATCAGAAGATCAGCACCTTTTATGAAATTCACAAATTCATCGTAACTTGTTTTTCCATCCTGGGCATGTACTTCATTGTCGGTCATGAATACAAAGCTTTTACCACCCTCGGTGAATTTGAAGCCGCGCGTGTGGTTCGGGTGATTGTTGATGATCGTGTCGATCTCGACACTACCAATGGTGAGCTTTTTCTTCAGGTTCTTGAATGTCACCTTTGAAGGAAGGCTTGCCATGTCGGTCGGAAAATACGGCATTGTCATTTGGTAGGAAAGGGCCTTTTCGGCTGTTATTTCTTCAGATGGACCAAAAATGGTTATTTCCGTTCTCTTAAGGAAGATGGGTGTGAAGAACGGAAAACCCTGCAGGTGATCCCAGTGATAGTGGCTGAAAATGAGGTTTAGCTTATGTTTGCCGCGGCTCACTAAATCACTGCCTAACTGGCGGATACCGGTTCCTGCATCGATGATGATGATATCACCGGATTTCGCTTCGACAAATATGCAGGTTGTGTTTCCACCATGTTTTCTGGTCTCTTTGGTACAGACCGGAACCGAACCACGGGTACCATATAGCTTAAGTAACATTTATTGCTTTTCCTTTGTTTCCTGTGACATACGGCAATTCCCCTCAAAGAAGACACCCTTCTCGACGATTAGTCCTTTGCAGACTACATCACCGTACATCTCTGCGCCACTCTGAAACTCAATGACTTCCTGAGCATTAATATTACCGTGAATTTTCCCGCCGATGACGGCCGAGCGACAGTTAATATTACCTTTGACAGAAGATTCCCTACCGATCAGTGCGCTTTCCTTGCTATTGATGTTTCCTTCGATCTTGCCATCGACCTTGATTGATCCGTTCACTTTGATGTCACCATGAATCGATGTACTCTTGCCGATTACGCTGTCTATCTTATCCTCTTTATTCATTGAGCCTCCTTAACCCACCGTAAGCGTAAAATTATTATACTTAAAAGTCGAAATCTGTCAAGTAAAAAATCACATTAAATAGCGCCAACGGGATTTGAACCCGTGATCTTCGCCTTGAGAGGGCGACGTCCTAGGCCGGACTAGACGATGGCGCCTTAGGCAATTATACTGATTTCGTGGATAATGTCAACGCCATTTGAACCAAGTTCTCTCAATATTCCATCCGGAGATTACGGATACTAGTGAAATTCAGGTGTCGCTGGCTCATCCTGAACCACGGTCGCTTCCTGAGCCACCCTGCATCACCCTGCAAGGGTGGCGGTTCTTGGGTGGCGTCTGTCCATCTATTACTGGTAGGGATTGCGTTTCGCTGAGGGTGCGTCTTTCGTATCTCTTGGGTGAATGTGAGCAGTAAGCCTGAATTTCATTGGTAACATCTGATATCGATACGTAGCAAGGCCCATGCATGTCGGTTAGCCAGGTTGTATCATACCTAATTCCGGCTCAGAATGAGTTACTGCTTAATTGCGGGTGGCTTTACAAGCCCAATAATATTGATATAATTGGCAGGTGAAGCTCTCCGTTATCATTCCGGTGTATAATGAACGTAAGCACATTGGACAGATTATCGCCGCCGTTAAGGCCGTGTCTGTCAGCAAAGAGATCATCGTCGTCGACGATTTCTCCACGGACGGGACCAGGGCTTTTTTGAAGGGAAAGCCCGGAATTTCAGTGATTATGCATGATCGGAATATGGGCAAAGGTGCGGCAATACGTTCGGGCCTGAAGGCAGCCACCGGTGATATAGTGATAATTCAGGATGCCGATATGGAGTATTCGCCGCGGGATTATACGGGGTTGTTGAAACCCATAGAGGATGGTAAAGCAAATGTGGTCTATGGCTCGCGATTTTTGGGTAGGGGTGAGTTTCTGACGGCCAGTTATTATGCCAACCGGACGCTTACGCTGCTTACAAATCTGCTATTTGGCTCTCGGCTAACCGATATGGAGACATGCTATAAGCTTGTCCGGACAGATCTCCTTCGGAGCCTCGGTCTCATCTCTTCGAGGTTCGAGATCGAGCCCGAGATCACCTGCAAGATCCTGAAGAAAAAGGAGAAGATATTGGAAGTTCCTATCACGTACAAGGGACGGGCGCGGGGTAAGAAGATTGGCCCGAAAGACGGAGTCCAGGCGATATGGAATCTATTGAAATGGAAGTTCGTTAGGTAGTGGTCCGTGGCTGAAATGAAAACCCTCTTCGTTATCACGGCTTATCCGCGATTCAAGGGAGATGTTATCACACCGTGGCTCGTTGAGTTGATCATGAAACTCAAAGAGCGTGGGGTCGATGTTTCGGTTTTCACTTCGTCTTACCGGGGTTTGCGTACTCATGTGCTTGACGGCGTGAAGGTTTACCGTTTCCGTTATTGTTTCCAGAGATTCGAGCGGCTGACCCACGAAGAAACCGCAGTCGATCGTATCAAACGGGGGCCCGGCAACGCAATACTTACTTTTTTCTACCTTTTCTTTGGTGCGTGGTCGATCGTCCGCCTGGCGAAGAGTGAGAAGTTCGACATCATTCATGTCCACTGGCCATTTCCACATGTTTTGTTCGGCATTCTGGGAAAGAAATGCTGCCGGGCACGTTTGTTCAGTTCTTTCTATGGTGTCGAGATTAGGTTACTCACAAAAAAGATGAAGTTCATGCTCAGACCTTTCGCGATGCTCATCAACAAGTCGGACAAGATCACGGCGATTTCCACGCATACCGCACGTGAACTTGAGGGCGTCGTCGAAAAGCCGGTTCACATAATTCCCTTCAGCGCGGCAATGGGACGGTGTCACGAACGATCATCCGAGAAGAAAGAAATCCTTTTTGTGGGAAGGCTGGTTACGAGAAAGGGCGTGAAGTATTTGATCGAAGCATTCCACAAGGTACACAGATCAATATCGCATGATCTCGTCATTGTCGGCGGCGGTCCGGAACGCGGTCGGCTCGAGAAGCTGGCAGCTGATCTGGACTTGAAGCATCGCGTGAGATTCGCGGGTGTAATCTCGGATGACGCCCTCAATCAGTATTACGCGTCCTGCAGTTTTCTTGTGCTGCCGGCAATTGTTGACGAGAAAGGAGATACAGAAGGTTTGGGTGTCGTTCTGCTTGAAGCGATGTCGTGCGGTAAGCCGGTTATCGCATCCAATGTCGGAGGCATTACTGACATCGTGGTGGACAGGAAAAATGGATTTCTTGTGCCGCCGGCAGAACCCGAAGCGCTGGCCGCTGCTATCAAGAGGATGGCCAAAGACCGTAAGTTGCGCAAGGCACTCGGCCGGGCTGCCCTCAAGACAGTTGACGAAAAATTCAATTGGGATAAAATTGTTGGTGACTTGATAAGGCTATATCATGACAAAAATGGATGATAATATCGGAATGAACGAAAACAACATGCTGGATGATGTCACGCCGGCTGACAATACAACGAAGGAAATAATCGAAGCCCTTATGATCGCAACGACCGAGCCGCTTCCAATCAGGAACATTGCCGAGATCGTCAATGTGCCCGAATCAACGGTGAGGGCGTATATTGACGAACTGAACAGTGAATACAGCGCAACAGGAAGGGCATTTAGGATAAAAGAGATCGCTGGTGGATTTCAGATTTACACTCTGCCCAGGTTCGCCGAGTCGGTCGGGGCGCTGCACAAACGTAAGGAAAGGCTGTCAAAGGCAGCTCTGGAAACGCTCGCGATTGTTGCCTATCATCAACCGATAATCAGGGCAGAAATAGAAAAATATCGGGGCGTTGACTCCACTTATATGCTGGACGCACTTCTCCAGAAGAACTTGATAAAGACCTGCGGCAGATTGCCCTCGCCGGGTCGTCCCATTAAGTACGGGACAACGAAGGAGTTCCTGCGCTACTTTGGAATCAAGGATATAAGCGAGCTTCCCAACGAAGAGGATTTCGGTGAACAGGTCATTAGTGGTTATCCGGAAATGCCAAAGACTGAGTCGGTTAAGGTTGACGAAACAGATGATCTGCGGATGCCCGAACCGGCTGATTTTGAAGGTGATGGTGATGCCCGAGAGAGTACTCGAAATGATCGGGCCGAGGCACTGGATGACGATGCTGGAGGAGATATCATCGATCTTGGTGATGATGAAATAGAGGGTGAGCCGGGGCCCGGTGAAAAGAGTGCAGAATCTTCGGGGGATGATAGAGATGTGGGTCCGGTTGAGGATGATGAAGATCGAAATAAAAATCCTCAGCCATGATGTAGGTTTTGAACACGAAAACTCCAATGTCGGATAACAGACAGCAGATAGTCGAATTTCTCGGGAATTTTGGTGCCAAGATCATCGGGTTCGGTGCCGTCCCCGAGGATCTGGATAGAACCGAAATAGAAGATTCGTTTCCCAGGGCAGTGGTTTTTGGCTTCCGCCTTTCGGCTGGTGTGCTCAGAACAATAGAAGACCGCCCAACATTGCTCTACAAGCATCACTACAAGACCGTTAACTGGATTCTTGATCAAACAGCTTTTCATCTTGCTAGATTCATCGAGGACCGCGGGAAGCGTTCGCTGGCAATCCCGGCGTCTCAGACCGTGGATTGGGAAGAGCAGAAGGGTCATGTGTCGCACAAAGTCCTCGGTGCGGCTGCCGGCCTCGGTCATATCGGTAGGAGCGGGCTACTGGTCCATCCTTCATATGGGGCACGGGTCAGGTATGCAACGGTACTTACCGATCTGGAATTCAACGTGGACGATCGTTCAGAGAGGACTTGCGGAACATGCCGGAAATGCATCGAAGCATGTCCGGCCGGCGCCATATCCGAGGACGGCGTCGATTTGCAATCCTGTCTCGATAAGTTAAAAGAGTTTGCAAAGATTCGTGGCATCGGCCAGTATATATGTGGCGTGTGCGTAAAGGTATGCAATGGCCGAGATTAAACAGCCCCAAAGAACATTACCGGTTACGGGCTTGATATTCGTTCCAGATCTCAATGTAGATATATGCAAGGAACTTGAGAACATCTTCGGCGCTATAGAAATCAAATCCTCGAGTATACCATTCAGACACACAGAATATTACTGCGAGGAGATGGGTGATAACTTGAGCAGGCAATGGATTGCATTCGGCGACCTGATACTACCAGATGCACTTGCCGAATTCAAACTAAAGACGAATGAGATTGAAAATAAGCACTTGAATGAAAAAGGCGGGAGATTGGTCAACATCGATCCGGGAACCGTTTCCTTGAGCAACCTGATCCTTGCTTCGACGAAGAATTACTCGCATCGTGTATATCTTGGGAGAGGAATATACGCAGAGGTGACTTTGGTCTACAAACAGAAGAGGTTCACGCCCCTGGAATGGACGTATCCGGATTACCGCGAAGATGAAGCTCTGGATTTCTTTGCCAGGGCACGTGAGGTCTTGAAGCATAAATTGTCGGAACTTGAGAGAAGTCGATAAGGAGAGATCATGTTTGAATTGTCAGTGGAGGGACATTTCTCAGCCGCCCATCAGGTAAAGGGTTATATTGGCGATTGTGCCGATATTCATGGGCATACATATAAGGTTAAGGTAACGGTTGGGGCTGGGAGGCTGGATAAGATCGGCATGGCTGTGGATTTTCGCTCCGTCAAGAAGCAGCTTGATGAACTCCTGAAAGAGCTGGATCACAAGAATTTGAATTCGATTCCTTTTTTTGAAGAACGCAATGCGACCGCAGAGTACATTGCGAAGTATCTCTTCGACCGGATAAAGGAAAATATCAGTAGCATTGTCGCAGTCACGGTCTGGGAAGGACCGAACTATTCAGTAACATATTCCCCCGATGAAGTTTAAGAGTGTAGTTCTGCTTTCTGGCGGACTGGATTCAACGGTCAGTGCTACGATCGCGAGGAAAGAAACCGACCCTCTTTTCGCGCTGACTTTCGACTACGGTCAGCGTGCCGCCCGCATGGAGCTGGATGCTGCTCAGAAGATTTGCCAGTTTCTCAAGATCAAACATAAGACGGTCAAACTCCCTTTCTTTGAAGAATTCAAGAGGCTGATGCTGCTGCGTTCAAAAAATACCGATATCAAGAAGACGGAGAAAGTCGAGAGTCTATGGATACCTAACCGTAACGGTCTGTTCATTAACATCGCGGCCTGCTATGCAGAGTACTACGGGGCCGGGTTGATAATAACCGGGTTCAATCGGGAAGAAGCGTGCGAATTTCCCGATAATTCTGCGGAGTTCATGGAAACAATAAATAGATCTTTGCGCTACAGTACATTGAGTCGTGTTAAAGTGAAGAGCTATGTGGCAGATTTGACGAAGAAGGGAATCTATCAATTAGGGGTAAAGCATAGTGCTCCGCTTGCACTCATCTATTCCTGCTATTTGGGAGAGAAGGAAATGTGCGGTAAATGCGCCTCATGTAAGAGACTCATCGAAGCCAGCAAATGAATATGCATTTCAATACATCTGCCATCATCAGAAAAAAACGCGATGGTAAGAAACTGAGCGCGAAAGAAGTAGGATATCTGATTTCTGAATATACAAAAGGCAACATCCCGGATTATCAGATATCAGCTTTTTTAATGGCATCATATTTACAGGGATTAGATCCTAAGGAAACGACCTATTTGATGCGATCGATGATGGATTCAGGTGTAATCCTGGATCTTTCCGGTATCAAATCGCCAAGGGTAGATAAACACTCGACCGGCGGCGTCGGTGATAAGGTATCATTGATACTGGCACCACTGCTCGCAACGTGTGGCGTGTGCGTACCGATGATCTCTGGCCGCGGGCTCGGTCATACCGGTGGTACGCTGGACAAGCTCGAGTCCATTCCCGGCTTCAGGACCGATCTAACGATCAAGGAGTTCAAAAGACAATTGAAGGAAATTGGCGTTGCGATGATCGGACAGACCACCGAGCTGGCTCCGGCCGATAAGAAGATCTACGCGCTCAGAGATGTTACAGCCACCGTAAATTCCATACCGCTGATCGCGGCGAGCATCATGTGTAAGAAACTCGCCGAGGATCTCGATGGTCTTGTCCTCGATGTTAAATTCGGTAACGGCGCGTTTATGCAGGAATATAGAAGGGCAAAACAGCTCGCCCAGACCATGGTCCAGATTGGTCGGCGGTCCGGGGTGAAGACAGTTGCTGTCATGACGAGTATGGATGATCCGCTGGGTATGAACGTGGGAAATTCACTCGAGGCCATTGAGGCGATTGAGTCTTTGAAAGGAAAGGGTCCGGAAGATCTGATGGAAGTAACATTAACACTGGGAGCGGAGATGTTGAAGCTGGCAAAGGTCCGTGGAGGTATTGACCTGCTTCAGGAAAGGATCGAATCGGGCGCCGCGCTCAGTAAATTCCGGAAGATGATTGAATGTCAGGGCGGTGATTCGCGGGTCATCGAGGATTATTCATACCTGCCGCTGCCAAAATACACGATCGACTTAATGGCAAAAAGAACGGGCTATGTCTCTGGTATAGACTGTTTCTCCATCGGCATCCTGCTGATCGACCTCGGTGGTGGTAGAAAGAGAAAAGAGGATTCAATAGATGCATCTTGCGGCTTTAAGATCCATAAAAAAACCGGCGACCATGTTAACCGGGGTACGTGCCTTGCCCAGGTGTGTTCTGATGATCGTTCGAAAGCGCAGCGCATTGCAGATAGGTTGAAGCAGGCATTTAGTATTCAAAGCAAACCCATAAGGCAGAAAAGAATTGTGCGCGAAGTCCTGAAGTAAGACTGGGTAAAACCAGTATTGCCGATTAATTTTCTATATACGTCTCAGATTATCTTCAATCCCAACGAGCTAGGCCAATTATCATCGACGGGCCGAACTTCATGATCCTCGCGTGAGATTGTCCATCTTCGATACTCTGGAAAGCGAGGACGTGTCCAGATATCGCAGTTGGTTCGGTGATCGTGCCGCTTTGTCCGTATTGATTTGACCATGAGAAGACGCCGTCAAGGTTGCACCGGGCTATGAATGCCTTATCACCAGTAATGCCGCCAATATATAGATAACGTTCCTCGTCATATCTGCCCATCGGTATGTATCGGGGTTCCATCAGGATAAGTTCTGCAGCATCCTTTTGTGGTAAATTCTTCATCCAGACGGACGAGCCTGTGCTGTCATACTTGACCACCGTTATAACTGGTATTCCCTCCTCGTTTTCACTAATGCCTCCAACATAAACATTGAAGGATTCATCAATAGCGATCGCTTTCGGTCTGTCGTTCCGGTGAGCGGCGCCGTCGTATTGACTCGTCCAGCGCAGATTGTTATGCCTGTCATAAACAATAGTAACATAATCTTCTCCATGTTCAGGATCGTCGATGCTTGCAGTTATGTAGACATTTCCTTCGGGGTCGATCTTTGCACTGGAGAGTTCATTTACGCTGAGCCCCTCATGTATGCTATAGCCCATGAATTGACCAGAGGCATCGTATCTTATGTAGAACAATTCGCCTGAGGTTTCTAGTACACCGGTCATCAGCAGGTAGTTGGATCGTATCATATCGTATTGCAGGTCGGTGAAGTCTAGTTCGTCGTTGTAGTATTTTGTGAACCAGGCAACATCTCCGGACTCATTGTACTTCCCGACGTAGATATTGGATCTGTTATCGCTATCCTTTTCCCACCCCACGACATACAGGTTGCCCACATGGTCTGATAATAGTGCTGCATCCAGGGTTCCCTCGCTGGAAATTACGGTATTCTGCCAATCGACATTTCGCAGGGTGTCATATCCTGCCAGCACGACACTTTGATGGCCATTCGCGTTGGTGGTCTTGACGAGCACGTAGACTTCCTTTCCTGCATCCACCTGTTCGGCGCTCGACGTCGAAGCGACGATTTCTATGCCCTCTGCCTTTTTTACGCCCGGTGATTCAAAGACGTTGAACCAGTCAAGGGAACCGTCATTGTGATACATTGCAGTAAAGCATCGAGAATCTTCCTGACCTTGCCAATATGTACCAATGACGTATGTTTCGTTCTTTAGTGAACTTATGCTGTTGACAATATAGTTGCCTGGTCCCAGCGCATCGATCTCACGTGTCCACTTTGTTTCCATTTCGCTGCAAGATACAAGGAATAGAAGTATGATGGCCATGCAATAGAATTGTATGATCAAAGGATTACGTCCATACTCGGTCATGATCTTCCCCCCTCTTGTTCTTACTGCGGTATTATACTATTTTTCCGCCCACTCCTTTAATGACTTCTTGATCTTTTCTTCAATCTTCTGCGCGATCTCTTCCCATTCCTCATCGCGCTCTTTCTTCTTTGTTTCCTGTAGCCATGCCTTCAAGCCTTCACGTACCTTCTCTTCGACTTTGGTGCCGATCTCTTCCCATTCCTTCTTCTTGATCTTATGCTTTTTGCGGGATTTCCACGGACTCCAGCGCCATGGTGCACCGATCGAGAAGCATAGGCCGAGGAGAAAGCCGATGTTGTAGGGCCATCCGTTGTTATTGAATTCGTAAATTCCGACCGTGCCGGTGAAGAGACTGATGATAAAGGTAATGATGATTATGATGCCGTGCCATATACCCGCCCAGAATCCTGCCTGATGGTCCCATGTCCAGCGTTCGTTCTTGGGCGCGCAGTTCAAGGCGACAAGCGTGAAGACTATGATGACACCGATTATTACAAGCTTCTTCTCCATACATACCTCCTTGATTCCTGTACCTATTAGTATACGTGCAACAGCCGCTTAGTCAATAAACAATGGCCGTGCGGCTTTGTCCAAATGATAGACATTCTGATGTCTGTTGACATTGATTGAATGTCATATACTATAGAACAGGAGGTAATATGAAACGAATTATCATAGGAATATCATTTCTTCTACTTGTCGGCACGCTAAATGCAGTACCGATGTCCCCTCATTTGAAAGCCAGGCTGAATGCTGAGGGCACATTCGAACAGGTGGTGGAAGTTCTCAAGGATGCCAAGTCAAGGGGTTTTGATGAGCCAAATCCTGCTCCCTTCATGCCGAATCGTGCCACAACTGATACCATCAAAGCGATTGTGATACTTGTTGATTTTTCAGATAATATAGGCACCGAGCCAATCGCACATTTCGATTCAATGCTTTCTACATGTGGCTGCTACCCAACCGGATCAATGCGTGACTATTATCTTGAGATCAGCTACGGTTCAGTAGAATTTATTACAACGGTCGTCGGGTGGTTCAGGATGCCGCAGGTCTATACCTATTATACCAACAACAACTATGGTTTTGGAGCATATCCAATGAATGCCCAGCGCATGGCCGAGGACGCGGTGTGGGCCGCAGATCCGACCGTCGATTTTTCCGAATTCGATAACGACAACGATGGCTATGTCGATGCGCTCTTTATCGTGCATGCCGGACCCGGTGCCGAGGTAACGGGGAACGTCAACGATATATGGTCGCATGCCTCGACCACGGTTAACGTACCGTATGTCGACGGTGTCTATGCCTGGCGCTATTCGACCGAACCTGAGGACGGCGCGATTGGTGTATTTGCACACGAAGCCGGACATGCGATTTTCGGACTGCCTGATCTTTATGATTATGACTACGATTCAGAGGGGGTCGGGTCCTGGAGTCTAATGGCCGGGGGTAGCTGGAACCTCAACGGTTTTTCGCCAGCACATATGGATGCCTACAGCAAGATAAGGTCTGGGTTTGTTGAACCAGAGATCGTTACGAGCAATATGGATAGCGTTATCATTCCGAACGTTACCTACAATCCGGTTATTTTCAAGATGTGGCGGAATGGTTCTGCTACTGGACCTCAATACTTTCTCGTGGAGAACCGCCAGTGGTTGGGGTTTGACAGCTACCTTCCCTGGGAAGGTCTGCTGATCTATCATGTCGATGAAAACATGCCCAATAACAATTATCAATGGTATCCTGGTTATACGAATTACGGGCACTACAAGGTTGCGCTCGAACAATCTGACGGCGAGTGGCAGATGGAGCAAAACATCAATGCTGGTGACCATGGAGACCCATACCCAGGAGTGATGCCGATGCATTTTACCTTCAATGACACGACCGTGCCCGATTCAAAGGACTACGATTTCATCTCCACGTATGTCGCGGTAGAGAATGTGAGTTTTCCCGGTGATACGATGACCGCCGATTTGAAGGTGCTGCCGACCGGTATCCAGGAACTTACCGAGCCGGTGGCTTTGGCTCTTGAATTTCAGGTCAGTCCGGTGATAAGTAACGATAGGTTCCAGATCTCGTTCGGTGCACATCAGGATTATGGCGCCGGGCGGGCTGAGATCTATGATGCGACCGGAAGGCTGGTAAGGTCCTTTACTCAATTGAGTGGAACTAACATTCTCTGGAATGGAGAGGATGATTTCGGTAATAAAGTTGCACCGGGTGCGTATTTTATCAAACTCGAGGTCGAAGGTGCCGGTGGTTTATTGCGCGGAATTCAGAAGATTGTGTTCATAAAGTAAGTGTTCTGAACAAAAGTTTCTCTTAGATTCTTCATTTGTAGCACGTTCGTGCTGTTGACACTGTTGGATATGTTTGTATAATGTGGGCAGCATGGATCTCACTGAAATCATCAAAGCGGTAGCCGGGCTCGGTGGATTGAGCCTGGTTTTCGCCATAGTCCTTGCCATCGCATTCAAGAAACTTGCAGTAAAGGTCAGTGAAGAAGAGCGAAAGATCAAGGAACTGCTGCCAGGTGCCAACTGTGGCGCATGTGGATTCCCTGGTTGCGAGGCATACGCAAAGGCACTGGCCGATAAGACCGGGGAGTATGCCCCGAATTTGTGTACGGTCGGCGGTTCTGAGACTGCTCAGGAAATCGGCAAGATACTTGGTATTGAAGTTGAAGAAAGCGAGCCCAAGGTCTGCGTCCTGCGCTGCAAAGGCGGTAAAGATGAGGCGGTCGAGCGCTTCGAATATGTAGGTCCGGGCGATTGCCGGAGCAACCACATCCTCCTTGGCGGCAACAAGGCGTGTCCATACGGATGTCTTGGCGGTGGGCACTGCGTAAGTGTGTGTCCCTTCAAAGCGATCAAAATGGGACCCGATCACTTGCCGGTTATTGATCCTGAAAAGTGCACGGCATGTGGTATTTGTGTGAAGGAATGCCCGAAGCAGGTTCTCGAGCTTGTGCCGAGATCACAGTTGATCTATCTTGCATGTAAATCCTTTGATAAAGGCAAGGCGGTAAAGAATGTATGCAAGGTAGGTTGCATCGGCTGCACCATGTGCGTGAAGGTCTGTCCGTATGAAGGTGCCATAGCCATGGATGGAAATCTACCGGTAATGAACTACGAGAAGTGCACTTCATGCGGCATATGTTACAATAAATGTCCGACCAAGTCGTTTATTGATCGGGCACCCGCCCGTCCGTATGCCACTATTTCACAACAGTGCGACGGCTGCGGTGAATGTGTGAAGGTATGTCTGTTCAAGGCTATCGAGGGTGAACCAGGCAAGAAACACGTAGTGATCAAAGAGAAGTGCGTTGGCTGCGGCCGTTGTTTCGAGGTATGTCCGATCAAAGCTGTGACCATGATCGGCGCTCTCGGCTATGCCGAAGCAGCATAACCACAAAAGAAGTGGAAATCACAAATTCGAAATCCCAAATCTCAAATACAGTTTGGAGTTTTGAAATTGGTGCTTTGAATTTTTTTGGATTTTGGTTTTTGTGATTTGAGATTTATGAGGGACATGGAATCTTATTGCCTTTTCACAACTTCTAACTTCCAACTTATTGAGTTATGAAATTGTATT
>CP070802.1:1790670-1806566 GCA_020343595.1 Caldifarciminota bacterium | reverse complement strand
ACCGACGAGCAAAACCTTATCGCCAGCTTTTGCCTCCTTCGCTATGCGGTCCTTTCTGATCAGCCCAACACAACCGCAGTAAACGAGCGGATTGTAGAGAAATGCTTCATCAAAGCAAATTGCACCACTGGCCGTAGGTATTCCCATCCGGTTACCATAGTCACGAACCCCGCGGATCACTCCCTTAATAATTGTCTTGGGGTGCAGAATACCGTCGGGCAATTTTTGATAATCGAAATCAGGCGTGCCGAAGCAGAAAACGTCCGTATTGACTATCGGTTTGGCACCCAACCCGGTGCCGAGTATGTCACGTATCACGCCTCCGATCCCAGTTGCCGCGCCTCCATACGGCTCAAGGGCTGAAGGGTGATTATGTGTCTCCACTTTGAAGCATATCCCATATTCTTCATCAAAATCAATGACCCCGGAATTATCATGAAATACTGACAAACACAGGGGATGATCTATTTCCCTCGTTGCCTTCATTATCGTATTCTTCAAGAGATTATCTATTTGTTCGCCGTTGAATTCTATCCTGCCCAGGAATGTCTTATGCCGACAGTGCTCGCTCCAGGTCTGCGCAATTGTCTCCAGTTCGACATCGGTTGGATCCCGTTCTTCCGAAACGAAATAATCTTTGACACATTCCATCTCTTTCTTCGAAAGTGAGAGCCCCATATCACGGCTTAGTTTTAACAGATCACCCTTCAGGTCTACGGAGTCGATACGCAACTCATAAGCCGACGGCGCATGCATTTCTTCCTTACCATGACTGACATGTTGGATCAAGGGATTATACAAGAAAAGCTCAGCCTTCTTTATCAGTTGATCCCGGTCGAATTCACCCTTTATGACATAACTGTTGCCGGTCTTGACTGAACGAATCTCGATGCCAAGATCGGCGATCGCCTTTCGCACGCTTTCCTCTTTGGGATCGGTGACCCCGTAATTGTACAATATCTCAAATACGCCCACCGACTCTTCACCTTCGCCAATTCGGTATTCCTCTGTTACGGGATCGCAGAGCAACTCCCTGGCGATCATTTCGATCTGTTCGGCTGACAAATCGCCCGAAACGTAATAAACATCGCTCACCTGCACCTCTTCGACGCCGATAAGACCAAAGGAGTGGAACGAATCCTTTATAAAATTGCCTCTCGGGTCAGAGCGGCTCGTTATCTCAATACGATGATCATTTTTCATCATTTTCTTCTGAACCTAATCAATGTCTTCGTGAAATAATCCAAACGATGCCAGCAAATACGATTGTAAGGAGAACGAGTACAGGAAATTCCCAAGGCAGACGCGGTGTCAGTGGCTGCACTTGCGCAATCGAGTCTGCATCATTTTGAGTGACGAAAAAGGTCCTGCGAGGACGTCACCTCCTTTAGCATTGCCACCGCTTGTTGGACCAACGAATCATCTGCCACACGTATTCTGTATCCTTCTTTCATGCCCCACAGGTTGGTATAGAACTCCTGCTTCAAACGGCTGCGTAGCCTTTCTTTCACATCTTCGTATTCCCTCTCGGTGAATTCGATCTCATGTTCGAGCAGATATACCGCAAATTCCTTCAACAACTTGTCCTCCACCTCGAAATCCCTCCCGATATCCATATGTTTCGCTGTATATCTGACGACGAAATCAAATGCAAGACCATTAGTCAGTATCTCTGTCTCCAGACGAGACAACCGCTGAGGCTCAATAATGACATCAGGCGTTATGCCACCATCACCATACACCTTGCGCTTGAGTGGTCCAATTGTCGTGAATTCTTTCTGTTCCTCCAACCTGGAGGAATCCACACGCAGCCGGTATATATTGTCTTCAATATCGTACAGGTCATCCTCGATCATGTCTATAATATTTCTCTCTCCGTCGGTCTTTGCCTCTTCCCGATACTCCTCGAGCTCATTCTTTAGTCTATCGACCAACCTCTGTTGCGCCGATGTGACCCTGCCGTCCAACCCGTCCCAGTCGACCGGTTTGTCTATACTCCGACCAGAAGGAGTGTACCAACGGGCTGTCGTCAATTTGAGGGCAGTACTGTCCTCAAAGGGTACGATGTTCTGCACTGAACCCTTGCCGAAAGTTGTGGTACCTATGATCAGACTTCTGTCCCAATCCTGGAGAGCACCGGCAACGATCTCCGATGCCGAAGCCGAACCACCATCAACCAGGGTTACCATCGGGAAATCCACATAAGAATAGGTCCTCTGTGATCTGAACATCCTCTCCCGTTCATTCCTACCCTTGGTCGCGACGATCTCTTTGCCCTTTGGCAGGAATAGTTCGCTAACGGTAAGCCCCTCATTCAGCAATCCGCCGGAATTCAACCGCAGGTCGAAAACAATCTTTTTCGCACCCATCGCAAACAGCGAATCTAGAGCCTTCCTCAATTCAACATCAGCCGAGATCGAAAAATTACGTAGGTACACATAGCCGATATCCTCGTCGACCATACCGAAGTACGGAACAGCATCGAGTTTGATTATTGCCCTTGTGATCTCAACGTCGAACGGCTCATCGATCAGCGAACGATGTATCGTGAGTATGACCTCAGTGCCAGGATCTCCGCGAATCTCCTTCACGACCATATCAACACTCTTGTTCTCGGTCGAAACACCATCGACGTACATGATTTCATCGCCTGGTTGCAGACCCGACCGATACGCTGGCGTGCCCTCAAGCGGTGATATTACCATGATCCTTTCATCGCGTCTGCCGATAGTCGCTCCGATACCCCCAAATTCACCGGTCGTCGATTCGCGCAGAGCGCTGTATTCTTCCCGCGTCAGGAAATCGGTGTGTGGATCGCGAGTCATGTCGATCATGCCATCTATCGCACCCTTTATGAGGCTATCAGCAGTGATCGGCGTCACATAACTATCCTGTAACTCCTTGAGTATCTTATTGAAGGCGCGGAGCATTGAATATGTATCAGGGGTTGCCCACAGTCTCTGGCCGATGAACACCCCTCCGCAAACGAAGAAAATAAGACACAGCAACATGCATGCCTTTTTCATATCTTGTACCCCTTTCGTGTTAAAATCTCTTTGATATGATGAACTACGTCACGGTGAAGTTCATCTATTGATTTCTTGCCGTCCAGCACTATGTATCGCTTCTTTGCACGCCTTGCCATCAACAGAAAGCCGTGCTGCACCTTCTGGTGATAATCCTCCGCCTCGGTCTCCATGCGGTCGGTAAATTTACCACGTTCCCGGCGTTTTGCTGCGTCGACATCAACGAGAAAAGTGATATCGGGTTTCAATCCAGCCGCGGCAAAACGATTAAAAATGGTGACCAAACGAAGCGGCAATCCGCGCGCGTAGCACTGGTACGCATAAGTCGAATCGGAAAACCGATCTGTTACAACTATCTTCTTATCCATGAGAGCCGGCAGCATTATTTCGTATGCCAACTGACTACGCGCCGCCAGGAATAACAACAATTCACACTTTGCGTGCATACCACGGTTCTTCCGGTCGAGAAGAATATCTCTGATTTTCTCGCCGATCTCTGTACTCCCCGGGTCTCTCACAAATACGTTTGGAATCTTGTGTAGGGCCAACCAATCTACCAGTGCTTTTGCTTGAGTAGTTTTACCCGATCCCTCTACTCCCTCAAAACTTATCAATATTCCGCGCTTGACTCCGTGCATCCGGGACTACTCTTGCCCTATTTCCTCTTCTTTCCCTTACTATACTTCTTGATATATTTCTCCGTTTTTTCACGGCATATGTAGTCTGGGAATTGCACGGGTGGGGATTTGAAAAAATAGCTGGATGGTTCAACCATCGCACCACTGAGTTTGTTATCGAGGGCAAGTTTTGCACATCTGACGGCGTCGATGACCACCCCAGCGGAGTTCGGAGAATCCCAGACTTCGAGTTTCAGCTCGATATTCAAAGGTACGTCACCGAAAGTGCGGCCTTCGAGCCTCATATGCGCCCACTTGCGGTCCTTCAACCAAGCCACGTAGTCAGACGGACCGATGTACACATTGTCATCCCCAATATCATAATGAAGAAGGGATGTCACCGCTCTGGTTTTTGATACCTTCTTGGAAGCCAATCTCGAGCGTTCCAGCATGTTGAGAAAATCAGTATTGCCGCCAACATTGAGTTGTGATGTCCGCTCCAGTTTAACGCCGCGATCATTAAAAAGATTGACCAGAACGCGGTGGAGAATCGTTGCACCAACCTGGGACTTGATATCGTCTCCAAACACAGGCAGACCCTTCTCGATGAACCGCTTCTGCCAGTATTTCTCACTGGCGATGAAGACTGGAATGCAGTTTATGAAAGCACACCCTGCGGTCAGCACCTGTTCGACGTACCATTTCGTCGCTTCTTCGCTGCCCACGGGCAAGAAATTGATCACGACATCCGTCTTTGTTTCACGTAGCAAACCAACGATATCTGCCGTCGGGCCTGGTGCTTTCTGGATAATCTGTGACAAATAGTATCCTAATCCGTCATGCGTCATACCCCGAACCACGGGCACGTTCAATCTTGGCACATCACAAAACTTAAACGTATTATTCGGCTTAGTATATATGGCTTCGGCCAGATCCTTCCCAACCTTGTTCTTGTCAATATCTATACCAAATGAAAATTCAATGTCCCCGATGTGATACCCACCCAGTCGGGTATGCATTATTCCTGGAATTATATCGCCTTCCTTGGCATTTCGATAGTAATAGATGCCCTGGACCAAACTGGAAGCACAATTTCCCACGCCAATGATTGCGACTCTGACCTTTGACATTAGTCCTCCTTAGTCATAATTCTACACCTTTTGACTGAGATGTCAAGGTCCGCAAGGCTAAGATTGACAATACCCTCAATTTGATTATGATATTCTGGATGAGTCAATGACACCCCAAGGTGGTCACTGGCTTCTTTCCATTCTATGATGATTTTCACAATGCTAAGAAATGCATATCTCTTTGTGTTAGAATCAGAAGACTCAAGGGAGGTTCGATGGCAAAGATATTGAGCGGTAAGGACTTAGCGCAGACGATGCGTGAAGAAATGAAAACAGAATTAGCTGAGTTGAAAGAAAAACACAACCTTGTACCGACACTTGCAGTCGTTCTCGTTGGCGATGATCCTGCTTCACTTTCGTACGTGAAGGGCAAGGAGAAGGCGTGCGCGGAAGTTGGTATAGAAGTTCGTAAATTCAAGTTCGAAGCAGACTATGCTGAAGGCAGCCTGCTAAAACTCATCGCGGAACTGAATACTGACCCCGATGTCAACGGGATACTTGTACAGCTTCCTCTCCCCGATCAGATAAACGAAGAAAAAGTCCTTTATGCAATCGATCCCGAAAAAGATGTTGACGGCTTCCACCCCATAAACGTTGGCAGACTCATGATCGGAGCTCCAGGTTATGTCCCGGGAACGCCTCATGGGATTCAAAAAATGCTGTCACGCAATAACATCGAGATATCCGGTAAGCATGTGGTCATCGTGGGCAGAAGCAACATCGTGGGCAAACCGCTTGCCCTGCTACTCATCCAGAAAAACAAGGAAGCAAACGCCACAGTGACAATATGTCATACGGGAACGAAGAACATTGGCGAGATAACAAAGCTCGCAGACATTCTCGTTGTTGCGGCCGGAAGACCTCACACGGTGAACGCAGGTATGGTCAAACCCGGAGCGGTGGTGATAGATGTAGGCGTGAACCGCGTCGAAGACGCTACGAAGAAGAGCGGTTTCAGGCTGATCGGGGATGTTGAATTCGACGAGGTGAGCGAAAAGGCGAGTGCGATATCGCCGGTCCCAGGCGGAGTCGGACCAATGACCATTACTATGCTCCTACATAACGTGATAAGGGCGGCCAAGAAGCAATCTGGCATCAAAGATTGATGATCGATTTCAAAACGATTGAATACAACAGTGAAAATAATGAATTAGTAATTCTTGACCAAACAAGGCTGCCAGAAGAAGAAGTATACCTTACACTAAGAACCGCCGAGGAAGTCTGCTTGGCAATTCGTCACATGAAGGTCAGGGGAGCGCCGCTAATCGGCGTTACCGCCGCATACGGCGTAGTCCTCGCGGCGCGAACCAGTAATCAAGAACAAATAAGGAAGGCTTGTGATCTTCTCAGATCTGCCAGACCGACCGCAGTCAATCTGTCGTGGGCGATCGACCGTATGGAAAGAACTCTCTCGCAATCAAATGACCCTTTCACCCTGCTCGTCGCGGAAGCCAAGGCAATAGAGAGAGAAGACAAAGCAGCTTGTAAGTCAATCGGTGATAACGGGGCAGAACTGATAAGCGACAATGCAAAAATAATGGTGCACTGCAATGCCGGTGCTCTCGCGACAAGCGGCATTGGCACGGCACTGGGCGTAATTTACACCGCTAAACAGCAAGGAAAGAAGATCTGCGTATTCTCTTGCGAAACAAGGCCCTTGCTGCAAGGAGCACGATTGACATCGTGGGAACTGACGAAGAATGGAATCGACACCTTCACAATCTGCGATAATATGGCCGCCACTTTCATGCCTGACATGGAACTCGTATTGGTCGGGGCGGATCGCATTGCATCCAACGGCGATGTGGCGAACAAAATTGGCACGAGGGGGCTGGCGATTATCGCCAACTACTATCAGGTTCCACTGTACGTTGCAGCACCGTTGTCAACATTCGACTTCACGATGGCAAGCGGCGATCAGATACCGATCGAAGAAAGAACTGACGACGAGGTTAGAAGATTCAACGAAAGGTGTGTGGTTGCACCAAGCGCGAAGATATGCAACCCAGCTTTTGACGTAACACCTTCGCAATTGGTGAGTGGCATCATAACCGAACAGGGTATAATAAGCCGTCCATATACCGATAATATCGCGAATTTCAAGTAGTCAGATATGTTGGTAACATTGTATCTATAGAACACAGAGAGCAATATGATTCTGCTATGTCTGCTACTGGCAGCCTATGACTCCCTGCCCCCTCTGCCAGACCTTGCAAGGAGTGAATTCCCAGAACCTGGGGTATTGCCAGCGCAGACCGCATACGGGGTACGATTTGGAGGCCATGCCGGTCAGTTCTTTGGTGCTGATGTCGACCTCGGTCTTCAGAATCTCTCACTCGCCGCTGCATACAGCCGAATCAACGAGTGGGATACTACCGATATGGGCAGTGCTTATCTTTCCTACGGAATATTCAATCCCGGAATAAGGTTACGACCCCGTTTGAGAATGGATCTGGTCGAAAGGGAGGAAAGGTACTACGACATTTCGCCAGGGATCGAATTCGATCTGTTCTCACGGTCATTGGTCACAAGAGGTGAATTTGAATACAATCACTGGGATCTGCACAATGAAATAGTCCGTGAAGCCTCAGGACGTATCCTACTCACTTTTGACCGGCTAAGTTATATGCCGCAAGTCGAGCTGAGCGGCGTATACACCGGGCACAAGGCAAAACCTTCACTCCACACTCAGGTCAATGTTGGTAACTTTCATTTGAAACTTGGCTCGTTGGTGAACCAAGGTTTTCCTTCTCCCCGACTATCCATTACCTATGCGACACCAGGGCTAAGAATATCAACGGGTTTTAGCAGCGGTGTCAAGCACAGTACATTGATCTCCTTCTTCGATCCCAACCTGCCGATCATTTATCCAACAAGTCTCCCGGCCGAAACACTAAGCCTTGCAGCGGACGTGAGTTTTGAGGTGAAGATCCTTAACCACCATTTCAGAATCTCAGGTTCATACAAAGAATGGCTCAACCGCACTGATATCGGGAGCGGGTATATGATATCGCAGACACAGGACATCAAGGAATCCAACCTTAGACTATCGGCGCGCAACACGATACCAATGAAGGAAATCCATTTCAGTAACTCGTTGCATTTAGAGTACAGCAACAGTGACAGCGCCCTCACGTTCATACCAGACTACTCGATCACCGACACGTTGATTGCAGCCTTCGGTATTGTCGAGCTGAGCGCGGATACGCGTTTTCTATCGGAGAGGAGCGGCTTGGAGAAATCTCTGCCGGCATACTATACGGTCAATACTTCGCTCGGATTGAGAATATCCTTTGCCAAATTATATCTGGCGATCAATAATCTAACAAACAATAGGTCAGAAATCTACGACGACTACTTCCTGACCGGAAGGCAATACGCGGGAGGGATCGTAATTAATCAACGACTATGAACCCGTCAGAAATTAGCTCACCCTGACAATCTTCTCAGAACATCCATCATCTGTCGATGTATCAAACCATTGGTGCCAAGCACTTCGTCCCCATAGATGTTGAAAGGACGACCCCCGAAATCAGTTATCTTACCGCCGGCTTCTTTAAGGATCAACGAACCCGCAGCCTGATCCCAGGGTGACAATTTCATTTCCCAGTAGCCATCGAAGCGGCCACAAGCAGTGTAGCATAGATCCAGCGCGGCCGAACCGAGCCTTCTGACCGCTCGGGCACGCACTGCGAATTCGCCGAACTGTCTCAAATTATTCCGCTCGCTGCGCCGGATATCATAGGGAAAACCCGTCACGAGTAAACTCCTGTCGAGTTTCCGTGTACTCGAAACACCGATCATTTTGCCGTTGAGACGCGCACCCGAGTTCTTTATGGCAGAAAAGGTTTCATGTCTGTTCGGATCGTATACGACGCCAAGGATAACCTCCTCATTCACCTCGAGCCCAATTGAAATAGCCCATATCGGCAAACCGTGGGCAAAATTGGTGGTTCCATCGAGCGGGTCAACGATCCATCTAGCGGTACTCGCCGGCTTCCTGTTAATATCCTCCTCGCTCAATATCCCGTGGTCCGGGAATTCACGGCTCAGAGCAGAAACGATTTTCTTCTGCGCATCTCGATCAAACTTTGTAACGAGATCGATTTCACCTTTGAAGGACACGCGGAGATTCCGGCGGGACCGCCTGACAATATTATCCCCGACTTGCTGCGCCAGGCGGGCAGCAAAATCCAATGATCTTAACATTAACTTCTGACCAAATCTTCTCCCCATAATATCATTAGATGTTATGTCTAAACGGACACTAAATCACTGAGGATTTCAATTTCTTGCCGCAGAACATCGTTCTCGGCGTCCGATGCCTGGGCACGCTTCCATGCGTCAAGCGCATTATTCACATCTCCCTTAAGCAGAAATACACGCCCTAATCGCGCCGACGTCATAGCGTCACGGTCGTCCTCGGGTATCTGCTCGTAATATTCAAGCGCGGCATTATACAGACCAACTCTGTAGTAGAGATTGGCAAGGTTTTTCAGCAGGGTCTTGTCTCCGGGTTTTGCCAAGAGGGCCTGCAGATAAAGACTCTCAGCAGCTTCATCTTCTCCAATACTATCATTGAGCAGTGCAAGATTGTTCTTGAGCGCTGCCGAGTCTGGGAATTTCTCCAGAGCATCTGACAGCAAACCGATCGCGTTTTGCGCATCACCCGCCTTGGCATCTATGAGTGAGAGATAAAGGTAAGGTGTGATGAGCCCGTCCGAAATACTCAAGGTCTTTTTGAAACCTCGAGCGGCCGCGTCCAATTCACGCGATTTGTAGCGTGCGATCGCGAGATTCAAAACGACTTTGGGATTCTTCGAGTCGATCTCCTGTGCTTCCTCGAGCAACCCAACCGCCTCCTCAAGAAGATTAAGGCGGATGCATGTACATCCCAGATTTGAAAGTATCGATACCCTCCGTTCCTTCGCGAGTGCCCTCTGGAAATAATCCCTTGCACTTTCGTTATCACTGCGTGCGAACTCGATCATTCCAAGATAAAACAAAGCCACGGCGTCTTCAGGATCGCCATCAAGGACCTTCATGAATTCCTCTTCGGCCTCATCATATTGCATGCTCTCGTAAAATGCTTGTCCCATATTCTTGTGCTCAACCTCATCGCCGGATGCGGTTTTCTTCTCGATGTGGGTCTTCGGCTCTTCAACGACACCAGCAGTCATGAGAACATACACTGCCTTGCATGCCTCTTGAAAATCTATCCCGGCCTTCTTGACGATTTCATCAATACTCTTTTGACCATCGATCAGAGACAGAACTGTAGCCTCCGACTCAGTGAGTTCAAGATCTTTGCCGTCCTTCTTTACTACCAAGACCGTACCCGCAGGCGGTAATCTCTCCTGAATCTCCTGCCAGGTTGGGATACGCCTCGCGCTACGCAGCAGCAAATCCTTTGACGAAAGTTGGATAGTCTGCTCGTCGGCGGCGGGCAGTAATCCTTCCTCGAAATTGAAATACCCCTTGTCCCATGTGAGCATTGTGTATAGTGCATCCTCTATCTGATGTTTCAGTTCATCCTCTAATATCTGCCTCGAGATCGCGCCCATCTCGACAAGGATTTCCCCAATCCTCTTCCTCTTTGACTTCTGAGCACTAAGAGCCTGCTTGAGAATGTCTTTTTCAAAAAGCCGCTTACCGAGTAGAGAATCCCCCAGCCGTGAATCCCGTTTAAGTATTGTAGCATGGATTATTTTTCCTTCGCGTAGGAAGATATTACCGAAATTGAGCCCGTCAGTGACTGATAAACAGCCGGACTTGAGTGAATATGCGATGAGCTGGATCACCTCGGGTAATGATGCTTCTACCAGAGAGCCCTTAATGGCCATATTTCTCCCCGACCGTCATCCATATGCCGACTGGTATCTTAGAATTTTTCCACAAGCAGTTCATCTCGCACCTCGGGTACAAGGTAATTACCATCATCGCAGATATCAACCGTGGCATCGGACTCGGTCCGTCGCACGATCTTTGCAGCGTCTGGATCACTCGGAATTTCGGTCTCGCCTGCCGTGTGACCTTCTCCAGGCAATCCAAGCGGCACAACGGCTGGTTCATCACCGCCTATGCCACGCAAAAAAATATCAATATCGTAAAATGACTCAAACTCTGGAATCCCGTCGGCGAATATGTCGTCAAACGTTTCCTCAGCGTCAGCCGGCATCTTTCGCTTGATGTACTGACCCACGACGTCAGCCGAAGGTTTCTCAAGCTCCACAACCCTCCCTTCATCAAATATTCCCTTGAGGAAAGCCGGTAGTCCGACACCCTTTGCCGGTGGGATAGAGGCGATGATCACCTGTTTTCGTTCATCCCTGAACCGCTCTACCAATTTGCCAATATCATCGATGACACTCTCGGCTGCATCAAAGACCGCGTCGAAGTTATCAAACACCAGAACATCATGGTCAGCAGTAGAATCCGGGAATTCATGATCCTGTGTAGCCTCAAGATCATAGAATAGTACCGATTTATTGCGGGATAGCAAATCGTCACAGACCGCCTCTAGAAAATGAGTCTTCCCTGTCCCACTGTTGCCGAGGATGACAAACGGGTTATACTCCCCGAGATTTTCCAGAACTTGATCGTGATAGGCATCCCATACGAGTTTATTGCAGAATCCCATTATGAATTCATTGAACTTGCGCCATTCTCTATTGCCGCGCCCTGAATCACCAAAGACCTCGAGGAGTCTCTCGATTTCCCCTATGCTATCCGGGTTGAGCAATCGCATTTCGATCTTCATCGCGTCGGACGGTGATTTCCTGCGGTCTACACGAGCGAAATCATTCTGAAGTTCAAGCAACTTTCTTACTCTATCCACATACTCGTGATACGCGCGTCGTAGCTCGAGTGTATCCTTCGAAGATGCCTTTTGCAGGAAGGAAATATCAAACCCCCTCTTCTGCCAAATAGAGATTCTCTTCTCATATTCCTCTTTTACGAAAGGAGCATCGACGTCTTCAAGACCCCAGATATCATCGCGGTTTGCTTCCTTCAGCAATGATGCTATCTGTGTTACCTTATTTTGTGGAAGCAGTTCCTTGAGAATAAGCCTGATGCTATTTTTATCGATCGCCAGATTACCAAGCGAAGAATACGTCACGAGACGCCTCATCATACTATCTATGATACCGACAGAACCGACCTGAAGGCCGGACAACTCTTCGATGATATCATCGGGTAAAATAATACCCGCATCATCCGCCTTTTTCCTTACTACTTCCCTCCGAACCGCCTGATCAAGAGGTAACAGTTCGCAAATGAGACCGCCCTTGATCAGGTTACACAACCTCGGCGCAAAACTGCTGACCGACTGTGGCAACACATTTGCTGAGAAACACACCTGAATATTGTCACGGAGTGCCTGCTCCAGGACCTCACTCAACGTCTTCTTGTATTCATCGCCAATTGTGTGGATATCGTCTATGACTAATGGGGTATCAAAAACATCACGCCTTCTGATTCTCTTTTCGAACTGCTTGGCGGTGAGAAAAGCCGATGCTTGCTTTTTGGATAGCTCGAGGTTGATGGCAGAAAGCAGGTGAGTTTTGCCTAAACCTTCGCTCCCGTAGATATACAGCGGATTGAATACAACACCGGGGAATTCAGCTATCTTCTTCGCTGCACTGTAGGCTACCTTATTCCCCTCGTAGACAAAAAAATTCTCGAATGTTTGTTCTGTTTTCATCCTTCAGTTTCCAGTATTCTCACGGCCTCGGCACAAAAATCACCGGCCGCTACCTTCACCAACCCAGGCAGTGTGCGATTATCAAAGAGAGTAACCAATAGATAATCATCATCAATGCATGTATAGTACATACTGGCGCTGGTGCCCTCCTGCAAGAAACTGGAAAACTTCTTATCGCCCACAATATGAGCGAGTTCCATCGTTGAATTGAAGATGCTGCAGGCAACCGCGTTGATCGTCAGGACATCAAATGAATCCACAAAACCGCGCTGGACAACCAGCTGGCCAGCAAGGGTTGTAAACAGAGCCCAAATCGTGTTGGCCTGGCTGCAAAATTCTTCGAGCAATATTCCTAGTTTTTCGTATTTGTTTTTCGATATTACAATAACTTCGGGCATATGCATATCTAAAAATTATAGCTAAGAATTGTTGTCAAGTCAATAGCTGCAACGAATGAGGCGTGCTATGGCGTCGGTAATGCAAGACCAAGCGAATTATTGCTTCTTGAAGAAAATCCAACTGTCACCTACTGCAAATGGTTTCTACCCGGCGAATAACAGAAGTTGCTATCTACTTCCTGGCTTT
This sequence comes from Caldifarciminota bacterium, assembly GCA_020343595.1. Taxonomy (GTDB): domain Bacteria; phylum Hydrothermota; class Tepidihabitantia; order SM23-42; family SM23-42; genus SM23-42. The sequence goes on along the minus strand of CP070802.1, from coordinate 1,793,503 downwards.
TTTCAAATACTCGTAGATACGATTGAAATCGTTGACGCTCGGACAGTGTATGACTATCGAACCCCGATTTTTCTTCCATTCTATACTGACTTTCGTCCTGAGCAATTTTGACAGTTCCTCTTCGAGCATCACGATATTCGGTTCTTTGCTCTTTGCCAGTGTTATGCGCGGTTTCTTCCCCAATTTCCTGACGATCGCCTCGGCCTGGCGCACCGATAGATCTTCCGCAACGATGCGATCGGCAATATGGAGGACCTGCATTTCATCGTTTAATCCCAGGAGCGCGCGGGCATGCCCGGCACTTATCTTGCCCTTTCTCAAATATTCGACGACACGGCGGGGAAGCGTCAGGAGCCTCAGCGCATTGGTCACGGTCGATCTGTCCTTGCCAACGAGAAGCGCTATGTGGTCATGGGTCAGTTTGAACCTTGTACTCAGTTGTTCATAAGCCTGAGCCTCTTCGATCGGATTGAGATCCTTACGCTGGAGATTCTCGATTAGCCCGATCTCCAGTAATTCCTGCTCGCTCAGATCCCTGATCACGGCAGGGATTTCCTTGAGGCCGGCCGTACGCGCTGCCTTCAAACGTCTTTCACCGGCCGCGAGTACAAAACCATCGCCACTACGCTTTACGATAATGGGTTCGATGACACCTTTTTCCTTGATCGACACAACCAGATCCCTGATTTCTGATTCTTCAATTGGAGCCCTTGGCTGATAGGGATTCCTCTTGATGAGGCTTATCGGAATCATCCTATAGCCTTCCTGGAAAACCTCCTTTTCCTTGGTAGGAATAAGTGACTCAAGACCTTTGCCCAATGCCCTTCTACGCATGATTCAATATCTCCCTTGTTAAATTCAGATAAGCCTGCGATCCGGACGAAGCGATGCTATAATGAATCGATGATTTCCCATGCGAAGGCGACTCGGCGACGCGCACCGAGCGCGGTATCACCGTCTTGAAGACAACATCAGGAAAGTGCATCTGTATATCCTCAACGACATCCTTCGCAAGATTGAGCCGGGCGTCATACATTGTCAACAGAATACCCTCTATCACCAAATTCCTGTTCATTTCATTCTTCAATGCCTTCAAGGTTTTCAACAACTTCTCAAGCCCTTCGAGCGCATAGTATTCACATTGGATCGGAATTATCACACTGTCACAGGCAACAAGCGCATTTATTGTTAAAAGCCCGAGCGACGGCGGGCAATCAATGATGCCGAAATCATATTCGAAACCGATGAGTGACAAAACGCTCTTCAGTTTGGATTCTCGATCAGCCTCATCAACGAGTTCGATCTCGGCACCGGCCAGATCGGGCGCCGAAGGAAGTACTGAGATCCTGGGCCACTTGGTCTTCAAAGTTATTTCTCTCACCAGACTTGGTTCGTAGAGGCAATCATAAATCGACCTCTCCAGGGTTTTATAATCGATACCCAGTCCGCTCGTTGAATTGGCTTGCGGATCGATATCTATCAGCAGCACACTCCTCTCGGCAAGTGAAAGTCCAGCCGTTATGTTCACCGCGGTCGCAGTCTTGCCCACCCCACCTTTCTGATTGCAAATTGCAATCTTCTTCATTTTGCCTATTGTATCAAAAAAAAGCAAAAAGTCAACAAAAACTACGACGGCTGGTCGTTGACATTCATCCCTACATAGGTAATATGGTGTATCAAGGAGGTTTGATGGCATTCAATGCAAGGAAATTTGTCGGCGAGAAAACAGAAGAAGTTCGTGAACAGATCGGAGGAAAGACAGCACTATGCGCAACGAGTGGCGGCGTCGATTCGATGGTCTGTGCTTTCCTGGCACACCGCGCCCTGGGCAAGAATCTGATCGCGGTATTCATTGACGACGGTCTTATGAGGGAAGGTGAGCCTCAAAAAGTAACATCGCTGCTGCGCAGCCGGGGCATACGGACAGTGCTCGTGCGGGCCGCCGATGATTTCTTCAGGGCACTCAAGGGTAAAGAGGATCCCGAAGATATGCGCAAGGCATTCCGAGATACCTTCTACAAAACCATCGGTAAGACAGTGCGAAAATACAAAGCTAAATTTCTCATACAGGGCACGATAGCGGCTGATGTCGTGGAAACAAAGGGTAAGATAAAATCGCAACACAATGTATTAGCCCAGATCGGGATTAACCCTCGTAAGTACGGGCTCAATGTCATTGAACCCCTGGTAACACTATTCAAACCTGATGTGCGCAAGGTAGGAAAAGCGCTCAGGTTGCCATCGTCAATCCATCAACGAATGCCGTTCCCTGGACCAGGACTGGCGACCAGGGTGGTGGGCGAGGTTACGCCGGCAAAGGTTCGGCTCTTGCGCAAAGCGACTGCGATCGTCGAACGTGAGATGAGAAAGATCAGTGCTTTCCAGACATTCGCGGTTCTATTGAACGACCGGGCAACTGGCATAAGAAAAGGCAAGCGTGCATTCGGCAACATCATAGTCGTGCGGAGCGTGCAATCGAAGAACGCAATGACCGCGTCACCAACACGTGTGCCCTATGCTGTACTGGAAAAAATACAAAAGAAGATCACGACGCAGATACCAGAAGTCACCAAGGTGCTGTACGATCTCTCGCCCAAACCACCGAGCACGATAGAATACATATAAAAAAATCGGTCACGTCTGCCGGTTAAGAAACCCGTTTCATTAAACGTTAAGGAGTCCACTGTCATTGCGGCAGAGATAACCTACACCGGTTGTCGGTTGCGAAAAACGACACAGGGCGTCAAACTCTAAATCCGAAGCACGAAATACTAAACAATATCGAATACCGAATGACCAAAATCCAAAACACGGTTTCGGTCATTAGGATTTT
>CP070802.1:1774296-1790570 GCA_020343595.1 Caldifarciminota bacterium | reverse complement strand
CACAAGAAACCTAATACCATATAGGTTCCGCCGAATTTGTCTGTTTTGGTGATTTGAGATTCGAATTTGTTTAGGATTTCGATATTCGGATTTCGAGTTTGCCCGCTTTAGCGGGCCAGTACGGTCGTTTTCTTAGCCCTGGTCACCCTATCATGGTATTGATATTCAAGATACACAATATACATACCTATGGGCAGGTCGCCTCCCGACGATTTGCCATCCCAGTACAGCGTTCCCTGCTCATTGATCCACGATTCATTTCGGCAGATATCGTGGATTCTTATCCCCCTTGTATCAAAGATGGAAACAGTCAATCTCCCGCCGGCTTCGGGTAAGCGATAGTCGATCTGCAGCCGGTCATTTATGCCATCATTATCAGGCGTAAATATCGGCGGCGAGAGTGCAAGTTCTCCTATCTCTCCGATAACACTGAGCGATTTGAATGCCAGGTTGTTCACGGGATTCACGTCCGGAGGATAGTTAACCCAGAAGCCGAGAATATGTGTACGCTGCCCAGGATGCTCATAAGTATATGAAATTGTGGCACTGTCCAGCGCATTCGCCCAGAGACCTTCAATTTCCACTATCAGTTCTTCACTGTTCATGATGCTGTCGGCATTCAAATCATCGAAGATGGAAAGAGTATAGTCGCTCGTCCCGTTCAGCCCAAGGTTCTTAACCACTACATTGATCTGAACGTTCTCGCCGGTAGTTACTATGGCCGGCACGAAATAGATGGACTGTGAATCCACTGCCAAATCAAACGCGCACGCAACGCTGTTTGCACGGCCAGGCGTGCAGCCTGATGTGTCGATCGATGGATGCCAGTTCGATGGTTCATCAGGCAGATCCAGATCAACCCTCTCCCAGGAAATTCCATCGCCCGGATCCGACGGGAAATTATCGAGTGAATCCGCAGGCGTACCAAACGATGTAGTACAAAGATCGACAGTCGAATACAAGAGCAGTGGATCAGTTGTAGTGAGGCCGTCGCCAATGGTTGTCTCATCGGTGGTCAGAACCAGGGTTGATTCAGGTATCGCATAAGGCTGCCAATTTCCGCCGGTTGTGTCCGGGCTGCAGTATTCGCTGTCCAGGATCAATGCATAGGTGTAAGGGTAGATCAGAGTCGAATTCATCCTGACCGACGGATATTTCACAAGGATAGAGTCGTTGGTCCAAGGCCAGATTTCATCAGGTGGTGCGTCAAAATCCCAAATGCGATAGTCGATCAGATCGACAGTATCAGCACTCTGATTGTATATTTCGACGAATTCGTTCCGGTCACCGCAGCTCGATTCCGGTCCCCTGACATTGGACATTACTTCGGTGATGATTATCGGTGAATCAGCGAGTAACAACAAAATTACAGACAACACAGCTCATTATATGAGGTAAAGAGACACTGTCAACCAAAAGGCAACTTGACAACGGTTGGGACGCTGGAACAGTGCTGAGATTCTGAGCACAAAACAATATACTCTTAACAATTTCACAATACTGATGTCAAAATGCTGAAGACTACAGGGTCAGAAAAGCCCTGATTTGATCATTGACAAAAAGCACACAGTTCTTATAATGAAATAGGGGGCGATCGGTTTCGACGAGGCAATTGAAGTGACTGAGGGCATACCGAGGGTTCTGGTGACCTCGTAAATCCGACCGGAAAGAAAAAACATCCTGAAAACGGATACGCTCTAGCTGCATAATAATGCGGCTACGCCGCCCCGGATGGCCAGCCCAGTTTGGGGATCGGTGTCATATAGGGCTGAAACCGATCAATTCCTGCCTTTGGGTTTGATCGGTCATTTGAAAAGGCTATCTCTTGCACACCTGTCTCTTGGTAAAGCGAGAGGAGATTCATAGAGAGACTAAGTATGTAGGCCTCTACATGGAAGTGTCTCGGACGCGGGTTCAATTCCCGCCGCCTCCATCAAATTTTCCCACATCTTCGATGTGGTTGAAAATTTGCATGTCCCGAAGTGCAACGAGGGGCATTAATTTTTTATGACCTACTACGTTTACATTCTTCAAGCTCCAGACGGCTATTTATACACCGGTACCACCAAGAACTTAGAGAAACGCTTGGAGCGCCACAACCGCGGTAGAGGGGGCAGATTCACCAAAGGAAGACGGCCTCTACGACTTCGATATTACGAAGAATATGCGGATCTGAGATTAGCAATGCAACGTGAGATACAGATAAAGAAATTTTCAAAAGCAAAGAAGCAGGAGCTAATCGATAATTTCAAAACGAGGTAGAGATTTGTTCGATTTCTCTCGCTTTGCTCGAGACTTACAGCAACTCACTGCGTTCGCTGCTTCCACCCCGCCGCCTCCATCAGTTTTGCTCAGATCTATGATCTGACTGCAAAAGTGCATGTGCCGCGCTCTGTTTGCGGCGCACCAATTTTTTTGATCTGAGTGTGCCGCTTTTTCTTTACGGTACATCAAAGTTTTTTTGAAATGAGTGTGCCGAGCGTTAGCGAGGTGCACCAATTTTTTCATTTGCATCTCCCAAAGTAAAACGAGGGACATTAATTCCATGAAATTCTACGTCTATATTGTTAAATGTGCTGATGGGACATTCTACACGGGCATTACCAGGAATTTAGAGGAACGTGTAGCACGCCACAATCGTGGGCATGGAGCGCGTTACACGAAAGGACGGATACCTGTTACGTTATCATACTACGAGGAGTATGAAAGCATACAGTCAGCAATGAGAAGAGAAGCCCACTTGCGACGAATACCGAGAAAGAAGAAGGAAGCAATCATTCATCGTTTCAGAACGCCTTAATAGAAATATCATTCAGCAAAAATCAAAAAAGATATCTGCACGCAATAGCGAAAGTATGATCCTCGTCGTGCACAAGTGACATATAGCCCGTAGTGTCGGTACCCATGAACTCCCACACTTTGAGGTTGTATGCTAAATCCAGCGAAAGATCCACATCGGACAATCGTAAACCGATACCCGCCGTAACAAAATCCCTTCTCGATACGGCAATATCGAGTGAGCTGTAGAAAAACCTATTGATATATCCTAACCGCGCAGCAACCACACTAAGAAAGCGCATCTCGGCACCAAGATTGACTTCCCCTTCATGGTAGTCTATAGGTCCGATTTGTAGTGGAAAAAAATCGTACAAATCAATATGTTCGATACTCCATGAATATTGCATCCCGATTACACCCAATTTTCTATCTTCGAGAGCAACGCCACCGCCTGCCTTCAGGATCCAATCATAAAATCCGTATGGTGTCATATATTCCGCTGCAAGTGCAACACATCCACCCGTTCTCCCGTTTCCTAATGAATACTGTGCACGAGCACGTATCGATTTCTCACTATCGTAATATCGTCCCTCCCGGAGTCTGCCCATCACCCCGAACTTCAACTTGTTACCAGTGAACACCATCGGAAGGACGAATTCATGTCCTGTAACAGTACCGCACCTCTTCAATACGTATGTCAACCCTAACCTCCACGCGGGCCATGCACAAATCATTACCGATGGCTCAAGCGTATATTCACCAACGTATATACCGCCGTTGTACGTCCCCCTTACTCCCGCAGACATGTGAGGAACGATCTGGTACGCCACCAGTATTGAGTCCACGGTTACACTTGCATTCTCTTCAACAACACTTCCAAAGACGTCATACGCCTCATAAATCCAAGATCGGGAATAAGCACCACCAAGCGCAAACGACTGCCCGTACTTCATTATTGCGCCTATGTCCAGCGCAGTACCATGCCCTTCCCGAGAGGGCAGTATTTCATCATATACACCATACCCATAAACTGCAGACGCATAAATCTGGGATTTGTAATCATTATCTTCGATTGCACCCGCCGCTGATTCACCGAAGTCATAGAAATTGATTTCATTGTCGATATCCTCAATGACAATATTCAAATTCCCCATTGCAGCCAGCCGCAAATTCGGATTGACCAATTCTGGTACGTAGCCCCACACGACTGAAGTACCCAGTAACAGGACCGTCAACATACTTGAACGAGTTTTTTCCCAATACATTCTACCTCCCATTTATATACAAAAACACTCCGCCGACAAAAAATCTACGTACCGATTAATTCACGTGTGAATACCCTCTCGGTCGTATCGATCGTTCCTGACCATCTTGGGCAAGAAACAAACCTCTGCCCTTCATGACCCTGCCGATCTTGAATACCGTCATACCCGCAACCTTGGGCATTTTCGGGGCCGTGAAAAGCAGTTCAAAATCCTCTCCAGCAGAAAGAATGAATTCTGTTGGATCCTTATGCTGCATCGCGCATAACTTGCCAACCTCGGAATGGATCGGAATATGACTGGCATCGATAACGATCCTGACCCCGCTTTCTTCAGCAAGGTGAAAGGCGTCTGTAGACAGTCCGTCTGACGTATCAATACATGATGTCGCATATTTCCTGATTTTGAATGCTTCCTTGATCCTGGGTTCGGGGAAAAGATGTTTCTTCATTGCGTCCGGATATTCGGTTTCCTTGAATTTGCCTTTCAGTGCGATGCGACCGGCTTCGGCCAGACCCAGAAAATTCGTCACATACAAAGAATTCCCCGGTTTGGCGCCCGAGCGCAGAAGCGGCGCTTTTGCCCGACCTATGACCGTGATCGTCAAACCAAAGGTTGGGCACTTCACGATATCCCCGCCCGAGATATCGCAACGGTATTTTCGCGTGAGCTCGGCGAATCCGTCGTACAGTTCACGGATCGCCGTCATACCTATCTTTTTTGATATACACAGTGAGATGAGCGCCGCTAACGGCGAAGCGCCCATCGCTGCGATGTCCGAGAGACTCGCGGCCATAGTGTGATATCCGAGATTAAAAAAGGAAAAATACTCCAGATCAAAATGCGTTTTATCAAAGAACGAATCAGTTGTTATTACATATCCGTCCCTGAAAACCATCGCATCCTCGCCGATACCTTCCGATATTTCGCTCCGTCGTTTCGGAAATCTCTTCCGCAAATACCGGATAATTTCCAGTTCGCCCTTTGCTTTTTTCTTACCGCTCATTTTGCGTTGTTTACGCTGCATAAACGATTGAGATTTGGATTTTCTATCATTTTACATGAAACTCGAGCACATCACCGTCGGCAAGCACGTGGCTCTTCTCCACGCGCTGTCCCTGGTAATCAGAATCGCTCCAGAGGCGGGCGAACTTAAGATTCTTTCTGAAATCCTTATGAATGTGCTCGGCTGCCTCAATTACGGTCGAACCAATCTTCAAAACGACCGGATCTCTTTTTTCGATAGGATGTCCGATCTTCTTGGTATAAACGCGGATTATCCTCAGTGTTTTGAAGATGAGATCTTTCAGCCCTTCAATACCCTCACCCGATTCTGCTGATACGGTGATAACCTGAAAATCTTCATTCATCCGTGCCGCGAATGATTTGCGCGCGTCCTGATCGCCTGCGTCGGATTTGTTCATAACAACAATTGCCCTTTTTTTGCTACCCGAATCGACATCCTCTGCAAAAATATTGCGCGTATTCATGGCATCCATTATCGTATCATAGTCCTTTCCGACATCGGATTGAGCATCCAGGACGATCAACAGAATATCACCGTTGCGGTAAAGTCCGAACAGCCATGGTGGTGCTTCGTCATACAGAGGCGGTGTGTCAACGATCTGGATCTTGATGTCTTCGTATTCCATCATGCCAACCTGGGGCAGATTGGTTGTGAACGGATATAGCGCAACCTCGGCATGCGCGTTGGTCAGAGAATTCAGGAGCGATGACCTCCCGGAATTGGGTAATCCAGCCATTACGATTTGACCCGCACCCTGCTTCTCAACCTGATACCATGCTCCACCAGTGCCGCCTGATTTCTTTTGCTTGCTGATCATATCCTTCGTCTTGGAGATCCTCGTCTTCAGGTCGGCCTGGAGTTTTTCAGTACCCTTATGCTTCGGGATGATCGCAAGCATTTCCTGTAGATAGACGAGCTTCTCGCGCAATTCTTTCGATTCGCGGTACTTCTTCTCCACATCGAAATATTGAGGGGGAAGATTTGCCGGCATACTACACCTCAAAACACAAGGTATCTTTGTAATCTATTTGCTTATCTCTGTTGCGATTTGTGCTCAAATCTCCGATTTGGTTACACAAATCAGCATCTCGAACGAAGTGAGAGGCATCAACAGTGCGTAGCATTGTCATGAGAGACCGTGTATCGTGCCCGTATCATCGATATCGATCTTTGTTGCGTTCGGCACTTTGGGCAGGCCGGGCATCAACATGACATCGCCGGCGAGCGGCACCAGAAACCCGGCACCAGCCGACATATTCACACCCGTTATCGTGATCTTGAAATTCTCCGGGCGGCCGAGCAGCTTGGGATCGTCAGAAAGCGAACTGTTCGTCTTGGCGATACAAACAGGCAACCTGTCCAATCCGTATTTCACTACCCTTCTGATGTCTCGTTCCGCTCTCGTCGTATAGTTGACGCCTTCCGCACCGTAGATCTCGCGGGCAACGGTTTCGATCTTATTCTCGACCGTGGCATCCAACTCGTATATCGGTCTCATTTTCGATTCTTCTTTTTGCGTGATCTGAATAAGCATTTCGACGAGTTCCAACGCGCCATCTGCCCCCTGTGTAAAAACTCTTGTTTCAGCAGCCGCAATATTCTGCTTCTGGCAATAATCCTTCACGGCATTGATCTCACCTTCACCATCCCCTTCGAATACGTTTATTGCCACTACCACCGGCAGACCGAATTTTCGCATGTTCTCAATGTGCTTACCAAGATTCGGCAACCCTTTCTTCAGATGCTCAATTGTACCCGCATCCGCATCCTTTACCGGAGCGCCGCCATGGAGCTTCAATGCCCTGACGGTCGCAACGATCACGGCGGCATCGACCTTGATGTCTCCCATGCGAGAGACTATGTCGATGAATTTCTCACCGCCCAGATCCGACCCAAAACCCGCTTCGACGATCGTATACTCACTGAACCTCTGCGCCAATTTCATAGCGACGAGACTACACGTCCCGTGGGCAATGTTCGCAAAAGGACCGCAGTGTATGAATGCCGGGGTATTGTCGAGGGTCTGTGCGATATTCGGCATCAGTGCCTGGTGCAAGAGAGCTGCCATGGCGCCATGAACCTGGAGGTCTTTCGCGAACACCGGTTCTTTTTCCATATTAGATGCAACAAGGATATTCCCCAGCCTTTTCTTCAGTTCTTCGTTCGACTGAGAGAGGGCAAGGATCGCCATGACCTCGCTCGCCGTCGTAATGATAAAACCATCTTCGCGCGCTGGCCCGTTCGCTCTGCCTCCGAGGCCGATGACTATCCGGCGCAGACTCCGGTCGTTCATGTCCATCGCCCTTGTTAGATATATATCTCGCTCATCGATATCGAGATGATTGCCGAAATGAATGTGATTATCAAGGACCGTGGATAAAAGGTTATGCGCCACGCCAACCGCATGTATGTCGCCGGTAAAGTGAAGGTTTATATCCTCCATCGGCACAACCTGAGCATAACCGCCGCCAGTAGCGCCGCCCTTTATGCCGAACACTGGACCAAGTGACGGCTCGCGCAGGGCAACGATCGACTTCTTGCCTGCTTTGTTCAAACCCATGCTCAAACCAATCGCGACGGTGGTCTTGCCCTCACCAAAAGCGGTAGGAGTCATGGCCGTCACAAGGATGGTTTTACCAACAGGATTGTTTCTTATTTTGTTGAAGACATCCAGGCAAATCTTCGCTTTATATTTTCCGTACGGAAACACACAATCTTCGTGAATGCCAAAACTATCCGTCATTTCCTGGACTGGCACCAACCGGGCAGACTGCGCTATTTCAATATCACTTTTCATGAAGTTCTTCCTCCTCAATTGCAGATCGCAAGGGCAATTCCCTCTATGTCGCTACCCTGCAAGTATAACTCATTTGAATGTCCTGTCAATTCTCTTGCAATTACCCGTGGAAATGAATAGAATACTCCATGCTGTATAAGAATGCCGGCGTTGATATCGATGTACTTAATCTGGTAAGAAAGGATATTGGTAAACACGTCAAAAAAACGTTTGGTCGCGGCGGTCGTTCTGAATTTGGTCTGTTCGGCGGAATATATTCGATGAACGACGAGATTCTTATCAGTAGCTGCGACAGCGTGGGCACAAAAATACTCATTGCCTGCGCAACCGACATCAACAATACGGTAGGAGCCGACCTCGTTAACCATTGCGTAAACGACATTCTCACCACTGGCGCAATGCCTCTCTTCTTCATGGATTACATTGGCTTCTCAAAGGTACGGCCGAAGATCCTGGTTGACATTGTAAGCGGTCTGGCAAAAGCATGCACGAAAGAGAAGATGCCCCTCGTCGGCGGCGAGACCGCTCAGTTGTCCCGTTTCTACCCTGAGGGCGTATACGATCTTGTTGGTTTCATCGTCGGGAAGGTCAGGAAGAGAGATTACATCGACCCTTTGAAACGCATCAAAACCGGCCATATAATTCTTGGACTGAGATCTTCGGGGCTGCACACCAACGGTTATTCGCTGGCCAGGCGGGTTCTTTTGAGGAAATACCGGCTTTCCTCCTACGTACCGCGCCTCAAGTGTACGTTGGCACAAGAATTACTCAAAATCCACCGGTCATACCGTAAGGACCTGCAGCCACGGCTGAAGTATATCAAAGGGCTTGCGCATATTACGGGAGGCGGATTCTACGACAACATCGAACGTGTCCTTCCACCGGGCAGAGCAGCGATCATAAGAAAGAAAGCATGGCAACCACAACCGGTCTTCAAATTAATACAGGAGTTGGGCAAGGTTCCTGACGACGAGATGTATCGTGTCTTCAATATGGGAATAGGAATGTGTGTTGTCATCGATAAGAAACATCTAAGATATTTCAAGCCATTGAGGCCAAGGATCATTGGTGAAATCGTAAAGGGTAATTTCGGAACCCGCCTGGAATAATAACTTCTCAATCAGACGGTTGATTCTGTATCTATATTAGTAGTAGATCAGTCCTTCAAAGAGTATTTTACTGATCCCCTGAGAATGACGTTCTTGACCCGCCCCTTCAACTCATATCCCATCAGAGGCGTGTTCTTGGACCGCGATTTCATCTTATCCTCAGTGACTTTCCATTTTCTGTCCGGAGCGATCATTGTTATGTTGGCAACAGAGCCTTGACTGATACTGCCAGCATCGATCTTGATCAACCTCGCCGGATTGACCGTCATCTTCGTGATCACGTCCAGCCAGCCCATTTTCTGTTTGTTGATGAGTTCCATTATGATCATGGAAACTGCGGTCTCAAACCCGATCATTCCATAAGGTGCGTTGGCAAATTCAAGCTCTTTCTCGGCTTGACAGTGCGGCGCGTGATCAGTAGCGATGCAATCGATCGTTCCGTCCTTCAACCCTTCGATGATCGCCTGACGATCTGCTTCGCTTCTGATCGGTGGATTGACCTTGTAATTCGCATCAAAGGATTCCAGCACCTCATCATTGAAGTAGAAGTAATGAGGACAGGTCTCGCAAGTCACGCGCACACCCTCCTTCTTTGCGCGCCTGATCAGTTCAACCGCACCTTTGGTCGAGATGTGACAGAGGTGCAGACGTGCACCAGTGAATTTGGCAAGCAAAAGGTCCCTAGCGACGATCAACTCCTCTGCGATCGCGGGCGACCCCTTCAGACCAAGGCGCGTCGAGACCAACCCCTCGTTCATCAGTCCATCCTGGGCAAGGTTCTTATCGATCGGATGCTCGAATATCGGAACATCAAAAACCTTTGAATATTCAAAGGCGTGCCGCATGACGTTATTATCGGCCACTGTATCACCATCGTCGCTGAACCCCTTGGCCCCAGCCTTCAGTAATTCGCCAAATTCAGTGAGCTCCTTTCCTTCACGGCATTTGGTTATTGCTCCGATCGGAAATACGCTACATAACCCAACCCTTGCCGCTTCTTTGTATATGTAATTGACGATACCGTCATTATCTATGGCCGGATCCGTATTGGGCATACAGCAGATGGCGGTAAACCCACCGGCAACCGCAGCCTGACTGCCAGTTTCGACCGTCTCTTCGTCAGGCCGACCTGGGTCACGCAAGTGGCAATGGAGATCGATCAAACCGGGGACAACGATAAGGTCCCTTGCGTTCAAGACGCGCGCCTTCCTGTTAGCGATGGATTTCTCTACCCTAGCTATACGGCGATCCTTTATCAAAATATCACGTTTTGCGTCGAGGTTCGACCCCGGATCGATCACCCTGGCACCCTTGAGCAACATGTTACTCAATCTTACCTCCCGCGTGTATGAATAGCACTGACATTCGCAGTGCCACACCGTTCTTCACCTGCTCCAGAATGACCGATTTCTCGCTGTCGGCAACATCAGGATCTATCTCGATCCCGCGGTTGGTGGGTCCGGGGTGCATGACAACACTCTTCTTCTTCATTCTGCGAACTCTTTCTTTCGTTAGACCGTAGAGTGTCCGGTATTCTCTGACCGAAGGGAACAAACCACTCTGCTGGCGCTCCAGCTGTATTCTGAGCGCCATGGCAACATCAAAATCACCTATCACATCATCGAGGTTGTAGAACACCTCTACACCCAATTCCTTAATGTCCAGCGGTATCAGTGTCGGCGGCGCGCAGATCGCGACACGCGCGCCAAGTGTCTTCAGACCGTAGATATTCGACCTCGCGACACGCGAATGGCTTATGTCACCGATGATAAGAACTTTCAGCTTATTGAGTGTTCCAAAGTGCTGGCGCATCGTCATGAGGTCGAGGAGCGCCTGGGTCGGGTGTTCGTGTGCTCCATCACCCGCGTTGATGACAAATGCATCGATCCGCTCGGCGAGAAACCGTGCCGCGCCGGGCGCCGAGTGCCTGACTACAACACCATCAACTTTCATCGCTTCGATGTTGCGCGCCGTATCAAGTAAAGTCTCGCCCTTCTTCACGCTCGAGGTCGCCTGCGAGAAACTAACGACGTCTGCTGACAGCCTCTTTGCTGCAATGCTGAAAGATATCTGGGTCCGCGTCGATGCCTCGAAGAATAAAGTCAGAATCGTCTTACCGCGCAATGAAGGAACAATGGGTATCGGACGCGCCAACACCTCAAGGAAATTGTCGGCAAGATCAAGGTATTGACTTATCTCATCAGCACCTAAGTATTCTATACTAAGAAGGTCTTTTTTAGGATTCATCCTTCTGTGGACCCTCGATCGTCAACTGTTTGACCTTCTGCTTAGGCGTCCGCTGTAGTTTGATGCGGGAACCACGCTCCTTCTTCTTATTGTCTTTCTGCTTACTCCCTTTATCATAGTGGAGCAAGACACAATCTTCACCGTCTAATTCTTTAATATGAACATCAACGATTTCGTTCCTTGCTGCCGGTACCTTCTTACCTACAAAATCCGCTTGGATCGGCAATTCCCGGTGGCCACGATCGATCAAAACCGCCAGTTGAATCGCCCTCGGCCGGCCGAAATCAAGGATTTCTTCTATCGCCGCGCGGATTGTCCGCCCCGTGTAGAGCACATCATCGACCAGCACGATCGTCTTTTTGTTAATATCGAAATTGATGTCGGTGCCTTCAATTATCGGTGCTTCGGAAACGAGTTGCAGGTCATCACGGTACAATGTAATATCCACGGCGCCGAGCGGTACATCAAGACCTTCGCTCGCTCTTATCTTCTCGGCAATGCGCCGTGCGATATAATCGCCACGCCGCTTGATCCCTATGAGTGCGAGATTTTTTATGCCCTTGTTGTGCTCAATGATCTCATGTACAATGCGAACCAGCGCCCTCCTGATGTCTGATTCTTCCATTACCTTTTTCACTAAGCTATATTATACTCAGGAACCTCGCTAAGTCAATCACTACCTGCAGGCGGCACGCTTGACGCCCTACGCTTTACGCTTGACGAGTACACCCGTGTAATACCCGATCAATCGCTGTAATCTATTCTCTCATCTCCATAATCGTATTTTTGCTATTCTTGACACCCGTGGCCTTCTGACTAGAATTGGCCATGGGCCAGAGGAAGAACCGCAGTGGCTATTTGTTCATCCTCCCGGCACTTGCCGTGATCATCGTTTTCCGTTTTTATCCCATACTACAGGCGATACGAATGAGTTTTTTCAAATGGGGGATGGCTGGACCACTCGAGGTCATCGGATTGAGGAATTTCAGCCGGCTGCTAGCCGATACTAAATTCTACCAATCACTCGGGAATACATTCTGGTATCTGGTATTCGTCGTACCGTTAACGATCATACTGTCGGTTCTCTTTGCTCAGTTGCTCAACCAGAGGGTATCGGGACGGGGAATATACCGGACAATATATTATCTGCCTGTAGTCACTTCGATCGTTGCTGTGTCCGTCGTGTGGAAATGGATTTTCAATCCTGACCGAGGCGTACTGAACGCAATGTTTTCCCTTTTTGGAGTCGAGGGATTGAAGTGGTTGAATGATGCCCGCGGTATTTTCGAGATTATCCTGGCCCCGCTCAATATTGCGCCATCGGGTTTTCTATCCGGCCCCTCTATCGCTCTTTGCGCCCTCATCATAATGGCGGTATGGCACAATATCGGCTACTGCGTAATCATTGCTCTTGCAGGACTGCAGAATGTTCCGGAACAATACTACGAAGCAGCAAAAATAGACGGTGCGGGCAACTGGAAGACGTTTCGTCATGTTACACTGCCACTCATCTCACCGACGATCTTCTATTTGATAATAACCCAGTCGATCTTCGCTTTCAACACCTTCACCCCGGTCTATGTCATGACCCAACCACCAGGCGGACCATTGGGAACGACCAAGCTCGTCGTCTTCTACCTCTACGAACAGGCTTTCAAATTATGGAATCTCGGCTATGCAAATGCCATTGCATTCGCCGTCTTCATAATCATCTTCCTGCTTACACAATTCCAGAAGAAGTTCATAGAAAGACGCGTGCACTATGAATAAGAAGATAGGAATTCATTTATTTCTCATCCTGGCCGCCTTCTGGATGTTGCTGCCTTTCTTCTGGATGCTTTCCACTTCGTTCAAGACCCAGATGGAGGCACTCCGTTTTCCACCGACCATCTTTCCGGCTGCGCTGCTGTTTTCCAATTATCTGGAGGCCTTCAGACAGGTTGACTTCTCTCGGTACTTCCTGAACACGATCATCATGACCGCAGGCACGACTTTACTGGTCTTCATCACATCTACCCTGGCAGCATACGCCTTTGCGCGACTGAGATTCTGGGGACGCGATTCGCTTTTCACCCTCTTTCTGGCAATGATGATGATCCCGATTCCGGTCTATCTTGCGCCATCCTATGTGATCCTGAGCCGGTTAGGCTGGATCGATACCTTCATGGCTCTGATCATCCCCTGGAGCGCGAATGTCTTTGCCATCTTCCTGCTCAGGCAGCATTTCAGGATGCTACCCCAGGAACTTTTTGATGCCGCGCGGATCGACGGGCTGAACCATCTGCAGATCCTCCGGCGTATAGTCCTACCGTTGTCCAAAGCGATCCTCGTAACGATCGGGATCTTTCAGATCGTATCGAACTGGAATGCCTTCTTATGGCCTTTGATCGTGACCCACTCCGACTCAATGAGAACAATACAGACCGGGTTGGCTTACTTTTCACAGGCAGAATCCACGAATTATCCGCTCCTTTGCGCGGCTTCAACCTTCACTACTGCCCCGCTCATCATCATGTATTTCTTCGTGCAAAAGCAGATCATGGAATCATACTCACGGACCGGGATAAAAGAGTAAACAACCCGCCGCCATAACCCGATGCGGCAAATGACGGTGCAGACAAACCCGCTCAGAATTGACGATTGACATTGCAGGATTACGGACTATAATAATAATAGACAGTATTTATCAACAAGGAGGCATGATGAAAAATGTGTTAACCACGTGTGTGATACTGCTATGCATCGTTTCACTATCTGCTGCGAATCCGTACGCCAAAGCTGACAATGACCAGAATCGCCCGGTAGTGAAGGCAAGAAGCGAAATGGTCCGTTATATTCCAGCGACACGGCAGAACGATGTTTTGTTCGTCGAAGACTGGGCCGGAACGTGGGGACCTGCCACGCACCCGGATCCACTATGGGACAGTCTACTTACCGCGCTCGTCGGTGCAGGCAACTTCGGCTGGTTCGTGACGCTTGAGTTAGATTCAAACGGACCGGACCTGGCAACAATGGAACAATACGACCTCGTTATCTGGAACTGTTACGATCATTGGTTCAGTGCACCTGACCCGGCCGCACTCACAGGGACCGACCAGACGAACATCAGCAATCTCCTCTTCAACGGCGGAAAATGCTGGCTCATCGGTCAGGATATCTTGTGGAGCGGCGTACCGCTATCCTGGATGGATACTCATTTCCACCTCCAGAGTGCGGTACAGGACTACGCCTACGGCATCGAATCCACGCCTGTTGAAGGACAGAACGAAATCGCCGGTTTCAATATGATAGTAATGTCTGATTATGAATCCAATCCATTCTACGCCGATGATCTGACCCCGGATCCAGCCTATGCACACTCCGTACTGGAAGACACCGATAGCAGTGCGGTTGTTGGTATCTTCTATCCGGCAGGGGACTGGGCTTCCGCATTCTGGTCGATCGATCTTAGAGATTCTCTTTTTGCCTACTGGCCAGCGGCAAGCGCCATGGTTAGCGGCATGCTCACCGCGTTCGGAGTCACTGGAGTCAACGAAACGCCGGGAGAGAATCCGATACAGACACTACAGCTCAATGTGAGCCCGGATCCATTCGTTCGTGTCACCACGATCAGCTTTGAAGTTCCGGTCGCATCGCATGTTACAATGGACATTTACAACAACATAGGTCAGCACATCACCACACTCATTGATGGTCACCAGAGTGCTGGTTCGCACAGCATTACGTGGAACAGAACCGACATTCCGAATGGTGTGTATTTCGTGAGACTCACCTGTGACGACCTTGTTAGTACTACTAACGTTGTTGTGACACGCTAAAAAACTGTCTACAGAAAAGCGGGATCTTCGATCCCGCTTTTTTTTCATGCACATCGCAGTGCCTAAGCGATCCTCAAAACCGTTGAACCTGAAACACTTGAATTTTTGATTGCCAGCAAGGCCTCATTAGCTTCCTCTAATTTGAACACATTAACCTGTGTCTTGATCTTGAACTCGGAAGCCGCCTTCAGGAACGCACGTACATTTTCCCGGGTGGTATGGGCGATCGATGTCAGGCATTTCTCAGGATATATCAGCGAGTAATCAAATCCAGGCAGCGGTGTCGTGTAGATTCCGGCCGAGACTATCCTGCCTCCTTTATCCAATTTCCGCAAAGAATCAACCAGCAGTTCACCGCTTGGTGCAAATACAATACCGGCGTCAAGCAGAACACCCATTTCATTTTCGACATGTCCGACCCAGCGCGCACCTAATTCCTTTGCCAGTGCCAGCTCCTTGTCAGTCCTCGACACCACATAAACCTCAAGCCCGCGATGCACTGCAACCTGAATGACGATGTGGGCTGATGACCCGAAGCCAAAAAGGCCCAGTCTGCCGTGATTTTTCAGACCCGTGGCACGCAGGGACTGATATCCAATGACCCCGGCACACAGCAGCGGTGCAGCTTCAATGTCACCATAGTTATCAGGCAATGAATACACGAAGTTCTCATCTGCTACCACGTACTCGGCAAAACCGCCGTCCGCGTCGTACCCCGTGAAAGCCGCATTATCACAGAGATTTTCCTTGTCGCTCAAGCAGTATTTGCACTTACCGCATGTCTTGAAAAGCCAGGGAATACCGACCCTCTCGCCGCCCTGCCACCGCCTCACATCCTTACCCAATGCTTCGATCCGACCGACGATCTGATGACCTGGTATCAGCGGTAGTTTGTGTGCGGGCAGTTCGCCCTCAACGACGTGCAAATCAGTGCGGCATACGCCGCATACACTGATCTCGATACGAACCTCACTGGGACCAATCTCAGGAATTTGAACCTCTTTCAGTCGCAGCGGTGAATGTTCGAGCAGATCCTGTTTTTCAAGAACCATCGCTTTCACTCAAGCATTATAACGAATTATCATCGACCGTCAATCAGCGGGCACTGGGGTCAGATCTTGACTATTGACAAATTAATCATGATCAAAGGTGCTCCAGCTAGCATCATTGGACTAAAAGATCATTCCATAATTTCGAAAAAGTGGTATTGTCAATAGTCAAGATCTGACCCCATAA
>CP070802.1:1757735-1774196 GCA_020343595.1 Caldifarciminota bacterium | reverse complement strand
TCGCTTCGCTCCTGAAGACACACTGCGCTGATACGACAAGTATGAGATTGCCGCGTTGCTTCGCTCCTCGCAATGACGGTGTCGGTTCGGACACATGCTGCGCTGGAGACACGCTCCTTTCAAATCACAAATTACAAGCACCAAATTTCAGATAAAACCCAATACTCAAATCGCAATAAACAAAACAGATAATGAAACACTGGCTACGTTTGACAGTTACGAAGCCCGTATCGACTAAAAAGGCTACGTCCCACGGCACGAAACCGAAGCCGTGTTTTCGAAAACGAATGGGATCAACGATATTAGCGGGAATAACGAAATTAGCGCAATTAACGTCCTTATATCAAGTATCAGTCCGTCCATTAAGAACGATGCCGACTACCATACCGTTTGGCAGTTCGGTCATATCGCTGTCCAGCCAGTATTGTGCGATGGCCCGGATGATCGTACTTTTCACTATCCCGGCATTTTCAAGTATCTTGAGATTTCGGCATGCAGTGGCCTCGGGAATATCCATGAGAAATGCCACCTCCTGTAGGCTCAACTTTCCCTTTTCTGCGAGCAACCGGATCATGTCCAGTCGTCTCGCATTGGCCACTGCTTTGAATACTCTTAGCGTATCATCCATAGTATGCGCTACATGTGTATGATTTCAGAATGTACCTTCAACTGATTTCCTTTCTATAGATAATACAAGAACCAAGAGGGAAATGACAACACTACTCACGTTACGCTCGTTAATCTCGTTATTTCCGTTAGTATCGTCGCACCGACAAAGCGGATTGATTACGTAATCGTATTTCGTACATCGTATTCGTGAAACACCAGGCAGTTGTACGGGGATAGGCACCGAATAGAGCCAGTCCCCTTGTTACCGGTTCTGGAGTCCCAACCTCCGAGTTTCCCATCTTCCCAACTTCCGTTTCTCCTCAGGTTCTCAACTTCCGAAGTTCTGTAGTTCCCATCTTTTGTTTTCTACTGTCCATATCCTCTAAACTTTTTGCATTCTCAGGTGTCCTAATATAGTATTAAGTCTCGTTAGTTTTTACTAATATTTTTTGCCAATAGCATACAAAATTTTCTGTGGTCGATCGTGGTTGCTGAAGGTGCATGTTCGGGAAACATTGTACTAGTAATGCTTTGTGAGAAATAGATGACTTAAGCTTAGCCGTGCTTTTTAGGGGTTGACAAGCCATTTTTTTTAATTATAATGAATGAGAATTAAGTATAGTAGACCTGAAAAGGTTCTGTCGCCTTAGTAAGAACTGTAAAAGCCGCAGCATTTATAAGCACGAGGTGTCTTAGTCGACCATTTAATCGGTCCGGGGGATCGGCCGTAGGTCAATAAAGGGGTGGTATGCGTCGTTATTTGAGTGCAAGATCCAGCACGCAGCGTAATGCCGTGCACATCGAGAATGGGGTTGAAGAAAAACCCTTCGATTTTCATGAGATAATCAGCAAGTTCTTCAGGCGTAAGCGCCTGTTCATATATTTTTCTATTCCTGTATTCTTGTGGCTGGCCATAGGTCAGATTTTAAAGCCTTACCGGCCGGTTTATCGTGCGACTTTTGACGTGGGTGTAGTCAGGGATGCGCCACTCGAGTCGTTTTTTTCCGGAACGAGAGTCGCTGACCTTCCCACCACACAGATCGGCGCGGTTACCCAACGCGCGATTGCCAGTCTTCTCAGCGTCAATCTTGCCGAGAAAGTGGTCAATGATCTGTCTCTGTTCGCCTACATCGATGGTATTGATTCTGACCTGATGGTTGATGCCATTCTCAAACAGCGGCTGGTAGAACCAGTTGGTCCGTTGAAGATCAGGATCGATAATGTCCCGGTATCTATATACAAGGATGGCAAGCAAACAGTCGACAGTATCTACGGGTTGGTTTCCATATACAAGAACGGTACGAAGATTGCTGAAGGTCCTATAGATGAGTATATAGATATCGGCGTGGGCAACGTCAGATTCATGAATGCCGGTGTCAAGACTACACCAAAGAACCTTACGCTTACGCTTTATCCAAAACAAAACATGTCATTGGCTCTGAGGAATTCTCTTTCTATCCGGGTTCTCGAAGCGGACAAGATAGAGCAGGAATTCGAAAATACTGATATACCTTTTTCGGGTGAGGGTGCATCTGATCACCTGGTTGTCGCTAAATCCATCTTTCCCGGTATGAATTTGATCGGCATTCTGAGAATAGCGGTTCACTGGGGGAATCCTCGCGATGCCCTCAGGATCGCCAATACACTGTCGTATCAACTCCTGATGGAGGACCGGGGTGAAAAATCTCTGCAATTCACACAATCGAAAGCGTTTCTCGACTCTCAATTGACTCTGTATCAAGGCAGTTTGAACAAGCTGGAAGAGGAAGTTAGAACGTTCAAGGAGCGCAAGAACATTGCCGACCTGAAGGCCTCAACGCAAGCCCTGATTTCCCAGGTCTCGGAACTCGAAACGAGAAAGAACCAATTGCAGATAGAGCAGAATGTGCTCGGGGGCTTGATCGCGTATTTGGCAAAACCAGAGTCAGTAGGCGATTCAATTCCCAATTTTGCAATCACAATGCTCTCGTCCGATATGTTGCGTGATTTCTATTCGGATCTTCTCCAAGCCGAAGCAGAATTACGAGGAAGGTTAAAGGAATACTCGACGAATCATCCAAAAATCATGGAAATAAGGGCTAGATTGGGTGGTCTTAAAGAACAGCTTAATGAAGAGGTTTTGAAGAGGATGTCGTCGGTACGCACCGAAATCTCGTCCTATAATAGTCAGATTGCATCGCTCCAGGCCAAACTTGACAATGTTCCGCTTGAGGAGTTGAGCCTGGCGAGGCTGGAGCGCGACCGGGAAACGGCTGAGAAACTGTACAACCTCTTCTCCGAGAAGCTAGAGGAAACAAGGGTTCAGGAAGCTGGGGTCACGTCTGATTTGAAGATCGTCAATCCGCCGATCCTTGCCGATTCACCGGTCAATTCAAGAGGTATATTGAGAGGGCTTATCCTGGCCCTTGTCGTTGCGTCGTTAGTGGGTACTGCCGCCGTGTTTGGTGCTGATTATGTGGATAATAGCATCCGGGATCCGGAGAAAATAACGAAGAAACTGCAGATACCTTTGCTCGAGACGATACCTCTGCTCGAAGACGAACCTCCGGTAAGCGAACTCGAGAGCATTCTTACTGAGATAGGTGTACTTCCTCTGTACCGCAGGTTAACAAAGAAAGAGAAACCCAAACCCCCGCGTGAACCGCTCAGGTTGGTAAATACAGAGCAGCTCTCGCCAGAATTCGAGGCGTTCAGGAAATTGGCCGTAGGTCTGGATCTTATTCATCCCTACAAGAAGTATCGTGTCCTTTACATTACGTCGCCCGGTCCTGAGGAAGGGAAGACGTTCATTGCCCTCAATCTTGGTCATGTCATTGCCAGCATGGGAAAAAGCGTGCTGCTGATAGATACTGATTTCAGAAAGAAATCAGGGCATCTGACCGAAGTAACAAAATTGAAAAAAGAACTTGGCGTGTTTGATATACTGATGGGTTCGGTTGAACCACAGGATGTTGTCCTGAAGCTCAATCCTGGGGATAAGGACAAGTCGAAATTCAAGAGTAAAGGTCGTGTCGACTTACTGCCCATGGGCAAGGTGCCGCCAAATCCATTTGTGTTTTTGGAGTCTGACAGTATGAAGAAGTTACTCGGCACCCTTCGAAATGAATATGATTACCTGCTCATAGACGGCGTTCCTCTACTTCTGTTTGCCGATGCTACTTATCTGGCGACATTCGCTGATGGTGTATTACTCACTGCTAGATATGGCAGAACGACGATGAAATCTCTTGAAGTGTCACATGGGCTTCTACTTAATGCAAAGTCAGATGTATTAGGAACCGTTGTGAACGGTGTTCCAAGAAGGCGCGGCAGTTACTATTACGACCAGTACTACAAGTATTATTCAAAATACTACAGGAAAGAGCACGCATGAAAACCGTACAGAGCGAACAATGTGCTTTGCTTATTTTTCGAATCCGGTGCGGCGGAGCCCCGGATGGTTTATGATAGTACTGCAATTCGTTGTTGAACAGCCATGAGTCGAAAGGAGGTTCATGAAAGTCCCATTTATAGATCTTGAACGGCAGCACAAACCAATAAAAAAAGATTTGATGCAAGCGTTTGAGAGGGTCTTGGATAGTAACAAGTTCATTCTGAGTGATGAAGTGAAAAAGTTCGAGGAGGAGATCGCGGCTTACACAAAGACAAAACATGCCATCGGTGTGTCTAACTGTACCAATGCCCTGCTTCTTTCCTTGAGGGCACTGGGGATCGGTCCGGGTGATGAAGTGATCACCACGCCGTTCACCTTCGTTGCGACGGCTGAGGTTATCGCGATCATTGGCGCAAAACCGGTGTTCTGTGACATCGAAAGGCAGACTTTCAACATCGATACCGGTAAGATCAAGGAGCAGATCTCAGGACGCACCAGGGCGATCATTCCGGTCCACCTCTTTGGGCAAGCTGCGGATATGACCAGCCTCACACGTGTCACCAAAGACCATGGTCTCAAGGTTATTGAGGATATGGCACAGGCCATTGGCGCTCGGTACAAAGGTCAGATGGTCGGTAACTTTGGTGATACTGCTTGCATAAGTTTCTATGTAACGAAGAACCTCAACGCGCTTGGAGATGCTGGTATGATCCTGACAAACGACGCAAAGCTGGACAGTTTGATCAGGGCATACCGTGTTCACGGCGCATACAAGAAATATCACCATGATTTTCTTGGCTACAACGACCGCCTCGACGCAATGCAGGCTGCATTTCTCAGGATCAAGCTAACGCAGCTTGATGCGTGGAACGAAAGGCGGCGTCAGATCGCACGGAAGTACGATGATGCTTTGAGAGACGTTGTAGCAACACCATACATCAGTGGAGACAACGAGTCAGTATATCATCAGTACACGGTGAGAGCCGCCCGCCGGGACGAGTTGAATAAGTTTCTCAATGAGCAGGGCATAGCTACTGCGATACATTATCCGGTGCCCCTGCACTTGCAGCCGGCGTTCCGTTATCTTGGTTATAGGGAAGGAGATTTTCCCGTGGCTGAGAAGGCGGCTAATGAGGTTCTCTCGTTGCCGATACAACAGGATCTGACCGATGAAGAAATCGACTACGTAATCAAGAATGTCAGGCAGTTCTATGGTAAATGATGTGGATCGTACAGGGATTTTTCGGATGAAGCGTATATTGTTTTATCGAGGTAGTCTGATGTATTAGCAGACTTGGGATAGATTAAAAAGACATAGGAGGTGTCTTAATGGCGGAGAAGATGGGACGTATTATCGAAGATAGGGACCTGGAAGCAGCAGTTGCTAAGCGCCATAAGTCGGCAAGGATTGGGGTAATTGGCGCCGGCGCCTGGGGCAGGAATCTGGTCCGTAATTTCGATCAACTTGGTGTATTGAGGGCTGTATGTGATACTGAGCCAAGTAAGGTAAGGTCGTGCAGGGTCAATTACCCCACTCTCAACTGCACGGATTCAGTTGATGAGGTGCTGAGTGATCCGGAGATCAAAGGCGTCGTCATTGCGACGCCGGCAAAGAGCCACTATGAACTGTCAAAGAAAGTGCTCTCTGCGCGCAAGCATGTATTTGTCGAGAAGCCGCTTGCGCTGAAGGTCGAGGAGGCAAAGGAACTTATTCGACTTGCTGAGGATAACGGGCTGGTGCTGATGGTCGGTCATGTCTTGCGCTACCATCCGGCACTGAACAAGCTCAAGGAACTCGTGGATTCTGGTGAACTGGGTAAGATCCAGTATATATATTCGAACCGGCTTAACATGGGCAAGATTAGGGATGTTGAGAATATCTTGTGGAGTTTTGCACCCCATGATATTTCAGTGATACTCTATCTGCTAAGCGAACAGCCGAGTTCGCTTTCGGCGATCGGCGGAACCTACGTTCAAAAGGGGATAGCGGATGTTACACTCACGACCATGGATTTTCCAAGCGGTGTACAGTGTCACATCTTCGTATCCTGGTTGCATCCATACAAGGAGCAAAAGCTGGTCGTTGTCGGAGACCGCAAGATGGCTGTTTTCGACGATCTGACTACCGAGAAGCTATTTCTGTATCCGCACAAGATCGAATGGCAGAACCGCGCTCCGATAGTGCGCAAAGCGGATGCCGAGGTCGTTCCGCTCGAAATGGATGAGCCACTCAGGGTCGAGTGCAAGCACTTCATTGAATGTATTGAGAACGGATGGACTCCTTATACTGATGGCAATGAGGGATTGAATGTTCTGAAGATCCTGTTTGCCGCGCAAAATTCACTGAATAATAATGGGCTCAAGGTCACTTTCGAGAGCAGCCGGCCGAGAGGTTACGGTACCTTGCACGAAGGTGTTTACGTGCATTCGTCCGCGACCGTTGCCGAAGGTGCAAGGGTCGGTAGTGGCACGAAGATCTGGAATAACTCCCAGGTGCAAGCCGGAGCACGTATCGGTGAAGAATGCGTTATTGGCCATAACTGTATCGTCGGTTCAAAGGCGTGTCTTGGTAAGGGCGTAAAGCTTGAATCTAATATCGATGTCTGGGATCTGGTGACGCTCGAGGATTATGTGTTCGTCGGGCCTTCGGCTGTATTCACCAACGACCTGACACCGCGGGCAAAATACCCGAAGAAGAAATACCCGCAATTTGGCAGGTGGGTTCCTACGCTCGTCAAAGAGGGGGCTTCGATCGGTGCCAATTCGACGATCGTATGCGGGGTCACGGTCGGTCGTTGTTCTTTCGTCGGTGCCGGCGCAGTTGTCAGGCATGATGTTCCTGACTATGCAGTCGTCGCCGGAGTACCGGCCAAGCGTATAGGCTGGGTATGTGAGTGCGGTAACAGGCTTGCCTTCAGGAACGGCAGGACCGGATGTGCGAAGTGCGGGCGTCACTTTATCAAGAGTCACGATAAAGTAGTACAGAACAACACCGATTGAGGCTGATCGACCTCAACCCGGCGATATTACACTGCAGCCTGTCAGGATATTGAACATGTTCAGAGACATTTCACTGCCTTGGAAGCCAGAGATTTCTGCGCCTGTAGATGTTACTGCCCGTCACAGGACGCATACGGTCCGGGAAATCCTGCTGATGGCAAGCCTGCTGTTCGCGTCATTCTATGTTGTTTACATGGCTTCGACTGACATCTCCCGGGTCTTCTTCCTGTTGTTGATAGTCACCTTCCTTTTCACCAGACAGAACTACTTTTGGTTCGCCTTTTTCTTCATACTTGTCCAGGGTCCTGGTTATCTTTGGGCCGATTACTCTGGAATATCCCTGCACCGTCTCCCCATGTACACGCCTGTCGCCGGCATGACTTTCACACCTATTGATATTTTCGTGCTACTCGCGTTTGTCAAGGCCATGTTCACCGGGCGTAAGGTGAGGCTCGGCCTGTCAAAGGTCATGACCGTCATTCTGGCATATGCTGTTATTTGCGTTGTTATCACCGGGTTGTTGTTCGGCACCGATATCGATATCCTGGCCTGGAACCTACGCTGGGTTTTTTATTATACCTTGATAATTTCATTCCTGTTCTTGGTGAAAAAGGAACATGAGGTGCGTCAGTTCATCGTCTTGATCTTTCCGGTCGTTTTCTTCATTCTCTTCACGCAGATATATTACCTCCTGAGTAGAATTGAGTTCATAAACCTGTTCGACCCGGGCTTCCGCGGGGTCACCCTCAATACAGTTACCGGAGACCTGCGCCCCGTGATGGGTGGGATACTCCTTGTGTTCTTCTGTTTCATATCTGCACTATTGATGCTGCTAAGCGACGACCATAAGATCCCCAGGTTTTTCCTGTACACGATAGTCGTTACATCATTTCTTACCGTATTCCTTTCCGCGACCCGCGTGTGGTTCATAATATTCTCCATCGTGTTTATCGGCTATGTGATCGCCTCCAAGAAGAAGATCTCTTCAACCCTGGGAATTGTGTCCGTACTACTACTCATCACCGGAGGCATCATATACTCCGGCGTATTATCACATGAACTTCTCGTGAACAGTTCGTGGGCGCGTATGAGGCAGATCTTTGATCTAGCAAGGGGTGATTTCTTCGCTGCGCAGACGGCAATGAACAGGATCGTTGTCCAGCTGCCCGTGATCATGAACACAATCAAACAGAGCCCGCTCGTTGGGTTTGGTTTTTCCGTCATAACGATGGAGCACTATGACGACGATTTTGGTTTCTTGAACACCGTGCTCATGTTCGGTGCCGTCGGATTCATCCTGTTCCTTGGTTTCTTCCGCCGGGTTATTGCGCTTTTGTCATCGAGTCTGGACAGTTTGGGTAACAACGGTCCGCACCGACCGAGGTTGAAGATGATGATTGTGGTATGGCTGAGCATTCTGATCGGCTATCTGACCACATGGGATTTTTTCACCATGTATTTTAATAAGGTATTCTTTATGGCGATCATAATTGCCATTAGCGAGTATTTAGTGATTCGGGCAAGAGGGCCCTTACGAAAGGAGCATGCATTATGATTTTGAAAAAACGTATTATTGAAAGGAATCTACTATGATACCAGTATTTAGACCTTCAATGGGGGATGAAGAAGTAAGAGCAGTTGAAAGAGTTCTACGGTCGGGGTGGATTGGTCTCGGTCCGAAGACAAGAGAATTTGAGAAGCGCTTTGCCGAATACACCGGAGCCGAGTGCGCGGTCGCACTAAATTCATGCACGGCGGCGCTTCATCTGGCGCTGAAGGTGATGGATGTGGAGGGAGGCGAGGTTATCACAACGCCTATGAGTTTTATCTCCACGAACCATGCGATACTCTACAATGACGCGGTACCTGTTTTCGCGGACATCGAAGAGGACACTTTGAATATTAGGATAGACGAGATCGAGCGACTCATCACCCGAAATACCAAGGCGATTTTGCTGGTACACTACGGTGGTCATGCGTGTGATATGGATCCGATCCTGGAGATCGCCCACAGTAAGGGCATTAAGGTCATCGAGGACGCTGCCCATGCATGTGGCGGCGAGTACAAGAAGAAGAAAGTGGGTTCGATCGGCGATGCGACTTGTTTTAGCTTTCATGCGGTCAAAAACCTCGCGATGGGCGACGGTGGTATGATAACTCTGCACGATCAAGACGCCGCAGAAAGGATAAGGAGATTGTACTGGCTAGGTATCAGCCGAGGGACATGGGATCGCTCCAAGGATAAGGCGTACCGATGGGAATACGACGTAGATGAGATCGGTTACAAGTATCATCTCAACGATATCCTTGCCGCCATCGGCATCGTGCAGCTCGAGAAACTCGACCGCAAGAATGCCCGTCGCAGGGAAATTGTCGGAAAGTACAACGAAGCATTCAAGGAAGTTAGTTGGTTGAAGACGCCGGTCGAGAAGGATTACGCGACGAGTGCGAACCACAACTATGTGGTCAAGGTTCTTGACGGGCGCCGCGATTCTCTTATCGAACACCTCGCAGCAAATGATATATCTGCCGGTGTTCATTACATTCCTAATCACCTCTACGATATGTACAAGCCGTTTTACAGAAAACTTCCGGTCACAGAGAGCGTTTGGCGCCAGCTCGTCACCCTTCCAATCTTTCCTGACCTGACCGAGAGTGAACAGGATTATGTCATTGATAAGGTGAAGGACTTCGAGGGGAAATGAAAAAGCCTTCAAGGTCCACGAGGCGCCCGCTCGTCTACGTTCTGATCTTGAATTGGAACGGTAGATCACTGACCGTCGATTGTGTTGAAGCGGTGTTGAAATCCGACTACCCGAATTTCAGAGTTGTCGTGATCGACAACGGCTCAACCGACGACAGCGTGGCCTTCTTAAGGAAGAGATTCGGTCGGCGTATTGATATCATCGAGAATGGGAAGAATCTCGGATACGCGGATGGTTTTAACACCGGCCTGAAGTATGCCTTTCAACGGCAGGGTTCGGATTATTGTCTTGTCATGAATAACGACACGGTCATCGACAGGTTGGCGATATCAGAGTATGTCAAGGTTGCAGAATCGGACGAGATGATAGGATTTGTTACCGGTAAGGTATATTTTTTCGATCATCCAAATGTACTGCAGACCGTAGGCATGAATTACGATCCGGTAAGGTGGCGCGGTGATCATATCGGCAGGAACGAGATCGATATCGGCCAATACGATGAAGTGTGTGAGAGAGTTTTTGCGGATGACGTCTACACACTCGTGCGCAGGTCGATGTACGAAGTCACCGGCGGCTACAACCCGCTCTTCTTCCTCCAGTCAGAGGAGACCGACTGGCAGGCAAGGGCAAAGGAGTATGGTTACAAGATCGTGTATACACCATATGCCCGGTTGTGGCACCGCGTCAGCATCACCATTGGCAAGGATTCACCGTTGAAAGCCTACTATGACGCCCGAAATCCGATGCTCGTAATTCTGATCCATAAAACGGCAGATTTTTTCAGAAGGTATTTCTGGCATTATCTCCGCTCCGATATTCTCAGGAGTTCATTAGTCTATTTGAAACGCGGGCGTGTCGGTAATGCGATGGCAAAGTGGCGGGGTCTATTGTCTGGTCTCATCTGGGGATTGCAGAACCGGCGTTTCACCATGAGGCATTTCGTATGATGCTCAAGCGAATAACCGAAATGACATCGGCAGAACGGCAGGCGCTCAGTACGCTCGTTGACGAATGCGCGTATTCTACGCCTTTTCATAGGATCGAATGGCTGCATGCCATCGAGAGCATCTTGAACAAAGCGGTATTCTATCTCGTAGATCAGGAGGGTGATGGCACTGCCACCTTTGGGTTGCCTTTGATATTCAAGCGGGGCATGCTCTTTCCAGAGATGCACTCGTTTTCCATGGAATATGACCTGGTCTATGGAGGACCACTGTTGAGAAAGAGAGCCTTTTCGGAAGACGGCCCAATAGATGGTCATGTTGCCGCCAGTCTGAAGCCAGCAAAATCGCTGATCGTAACGCTGCCACCAAGATTTCCTGTTGAACGCTGCAAGGGGAGTAATCTCAAACATATCTGCAACACTCCAATATTCGACCTTTCTCCAACTGTTGATGAATTATGGAATGGACTTCCGTACAAGAATGTCAGGTGCAACATCAACAGGGCCAATAAATGCGGGGTAAGGGTCATTCCCGGTAGCATTGAGCATCTCGATTATTTCCACGAGTATTTGAAGCAGACGCTTGCATTCGGCGGTAAGGAAGCGTTACCCGCCGAATACTACAAGCATGTTGCCCGATTTCCATTCTCGCACATATGCTCGGCCGTACAGGGAGACCTCCCGATCGCGGTCGCGATTGTACTGACACATCACGACACGGTCTATTACTGGGGAAATGCTTCTTCGTACGAGCACCGAAATAGCAGGCCGAACGACCTGCTCGTTTGGGAGATCATGAAATGGGCAAAGACCAATGGTTACCGGTATTTTGATTTTCTCATCACGCCCCTCCATTCGCTGCAGGGAGTCACACGTTTCAAACTGAAATTTAACGCCGGGATACATCCTATATACCAATACCGGTTGAACAACTTCTATCAGGTGATCGACAAGTCTCTTTACTATTTGACACACCCACACCGTTTCGTTTCCGCGCTCAAACCTTTTCGCGCGAAGGAGGCAGGTTAGTTTTATGATGACGTTGGCGTTACCACGTTCCAGGGTTCTCTTCAGGGATTTGTTGGAGAACAACATGCCGGGGAATTAATCACATGCTGGCGCAGAAGTTGATCCTGGGTTACGGCACGACAGTGGTCATGCAGATTGTGCAGATCATTGCCAGTATCGTGGTGGCAAGAATTGCCGGTCCTACGGTTCTCGGTACGGTGGCCTTTGGCCTTGCATTTGTGTCGACGTTCGAATTCATCGCCGACCTCGGGATAGGACCTGCTCATGTGAAATTAGTCTCGGAGGGCCGGGATCTAGGTTCATGTATTTCGACTTTTAGCGTTCTGAAAACCGTGAATACATCCATCTTCTTCATAGTGGTCGTCTTCATCCTACTCTTTCAGAGGTACGTTCTCAATATTACCTTTGAAAGTGCGGCACATGGGTACGTGATAATACTTTTCCTGATCGCAATTACGATCAACCAGCTGCTTCTGATACCAGGTACGACCTTCGCGGCCAAGACCGAACAGGCGAAGCAGAGTATTCCGGAATTCGTCAGGACTTTCATTTATCAGGTGCTACGAGTTACCATCGTGCTGCTCGGCTACAAAGCGGTGGCACTGGCCTTTGGGAATCTCCTGGCAACGATACTGGTCATCCCGGTAATACTGTATCTATTCAGGGGTTATCCCAGGACAAAATTCGATAAGAAACTGGCCATGGCTTATCTGCGTATTTCTGTCCCCGTACTTTTCATCGGCATTGCGACCAAGGTCATGCACAACATCGACAAGGTGATGCTCCAGCACTTTACAAATTCCGAGCAGCTGGGATACTACACGGCCAGTTATCGGATCGGCAGTGTCGTCTTCATGATGGCAACGAGTGTGGGCATGCTCTTTCTTCCGCTCTTTTCAAAAGCGACCGCTGAGGGCAACCTTGAATACATCAACTCGACGATCGATAAATTCGAGAGATTCACACTGATTTTTGTCATGCCCCTGGTGATATTCCTTTCACTTTATGCGGATGTCATAGTGAAGTTGGTATTGGGCAACCAGTACCTCCCTTCGATACCGCTCATGGCGATCATCAACATCGCCATGTTCTTGATGGTATTGAACATACCCTACGGCAACGTGATAACGGGCATGGGTTTTTTCCGATTGTTCGCGGTCCTCAGCATGGTGCATCTTGCAGTATTTGTGCTCTTAATATGCATGTTACCGAATCCTTTATTGTTTGGCCTCGGGATAACTGGCGGAGCGTTCACACTTCTTTTCTCGAGCGTCTTTGCCGGCATTTTGTACCGGATCTACGCGAAACAGAAGTGTCGCCTGTTGAATTTGGCCAGCAACCTGAAATATATCGTGTTCGGGGTCATCAATTTTGTTGGATTTGCCTACCTGTACGGCTGGTTGAGTGCCCTGTATGGTTTAACTTTCAAAATCCTATTCGTACCAGGTTATTTCGTGATAACTTACGGTGTCCTTTTGCTGCTCGGGTGGATCGAGAAGCGTGACCTCGACGCATTGAAGATGCTTTTCAACCTGAAGAAACTCGGTACCTATGTCAAGGGAGAACTCGGAAATAGTAATGAATAAACGTCACGGGAATATTCATGTCGCCTCACCATCACAGGAGAAAGATATATGTGCGGCATAGTAGGTTATTTATCGGTTAGGAAGGATTTCAAGACGGTGGATTTTGCTGCGGCAAATAACATGGTGAAATATCGTGGACCGGATGATTACGGATATATTACTCTGGATAGCGCACTCGAAGTCAGCGAATGGAAGGACGAGGATCTGAAGGATATGAGGCGAAACGACCAAGTCATGGGTGCATTTGGATTTCGTCGGTTGTCCATTCTCGATCTTTCGGCCTACGGACACCAGCCCATGCACGAAGGTGGTCAGCGTTACTGGATAGTCTATAACGGCGAGGTGTACAACTACATCGAGATCCGCCGGGAACTTGAGGAACTCGGACATTCTTTCGTGTCGGCAACCGATACTGAGGTAGTACTTAAATCCTATATTGAGTGGGGATGTGACTGTCTTCACAGATTCAACGGCATGTGGTCTTTTTGCATCCTGGACAGGAACGAGAGAAAATTGTTCTGCGCTCGTGACCGGCTAGGCATCAAGCCTTTTTATTATTATTTTGACGGAGAGCGTTTCATTTTCGGATCGGAGGTGAAACAGATAATCACCCTGCTGCCCGGCGATGC
Organism: Caldifarciminota bacterium; assembly: GCA_020343595.1. GTDB lineage: Bacteria > Hydrothermota > Tepidihabitantia > SM23-42 > SM23-42 > SM23-42. Next base: position 1,760,322 of record CP070802.1, on the reverse strand, counting down.
GAGGATCAATACTTCGGTTTACTTTGATTTCCTGGCGCTCGGGTCCTACGGAAATGAAAGCAGAGAGACATTCTTCAGAGATATCTACAAACTGCTGCCGGGAGAATTCCTCGAGGTCGATCTTTCAAGAAAGAACGGTTTTTCGGTCAAACACACTCCATGGTGGGATTTGCCAATGTTTGTCTCTAACGGAGCCGTGGATGAGCGCAAAGTATACGGGGACATACGTGTCCTCTTGGAAGACAGCATCCGCATCCGGCTTCGTTCCGATGTGGAGCTGGGTACATGTCTTTCCGGCGGACTTGATTCCTCGGGAATCGTCCGTATGGTGGATAGGATAGGTGCGGGCGGGCATGGCGCCGGTCGACACAAGGTCTTCGTGATCGGTTCTACTGATCCTCGCGTCGACGAGACGAAATACGCAAAGCTAGTCATAGGCAAATCCCGTGTCGAACCGTTCTTCGGGTCTCTGGTTCCCGTTGATATTGAAAGAGAATTGGAGGATTTCATCTGGCACCAGGATGAGCCGCTGTTGCGGGCAAGCATATTCGGTGGCTGGAGTGTATACAGACTGGCAAGGAAATGTGGCACGACTGTAGTCCTGGACGGTCAAGGCTCAGATGAATTGCTCGGGGGTTACTACAAGGGTCCCCATATCGATCTGCTTGGTGAATTGGCCATTTCCGGAAGATTTGGCGAATTTCTCACGCAGTTGGGAGAGAATTCAGCGCTCTATGGAACAGGGTGGACCTCACTACTGAGAAGGGTGGCCCTTAAAATTGGCAAGCGTGCCGCTCGCAGTGTTCTGCCGGTTGATTTTCGGCCAGCAGTATTGAGGAGCGTGGGGGGCTGGTTGAATATGGATTTCGTGAGGGAGAATATCAGCAGTTCGCCGTTGTTGAATCGCGGTTTCTTCCCAAGATCACGAAAATTCTCATCATGGGTCAAGAAGGAGAGTTATGAACTGACTCGCTTCACAAATCTCCCAGGCATATTGAGGCAGGTAGACAGGAACTCAATGGCATTCTCGGTCGAGGCGAGGGTTCCTTTCCTCGACCATCGTTTGGTAGAATACATCTTCGAGTTGCCAGCCAACATGATATTAAGGAATGGCTACACCAAGTACGCATACCGTCAGGCAATGAAAGGTATCATTCCGGAAAGAATACGATTGCGTACGGACAAGCGGGGTTTTGAAATGCCCGACCGGCAATTGCTGAACGGTGCAAAACGTTTCGTTGGAGATGTCGTCGAACGCTTGTCCGGCAAAAGCAGCATCTTCGATGTCCATGGGCTCAGAAAGAATATTCTGACGGCGATCAGCAGTGAGGATTCCTACAGACCGATCGTGTGGCGAATATTGAACGGCATCATCTGGCAGGACAGGTTCAAGGTGGGTGTGTGATATGGAACAAACTCCTTATGTCTCGGTAGTCATAATTGGTAAGGACGAGGAGAAGAACCTTGCTAACTGTATCCGTTCGGTCCGTGATATAGAATATCCTGCAGAGCGGGTCGAAATTATCTACGTCGACAACGGATCTCATGACCGGAGTGTAGCGATTGCGCGCCAACAAAACATCAATACAGTAGAGGAACGTGGTCAATATCCGTCTCCCGGTCTAGCCCGGAACCGGGGTATCAGAGAAGCAAAGTATGATATCATACACTTTATCGATGGCGATATGACGATGGACAGCGGATATCTCGGGAAGGCTGTGCGGTTCCTCGATGTTGACAAAATAGGGTGCGTCATTGGCGATGTTCAGGAACTTGGAAGTGAGAGTAGTTTCCTTTCGAGAGTATTGAACTATCCATGGGCTTCAAGAAAAACGGGTTTTGTCGAGGCGCCAGGAGGTGGGGGTACGTTCCGCAAGAGTGTACTCGAGGCCGTCGAGGGGTATAACCCGTATGTACTGAAGGGACAGGAGACTGAAATCGGCTATCGTATCCGTGAAGAGGGTTACCGGATATACAAGATTGACCATTTGATGGCAATGCATGACTACGGCATCAACCGGCTGGATGACCTTGTTAAACGGTCTTACCGTATGGGATCGTCCTACGGCATGATAATGACGATGCCGCAAGTGGGGTCATATGCGGATTTGACAAGACGGGCACGGAGCCTTTTCGTGCAGGGCATGCTTCTGACAGTGGTCATCGCTATGCTGATAATTACGGGGCGGCTTTTTCTGCTCCTAGCCGTTCCGCTGGTGATTTGTCTGTATGTCTTGTTACGCCACTGGAGGGAAATTGTGTCGGCGAGAGATGCCCGTGCATACGCGTATTATCTGTTGATGCAATTCAACAAGCCGGTTGTACTCTGTGGTTTTGTGGCGTGTCTGCTTCGACGCTGCACAAGTTTCTTTTCCAGATTTTTGCTCGGCCGGGCAGCAGGTGGGGAACGATGAAGATATTGATCGTAATAAATACATTGCGATATGGTGGAGCAGAGAAGCAGGCAGTTGCAGATGCGAACTATCTGGTTGGAGTGGGCCATGAAGTTACGTTAGGCTGCCACACGGTCGGAGACTTGGCACGACGGCTTTCGCCAGCGGTGAAGCTGCACATGATTGGGAGCAAG
>CP070802.1:1740852-1757635 GCA_020343595.1 Caldifarciminota bacterium | reverse complement strand
GATTGTTGAAGCACGAGCAGAAGAGGCGTGCACTTTCTGCCAGATCCCCGATCAGCTGTTCGGTTATGTCGACATGTTCAAGCGAGCGGTAAGCTCTGCGTTCCTGTATGGCGTCTTTTACGTTCACTGATTCACCACTCAGTCACCCCAGATAATCTTTCCTGTATTGGACATGCTGTAAAATTGATGCTCGAGTATTGACTGGTGTTTACGCTCCTCCTCAGCCATATTGTTGAACATGTTCTTTGATTCGTTGTCTTCGAACATCCTGGCAATCTCGAGGTACTTTGCCTGTGCCTTCTTTTCGGCTTCAATGCCTATGGTCAGCACCTTGATGATTTCATCCTTGTTTGGCTCAAACTGGCCTTCGACCTCTGATTTCACCGGAATCTCTTTGTGCGGAGCAATTTCAGTCAATTTGACTCCGGTATTCCGAGATTCGATTATCTTTTTAATGCGATCATAGTGACCCTGCTCGAAATCAGCAAGTTCCGTAAAGAGATTCTTACCAGCCTTGCTCTGTGCTTTCGCGGCTGCATCAAGGTAGAATTTCCTTGCTTCTGCTTCAGCATTAATCGCATCGGTCAATAGACTATCTATTTTTGCGGTTGCCTCATTGCTCATAATATCTCCTTTCATTGGGTCTATTTGCTCAAGAAATTTTTTATCTCCTCGATATCGGGCAGTTGTGATATCTCGTAGATCTTGATGAAGCTAATGTTTTGATTTTCATCAATGATAATGTTTGCCCGTTCAGAAAATCCATCCTTATCCCGAAATATGCCGTAGCTTCTTGCCACGGCACCGTGCGGCCAGAAGTCAGATAATAGCTTTGTTCTTTCAATACCGAGCTCCTTTGCCCACGCGTGCTTCGAGGGTACCGTATCAACGCTGAGACCGATTGCGATGGTCCCGAGGTCTTCGAAAGTAGGTTGATTTGCTTCCAATGATTTCATCTGCTCGGCGCATACCTTTGTCCAGGCAAGCGGATGAAATGAGAGAAGTATTTTCTTTCCTTTCAATTTTGATAGTGATACTTCATTCCTATTCTGGTCCTTCAGTTCAAAATCTGGCGCTGGATCTCCGACTTTTGTCATTCAGGCCTCCTTTCATCATTTGGGAGCTAACATTGCCTGCAGATCCCGAAAATTACTACTGAACGATTTCATTTTTGGCATTCGCGGACTTCAACCTTGTTTCCATCAGGGTCAATCACGAAATAGACGGAGTGCCCGTCTTTCTTTATTTCAATTATCGGGATGTTCTCTTTTTGCAGTTTCCTGATCAGTGTGGCGCGTTCCTTCACGCAGCATCCCCAATGGTTAATGCCAATCCGGGAGGCAAGTTGTTTCTGCAATCTTGGCAAAAGGGGTTCAAAGACTTCAATCACAAAACCATCCTTGCGTAATTTGATGAACCGGCAGTCGGTATTGAGTCCGAATATATCAGCAACGATCGTTCCAGAGAGGATCTTTTCATCACCCGGTTCAAAACCGAATACGCGGACGTAGAATTCCTTGATCCTTTGAGCGTCTTCCGTGAACAATCCAATATGGTCACAAACCGGCTTTGCCTTCACTATTTGCGTTGTATTGTCGTTTCTACTGGACCTTTAATTCACGCGAATGTGTCCACAGGCCATGTATGTTGCAGTTCGAAATGGCGAAAATCGTACCTGATTTCTCGGTCCTGAAGGTAAGCGTAACCGCAGGATGGGTGAGGATGGTGCTGGTATTGGGTCCCTCAGTTGATGCACCGTGGGCATTGAACTCAAAACGGCCAAGATTAAAGGGGAATTTGCTGCCCTCAGGATAGAAATACACATCGATCCAGGCTATATGATGCTCGGTCGTGTTAGGATGTGCGATTTCCTTTCCAACTGTTACATTTACAGCGATCCCTTCGCCCTTTTTTGCCGTATCGGGTGCTTCGATAACCGGGACGTGTTTTTCTTTCTTCCAGTCAGCAGACTGAAACATGTTAGAAATATCATTCATCTTGTGCTCCTTTCTTCGATATTATATATAATAACCCATGACCATCAACTGTTACATTAACTTCATGGGCTCGCCGCAACAGACCAGCTCGCCACCGCCTGCTTCCTTTACTTCGACGACATTTCCACAGATGTCGCATCTGTAGACTTCGCCGACCTTCTGTACGTTAGGCATTTTTTTCTCCTTTTATCATTTTGCTGCTATATCGGTGAATCATTTAGCATATGCTGTTATGTCTTATCAAGGAATTTCTCGAATCTATCGCTCTTTGCTCTGCATATTGGGCAGACTTCTGGTGGGTTATCCCGGGCGCACAAGTAACCACACACCCGGCAACGCCAGATTGGAAGGGAGAGCCGCAGGGCAGATGCCGACCCGGACGGTTGATGCTTTGCTCTCGTTTCTATGGGTGGCCGGCGCTCCGGAACCTTGGTTAGCTTTTTCTTACCATCCACTATTGACCTTGACACGTACAATCCGCAGTAGCATGCATCATACTCCACGACATCCGCATCCCTGTAATCACATGGACAGATGATGTCGATATCACCCTGCTTTGTGCCTGAAGAGAGCCGGCAAGGGCATGATTGATAGCCGTATCTTTCTTCGTTGATGAGCAATCCTTCAACAAGGTCCTTCGTGAATTCGATATCGGGGTTGAGATGGTAGCCTCCTTGCCGAGCTTCCTCACGTAGCTTTTCGTAGAGCCTGTCGATCCTATCTTGATACTGCTTCTGATCATTCGCCATTACCAAGAACCTCTTTTATTTTGTCCGGGTCATAACCGGCGATACTTTGCTTTTCATCGATTACTATCGTCGGGTATGAACCACTGGGATTCCATCTGAGAACGACTGAGTTGATCTGCTCCTTGTCCTCTGGGCTGGCAAGGTCTACATCGACGTAACTGTAGTCGACACCAAGTTGATTGAGCAATCTTTTCGTCTTCTTACACCACACGCACGTGCTTAGTGCATACAGCATGACCTTACCTTTTTTCTTGCCTTCGATATGCTTTATGTCCATGCCTTCTCCCTGGTAATACAGTTAGCTTGCACCCTCGGATTCTTTTTCGGCATACTGTGCTGGATTTTCGTCGAATTTCTTCTTACATCCCGGCGCACAGAAATAGTAGGTCTTGCCCTTGTATTCGCTCATATACTGCGCCGTGTCTTCATTGACATTCATCTTGCATATTGGATCTATTGCCATTCTTTGCCTCCTTCAATGATGTTACAACGAAAAAAGTGCTCATGGTTTTGTCTCTCGTTCTTTGATGCTGTTATCAAAGCGTCCTATCTTCATTCTCTTTGCCGAGGGTACGTACCTCTTGAGAAGGAGTGAGAGCGTGACGACCGTTACCGAACTAAGTGCCATTGCGAAACCGGCGAGCTCCGGCCTGAACGCTATCTTGAATAGGGGATAGAACACCCCGGCAGCAACTGGAATGAGAGCGGTGTTGTATGCAAATGCCCAGAACAGGTTCTGTTTTATCCGGGACATGACTTTTCTTCCGAGTTGTATAGCTGCTGCTGCATCAATGATCTCCCCCTGCATTAGTATCATGTCACCGCTTTCGATAGCGATGTCGGTCCCGGTGCCGATTGCGATACCGACGTCAGCCTGTGCCAAAGCGGGGGCATCATTAATGCCGTCGCCGACGAAGGAAACCACTTTACCTTCTCCTTGTATACGTTTGACCTCATCCGCCTTTTCTGCCGGCAGAACGCCCGCCCTTACTCTATCAATACCAGCACTCTTTGCGATCGCATTAGCCGTACGTTCGTTGTCTCCCGTGACGATTATGAGCTCGAGTCCTAGTTTCCGTAGCTGGTCGATCGCCACGTGTGTCTCTTCCTTGAGCGGATCAGCAACGCCCATGAGTCCCAATAAAGATGAATCTCGGGCTACGAAGATTATGCTCTTGCCACTTTGTTCCAGCGAGGTGACTTTGTCATCGATTTCATTCTTCCAGGTAACTCCATTTTCATCCATAAAAACACGATTGCCGACGAATGTTTCTTTGCCGTCGACGATCCCCCGGACTCCTTTGCCTTCAACCGTATCAAATTCAGTGACATGCTTCGTTTGTATGTTCCTGGATTTTGTATATGTGACGACGGCTTCGGCGAGGGGATGTGCAGAGTTCTTCTCGAGACTCGCCGCGGTACCCAGGATGTCTGCTTCTGTGCTGTCGAGCGTCACAAGATCAGTGACTTCTGGTCTGCCTTTTGTTAGGGTTCCTGTTTTGTCAAAGACCATCGTGCTTATTTTTTCTGACAACTCCAGTGCCTCCCCGTTTCTGATCAGAATTCCGAGTTCAGCACCGCGTCCAATGCCCACCGTCACGGCAGTGGGTGTTGCTAAGCCCAGTGCGCACGGACATGCGATCACTAATACCGATATCAATCTTGTCAGCGCAAAGAGCAATGTATAGCCTGCAAAGAAATACCACACTGCAAAAGAAAGTAGGGCGAAGGCCAGCACCGATGGTATGAAATAACTTACTACCCGGTCAGCGATCCTTTGGACCGGCGGCTTATCACCTTGCGCGGTCTCTACCAGGTTTATGATTTGGGCTAGTACTGTATCTCTGCCGATACGCGTTGCCCTTACTCTGAGCACGCCGTTCTTGTTTATCGTACCCCCGACGGTATTGGAATTTATCTTCTTCAATTGAGGAATTGGTTCACCGGAGATCATTGATTCATCGACGTAACTTGAGCCCTCTATGACTACGCCGTCGACTGGGATGCGTTCGCCGGGCTTCACGATGACCTCATCGTCGACGACAACATCTTCTATTGGAGTTATTTCTTCCTTCCCCGTTCGAATTACAGTAGCCTTCTTGGGTTGCAGACCGATCAATTTCTTGATGGCTTCTGAAGTTTTCCCTTTGGCTCGAGCCTCAAGGTATCTGCCGAATGTCAGGAAGGAAGCGAGCATGAGGGCGGCTTCGTAGAATAGGAAATCACGCGACAGTACCAGCTCGAACGTAGCGAGCAGACTCGCAACATATGCCACTCCGATACCCATGGAGTACATGACGTCCATATTCAGGTTGCGATTGCGGAGCGCGCGGTATGCCGCTTTGAATATGGGGTAGCTGACATAGATGAAGGGAGGAGTTGAAACCACGAGCATAAAATAGGCCATCGGGAAGGGAATTCTTATCTGGAGATACATCATTACCATAAGGGGTATGCTCACGGCAAAACCGACAATGAACCGGCTTCGCTTGCTCCGTAAGTCCTTCTCACGTGCCATCTTCTCCAGTTCGGCAGTCTCTTCGCCCTCAAGCCCAAGATACTGATAGCCAGCTTCTTCGATTGCCTTCCGTAGATCCGGAATACCGATCATGCTGGGATTGTAGGTAACATAAGCTTTTTCTGCACCGAGATTCACGTTGATACTTGCGGTCCCGTTCGTCTTTCTCAGCGCATTTTCGATCGTTGCGACACAAGTTGCGCAGGTCATACCACCAATCTTGAAGACCGCATTCTCTCTCTGGACGGCGTAGCCGGCCTCAGTTATCACCCGTTCAATATCAGCGACGTCGGTCTTATCATCGTGATCGATAATTGCCGTCTCCGTGCTCAGGTTGACTTCGACGTTCTCGACCCCCTCGCGTCTGAGCAATGCGTTCTTTATCGTCTCTGCGCAGGTTGCACAGGTCATTCCGGATATCTTTAAGCGGGTTGACTTCCTCATGCTATTGCCCTGACCGTGACAATATTTTCCCCCATGTTCTATGCGGGAACAATGACGCTGTCGACGAATAACTCATATTTTTCATCTTCATTGAGGTCATGAATGATTACTTTTTCCACTGTATTGAGCCCGCTTATCTCCAGTACTTCGGATTCATACAGGACCCTGACCGGAGATTTCTTCAGCTTATCTGCAATTTCTGTCGCGGGAAGTTGCTTCATCTTGGTTGCGAAGATGACCCTTGGTGTCTGTTTGGTCAATTCGATTGCTATCTCCATAGAGCGTTCACCCTTGTCAATGACCATCGATCTTTTATTGGCGAAATCTGAGAAGTTCGCGACCTCAGTAAACACTCCTTTATTAAGGAAATCGCTTAGCCCTTTGATTTCCCCCGGTACCGTAGAATCGGTAGTCTGTTCTTTGGTAGGTCCTTGTTTCTTCTGATGTTTCGTGAGAGCATCTCTCAGAGCGTCAGCCGCGAGATTCGAGCAGTGCATCTTGATAGGTGGCAGGCCGTCAAGTTCATTTGCGACATCCTGCCGCGTTATCCTGATTGCTTCTTCTACCGTCTTCCCCTTGGCCAACTCAGTTATCATGCTCGCCGTCGCAATGGCCGATCCGCAGCCGAATGTTTTGAATTTAATATCTTCTATCCTGTCGTCCTTCACCTTGACGTAGAATTCCATTAGATCACCACATACCGGATTTCCGACCCGGCCGACAGAAACATCATCTCCCTTGAGCGTACCGACATTACGCGGGTTCTTGAAATGGTCAAGCACTTTGTCACTATACTGCGTCGATTTCAATCTATACCTCCTCTTTATAGAGCGGTGATAATTTCCTCAAACGTTTTACGATTGCCGGAAGAGTGTCCAAAAACGCATCGACATCACTATCCTCATTGAATCTCCCGAAGGTCACTTCGAGCGAACCGTGCGCCTCTTCATGAAGCAGCCCGAGCGCGATCAGAGTATGGGACGGCTCGAGTGTCTTTGAACTGCAGGCAGAGCCGGTTGACACGGCGATATTCTTCTCTTTGAATGAAAGGAGCAGCGACTCACCTTCGATACCGTCGAACCTGAAATGTACGTTGTTCGGTAATCTACTGGTCGGATGGCCGTTCAGGTAGCATTTCGGTATCGATCCAAGCACTTCCTTGATCACTCTGTCGCGGAATTTCTGGAAGCGTCTTGTTTCTTCCGGCATTTCCTTCTGTATTATTTCCACTGCTTTTTCCATTCCAGCAATTGCAGGAATATTCTCGGTGCCTGAGCGTAGACCGCGTTCCTGTCCACCTCCGATCGTAAGCGGGTTTATACGTATGCCGTTACGGACATATAGCACTCCGAGGCCTTTCGGACCGTAGAGGTCGTTTGACGATAAGGTCATAAGATCGATCTTGTCCTTTTCAACATCTAACAGCAACAACCCTTCCGCGGCGACGGCATCAGTGTGGAAGGCGATATTTCTCTCACGACAGAACGCGCCGATCTGAGCAACATTCTGGATAGTGCCGATCTCGTTGTTGGCGTATCCGACCGAAACGAGGATCGTCTTTTCGTTGACTCGTTCAGCGAGTTTCTCAAGCGTAACCAGGCCGAATTGATCAACCGGAATCTTCGATACCACGAAGCCGTTCTTCTCCAGGTATTTGGCTATGTTGTGTATTGAAATATGTTCGATTTCGGCTATCACGATATGATTACCCCGATTTTTATTTCTCATCGCGTAACCTGTGATCGCCAGATTATTCGATTCAGTTGCGCCAGAGGTGAATACTATCTCGTCGCTCTTACCACCAACAAAAGAACCAATGGTTTTGCGAGACGCTTCGAGTATCTCAGTGGCGACATCACCCACATGGTGCAGGGAAGAGGGATTCCCGAATTTCTCATCAAAATAAGGAAGCATCGCATCAATCACCCGCCGGTCTACCGGTTTAGATGACTGGTAATCAAGATAGATACCCATTGCCGCACTGTTCCTTCTAAAACCACATCGTTGCTGAGGCGTCCAGCGCGAGATCGTTCAGGGTACCGGCACCGACAATCTTGAGTCCCTTGATTAATTCTATTTTTTGCCAGCCGAGCATCTGTTTGGATGCCTCACAAACGTAGATCTCGATCCCCATGCTCAATGTCTTCTCGATCATATCCATGAAACTCGGGAAACTGCCGAGCTTGATGGCCGATGCGCTTTCCGGTTTCAAGACTCTCAGTGCCTGCCCCAAGTAGTATACTTTGGCGTCAACGTCCATTGCTTTCGCAGTCTGCGCCAGTATGAGTGGAGAATATTGCCGTTCGGGATCGTCGCTCGTCTGAACGTACAAAATAAAATCCTTCTTGCTCATTGGACCTCCTATTTGACCCTTCTTATCAGAAAGCGGAGCGCACCGTCTTTCTTCTCGAAGAGAAGGATTTCGTGACCAGTGCGCTTGGCGAATCTCTTTATATCTTCTTCGGCTGCAGGGTCGTCGGCCAGAACTTCAAGAATTTCGCCGATGTCTATCGAATCGATTCCTTCACGTGTCTGGAGTAGAGGCTGAGGGCAATACAATCCTATGCAATCAAGCGTTTTTGCAGAATCTGTTTTATTATTCATCCTTTGATCCTATGTATGCTGCCCTATTAATAAAGAGGGGAGAAGCGTTGATCATTCCAATAATCTTCCTTTATCAGGTCGAGCTGTTTGTTTATGGCGTTGAGATGTACTTCTTCCCATTTCTGGAGCTTCTCGTACATTTCCTTTGCAGATGGGTCAGTGCTCTGTTCTTTCATCTTTCGGTAGAAATCGATCGAGTTTACTTCAAGCTGGGCACCGATACTGAGCGCAGTAACTTCGAAATGCTTTCCCTGCACCCGGTTCTTCAGTTCATCGGTGAATATAGGGCTTTCACCTTCGAAGACCGAGATCTGGCCGAGATCTACGCTCGTCCACTTACTCTCATCGATGATCGATTTATATTGCTGCTGGATCGCGTTGAAATGCTTTAACTCATCATCAGCAAGCATTTGAAAAGTCTTCTTGCCCTTTTCGTCCGCGGTTTTCTCTGCGGCCATCCTGTAGAACTCGATGCCATTCAATTCAGTTTGAAGGGCAGTCAACAGCCCTTGTATAGCTTTCGATTGTTCCATATACCACTCCTTTTTCCCCTATTTTTAGACAATCAATGCTGTTGAAGATTTACTCTGCAAATCCTTCGACGGACATGCCACTGTATTCGATGAGCCTAATCTGGGCGCAAAGTGTCTCTGGATGGAACAGGCGCTGTCTGCAAAGTATGACGTCATTAACGATCAGGTATGGCCCAGCACGAGCAGCCAAAGGTTGAGGTATAGCCCGGCCGCTATCGAGGTCAGAAGGATAACAGAGGCAAAAGTTTCTTTGTTAAAATCATAGCGTTCGCTCAGTACAATCATTGAAAGCGCAAGTGGCATCGCGTGCATCAGCACTATCACTGACCGATGCGGCTCAGGGAGACCGAATAGCCCGACGGTGACCAATGCTATAGCGGGGAGGAGGAGAACCTTGAGCAAGCTCAGTTTGAGTGCCTGCATTATGTTCGCGTATCTCCTGCCGTACAAGAACGCTCCGAGCAGAAATATGGCAATCGTCGCCGTCGTGCTCCCAAGCATGTGCAGTGGCGTGAGGATGAGTGAAGGTATTCTGATACGCAGCAGGGCAAAGAGGATGCCCAGAACGATCGCGATAATGAGCGGATTCCTCAACAGCTTCTTAACGACCGTATAAAGACCCTGGCCGAGGGATGTCCTTTCCATGCGATAATATTCAAGGAGCGTGATGGAGATCGTGACGCTGACCACTGCGATCGATACGAGAGCGAGTGTGGCGAGCCTCTCCGCCTCGCGTGTCGGAAAGGCGAACATGACGAAAGGTATACCGAAGAATCCCCAACTTCCGAATATTGTGCTCAGGGTCAGGACGTAAGTATTATTCTTGGAAAGGGACAGTATCTTTGACAAGGTAAAATAGAGGACGAGTATGATTAATACCGGAGTCACTCCGGCGGCCATGAATCGTAGGGTCTTTGCGTCGAATTGCGTTTCAGCGATATTAACCAGTAGTAGTGCAGGAAGCGCGAAGTAATATACGTAAGCGCTCAACACGCGGGTGTCACCGGCCTTTAATATCCCGACCCTACGAGCTGCCGCTCCGATGCCTATGAGCAGCAGGATGGGTACAATCGTGCGCAGCGCAGTGTTCAACATTTGAGCAAAACTAATTATTCAGGGTGAGCCTGCCATCAAACCCCGACCCAGGTCTTAGTATTTCGAATCCATCCGGAATTCCGCAACGTCGAACCAGAAGCCAGAGTTCGAGAGATAGTCGTGTTGCGCCTGCAGAAGATCGTAGTGGAGTTTTTCTTCATTTGCGATCCTGTTGAATATGTCGCGGGCTTTCTCATCAGTAGTCTTCTTGGCGGCTTTACTGAAGAAATCTATCGCGTTCCTTTCGAGGTCCATGGCGATGCTGATCGCCTCCAGCTCGCTCGCGCGGCTTTCCTTCCCCGCGCTCTCCACTTTCTTGGCCAGGGCATCGATCATTGATGCATCCTTTTTGGACTCCATATCGTCAAGTTGTTTCTTCCATCCCTCGCCGACCATCTCCGTGAAAATGTCACTGAATACTTTAAGGTGCTGTGCTTCGTCGTTCGCAAGTTTCAGAAACATCTTCTTGCCCAGTTCGTTATGTGTCTTGTCTGCCACCTTTTCAAAGAAACTCTGTCCGTTTAATTCAAGTCTTATGGATTCCTTTATCACTTCAATAATTTCGCCGGCTATTTCTGCCATATAATACCTCTTTTCAGCTTAATTGCTTGAATAGTACCAGACATAGGCGAGAGTGAAGATCGTCCTTCCCTCTCGCAACTACACCTGCATATCCGTGCCGGCCTTGATGTATTCTCTACAGAAGATTGCTTCTATTCTTTCGTACAGATTCCATTCGACCGACATCTTGAGATGATCCTAGATCTCTTCCAGCAAACCGGAGAACGTATCGTGGTGTTCTTCCTCATCAGCCAGTATCTTTTCAAACATCCTCTTGGTCACCTGGTCACCTTCATCATTTGCTTTTCTTATGATCTCCTTGTACATCTTTATCGCGCCTTCCTCGTCGTTCTTGTCGTGTTCGATCATTTCTTTCAGGCTACCGCCGACGAATATTGGTTCTGGCTTTGTAGTTGGAGTGCCACCGAGATAGGTCAAACGTTCAGCAATCTCTTCCGCGTGCTTCATCTCGGTGATGGCTGTGCTCTTTAATTCGTCCTTTACTGCGAAGCCTTTTAAACCTTTCCACATTACGTGCTGCCACATATACTGTATCGTGACCTGTAGTTCTCTGGCAATTGCTTTGTTCAACATATCAAGCATTTCTTTTGAAGCCATTCTTACCTCCTATGGTTGTTTATCTGCTAACTTATATTGCTGTTTAAGGATGCCCCGCCTCTGACTGAGTCTGCTTGCACCCTCAGTCCTTTCTCACGCATGCCGCCGCGACATCGCCGCTGCACTTGGTAAGTTTCATGAAGTGCTTTCGCTCTTCTTCGATGATCTTGTCTATTATGTCCCTCTGGTTCTTCGGCACGAGATTTTTTACTTCCTGATAATAAAGAATTGAATCCAGTTCGCGGTCGATAGCGAATTTCAGAGCGGAGGCGGCGTCCGTTATCTTTTTCATCTCCTCTTCCATGCGTTGAGGAGTGAATATTATGTTATCGGCATAGGCTCTAAGATAGGAGAAGTATTCGCCCGGGTAACTTTCGAACGGTTCGTACTCTTCGATCTTGGAGAGCATTCCTTGGTATGTTTTCTTGTGTTTTACTTCATCGTCAGCCAAAGCAGAAAATAAGGATTTCACCTCTGCATTTTCTATTTTATTTGCCATCTCGCGGTAGAATTTCTCCCCGCCTTCCTCGATTCTTATTGCGAATTGAAAGACTTCACTGGGTTCAAATACACTCATCAAATACCTCCTTTATTTAATCCTCTGCTTCCGTTATTATCGCTTAAACAGGGCCTTTTGTCAACCGAACCGGATGAGAATTCAAACCGACGCGCCATTCCACCGGGCTCATGCAACGCCGATATTCTTGTGTCGTTCAAGGATGGCATCAGCCAGCCTGTTGAGTGCTACAAGATCGGCCTCTTTCGGATGTCCCTTGACGACTACCGGTTCGAGCAATTCGACTTTTAAGTTGCCGAGCATGCCGGTTATCTGCTCCAGCATTTTACCGCCCCAACCGTAGGATCCGATAACCGAAGCGTATCTGGTTTTCGGGCGCAGTGCGTTCGCCAGGTATGTCGCATACACGGCGGCCGGATGCGGTCCGACCAGGACGGTCGGGGTAGCGATGACTATCGTAGCTGCATCGACGAGGGAGATCGCCAGTTCACCAATGTCGGTCTTGGTCAGATTGAATGGTTTGACCGTCACACCCCTCTCTATCAATGCATCGATTAGATGGTTGACCATCTTCTCGGTGCTGCCGTGCATCGATACATATGGTAGTATGACTTCATTCTTCACCGTATCCGAGGTCCAATCGCGATACGCGTCCAGGATGAAGGCAGTATCTTTATGTAATGGTCCGTGACTTGGTGCAATGATTTCGATCGGGTATTCCTCTAACCTTGTCAGGTGTTTCTGGATCAGATTCCTGAATGGCATCATTATTTCTGCATAGTATCGCTTGGCAGATTCATAAACCCGGGATTGGTCATCTGCGTAGAGATCACTGCCAGCAAGATGGGCACCGAACAGGTCGCAAGGAAACAATATTTTGTCCTCGTGCAGGTAAGTAAGCATCGTTTCTGGCCAGTGTACCCACGGGGCAATGATGAATTCCAGCGTTCTATCACCGAGCGAGATCTTTTCCCTGTCCTTTACTGTGACAAATTTGTCTTCGGGGAGGTGGAGGAGTTCCATGAGCATCGTTTTGCACTTCTGATTCGTAACAACCTTCGCTTCGGGAAACTTGTCGAGTACCTTCGGGATACCTCCAGAGTGATCCTGTTCAGCATGATTAGCGATTACGTAGTGCAGTTCACTGATGCCCAGGTTCTCGAGATTCGCCATGAGTTCGTGCACCTTTTCTGGATCAACAGAATCGATCAGCACGTTCATTTCGCTACCTTTTATCAGATAAGCATTGTAGGTCGTGCCGTCGGGGAGAGGGATGAGTTCATCGAACAGCCGGCGATCCCAGTGATGCGCGCCGACATGGAATACTCCGCTTCTTATTTCACGTGATGCCATCAGCCCGCCTTTTCGAACTGATCTTTTCCGACACCGCACACAGGACATACCCAGTCGTTGGGGATCTCTTCGAACGGTGTGCCTGGTTCAATCCCGGAATCAGGGTCGCCTTTCTGCGGGTCATAAATATAACCGCATACCGTGCACTTGTATGTAACCACTTGAAATACCTCCTAATATCTTATTGCCAAGTTTCTTTAGTAAAAGACAGTTCTGCAGTTGCAGAATCGTTCAAGTATTAAAAGACTTGTTCGACCGATTTGACCTCAGGTATCCTGTCTTTCAGGGTTTTCTCAATTGCCATCTTCAGCGTCATGGTACTCATCGGGCACGTGCCACAGGCACCGGTCAGTTTGACTTTTACTACACCTTGTTCAGTAACGTCGACCAATTCAACATTGCCGCCGTCAGCCTCCAGACTGGGTCTGATCTCACCCAGTACTTTTTCGACTTGCTCTTTCATGTTTATTCCTCCTTATTGAATTTAGACATGAACTTGGACCTTTTTGTTTACGTCTCTTCCTAAGACATTTCTTGCACAGACCTTTGAAATAACCATGTATTTCCTCGACCCGGTTTCCGTCAATCACCTTTCGCTCGGCCACCGGGCAAGTGACACTGATGTCTATGATCGATCCGCAACCCCTGCAGAGAAAATGATGGTGGGGCTTAGTGATGAAACCATATCTGATTTCAGTGCCCGTTATCGTTATTGCCGAAACCAGACCGGCGTTGAGCAGAGAACCGAGAGTATTATAGACCGTGGTCATTGAAAGCATCGGCATCTTGTCGGTGAGAGCGTTGTAGATCATTTCGGCAGTCAGGTGATTTTCCTTATGCTTGCTGAGGTAGTCGATTATCATTAATCGTTGGTAAGTCGGTTTAAGCCCCTTACCCGTCAGGAGTTTTCTCATCTCTCTGCTGTTTGGAATTATTCCAATCATGTAATAATTATAATTAGAAAATACGATCTGTCAAGACAGCAGTTTTCCTTTTTTGGAGTCTACAGGATGAGGTTGAGCAGGCCACCGACAAAGAAAGCAGACGCCAACATTACTATCGCCGCTTTTATCATATCGAGAACGCCGAGTTCCTTGAGCAGGACTGCGAATGTTGCAATACAGGGAAAGCTCATGGTGAGCATGACGCAGGCGATTACGAGCTGTTTGATGTTCAGCCCGAGCGGGGCCAGCATACCGACGGCAAGATCCTTCCGGAAGAAGCCAATGAGGAGGGCGCCGATGGCCTCGAAAGGCAGTCCGAATACCCTTGCGGTCAGCGGTCCGACCAGCTTACCTATCAACGGAATGACACCGAATGCATACAGTAGATTCACGAAGAAAACGCCAAGCAGCACAAAAGGAACCGCATCGTGAGTGAACCAGTATATCCTCATCCAGACTTTCTTCATCATGGTGGGAAGGTGGGGGAGACGGTACGGAGGAATTTCCGTGAAGATCTCCGGACTTTCTCCTTTGACCGCAACCCTGAAGATATTACCGGTGATCAACCATACCGCAAACAGGGTGACGAATACGGGCAGCAACCCACGCAAACCATGTTTGCCGAGCAGACCGAAAATCATTGCGGTTTGAGCCATACAGGGGATTGATATTGACATGAGCGTCGCGGCTATGAATCTCTCGCGCTTCGTTTCCAGAATGCGGGTTGCCATTACCCCGGGTACATTGCAGCCACAGGCCAGGAGCATGGGTATTATCGCCATGCCATGGAGACCGATTATGTGCAGCGCATTGTCAAGGAGAACAGCCAACCTCGGCAGATAACCCGTATCCTCAAGAACGCTGAGTGCGAGATAGAATGCAAAGATGTAAGGTAGGACGGCACCAAAAGGTACATAGAGACCTGTGGTCAATATCCCGAAGGACTGGCCGAAGTCAATGCTGCCATCAATCAGTTGGCCGATGATGATCTTGTGGATGAAACTCCCTGGCACCAGAACCGCCGAGAGTTTCATCATTAGTGGCGCCCATATGTTATTGAAAAAGGGATCTGTGACAAGCGAGATCAATCCTTCACCGATGAGCCGGATGATGAAGAATAGGACTGCCACCACGAGCAGGGCGATGGGGATGCCGGTCCAGGGGTGGATCGTAAGGTCACCGAGGCGTTCGCCTATTGTATGATGCTTGTGTTTTATGGTTTGCACCTGGTCAACGATTCTGCCTACTTCATGCCATCTTTCATCGTCGACAAAATCGTACTCTCCGCATCTTGCCTGGTCGAGACGGGAGACGAGAACATTGATACCCTCACCGGTGATTGCCACGGTTGGGACGACTGGAATGCCGAGTTTCCTTTCCAGTGACTCGGCGTCGATCGTTATACCGATATGCTTGGCTTCGTCCCATAGGTTGAGAGCGATGAGAACCGGTATGTCCTTCTTCAATAGCTGGAGGGTGAGGTTCAGGTTCCTCTCGAGGTTCGTTGCATCTATGACATTGACCACTATGCTGTCCTTGGCGGCAATTGCTCTGTCCAGCATGGCCACGGCAACTTCTTCGGCCGGAGAAGTCGGTTCCAAACTGTACGTGCCTGGCGCATCTACTACTTCTATCTTTTCGGCGCCGGAACCGATGCAGCCCTGGCAGAATTCCACCGTCGTTCCTGGATAATTTGAGGCGATGAGTTTGACGCCCGTTAGTCGTGAGAAGATTACGCTCTTGCCAACGTTTGGATTGCCCATCAGCAGAACTTTCTTGATCATCTAAACCTCGACTATTACTCGACTGGCCATGCCGAAACCGATGGCGATTTGAGTGTTGCCGACGCGGACGATCACGGGTCCCCGCATGATCTGTCCACTGATCTTGGTGATCTTGATACCAGGACGGACGCCCATTGCGCTGAGCCGCGCGATGAGTCCGCGGCCACCCTGGATCTCGATCACCTTGCCTTTTTTACCGGATTCCATGTTGGTCAAGGGGATGGCTGACATCTCAAGGTCTCCTTACTTTCTTCTTACATTTCCGGCAAAGACCGTACAATTCGAGCCGGTGGGCTGATACGGTGAAGCCGTATTGCTGGGCAACATCGTATTGCAATTTCTCTATCTTACCGTTCTCGAATTCGATGATCCTTCCACATTCCTGGCATACGAGGTGGTCATGGTGTTCGGATTTATCGACCGGTTCGTATCGTGTGATGGAATCGCCGAACATCGACTCATTGGCCAGATCCCACTGTTTGAGAAGTTTGAGCGCCCGGTAAACTGTGGAGTAACTTATTCCGCTCTTCTGTTTCTTGATCTCATTGTAGAGTTCTTCTACCGTGAAGTGCCGGCCCGCCTTAATGAAGAAGTCGACCACAAAGGTGCGTTTGTCAGAGCTCTTCAGCCCGTATTTTGCTCTATGTTTGATGAAACGCTGTAAAGTGTTTGTTTGTTTGCTCATATCCGCTCCTCATAGATGAAATTGAAATTCATTTTCATAATTGATTATAGCCAGGAGTAGCGCTTTGTCAAGCGTTTGTATTGGTAAAAATTGAGGGCTGTGCAGGGGTTTGGTATTTACTAGCCGGTGAAGATCGTCCTTATCAACTCTGCCGGCTCGATCCTGAAGGGCGAGCCCTTGCCCTCGAAGAATCCATGCGCCTTGATCAGGTGGATATTCAATTCAGACCAGCGGAGGTAGGCTCCAGTTTCAGAGTTGCTCAGGGTAGTTACCCTTTTCAGGCACCTCACGCGATGGGGCCAGGGACAAGGTACAATGCCGCGGTTGTCATCAACCATCACCCGCAGGCTATCACTGAGGACAACCCATTCACCAAGACCT
>CP070802.1:1723429-1740752 GCA_020343595.1 Caldifarciminota bacterium | reverse complement strand
CTGGCTGTCAGACCCACCATACCAAATCTTGCTTCGATCCTTATTGCGTCAAAATTTGGCAGATAGAAAAACGTTCTGATCGCTGATTCGTGCGTGGTCGAGAGCGTCGATTGTACCGGACGCGGCAAATGTTTTCTTACAATCTTTTGCGAGTATCGTATCCGAACCGGCCAGATTGGTTGGTATTCGAGTTCAAAATAAGCCCGTTGATTAAGCAAGTTATGACTGACGTTCTTGTATATATCCAGATAGGCACGCGTGAGTATTATGTTTCTGGTCAGCTGATATCGCGTCTCCAGGTATACTCCTTCCTCTGGTTTGGGTGTAGGGTCGTCGTAGATACTCGAATATTCCGGATCAACCAAAGCGTAGGGCCTCTCAAACGGTGTATCCTCGAATCTCCGGTATTCAGAGAAACCACGGTTGTACGGATTATCGTATGCTACATCGTAATGCCGGTACAGAAAATTAAGGTAAAGGTAATCATACTGTACCCTGCCTTTGATAATATAAGCATATGCGGTATTATTCGGGTCGTGCTGGCTCACTACTTCACCTGAGAGAAAAGTATTGAAAATCGGTATGATGAAGGTAGCACCGACGAACTGCCGTGTGCTATCATGCGAAAGCGCGCTGATTTCCGGATAGAATGCAGGATCGTACTTGTCGAGTGGAATATCTATCCATTTCTTATCAGGATCGACAGCGCGGTCATATTCGATACGCATTGCTTCGAACGAGACCTGCATACCCGGGGCGGCTTTCTTAAAGGGCGCGATGCCAAGGTTGAATCCGTATGTCTGTTCATTCACCTTGTCGTCGTAGGTTGCGAACTGATAAATATTATCGAACACCCTCCAAAGCGTGCCATCAGGATTCAGCAGCGCGTCACGAACCGTATTCGAATAAAAGAAGGACGGCATAAAAGTGAGTGTCTTCCATTCCAGAGAAAGGTCACCGGCTGCACCGAACAGAGCATAACCACGGTTATCCGTAAGGTCTCCGTACAATCCGGATGACCGATCATATATTCTCGCGCGATATTCATCGCTGTTGTCGATCATCAAACCTTCACCCCAGATAATACGGTAGTTACCGACATAGAATCGACGTATGGGACCGATGTTAACTATCCCGACATATCCCTTTGCATTTTTGTAGTACTCATCGTATTGAAAACCAACTCTCAATTTCTGCTGATAATTTATCCTTCCCCGTGCCTGAACATGGGGACGGGCGCGCATGTTTCTCAGACTATCTAATTCACCCTGCAAATTCTCCCTGAGCAGATGCACCTCATCGCCCTGCCATCCTGAAACATCCAATAACGAGGTTGCCAGGGAATCGAACCCGCCGACCGCGCTTTCCAGATAGGATATCCTTGTGGCAATATTCTCATCTTCACCGACATCTAATCGGTTTGTATGGTTGACCTTCAGACGGATGGTTCCATATGGTCGCGTCACTGGCAATTCGGGTTCATACCTTACGTATTTCCTGAGTGAAGTGTAGGCATAATTAGACAGATCCTTCACGCGTCGAAGGTCTCGCGCTGATTTGATAATGCGATACTCACGGTGTCGTAGCACTGCTGCTGCGTCAATCGGGGTCATACGATCAATGTTTAGAAGGTCACTGAACCCAGCTTCATTGATGTACATCGGCGAGCGTATCAGATCCTCCCACACGTCGACTGCTGCCTTCGAAGGTGGTTCTTCGCTGGCCAGTTTCTTCTGTTCGTAGAGTATTGAACTCCAATCCGCCCGTTCAACAACAGGAACAACGATCTTGACCGCGGGTTTCAGCCGTTCAAAAGTGAGACCATCAATACCTTCCACAAGACGTAATTCATATACAGAACTAAAATACCCATACACTTCTCGATACTCATAGATACGCAACGCAATCACTGAGTCGACAGGCAGTTGGTAAATTTCCGGCAACGTTGCGTGGTTGAGGTCTATCTGGCTCGCCAGCAGGAATATCAGAAGCATTTACATGTCAAAAAGTGAAACTGATTGTTGCGGTATGACTCAGAGGTAGTTCTGGTATATACTCCGCAGCATAATCGAAACTGATGAATTTGTGTAGTATCCCCGCTCCTGCTGCGATCACAAATGGATTGGTCTTAACCCCGCTTCTGAAGTAGAGTAGATTGAATAGTCTGAATTCGGATGCAAGATGAACCCTCATGTTATCATCCTTCATCGAAAAATCGATCTCTGATAATATCCCATCGAAAGGTTCGTATGCCAGGCCCGCTTTCAATTCAGCAGATAATTCTCCCCTGTCTTCAGAACCGAACTGCGGTCCATTGATATTGTGGCCGTAAACACCGAGAGACCACTTTCTGTACAGTTTGCCGAGCAGACCAAAGTTCAGCCCGTACGCGTAGCTACTGCCGGTGCGGGAATTATTTATGATATAAAAATCCCCGCCTATGCCAAACTTGAATGATTCACTGAAACCTAAACCGTATGCAAGGGTCACGGCTTGTTCTTTCTGCTCGGAAAAACCAAATTCACTGAGTTGGATACCCAGCCCCCCGTGAAAGAGCGGGCGTGCATATCCGATGTTGATATTGTGAAGTCCTTCAATTCCGCTGAATGTCCTTTCATATCCGACAGATAGATGATTATGACCGAGCAATGCGAGAGCTGATGGGTTGAAACGCACAGCGTCCACACCATAACAGGATGCCGTGATGCCATGGCTGAGGGCAGTTGCCCTGGCAGACAGGGCATGGCGTTCGAACGCACCGTTGAGAAGAACAATAATTACTAACCAGTTCATTGACTGCCTATCACGATGAGACTACGCACGAAGCTTGATTTTCCGTCAGAATTGATCGCTTTGAGATTCATTAGATAGATGCCAATCTTGCACGGTCGTGCCAGATCGTCCTTGCCATCCCAGTATATGACATTAGGACCGCCAGCTCCCGAATAGAGTCGTCTGACCATCCTCCCCGACATATCGTGGATGTCCAGTTCGAGCCGGTAATCGTATGGAGAGTTGATCTTTATCTGAGCCTGTTCACCGGCAGCTGGCAAGAATGTTTTTGTCGTTACGAGTTCAAGGAGCGGTGCACTGCTCACCGTGTCATATCCCGGTTCAGCAATATCCTGGGGAAAACGCAGCAGTAACTGGTATCCTGTATTATAGGGCGCCTCCGGGTCGTACTGACCGACAATCCCGGTGAGGTGCCGCCGGGTGTTCGTAACTACCGTGGCAGGATTGATGCCGGAGGCGGTTGTGAATCTGACCGCAATACCAGCATCTCCGTTCAGAAAATCAAAATTGAATCCGTCACCAGTCTGATAAGGAGTCGAGGCGACGACTCCGGTCATCTCCACAAGAAAACTCTCCATTCCTTCGGTCAATAGCCAGTTAGGAAGGATCTGCCGTGCCGAAGGAACAGTATCGATCGCGATGAAACTGCCGTAACCATTGGCAATCTCGGTCAATCCTCGGTACTCGGTCACCGTACCCGTTATCTGAACGCGGGCGCCGACCGAGTCTATCCATCGGTTGAAGAGTGTATCGCCATCAACGTTGTAGATATTTATGCCGCCGGTATTGTCCTGGATATAGAAACTAGGATTGCCCGTAGTGAAAACGTAATTAGGTCCTGTAATCACACCCTCTACCGTAACGATGCTGTCCACATATTTGGATGTAACGCTGTCGGGACCGGGCTTCTGGACCTCGCCGATCTCGATGATCGTAGGCGTGTAGAGATGCGAAAAATCAGTGACGCTCCTCGGCATTAGCTGATAACCATTATCCGGTGGTGTTGCTGTCGTATATTGCCCCTTAATGCCGGTCAAAGTGAACGTATCAGTTGGTGCTATACTGCCCGGAATATCTGTGTAAGAATCGATCCATACCGTGAATTGGGCATTCAAAGTATCCCAGGCATAGTATTCCTCATTTCCTTCCAGCAACAGACCGCTGAAATAACCGACCTTGATACGTACAAGAGAACCTTCGTAAAGTTCCGTATTCATAATATGACCGTTGACATCAATTGGTTCAGGGATGGTGGCATTCTGCATGATCAATGAATACGTAAATGACGTGATTTCGTTCTTTCCCCGGTATTGATCGACTATGCCCGCTGCCGTAATACTATCCCCATAATCCAGAGCAACCGGGAAATCACCGTACAAACATACGCCGCCCGTGTAATCCTGCAGATATGCCTCGCTGTTTGAGAAAACACCCGGCGGCGCCGTTATTAAACCAGTAATGGTAACGGCAGTACCGATATTATCAGGTACATAATTTGAATCGAGGTCCTGGAATGCGTAGGCAAGGGGCCAGACATATTGATCACCGTTCGTCTGTCCGGGCGTGGCAAGGGCATTACCCATCCAGTTGAAATTACCGTCGGGAATCCTGGCAACGGCACAATCCGGAAAGACGTCCGTGCTCGTATAGGCCTTCTCATCGAGCTCGTTATTGAGGGCATCGAGGAGGTATAGCGTATCAGTGTCATCGTCGAGAGTTGTCCATGAACCGAGCCAGTTCCCGGTTACCGTTGTGATACCATTCCTGTCAGCGATAAGAAACTCACCACTAGCGTAGAGCAGTAGAAACCCAGAATCAGGGATCGTGTAGCCCATTGGAATTGTGAGTGTGTCATTACCCGCAGCGTCGACTATTGAATAACCACCCACGCTGACCTGATTTTCGGTCTTGTTATAGATCTCTACATACTCTTCGTCACTATCTTGAAAATTATTGTTTGAATTATGATCAAAGGTCTCCGGCTTGACCAACAACTCGTTCAGTACAATTGTTTCCGGGATAGTATCATAGTTCTTTACCTGGACTGAATCAAGCCAGAAATTGCAGTTGAAACTGCCCAAATATCCATTAGGCTGATCTTCATAGTGAAACCTTATCCGCGCGTTGTCGTAAGTATCATAGTCTATCAACGGAATACGAGCGGTCGTCCAAACATTCGTATCGGCGCCTTGTCCGATCTTAAGCAAGTTCATCCACGTGTAATCGTCGTTTGAGATATCAATGTACATCGTATCGTCAGGACCGAGGTTTCCTGTGTCCTGCGAAAACCTGTACCAGAAGAAGAGACTCTCCTGCCCTGATGCATCGTTCAGGTTGATGTTGAAGGTCTTTAGAGAAGTCCAACCTGTTCTGAGCGTGTCCAGGTATGAATAGACACGGACTCTGGCCTGGTATGAATCCGGGCCAGAAGGTCCGGTGTAGTAATATCGGTACCAGTCGCCCATCGTGGTATCCGACCGCAATGTGTCCCAACCCGGCGGCGGAAATGTTGTACCTGTAAAACTCTCATTGAGAAGCGGTGTCTGGTTGATCAACAGTATGGCAATCGTTAAGAGCGCTGGATTCATTTGCCAGAGATTATATTCTTCAACAAAGTAAAGTCAAGGATAGGTTTGTGACCGCTAATCTCGTTAATTCCGTTATTTTCGCTATTCCCGTTAATCTCGTTTAACGACTGAGATTGCCGCGTCGTCCCGCCTCAGATTTGTGAAACTATATGTACGCGGGACTCCTCGCAATGACAGCCTGAGGGTGTGGTTATGCACATAGGTGGTCGGTTACGAATAGCGTTACGGTTTCGAAACTCGACCCCGGTTTCGTGCCGTAAGACGTAACCTTTTTGACCGAAACGGGCTTCGTGGCCGTTAAACGTTACCAATGTGTGTCATCTGTTTTGGTAATTGAGATTTGGATATTGGGCTTTATTTGAAATTCGGTGCTCGTAATTTGTGATTTGAAAGTAGTGTGTCTTCAGCGCAAGCGTTCCGTCAACGTTGACAGGCCTAAGTGTGCCATTATAATGAATCGATGCTGCTGTATATGTTGCTTATCCTGAATACATCTCCGACAATGACGGTTCAGAGCGAAGCTGCAGATAATGATCGAGTCAACGGGACAGACAGTCTGACCATCATGCCCGAGATGAAAAAGGTAATATCAGATTCGTGGTTCAGTCAGGACAAGATGCTACACTTCGCAGCCGGTTTTGCGATCCCTGGCTACACCTATGTTTTTTACGTCAACCGATTGAATGGTGATGAGCAGAAGGGCAAGATTTACGCCGTGTCATTGACTACACTCTTGGCTTTCGGCAAAGAGATCTACGACAAGAAAAAGAAGGGGCATTTTTCTTGGAAGGATCTCGTGTGGGGTGGCATAGGACTCGCAGTAGGTTATTTCGTAATGATACACTAGGAACGCTGATAACCATAGAAAACATTTACAATTTCAAATTGCGAAAAGCGAAATTGCCAAGAAGGCTATTTACGTTACGCTCGTTAATTTCGTTATTATCGTTACTATCGTTAATCCCGTTTTGACTGCTTTGGTAATTGAAATTTGAGTATTTGGATTTATTTGGTATTTGCTGTTTGTGATTTGGAATTTGCAGGAATTGTCGTTCGGTTTCGTACCGTAAGACGTAACCTTTTTGATCGAAACGGGCTTCGTAACCGCTTACCATTGAACGTTACCAGTGTTCTGAGGTTCTCAGCTTCCTAACTTCCGTCCTAAAGAGTTAGTCGCAGCGTACCGGTAGTTTCTTATCCCGCGTTTCCCAACGACCAAGAAAGGTCACAACAAGGGAGAGCAAAATAAGTCTTATGTCCATCAATAAACGCCTTTGCTTGATGTACATCAAGTCATACTTGAATTTTTCTTCGCGAGGAAGGTCACGTGAAGCACAGAACTGAGCAAGACCAGTAAGTCCTGGCACAACCGAAATCCGTTCAGCATATCCAGGAATATCCCGTACGTCGAAATTCACGGGGTTATGCACCTCAACCTCGCACACGAGTAAGGGCCGTGGTCCGACAAAACTCATCTGCCCGAGCAAGATATTCAATAGTTGCGGGGATTCATCAATTGCGGTGTTGCGCAGAATCCTGCCGATCCTCGTTATCCTTGTATCATTTTCGTGTGCCTGCACATTCACACAATCATCAAGCGACGATTTGTGCATGGAGCGAAACTTGAAGGCATTGAACTGTTTACCATTCTTGCCAATCCGGCATTGCTTGATGACGACGGGAAATCCATCTTCAACAACAATGCTCACCCATATGATAACCCACGCTGGTGCCAGGATAAGCAAACCAATCAATGACATAATAATATCTATAAAGCGTTTCATAAAGTGATAAAGTGGGAATGAAAATTCTACTTTATTTCTGATATACATTATGTTTTTCGCTCTCCGTGCTCACACTAAAGGAACACTATTAAGCATATGTTATACAGGATCAAGAGGATGTCAAGCTGCGAATCAGACTATGGTGATGAAGAGATTACCTTGCAGATCCGATCACACAAAAAAGGAGAGGGCCCCCGGCCCCTGTAAAGCCTATGAGTATGCACGAGGTTTTAGACCGAGAGCCCTCTTATCGAGGAGGTGCATCTGTATGGCAAGATCCAACAATTTTTCAAAGAGCAAAGTGTCAGTCACCTTACCCAGATAATTTGCTTCGTATCGTTCCAGTCTTCAGCACTGATCCTGCAGAAATATACACCACTTGATACCCGTCTGTCAAGTGTATCGGTGCCATCCCACAGAATACTGTATTGACCAGGGTCCTGTGTCGCGCTGATCAGTTCCCTGACAAGGCTTCCCGTGATATCGTATATGCCGACGTTAATAGTACTTCTCGAAATAAGGCTATAGGCAACGGTCGTGGAACTCATCGCTGGATTAGGGAACGGTGAAATTAACTTCCCGGATTTAAGCGATGATCCTTTCTGTTCAGCAATACCCGTCATGGATATTGTCTGTGTCAGTCTACCGTATGCTCCCTGTGTAGCATTGACATTGTACTGCTGTGTGACAAGGGCAGCCCTGTTGCGACTTCTTACTTCTTCACTCGTGTAGTATGGATCATAGAGAAAACCCGTACCTCCGCATTGATAGATCCAATGATTACCGTCTTCTTCGAAATTGCCGTTGGACATCTCTCCACCAAAAACGGCGACATCGTCAAAATAGACTTCGAGTTCTACGAATTGACCCGATTCCTGCTGATCACAACGTACCTCCAGAGCAACCGTTACCGAGTCCTTTCCGCTTATCTCATCTTCGATATTCTCAACAACATGGATCCAACCGCTGTCGCCTGCAACATCCTGCTGCCAGATAACCTCTGAATCAATGAGCACCCGGATACTGAAATAACCGCTTGCATTACCCCGGTAACCATCCTTGACCCACAGGCTTATGTAGGAACTATTATCATCAGGCAGAACCTTTATGGTGATGAATTCCTTATCTTCACATCCCTTATTGTCCCAGACCATTAATTCCGCATGGTATATTCCGATCTCATCGTATGTGTGACTCATTGTTGCGTTTCGTACCGTATTGCCGTCGCCATCGCTCCACTCATACCATGCAATTGTCCCATCATTGTCAAAACTGTTGGTACCGTCGAACAACACAGTGAGAGGAACTGTACCTGAATCGACATCGGCGTTCGCGACCGAGACCGGCAGAATACTCGACATACCACTGGGCGGTGCGCTACCGTAGTGAATGTCATGTATGAGCATATTGTTATTGTAGAATACCTGAAAGGCATCGATGCTGTCATCCTCCCAGAACCAGCAATCATGTATCTTGCCCGAATCCTGGGGAATACCACGTATGGATACCGCATAGACGTTGCTTGTCGGCGAATTATTTTTATCAGTGCAGTGATGGATCCAGGTCAACTTGCCCCCATCGTCACCGCTACCATGCCTATCCAACCCTTGGAGATAGCTGTTATAACCGTAGATATTGTACCGAGCCTCGTAGCTGTTTGTGATATCAAATGTCGCCGCGACATGGTGGCGGCAGAAATTCGAGTAATTACCTTCTATTAATGAGTAATTATTTCCATTACACACTACTCCGTACCCGCTTCCCTGGCGTCTGATGTGATGCAGGTAATTGTGATGAATATAGGCGGTGTCGAACGTTCCGGTCACTTGAATTCCCGCCCGCGGCCAGTCATATATCTCGCAATTATCTACCTCGGCGCCGCTTTTCGTCAATTCCAAACAGGTAATAGACCTTACGTACTGCTGAGTGTTGCTGCGATCGCTTATCTCACCATCCGGGCCCCTCAAACGGAGACCGGTCACGCGAACATCATTTCCACCTGTTCTGAACATACAATTCATTTCATCGTCGCGATCATTGGTATAGATAAGACCGCCCCAGGAGATCATACCGTCAAGTATACGTCCGCGACCACTCGCGAGAGTGACTCCACCAGGAACGCTTATCTCCTCAGCCTCACCCATATCGATCTCTGCAGAATCAGCAATATATATGATATCTCCAGCAGTTGCACTTGCCAAAGCAACAAGGAGCTGTTCCTTTGTTACGACGTAATAGTCGGCATCTTGATGCCTAACACTATCGCTGTAACAAGGCCCGCCACCAATAGGCTCCCCCGTCGGATTCCACTCTGCCCCTATATAGGACAAACCCAAACCAGGATAAATTATTAGAACAGCAGTGGTCAACAATAGACAGGTATTGACAGAGCTTCTGAACATACTACCTCCTAGACTTAAGTCTATCTATAAACAAAAAAAATTCGGGTAGTTGGACGCGAAAGCAAAGCTCACACAACATAGGCGGTAGATCCTCTGTTTGCTTGATGATATGATCATTTTCCCCATTTCATTCCTCGATTAAGACTTAAGCTTAGATGGATAACTTACACTTAAGTCTAATTAATTATAATAAAAGAATCTTTTTTGTCAAGGGGCAAAATGCACCCCTCCCCTATGGACGGCCAGGCCTATCCTAATGGTTATTTGCGCTAATCTCATCAAAAGAATGATACTTGATGCCGCTCGGGGCACTGAGTTCTGTGGTCAAATCAAAGATTTCTACAGAATTCGAGCTTGATCCTCGATTCTGGATATAAGGACGTTAATCGCGCTAATTTCGTTATTATCGTTACTCCCGTCATTTTTGCTGGTATTGTTAATATCGTTTCTTAACCTCTGATATTCTCAACTTCTTAACTTCCGAGGTTCTGCCGTTCCCAGCTTCCGATGTTCCATTGTTCCCAGCTTCTCAGCAAGGCAGGTTGTTCAGCGTCATACCTCGAGGAGCGCTCAAACCGACCGAAGGTCTCAAACCGTTTTATTTTCCCATCCTCCCAACTTCCATCTCATCGCCAGTTCTCCGAGGCACCGATGCTCCGTTTCTTCAACGCAGTGTGTCTCCAGGGTAGACTGTTGACATTTTGCCTATTATCGTTACAATTTATTCAATCAGGAGGAAAGATGTGGGTCGTTGTTCACTTCAAAGATGGTAGATTATTGAAGGGATTCACACGCGATTTTACACCGACCAAGACATCGTTCCATCTTACCTCAGAGCAGGACAAGGATCGCGGCAGTGAATACGAGATAGAACTCACCGATCTAAAAGCCATATTCTTTGTGAAAACGCTCGAGGGAAACAAAGATTATGCTGAGAAAAAGCGATTCGAAGAAGTCGATACGTCCGGGCTTAAAGGACTCAAGATCAGGGTTGAATTCGATGATGGAGAAGTGATACGTGGGATAAGTCTCGGTTACAGCAAATCGAGCAAGGGATTCTTCGTCATTCCGGTTGACCCAGAAAGCAATAACGAGCGGATATATGTAAATGCTGAGTCGCTGCGCGACATAAAGATCGGAGCGGCGGCCGAAAAATAATGTAATTCATTTCCGGAGGTGTGAATGTCCGCGACTATTCTATCCTTTTTTGTAGTCACTTATCTTGCCGGTACATCCGGATTCATCAACATACCAACCGCAAATGTCTATGATATGAACGGCACCTGGGGACTGGGTTTTGCCTATTCCAGTTCAATGTACTCAGATGACCCGGACCCGACCGATGATCTTGAACCTGACCCAGCCGATTACAACATATTCCTTCGCTACGGCTTCGCAGGTCGGGGAGAGATCGCTGTCTCCATGTACACACCGAGTGCGTTTGCGCTCAGTTTCTCCTACGTCTTCGTCAAGTCAGGTAAGGGGCCGTCTTTGTTCGTCGGGATCGATGATATCACATACGCAACACACATATCATCGTTAGGAACCGGCGATACTATCGGCTTCCTTGAGGAGGTCGGCTATACAACCGAATCAGGAGGTAGACCAGCTGAATTACTTTCAGCATACATTGGGATGCAGCAAACCTTTGGCAAGATCTTTAACATAGTGATCGGACTGGGCAGAGGAAGATTTGTCGGCTACGGCGAGCGCAGCCGTTACTTCAATACTGACTATTTCGTCCTGGGCGACGACTACCTTACAGAAGAACACTCGGCCTGGGCTTTTGGTCTCTTCCTTGGTGCGTCGCTCAGATTTCCTTTCGGCCTTGAATTCATGGTTGAGATGGACGGCCGCGATGCAGCCGTTGGTATGAAGTATCATAACAAGTACGTTACCCCTACGATCGCACTCACCAAGATCGAGCAGTTCGGTGATGACCGTCGTCCCTTCTCACCGCGCTTGACATTTGGGATCGAAGCCACCAACCGTTTCATGCTTGAAAAACCAGAATCAGGTACGATCGAATGCGTCATTCAGGATAATGTCAGCAAAGAACTTCTGACAAACTCTATCGTTGAACTATCAGAAATGAACAAGAGATATACTGCAAGCGGAGGTACATTTTCGCTCAATCTTCCTGCCGGAGGTTACACGATCATCGTGAAGAGAACCGACTATGTAGACTACAAAGCAAAAATCAATGTGAGGCCAAAGGTACGAAGCAAATTGGTATTCAATATGCAGAAGACCGCAGAGGCCCTGCAGTTAGAGCAAGCATCAAGAGAAAGGGAAGCCAGCATAAGAAATCACCTCGAACAGGGAAAGATCTACTTCACAGAGGGTAATCTCACGCAAGCAAAGGCGGCATTCGAAATGGTTCTATCGCTGGATCCCGGAAATGTTGAGGCGCAAGAATCACTTGGTGCTCTTGAACTCAGGCGAGCGAACCTCATAGCATACTACACATCAGAGGCAAAGAAACAGACTCAGGCGAAGAGATATACGCAAGCCATCCAATCCTGGCAACAAGTCCTGTCGCTCGCTCCCGAGCACACGGAAGCAAAGAACGCCGTTGCCGAACTTCGTAGGCTGACATCAGCGCCTGCAAAACCACCTGCCAAACCGACCAAGCCATCCGCACCGACAAAGCCAAGGGTCAGTAAAGCCGAAATAGAAAATCTATACAAGAGAGGCGTGTCGCTGTTCACCAGCGAAAAATATGACGAGGCCCTCAACGTATTCAAGAGAGTACTTGCGCTGAATCCCAACCATGTGGGCGCAAAGGAATACAAAAAACGAACTGAAGCACGACTGCGGGTCCTGAGAGGCAGCGGGTAGCATAGTACCGGGTCTACCGAACCCTAAGTTTTCGTAGTAATCCGAAAGACAACCTGACTCAGCTTGCTCTCTAACCGGTCCTTGCTCGCATCGTTAAAAAGTTGATGACGACCCTGATGAAATAATACACATCCGTAGTCAGTGGATGTTTTTTCCATAGGGCACAATAGCGTTTCTCGGATTCAATAATGCCTTCAAATGTCCTGGGACAATCGGCATAATAAGGAGGGACGAATCCGGGTCGCACTTTCATGCGTTCCTTACGCCAGCTCTCAGGATAGAGCTCAAGGAACTCCTTGGACAGATGCCTGACGCCAATGAATGCCAATTCTCCTTTCATTATGTTGAGCAACTGGGGAAGTTCATCGATCCATGATTTCCTGACGATCTTCCCCCACAGCGGCACCCGGAAGTCTTCGACAACCTTTCCGTTATCATCCAGGTCGAGATTGTCCAATATGTAATCATGAAGGTAATTTGCGTACGGATGCATTGTCCTCAATTTATAGGTGTACAGATCACGCCCGTGCAGACCCTGCTTTCGTATCTTTATGAATAGTCCCTCACACGGATCGCCATTCATCTGTGCCCTACTTGACCGCGACACGAAGCACAGATGGCCGGCACTTTCCTTTAAATGTAATATATCGTACCCGCAATACCGAAGCCTGCCCAGGGCTTCGCATTTTGACATAATACGGTACCTCGCCAGACCCAATTTCCTTGCTATTACGCCCTTACCAAACAAGCCAACAAGGAAACGTCGAAAGATGAAATCCTTAATGAAGATTCCAGCGTATACAAATCGATTTCTTCTCCGCAGAATACGTTTCTTCTTGGTCTCAAGAGTTTCGAACCTACCGACCAGCATCCCCCCGCTCTTCAAGAGCCCGTGCATACGCGAGAGATGATCGTTGATGTCGGCAAACTCGTTCAGCAGAGGAACAAACAAAATCAAATCATATGTCCCTTTACCCCTTGCCTGCATCAGGTCTTCCTCGGTCGTGATTATCAGAAAATTAGGATCGTCGGATTTCAGGCTGGAGATAAATCTTACCAACACGGATAGCGACTCACCAAAACAGACTCCTTTGAGCAAGTCCTTAACCAACTTCCTTGATTTCCTACTCGTACCTTGCATTCATATCACCTTTCCTTAAATCGCAACTGATATTCCGGATTCTTCCTCATGGTATCATGACTGAGAGGATAATTTTCAATAAACCATCCGAGAAATGCAGTAACGTCTATCTTATCGCTCAGCATGTTGTTCCTCTTTGCACTGAACTCTTCTTTCAAATCAACTTTTTTCAATAGCTCAACGCCTTTCTCAATAGACCGGTCCTGGTCGATCAAGGACTCCGTGTAATTATAGACCAGCCCGTACTTCCTCTCCTGCTCTGACGTGTAATATCGCCCTACATTATCAAGGAAGATCGCGGGTGTACCTAATACCGCACTCTCAGAAGCCATCGTGCCGCTCTCGCCATAGAGAAGTGATGAGTAGTAGATAGCATCGTGCATGAACTCCGGTTTTAGTGTCATCTGATATTTACGGAGTTCATTTTCAAGCGGCGTCTCGGAAGAAATCAAGACCCTGGCATACTTTGAGAACTCACGCACGGCTCTTATCTTGTTCTGTGCAGATATACCATAGTGCGCGAGGTCGTGGCTTGCACGCCAGGAGACAAATCGCAAAATCACATATCTCTCCCCTGCGCGGACGCCGAGCATATTCAGAACATCAATATTCGGTTTGTAGTATTTAGGATGCAGGTAAGCCAGTTCATGGTAACCATCATACCTAACCTGGTTAATGCCGAGGTCTCTATCAAAACACTCTGAGGTCAAAATGGCTTTTGTAAAAGGTTTGTAGAGCCAAATCTGCTCCATGTTACCCGTATCCTCCGTTGAAATATGGGGTCTGTTGAGCAACGAGGCAGCGTGAGCGGCATACATTGATCCGTGACTTATGAAGATGTCGGCATTGAAGCGCCTCGCGACGGAAAGCATCTTGGAATCAAACTTGAGCATCCCATAAGCCTTGCCGAGAACATCTGCATAGCGACGTCCAAAGGACACATGTTCCATACCATATCTATGCAGGAGTTCCAAAGTAACCTCCTTGTCTCGCGTTGTTATTAGAAATCTGTGTCCATTTTTTCCCAATTGCCACAGAGCGTTCTTGAACAAATGGATATGAGCCGGGTGACCTGCATCACATATTATTCTCATCTTCGGCTCCCTCAGTGCAATAATTGCCACAGCCTGAAACCGACTTGGCTGAGACCATTCAACGTAGGCCGGTGGATTTTCTTGAACCGGCCATAACTGATCAGTTCCCCACCGAATTTTGCTTTGAATTCCCTGACCCCATAGCTTACACCTGGCCTACCCGCCCCCATGAAATCAAAATGATCGAAGCCGTTACTTGCTCCCCACTCGAGCGGTGCCCAGGTCGCAAGGACGCTGGGGAAAAGACTATCGTGATCTCTTGAACCAACGACGTACAGTTCGTAAATGACGTTTTGAACGCAGTTTTTCGTTATCGGGCAGACTATACCACCGATGATCTCACCGCTGTTCTTTATCAGGAATGTCAAACCTTTTTCATTTGGGCGCATGATCCGCTCAAAATTCTGAAAAAAACTCAACGGCGGCAACGGTTTCTTGATCACTTCGCTGTAATATTTGTGCAAAACACTGTAATAATCTTTTATCTCTTGTTCATCCCGCGCAATTACTATCTCCGATTTTTCCATACCTCTTCTCACCTGCCGTCTTTTGCTAGAACTCAACCGCGAGAATGTCTCATCCCTTCCCCGCGATAGATCCACGAGGAAATTCAGATGTTCGTGCCGGCCGTACCCGTTCTTTTCAAAGGAAGCGATATCGACGGAGGTATCCCAGAGATTTCGGAACTCTGTGTACAGAGCCATTGACTTGACGGTATCGTCATAACTACCAAGGAGCGCATTCATGACCGCTACATCATCATCTTTCACGAGCGGACCGCCCCACACGACCGCCCTCGCGGTCAGATCCTTTATAAAAAAAGATAGTTCAGTCTGCACCACCGAAAGAAGCACACCCAACACGTCATCATTGTCGTTGAGAACGGCAACAAGGACCGGTTCATAGCCCTCAGTATTCCTGTAGACATCGTACATTTCAAAACTCTGGAAAACATTACCCCTTGGATGTCGAAACACAAAATCAGACCACTTCTCGCGGTCAAGTTCATGTACGATTCTCATCTCATCTTCCTCTCATTAGGAAATAGCGTTTGCCTACATTCTTGGCGTTTTGCCAGATGAGTTCTTTCAACCAAGGGATGACCTTCTCGTTCCAACGGTGAGGATGAACAGTTATCATTGCCTTCTGAGGCAATTTGCCGTTCCCAAAGCCATGAACGATATCGAATGTCGACCGAAAGTTATGGACAAAAGGCGACGCAACTTTATCTCTGACATTATAATCTGTTCCGTTCCACCTTCTCCCCGTATCCGTCAAATAGATCACTTCATTGAAATCTATGTCGAGATATGGCTCGCCTACCACTCCGAATTGACGATAATCATAATGTTCCCAAATCGTCCGATTATCGTATCTCGATAATGGACTGCCGTGCATGCAAATCGTCTTTACCGGGTATAGTTCCCTGAGCATCTCGAGGTTTCTCTTGAACAAGACAATGGCATACTGCAGGCTTCCCCTCGCAACCGAAAGGTCCTCATAGTGGTAGCCAATCTCATGTCCGAGGGAGACTATGTCTCTGATGACAGACACGCTCCGTTCGAAACCCTCTGTTCTGAAATAGTAACTGGCTCTGATGTTACGTCGATTTTCTATCTCAGCAACGCGTAATGCGGACTCAGGATGCTTGTCAACATCATGTCGCATAATTATATAACGCGCCGGTATGTCATTCCTGCAATATTGCTCGAAGGTAACGAATTCCCGCTCCTGTTCGATGAGCTTATCCAGAAGCAGTTCGAATGCACCAAGCGTAAAGTCCCTCATCGTCACACCATAATTACTTGTATTAACACATAACTGACATCTTTGACATCTAATATATCCTTCATCACCTTCTTCCTTTTATCATGCCCTTGTAGACTTGAACGATTCGTGCCGCCACCTTGCCAATCTCGAGGTGCGCAATCATTTTGCGACCTTTTGTTCGCCGTCCGAAATCCAGGGCAAGCATGATCTTCTCCGCAACATCCACTGGCGAAAAAGACGTAACGTAGCATCCATCCGTATCTGATATTACTTCTCTTACATCACCGACATCGGTAGAAACAACGGGCAGATTGCAGGCCATGGATTCTTTCACTACATTAGGAGAACCTTCGTTCAGCGAGGTCAGCAGAAGTAGATCTGCTGAATTCATCAATTTGACCACCTCTTCCTGGTCGACACCGTAAGCGCTGATCAGCCGCGCTCCGGGATATTTCCTCCTCACGATCTTCATGGCCTCCTGAGCGAGCGAAATGTTCTTTCTCCTGAGACCGGGATTGCCCAGGAAGAGCACTTTCCTTTTGGTCGATCCAATATTACTTCGTTTTCTCCTCGAGAGTGGTTTGAATAAACCAAAATCGACCCCGTTGGGTATGACGTGGACATTGCCAACGCTGACCAGCCCGGACATTCCTTTGGATTTGACGATTACAGCGTCCACCAATTTCAGCAGTACCCTAGTTGATATAATGTTGAACAGTCCTGCCGGTGTCTGACTGCCGCGGCCATTCGATATGCCATATAAATCGCTCCCCATCAGGGAGACTACGACCGGTACCCTTTTCTGGAAAACGGAACTCCATGCGCAGTAACTGTAATGAGCATGAATCAGGTCATAACGGCGTTTTCTCACCCTCCTGAGTATCTTGAAGACACCCCAGAGGTAATTGAG
>CP070802.1:1705610-1723329 GCA_020343595.1 Caldifarciminota bacterium | reverse complement strand
TGGGTGTGGTCGCGAAGACATTTCCGCTGGATCAGGTTCAGGCCATTTTGCGCGAGACGGGGCGAGAGAGCATTCGTCAACGGCAGCTCCCGGCGCACGTCGTCTTCTACTATGTGATCGCTCTGGCTCTGTTTTCCCAGGTGTCGTATGGCGAGGTTCTGCGTTGCCTCGTTGAGGGGCTCAGCTGGCTGGGGGACTCCTCGCTGCAGCGGATTCGACGCACAGGCCGCTCGGCGATCTCGATGGCGCGGGCACGGCTGGGCGTAGAGCCTCTTCGGCGTATGGTTGAGACAGCCATCATGCCCATTGCCGGCCGCGAGACGCGGGGAGCGTGGTATCGGGACTGGCGTCTGGTCAGCATCGATGGGACCACACTGGATCTCGCCGACACCGTCGCGAACGAGCAGGCGTTTGGCCGCCCCGGCGCTTCGCGCGGGAAATCCGCGTTTCCGCAGCTGCGGATGGTCTCGCTGGTCGAGAACGGCACCCACGTGCTCTTTGGCACGGAGTGGGGGCGCTACCGCACGTCGGAAAACGTCTTGGCTGTTGGGGTTCTGAGCCATCTCGAAGCGGGGATGCTGTGCCTCGCCGATCGTGGATTCTTCGGGTACACGGCCTGGAAGCAGGCGGCTTCGACGGGGGCGGATCTGCTTTGGCGAGTCAAGAAGAATGCGAACTTGCCCTGCGATCGGCGGCTCGCGGACGGCTCGTACTTGAGCCGGATCTATGCGTCGGCCAAGGATCGGCGCCACGATCGTGATGGCATTGTCGTCCGTGTGATCGAGTACCAGATGGAGGGCCTCAAGGACGGCGAGCCGCTGTATCGCTTGATCACCACCGTGCTCGACGACGCGAAGGCCCCAGCCAAAGACCTCGCGGCGCTTTATCACGATCGATGGGAGATTGAGAACGTCTTCGACGAGTTCAAGACTCACCTGCGCGGCCGCCAGGCGGTGCTGCGCAGCAAGACACCCCAGCTGGTCGAGCAGGAGCTTTATGGCTTTCTTCTCGCGCACTTCGCGATTCGCGGACTCATGCATGAAGCAGCCTTGAAGGCCGACCTGGATCCCGACCACCTTTCGTTCATTCATACGGTCCGCGTCGTGCGGCGCAAGTTGCCTACGTTCGCCGCTATTCCCCCCTCAGCACTGGTCCATGCCCCATGAGGCCGTGCTCGACGAGATCCTCGAAGAGCGAGCCGTCTCAAGCCGAGGACGCAGGAACCCACCACGCCAACCCAACCAGCGTCGAAGAGTTTGGCTGCACTGAGCGTGACCTCATAAGGAAACATCTCTTTGTCATCTATGTACGCTTTCAATCCCATTCCGATATTCTTGACTGACAAACCCACCTGTACACCCGGGTCTTTTATCGTGTAGATCGCTCCGACATCGATTCCGACACCGAACGCATTGAGGGTATCGATGCTTGCATAGACACCCTTCAACGAAATGCCCAAGCCGACATCCTTGTATATGAAGCCCTTACCCACGTTCAAATCGATATGGTGGACACCAAAAGTACCCTCCTCAACCACTCCGTATTCATCCACTTTTTTCATGCTACCGCTGTAGAAATAGCGAACACCCAAGCCCAGTTGCTTACGCTCGTAGCCAAGGTATCCAAAATGAGTACCGGCAAAGTAATTCAGATAGGATATCGAATAAAAAGTGTTGTTTGCAAAAGCAAGACCGCCTGGATTGTAGTGTACATCATATCCGTCGTTATAGAGAGCATAACCCATACCGGTTCTGTGAGCAACCGGATCAACGGACAAGAACTCAAAACCAATAGATGTTATTAATGAAAGAACAATTACCAGCATTTAGCCTCCATATTGCTATTATACCATCGATACTGGAAAAGTCAAGAACCTTCTCGTTCGATAATCTCCGTAATTCTTGGCAAAAATGCAGACCTCCGGGCGATGATATTGTTGAGTAATTTTGCGATAACCAGACCAAGCCCGAAACAGATAACGGCCAGTATTAAGGCCCGTAGCTCGTTCCAGCGCGAGCCGACGATCATGCCAATAAGAGCAAGTACTACCGGTAGACCGAACAACAAGGAGGCTGCGGCAAGGCCTATGCCAGGCGTTTGCTCTACATACACTTCATCACCAGCCATTGCCCCGACGTGATTCTCGGCGGTCACCGAATGATCCGGCGCTGAGGACTGACAATATTTCTTCGCCTCGCATCTCTCACATGTTTCAACGCTGTCAAAACATATCGTCGCTCTGGAACCCTCGACCGCTATGACCCTGCCCTTCTTCCTCATACGAAATTATAAATACAAAGCACTACATGTCAATTCATTGAAATACAAAGAGCACAGTAGATATCTTTGTCCCGTAGACCCCCACTGCCAATCACAGGTTGACCCAGGAGCGAATATGTCTATAATTTTAGATGGACGAATCCCTCATTAATGCCGTTAGAACAATTCTCAGTGACGTCGAAAGCACAGTTCCCTACGCGGTCGGCACCTTTTTCAACAACCGGGGTCTCAACATCGATCTCGACAGAAAGGATGAGCAATTAGCCTCTGCTCCAAGCAACATGGGATTTGTATTGTCGGTATTCAATGGGGAACACTTTGAAGAATTCGCATCAGACATCATAAATAAAGATCATTTGGTAAATTTCTGCCGTGCCGCACTCGACACCGTGAAGATCAAGAAGCAGAAACACATCCTTACACCATCAGCAGGGGGAGATCGATCATTCAGGACGGCAGAGAAGATCGACCCGGAATCGGTATCTTTACAGGAAAAGATGGATCTATTGAGGGAGAGACGTGCCCGCATCCTCAGCGGTAAGAATGTGGTCAACTGTGCGGTCAGCTATTCAGAAGAATCATCGACCAAGATCTTCATCACTCATAATGGAGTAGTGCGCGAAGAGATACGTCGGATTTCTCATTTCCTCGTTGCATATGTATCCAGGGGCAACGGCGTCAAATACGACTACTTCTCAACTGGAGGCACTGGAGGGTATGAACTGATCGAACTGCCTGAGGATGCGATCGATGGCATCATAAGCACCGGCAACCGGCTGCTGGAATCAGAGCACATCGAGCCCGGCTTCTACGACGTCGTCGGTACGCCCGAAATTGCCGGACTGATAGCACACGAAGCTTTTGGCCACGGGGTCGAAACAGACATGTATCTGCAGGACCGGGCGCGTTCGCGGGATTATCTCGGGAAGAATATCGCATCGGAGTTGGTCAGCATAATCGACGATCCGTCACTACCTGGAGGTTACGGTTCTTACTTCATAGACGACGAGGGTAACATCGCAAGAGCTACCTACATCATCAAAAAAGGTAAGTTCATACAGGGGTTAACGCACAAATATGCCAGCGCAGTCCTTGGCCTGCCATCGACCGCGAACGGACGACGGGAATCGTTCGCGCGCAAGATCTATACCAGAATGTCCAATACCTTTTTCAAGCCCGGCGTGGACAATCCGGATGATATCATTGCATCCATTGACCGA
This sequence comes from Caldifarciminota bacterium, assembly GCA_020343595.1. GTDB lineage: Bacteria > Hydrothermota > Tepidihabitantia > SM23-42 > SM23-42 > SM23-42. The sequence continues at coordinate 1,719,829 of CP070802.1, read as the reverse complement.
GGCGTCTATCTGATCAAGGGGTTGAGCGGCATGGAAGACCCTAAGGGATGGGGAATACAGGTTTTGGTGCTCTATGGTAAAGAAATAAAGAACGGAAAGATTACCGAAAAACTATTCTCGCCACTCGGAATAACCGGATATGTACCCGATCTCTTGAAGAGCATCTCAATGGTCGGAGAGGACTTCAAGATAGATGTCGGGATCTGCGGAAAAGGACATAAAGAGTACGTCCCCGTCTCAAGTGGGGGACCGCACATTAAAACCAGGGTACGTTTGGGATGACAGATAAACTTGCCGAAAAAATCACCGCACGGGGATTCGATGATTTCAAGATCATTGAAGTGAAATCGAATGATAAGCAGCTCTATCTGCTAAGAGAACGTATCGAATCAAAACGCACCATTGAAAGCCTTTACTATGACGTAACTGTCTACGTAGACCACAAGAGTGCAGGTAAGAAACTACGCAGCGAATACAACTTCATTTACAAACCGGGCGGCGACCTTAATTTCTACCTCGAGCAGGCTAAATTCGCATGTTCGCTGGTAAAGAATCGACACTATGACCTGCTCCGCGCCGTTGAGCCTCCAAATGTGGACCTGCTTGACCCGCATCTGGATGATGCAACAGCTACCGGCGCCGACCTTGCTGATACTATCTACAAGAGCGCGCGTGGTGCCGGGGTTCGTCTTTCGAGCGCCGAGATATACCTAAAGCGTTCGGAGATCACGCTGAAGACGTCGACCGGGATCGAGTGTAGCAAAATCAAAGGTTTGATCGAAATCGAAATCACGCTTATCGGTAGTGAAGGGGGAAAAGAACAGGAGATGAATTTCCAAGTCAAACGCAGGCGCATCGATGACCTACGGCTTCAGGAGCGTATTGCGGAGTATGTGAAACACACAGTGAATACCTTAAACGTCAAGATACCAACCAGTGGCAAAGCAAACGTCCTATTTAACGCAGCCGATATCTATGGACTAATGTCCCCGATCATCTTTCACAGTTCGGGCAAAGCCAAGGATCAGGGCATGAGCCGATTCAATCCCAACGAAGCGATTGTCGGGCAATCTGAGAATGACCTCACGATCAAGACAAGCGGCATCATCCCGTTTGGTCTCTACAGTGATCCTTTTGACGATGATGGCATCCCAGGACAGGAACATACCATCATCGACCGTGGTATATTCAAGAAACATTGGACTACAAAGCGTTACGCGGATTATCTTGGTGTTGAGCCAACCGGCTCGTTCAAGAATTTGGTCATTGAATCACCATCCGATTCATCCGCCGCTCATGATAACTATTACGAAATCGTGCAATTCTCTGATCTGTCCCCGGACCCGATCACCGGTGATCTGGTTGCGGAGATCAGATTTGGATATCATGTCCAGAACGGCAAGAGAACACCGATAAAGGGAGGTTCTGTCGGTTGCAATGTTTTTGAAGCACTGAATAACACATACTTCTCGAGTGATACTACATTCGAAGGCCGCTATCTCGGGCCGAAATTTGTTATTTTGAAAGACCTATCCATCAGCGGGCAATAACCCCACAGATCATTCTTCGGAAGATTAATGTGTTCCAATAGCACCATGAGTTCCAAGGATAATACTGTCTTAGGCTTGCCGCGAGCCACATATCTTGACATTGTGCATCATATAATTATAATGATATGTTAAACAAAGTTTGGAGGTTTTGTATGCGTAAGGTCTTTTTCACCTTTATTCTGTTCTCGGCACTATTGGTGGGTGCCACGCGTCCTGGTGCGGTATTTCTGCTCATCTGGCCCGGAGCAAGAGCAACTGCATTGAGCGGCGCATTTTCAGCCGTAGCCGATGATGCTACTGCCTGTTACTATAACCAAGCAGGTCTTGCCTTTCTCGATGGTACGATAGTATCTCTGCAGCATGCACCATGGCTACCCGGTCTTCAATCTGACATGTACTACGAATATGCCGGTATCACGAAATCCTATAATGTCGGCACATTCGGTTTGGGTATTGTGTATCTGACGACGGGCCCTACAGAAGTACGCAACATCGAAGGCATATATCTTGGCACTTACACAACATTTGATATTTCAGTTGGCTTAAACTACGGAGCAAAGATAAAAGAGAATCTGGGCATCGGGATAGGCTGGAAGTTCATTTATTCGTACCTGGTCCCCCCGTGGGTCTGGGGCAGAATGCCCGAACTTGGGATCAACAACGGCGGAATTGGCATTACCTACGCGTTCGACGTTGGAACTCTCTATAAGCCATTCTCCTTTCTCAACGTCGCAGCTGTACTGCAGAACATAGGTCCTAATATCAGCTATACAGAGAGCGGCGCATCCGACCCCTTACCCTATACATTGAGACTCGGATTTCGATTCCAGCCTGTCAACACGAAAGTAATCCGCATCGCGTTGACCGCTGATGTCACTAAGATACTGGTCGGCATGTTCGCTGACGAGACACAGACCTTCTTCGAGAATCTGAGATACGAATTCAATGAAGCATGGAAAGGCTTCGGACTGGAGATCGACTACTATAACTTCGTGAAACTGCGGGCAGGTTATTTCATCGATGATGAAGGAGAACGCGTTGGGTTCACCTACGGCGGTGGCATAAAAGCTGGTGGCTTTTCGCTCGATGTCGGGGTCGATCAGGACATCTATGACTTTCCGACAACGAATCGCAAATTTTCTTTTTCGTATCAGTTCTGAGGATATATTTCAGACAACAAGGAAACAACGACGTAGAAGGTAGCATTACAGGGTCCCATTATTCAGAGATCAATAGCACGGCTATGTCAAAAGTGACATGGCCTTTGTGCTATTGAGCGGAGTCGCCAATTGAAGAATAGACGGATACTGGTCATCGGGGCAAGTGGTTTCGTCGGCAAAAACCTTGTGCCGGCGCTTGCTGCGAGGAATCCTGTGACCATCCTCGTTCGACCCACCTCAAACATCGATCTTTTCAAGAATGACAAAAGTATTCGCATACGCTACGGCGACCTGGAAACGGGAGAGGGAATAGAGCAAGCACTCCAAGATGTTGACGCTGTAATCCATTGCGCTGCCCGGACCATGGGTCGAACTTACTGGGAGTTCTATAGGACAAATACCAGCGGCACGGCGAACCTCGTAAGAACAATGGAAGGGGGCAGTGTAAGAAAATTGTTGTACCTAAGTTCACATGCAGCGTGCGGCCCGAGCGCCGGCAGTGAGGCAAAGAAAGAACAGCATGAGCAAACACCCATTTCATTCTACGGCCGAACCAAAAAACTAGCAGAAGATCTGATCCGTAATAGCAACCTGTCATACGTCATCGTTCGCCCGGTTTCCGTATACGGTCCTCATGACAAAGAGATCCTGACCTATATCAAACTTTTGAACGGCGGGATCTGTCCGGTCATAGGGTATGGCCACAAATATTTGAATCTGATCTTCGTTAAGGATCTGGTCGCTCTGATCGTCAACATCATCGAGCGAGATCTCTTTTCCAAGCGTACGTATTTCGCCCACGACGGAAAGTGCTATTCACTGCATTCAGTGCTGGATTCGATCGCCAGCACTTTGGGGAAGAAGAACTTGAAAATACACATCCCTGAATCCATTGCCATGTTCGTGGGACTTCTCAACGATGCGCTACTGCCCCCTCAGAAAAAATTGGTAACCCGCGACAAAATCAGGGAGCTAGCCTGCCAGGCCTGGGTGTGCAGCAATGAAAGAATCACCGAGGAATTACACTTCAAACCCAGATATTCATTCGAGCAAGGAATCGCGGAAACGATCGATTGGTACAGGAAATACGGATTCCTTTCCTGACGCAGAATCAGGTCAGTCTTGACAACTCGCCAGACACAAATATAATAGCAGGTGAACAATTCCACACACTGGTATGCCGGATATACGAAATGCAACCACGAACGCATTGTCAAGAAGATACTTCAAGAAAAAGGCATCAATACTTTTCTTCCCGAGATCATCGTTCCTGGACGACGCAAGAATCGCCGGATTCTTGTCAAACGTCCCTTATTCAGAAACTACGTTTTCATTCAGATAGACGCATTACAGGAAAATTGGATCAAAGTATTTCGCACCCCGGGGCTTGCCCGGATATGTGGTAACGGCAGGCCTATGCCGATTCCAGATGACGATATCGATTCAATAAAGATATTCGTCCGAAGCGACCGTAAGATCTTCCCTTTACCCTACCTGCAGGTTGGCGCAAGAGTGCAGGTCATATCGGGACCATTATCAGGAGCGATCGGAATACTGGTTCGCGAGGACCATAGAAAGCGAAGGCTGTCGGTTTCGCTTGAATTGATGGGACAGTCCGTAGTCGTCTCGCTTTTCGACGACGAAGTACGACCATTCTGACCAAGATCGTAAATCTCACATCACAGGAATGCCCAGATACGGGTTGGATAGTATGTGTTATTTACTGATGGTACGTCTTTATACCTAACTTAGTATATACTTCATCCATTGTCTGCGCTGCAATTTCCTTTGCCTTTCTCTTGCCGTCACCGAGGGTCTCCAAAACGTATTGCCGATTATTACGTAAGTCAGACTGCTTTTTCTGTAAGGGCTCCAATTCATAGTACATATTCTCCAGAAGGATCTTCTTACAATCAAGACAACCAATGCCTGCTGCCTGGCATTCACGAGAGCAATAGTCGATATCCTCCTTCTTTGAAAAAGCCTTGTGCATGGTGAATATATTGCAATCCTCAGGGTTACCTGGGTCGGTTCGCCTCTTCCTTCTCACATCCGTCACCGCAGTTGACAATTTCTTCCATATTTCCTCTTTGCTGTCGTCGAGATATATGCAATTATCGAGCGACTTGCTCATCTTGTTAACGCCGTCAAGACCAAGAATCCTTCGCACCTCGCCCAATTGCGCTTTGGGTTCGGGAAAAACCTGACCGAAAAGAGTATTGAACCGTCTCACGATCTCACGGGTCAACTCCAAATGCGGTAGTTGGTCATCCCCCACCGGCACCACAGCAGCCTTATACAGTACGATGTCTGCCGCCATCAAAACCGGATAATCAAGCAAGCCCATGTTCACGTAGTCTGGATTCTGTTCTCTCTTCTCCTTAAAGGTAGGAACCCTTAATAACCACGAAATAGGTGTAATGGTGTTGAGAATCCATGCTAATTCTGTGTGCTCGGAGACGGCCGATTGAACCATCAAAACGCTCTTCTCCGGATCAATTCCAGCTGCCAGATAATCTATCGCACAGTCCAATATGCTCGATTCGATTTCCTGCGGATTGAAGTGCACGGTCATTGCATGATAGTCAACGATACCATAGATACAGAAATAGTCGTCCTGCAGCGCGATCATATTGCGCATCGCGCCAACGTAGTTGCCAATGTGCAACCGTCCGGATGGCTGGATACCGCTGAAAACCCTCTTCTTCGTCATGGTCAATATTATCCGAATAGCAATTCAAGTCAACCCTTCACGTGAGTAGTCAATTTCGACTATTGACAATATTTCAATAGCGCATATAATTATCTGTGAAGTTGAAAGCAAACAATTACAAGGAGGTCCATGAGACGATTAAGCGTCTTGTTGTTTCTTCTATGCCTCTCTTTGGGGGCGTGGCAGTCAAGCGAGGAATTCACTCTCTCGAAAGTCAGTCGGGTCAATGACCTGACAATAAGCGATAACGGGGAGACCTGGGTACTCTCCCCATCTATAATATCTAAGATCGACGAAAACAACGGCGATCTGTTGGCACCCTACCAAATACAGAATGCCCGCGCACTCGCTGTAATTGGCCAGAGTATTTTCTACGTAGACAGCCGTAACCGACTGGTAATGCAATCTTTGGATGATCGGACCAACCCGGTATTGACCGGGCTGAATTTCATCAATCCTACGCAGATGTCTGCTCTCTCAGTATCCGGCAATCCTGGACTGATTGTGCTTGAGCCGACGAGTATTGTATTCGCGACTCCGTTTGAGATCATGAGCACGCTGAACACTAGTGCGGAACACTTTTCAGCTATACCGCTCGCCGATTATTCTGACCGGCGTACACCATTTTTTACGCTGTCGGGAAACAAGATCTTCAGCTGGTCGGGCGGCAGATTCCAGAATGCAGAGAATTACACCAGCCGGCCTCTCTACAGTGCATTAACTGAAATACTCGATTTCTGCGCTGATAAAGGCGGTAACCTATACGTGCTTTTTGCTGACTCGATAGCCGTTTTGGACAAGAGTGGTCAATACAAGGGGAAGATCGGAATTAGTAACATATCTCGCGAATCGAGGATTTTATCGAATCCAGCGAATAACAACCTCGTCATATTTGATCCTTCCACCAGGAACATGCAAATCCTGTCGGAATCTGGGCATGTAAGCGAAGAACTCATCGTCCTGCAAAAGAACCGTCCCAATCCGGTAGATGATCACACAGAGATCTCGTTTACCCTGAGTGAACCACTCTACCTGACGATAACCATTTATAATCTGATCGGTGAACCGGTGAAGCTTATCGCCAAAGACCGTTTTCTGCAGGGCACCCACCGCGTCACTTGGAAGGCGAAAGACGAAAAGGGAAATCTGGTACCCAATGGCGTCTATTTCTACCGGCTGGAGTCAAACCGGGGTGTCGCCATAAGGCAATTAATTGTGCTCAGATAAACCTCGCCTGAACATTCAGTTCTCAAGGGCGGCAGCAAAACCAGTACTATCTTCAGTTAGATACGCATTAGGACACCACACTTTGCTTGAAAAACATGCAAGTGTACTTGTCGGTGTCTCAGGAGGCATCGACAGCATGGTGCTCTTATTTCTCCTCCTGAACTACAATGAGAAGTACGCTCAAAAATGGACGATCAAGGCCGCCCACATCGACGCAGGATTTCCCGGCTGGGATCCTGACGCACTTAAAGAGCACCTGTCTGACCACCACGTCGAGCTTCTTGTAACCACCGGCAGCATTCATAACGAACTAAAAAAAGTCGATGATAAATGTTTCTTCTGTTCGCGGGCAAGACGCAAGAGACTAATGGAGATCGCCGAAGGACTCGATATTTTCAATATCGCGCTTGCTCATCATCAGGAAGATGTGGTCGAAACGCTGCTTCTCAACATGCTCTATACTGGACGGATGGGCACTATTCTACCCAAGCAGCCGATCGTCCGTGGTCGTTTTACGTTTGTGCGTCCTCTGTATTATCTGGATAAGAAGACCATTTTAGAAACCGCTGATTCCATGGGATTGAAGAGTTTCAATAATCCATGTCCCTACTATGCAGATTCAAGACGTGAAGCGATACGCAAATTACTGAAGCAGTTAGAAGAGAAAAACCCTGATATCTGCAATAATATCTTCAACAGCATTTTCAACATAAACAAGCCCTATATGCCCTGATCAGGGCAACAAAGCAGCGACCGCGTCGCACACACACGTGAATTGCCTGCCCTGATATTGGATGCAGACAAACCCGCGGAGATGTCAACGCAACATGAAATTTAGCAATTGATCGTATATCGGCCCCTCGGGTTTCAGGGTCGACTTAAAAAGCACAATAGACGTGACTTCGAATTGGTCGGTGCGGATAGGCTTGTCGAGAATATTATCCACTCTGCAATGCTTTTTTATCCTGCCAATGGTCAGATGAGGATGAAATCTCTTTTCCTCATTAAAGCCGAACCGTGCGAGTTCCTTTTCCAGTGCATCCGCAATCGTGCATAGTTCCTCACCACCCTGTGTCACTCCTATCCATATGACCCTGGGACTTCTTGGGTTCGGAAAACATCCCAACCCTTCCATCTTGACGGTAAAAGGACTATGCCTCATGCAAATATCCTTGATAACCGGTGTAATTTCCGCCTTCTTCTTCTCGTCGATTTCACCCAAGAACTTGAGTGTTATGTGCATATTCTCAAACTTCACCCACTTGATCGGTAATTCGTGTTTCGCCGAGCTCAGGACAAAATCACTAATGATCCTTCTCTCTTTCTGCGGCACTTCGACTGCCAGGAACGTTCTCATTTCACCCCCTGCTCTATTCATTCATACATAATACACATTGCCGATCGATAGAAGCATCTGACGCCGCAAGTAGATTTCATATCGTGAGGTCAATGCCAACGGGGCAATGATCTGATCCCCTTACATCCTTCATGATGTACGCATTTTTTAGATGCTTCCGCAGATTCGCCGTAATGAAAAAATAGTCTATACGCCAGCCGACGTTCCGCTCGCGCGCGCGGGTCTTCAGGTCCCACCATGTATACTGCCCGGCTTGCTCGCTGAAAACACGAAAAGTATCGATGAATCCGTGGCCAATGAATCTATCGATCCAAACGCGTTCCTCGGGCAAGAACCCCGAGACCTTGGAGTTCTCCTTTGGTCTGGCAAGGTCGATCTCGCGATGAGCGGTATTTACATCCCCGCACACGATGAGTCTTTTTCCCTCTTCTTGCAGCGCCGCGACATGAGTAAGAAATGCATCATAGAACGCCATCTTGTACTTGAGTCTGTCCTTTGATATTTTGCCATTGGGAAAATAGATGTTGAACAAGATGAAATCTCCGTAGTCAGCGATCAGAACCCTGCCTTCAACATCAAACTTCCTGATTCCGATGCCCGATTCGATAGTGTTCGGTCTCAGCTTGCTGAATACACCCACGCCGCTGTAGCCTTTCTTCTCGGCCGAAGCATAATAGACATGATATCCAGGTATATCTTTCAACTCAGCGGGGAGCCGTTCAACTGATGCTTTTGTCTCCTGAACACACAGAATCGTCGGTCGTTCGTCGCCGAGCCAATCCAGAAAACCCTTTCTGTGAACCGCCCTAAGACCATTGACATTCCAGGAGAGTATTTTTGCCACCATACCTTTGAAATCAGCGTTCCTACGAGTTATCCATCTCCTTTAGTTTCAACCTATCAGTCAGCATTCAAGGAACACAGAGAATTTCTCTTACCATGTCGAAGGCCTTTCTCAATGAGGACCTCCGGACATTCTGACGCCCGCCAGCGAAGACAAATCGCTCTGCCCGCATTCTCTTGCCATGGGCTACCGCTATATAGACCAGACCGACCGGCTTCTTTGCCGTACCGCCGCCAGGTCCTGCAATACCGGTTATGGCAACGCCAACGTCCGTTTTCAGCTTGTTCTTGACACCACGCGCCATCTCCCGCGCAGTTTGTGCACTGACTGCTCCGTAACGCTCAAGCGTACTGCGTTTGACCCCGACGATATTCTTCTTTACGGCGTCGGAATACGCAATGACCCCGCCGGCAAAGTATCGTGAACTCCCCGGTATACTTGTGATCGCAGCCCCGAGCATTCCGCCAGTGCAGGATTCGCATACGCTCAAGCTAAGTCTCTTCTCCAGCAGCATCTTGCCGACCTCCCGTGCAATTGAGTAAAACATCAGTCAATGCTCAGTAGAATATGCCAGCAAATTTGAGTATTATGATGATCATCGTTGTGTACACGGCGGCAAGGAGGTCATCGAGCATGATCCCCCAACCCCCCTGGATCTTCTCCACGGCTTTCAAAGGTGGCGGTTTGGCGATATCGATAATCCTGAAAAGAAAGAAAGTGATCGCAAGCGGCGCCACGCGCAATGGCGTGAAATATAGAGGAAGCAGAATGCATGCGTACTCATCGATGACTACACGCCGAGGATCCTTACCCCATCTATTTTCAAAATCCCCAGCAACAATCACACCTATGATGAAAAGCGCCGACGCAACGCCAATATAGATAATGTTACTATTGTGGAGGAGATACCATATGAGAATGCCGATAAAACACGAAAACGTTCCGGGAGCGACTGGTGAATAACCCAGTAAGAATCCAGTTGCGAATAAGGTCTTTAGATATTTCGTTATTTCTTCTTCTTGGGAAACTTCTCTTCCCAAACGGATACAATGTTTGCAAGAATGAATATCGACGAGTAAGTTCCGATCAGGAAGCCGACCAATAGCGTGAATGCAAAGTCAGCAATGACAGAGCCGCCAAAGATCAACAGCGCGACGACTGCCAGCAGTGTTGTTCCCACGGTCAGAATAGTACGGGAGAGAGTTTCATTCAACCCTGTATTCAGGACCACGTTATACGGTTCGCGTCGCATCTTGCTATATTTCTCCCTTATACGGTCCGAAATGACTATCGAATCGTTTATTGAATATCCAATTATCGTGAGCAACGCGCCGACCACGACAATGGAAAATTCACGCTGGGTGAGCACAAGCACACCGACGGTAAAGACTGCGTCATGGAAAAGAGCGATAACCGCCGCCACACCGAACCGATAGTCGAATCTGAAGGAAACGTATATGAGTATCAATACCAGTGCGATCACAACGGCCCAGATAGTTTTTGTTAACAACTCCTTGCCGATCTTCGGCTCCACCGTCTCTTCGCGAAGAAATTCCTTTTTCGTATCCGGAAAATCATCGATGAGCGCTCCCTTGACGGCATTCGCGAAGTCTTCCGGATTCTCACCCGCTGCCCGGATAATGTATTCGGTATCCTTAACACCAAGTGCCTGGATCTGTGCATGTCCCCTGCCGATTCTTGCAAGCGTACCTCTAATTTCGGCAGTGGATACAGGATTTTCGAATCTAACCTGCAGTAGAGCACCGCCAGTAAAGTCAATGCCGAAATTCGGGCCCTTTATGAAAATCAGGAGGAATGAAATCACGATGACGACCGCCGAAAAGATAAAACCAAATTTTCTCTTACCAATGAAATCGATATTTGAATTCCGTATTATTTCAATCATTGTCAGATCCTCAACTTATGTACGTCAAATTTGTAGGTGAAATAGTTAAAGATGACCTTACCCACAAATACCGCCGTGAATAGATTACTTATCAGTCCTATTGTGAGTGTAAGTGCAAAGCCTCTGATCGAACCGCTGCCGAATATAAAGAGAATGACTCCGATTATGATCGTCGTGATATTCGAGTCGAAAATTGTGATCCACGCCCTGGCAAAACCTTGATCAATTGCCGTCCTGGTCGTCTTTCCGATTTTCAATTCCTCCCTGATACGCTCAAAGATGAGCACGTTTGCATCCACGGCCATGCCAATAGTCAATGCGATACCGGCAATGCCTGGCATTGTGAGACTGCCCCGGAATGTACTCAGGATCGCCAGCAGGAAGAACATATTCAGCAGCAACGCAAAATCGGCGACGAATCCAGACAAAGAATAATATATGAGCATGAAGACTACTACGAGCGCGCTGGCGATCAACACCGCTCGTACCCCACTTTCGATCGAATCACGTCCCAGACCTGGCCCTACTGTCCTCTCCTCTACGATCCTCAAGGGTGCCGGCAAGGCACCGGCTCTCAGGATAATGGCAAGATCCCTGGCATCCTCAGCAGTGAATCGGCCGGTGATGCTAGCCCTTCCCTGGGGGATACGTTCCGTTATCACCGGAGCCGATTGCACGACGCCGTCAAGTACAATCGCCAGTCTTTTATTGATGTTCCTCCCCGTGATCGCTGCAAACTGACGAGCCGCTTCACGCTTAAATTCCAGAGCAATCTCCCAGGTTCCGACATACTGCAAATTGCCGCTTTGATTAGGACCGTGGCGGGCGTCGCGAATGGCCTCACCCGTCAGTTCGGCCTGAGCCCTGAGCAGGTAAAAACGCTTCACCTCACGCCCGGTATATTCCTCACGGGGACCAAAGGTGAATTCAACGTCATCCGGGATGACCTCATCGGCCCGGGCAAGCAGCGCCAGGACCGAATCTTCATCGCGGAAATCGATCCCGGGATCACGATCTACGGTCACTATGTAGGAACTGAAAGGCTGCTCGAACGCCAGAGTATCTTCACCCTGCAGATACTGATCGATCCGGTCGACTATCTCTGCAACCCGATCATCTTCGCATACCCTGAATTCAAGGTGGGCAACCTTCTTGATCAGTTCTACTGCCCTCTCTCTATCCACTCCCGGCAATTGTATGAGTATCCTGCCGCCGGATTGCTTTTCGATTACAGGCTCATACACCCCGAATTCATCAACTCGATTGCGGATGATCTCAAATGCACGGTCTCTCAGGTCTTCGGGCTTTTCCTGAACACCAGCAGTATCGACCTCAAGAACAAGATGCATTCCACCCCGGAGATCAAGTCCCAGATGTATCGCTCTCTTGGATAACGCGATCTTCTGCGCCTCTGAAAGATCGCTTTCAGTGTAGAGCCTGATCGTGGGAATAATCGCATAGACTCCGAGGATGACTGCAACTATTACTATCCCAATCCTCAAACCAATATGTCTCATCACGCTCCTTTTATTATTGTGTTCATTTCACCGACGGCCTGCCGCAACCCGACGAATAGAGCACGGGCAATGATCGCGAAGCCGATCGAATAACCCGTAATCTCAGGAATTCGCAGTAGTGGTAGGATGTTCCTGTAGTCAATACCGTGCCCGGCATGGACTATCAGACCATCACGTTTTGCCGTCCTTGCCACACTCGAAATTCTCAAAGTCTCTTCTTTCTTATCCTTTGCCTTCGTATACTCGTTGGTGTTGATCTCAATGCTTTCGGCACCAAGCTTCAACGCTTCCTTAATATGCGCCATATCAGGATCAATAAATATCCCCACGCGAATACCCTTCCGTTTCAAACCCGAAATGTAGGGCTCAAGATCGCTTTTGACGTTAACGAGGTCAAGACCGCCCTGAGTGGTCACCTCCCCCGACGCTTCAGGTACCAGGGTAACGCGGTCTGGCATTGCTTCGACCGCAACACGGGCCATTTCCTCCGTGGCCGCCATTTCCAGATTCAACTCAGTCTGGACCGTCTTCCTTAGCAGGGCTAAGTCTCGCTCATTTATATGACGCCTATCGCCACGCAAGTGTACGGTGATCCCGTCGGCTCCGCCGAGTTCGGACTCCAGCGCTGCATGTATGGGATCAGGGAACTTTTCTTTACGTGCCTCTCTGACCGTTGCTACGTGGTCAATATTCACCGACAGTTCCATAGGGCTATTATATTCATATGGAATGCGCTGTCAACAAGCCACACCTTGCATATTTCGGCCTATTTATACGGAATTTTTCTTGACTCTGGTTGTATTATACATAAGAAGGAGGCATCCATGAAACTGATATCATTAATAATCCTGAGCTTAGCAACCCCGCTAATGACGTGCAGCGAATCCGAAGCGGTCATGGCGCCGCTCAAGACGATGAAGGTTGCCAAGCCGTTTAAATACAAGAATCTGATGATCTTTCCGCTCACAATGAGAACGATGAACAACACTGATTACATAACCCTTGACAAAGCGATGAAATCAAACTGGCTGAAGATCAGGGAGATCGATGATGGCGAGGTGAATTCGGTCGAGTTGCGGAATACCGGCGAAAAGACGGTCTTCATCATGACCGGCGAGATGTTGTCAGGAGCCAAGCAGGACCGTATGTTACGCGAAGATGTCCTCGTGCCCCCTAAAAGTGGTTGGCTCAGGGTACCTGTCTACTGCGTTGAACATGGACGTTGGGTCTCTGTATCCACTGATTTCAAGGCGGCGAAAGAAGTCGCTCCCAGCCAACTCCGACAAAGAGCGAGAATAACCGAAGATCAGTCCGAGGTCTGGGAAGCCATCGCGTCAAGTCAGGACCGTCTCGGCGTGGCCTCAGGTACGAGCACAATACAGGCAAACTATGAGGATGAGCGTATCAAAAAAGAACTCGATGAATACGCACTCCACCTCGCGAAAGTGCCCCGACTCACCAAGAATACGGTGGGTGTGGTAGTCGCAACCGGTAGCCGGATAATCTGCGTTGACATATTCGCCAATAACAACCTGCTGATGGAATTCTGGAGTAAACTGCTGAGATCTTATGCTATGGACGCACTCTTGGAAACGGAAGCAACTGCTACAGAGAAAGACGTTGAGGGATTACTCCAGGAACTGCTCAGTGCCCGATACACATCGATAGGCACGCCGGGCATGGGCGATCTTTACATGCTCCAAACTGACTCTGGAAAAGGTAATGCCCTATTGGATAAAGGAACAATCGTACACCTCGATTTCTTCATCGATGATCTGCAGGATGAAGATGCTGAATGGCGGCTCGATATGAGACGCGACCAGCGACTGAACGAATAGGCACAGGCGTGCTATCTGATCCAGATATACATCCAGCAGGACATTGATAGAGGTTGACAAATCACCTTAATAGTGTATAATAGCAGGATCGCGGGGTGGAGCAGCGG
>CP070802.1:1687682-1705510 GCA_020343595.1 Caldifarciminota bacterium | reverse complement strand
TGAATCTCTTGAGATCTTGGTCTTCTATGCCGCCAACTACCACGCCTTTTGCACCAACATCACGTGCTTTTTCCAGAGCATCGTATTCAGCTATGGAACCGCCGATGATGACCTTATCCTTAAATGATTTGTCGATGCTATCCGGGGTGAGAACGTCACTTGGGTCATCGACTGCCATTGCGATCTCGCCGATGGTTTCGCCGCCGATGCCGAAAATTCCCTGGATAAAACTACCTGCGGTTCTGATTTCAACGCCTTCCTTCTTTATTATATCGGTCACTTCGCCGTCGATGTAGGCGATGACTTCTACGGGGATCGGCGGTTCTCGCATTATTACTTGTCCAGTGATCTTGGAGACGCTTTCGATCTCGCCTTCGATCGGACTCCTTACCTGAGACTTGAATAGTCCAAAAAGACCTTTACTTTGGGCGCAGACCTCTTCTTTACAGCATGTTTCGCCTGGTTTCTTCAACATCACATCGTCAATTTCAGCCGGAAGGACACCCAGCAGGCCTGCGACATTGACTGTCTGTACATTACCCGGTAGGTTTGTACGGGCGACGACTTGTTCGGCAGATACGGTGGAGCCTTTTTCTACAACAATTTCTCCAGGTAATGGAAGGCGGCGTTGTTTGGTCAATACTGTATATGCAAGAACTTTAAGACCCGGAGTGTATGCATGTGCCAATTGATGCCTCCTTTGATTATACTATATTAATCATATTTGTGCCGAGGTCAAGAGGATAGCAAATACACTGCATGACGTTCGATACAGCAGGTTCTGTCAACTCCCGCAAGATGGAGATTGATTCAAAGATGTCTGGCCAACCTTTTGGCCATCCTCATGTTCATCCTGTCTTCTTTCGCATCATTGCGTGGTGTTTCCATGATGAACGGCAGATGCTGGAGACCTTCGTGTTGCAGAATATGTGCCAGCCCCCGTCCGATCTTACCTTTTGCAATATGCCAGTGCCGGTCGCGACGCGAACCGCGGCCGGTCTTCGAATCATTGAGGTGGATTAGACAGAGCCGGTGTAACCCGATGATCCCGTCGAACTCGGAGATGGTTTTGCAGACCGCTTCCCTGGTGCGAAGGTCATAGCCCGCCGCAAAGGCGTGGGCAGTATCAAAAACAAAACCCAATCTGTCGTTATGTTCCACATTATCGAAAATAGCTCGCAGTTGCACGAAATCATGCCCGAGTTCATTGCCGCTGCCAGCGGTATTCTCGAGAAGCAGCATTACGTTGTTCGGCGCCTTTTTCAGTGCTTGACAGATGCCTCTGCTCATCTGCTCGAGTCCCCTCGCCGGATCGGGCGAGGAGCCTACATGGAGGATCAGGAACGGAGCATCTATCCGGGCACATCTCTTGAGTCCAACAGCAAGAGAAGAGACAGAGCGTTCGAACAGGCTTTTATCATTGGAAGCAAGATTGACGAGATATGGCATGTGAACGAATACCGGTCTGATGTCGTGTTTTTTCGTATCTTCGATGAATTCACTGACCCCATGTTTGTCCAGGGGCCGGTACTTCCATGCCCGCGGGTTGCGCGAGAAGATCTGTATCGTCTCACACTGCCGTTCTCGAGCCCGGGCGACAATTTTCCCGAAACCACCGCTTATCGATACATGAAAGCCGAATCTCATTGTAGAAAATATTTATCCCGCCCCTTGGGCGAGGATTCTCGTCCTTGCAGGGCGGAACGGAGATGGACAAAATGATTATCCCGATTTTTCATAAAAGGGCAAATTAAAGAAAATCGAGGATCCCGTGAGACGGGACATTGATGACCAAAGAAACTCATCGTAGATATGATTACAGCGATGAAATTAGAGATTTCATAGATAAAAGAAGACCAAAACCGAACTGCTAATCTTTCTTGTGGATCGATAGTGTATCGGGGTTTATTGTAAGATATCGATCTTTACCAAAATACAGGACTGGCTTGACCATGTTTTCATCGATCAGATTCTGCTCAAGTAGCATCTCACGATTGACATGTATGGACAGGACCTGGCCGATGAGCAGGAAATGATCGCCGTATTCATGTAGCGCGTACTTCCGGCATTCATACGCCCCGTAGCTTGCCGACATTATAACACCCTCTATCTTCTCCGCATTTCTGATTGCTACCCTGAATTCGCTGAGTTTGTCGATGTCACGGCCCGAGGTGCTGCCCAGTTTGGCAATGAGATCAGCCTGGTCCTTCAGCAGGAAATTCACCGTGAACCCCTCGTGTTCGGGCAGTATCTCGTACGTGTACCTTTTTGGTGAGATCAGCACCCCGTACAGCGGTGGTTTTGCAGAGATCGGTGTATGCCATGCCGCCGGCATCAGGTTTTTCCCGACGCCGATAACGGCTACGGTCTGAGGAAAGAGATAGTAGAATTTCTCCAGATCTGTGGTCGTGTGCACTATTTTTTCTTTTTCTTGGGTTTCTGACAATCCGGACAATGGTTCTTGCCGCGTTTCGAAACCATGCCTTTGCCACAGGAGGGGCACTTTTCATCGATCGGCGTATAGAAGGATGAAAAATCGCAGGACTTGCACTTGTAGATCTTACCGCGCTTCGTGGAAATGATCACCATTTCGGAACCGCAATTGCGGCACGGCACATCGTGGGCAACATTCTCGGTATGGCGGCATTCTGGATAGCCCGAGCAGGCGAGGAATTTTCCGAATCTTCCGTGGCGGGTGATCAGTTCACGGTTACACTCCGGACATTTCTTGTTGCTTTTCTCCTCAATGAGACTCTCTGAGTGCTTGCAATCGGGAAAGCCCGAGCATGCCAAGAACTTACCATACCTTCCCCACCTGATTATCATCAGCTTTCCGCATTTCGGGCATTTCTTATCGGTCGTTTCGACGACTTCCGCTTTCAGCTTATCCACTTCGTTCTTCGCGTCATTCAATTTCACAACAAACGGATCGTAGAATTCGCGGACCACGCTCTGCCATGCCTTCATGCCATTTTCCACCTGGTCGAACTCCTTCTCCATTTTGGCGGTGAAGGAAACCGCAAAGATATTGGGGAACCGAGGTATGATTATCTTGTAGACCTGACGGCCGAGTTCGGTCGGCGTGATCCGGCCTTCATGCTTTACCACGTATCTGCGTTCAAAGAGAGTCTGTATTATGTGCGCATAGGTTGAAGGTCTGCCAATACCATTCTGCTCTAGCCGCTTTATCAAGGATGCTTCGGTGTAGCGCGGGGCTGGTTCGGTCTTCTTCTCCTCGTATTCGATCTCGCTCAAGATCACCTCATCGCCAACTGCGATCTTGGGTAATTCACCCCTCTCTGAGATATCACCGGTGAGGATCTGAAAGCCCGGGAAGACATTCCTCAACTCATCGGCGCGGAAGTCAACACCGGAATGACTTACAAGTGCTTCTTTCTGGCGATAGCGCGCCGTCGCCATCTGAGATGCCGTGTAGCGGTTATATATTAATTTATAGATCTTGGACTGGTCCGGGGTCAAATGTTGTTGTATCGCATCCGGTTCAAGGTGTATTTTCGTCGGCCTGATCGCCTCATGCCCGGCCTGGGCTCCTTTGCGGTCTTTGAACTTCCTTATGTCTTTGTGCAGATAGTCCTGTCCGTACTTACCGGTAATGTATTCACGCAACTTACTGAGGGCGTCCGCATTAACCCGCGTCGAATCGGTTCTCATATATGTTATCAAGCCAATGCGGCCTTCGGGTAAGCTGATGCCTTCATAGAGACTCTGGGCGATGTGCATGGTCTTGCGCGCGGACATGCTGAATCGCTTTGATGCTTCTTGCTCGAGCGTCGACGTTATAAAAGGAGCAGGAGGTGTCCTCGTCGGGTTCGTAGTTCTGTATGATGTTACGGTGAAGACGGTACCTTTCTGGAACAAACCCTGCAACCGCTTTAACTCTTCCTGATCCCTGATCTTGCGCTGTTTACCATCGATACGCCACAGGGCTGCCTTGAAACTTTCCTTATCCTTTGTCTCAAATTGTGCATTTGCAACCCAAAATGGCGTGGGAACGAAACTCTCGATCTCCGACTCACGTTCACATATCAATCGCAGTGCCACGCTCTGTACTCGCCCGGCGGACAAGCCTCGCTTGATGATCTTCCAAAGTATCGGGCTGGTGTAGTATCCAACGATGCGATCCAGTATGCGACGTGCCTTGTGTGCGTCGACAAGGTTCTGATTGATCGTCGTCGGGTTCGCGAGTGCCTGCCGGACGTGTTCCGGTGTTATTTCATAGAAAAGCGCGCGTTTAATATTGGCGCCGTTTGAATTCAGGATTTCGGAGAGGTGCTGGGCGATCGCCTCTCCTTCACGGTCAGGGTCCGGTGCCAGGAAGATCTCCGGAGAATTCTTGCACACTTTCTTGATCTCATTTATGATCTTTGCCTTGCCCCGTATATTGATGTAGTGTGGTGAGAAGTCATTCTCAACATCGACGCCCAATTTCGACTTGGGCAGATCCTTTATATGCCCCTTCGATGATACCAGTACATACTGGGAGCCGAGAAAACCCTTGATCGTCTTGGACTTAGTAGGTGATTCAACGATTATAACTTTCTTTTTTGCCACGGACAATTATATAGCATTTCGATATTCCGTCAAGAACCGTCAATTTTACTACCTCTTTCTTGACATCAATTATGGTATAGTTATAATTGCACAAGGAAAGATCCGTCTTATACCGGTGGATATCGGAGGAGAGGTGTCATGCGAGTTGTTTTCCCGTCCTGTCATATTGTATTACCGGAACGAAAATCAATCATCGCAGAGATGCATAACACTGGATGTCCATGTTGACCAAGAAGGATTTTCAGGAGATCGTAAAACTCGATGGACAGGTCCGGGGTTCCACGTTGAATACGGACGCGGCCTGTATCCATAGCCAGGAGGGCAGGAAAGGTTTGCATAGAGTAGAGGAAAGATTCCGAAGGCTGGGCTATCCACTGGAGTATCACCACATAAAGGACATGGGTTGGTACCCGATAAGTCTGCGCGTGCTCTCACTCTGCGTTTTGAGGGATGTTTTCAGAATGGACGAATCTGACCTGAAAAAACTGGGTGATACGGCACCAAAATTCTCATTCATGGTCAAGGTCTTCATGAAATTCTCGGACCTGCGGGATGTTGCACTGGACAGTATTCCTGGTTACTGGCGCATGCACTACAGCATCGGGGACATGAAGATCGGCGAGATCAACGAAGAGGAGGGATACCTGACCTTCCACCTTGAGAATTTCCGCGTTCATCCCATTCTATGTCCCTACTTCGAAGGCTATCTTCGGAGGTTACTACAGTTCGGCTTCGTAGATGAACAGTTAGTGAGTCTCGAAACAAAATGCATGCATAAAGGCGATACTTTTCATGAATACCGAATCAGCTGGAAGAAATAGTAATCGCAGGATAAGACAGGCATCTGCTGCCGAGCGTGACTTGTTCATTATGGAACAGTACATCAATGATATATGGCGCTACTTGCCCATTCCGGTTGCCTACTTGAATCCACTTGGTATAATACTGGACGTAAGCAGTTCGCTTGAGCGTATGCTGCATTACCGGAAGGAAGAATTGGTTGGCGGTACCTTGATTGGTCTCTTCACGGAGCCGGAGAAGATTCGGCAGATACAGAAACTCACGCTGGAAAAGAGCCACGTCATCGATCATCAGTGTGTTATCAAGAGCAAAGAGGGACAGGATATTCCCGTTAACGTTTCTACATTGATAAGAAAGGATGCACGCGGTGAAGCAGTCGGATATTTCATTGCACTGCTTGACATAGCGAAACGGTTGTCGGTTGAACAGGCCTTCAGTACTTCCGAATCCCAGTATCGTGCAACACTGAACTCAATCGGGGATGGGATTCACGTTGTTGATCGAGATTTGCGTCTTGTCATGGTCAATGATGCTTTGAGGTCACGTATCACGGATCTGGGGATAACGTTCGAGCCGGTGGGTAGGTTGATCGGTGATGTTTTCAATTTCCTCCCCGATACGGTGAACAGGGAGTATGCCGAGGTTTTTGAGAAAGGCCAGTTACTCGTTACCGAAGAGACGGTCAAGGTCGGCAACCGGGAATTTATCTCCGAGGTACGTAAGATACCGATATTCGATGGCGACAAGGTGGATCAGGTTGTTACGGTCATTCATGACATTACCACACAGAAACGGGATGAGCAGGTCAAGGCAGTACTTTATAAGGTATCACGTGAGGTGAACAGCGCCAGGGACGTGCGGGAACTGTTCGATCTGATACAGCAGAGCCTCAGTACAATTGTCGACACCAGCAATTTCTTTATTGCTCTGCGCAAGAAAGGAAAGAAGGAAATTTCTCTGGCTTACTTTGTCGACGAAAGAGAGGATTTCAAATCGTTACCGACGGGACGGACACTTACTGCTTATGTTATTGACAACAACCGTCCGCTCCTGGTTACCGAGAACGACATGGGACAGATGAAGCGTGCCGGTCAGATCGACACGGTCGAGACGCCGGCTAAGGTTTGGCTTGGTGTTCCGCTGAGGGTGAAAGATGCCGTTGTTGGCGCACTTGCCTTGTACAACTATAATGATCCCTTTGCTTACTCGCGGAAGGATATGGAGATCCTCGAATTCGTATCAGCGCAGGTTGCAGCGGTAATTGAACGCAAGAGAGTTGAGGAAGAGATAAATTTGAATTTCGAACGTCTGAAAAAGACCTCGACCAGCATAATTTTCACAATGGCGAAGATCCTGGAACTTCGTGATCCTTACACTGCAGGTCATCAACAGCGAGTGGCGCGGTTGGCGTGTGCCATCGCTCGCGAGATGGGGCTGAACGAAGAGGAAGTCGATGGTATCTTCATGGCGGCTTTGGTACATGATATCGGTAAGATATATGTGCCGGCGGAGATACTCAATCGTCCTGCCAAACTCAATGATACTGAGATGGACCTTGTTAAGACGCACCCCAGTATTGGTTATGATATTGTCAAGGAGATCGATTTTGAGCAACCGGTGGATCGTATCGTTGTACAGCATCATGAACGCATCGATGGCTCCGGTTATCCCGACGGTATCAACGGGAGTGACATAATACTACAGGCAAGGATCCTGGCGGTTGCTGATGTCGTTGAGGCAATGGCATCTCATCGTCCGTACCGACCTGCCTTGAGCATGGATGAAACTCTGGACGAAATTGACAGGTACCGCGACGTGCTTTATGACGGGCACGTCGTTGATGCCTGCCTAAAGATATTCAAGGACAGTAGCTTTAAGTTTGAATAACTCATTCATGATTGTATCCGTCCGATAAAAAAAGTGAAATGGAACGTAGCCTGCCGGATTGAAAAATGAGCTGCCTGCCTTTGCAGAAGGGTATCCTCTACGGACCGATCGATTCACGGCGGCTGGGAAAAAGCCTGGGCATAAACTTGATGCCAACAGGCTACAAGTTGTGCAGTTTTAACTGCGTCTATTGTCATTACGGTTGGACAGAGGTTCATGCGCTCGATGCGGCACCATTCATTAAGGATATGCCCAGTCATGATGATGTGGTCGATGCGGTGGAAAGCGCTCTCAAGTCGCGCCTGGAGTTCGATTATCTCACATTCTCAGGAAATGGCGAGCCGACACTCTATCCGCAATTCGCAACACTTGTAGAGCGGATTTCACGTTCACGTGATAGATGTCGGCCGGGTCTGAAAATAGCGTTACTCTCCAATTCATCCGGCCTGGGTCTCCCTGAGGTCAAGAGTAGTATCAAGTATATCGATATACCGGTATTCAAACTTGACGCGGGCAATGAAGATGTCTTCAAGAGTATCAACCGACCCTTTCCGGGGGTGAGTCTCGATGGCATCACGGCGAATCTGCGCTCGCTGAGCGGTATTATGATCCAGACAGTGCTGGTTACGGGAGACCCCGGTAATGTTGGGGATGAGGATTTGAATGAATATTTCGTTCGGATATCAGACATCAAACCTCAATATGTACATATATATTCAATCGACCGGCCGGTGCCCAATACCTCAATTGCGCGCGTTCTACCGGATGAACTCGAACGGATAGCCGAACTCGGTGGGAGTAGAACCGGTGTTCCTTTCAAGGCATTCTTTATAAAGCAGCAGTATGGTCATGGTGCGTAGGTGCTTTTTGCTGGGGTTTGTGGTCTGTCCTCGGGGTCCAAATCTATTAGTGTTTGACATGGTTTGAGAGTTATGCTATAATTTAATTATGGGAAATGCTGAGCTGAATGTAGGTACAAAGCTCGATGTTCCTCAGATCAAGGGTAAGATACTGCACAGGGAGCGTTTACTCAATATACTAAGACGAAATCTCGATAAGAAATTGATCCTCATCTGCGCTGATGCAGGGTATGGAAAGACAACGTTCCTGGCACAGTTCTGCCGGGAAGTACGCGATCGCTGCATCTTTTATGATCTGGACAGCCAGGACAATGATATATCAACGTTTTTCAACAACCTGGTCGCCGGAGTAAGGAGACATGCTCCGCGCTTCGGAGAAAGAGTAAAGGCGGTGCTCTCTGAGAAGCGCGGTAATGAAACGGTTGCTGGTACCTTCATCAACGAGTTCGTTGAAAAACTGAAGGGCGAATTTTTCTTCATCTTTGATGACTACCACCGTCTGGGAAAGGACCGAAAGATCGCCAGCATCATCAATTATTTCCTACGACACCTTCCATCGAATCTGCATTTCGTTATTTCATCGAGAAAGACACCGCCGATCTATCTGTCGTATTTCCTGGCAAAGCAAGAACTGCTACATCTCGACAAAGAACACTTACAGTTTGATATTAAAGAAACCCGGGCGTTGCTGCATGATCTGTATGATCTCCAGATGAGTGATGAGGACATAATGCGGATAGCCGAATTATCCGAAGGTTGGGTCACGGTGCTCCAGCTCATACTACAGAAGATAAGGTCAACGCCAGGAGTTCGGGTGAAGGAAACCATCAATACTTTCGTCGCCTCAGGAGAGGATGTGTTTGACTACTTCGCTAAGGAGGTTTTTAATAATCAACCCAGGACGGTTCGCGATTTTCTTGTCCGTACTTCAATCCTGGAGTACCTGAATCCTGAGATCTGTGATGCCATCCCCGGTATTCAGGGGTCGGAAGAGATAATAGCTCGTTTGGAGACCGAACACATTTTTGTACTACGCACCGGTGAAAAGGTGTTCTATCATCCTTTATTTAAGGAATTCCTGCACAAGAGATTGTGCGTCAGCACAAATAGGTCGGAGGTACGAAAACTCTACATCGCAGCGAGTGACTATTTCATCAAATGTCAGGATTACTCATCTGCAGTACACCATCTGCTGAATTCAAAGCAATTTGGAAAGGCAGCCAGAATCC
Organism: Caldifarciminota bacterium; assembly: GCA_020343595.1. Lineage (GTDB taxonomy): Bacteria > Hydrothermota > Tepidihabitantia > SM23-42 > SM23-42 > SM23-42. Next base: position 1,696,161 of record CP070802.1, on the reverse strand, counting down.
TTCAGAAACACCATGATTACTGGGCGTCCTTAGGCGAAAGCACCAACTTCGTGGAACTGACTGAGAGAATTCCTGAATCCTGCATCGAGAAATATCCTTATTTAAGGCTCAAGAAGGCAGGCATGTATTTTGAATTAACGAAGGTTGATAAGGGTTTAGAGGATGTTAACAAAGCAATGAAGCGGCTGAGGAGGAACGGCGACCGTAGGGGAATGGCAAAGGCTTACAGCATGAAAGCCGTCGCCAGTCATTGTCTAATGCACACGAGAAAATCTCTGTACTACGCCAGGAAGGCCTACGGTCTCTTAGGCAAAAGGCGGTCTAAAGAGAAGGCACATATCCTGATGCAACTCGGCACTGCGTACCGCGTTCTGGGCATGTTCCGCAAAGCCCAGGCCATGTTCAGGCAGGCACTCGAGATGTCTCGCATCCTCAAGGACGATGCACTTGAAGTACGTGCCCTTCAAGGCCTCGGCATGTTATTCTACAACATGTCTGAATTCAAAGAGGCGGAGAGGATATTCATGGAGATCGCGACAAGATTTCATGATCAAATATATCCGCTGGAATTGGCGTTCACTTATCGCAATATTGCGTCGATCGCGATCGACAACGGTAACGTCGCAAGAGCCTTGCATTACATCGAATGCTCGGCGAGCATTGCTCAGCACTATACTGAACGATACCTTAACAGTTACTTGATCCTGTTGAAAGGAAGGGTGAGTATCCTGCAGCGTGATTACGAAAAGGCTGTCGATTATTTCCGCGCAGTCATCGACTATAACCGGAAGAGTGATGTTAAGATTAGTGACCTCTATGCGGCGCTCGATCTTGTCGATGTCCATCTTAATATGAATGATCTGGCCGATGCACGCAGGCAGCTCGATTTTGCAGCATCGGTTCTCGAACAGAGTCAGGAAATACCGCAGCACGTGGTTGGTTTTTACATCGCGAAGGCCAGGGTGGAGATAGCGCAGAAAGAATTCCTGAGGGCACAGGCTTCACTCGAGAGTGCACTGCGGATTAGCAAGAAGGTTTACGATCCGATTCAGGTGATGGCGATAAATTATGTGCTGAGCGAGCATGCGCTGGCATGCGGCAACTTTACACAAGCTTTTGAAGATTTCAAGAAGTGTCTCGCCATCGCCCAGCAGTACGGATTCGAAACTTATCTGGTCGTGCAAGGCCGGGCAGATATGAGTCTCTTTGAGCTGGCACTTGAACAGAAATATTCGAGCGATTTTCTTCTGCACATCATACAACTCATCGATACCGACAGGGCTCGCGATATCGTGAGCCGTCTGGATGTGAAAAGGGGGAGCTATGATTTCGAGTGTTGTTACTTCGGGCCGTTTGATATACTCGATACTGACGGCAATGTTATCACACCTCGCTGGAGAACGAATCGCACGAGAACGATCTTTGTTGCGTTGAGCATCAACCACCCTAAAGGATGTACGAAGGAAATGCTCATTGATCTTTGCTGGCCGCGCAAGAGAATGGATCAGGCGGTGCGAAGTCTGCAGGTAGAGATTTCCTCTCTTAGAAAATTACTGCATAGGATTGTCGGCGCGAGGTCCAGGTCGGCAGGTTTGATAGTCTATCGGGACGGTCACTATGCGATGACTCCCCGCGTCGTCATAAAGCGAGATGTCACTCTTTTCGAGAAGTCCGTACATGAAGCGATGGCGATGGAGTCGATAGACCGCCAGAGAAGCATTCAGTCGTATTCTCGCGCGGTCGATGTTTACCGCGGAGATTTTTGTGAAGGTTTTACCGAGGAATGGTGCGCCAGCATGAGGTCCTACTACCGCGAGATGATGTTGAATGTTCTGAAGAAACTGGCGCTTCTGAGCTACGATGAACACGATCCTACAAGGGCCTTGTTGCTCTACCGCCGCGCCCAGGCCATCGACCCTTATGATGAGACAATACATATAGGTCTAATGCGCTGTCTCGCCGGTCTTAAAGACAGGAAGGGCGTCCAGCGGCAGTACCAGATATTGACGAAGACCTTGAGGGACCTCGACATAACGCTGCCATCCCGAGAGGCAACTGAGATATATGAGGAGAGTCTGAAATAACATGAGGCTTTCTTTTTGGTAGAAGGTGAATACAATTATCTCTAGTACGGAGATTCATGAAGAGAACTAGCTTGATCATCCAGACGAAGCTTGAACCGCCGCGGGTGAAGGGTACGATCCTGCGCCGGGAGCGTCTTCTGAGCCTGCTCCGTGACAATCTTGAGAAGAAACTCATTCTGTTATGTGCCGATGCCGGCTACGGGAAGACTACTCTGCTTGCTCAATTCTGCGAGGAACAGTCGATCCCGTTCGTCTATTATGACCTCGATGAATCAGACAGCAACATGGCGACGTTTTTCAGCTATCTGGTCGCCGGCGTAAAGAAGCATGACATGCATTTTGGCAAGGTCGTTGAGGAACTCATACCGCAAACCAGTAATGTTGATATTCTGGTCGGCACCTTCATCAATCAGTTCGTCAAGAGTATAAAGAAGGAATTCTACATTATCCTTGACGATTTTCATTATTTTCAGAACAACCGTAAGATATGCAGCGCGATCGACTATTTCCTTCGCCATATGCCTAAGAATCTCCACTTTATCATATCATCACGTGCGGTGCCGAATATCAATCTTGCTTACCTCATGGCGAAACAGGAGTTATTCAAGATCGAAAAAGAGAACTTGCGGTTCAGTTTCGACGAGATACAAAGACTCCTTAACGCGGTCCATGGTTTGAGAATCGCTCCGGATGACGTAAAACGTATTGCCGAATTCTCCGAGGGCTGGGTGACCGTTCTTCAACTCATCCTGCAGAGGATACGGACGGCTGGAGAAGATACGGCACAGGACACCCTGAATAGCTACGCCGCTTCGGATGAGAATATTTTCAACTATTTCGCACGCGAAGTTTTTGAGCAAACTCCCAGGTCGATCAAGGAATTCCTGCTTAAGACGTCGGTGCTTGATTATCTGAATCCCAGGGTGTGCGATCATCTACTTAATATAAGGAGTTCCAGGAAGATCGTCGGATTTCTTGATGCCGAGAACATGTTCATCTCGAAGGTAGGGGATAATTATCAATATCATCCCATCTTCCATGAATTTTTGCGCAAGATGCTCAGTCAATATTTCACAAGCAAAGTTGTAAAGCAACTTCACTACAAAGCAGGCTTGCATCTGTATGCCCAGAAGGAATACGGTGCGTCGGTGAAGCATCTTGTTGGTGCCGAACGCTACGCAAAAGCGGCACAGATTCTCGAGAAGAATCATCAACACTGGATGAGGCGGGCCGACTACTCGGCGTTCATTCAACTCGTGGACATCTTCCCGGCCGCCATCCTCGATAAGTATCCGTATCTGCTGCTGCGTAAGGCAGACGCACTTGATAACCTGGACAAGAAGACGCAAGCTCTCAAGTTGGCCGAATCGGCCATGAAGTCGTTTCGACAGAAAAAGGACAATCGCGGCATGGCTGAAGGTTTGATATTGAAAGCGCTCATATATTATAGTCAGGGCAGAAGGCGTCGAGGAATATACTACGCAAACAAATCCCGTGCTCTGGTGGAACGAAAAAACAGTCCGCTCAAGGCGAATGTCCTGATGAAACTGGGCAGCATGTACCGCGATGCTTGCCAGTTCGACAAGGCGCACGAGTGTTTTGATAAAGCTCTGAAAATTCTCCGCAAGTTTGAAGACCGGGAACTCGAAGAATCACTGCTGACAAGGATCGCGCTGCTCCATTTTACCATGTCGAATTTCAAGGAAGCCGACAAGCTCTTCATGGAGGTACTCTCGAGGTTCGGGGATTCGCTGCCGATTTTGAATTTGATATACAAGTACGGCACGGTTGTCGCAATAAAGTGTGACCTGGGTGATTATTCTGCTGCCTGGGATTATATGGGTCGCGCTGAGGAGTTGCTGCAAAAATACAACGATCCCTGGATAACGAAATACCTCGTTTACATGAAGGGCAAGTTGTACTGGGCCGAGGCGAATTTCAGGAAGGCGATCGAATTACTCACCGAGGCGGTGGACAAATACCACACCTTCTCGAGAATTCTGGACCCGTACATCATCGGGGACATCGTAGATTCTCATTTAAGACTGGGCGAAGTCAGCCAGGCACGGGCTGCTTTTTCTAAAATGGAAGAAGTCATTGATATCATTAATGAAGCTCCCAATCTGCTCGTCTCCTATCTGACCGTGCGTGGCTCCGTGGAATCGGCAGAAGGTAAGTACGATGAAGCGGTGATGTCATTGAAAGATGCTTTGAAGAAGGCCCGTACCGTTGAGAAGAATTACCTGTTGATGAACACCTTCTATGAATTGAGTAAGTGTTACTACAAGCAAGGTGCTCAGGAACAGGCGTTGTCATTCTTCAAGAAGTGTCTCGAGATCGCCCGGAGTAAGGGGTACACCGCCTACCTGTTGATCGAGGCGCGAGACAGTACGGATCTGTTCAAGCTGGCTCTGGAGAATGACTGCATGATCGATTTTGTCATACGTTTGCTCGAAAACACCGACAGCGAACAGGCAAAGGACCTCGTCAACTGGCTGCATATCAAGAACGGATTGTATGATCTCGAGTGCCGTCTCTTCGGCAAATTGGACATAAGGGATGCTAATGGTCGTGAAGTAATGCCTTCCTGGCGAACAAAGATAACGAGGGAGCTCTTTGTGATCTTTGTCGCCGGGCATCGAAAGAAATACACAAAGGACCAGATGATCGATACTTTCTGGCCTCAGAAAAACTTGCGCGGTGCTGCGCACAGCTTGCATGTGGAGATCTCTGCGCTGCGCAACACGCTGAAAGAAATGCTACGGACCGATATCGACAAACAGAAGATGGTGCTTTTTGAGAATCAGCAGTATTTCTTGAATCCTAATATATACATCAGTACCGATGTACAGGAATTTGAGCGGTTGGTCAGTCAGGCCGCCGCCGCTCTGAATCAAGACCGTCAGAAAGCGAGGCAGCTGTACAACAGGGCACTCGATCTGTATCGCGGGGATTTCGTTGAAGATATCAGTGCGCAGTGGTGTGAAGAGATCAGAGCGTACTACAGGAAAATAGCACTGGATATTTTGCGAAACCTCGCACAGATATGCTATGATGATAAGGCATATGCCGAGAGTCAGACATTTCTGGTCCGTGCCCTGGATCTTGATAGCATGGATGAGTCGATCCATGTTTCGATAATGCGGTGTCTCGAGGCCGTCGGTGACCGAGACGGGGTACAGAGGCAGTACAAGAAACTGGTGAAGACACTGGATGACCTTGGGGTTTCGGTTCCGTCACGCGAGGCAACCGAGATCTATCAAAACAGTCTGCGCTAAAATCTTATCCCTGTAAAACAAATAACTCAAACGTTCGTTCATTGAATCCTTAGCGACGGTAAGTAATGCAATTGAGCGACTTATCGTCTTGCTACTACGATACCAGACTAAGACTGGCAAATTTGAGAGACTGTGTGAGTATTTTGTGAGTCAACACAGTAGCATTACATGCGGAGGTGAAACATGAATAAACTGATTGGCATGATGCTGGTTGGTGTTCTGCTATTTGGAGCCGAATACGGTAGAATAACCGGCCAGGTCATTGATGCCGAAACCGGAACACCCTTGGTCGGCGCCGACGTGATGGTCGAAGGTACTGATCTGGGAGCCGCTACCGATGCGAACGGAGACTTCGTTGTTCTCTTTGTTCCTGCTGGTACCTATCGGGTTACTTCATCCTATATAAGCTACGATCCTCTCTCTTTTGCGAATGTCGTGGTCAATGCTGAGTTGACGACAGTGCTCAATTTCCGCCTGCCTCCGACAGTAATAGAGGTGGAGGGCGTGACTGCCGTTGCGGAACGCGAACCGATTGTGCGCGACGCGGTACATACAAGACGGGCAGTTACTTCAACGGAAATGGATCGGTTGCCCATTACGACGATAAACCAGGTAATCGCTCTGCAGGCTGGAGTAGTCACTAGCAAGAGAGGAACACATCTGCGTGGCGGTCGGGACGGTGAGATATCCTTTTTTGTTGACGGTATCGTGACGAAGGTCCCGAACAACAACTTCCAATCATCGATCATCAATGCCTCGGCCGTGGAAGAGGTATCCGTGGTGAGCGGAGGTTTCGATGCGGAATATGGTGATGCGCTTTCGGGTGTCGTGAACATCGTTACCCGTGAAGGTGGTTCAAAGATAGCAGGTAGCGTAAGCTATCTAACGGATGAGATGTTCGCCGATTGGCAGGATCAGATCAATTATGGATTCAACCAGTATGAGTTCTCGCTGGGCGGTCCACTCCCTGTTGCTCCGAGAGTGCGTTACTTTGTGTCGGGCGAATTGATGATGACCGACGCGCAGCATCAGGAAGGGTTGTTCAAACTAGAATCACCCAGGATCGATCACCGTGCTCAGGCAAGGCTTTCCTATCATTTGCCTGGCGCAAAGGGTAAAGTGACGTTCACCGGATTCACCGAACGTCGTCAGTGGGTGATATGGTCGGCGATCACCGGTACCGGTCAGTACGACCTGAAGTACTTTGATCAGAAGCCGATAAACCGTATCAAGACCTGGATGCTTTCGTCGACATTCAATTACATGCTCACACCAAAAACGCTCGCCTCGCTCAAGGTCGGCATGACACATTACAACCGCTTCTTTGGAAATCGTGACTATGAGTGGGAAGAAGAGAACAACCGGCAGTGGTATGAGGACTACCGCTGTTACGCTGAACATTTGCTCCCGCTATTGTCCGAGGTTTCAAGGGACGGCTACAAGGTCATCGACGGCGACTCGGTATTCGTTAGGGATGTCTTAATCGACAGTCTGATGCCGTATCACACTGAATATTTCGACCGCGATGTGCAGGCGCTCAGAAATAATCCCTATGGAGTTGAGGGATTTTTCTATACCTATGGTGATTTCAGGAGCTGGAGCGTATGGAACAACGATGATGTCCAGGCCCGTTTCGATGTCAGTCACGCCGTGGGGAAGGTCCACGAGTTCAAGACCGGGTTTGATATAACGCGCTATGAAATGCAGTTCTTTCAGAATACATTACCCTGGGTAGCGAATCCATTCTGGGATTACTATGATCGCGATCCCTGGAAGATTGCGGCATATATCCAGGATAAAATGGATTTCGAAGGGCTTGTGGCGCGTATCGGTCTACGCTTCGATTACTTCGACGCGCAAACGTCGACGTATCTGAATCCTGAAAACTACCTGGACGATGATCTTGTTTCTTCGGAAGCATCCTATCAGATATCACCGCGGCTCGGGTTCTCATTGCCAGTGACCGACCGGATGAAACTGCGTTTCAACTATGGGCAGTACTTCCAGTTACCGGCACTCGGTAATATGTACACGTCAACCGACACGCAGGTAGTCAGGGTTTTGATAAGCCGCGGAAACGCCGTCCTCGGCAATGTGCTTATCGAACCTGAACGTACTGTTCTATATGAACTTGGTATCGAGAATCAATTCACCGAAGATATATTGTTCGGATTCACCGCTTATTTCAAGGATGTCTATGATCTCAATCAAGTTCGTGAAGTCGTGGCGATTCCCTATTCTTACTATCAATACCAGAACGTCGACTACGGTAACGTTAAGGGTTTCGAGATCAACATGCAGAAGCGTATGACGAATATGTGGGCGCTTGGCGTAAGTTATACGCTGCAGTTTGCCAAAGGCACGGCCGCGAGTGCGTTCGAGTGGTACCAGGATCATTACTTCTACAATATCGACGTACCCGTGATCGACTACTGGCTTGATTTCGACGAGCGCCATATTCTGAATGCTAACCTTGATTTTGAGTTGCCTGGTGATTTTTTCTTGATCCCGCTGCAGGATTTCAATAACTCATTCGTCTTCTCGTATCACTCCGGGACGCCGTACACGCCGCGCGACCTGCGAGGGAATCGTCTGGGTGATGAAAATTCAGCACGTGTACCCGGTTACCTTAACGTTGACTGGAATTTCAGCCGTCGGATCAAGGTCGGACCCGTGAGTTTCGTGGTTAGAGGCATGCTGCTCAATGTTTTCAACAGCGACCAGATAGTCGAAGTCCATGAAACGACAGGACACCCGACAAACCATGGAGATCCGGAACCGTCACTCGATCAATTTGGTTTCACGTCGATGGCCAGCACGCGCTACTCGCCACAGTCTGATTTCAATCACGATGGTCTTGTTGATCCACGTGAGGCGAAGCAATCTTATATCGACTGCCAGAACGATTACTACTTTGACGCGCGTAATTATCTTCCCGGGTTCCGTGCCCGTTTTGGCGTGGGGCTCATGTTCTGATTGGATGAAAGATAGATTTGCATTATTCAACTGCGCCATACTCATCTTTGAGTATAGTTGAAGCCTGCGATCCACAGACCGACACCTGGGAGAGCAAAGCCCCCATGGCGATTTCGCCATGGGGGCTTATAGAATAGGATC
>CP070802.1:1669679-1687582 GCA_020343595.1 Caldifarciminota bacterium | reverse complement strand
CAAAGGGGGATTCTCCCCTACCGATTTCTCCCGAATCTTCGATTCGGATGAGAAATCGAGTATCCCGCCCAGAGGCGGGGCTGTTCTCCGTTCATTATACCAAATACTGCCCGAGAGTCAACATGCCGAGTTAAATCTTTCCCTGGATATGAATCTGAAATCTTGACAGGAGATTCATTTCTCCTATAATGCATTGATTGTTAACCTAGTATAGCTCTTTGGTCTGATTTAGTGATGGGTATGCAATAACATTTGTAGAATGGGAGGTATTAAATGAGGTGTCGATACAAAAGACTGCTAGTTGTGCTTTTATGTATAACTCTTTATCCAGCATCTGCACAGAAAATTACCGGTGGGTTGAAAATGGGCTTTAATCTTGCCAGTTGGTATGGTGATGACGTGTATGATGCTAAGATCAAACCAGGATTCTGCGGTGGCGTTTTCGGTGTTGTTGCTCTTGGTAATATCGCAGCTATCCAACCTGAACTATTGTATTCCAAGAAAGGTGTAAAATGGGAGGAGGCGTTACTTGGTTTGAAATTGACTTATGAATTCAACTACATTGAAATGCCGGTTTTGGTCAAGATGATTTTGCCTATTCAGGGTAAAATTAAGCCGAATTTCTTTCTGGGCCCTTATTTTGGAATCACCGTCACTGATCCACGAGGCATATTAGAAATTGACGGAATGACGGTGGAGGAGGATTTGCAGGGTGCAAAGGAAACTGATTTCGGTGTAGTTCTAGGTGGTGGTATCGATTTTGGCCTTCCTAAAGGGAAGATCGTGTTTGATGCCCGATATAGCCTGGGACTGACAACATTAGATGAGGAGGGCGAGGGCGACTTGAAGAACAGTGTTTTTGCATTCTTAGTTGGCTATTCATTCTGAGTAGCCGGGGACAGAGGTTGACTTTTTGACATTTTTCTAATTACAGCAGCAATTTTATGTGATATCACCATATGGATGTTTTTGTCAAAAAGTCAACCTCCGTCCCCACGGTCTTGTCAACTCGCTGTCTTGACATACCCCCAATATAGAATAGACTTGTATTAAGGAGGAAAGATGAGATTTTTCTATGCATTATTGGCAATTGTTGCCATCGTTGGTTGTGGAAGCAATGCTTCTGTGGAATTTGGAATGAATGATGAAGCACTGTTTGACGGCGTCGCGGGCGATCTCCGCATGAGAGTGTTGCAGGTAGAGGCTGCTGTTGGCGGCGAATACACAATAGTGTGGGAGGGGCAGGAGTACGTTCAGGTTGAGCTTCAGGCCTCGGATTTCGCATCAATCACCAATGGCTATATTGATATCGAACCGGGCACGTATCCAAGGGTACGTGTCACCGTGGATTCACTTGAGCACGTTCAACAGACGGCAACAGTATCTGTTGTCGATACCGCTTTTTCATTCGTTGCCGAAGCATTTACGCCAATCGTTATCAGCGAGGGTGATGAACTCGAGTTGGTCATAGTGATAAACGCGGAGACATGGTTCAATGAAAATACAAGCGCGATCCTTGAAAACCATTATCCTTTCGAGGGTGCTGCGCTCCGAATTTTCTACACCAATTAGTGATTGAACGCGTCGTCCGATTCGACAAAGTTGTATCTACTCAGGACAAGGCAAAGGAGCTTATTGGAGAGCGACATCCAATAGCAGTAACCGCTTTGTCACAGGAAAAAGGCAGGGGCAGGCAAGGGAGAAATTGGTATTCCCCTGAGGGAGGGATGTATGTTTCGTTGTTGCTCTTCCCAAAGGCTCGGGTGACATCCATCCCTTTGCTTGCTTCGCTGACCGTTATTAGAACTCTTGAACATTACGGGTTTTCTACATTGTCCATCCACTGGCCGAACGACGTGCTCTTGAAGAAGCGTAAGGTTTGCGGTGTCGTCTGCGAACGTTATCAAGATGCCGTAGTCTGTGGCGTGGGCTTGAACGTCAATATTGATAAGTTCTTACCACGATTGCATAGCGCGACAAGTCTGAAAATCGAGACCGGGAAGGCATTCGATATTGATGAAATCCTTGAGGTATTTCTTGTCAAATTTAATGATTTGTACGATGAACTACAGTCCAAAGGGTTGAAGGTGAAAGAAGTGCTGAATTATATATCAGGGCTTGGCGAACCGGTCGAGGTCGTGACCGCCAGGGGTGTTGTTCAAGGCACTGTTTATGATATCGATGATGACTGGGCTCTGCTTCTGAGGGATGAATCGGGCATCATCAAGAAATATTACTACGGCGATGTCAGACGTCTGCAATGGTAGTTGCATTCGACATAGGAAACACGAATATTCATATCGGTCTTTATAAGGGCCGAACTCTAACCCGAAAATTCGTTCTGCCTGTAAGCAAGAATGTGCAGGCGGCAAAGATCAGGAGAATATTCAATGACAGGAGGTTGACGGGTGCTGCAATCGCATCGGTTGTACCTTCTCTCACAAAACAGGTAATTGAGCTTTGCAAGAGGTACGGATTGCCTGCAGTGGTTGTCTCGTCAAGGATCGATTGCGGTCTCAAGTACGCTTATCGCGACCCGTTAACATTGGGCGCGGACCGAATAGCGGCTGTTGTCGGAGCTCTTACGCGCTACCGGCGCGATGCGATCGTGGTGGACGCCGGGACTGCGATCACTATTGATGTGGCCTTGCGTGGAGGCAAGCATCTTGGGGGCGTGATATTGCCGGGCATGCATATGCTTTCAGCATGCATGCAAAGGAACACGGCACAGCTACCCGAGGTTGCGGTCAGAAAACCGAAGGATTTGACCGGCAAGAGCACAGAGGAATGTATCCAGTCCGGCATTTTTAACGGCACCATGATAATGGTTTCTGGTTTCATCAAGGAATTGAAAAGAAAATATGGAAAGTCTTTCTTCTGTGTTTCGACGGGCGGTTCTGGCATCCTATTGAAGAGGTACATTAAGGAAATCCAGAAGTATGATGCCGACCTTTGTATGTACGGCGCTGTGGAGATATATCATCGGTATGCGTCGTGAAAGAAAAAATAGCAGATTCTTGAGTGAAAACCCAGAAAAGACCCGGGAAATAGCACGGGAACTCGCAGGTTCACTAAGACCTGGTGATGTTCTATATCTTTATGGAGAGCTGGGTAGCGGTAAGACGGTTTTCGTTAAGGGCTTGTGTGAAGGCTTGGCTGTGGAAGAAAATGTTACAAGTCCAAGTTTTGTCATTGCTACTGAATATCATGGCCGGTATACAATAGCACATGTCGATCTGTACCGGCTGGATGGGACAGCGGCACGTAACCTGCCTATAGAAGAATACATGCTCGCGAGCGGTATAACCGTGATCGAATGGGCAGATCGTATCAGCCGGGCAACAAGCGGAATTGTTGTCAGAATTGATATTGTGAACCATCAGAAGAGAGCGATAGAAATTGAAGATCTTAGGGATTGAGACATCGTCTCCGACATTTTCACTGTGTCTTAATGAAGACGACAGGACACTTAGGGAATTCAGCAGACGGCGCGAAATAGGTGGATACGGAGATGCGGAAATATTCAAGGAAGCAAAGAATATTCTCGGTTCGCGCCGAAACGAGAACCTCGGTGCTATCGCGGTTAGCATCGGTCCCGGGATGTTCACTTCGCTGCGTGTCGGGTTAAGTCTGGCAAAGGGTATTGCGCTTGTCAACAATACGCCGGTGGTTGCGGTCAACACGCTTGATGTGATCGGCGTGCCGCCTTCTTTGACGGACGTACGGATTACTGCAGTGGTTAACGCATATCGAGGTGAGATATATGCCGCGCTCTATGAAAGCGGTGAACGGGTGAGTGATTACCTTTTGTTAACACCGGATTCACTTCTGAAAATGCTTGGGGATAAGGGAACGATTCTTGGTCCTGGAGTGGAGGTTATTGCGCAGGCTGGATTAGTAGGTGCTGGTGTCGAACTGAGAAGTAGTGAAGAGTACCTGCCGACAGCGAAAAGAGTAATATCGCTGGCACTGCCTCGCATGCGGAATAGGGATTTCAACGACATCCAGTTCCTTGAGCCGTACTACATCAAAAAGACGGATGCAGAAAGAAATTATGCTAAGGGCAATGCGCTTTGAGGACCTGGATAGCGTGGTCGAGATCGAAAATCGAGTTTTCCCAAACCCTTGGCCTCGGTATTTCTTCGAAAAAGATCTCGAATCAAGAAACGCCGTCGCTTATGTCTTTGAGGAGAACGGAAAGATAATTGGATACTCGCTCGGCATGTGCATTGATGTCGAGTTGCACATATCCAATATTGCGGTGGATACAGATTTTCAGCGGCGGGGGTTGGGAAGCGAAATGCTCCGCGAGATGGAAAAAGTGGCGGTGGAGCGAGGTTGTGGCTATGCCTATCTCGAGGTGAGAACAACCAATATTGCGGCAATAGCTATGTATAAAAGCAAAGGATATGATATTCTATATATAAGAAGGAGATACTATTTGGATGGTAATGATGCATATGTGATGCATAAGGAGCTGAAATGAATTTGTTCATGGCAATGGTTGTATTCTGCGGTCTCGATGTGTATTTCTTGAAGGATTCGCCTGACCTGCTCGTTAGGATAGTACCTGAGCAAGGCGTCGAGCAGTTGACCTTGAAATACAGCTTCAGTGGAGACATGTGGGGTGAGATGGTCGTAGAGAAACAGGGACAGTTCTTCGACGCAAAGATCAAAACACCGCTTGATGCCCGGATTGTCGGCTTGTATGTAGTATACGAAGATGGCACGGTCGATGACAAAGACGGGAATTTGTACCTCTATGAATTGAGCATATACCCGCGGATGCTCATGCCTTTCTCAGTCGCTGATCTTGAAATTGTGATCGCGCAGGCCGATAAGAAGATCAGTTCAAAAACACACGTCGATGAGGCGATCACGCTGCTTGATTATGTCACTGGAGTTCTGGATGTGCTGCCTTATGTGCCCGATTCACCGGGCGAGACCCGCAAGAATATGCTTCAGGAAGAGGTCAATAGGCTCAAGGTTTTGGTCGGGAGATAGGGGTAGAAATAAGCGCGGGTATTGCCACGCCCGGCGCCGATTGACAACTATCTTGAATTGGCTATAATACGATGATTCCTCGGTAGCTCAATGGTAGAGCATCCGGCTGTAATGAAAGCAGCTTTCCGTCGAAAGACGGACTGAAAAATCGGGTGAATTCAGGGAAACCTAAGTCACTATCTGTCATTGCGAGGAGTCCCGCACTCCGATATTTTTTTGAATAGTAGGCGGGACGACGCGGCAATCTCAAATCAGGATAGGGTAACCCTGAGCCAATCTCCACAATATTCGCATTGTGTGGAGCAGGTGCAGAGACTATTCCGTGAGGAAGTACCTTTCGCTTGCTGCGAACGGGAAGCGCCCGATTCCGTCTTACTGTAAAGCTACAGTAACGGAAATGAGATAGTCCATTCTCCAATGAAAATTGGAGGTAAATGTAACCGGAGGGTTGCAAGTTCGAGTCTTGCCCGAGGAGTTCCCCCTACTATATCTCTATACTCTCCGGGTCGTCGTCGGATTGAATGACGCGCCACTCGTTTTCTTCGCGGTCAAAATCTGCGATCTCATCGAGCGGCAGTTTCAGGTATTTGCCTTCAGCAGTGGCGGCGATTTCACCATTGTTTAAGATCAATTCACCGGTTCCTTCGAAAAACCTGCTGCCCTCTTTTGTTATCCTGCCGATGACCTTGATCTCTTCGTTGAGTGGCATCGGTTTTTTAAAACGGGTTATTATTTCTATCGTTACACCCCAGATCTCTTTGTCGTGATGCATTAGTATCGCGCGTCCGATTGTCTCATCGAGCATCGCCGTGGCGATGCCGCCGTGCATCCGGTTCGGATAACTCTGATGCTCCTCGACCGGCGTAAATACACCGATCAACTCCTTTGCGTCGGTTTCATAGAAGAATGATTTTAGACCGAACGGGTTTTTCATCCCACATACCAGACACATCTTTGAATTTGGTTGTTTACCGATTATTTTGTATTTCATCGTAGCCTTGCTCCTGTTTATAATATATGACAAAATGGGTAGGCGTCAAGCTTGCGGTTGCTTTGGCTGGCTATCGTAACATTGAAAAATCCTTGATTATTTTCCCCGCTGTAGTATAATCTCGTAATTCAAATTATGAGAATATCAGAGACCGTTGAAAAATACTTACGCAGCGGGCGAGATTACCTGATTGGTTATGCCGATTTGAGAAATCTGTTAGCTCCGAAGTACGCGCCGTATGGATACGGTATTGTCATTGGGCGCAGATTGGATGACCCGGTGATCGATGCGATCGAGAGCGGCCCGAATGCAGACTACTATAACCTATATCGGTCGGTCAACACAGAACTCGCCGAAATCGCCAGCGGTATTAGCGCCGAACTCGGCAGCAAAGGCATTAAGGCATTTGATATCCGACCGAGCTTGACCGCCAAAGACAGGAACGAGCATTTCGACCAGACCTTGAGTCTGGATTTTTCGCACAAGATGGTCGCTACGCGGGCCGGGCTCGGCTGGATCGGCAAAAGCGGTCTGCTTGTGACCTACGAATACGGACCCAGGGTGCGGTTGGTCAGTGTGCTCGTCGACCGACCTCTCGATTACTGCCGGGAACCTGTGCTCACGAGCGAATGCGGGGCTTGCGATCAATGTGTACAGAATTGCCCGGCAAAGGCTCTTTCTGGCAAAGAGTGGGATATTACGACAAAAAGGGAAGAATTCTTCGATGCATTCGCGTGCCGGGAAAAGTGCCGTGAACTAGGTGGATTGATCGGAGAAGGGATTCGATTGTGCGGGATCTGTGTATCAGTATGCCCCGTGGGCAAACACTAATTTGGGGACAGGCATAACATTTTGAACATTTTGTCGACATAAGTAGATAGTCCCTATTTATCATACAGATTCATTCATAAAAAGGAGCGAACTGGAGAGATGGATAAGAAAATGCAAAAATGTTATGCCTGTCCCCGGGAGACTTAAACCTTGTGTATGGTCCGGTAGTGAACTTGACAAGACCGCGTAACTCAATTATACTAACGCGTTGTAGGTCAATCAAAACAATACAGATTCTAATTTTCGATGTTGATGAAATATAAGCATCCATAACCATACAAGCAAGGAGGATTCATATGAAGATGTTGATCGGTGGTGAATGGGTCGATAGGGATAAGAAGATTCCAGTATACAGGCCGTACGACAACAAGGTCATCGACCATATACCCGCCGGGACCAAGGAAGATGTAAAGAAGGCAATTGAGTCAGCAGTCGAAGGTTTCCAGATTAGCAGGAAGATGCCCGTACACAAGAGGATGGAAGTGTTATGGGGGGTCGTGGATTATCTCAGGAAGAATTTTGATGATTTCGCGAAGACGATCGCATCTGAAGGTAGCAAGACGATACGCGAGGCCCGTAAAGAAACTTCACGCTGTATCAACACGATAAGCATATCAGCCGAGGAGGCCCGCCGAACACTTGGTGAGACAATCCCCTTTGACAGTTTCCCGGGTGGGGAGAACCGCGTGGGATATTATTACAGGTTCCCGATCGGCGTGATCGTCGCGATCACCCCGTTTAACGACCCTTTGAATCTGGTCGCTCATAAACTCGGTCCGTCAATTGCCGCGGGGAATTCCGTGGTCCTTAAGCCGGCAACCGATACACCGCTTTCGGCACTGAAGCTGGGTGAGGCATTCATGGCCGCAGGCCTGCCGCCCAAGGTGCTCAACATTGTGACTGGCCGCGGTTCAGAGATCGGAGATGTCCTTGTTTCCCACCCGGCCGTTCGCATGATCACGTTGACCGGTGGGGTCGAGGCAGGAATAGAAATACTCAAGATCTCCGGCCTGAAGAAGATCTCGATGGAATTAGGTTCCAATTGTCCGGTTATCGTGTGTGAGGATGCGGATATGTCCAAGGCAGTGGATCTATCCGTTTCCGGTGCATTCTGGGCAGTCGGTCAGAACTGCATCGGCGTTCAGAGAATGTTCATTCACGAGAAGATCTTCGATGATTACGTGAGCAAGTTCGTTGAGATGACGAAGAAGATGAAGGTCGGAGATCAACTCGATGAATCCATCGACATGGGAGCAATGATCAACGAGCGTGAAGCGAAGCGCGTCGAGGAATGGGTGAGCGATGCCGTGAAACAGGGCGGTAAGGTCCTGACCGGCGGTAAGAGAAACGGTAATTTCTATGATCCTACGGTCATGGTCGACGTGCCGGAAACGGCCACACTGGCAGTCGAGGAAGTCTTCGGTCCTGTTGTTCTGATGTACAAATACACTGATCTTGACGATGCGATCAATCGTGCGAACAGCGTGAACTATGGTTTGCATGCGGCGATCTTCACACAAGACATCAACAAGGCGTTCAAGGCCGTATACGAGCTGGACTTTGGCAGCGTGATCGTTAACGATTCAACGGACTATCGCCTCGACCAGATGCCGTTTGGCGGAGTGAAGAACAGCGGACTCGGCCGTGAAGGAATTAAGTTCTCCTTGCTCGAGCAAACCGAGCCGAAGGTTGTCTGTTTTAATCTATAGAGGGACGTTGGTCAACGAGTAACACGAAGATCATTTTGTGATCTTGATATAAGCAAATTTCACGAAAGGAGTCGAGCATGCTGAAAGGTGCCTATACACTTCTCATTACTCCATTTAAGCAGGACCTGAGTTTGGATGAAGAAGGTCTGAGAGTGCTGGTCAAGAGGCAGGTTGAGGCTGGCGTTCATGGAATCGCGCCTCTGGGAGTGACCGGTGAGAATTCATTGATGTCGGAAAAAGAGATCGCAAGCCTGGTAGAGATTGTTGTGGACGAGGTAAGTGGAAAATGTCCGGTAATACCTGATACTTGCACAAGCGGTGTGGAAGCGACGCTGGAAAGGATAAGGCTCTTTGAGAAGATCGGTTGTGAATATGTGTCGGTCTTTGTACCCTATCTTGTTCTCCCGAAGGAGGATGGTATCATTAAGTTCTACGAGCAGGTTGCTGATTCTTCGAAAATCCCTGTCCTAATCCACAATTCGCCCGGACGTGTCGTCGTGAACCTTTCTCCAGAAGGCACTGCCCAGCTGGCACGGCATCGAAATATCATTGGCATAAAAGAAGGCGTGAAGTTGCTTGATCATCTGGCCAAGATCGTCTGCCTTACCAGAGACGAGGATTTCGGCGTCTTTACCGGGAAAGATGTTACCTTGTACCCGTTGTTGTGTTTTGGCGGGCATGGTAATTTTGCAGTCGCGGGAAATGTCATACCCGAAGTTATGAGGGATATCTACGACTTTTGCGATCGGGGCGACAGGGAAAAAGCGCAGGAACTTCACTACCAATACTTCAGCGTTTTCGAGATACTGAGGGTTGAGGCAAATCCTATTGCGGTCAAAGAAGCTCTGAACATGATGGGATTACCCGGAGGTAGGTTGCGTCTGCCGCTGACAGAATTGAGCGCTCCGAAAAAGGAGAAGCTGGCAAAGATCCTGAAAGAGAAGGGCTTGGTTTGAAATCGATAACCGTCCGCGCACCGGCCACGATTGCTAATCTTGGCCCGGGTTTTGATATTTTTGCCCTGGCGCTTGAGCATCCTTATATCGAATTGACGATGCGCTTGACCGATAAGGATTCGGTGGCCTTCAAACTCGACGGCTGTCACGAGGATATTCCCGGAAAACCGGAGGAGAATTGTGCCGGACTGGCCGTGATTGAAATGATGAAGAGGATACAAAGAAAGACAGGTGTGCTCATCGAACCACACAAGACGATCAGTGTCGGCGCGGGTCTCGGGTCAACCGGCGCGTGCGCAGCTGCTTCGGTTTTCGCTTTGAACAGACTTCTCGGACTGGATCTCAAGGGTAATCAGATGATTGAGATGGCGAGTAAGGGAGAGATCGCATCGGGCAGCGTTGCCCACGCTGATAATGTTGCAGGTGCCATGCTTGGAGGTTTCGTGATCGTTAAGAGCTATAATCCGATCGATGTTCTGAGGATTGACGTACCTGAGGTGCCGATAGTGATTGGTGTGATGAAAAAGAAACAGCGTACCACGAGGACATCTATACCAAAGAGCATGGATCTTGCTCTGGTCAAGGAACAACTCTCTCTATGCTCGCTCGTTGTCCATGCGATCATGAAGGAGGATATTGAGGAGTTGGGTAAGGCGATCAACAATGACTACATATCAGAGCCGGTTCGTTCGCAGTCCATTCCTGGATATAAGGGTATAAAACAGAAATTGCTCGATAGCGGTGCGTTCGGCTGCAACGTGAGCGGTGGCGGTTTGTCGATCTTCGCGATCTGTGAGCAGGATAGAAAAGCTGATGTTGCCGAAACGATGAAGGAGGCTCTTGTACAGGAAAGTATTGCCGGTGAAATAATCATTACCAGGGCAAGTAACGACGGAATAAGGGAAATCACCAGTGAGTAGCAGGAAGTGGCTTGTTTTCGGTGCGCGGTAGCATTCCATATAGATCTTTTCTTGTAAGGAGGTAGAATGGGTTACAATCTGGCATTCATAGGTTTCGGTGTTGTCGGGCAGGGACTTGCGCAATTGCTCGATGAGAAACAAGACTGCCTTAGAGAGAGTTTTGGGTTAGAATACAAGGTGACGGCAATCTCTGATCCGGTTAAGGGATCTGTCTATCAAGAGGGTGGTCTCGATCTCAAGAGGATCCTTGCTCTTGTTGACAAGGAAGGAAACATAAATGGATATGGAGAAGGTGTCAAAGGTTGGGACAGCCTCAAGACGATTCAGGACAGCAATGCGGACGTGATCATTGAAGTGAGCCCAACGAATATCGAAAACGGCGAACCGGGTATTTCTCACATACGCACAGCCCTCGGTAAGATGAAGCATGTAATCACGACAAACAAAGGTCCTGTGGCACTCTTTTACAGAGAACTTTCCGAACTTGCCAAGAAGAACGGTGTTGTATTGAAGTTTGAAGGGACCGTGTTGAGCGGAACTCCGGCCATAAATCTCTCGCTCGACGCCCTTGCTGGTGCCGACGTGTGCGAGATAAAGGGCATAATGAACGGCACGACCAACTACATGCTAACCAAAATGGCTGAGGGTCAGAGTTATGATGACGTTCTCAAGGAAGCACAGCGACTCGGTTATGCTGAGACGAAGCCTGACGCAGATGTCAAGGGTTGGGATGCTCAGGCGAAAATTGTGATCCTTGCGAATGTGGTGATGGGTGGTATGCTGGCGCCTAAGGATGTCCCCACCGAAGGAATAACTGACATAACTCTGGACGATATTGAGAAGGCGCGCAAGGATGGTAAGAGATACAAGTTGATCGGACATGCGTGGAAAGAAGGCGGAAAGGTAATGGCCAGGGTTTCACCTCAGTTGGTTGGTACTGATGATTTTCTATATCATGTCAACGGTGTGATCAATGCGTTGACCTTTGATACTGATGTCCTGGGCAAGGTGACGGTTGTCGGTGCGGGCGCGGGTAAGAAGGAGACTGGCTTTTCACTCCTCGTCGACCTAATCAACATGCATAATGTGCGAGCGAAATGATACACTTTTCTTCGCCATGGTTGACATTAGTCTAGTCTCAGTGTAGAGTGGCATTGTAACAGGGAGGTAAAATGAATGGTATAAGGGAGAGGTGGACTTCTAGAACCAGTTTCATAATAGCTTCGATCGGGGCAGCAATAGGCCTTGGTAATGTGTGGCGCTTCCCGTATATGTGTTATGAGAACGGAGGCGGGGCGTTCCTTATTCCATATATCATAGCATTGTTCACCGCAGGCATTCCTTTGATGATTGTAGAGTACGGGCTGGGAAGAAGGATGCAAGCCGGCGCGCCCACAGCTTTTGCGGGTGTTCGCAAGGGCGCTGAGTGGATCGGGTGGCTGGCATTGATGGTAGTCATGATGATATTCTTGTTCTATCCGGTTATAATGGCATGGTGTGTCGATTATGTAGTATACGCGTTCAATCTTGGCTGGGGGAGCGACGCAAAGGTCTTCTTTGAGAAGGATTTTCTGCAATTGAGCGGCAGCCCTGGGATTCTGGGAGGAATCAGGTGGCCGATCGTGATCGGACTCGCCGTAGTGTGGTTGGCGATATATCTGAGTTTGTTTAAGGGTCTCAAGGCTTTGAGCAAGATTGTATTCTACACAGTGATTACCCCGTGGGTAATACTGGTGATCATGGTCATAAGGGGTCTTACGCTACCGGGAGCGATCGAGGGTCTGAAATTCTATCTCACGCCCAATTTCGCGGCACTATTGAATCCCCGGGTTTGGCTCGCTGCCTATGGACAGATATTCTTCACCCTATCACTGGCCATGGGTACGATGATCGTATACTCCAGCTATCTTCCCGAGAAGAGTGACATCACCAACAACTCTTTCATGGTTTCGCTGGCGAATTGCGGCACTAGTTTCTTTGCGGGGTTCGCAGTATTTTCAATACTGGGTTATCTGGCACAGGCCATGGGGGTAACCGTGCCCCAGGTGACTCAGTCAGGTTTTGGTCTTGCATTCATAACCTACCCGACCGCGATTAGATTGCTGCCCATAATCCCCGCATTCTTCGGAATTCTCTTCTTTGTCATGTTGCTTACGCTTGGTATCGACTCGGCATTTTCGCAGATTGAGCCGTTTGTAGCCGGGTTCACGGATAAATGGCATATAAGCAAAAAATTGGTTCTGCCAGTAGTCTGCATATGCGGCTTTCTCATCGGCATCATATTCACGACGAGAGGCGGTTACTACTGGCTCGACATAGTCGACTATTTCGCGAGTTCCTATGGTCTGACGCTCGTCGGTCTGCTCGAGTGCATTGTCATAGGCTATATCTACAAGGCACATAAGATGCGTGACTACGTCAATGAAGTGTCTGATTTCAAGATCGGAAAGTGGTGGGATGTCTGTATCAAGATAATCACGCCAGTCATTCTCGGTATTTCTTTGATCCTGAGCATATTGACACTCGTGCAGAAGGGCTATGGCGGCTATCCGACCTGGGCGACCCTCGTAGGTATCGTGTTCACGCTTTGCATTATCGTTATTTCATTCGTCCTGATGTCGATCAGAGGCAAGCCAGCACGCGCAGAAGGCACTGAGGATTGAGTAGATTAGGGCGGCGATAAAGCCCTTGACTTGTGGCAAATCCTTACTATAATTGCTAAACTATGGATGGGAGGAGTCTATGCCAGTATCGGCGATAATTATGCTGGTCCTAGGTTGTATAATCCTTTACGGGGGGCTGGCTTACTGCATTTCACGAGCTATCAGAAAGAAAGAAGATACGGAAGGAGGTGGTTAGAAAAAACTGACAGGTGTTTTATCGTAGATGAGGAGGTGACAGATGAAGCGGAGAGTATCTATGATGTTGCTTGGAGCGTTTGTATTCATGGCGCTTGGCAACCTGCAGGCGGACGAAATGGACATGTGGGGGATGTATGAGAAGTACTTCAAGAAATGCAAATATGTCGACCTTACACACGCATTTCACCCCACACAACCGGTTTGGCCGGGCTTTGGTCATGCGAGATTCGAAGCGACTAAAGCAGGTGCCGATCTCGGTGATTATGCTTCTATTGGCGATGTTTACACGTACAAGGATCATGGATTCGTCGCAACGTCTTATTGGATTCCAACTGACCAGTATGGTACACAATTGGATCCCCCGTCGCACTGGGATGAGTACGGGGCGACAATAAGTGATCTTCCGGCGACTTACTGCATAAGACCACTGGTCGTGATCAACATCGCTGATAAGGTTGCAGAGAACCCAGGTTATCATCTTGGCGTGGATGATATCAAGGCATGGGAGAAGGAGTACGGCAAGATCCCCCAGGGCTCGGTTGTAATGGTGCGCTCCGACTGGTACAAGGGGTGGTTAACGAACGAGAAGTTCAACTCGAAACCATTTCCTGGTGTCGGTCTCGAAGCGATCAAGTTCCTTCAAAATGAACGGAAGATCTTGTTCCATGGCCATGAAGCTCTGGACACAGATACTACACCTAACCTCGAGGGTGAATATTGGTTGATGCATAACCACTTTTGTCAGGCTGAGGGTGTCGCCAATCTTGATAAAGTACCGGAAAAAGGTGCGCTCATTGCGATCGGTTTTGCCAAACCTTTGGGCGGCACCGGTGGATACGCTCGCTATGTTGCCATCTGCCCGCCCGATTGGAAATACGGTGTTTCAATAGATGAAGCGCCTGGTGCACCTTTGCCAAAACAACCATACCCTCTGATGAGGGATGAGAATGGTGTAATGAAACCAACCAAACCTTAAAACAAGGAGGAAAGATGCATAGTAAGGTACTATGTGTACTGCTGGCCATTTTTGTGGGATCGCTGGCATTCGCAGGAAAGCCAGAGATAACCAACAATGGCACGTTCTATATCTACAGCTTTTTCTGGCAGAACGCAGATTTTGATACTGCTACATCGGACGGCGATCAATTCTTCTATATGCACGCTGATATCGGAATCATGGCTGATTTTGGTTCCGGCATTACGAGTCAGGTCACGGTCGGCGGCTGGGGTACGTTTGGTAAGCACCCGATAACCGGAGCAGGTGAAGAGTGTCCGTCGCCTGGCCAGGATGTTGCCGTGCGTGAAGCATACATTGATTTCGCCAAACTCTTCGACAGCCCGCTGAATTTCCGTGCCGGCAAGATGCACGTTCTGCAGGGTGAACAGGTTTTTGACGGCGGTGAAGACGGCGTGATGGGTGCCAAGTTCTACGGCAGCACCGACGTCGTCGATTATGATCTGGCCTGGTACCGCCTTGAAGAGAACGGTGGCTGCTGGTATGCCGGCGGTGTTAGCGAAGTGCCGGATGACCTCGACCTGTTCGGTGCCTGGATAACCGGCAAGTTCCTGGAAGGTGCGATCAGGGTTGCGCCGTACTGGTTCTGGAGGACGACGTCTGCCGATATGGAAGGTTACATGTGGGAAGATAATCCGATGTGGGTCGGCGGCAGGGTGGATCTCGGACCGATCGCCGGATTAACACTCAATGGTGAAGTCACAATGATGATGGGAGAGAGCGAGATCGATTATGAGGATACCCTCTTGACCGACATGGCCGTTGATTACAAAGGCATGCATGCCCTCGGCAGAGTATCGTATGCTCCGCCAACACTGCCGATCTCGATCGGTGGCGCATATGTCATGCTGAGCGGCAATGAGGTCGAGTATGACACGCTGGGCAATCCACTGCCGGATGATGAGAATGAAGCGTACGAATCTCCGATCTGGGGTCCGTACACGTTCGGATTCTACAAATGGTGGCCGGGCTTTGGGCCAGCCCACGTGATGACCACCGCGTACGGTTTCTCACTGGTTGCTCCGTTCGACATGATGTCGACCAACCTCAATGTCATAAACGGTAACATCGGCTTCCATCAGGGTCCGTTCATGCTGAGAGGTGATGTCTTCTTGTACTCACGTGACTGGGTACCCGATGGTGTTGAGAGTGATATGGGTATGGAGTTCGCCCTGCTTACTACCTACACCTTCAGGAAGACGATCACGGTCGGTGGTACGGCAGGTTACTGGATGCCCGGTGATTATTTCGGTGACGATCTTGATCCGATGATCGGTGGTCATCTCTTTACGTATATCACCTTCTAGTACCTCCTTTTTTCATAAGGGGCAGGATTTTCCTGCCCCTTTTTTTGTCATGTAATGCTGTGTGAGCGGAGATTTCTTCATCTTCCTCGATTGACTCGGACTCCGCATGAGGCGGACGAAGTACTCTTATGTACATATGAAATTGACACGGTCACTAATTTGTATACAATCAAGAAAAAGGAGGTATGATGAACTTACCTTATGGTGAAATAAAGGGGAATGTACTGATCATGAAATTCTCGACCGCGGATTTCTCGATCGCTTCGGTGCTGAGCGCAATCAAGATCCATATCGATGTGATCGAGAATATGGGCGTGGTATTCTTGGGTGCCCAGACCGAGGTCATTGCCGGGCCATCGCCGGTCTTTCAGCCTGTGCCCGTGGTGGCTCAATTCGAATACACGCAAAAGGGTGCGGCAAAAGATATCCTCGAGAAGGTGTACAAGACAGTATGGCAGGGGATCGTTGCATCGTTCCCGGATGAGTCATGCTGGTCTGAGGCAAAAGAGTCTTATGCTGCATTCATTGCTGCCCAGTCTGACCTTCTGAGAGCCAGGATAGAAGCCACAAAGGAATAGCAGCTGTAGAGACAGTCAGACCCATCAGTCATGTAAGTACAAGATAATGCTCAACTTATTTTTGATCACCCTGATCTCATTAACGGCTGACTTACGCTGGGTTGAGGTCGATCTTTCGCTATGGGAGGACGGCCGGGCCGACTTTGTGTATAAGGTCAGATACAGCGTTCATGCAGGTTTCATGCATGGTTTCTACCTCCAGGGTATCTCAGTGGTGCCATATTTCAGCTACGATAGTTCGTACGCGGTCGATGGTTATGGCCGGCGATACCCGCTCGAAATAAAGGACCTGGGTAATAAATATGATGTTCTGTTAGCAAGAGGGGCATCATACGGACCGGGGGAGATAACATACATAATTCATTTTGGCGGTGATCTGGCGAAGAGTGGAAATCTGGCAACCACACAGAGCGAATTCGGTGAATTGGTTGTATTACACTGGTCACCGCCACAGTGGGATGAACCACTTGAGCACTACACCGTTCAAGTCTATTACCCGATAGCCGTACCGGGGCAGGAAGTACGGCCTGATGAATACGGCTTCAGGACTGAAAGATTCATGAACGAGCAGTATCTGTTGTCTTATTTCGGACAGCCGTACAGGGATGAATATTATTTCGCCGTACGGGTACACAAGGATGATATCGGGACGCGGCAAAAATTGATGATCCAGCAGTATGTTCCGGCTGCTCATTTCAAGACCGAACGTTTCGGAAAGATAGAGATCAAATCCGAACGCGAAAAGCGGTTCTCATTTCCCTACGAATTATTGTACATGATTCTTTATATTGTCCCATACCTCTTTTATTCAAATCGCAAGGCACGTGATATCAAGGGTGCCTACAGTGATGTCGCCAGTCTTCAATGGGTAAGAAAAGATTGGGTTCCGCCGAAGATCGAGGTGGCTACGTTCAGGAAATCCGGTAAAGTGGCAAAGTTCGATCTAATCGAGGCAGCATTCTTCCTGGACTATCCGGTCAACAAGATACTGACGATCCTGTCGACGCAATTAGCCGAGCATGGCATAATCAATGTATCATCGAGAGATCCTCTGAGAATAGAGGTCCTGAAAAGTCCCACTGGATTGCGATATTACGAAGCAGCCTTTCTCGATGCCGTGAAGACAGACGGGTCTATGGATGAGAATTGCTTGAAGTCATTGGTCGGGCAGGTGGTGGAAAAAGTTTCGGCAAAGGCGTGGGATTGCGACCTCGATGCAACGAGGGCATACTACACAGAGAAGATCGGTGCACCCTCGGTCGACAGATCGGTCGATGCCGAGTACGGCAAAAAGGAATACTATGATTATCTGATGGGACGTGAGTTTTCGAGACGCCGGTTCTATGATCAAACTGAAAAAGGATTCTTCGTTTACGGTGAACCAGTCAGGAGTTATTCAGCCTTTGTGCGCTCAGATGCCTGCCATAGCGCCTGCTACGTGCACACGGCTTGTCATGATGCCTGTCATTCGGCATGTCACTCTGCCTGCCATTCGGCGTGTCACTCTGCCTGCCATTCAGCGTGCCACTCGGCGTGCGTTAGTGGAGGAGCACATTGAAAGATAAATGCCTAAATACCTAAAGGACAATAACCCAAAATGCCTAAATGACCAAAATTAAGAAATACCTAAAATTACAGATGCCTAAATTCCTAAAGGGGAAGAGTGTTGAGTGGGAGAGAAAGGAATATTATGTGGATGGTTTTCCCTACGGTTCTAAACAGGATTATGAT
>CP070802.1:1650820-1669579 GCA_020343595.1 Caldifarciminota bacterium | reverse complement strand
TTTGACATACCTGGATTGATCGACCTGGAAGAGAAGGATTTCAGGGAGTTCTACAAGGCATTCAATCGGCTCTGTGTAGATATGTATACGTTTCCAAAGCCGATAGTGGCTGCGATCACCGGGCACGCCGTGGCCGGCGGTTGCATCCTTACGATATGCTGTGATTACCGGTTCATTTCCGAGGGCAAGAAATTGATGGGTCTCAACGAGATCAAACTCGGCGTTCCTCTACCGTATCCAGCGGACCTTATACTAAGGCAGATCGTCGATGACCGTAGCGCACGCAGGATCCTGGACACGGGCGATTTCTTTCCACCTGAAGAAACACTGAGCATGGGTCTTGTGGACGGTGTCATGCCACTTGAGAAAGTACAACCGTCATCAATAGACAAGGTCAAGGCAATTGCATCCTCATCATTGGAAGCCTTTCGAATGATCAAGCATAACCGTACTGAAAAGGTTGTGGCACAGATCAAGGAAGCGCTCGTAGAGAAAGAGAAAACATTCGTAGATTTATGGTACACTCCTGAAACTCGAGAGAAGTTAAAAGCCGCACTCGAAAAATTCTGATGTAGTTGACACAGTAGCATACCATCGGTATAATATAGTTAAACTAGGAAAGGAGGCAAGAATGAGAAAAGGTCTGCTTCTTCTCTTTTGTGCTGTGCTGGTGCTGATGACATGCACATCCGAAGATGATACGCATGATTATGAATTACAGCGAACAGAAACACGAACTTGGCCTTCAACCGGGATCAATCAGATAAACGCAGTAACTGTGAACGGTGAGATCGTTGTGTCCGCGACCACGGATACGTTGATCACGGCGATCATTACGCGCGCTTGCACGGGCTCTGATTCGGTCGATGCCGAGGAACATATCGACGATATTGAGATAACTGAGAGTGTTGCGGGTGGAGAACTCACACTGGAAGCGGATATGCCTGACACAAGCGAACGGGACTACCGGGCGGATTTCGACTTCACGGCACCGGCTGATAACTACCTCGATATAATAACGGTTAATGGCGATGTATCGCTCTATGATATGGCCGCTGGTGCAACTGTGTTGATCACGAACGGCGGGATAACGACTGAGAATATGCACGGGAGCGTCGAAGGTACGATCGCGAATGGTCCAATTCACTGTGATATGGAGGAATTCGGTGCAAACGAATCAATCCTGCTGGCAACGACGAATGGGATGGTGACTCTGCTCCTGCCTGCAGACGTGAGGGCCGAATTCGATGCCTCCACGACCAATGGTGAGATCACGGTTAGCGGGTTTAATACCATAACCTATACGATAAACGAAACAAATCACAAGGCAGGTACCTTGGGTGTCGGTAGTACGAACGCGACGATCGATATCACCGTCGTGAACGGAGATATTGTTATCCAGGCGCGCTAGTATTATAGCAGATTAGTAGACAATTCGAGAAGAGGAGGGAACAGTGGGGTCGCTTGCATGACCCCACTGCCATTTTGCTTAATTTTGGGTCGAATCATCTCAATAAATTCACTACTTACAGTTCAACGTTCAGGATTCTTATTAAATTCTAAGCCGCGCTGCATACCTTAAACCCAGAAGTCAGTTTTCTTGTCAAATAGTTAATATGACGCAAGTTTTTGGCCCAGAGTGTGTCAGAAATAGCAGAGATATTGTCAAACCTCACATACGATGACCGATACGGCTGTGAAAAGCGATACGGATGAACGTCTGATTGCATTGACCGCCAATGGCGATGAGCAGGCGTTTGAACGTATCGTGCAAAAATACCAGCAGGCAGTATTCAACACGATCTATCGCTATACAGGGAGCCGCGACGATGTTCAGGATCTGGCTCAGGAAATATTCATCAAAGTGTGGCGCAACGCCGCAGGATTCAAAGGTAAGTCAAAGTTCTCAACCTGGCTGTACAGGATAGTGGCAAATCATTGTATCAATTACCGGCGCAGGCGCAGGAAAGACCACGTTTCCCTGGATGAAATGGCTGAAAAGGGTCAGACGCCTGAAGCCTTGAAAGTTGAGCCGGATTGGGAAGCGCGGTACGCTGCCCAATACATCCGGAAGGCGGTCGATGAATTACCGGACAGACAACGCATGGCTTTGGTTCTATCACAATTCGAAGGTAGATCATATAAGGAAATCGCCGAAATCATGAAGGTTTCTCTGTCCTCGGTCGAGTCGCTCATTTTCCGGGCACGCAGTAGACTGAAACAAAAACTGAAAGAGGCGAGGTAAATGAGGGTATGGCGCAAGAAACAGCCTACGGTAGTTGTCATAATAGATAGGAGCAAGAATGAAGTGTTCTGAAGTCAAAAGAAAACTATCAGCATTCCTCGATGGAGAGATTCCTAGTGCAGGTAAGAAAGAGATCATAGAACATCTGGAGACCTGTAGAGGCTGTCAGGAAGAGCTGGCGGCGCTCTCTGAAGTAATGGATGCGCTGGGTGTGTTAGAGGGTATGGAACCGCCGCCCTACTTCATAACGCGCGTCAGGCAGAGTGTAAGAGAGGAAGGTAAGCCCGTACCTTTTCTCGAGAGAATTCGGAGTGTTGCGATCTCATTCGCTACAGCTGCCGCTGTGGTTACGTCAGTCTTGATCGGCAATCAATTCGGAAGAACGCTATATCAATCCGTGGCACCTGCTGCAATATCTGAGACGGCAGAAACGGGTGATATTTTCGGCTTTGGAACTCTCGAAGAATTCCCAGATGGTTCATTGTCCGATATCTATGATGAACTGATCGCAGGAGGTAACAATGGATAAGAAGGTTTTGATCATTATTCTGATAATTTCAGTTGCCATTAATGCAGCAACGCTCTTCACTTTCGGATACTTCTGGTGGACAAGGCATGCCAGCGTTGAACGACAGGAGTTGTCGCACCGACCCCACATGTCGCATGATTGGCAGCATACGCGGATCGCCAGAGATCTTGATCTCAGCAAGAAACAGATCGAAGAAATCAAGAAGATGAACGAAGAAATGCGGAAAGAGATGTGGCCGGTGCGCGAAGAACTTTTCAAGAAACGGCAGGAGTTGATGTCGTTGCTCCGGGACAATGGACCGGACAGCATGCGCGTGGATAAATTGCTCAAAGAGATAGCTGCGGTGCAGGCAGAACACGAGACGAAGATATTTTACCGGATGCTCAAGATGAGAGAGATCTTGACTCCGGAGCAGCGGGAACAGCTGGGTGGATTGCTACACAGGTTCATGGAAGAGGGCAGACCTCACGAGCCTCCTCATATGTCTGTTCCGCATCATAGACCGTTCGAATCACCTCGAGGTGAGGGTGGACAGTAATTTTACAACTAAAAGAAAGGAGAAGAAAATGCAGATACTCAGATTAAGCAAGATCGTGCTTCCAATCGTAGGATTGATGTTGGTGGTAACGAGTGCTTTCGCACAGATGCCAGAGATGAAACCGGAGCACAAGGATAAAGAGCACGAATGTAGAGGTCACAGAGAACATATGATGATACCTGATCTTACTGACCAACAGCTTGAGCAGATGAAAGCGATGCGCACGGAGCACATGAAGGAGATGCAGTCTCTACGTAATCAGGTCGCCGAGAAAAAGGCTCGCTTGCGTACGTTGAGCACGGCCGACAAAGTCAATATGACCGATATCAACAAAGTCATCGACGAGATGGGTGAGATGAAAACGCAAATGATGAAGATGAGAGAGCAGCACCGTCAGAAGATCCGAGAGATGCTCACCGACGAGCAGCGTATTTTCTTTGATTCGCACCAGCCCATGCACCATGAAGGACCGCATCATAAGGCAAAGCCTCATATGAGATAAGAGGCTTGCAGCGAGAAGAAAGGGGGGGTTGCGGCGCATGTCGCAACCCCCGTCTCTTGTTTGTTGTCTAATCTCTATAAGTTCTGCTAATTCCCCACCTTGTCAGCAAGCTAGAATGGCAACCTGTAGTTAAGATTGACGAGTAGCGAATTACGTCCGTTCAAGAAACCAAATTCGGCCTGCAAGTTCCAACTCTTGCTCAACTCCAATTGAGCACCGGCGATCATGTTCCACGCGTTCTCAGGATGCTGTTCTGCTTGGTAATCGAGTTGAGTATCTGCCGAGCCCTGCATCAATGTTTGAACGAAACCGTCGATGAATTGTTGCTCTTCTGGAGTCAAAGCCTGATACCAGTCGGTAAGATAATAATCTACGAATTGCCCGGCCAATTCGTCCGTGACTATGTCGGCCAATAAAAACCGCCCGGAAACCTCGGCAGCAGGATCCTGATACATAGCTCCGAGCCAGACGTGGAAGTTCCGAGATTTTATGAGCGGCAGTCTGTGGCCTATCCGGAATGAAAATACCGTAGCCCGTACGGGATCATAATAATCCTCCATATCAGTCCAGGCGAGATTGCCGTTCACCGTGACCCAGAAACCCCGTATCCCGGCCGCAATTGCCGCGCCACCACCGTATGTCCATCCCGTGAAATCGACCGACGTTTCGAATTCAAAGGGTGCATTTAGGGTGACATCTGCATCCGATTTTGCATAACCGAGCATGCCGTAGATATTAAGGAATGGTAGTAGCCACAGGTCGAGGCGTGCATTGTAATTTACCGCTTTGTTACTGACGTCCTCAAACCCAATGAATGCGAGGGGCATCAACTGGCCTTCGGTGAGACCGAGCGAAACCCGGTCCATTATTACACCCATGCTCTGCTGGTAATAGCCTATACTGATCCCTAAGGGATAGGGAAGATCGAAACCCTTTCGTACAATGTTCTCTCCGAACAATGGAAAGATATACGGGTATTCAACTGCTGCTAAGCTGTCTTTTTCAGATTCAGTGCGCAGCAGGTCGTATTCGGGTACCTGGGCAAACCCATTTGCCTGTATCATAAACCCGATCAAGACTACATAGATACTGCCTCTCAAGATGTGGCTGTGACTCATTACCGACCTCCTTCCAGCGCGAAATATTTCAAAAATACTAATCAATATCAGGGCAGTGTCAATAAGTTCTCCCTTGGTGTCAGGTTTGGTTCGGTGTTATTCGAAGATTCTGTGTACATTTACAATTGGTGCGGGGCGACGTTAGGTATATCCAAGAACGGAAACGACGATGCTGCTATTTTGTAGCAACATCGTCGCTGCTAATAACCCTCATTTTGGGCCCGATCTATAAAACAAACGCAATTCTATATTCTTTGAAGAACAACAGTTACTGTAGAATATCGACAGTAATAGTAATACCAGTGTTTCTTAGTTTATATTATTAGATACTATGCCAGAAAATGTTTGTTGACAATTGGAAATGTGCTGAATGTGATGTAGGAGTTTGTCCTACACAAATGAATGCAACGGATATTGGGAAAAGCTAATCAACGAGACCGTGCAAGAAACAATAACGGATTATTTCAGAATTATTTTTCATATGCATCTTACTCATTATACGCGCGCGGTAGGTGCTTATGGTCTTGACGCTCAGTGACATCTCTGAGGCGATCTTGGATGCTGTTTTACCTTCGGCTATTTTGAGCAGGACTTCGTATTCCCTATCAGATAGAGAATCGTGCGGCGGCTTTGCAGTTTTTGAACTAACATCAACAGCAAGTTTCTGGGCAAGAGTATCTTGTATATACAGCCCGCCAGAAGCGACTCTCCTGATCGCGAGCAATAGCTCGCGAGGTTCGCAGTTCTTCGTCAGATATCCTGATGCGCCAACACGGATTGCTCTTATTGCATACTGCTCTTCGGGATGAATGCTGAGGATCAATACGGGTAATTTTGGATTCTTCGTTTTGATCCTCTTCAGGACATCGATACCTCCTCGGCCGGGCATCGTAATATCAAGGATTACCACATCATATTCTTTCTTAGATAATTTGTGCAGAACCCCGGCACATGTCTCCGCCTCTCCATCAACGGTTATGTCCCGCGTTTCAGAGATGATCTGCTTCAACCCCTTACGGACCAGAGGGTGGTCATCAGCGATAAGTACTCTAATCATTGCATTGATCGCCACATGGCACGGCAACGCTTACCGTAGTTCCATTTCTGCAATCTCCTTCTATATCGAAGGAGCCACCGAGGGAGGTGACGCGTTGTTTCATACAATTGATGCCGAAAGCATCGTGCGCAGCAATACGATTGCGAGGTATGCCTTTACCATCATCATGTATTGTCATGTATGTCTTTTCTTTGTGAACCTTTAGAATTACCCTTACCTCTTTGGCACGGGCGTGCCGCGCGACGTTGGTCAGTGATTCCTGGACTACCCTGAATAACACGGTTGCACATTGTTTACCAGTCAAATCACCACCTTCGTGAATGAAGGTACATCTGATGCCGTATTGTCTTTGAAATTCAGAGCACTGCCACTCGATCGCGGTGACGAGCCCAAGATCATCCAACATTCCAGGTCGTAGGTTACTGGAGATACGTTGTATTGTCTTGATCGTATCATCGATCAGCTGTGTCATTTTTTTTGTCTTTGTGGTTATATCTGCGGTCGTCGTTTCCGGGTGGTTCTTTATCCAATTGATGTCCATTCTCAGTGCGGTCAAAGCCTGTCCAAGTTCGTCATGTAACTCTTGGGCAATTCCAGTCCGTTCCTGTTCTCGTACCTCATGTAGTTGCTCGGAGAATTTCGTGAGTTCTGCATACATCGTCTCTAGTTCGGAAGTCTTCTGTTGGAGTTCAACCTGAGTGCGTTTGCGGTCGGTGATATCAGTTTGCACGGATGTCGAATGAATGATCTTGCCAGTAACATCCCTCACTGCACCGACGTTCAGAAGCACGGTGCGTCTTTCGCCTCGTTTTGTGACAATTACCAGTTCTTCATCCTTGATGAGACCATTCTTCTTCCACTTTGTGAAAAGTCTCTTGGCCTTCGTATGCATTTCTGGCGCGTAGATTGCGATCAATGGACATCCTACTATTTCATCTCGCTTGTACCCCAAGACGGTGAGTGCTGCCCGGTTCGCATCAATTATTTTGCCGTCGGTCGTAACAATGAATGCGTATTCTGGGATGTGTTCGAAGAACTGTCTGAATTTTTCCTCTGATCTTACGAGTGCTGATTCCACTCTCGCCCTGACCAGCGTGTTAGCGATGACTTCTCCGAGCAGGCGGAGTCTTGCGGCAAAGACTCTTGGCCAGGTCCGTGCGTTCTTGTGAGAAGCGATAGATATGACAAATTCAACGTTTCCCTCCACAACCAGGGGTATGAGCATAACGGCCCTGCTGCCCCATTTCAGGTAGTTCTTGTAGTCATTAATAGCTTCACGAGGCAATCGTTTGACATCATCTATGAACATTTCCCTTCGCCTAACGATGACTCGCTGAAAAGACCATGGGAAGGAATCCTTGATCGGGATCGATTTTGGCAGCGGTTTGAGTTTGCCCTTGCTCACTACATATGAGAATTCCACATGCGTTTTGTCCTGGCTGACCGTCATGACCATGCAGCGGTCAACGCGAAAGAATTTCAGTATTGCCTTGAGTACAGATTCTATTGCATCTTTTGTCTGAGATGTGGGTGCGTTGACCAGTGTGGCCGATAGACCGGTGAGGATCTCTTCAAAGCGAAGACGCTCAGTGAGTTTGGTTTCCTCATTTGCCGTTTCCGTAACCGTGTTTATACCCTTGTGATTTTTTGTGGTAAGACTGCGTTTTTTTCGCTTTCGATAGGTCTTCATGCCGTTTGCTCTGTCATCTGGATGCCCATTCGTTATGTGATTATATGCGGCTGTCGGTTGTAGTCAATATTCAATAATATTGTGCTACTAAGAGGCCGCTAATCTTATTTCAGAAAGAGCAAGTTGCCCCAGTGTGTTTTGTCATGGTTTGTTGAATCGATTTGTCATTGACAGCCTTACCGTTTCCAATATACTTGTTCCAAATTAAATTCAACTATCGCGTAGTATTGGGATCATGAATATTCTTATATTGCTTTTATATGCTGCATGGCAGCAACATGTTTCGTATGAGATATACGCTCGCCTCGATACGGATCAGCATACGCTGTTCTCGGTAGCTGATTTGGTCTATTACAATAATTCACCGTACACGCTCGACACCCTGTATCTTTCCCTTAATGCTAATGCTTACAGCTCACAGTATGAGTATTACACAAGGGAAGCGGGCAGGATGGGTGACGAGAGATTCGCGGAAATGCAGCGACAAGCGTTTGGTGGTATGCGGATAGATGAAATAAGTTCCGGAAGAGAGGCCTTACGGTTTAATATCACTGGAACGCTGTTGACCGTTCCCTTGAAACAGCCCATCATCACGGGTGGCTCAGCCCACCTCACATTCAGGTATTCGGTCAAAGTACCCCACAAACTGCATGAATTCGGGTACTGGTCTGAACACTATGAAATGACCTATTGGTATCCCAAGATATGTTTGTTCGATACACGGGGCTGGTATCTTGATCCGCTGCACCCGCTCGGAAGCACGTACGGTGTGTTTGGCGACTATGATGTCACGCTCGACCTTCCGATTGAATATGTCGTCGCCGCCACCGGCGAACAGATAGCGATGGGACAGAACGTGTTACCCGACATTCCCACGATTACAACTGAAGAACCTGAACACGGCAAACGAAAATTGATTCGCTTTCTGGCCGAGAATGTCAACGATTTCGTCTGGATGTGCGACCCGGATTACCTTGTTGAAACACGCAAAATAGAAAATATGCACTTGTCTGTTTTCTGCAAGCCACAGAACGGAAAGTATTGCGAAAATGTGTTTCGATACGCGTCTGAAGCGATTCGGAGATTCAACCAATGGTTTGGTGATTATCCGTATGAGAATCTCAATATCGTCGACGGTTTCTACAAGGGAAATAAAACGCATCCGCAAATCGTCATCCTTGATCTTAGAGAGGACGGTGTGACGAGACTGTTTGAATCACAGATAGTTAACATGATCGGCAAGCAATGGTTCGGTGTAGCTGTTGGTTCGCGCGGGGCAGAGAATGAATGGCTCGGCCACGGGCTCGCCACCTATGCGACAATACGGTATATGGATGATGTTTACGGAAAAGAGAATTCTCTCATAAAGACAAATTTGCTGCCTCCGCTTTCATTGAGATACTACCACCGTCTATACTATTACATAATACATACCAACCAGTTGGATAGATTAGTTTCAGAAACGCCATCAGAATATGCAGATATAGCAATTGCGTATGATAACAGCATCAAATCAAAACCAGCACTTTTCTTTCTGACCATCGATAATCTATGTGGCAGAACTCAATTCGACGGTGTTATCAAGGAATACTTTCAGGATCACAAGTTCAGGAACGCAGGGTCAGAGGATCTGATCGAAGCCTTTCGCAGTCTAGACCTGGATGATCTGGCGTCGCTCGTTGATACATTTGTCAATACCTCATATTATTGCGATTGGGCGGTGCGTCGTGTGGCCGAGCATACTATTGAGATTGAGAATAAAGGTGAGCTCATGATTCCGGTTGATATGCATGTCACTGCCGAATTCGGAGAAGAGGTTCTTCGTATCGATGGGCGAAAAAGACACAATGTCATTGTTTTACCTGATACTCTTGGGGTTATTAAGAAAGTAGTGCTGGACCCAACTGAAAGTACATTGGATGCGGATTACTGGAATAATTACTGGCCAAGAAATATCTCTATCAGGTCGGTCTTCGCCTTTGACTGGCCTTCGTTCTCTACCTATCAGATTCTTTGGACACCTTATTTGTGGTACGATACGTATGATGGTCTGGTAGGGGGTTTCTATTTGTTTGGAGATAGATTCGCCGATTTTGATTTTATAAAGGGAGGGCATCAGGTTACTTCCGGATATATCTATGGATTCGGCAGTAAAAGGCACTATCCTTCCTTCAGATATCAGACGCCGATACTCTTCAGAGATGGCGCGCGCGCACGTGTTTTGAGTGGCGCCGCGCGCTCGCGAGGTGGTGATAACATATATTTCGGTTTCAAGACCGACCTTGGACGCCCCTTTACGCATAAACCTGAGATGGGTATAACAAATATGATCACGTATGATAGATTGTCTTCTCTCGACGGGCTGGATTCTGTTGATTGGGAATTGGGTAGGAACATCTGCATTGATAACCGGTTCCTTTTCAGCCATTCGGATTTGGTGATGGACGCCGGTCTTTCGTTTGCGCATCACGCGATTGGAAGTGAATGGGAATATCTGAAAGCAACTTTTGAAGCCAAAAAGACATTCGAACTTCTGGTACCACTCAATGCGCGTCTTTTCGTCGGGAAGATTTTTGGAGATGCACCAGATCAACATAGATTATTCCTGAGCGGATTGCTACGTATAGACTGGGTTGCTGATCTGCTTTTCAATCAATCCGGGACGTTCTCACCACAGGAACGCCTACATGTTCCGGGTGATGGTGATATGAGAGGGTACCAGACACTGCATACGAAATCCGACCAAATATATGCGTTGAATCTTGAGGTTCCAGCGCGGTCACTTGTACGGATCTTCACTGACATCGGGTATTATGACGATTTTGCCTTTGATGTTGGTGTACGGCTGGTTGTGAATGCAGAGACTGTTGCTCAGCTGCCACTGTACGGTCTGAGCATTTCTATAAACCTACCGCTCTATGCATATGCTCCAGGTGAACCCTGGAAGCTACGCTGGTCCATCAGCTTCTCCTCCTAACCCGGGGACAGGCATAAACTTTTAAACTTTTCACGTACTCTTCCATTCATTCTCCAGGTTGTCTTTTCATCCCTAAAAACTGTATATATTATGGGGACAGGCAGAAACTTTTAAACTTTCTGTCGGTCTCCGTCATTTGGCAATCGATTTTAACTTGTTTGAAAGGGCCATAATGCCTAGACGGCCGAGAAAATTAGGTGAAAAACTCTACCATCACATATATGCTTGGGGCAACAACCGGCAGGCGATTTTCATTACTGATGAACATTATGAGAAATATCTAAATTTCCTTGAAAGATACAGCACAGACAATCAGATTGAGGTTATTGCATATGCGCTGATGCAATCGCACATACACCTATTTGTGTATGACCAATTAAGGAAGGTCTCCCAGTTCATGAACAGCCTTCATGGCGAGTACGCACAATACTTCAATCGAGTCACGGGAAGGGTGGGTCATGTTTTCGGCGAGAGGTTCAATAACAAGATTGTTCAGGCGAATGAGTACGGTCTGTGGTTATCCCGGTATATCCATCGCCAGGCCGTTGAGGCGGGTTTTGTCACTGATCCAAGGTATTATCAATGGACCAGCTACCACAAATATCTTGGGGCGGAACCACTGGGTTTCATAAAACCCGATGTGATCCTGGAGCAATTTGGAGTGGAGAGTGAGCGAGTGCGCAATTATACGGAATTCGTAGTTGGTGCTGCAGATGGCCCGGTGGATTGGAATGTAAAATCATCAATTGTAGTTGGAAATAAGAAGTTTAAGGAGGATGTACTAGCGAAGCAAGTGTTCGGTAAGCGAAGAAGTCCAAGTACGGA
Organism: Caldifarciminota bacterium; assembly: GCA_020343595.1. Classification (GTDB taxonomy): domain Bacteria; phylum Hydrothermota; class Tepidihabitantia; order SM23-42; family SM23-42; genus SM23-42. The sequence continues at coordinate 1,658,098 of CP070802.1, read as the reverse complement.
GAATATTTTTCGTTTGGTATCTGAGCGTTTCCGGGTTGATCATGAATTACTTTCCAACGCGCGGGGATTGGAAGAGAAGCGTTTAAGGCGGGAAATCGTTAGATTTCTTGTGGAAGTAGTGGGGCTAAGACGTTCATCGGTTGCTCACTTGTGTCATCTTACGTGTATGGCAGTACAGAAAATGCTGAATCCAAAAGTTTAAAAGTTTATGCCTGTCCCCGGGGCTACCAGGAACCGGCGCCGATTTCAATTACGTAGCTCAATTTATCAATATTCACAAAGCCGGTGTTCTTGATACCGAGCCGAAGTCCCCAGAAATCTGTTAGTTTAGTGAGGAATTCCAAGGGTGTATTTACTAAGTTCGCCCGGAATTTTACGCCGGTTTCCAGCACAAAATTCCGTGTGCTCTCGAAAGTCTCAGGCAAGGTTATGTCTTCCCATTCCTCGTCCCATTCGAAACCAGCGGATACATAGCCTTCCATCCAACGGGAGGCAGACTTGGTGTATAGCACAGTCCAGGCAAAATCTCTCATGTCCGTGTCCTTAAAGTAGATACGATTGACTAACCACCCTCCACCAAAGGGTTCCTGCATGTGCTTTACAACGAATAGCGGGAAGATAATCGATATGCCGAGATCGCCGTCAGCACGGAAGGCAATGGATAAAGACTTCACGAATGAACCGGCTTCAGCTACCCATCGCTGAAGCCTTGTTAGGTCAGTATACGGTTTTTCTCTCGGCCAGGTGTGGTCACCTTTCCCGACGATGGACGGGCGTAGCGCCGGATCTGCTTTTTCTGTGGAAGGCAAAGGTCTGAGCGAGTAGGTGGCATTCGCCGGCGCATAAGCACCATTCTCACAATACGCCTCACGAAGCGGGCTGTCTTCAGGCAGGGGAGGAAACACACGGTGTTCGTCTCTTCTCAACTTCGTCATCCATGCTTGATAGTTGCTGGTAAAAAGGGTACCAGTACGCATCACATCACGCGTGCCCCATGCATCATTTACCCGTCTATTGACGTCGTAGCCCGGAGTGAAGTAGCCATCACCGTTCTTATCAGGGCAGCTTGCGTGCTTGCCTTCTTCGACAAGTATATGTATGGGGAATTTTGCTTCTTCGTCAATTTCAAGAATATTATCATACCAATGGACGCCGTGTGCCTTTCCAACAACGCGCGTTACGACAAGATTATAATGACGATCGTGACAATCATCTCGCCGCCAGACCTGCAAAGTCATTTGAACCGATTCAACATCATGTTCGTGGCTGCCCATACCCTCTTCGGCATGGTAATAGAAAGAGTAATCAAGTTCAATTCCAATGATTTGATGCAGGTCGATTATATCGAGGTTCTTGTCTTTCGGATGTGGAATATATGCTGGACCGTCGGCATCTTCGCGGACCAGTATCGTGCGGATGCGGTAGTAGACAACTGGCGTCGCGGCAGATTCGGCAAAAGGAAAAGGTTCAGGCATGACTATTTCGCGTCCTTTGGTAGCGGCCAGGAGCGGTTCGTCCGGTGAAAACCACAAAATGGGACCGCAATAAGCCGCCAGTCGTTCCATTTTCATTTTAGGATTATTTCCTGACCAGACGATAGCCTGTATGCCGTGGTCACGGCACGGTATGTCGTATGGGTCCAGATAAAAATCACCTGATCTGGCAAAAGCAAGGCCTGCATCTCCACAGAACATTGCATTGACTATTGCGATAGTGGTGAGTAAACAGCAGATATATATCGAATGGCGCACTGCGTTCCTCCTCGTTGTCCATCTATAGTATGGGAAAACTGACAAGTGTCAAGCGAGTGCGAGATACAGAGCATGAAATAGTGATTCGAATGTCAGCAAAAGTTTAAAAGTTTATGCCTGTCCCCGGTTAGAGGTCGTAAAGGCACCACCTTGTCGCGTTGTGCATCATTGGCCAGTCAGATTCAACATCATCGAAACTATCATATACGGACACGCCATCACGATTGTCATCTTCCTCCCACTCGGGATGCGGTCCGGTCAGGAATACACGGCCCGCACCATACTCACATGCAACGAGCGCCGGATAACCAGATACATTGTAGAAACCGATTGTATCAATGACCGCGCCGGTGTCGGGCACGAAGTAGGGACTGTTAACATACATTATCCAGAGGCTTGCAGGTTGATCGTCGGTGATCGGATGGGGCTTCATGAGATACACCTCACACATTTCGATCTCGAGTCCTGGTACCGGCCCGGTTACGACGCCATCGTATATTCCCAGATAAGCGGCGAAGTACGCGCCGCCACATGTCCCCATGTATCCGCGTCCAGAAGCCACGGCATCCCGTAGGCGCTCGAGACCAACGCTGTCAATGGCGCTTCCGTACGCGCCACCCGGGAAGTAGAAAACATCGATATGGTCGATATCCCCTTCATTGAGCGTTGATGCGTATATGCGTCTTGTTTCAAAACCCATCCACTTGAACATGTTCTCTGCGGCGATATAACAGATCCCCGATGCCTGCTCGTCGGCATAGATGCCTATCGTTACGATGCCGTCACCGGTTAATTCATTAGTTTGCTCGGTACAGCCGCCGAAAGGTAATATTGTCATAATTGACGCCACTAAGACAAGAATCTTCTGCATGTTTTCTCCTTTTTCTGGCTAATTTTCCTAAGTATACGACGCAGGATACAGAAGTCAACCATGACGACCCCAGAAGCTCCTTGACTTTTTGGGTGTTTTGTATTAGTGTTATGTCCGCTATGTTAAAGAATGCTATTATCTTATTTCTCGGGGTCGGTTTGTTTTTTGCGCAAGTACATGCCGATAATCTGAGCATAGAACACGCGAATTTTGAAGTCCGTAGCGAGCATTATGACCCGGGCATTTCGTGGATGCGAGGCGATTCATCCAGCCTTGATTCATTGATCCAGCAACGAATGGCGGAAAATCATATACCCGGAGTGGCGACGATCGCCCTGAAGGACGGTCAGATCGTATGGAATCGTTCGTTTGGCTACGCGGTACTTGAAGACAGCACTCCGGTAGCCGATTCAACGCTCTTCTATCTTGCATCCATTTCCAAAACGAGTGTGGCGGTTGCCCTAATGCAAGCCTGGGAGCATTATTCATTTAGCCTGGATGATGATGTTGGAACTTTGCTTGGCTTTCCCGTGCGTAACCCTTATTATCCCGATTCGGTGATAAGTATGCGCATGTGTATGACCCACATGTCGAGCATTAACGACAATTGGGCAATTCTTGACCCCCTGAATATTCAGGGAGATTCGCCCATCCCGCTCGGCGAATTTCTTGAGGATTATCTTGTTCCCGGCGGTGTATATTACGATATCGATAATTACAATCCTTGGCCTCCGGCCTCGCAGGATGACTACTGTAATATTGGTGCGGCTATTTGCGGCTACATCGTTGAATTGCTGTCTGACAGTTTCCCGATCTGGTGCCGTGATTCTGTATTCGATCCGCTGGGTATGAACGAAACTGCGTGGTTCATTTCCCAGCTCGATACAAGCAACATTGCAATGCCGTATCATTGGGATGGCTCAGCCCACATTCCTTACGGGCACATAGGTAAGCCCTATTATCCATGTGGAACATTGAGGACAAGTTCACGGCAGCTCGCACGTTTGCTCACTGCCTTCATGCAGTACGGAGTGATCGATGATACGGTACGGATTCTGGATAGCACAACGGTTGTGGTGATGACCACGTCGCAGTACCCTGTCTTGAATCCGGAGCAGGGACTTTTCTGGTACAAGAAATTTCTTGACGGCCGCTGGATATGGGGTCATCAGGGTTGGTCGTCAGGCATACGCGCGAGAGTTGCTTTTGACTGGAGCAACAACACGGGTTCGGTCGTTTTGACAAATGGTGAAGATATTGGCAGTGTGACCGATATCGCCATCGCACTCCTCAACTATGCTGACGAATTTGCCGTTGCCGAGAACAAGACGACAGTTCCAAGACCATCATATGTGCTTGGACAGAACGAACCGAATCCTTTCAGAGGTTCGACGCGTATCCGGCTAATGTTTCCTAATGCCACGGTCGCCACCTTGAAGATCTATAATGTAATTGGTCAAGAAGTAACGACCCTAATTGAAGGAGAACTTGTAGCGGGTGAGCATGACGTCGTTTTTGACGCCCGAGACCTGCCGAGTGGTGTATATTACTACAGACTCACGACCGGTGAGCAGAGTCAAACACGCAGTTGTGTTCTTTCCAGATAGCGTCACCAAGATTGTCTGACTGATTGAAATGGATGAGTTCAGAACATACGGTACTGTGCCCTATTTGGTGGCCGTGGTCCATGGCGGTCCTGGTGCACCCGGTGAAATGGCGCCGGTGGCGCGTGAACTCGCGTATACTACAGGCGTTATTGAACCTCTCCAGACTGGCGACACGGTTGAGAAGCAGGTTGAAGAACTCAGGGCAATTCTCACGGAAAATGCTGAGCTGCCGGTGACGCTGATTGGCTATTCGTGGGGTGCTTGGTTGAGTTTCATTGTCGCCTCACGCTACCCGTCTATGATCGGGAAACTCATACTAGTTAGCAGTGGTCCATTCGAAGAGGAGTATTCCCGCGATATTATGAAAAAACGTCTTTCCAGACTAGACGAATCAGAGAAACAAGAAGCTCTCTCATTGATCGAATCCTTCAATGTCCCAATCCGCGGTAACATGGATGAGAAAATGGCTCGTTTCGGTCAATTGATTTCAAAGGCGGACTCATACGATCCGCTGCCTCACGATGATGAGGTCTTAGAAATGCAGTACCGTATCTTTCAGAGCGTATGGAAGGACGCTGAGCAACTCAGACACAGCGGCGAGTTACTTCGTTTTGGGACTAATATCCAGTGTCCAGTGGTGGCAATACATGGCGCATACGACCCGCATCCGGCAGAAGGCGTTGAGAAACCATTGTCCGGTATTCTCAAAGATTTCAGATTTTTCTTATTACAGAATTGCGGGCATACTCCCTGGATAGAGCGACAGGCCAGGGATGGGTTCTACGAAGTGCTTATGCGAGAATGCAGGTAATTTTATCCGGGGAGAGAGTAGCTCTGAGGACGGCATGCAATGCGGACTTCGAATCCTATCTGCGCTGGATGAAAACCGGCGAATGGTTGAAGTACGATGCGCCATGGGATAACATGAGTGATTTCACCTCGCCCGCAGTAGCAAAGGAAAGATTCACGAAGAGATTCCTGAATGACTCTTCATTGCCACGCCAAAAGGCGATTGTCTGTCTGAAAGATGATCAAAACAAACCGCTAGGCTGGGTAAACCGTTACGGAGACAAGAGATTCCCCGATGCATGGCTTATCGGTATTTGCATTTGTGAGGATGAATATCTGAACAAGGGATTGGGTACCGAGGCTTTCGGGCTCTGGATCGATTATTTGTTCTCAAATTCCACTATCCACCGAATAGGATTTGCCACGTATTCGCTTAACCCGAGGATGATCCGGGTAGGTGAGAAATTAGGTTTCATCCATGAGGGTACAGACCGTGAAATCATCTGCTGGCAGAATAAGTGGCTTGACCGTCTCCATTTTGGGCTCCTCCGTAGAGAATGGCAAGCTCGATGAATTATTTGAAAGGAAAGCCGCAGTAGGTCCGGCTATCATATTGACACGGAGTATTTTTATCATATAGTAAACCAGAAGTAAATTTTGCTCTTTAGATCGTCAGTTGTCACAAAACAGTGTTACATAAAGCATATATCCAGGAGGAAATGGTGAAACGAATGCTTGGAGTTTTTATCGGACTGTCGTTGGCGCTAATTGTGCTGGGCGCTATGACAATCTGGAAACCGTGGTCAGGGACGGCAAGGAAAGAATTCGTAGAGCACGAAGAGGAAGAAAAAGGCGAGAAGCCGCACGACTGGTTTTACATGCAGCGTGCTTATCCGGGCCGACTCATAAATGAAGAAGCACATCAGATGGCCTATCGACAGGCCCGTGCAATGGCTCAAGAACACGCCGAACGCAGCCAGGGCATATGGATCCCAAAAGGGCCGACAAACATCGGTGGCCGGATAACCGGTATCGTGTTCCATCCGTCGGACGGTAATATAATATATGCGGGTGCGGCCGACGGTGGTGTTCTGAAATCAACTGATGGCGGTGTCAATTGGACGATACTTACCGATGATTTTATTACCCTATCAGTGGGCGACGTGACGATCGATCCGAACAACCCGAATACTGTTTATGTCGGTCTCGGCGAGGCGAATCTTGCCGGCGATAACTATGATGGCGATGGTGTTTACCGGACGACAGACGCAGGCGCGACATGGACAAATATCGGGCTGGCTCAGACAAGGCGTATCGGCCGCGTAGCGGTGCATCCGACAGACCCCGATGTCATCTTTGTCGCCGGTGCCGGTGCTCAGTTCAGTGCCGACAGCGCACGCGGTGTCTACCGTACGACCGACGGAGGAGCGACCTGGGAAAAGGTGCTCTACATTTCTGATTCCACTTCGGCGATCGATCTGCGGATAAGCCCGGCACATCCGGATACTGTCTACGCCGCGATGTGGGAGCGTTTGCGATCGCCGACCAGGCGCAAAGCCGGTGGAATAACTTCAGGTATCTATCGAAGCACAGACATGGGAACGACCTGGACCGAGTTGACAAGCGGATTACCGTCCGGCCCGAATGTTGGTAGGATCGGTATTACAATATGTCAGGCGAGCACGAATATCCTCTATGCGATCTATACGGATTCGATAGGATATTTTGATGCAGTATACAAAACGACCGACGGAGGCAATTCGTGGTCCCAGACCTCAGGCCAGCCGCCTTATTCTCTGTACTATAGTTTTGGCTGGTATTTCGGACAGATCCGCGTGCATCCGGTGAATCCTGATGTTGCTTTTGTCCTGGGTGTGCCGCTCTACCGGACAACTAACGGTGGCAATTCCTGGTTAGATGCTTCAGGCATACAGCATGTGGATCACCACGCCCTTGAATTCGATATGACAGACCTGAACCATATTGTCGACGGTAATGACGGTGGCGTTTACACCTCCACTAACGGCGGTACTGTTTGGGTCAAGTCATACAATCTGCCGATCACCCAGTTCTACGCGGCGACTATTGATCCACTCAATCCTGAACGCACCTACGGTGGTACTCAGGATAACGGTACACTGCGGACGATGACCGGCAACATAGATGATTGGGAGAGGATCTATGGTGGTGATGGGTTCTACTGCATCGTGGATTACACGAATGCCAATATTATCTACGCAGAATCCCAGTATGGAAATCT
>CP070802.1:1631898-1650720 GCA_020343595.1 Caldifarciminota bacterium | reverse complement strand
ATGGCGCACCACGCGATGGAAGGGACTGATCGTGGTGAGGAGTTCATAAAGGGAGTCAGCACGGGCGATGTTATCGTCGGCGGTAGTAACTTCGGGTGTGGTTCTTCACGTGAGCATGCACCGGTGGCTGTCAAGGGTAGTGGCATCGCGGTTGTGATCGCTGAGTCATTCGCACGGATATTCCACCGGAATTGTGTGAATACTGGTTTACCCATACTGATATTAGAAAACAGCAGCGTGCTCGCCGATGGCGATATTGTGGAGATAGATCTCCACAGTGGTTCCATCAGTAACAAGACACGTGGCGAAGCGTTCCAGGCTCGTACCCTGTCAGCTCTCGAGATCGAAATAATGCAGGCCGGTGGGCTTCTTGAATATCTCAAACACAATGAGTGAAATGTAGCGAGGGAATGTATGGATCGAAAATATATTGAGGAAATTTTTCCCCAGATTGGTAAAATCAAAAGCAAGAAATTGCAGGATAGTGTTGTTAAGGCTTGGCTCCTTGCAGTCGAAGAGGGAGGTTGGGACAGGATAGATGACGTTCCATTTACGCTACTTGCGGACGTGGAAGCTAGTTTGATTGAACATACAAGGATGGTAACCGATATGGCCACAGCGATAGGTGAAACAAGAAATGATCTGGATATGGATATTTTGATCGCCGGTGCTCTCGTACACGACGTGGGTAAATTGCTTGAATATGAACGTCGCGGTGAGACCATTGTGAAGAGTAGTTACGGAAAACTTGTCCGCCATCCGGTTTCTGGCTACGGCCTTGTCCTCGCAGCAGGAATGCCGATCGAGGTTGCTCATATCGTCGCCGCGCATTCGAAAGAAGGTGAAAGCGTGATCCGGTCGCCAGAAGCAATAGTTATCCACCACTGTGATTTTACCGATTTTGATATTGCGAGAACTGCCTAGCGCCTGACTCTTGCATTGGTCCCCGAGGTAAATATAATAGCACAGACATGAGATTGTACGAGTACGAAGCGAAAAGGGTTTTTGCCCGGTATGGGCTACCTGTTCTGCCAGGTGTTGTAATCGATTCACAGGGCTACCAGCAGCTGGATAAGGTGACATACCCAGTGGTGATAAAAGGGCAGGCTTTTGTTGGCGGCCGTGGCAAGTCAGGTTTGGTGCAGTTCGCCAATAGTCGCGACGAAGCGCAGGAAAAGATCGCATCTGTACTGGGTAAATGTCACGGTGGTCATGCGATTGAGCGAGTTCTCGTTGAACCGAGGGTGAATATCGAGCGGGAACTTTACCTATCAGTGATAGTTGACCGCCTCCAGCATCGTTTCTTGCTGATGACGAGCCGACGGGGTGGTGTTGATATCGAAGAAGTGGCAAGTTCTGAACCCGAGGAATTATTAAAGTATCACTTGAATATTGGTGCTGATATGCACGCTTTTATGGCACGAAAAACTGCCAGCGGGTTGGGATTGAGTGGTCCGTTACTGAATGCAGGAACCGCGGTTATTCTTGGGCTTTATCGGCTCTTTGTTGGTTATGACTGCAAGGTCGCTGAGATCAACCCACTCGCGGTGACCGATGACGGCCGGCTTCTCGTACTCGATGCCAAGGTCGACTTGGATGAAGATGCCATGTTCCGACATCCGGTTCTTAAAGATATGGGTATCACTGCTCGTCACGAGGTCGGTGAATTAACTGACCGTGAGAAGGTTGCGAAGAAAGCCGGTATTCCTTATGTAGACCTTGATGGTGATATCGGGGTCTTTCCCGGCGGAGCAGGTTTTGGCATCGCGGCGATCGATTTGATACAGCACTATGGTGGCAAACCTGCAAATTTCATGGATTCAGGCGGAGCACCGACCCAGGAGAAGCTACGCGCCATGCTTGGGCTCTTGCTTGATAATCCACGAGTCAAGGCGATTTTTGGCGCAAGATTTGGCGGTATATCGCGGTGTGATGATTGGGCAAAGGCCGTGGTCCAGTACGTGGTCGAGAATAAGCCACTGAAACCAATGGTGATGAGAATGGCCGGTAATATGGAGGAACAGGGGAGAAAAATAATCGAACAGGCCAAGAATGAACATCCTGAACTCTTCAGGAAGATAAAGGTTTATGCGTATGACATGCCCATCGAAGAAGTGATCAAAGAAACGATTCGTGCGGCAAAGGCGGAGAAGTAGATGGCAATAATCGTCGACAAGAACACCGCCACGATCGTGCAGGGGGTCACCGGTACTAATGCCGCGCTCCACACGAAGTTCATGTTGAAATACGGCACGAAAATAGTGGGCGGCGTCACACCGGGCAAGGGTGGGCAGCACGTGGAAGACGTTCCTGTTTACGATACGGTAAGGGATTGCATTGATGAAAACCCTGAGGCTACGGTTACGAGTATTTGGGTACCACCCCGCTTTGCCAAAGATGCGATTCTCGAAGCTATCGATACCGGGATGAAGAGTATTGTTGTGATAACCGAACGAATACCGATTCACGATATGCTTTACGCACGGCAAGCGGCAAAAGAAAGAGGCGTTATGATCATCGGTGGGAATACTCCGGGGGTCATATCACCCGGTAAGGCTTTGATCGGCATGTTGCCAAAGATCGCTTTTCAATCCGGGCGCATCGGTACGGTCGCACGCAGCGGTGCCGTTACTTACTATATCGCTAACTCGCTTAACCTCGCCGGGCTTGGAGAATCTACTTCGGTTGGATTGGGCGGAGATCCCATCCTGGGAACCAACTTTGAGGATGTGCTGAGGTTATTCGAAAAGGACAGTGAAACCGATGCCGTCGTAATGGCTGGCGAGATCGGCGGCGTGTATGAAGAACTGGCAGCCCCATACATTGGTGAGATGTCGAAACCAGTGGTTGCGTATATTACTGGAAAGGCAGCCCCCCAGGGAAAACGCCTGGGGCATGCAGGCGCAATCGTAGAAGGAAACATGGGCACGGCGGCAAGTAAGATCAAGGCGTTGAAAGATAACGGAGCGCTCATTGCCGAGACACTCAGTGAGATACCTGTTCTGCTGAAAGAGGCACTGGGTAGCGTTATCGGGTAGAGTTACGGTCATTGTAACCACCGAGGAGGACGTATGTGGAAGACGGGTATTTCGAAAATTGAACCCAATCATATTGTAACTCGAGGATATCGGCAGGAAGACCTGATCGGCAGCGTGCCGTTTGCCTCTGTGTTTTTCCTGCTTCTTACTGGCAAGAAACCGGATAAAAATGAGGCAAAGATGATCGATGCTCTCATCACGTCTTCGGTCGATCATGGTGTGACACCTCCGACGACTCACGCAGCGAGATTGGTTGCCTCGGCCGGTGTTCCGTTGCCGACGGCAGTGGCAGCCGGCGTGCTCGCCGTGGGTGATGTGCACGGCGGTGCGATTGAGGAAGGCGCCCGTATTCTGCAGGAGTGGGTCAGGAAGGGTAAGGAGAAGACTTGGTCCGAAGAAAAGACCGCCAGTGAACTCTTGAAACATCTACGTGGTATTGGCAGACGGATGCCCGGTTTTGGACATCGCATTCACCGCCAGGACCCCAGGACCCAGCGTCTGTTCGTGCTTGCCAGGGACCTTGGCTTTGAACGTGAACACGTGAAGTTGTCTATGGCCATCGAGAAAGAATTTGCGGTAAGGAAAGCGCTGCCGATAAATGTAGATGGTGCGATCGCTGCGATCATCTCGGATATGGGCTTTGACTGGCGATTGGGAAAGGCTTTCTTTCTTATTGGCAGGGTTGCAGGTATGATCGCGCATGTCTATGAAGAAATGACCTCACAGAAGCCAATGAGACGGATGTGCACACAGGAAACCGAGTACGATGGGCCGTGGGAGAGACCTTCTAAAGAATAGACACATGGATGGATTGTGATGACACTAGCCGAGAAGATACTTGCTCGAGCTGCAGGCAGAGAATCCGTTAAACCAGGGGAAGTGGTGACGGCGAAGATCGATATCGCAATGTCACATGAGAATGCCGATGTCGTGTTGCGTGCGTTTAAAGAAATCGGTATCGGCAAGGTATGGGATCCGGACCGCATCGTGATCCTATTCGACCACCGCATCCCGGCCGAGAGTGAAAAGACCGCGGCAACACACCAGCGAATAAGAGATTTTGTGAAAGAACAACGCATAAAACACTTCTACGACCTGAAGGAAGGTATCTGCCATCAGATACTACCTGAGCATGGGCACAGCAGGCCTGGTGATGTAATGGTTGGTACTGATTCACACACGACGACCCATGGAGCATATGGAACTTTTGCAACGGGTATCGGCGCCACCGAGATGGCAGGAGTTTGGACGACCGGCGAGCTTTGGTTCATGGTTCCAGAAACGATGAAGATTAATGTTTCCGGTAAGTTCCGGGAGCATGTCTCGGCAAAGGATCTCATTTTGAGCATCATCGGCAGGATCAGTGCCTCTGGTGCGGATTACCGCGCAGTTGAATTTACCGGAAAGACGATCAGTAATATGAGTCTTGCTTCACGAATGGTTTTGACTAACCTTTCGATGGAGATGGGCGCAAAAGTTGCTCTCGTCGCACCAGACGCGAAGACGATCGCTTACGTGAAAAACCACACCAGAATGGAATTTGAACCACAATTGCCTGATTCAGATGCAGAGTACATTGAGGAAATGGATTTCGATGTCTCTTCTCTGCCGAGCATGGTCGCGTGCCCCCACACCGTGGATAACGTGAAAGCGGTTGCGGATATTGCCGGGACAAGGATCGATCAAGCACTAATCGGGTCTTGTACTAATGGTCGCCTTGAAGACCTGGCAACAGCCAGTAGAATTCTTGAAGGCAAGAAAGTATCTCAGGACGTCCGTCTGCTGGTCATTCCAGCTTCGCGACGCGTATATTTGGAGGCGATGCAAAAGGGTTATATCGAGATTTTCATCAGGGCGGGTGGATTGGTACTAAACCCCGGCTGCGGGCCATGTCTTGGTGCTCATCAGGGATTGATGGCTCCCGGTGAAGTGTGTATATCGACCACAAATCGCAATTTCAAAGGCAGGATGGGAAGTTCTGAGTCATTCATCTACCTTGCATCGCCGGCGACCGTGGCTGCATCGGCACTGACCGGTGTCATAACTGCTCCGGATATGCCCGCCCCGTAGGATCGTAATCATGAAGATGATTAGCGGCAGGGTCTATAAATTCGGTGATGACGTGAACACCGACGTCATTTATCCCGGCAAATACCTTTCGATCACAACGGACCGTGAGGAGATGGCAAAGCACTGCTTTGAGACAGTGTATCCCGATTTCCTGAAAAAAGCAAAGCCTGGTGATATCATCGTTGCGGGAAAGAATTTCGGCTGCGGATCATCGCGCGAACAAGCCGCAACATGCTTGAAATTCTTCGGCATAAGCGCGGTTGTTGCTGATTCATTTGCGCGTATTTTCTTTCGGAATGCAATCAATCTTGGTTTGCCCGTTATCGTTGCCCCGGGGGCCGCACGCATTGCTGAGCATGGTGATGAAATAGAGATTGACCTCGAAGATGGTTTCGTCAAGAACTGTAAGACAGGAAAGATGGTGCAATCGTCGAGATTGCCGGATTTTGTTATGGGAATACTCGGTGACGGAGGTTTGATCTCTCACCTGCAGAAAAGGATACGCGGTGGCAAGATAAGAGGAGGATGAATGAGACAATTTGTGGTTATTGGCCTGGGTCGTTTTGGTTCAAGCATTGCCCGTGCCCTGAGCGAGAAGGATTTTGACGTTCTGGCAATTGACAAGGACGAGGCGCAGGTGAAAGCGATGGAAGGGATAGTATCACAGGCAGTAGTTCTTGATGCCACTGATGAGAAATCACTACGCGAACTGGGTGTACAGGATTTCGACACGGCAATAGTGAGCATGGGTGATACTGTCGAAGACAGCATCATGATCACTCTCACCTTGAAGGAACTCGGGGTCAGGCAGGTTATCGTAAAGGCAAGGGGTGACCTGCACTCGAAGATCCTCAAGAAGGTCGGGGCTGACCGGATTACAATTCCGGAGCGAGAAATGGCTGACCGTCTTGCTCAAAGTCTTGCGAGTCCCAAGATCTTCGATTTCATCGAGGTCTCGGAAACATATGGCATTGTCGAGATGGTTGTGCCAAAGAGATTTGCCAATAAGACACTGTCCGAACTCAAACTACGTGAAAAGTACAAGGTCAGTGTTGTTGCGATCAAGAGGAAAATACCCTACTCCAAACCTGATGGCTCCACAGATTTCAAGGAGGAGTTCATTGTCGGTCCTGGCGGGGATGACGAGGTCATATCCGGTGACGTTTTCATATTGCTCGGACGCAATGAGGATATCGATAAGATCAGGAAACTATGAACGATGACTACAGCGATCTGATCGAGTTGGGTGGATTCTACATTTTGAGCCAGCGTTACGAAGAGGCAATAAGAATTCTGCGTAGGGCAGAGAAGATACAGAAAACAGATCCCAAGCTCTATTATAACCTGGGCATTGCTTATGAGGCCCTCAATGAGAAAAGCGACGCGCGCGATGCATTCAGACTCGTTCTCAAGCTCTCGCCCGATAATAAGTCTGCCCAGGAACATCTTGATAGATTGATCGAGGAATGAAGTACCGGGTCGTGAGCGACAAGATCACCTATACAGGTGAGCAACTCAGAAGTAATTTCGCCTATTCTGCGTTTGATATTATCGGTGACTCGATCGTCGCCTTTCGAGGGCCCTGTGATGTAAAGAGGTCTGCGATGGCCGATATTGAAGACCTGAAGGCTGGTAACAGGATATACTCAGAAGATATGCTTCACTTCATCATTGAGCACCATGACACAGATCTGGAGAAGAACGTACTCAGGCAGTTATTGCTGATAAACCTCGTTAAGGATGCCATGAACCGGCAGATCGGCGGTCTTGCTGTGACACGGAAGCATACCGATCTCTTCGATGATGACTCGAAACTGTCAGTGTCAGTCGCCACCGTAACACCTATTTCTTCGCTCATCCATATCGGGATCAACATTTCTTCACACAATACGCCCGTAAAAACCAAGGGTCTTGCCGACTACGGTATCGATCCCATGTCTTTTGCAGATAGCGTTACGCAGGATTACGTAAAAGAGGTTGACAAGATATATACATTGCGGTGCAAGGTCAACTGGATGAAATGAGATCATTCATTCAGTAATCGCCGTTAGGAATCGATAGGCAGCAATTCTTATTCCAATGAAGGGTTTTGTTAGAGAAATTTTCTCATCGCTGCAGGGTGAAGGTTTGCTGGTGGGGCAGAGGATGACATTTGTCAGATTCTACGGATGCAACTTATCATGCGCGTATTGTGATACCCAGGATGCAAGGTCAAGAACCGGAGTGTTATTATATAAAAATGAGCGTTTCACAAACCCGGTCACCATTGATTCTGTTTGCGAGAAGGTTGGAGATAGAGTTGTCGCGATCACCGGTGGTGAACCGTTGCTGCAAAAGGATTTCTTGACCGAGATCTGCCTTGCGCTCAAACGGTTGAGGAAATCATTGTACCTCGAAACGAATGGTTCGCTACCCGGAGCGCTGGAAGGAGTCGTTGATCATTTTGACACCATAGCTCTGGATTTCAAAATACCTACTGCTACGCGGCAATCTCAAATGTGGGCAGAACATGAGCGTGCACTGATCTGCGCTTCGCAGAGCTCCGTGTTTGTGAAGGCAGTAGTAACGAATGACATCCAGGTAAGTGAAATTATGAAGGTTTGTGAGATAATTGCCCGAGTGCGGAAAAGTATACCGTTGGTCATTCAACCGGTCTACGGTACACGCATCACTGATTTGCTGGATGTGCAGGAGAGGGCATTAGACTTGATCGATGATGTCAGAATTATTCCTCAGGTGCACAAATATCTTGGATTGAAGTAGACCGGTGTACTGGCCTGTATTATGGTGGGTATCCAACCTTTTCGAGAAAATTACTACGATATGAAAGGTTTGGAATCAGATAGAAGAAAACAGTGTTATAGAAACCGAGTCGTGGTGATACGATTATATTACGCAACATTATAGAATCCCACGAGTAGAAGCGGTCCCGTAGCCACTCCATAGTTGAGTAGAGCGCCTGCGGTGCCATACCTGGAGTATTGACAACGGGCATCCATTGATCATACAGGGAGTAATCCTCTACGATCTGTCCCTTTGCCTGGTATGCTTTGTGTGTTTCTGTCATTGGGAGGGGAGTTTGGACAGCAAGTTCTACTATGTCGATCCTCAGTTTTGTAAGGAATTTCAAAAGACGTTGATAGAACTGAGTGTTTTCTCCTTCATATCCTAATCTTATTTTGCAGCCGGCGGTAATACGGCAATTGTGTATCATCCCTATTTGATACTCCTTTTCTTTCAAGAACGCTTCGTTCTCAATGTTCTTCATTAGATCCCTTCCCAGCCAGTCCTCTTTCAGGTAGATAATGCGGACACCATCGTCACGTAGTCGACGGAATAGCTCCGGCCTTTCGAAGACAGCGCTCGTAGTCTGAAATATCCACATTTTTTTGTAGCGCCAGCACATTTCGAGGAGTTTCATACCGTACTTGATGTCGTAGAGAAAATCATCATCAAGGACGAATATTGCTTTTCGCTTTGTCTGGGCAATTGCTTCAGCCGCTTTTTTGATATTCCAGCGAACCGCGTTCTTGAATAGTACATTCTCGTAGCAGTAATCTCTGTGTTCTTCCTCGCAGTGGCAGCCAAAAGATGTCCTTATCTGCGAGAAGAAGGGATTGAAACCAAATCTCATTTCAAACTGTCTATCTACATCGAAATGTCGGATCTTCTCCGACGTGTAGATCTTCTTGAGTTTTTTCTTTCTGAAATCAGCCACGATATTGTTCCATACGGCACATATATCGCCGATGACGGTTGATGTACAGTACCTCGTGGTGTTGGATGGAAATAGCGTTGGATACGAGCCGTAGAATATTGTAGGTACTTCGGTGTCCCAGTTGGAGATTACCAGATTTTCGGCGTGACGACCGAGGTTAAGCGGTGCGTGGATTACCACGATATCGGGTGAGAAGTCAGGTAGCGTCTCAATATGCTCGTCGACGTATAGGAAATCATGATTCCTGACCAAATGTGCGAGTCGCATTGCATCATAATTCGGTCTCCTGAAGAAGGGACTTCCCCTGAGTGCCTCAAAGGGTGTATAGCGACGTTGGCTAGGCGCTGGATTGTAGAGAAGAACCTTCATAACCCTAAGGAGTTATTGATGCCACGGATTTGAGTATCGGTGCATATCTGCTTGAATCCGTTTGAATCCAAGATGACGCAAATCATCTAGTTATGTCGTTGAAGGTGACGAAAATGATGAGCAACAGGATGATCGCATAGCCTACCTGCTGGATGATCAGGCGCGTTCGATGGGAAAACCTTTTCTTCCGTATCGCTTCGATGATCGATATCAAGACATGACCGCCGTCGAGTGCGGGAATCGGGAACAGATTTATCAATCCAAGATTTATCGATATGATTGCCAGAAGTCCTAAGAGATTCTCAAACCCCCAGCGCGCCGACTCACCACTCAACTGTGCGATCGCAATGGGACCGCCGATTGACCGACGTGAAATACGTCCGATAATGAGTTGATAAAGGGTCTTCAGGGTCAACCACAACACCTCGATGCTTCGCTGGACTGAAAGCGAAACAACTTCTGTTACTGGAACGTGTTTGCGCTCCAGGGGCATAATCGCGCCTATCTGTCCGATCGTGTCGGTACTTATAGGGTCGTAAAAGGGCACGGGGGTGATCTCGGCATCCTTGATGACACCATCCTCTTGCCAGACAAAATGCAGCGGAATGTTTCTTGATGCGCGCACGATTTCTATCATTTGGTACCACGAATGGATGCTGTCTTCATCGATTTTTAGAATACGAATACCTTCCTTCATGCCTCCCTTTTGGGCTGGACCATCAAGTTTGAGAGACCCAAGGATCGGCGGTACCAGGGGTATGATACCCAATGAATCTAGTCTGACGACAATGTCTCTTTCCAAAAACATTCCGTCGCGCATGAAGCCTACAGTGACTTCCTCGCCCTCTCGTTCTGCAAGTATCTCTGATGCCTCATCCCAATCACTCACACGCGTTCCGGAGATAGTGACTATTGAATCGTTGGTCAGTAGCCCGGCGTTGTCGGCGACAGTACCGGGTTCGACCTCGACTTTCATGTATGGGTTTGATAGCATTCCATATATGCCGATTACCACCATGAACACGAAGCATGACGAGAATATGTTGAAAAGCGGTCCACTGAGCACAATGAGTACGCGCTTATATATTGGTGCATCATAAAAGCCAGCGACCTTGGCATCAGGACCTTTTGCATCCGTTTTTTCTGTGCTTTCAGTGTTCCTTTCCCGTCTTGATTCAGTCTTTCTCTGTGTGATTTCGCCTTCATCTTCACCTGCGATCTTGACGAAGCCGCCCAGCGGGAAATAGGCGATGCGAAAATCAGTTTCACCGATCTTCTTACGGATGAGCGGCGGACCATAACCTATGGAAAATTTCTCAACTGGTATCTTAAAGAGTTTGGCCATCAGGAAGTGGCCGAATTCATGTATTGTTATCGAAAAAGCCAGTATGAAGAGAAAGGCGAGCAAGGTTACTAGCATACGTTCTTCCTGACTACTTCCTTTGCCCACATGGTGGCATGTAAATAGTGTTCGAGGTCACCATCGCGGGGTTGATGTTGTTGAATAACGTTCTCTATAATTGATGGTATTTGGTTGAATTTGATCTTGTCTTCAAGAAAGAGTTTAACCGCCTCCTCGTTCGCAGAATTGAGTACTGCCGGCATGGTGCTACCTGATTCAAGTGCTTCGTATGCCAGTCTGAGACAGGGGAATTTTTCGTAATCAGGCGAGGCAAAGGTGAGTGATCGGGCCTGCGTGATGTCCAGATAGTCCGTCGATGAAGACAGTCGGGCCGGTGCAGTGAGTGCGTATTGTATGGGTAAGCGCATGTCCGGGGTAGATAACTGTGCTAGCAACGTACCATCCCTGAATTGAACCATTGAATGGCATATTGCCTCAGGGTGGATGACGACTTTGATCATCTGTGCCGGGAAGCCGAATAGATGATACGCTTCAATCACTTCCAGCCCCTTGTTCATCATTGTGGCGGAATCTACCGTGATCTTCTTACCCATTTTCCAGACTGGATGGTTCAAGACATCCTTTTTGCTGACATTACGTAATGATCTATTGAAAAACGGGCCACCCGAGGCGGTCAGTATGATATTCATGATATCTTCTTTCTTCCTACCCTCGAGGCACTGGTAGATGGCTGAATGTTCACTATCGATGGGGATGATCTTTGTCCCTGATTCCCGCGCTTTTTTCATGACAAGATTTCCGTAATTTACCAGTACTTCCTTTGTAGCAAGGCACAGCTCAATCTTCTTTTCGAGCGCCCGGATGATTCCTTTGATCCCGATGGAACTTGCCAGGGCGCATATGATCTTATCGGCATCGAGAGTGTCTATCATTTCTGCGATGCCGTTTTCACCAATGCACAATTTTATGTGGCCCAGTTCTTTTCCAAGTTGTTTGGCGTTCTTGTCCTTGATTATCGTGACTATCTGCGGTTTAAGCATGGAGGCTTGTTCAGATAGTAGACGGTGATTACCGTACGCTGCCAGTCCGACCACTTTGTAATCGCCAAGATCCTGGACTACCCGAACAGCATTCTGTCCTATGGAACCTGTTGAACCCAGGATTATTACTCGTCTCATGACAACGTTCTCTCGACTATTACCAGGTCCTTGCGATCAGTGACCTTTATGTTGCGCGGGTCGCCCTTGCACACGTAAACCGGTTTGCCAAGCGATTCGAGAATTGCGGATTCATCGGTGTATTCAATACGAAAATCGGCTTGCTTCATGGCTTTTCGGATGATCCGCAGGTCATAGAACTGCGGTGTTTGAACAAGAAAAAGGCCTTCACGCGGCAGAGTATCCTGAACCCGGCGCCTGACGACCCGTTTGACTGTATCGCTCACTCTTACTGCAAGAATCACCGCTTTGCGTTTGCGGCACATGGCAATGCCCTTTGTTAACATCGACTGCGTGACCAGCGGCCTCACCGCGTCGTGGATGATTACGATACCCGATTTGCTTCTCAATGACCGCAGGCCGCTGACAACTGAATCCTGTCTTCTCTTGCCGCCCGCAACGACGCTGCGTATCTTGCTCAACCCGGCATCTTTGATTGCCTTTCTGGTACTTCTAATCCTTGATTTCGGAACAACCAGTGTGATCGTGTCGATTTTGCCATGGTTTTGAAAGACGGATGCCGCGTAGAAGAAGAGGGGGCGTCCTCGAACTTTGATGAATTGCTTCTTGCCGCCGAATCTTCTCCCCGCACCAGCAGCTACTATTATGGCATGAATTCCCATGCCAAATGATAGCCATTCAGCGATAAAAGTCAACAGATGCTGCACAAAGCGTGTTGAAAAACGCATGAATTGACGCATGTCTCGGATGATATTAGTCTCGGTATGCGATATTTTTGGCTATTGACATACTGTCAAATATGCATATAGTTTGATATATGACAAGAATGCAGGGAGGAGGTATTATGAAAAAGACACTTGCGTTATTGTTCCTGGCCGTCTTGATTATCGGTTGCGGTCCAAAGATGGCGAAGCAGGAAACGCTCGATGCTTTGGCTGAAGCCCGAGCTGCCCTCGAATCTGCACAGGAGAAACTGGCTGGTCTACAGGCAGAAAAAGACGAACTGATGGCAAGGCGTACAGAACTCGAAGCGGACATAGCAGCACTGCAGGCTGAAATCGATGAATTGCAGGCGAAGATCGATGCCCGCTGCGCGAAGTGAGGAGGACGAAATGAAAAAGATACTATCAATCGGACTTGTTCTATGCTTCGTGGTTCCTGTAATTGCTTTTGCTCAAGAGAAAATGACTGAAGAGGAAGCACAGGCTGAGCTTGCCAGCGTCATGGCCGAACTCGACCAGGTGAATGCAGAAATTGCAGCACTGGAGCCTGAGGTTGCCGAATTGAGGACCTCGGCATCCAAGATGGAAATGATGTACTCGGGTTTGAGTGAGCAGGCAGCAGAGCTGAGAGAAACATGGAAACGTTGCCAGTGGGGCAGATATACGGTGCTTGAGGGAGATTGGTTATCGAAGATTGCAAGTATGCGTAAAGTGTATCGCGATGGTTCAAAGTGGCCAATGATACATGAAGCGAATACAGATAAGATAACCGACCCCAATCTCATTTACCCGGGCTGGGTACTACTCATCCCGACTCTGGATCAATACACGGTCGGATCCGGGGATTGCCTGTGGTTGATTGCATCGTATCTGTCGATATACTCCGATGCAAAAAGATGGCCCGAAATCTACGAGGCAAATAAAGACAAGATCAAAGATCCTGATTGGATATATCCGAATCAGGAATTTATGATACCTCATGAATGATGTACAAGGGAGGGGCTGAACATCCGCCCCTCCCATTCAAGTGAAAGTAGCAATACCAATTTCAGGTTGTGATCCAACAATAATCTCCGGATTTCAAGACGATTTTCTGAAAGAGATACAGTCGCGCTACAGGATCAACGTATCGATGCGCGATAATTACATTTATCTTAAAGGCGCCGAAAAAAGTGTTAAAGCAGCGCAGAAGATGCTTAATGACCGTCTAAAGAACGCAGCAGGCGGTCAGGATCAAATTCCTGATACTGGTGGCGGTAAACAGGGGATAGGACATGGCAATACTATCTCTACCCCGAAGCGGTTGATTAAGGCAAAGTCTTCCGGGCAGTCCGTTTACATGGAGGCGATTGACGACCATGACATTGTGGTAAGCATTGGACCGGCTGGTACAGGCAAGACATATCTTGCCGTAGCCAAAGCTGTATCATTTTTGATTGACAAGAAAGTAGAACGTCTGGTACTCACCCGCCCGGCTGTCGAAGCGGGCGAATCACTCGGTTTCTTGCCAGGAGCCATTGAGGAGAAGGTAGATCCTTATCTACGGCCGCTATATGATGCTCTCAACGATTTTCTCCCCTATGATCGGATTCGACGTTATCTGGATATGAAGACCATAGAGGTTGCACCCCTCGCTTACATGAGGGGCCGAACTTTGAATGATTCGTTCATCATCCTGGATGAGGCACAGAACACGACGGGCATGCAGATGAAAATGTTCCTGACAAGGATGGGTTGGCGTTCCAAGGTCGTGGTGACCGGTGATATCACTCAGGTTGACCTTCCGCCCAACGTTTTCTCAGGTTTGATAGAAATACAGCACCTGCTGAAGAAAATAGACGGTATTGAATTCATATATCTGAGCGAGAAAGATGTGGTCAGGCACCACCTCGTGCAAAAGATTATCAAAGCGTATGATACCAAAAATACAACCTAGACTTCTTCTATTCATAGGAACGATACTGCTGCTAAACATTATCTTTCCGCCACCAGCGGTGCCCCAGAAATACGACCTTACGACTGGCGAGATCGCACCTTACGATATTATCGCGCCGTACGACTTCTATATTCCTAAGACTGAGCAGAGGTTGGAGGAGGAGCGCGAAGAGATTGCCAGAAGAATTCCACCTGTTTATGAATTGGACAATACGGTGTTCAGTAGCATAACTGCTGATGTCGGGCGATTGTTGGCATTGATAGACTCACTGCGGGCGTTGAATATAAGAAGAGACTCGATGATTCCTCTCATCCAGAGGCAGTACGCGCTTGGCAGTGGTACCATCAGGTATTTGTTGCGGAACCCAAGGACCACTCTTGAGCGCTTGCGCAAGACTGTTTCTGAACTCTATGCCGGTGGGATAGTGAACCAGAAAGGAGCCGACAATCGTATTGTAGCGATAGTCAGCGGTAAGGAAGAGACCCTGGAATCCATGGATCGCCTTTTTTCAATCGATGAAGCAGTCGGGGTGGCCTCAATTAACCAACCGGCCGAATACCGTAATCTTGTATCATTCTTTATAAATCCAAATATCGTGTTCAATTCGGATAGGACAGAAGAACGAATAGATGAGGTTTTTGCTAATATTCCTAAGACAAAAGGAAAAGTTCTGAGAGGCGAGATCGTGGCCGAGAAACACAAGAGGGTCGACAGCGAAACCATGGAGAAAATCCTCGCTTTGGAAAGCACATACACGTCAATAGGAACCTGGGAGATAATCAAGACCCTTCTGTTTCGGAATATCCTTTATCTGGCGCTGCTCTTTTTCATGTTCAAGTTCGACCGAACGACAAATGCCAAACTGTTCGAATTGAAGAATCTCTACTTTGTTTGTCTACTTTCCGCAGCATATCTCATCATCGGTAGGTTCACATATGTAACGGACATGGTGTATTTGACGCCTGTGGCATTCTTTATATTTATGTTCGCCTTGTATTTCAATTTCCAGGTGGCAATCTTGTTCTCCGCAATCTTTGCGACAATTTTCGGAGTCGTCAGCAATTCGATCGGTATGTTCACATTTCTTTTTGTGAGCGGACTCGTTGCTTGCTTCTCGAGCCAGACAATCGATTCAAGATTGGCATTCTACAGGCCATTGATCTATCTGGCGGTAGCCAATGTGAGCGCAATTCTCTTTATCGACATTTACCTGTCCGACAGTGGTATAAACCTGATGCACCTTGGAACCGGTATTTTTAACAGTATTCTCGTGAATCTGAGTTTCGTTTTGTTTCTTCCTTTGTTCGAAAGACTATTTGATTTCACGACCGATCTCACACTGCTTGAACTAGGGAATCTCAACTTACCCATATTCAAGGAAATGGCAATTGAAGCACCAGGGACATACCATCATTCGATCGTTGTGGGTAATCTTGCTGAAGCCGGAGCCCGTTTCATCGGCGCTGATCCCATTCTCGCCAGGGTAGGTGCGTATTACCATGACATTGGAAAGTTGAAGAAACCTGAGTATTTTATTGAAAATCAGATAGGCATGCGCAACCCGCATGATACGTTGAAACCGCAAATGAGCGCTCTGGTCATAATTTCTCACGTGAAAGACGGCATCGACACCGCACGGAGAATGAAACTGCCCAGGAAATTGATTGAGGTCATCGAGCAGCATCATGGTACTTCAATGATAGAGATGTTCTATAAAATGGCCCTTGCCGAGTCGAAGGATGCCGCGCAGGATTCCTTCAGGTATCCGGGGCCAAGGCCAAAGACCAAGGAAACTGCACTGGTTATGCTCGCAGATACCGTTGAAGCTGCTGCGCGGGGCGAGCATAATATCACCGTTGCCAAGATCCGTAAGATCGTAAAGGACAACATCGACAAGAAATTCAATGACGGACAGCTAGATGACTGTCCAATAAACCGTAGCGACCTTGAGCAAATCAAGACCGCCTTTATACCGATCCTGACGGGAGTATTTCATCCGCGTGTCGATTATGAACAGGCTAATAGGCGGGTAACCGGCGGTGAAGGAAGAACAGAAAGATAAGTACACGATCCAGGCACCATCCAATTGATGCAAATTAACATCTATAACACAGCGGGTCGGCAGCATATTGACAGGCGATCCATTCGCAAGCTGGTAAGGAAGGTTATCAGAGAGGAGAAGAGGGATATTCCCACGGTGAATATTGTCATTGCAGATGGAACCTATATGAAGCATCTCAACGAAATCTATCTTAATAAGAAACGAACGACCAACGTTATCGCCTTTAACATGGGGGAGGTTTCCGAAATATATATCTCTAATGATATGGCACGGGATCCTTATGACTTGAAATATTTCATACTACACGGGCTCCTGCATCTTCTCGGCTACGACCACGACAGCAAACAGAATAGTGTAGAAATGGACATGAAGTGCGCAGGGTATCTTGGCAATGAATAATCTCCCGGTCAATATTCTGCTCATCTGCGTATTCCTGTGTTTCAGTGCATTCTTTTCCGGTATGGAAGCAGCGATATTCTCAATATCCCGTTTCAGACTCAAGACTCTTTTGTTCGAAAGGAAAAGAGGATCCCGGACGCTCGAGAGAATAAAGAAAAACCCCGGCAAGACGCTGGCGACAATACTTCTTGCTAACCTGCTGGTGAATGTAGGGGCATCGTCGGTTGGTGCGGTCATACTGCTTCAGGCGATCCACCGCTATAATCTCGACACAACGGTATCGTTCGTCGTGGAGTTCATCCTGATGACATCTATAATACTCATCTTCGGAGAAATCGCGCCCAAGACAGTTGCCATAGCCAATGCTGAAATTCTTGCGCTGCGTTTTGGCAAGGCCGTTGAGTATCTATCCTGGCTGTTTTCTCCGATTTCACGCGGCATGGAAGGAGTCATGCACCGTGTGCTTGGTCGCCAGATGATAGCACGACCAGATACGATTTCCGACAAAGAGATCAAATTGATGCTATCCGAGGCCAAACGTTTCAAAGTGCTCGACGAAGGCGAAGAGCAATTCGGTTTTCAGATACTTAGATTTGGCAAGATGACCGTGAGTCAGATAATGACACCGCGGCAAAAAGTGGTGGGAGTTGAGGCACCAGCGAGCATTGAAGAAGCCAGAAAGATAATCACAGATGAAAAACACTCAAGGATATGTGTTTTTGATGAGAAGAACGAGGTCATCGGTATCCTTTATGCTAAGGATCTCTTTAAACACAGCATCCGCAAGCAGTCGCCTGAAACGACCATCAAGGATATGATGCGAGAGCTCTACGTAGTTCCAGAGACCAAGCACCTCGATAACTTGCTCGGTGAGTTCAGGAAGCAGGGGATCCATATAAGCATTGTTGTTGATGAATATGGTAATTTCACTGGCATAGTCACGCTTGAGGATATCCTTGAATCCCTCTTTGGTGAGATCATTGATGAGTATGATGAAATAGCGGATCTCCCTTATAAGAAAATCGACAGCCATACTTTTCTTTTCGAGGGAGATATCAATATCGGCGATCTCGCGCGTATCTTGCATGTTGAGCCATTTGCCGATGAAGGCGAGAGGCTAGCCGGGTATATATTGAGCCACTTTGGGGGAATTCCCAGTGAGAAAGCAACCATTAAGATATCAAACCTTGAGCTGACGGTCGAGGAGATTCATGACCGTATCATCGAGAAGGTACTGGTGAGGAAACTTTGATAGATTTCATTCTACCACTAATTCTTTCGATAAGCATTGGCATCTTCACAGCCAGTGAAACGGGTCTTGTCAGCATTGAGAGAATAAAGATACTCAAAGCAAAGTGGGAGAAAAAGAAATGGGCCTTGCGGGTTGAGAAGTTCGTTGCTCGTCCCGAACGATTCTTTTCCACTATCTTGGTTTGCGAGAATTTCATTATTGTTGTTGCATCGACTCTGTATGCGCGGTTCTTCGTCGACGTAATGGGTGATAACGGTATTATCGTATCTACTGTCACACTTTCCCTTTTTTCGTTATTCTTTGGTCAATTTATCCCTAAGTCGATTGCCCTTACCCATCCAGTTAGCACGATGACAACACTTTCCGGCGCAATCTACTATATCGAGATCATCACCTATCCGGTCGTCTGGCTGTATGCCAATATAGCAAAGTTTATTGCAGCTATCTTTCGCAGCGCAGGTGAATCTCACTCAATCCAGCGTCTTGATATTGTGCACGCGATGAGTGAGTATGAAGAAGAAGCCAGCAAACTTGCTTCCCGTCTATTCAATTTTTCGACAAGGAGGGTAGCTGAAGTCATGATTCCACTCGATGCCGCGTTTTTGTGTACACAGGGTTATGAATTAGATACCATAGTGAAAAGTGAAACAAGAATATTCACCAGGATACCGGTCATGGTTTCGACTTTGTTTTGCACCAGCCAGTTGAGGGTATT
>CP070802.1:1612856-1631798 GCA_020343595.1 Caldifarciminota bacterium | reverse complement strand
GTTGTAAATGAATGGTAGATCTCTGTAGAAATCTGCGATCAATGAATCATCCTGTATAGTCCCTGATACTCCCATTACGGGACCGATTTTGGTCGGGTCATATCTGTTCGGAAATATTACGACCTCAAGAATATCTGTTTCATCGTCTATGGTCAAAAAACACATCAATTTATTATTTCTTGTGCGTATCGTTCTCTTGGTAATAAGGGTACCCACAAGTTTTTTCTTATTGAGTGGTCTTGAAAGGCGTAATTCGCGTTCTGGGTAGAATATCTCCAGGATATGTTGTTCGGGGATGAAACCGATCGTTTGTAATTGGTATTTTACTTTAATATTATCGCTAAAGTCTCTTAATTTAGGAACTTTTTCGCATAAGTTAGGAATTGCTTGCTTGGCTGCTTTTGAGTCCAAAAGAAGAAAATATAGTTCGGGCCAGGTATTACCGAATATATCGAGGCTTCGGGATTTTATGAGGGGGATACCTTCGTCGATCGAAGGACGCACTCGGTAGAAAAAATCCCGTGCGTTCCGGTACGGCCGCATTTTGCTTATTTGCATGATTGTTTCTCTGGAGAGCTCGCTTATCTCATCCAGTCCAGTAAGGAGGGATGATCCGCAGACTGTGAACTTACGTTCGCTCTTGCTGATGTCCGGTGCGACTATTTTTATTCCCCGCCTTCTTGCTTCGTTTATGTATGCGACAGTTGGATAGTAGCCTCCTTTGTTGTTTATTACCTGACAGAAGAATCTTTCCGGTTCGTGATATTTTTGATAGGCCGACAAATACGCAAGAGTCGCATAAGTTATACTGTGTGCTTTGTTGAACCCGAAAGAAGAGAACGATCTTATGCGATCCCAGACCGGTTCGATCTCGCGTGAATTGTATCCCATATTTTCCGCTTTGGAGAAAAATATTTCTTTGAGTTCTTTCATGCTGTCCGGATTACGTACTTTTGTCATTGCCCTTCTTAACATATCACCATCACTCAGTGAAAAATGTGCGAAGTCGTGAGCGATTTGCAGTATTTGTTCCTGATATACGGGTATGCCGAGGGTATCTAACAATGCCTCTTGAAGTTTTGGATGTGGATAGTCTACTTTTTCTTCTCCTTTGGTACGTTTTAAGAATCTTTCTTTCATCCCACCCCGAGCCGGTCCGGGGCGGATGATGGCTATGGCATTGGCAATGTCCATAGTTGTTTTTGGCTTGATCCTTTTTAGCATATACCTGACCATAGGGCTTTCTATTTGGAAACAGCCCAGGGTTTTTGCTTCACCAATAAATTTGTATACTTCGGAGTCGTTAAAGTTTACTTTTTCTCTTGATAGGTATAACTGGGGGAAGCCGCGCACTCCGAGTATATCGATCTTGACCAGCCCGATCATCTCTACTCCATCCTTGTCCAGGTGGGTGATTTGATCTGCAGGACTGGGGTATAGGGGGACATGGTCGCGTATGCTGTTTGGTGTTATTACTATACCACTTGGATGGCATGAAAAATAGTGGGGATAACCGATGATCTTCTCGGAAAGGTCATGTATTGCGCGGATCGCGTTCTCTTCGATATGATTTTTGATCATTTTCAGTTCACGCGGTGTAATACCATGAACACGGGCTGTTTCGCGAAAGCTCGCCCGGCGTTTGAATCGATTGATCACTGATATATGCGAAACGCGATCGTTGCCGAATTTCTTATATATCTCACGGATCAGTCTTTCGCGTTCGCTGAATTCGACATCGACGTCGATGTCGGGCGGTTCAGTACGCTGGGGATTGAGAAATCTCTCGAATGGCAGATTATGTTTTATCGGGTCAGTTATTGAAAGACCCAGCTTGTAAAGAATGAAAGATGACGCGGCCGAACCGCGTACATTCATGCCGATGCCTTTTTCGAGAGCGAATTCTTTCAAATGGTAAACGAGAGAAAAATGTGGTGCAAATCCAGTGTCTGTGATGATCTTATACTCATGCTCGAGACGTTTTTTCTCTCCACTGGACAATCTCTTGCACTTTTTTCTTATTATTTCATAGAGGGTGCCGTTTGATTCCGGGAATATCCATCCTTCGTTCTCCGGAATATAGTTACACATTTCAGATAATTCGATATTGTTACGTATCGCCGAGGGGTATTCAGCGAATATTCTGTTGAATTTCTCGTTGCTCAGGAGGTGATTCGGTATTGTAGATTTGCTTTCATAAGGATTTTCTTTTATTGCACACATTAGCCTATACAATGTCTTTTCTTTTTTTGTGACGTAGAATATTTCGTTTGTAGCAATCGCCGGGAATGTGTTATCTATCACGGCGTGGTAGGGGAGAAGGAGATAATATTTCTGTGAGAATGACGGTCCCAATTTTCTTAATAACTTGAGTGAATTCGTAAGCAAGATAATGCCGCTGGTATGTTCTTTTATATAGGCGATTTTGATCCTCTTGAATGACATTTCGGTGATTATTTTACAGAGATTGCGATAGCCTTCTTGATTTTGCACGATCAGATAGGCTTTGTTACATTTTTCTTCGGTGAAAGAGATTCTCGCGCCAATAATGGGCTTTATGTCGTATTGTTTGGCAAGTTTTATGAATTCGTGTAATCCGAAGAATGTGATGTCGACCAACCCACAACTCTTCAGGTCATTCCTGTTCAGGTGTTCGAACAGGGTTTCGAATTCGGCACCGCCGATACCATAATTACTGTGATAAAGAAGGGGTGTGTAGGGTGTAGCCATGCTCACTTTTTTTGAAGTGCTTCTTTAATACGGTGGTGTTAGCAGCAAAAAGAACATTGAATCCGAACTTGTTGCGTGCCTTATCCAGAGCGTAATTCAATCGATTAAGGCGTTCTTCCTTTAACATGAACATGGAGGATTGTAGACCATCGTAATCAAAGCCTGATAAAGCAATGCCGATCAGCCTTATTCGTTTCTTTTCCTTCAGAATTTCCTCTAAGATCTTTGTACCGAATTCAAAAATTATTTGCTGGGCGTTACAAGCAGGTATTTTAGTTCGCCTGGATATCGTCTTAAAATCGGAGAATCTCGTCTTTACCGTCACTGTTCTGGCGAGTAATTTATTTTTGCGCAGTGTGCTACATGCACGCTCGGTAAGGTAGAATAATAATGCATAGATAAGGTCTCGATTCAGAGTATCTTCATGCAGGGTTGTTTCACGGCTGATGGATTTCATCGTATCTGAGCATTGATAGTCACCGCCCTGTATGAAGAATTTGAGTATTTTATAGTAACTGCCCAAAGCAGTTTCCAATATCCAGTCCGGGGTTGTTAGTAATTCTTGTACTGTGTTGATGTTCAGGTTTTTAAGAACCGCAACATTTTTTGGCCCGATGCCGGGTAGAACATGAACACCGAGGGGCGTGAGAAACGGTATTTCGTCTTTTTGCGCAACCGCGATGGTGCCGTTGGGTTTGGATTGCTCGCAGGCGATTTTTGAGAATACTCTTGTTCGAGCAATGCCGACGGAGGATGGAATGTTCAGGATTTCTTTTATCTTGGTTTTCATTTTATAGGCTAATTCGAGAGGCGTGCCGAATAGACGCTGTGTTCCCGCTGTATTAATATACGCTTCGTCTATTGATGCCATGTCTACTTCTGGTGAATAGGAACTTATGATCCCATGAAATCGGTTCGAGTACAGCCGGTAATGCTGAAAATTCCCTCTTAAGAATATTGCCCGGGGGCAGAGCCGGTAAGCAAGGGAAGTGGGCATGCCTGAGCGGATGCCGAATTTTCTTGCTTCATACGATGCCGAAGCAACTACGCCTCTTTCCTGGGGCAGCCCGCCGACGATCACTGGTTTGTATAATAATGATGGGTCCAGCGCTTGTTCTACGGATACAAAAAAAGCGTCCAGGTCAATACAGATGTACATAGCTTGCAGTCCCTTTTAGCTAAAGCGGGTGTTCGTAATCTCGCGTCGATGGAGCCCGTGTGATGACGGGAGGGTATGGGGGAGCTCCTCGCAATGATAACCTTTTCCTGTCATTGCGAGCGTAAGCGAAGCAATCTCATATATCATCGTATAAGTCCTTCCATTTTGGATTCATTCTGTTTATCAAATCAATTTTCTTTTTTCTTGATCCCCCTTTAATTTTTTTCTCTCTTACGATTGCATTGTATGCATTGTCAAATGTTTCATAGTATACTAGTTTATTAGTGTTATACTTTTTTGTAAAACCAGATATCAGTTTCTTTTTATGCTCGTATACTCTTTTCTTTAAATTGCTTGTAACTCCCGTGTATAGGACGTTATTATGTTCGTTGGTCAGTATGTATATGTTGTATTGTTTATTCATCTATGGTTCCGCGGAGATTGCTTCGTCCGCCTTTGGCGGTCTCGCAATGACGGTGAGAATGTGTAGATTGCTTCGGGGCTTTGCCCCTCGCAATGACGGTGGGGGAGTTGTAGATTGCTTCGTCCTCCTCGGCAGGCTCGGAGTCCTCGTAATGACGGCCTTTTTTCCTGTCATTGCGAGCGTAAGCGAAGTTCCGTAAAGCGAGAATCCTCGTGCTGCGTACGGGACAATCTCATGAAGGGCATAGGGGAGCTCCTCGCAATGACAACGGGAGAAATGGGGTTGTTGTTCCTCTTTGTTTATTACGAGGAGCGAATTTTTCATAGTTTTCTTATGACGCCGATAACTTTACCGATCACTTCGAATGCCTCTCTAATAATGGGGTAGGTATCGTTCTCTGGCTGCAGGACGAGTTCTTTACCGATTCTTCGTAGCCTTTTAATTGTTGTTTCATCTCCTACATTAGCGACGATGATTTCATTATCGAGTGCATTTCTGGCTGGTTTAACAACGACCATGTCACCATCATAGATATGGGCATTTATCATGCTATTGCCTTTTACCTTGAGCAGAAAGCAATCACGCCACTGCGATATGGTGAAGGACCCTTCTACTTCTTCGAAGGCAAGTTCTGGTAACCCTGCAGTAACCCTGCCGACAATAGGTATTGATTTTGGCTTGATGCGTATGCCTCTTGCTTGGCCGGAAACCCGTTCAATAAGGCCCTCGCTTGCCAGATTGTCCAAATGCACCTTCACTGCCTTGGTACTCTTGAGATGTATTTTTTTGGCGATTTCGCGGATCGACGGTGGATATCCATAATCATCCACAAAATCCTGAATCGCCTTCAGAATTTTATTCTTTGTTTTCATGACTTTCCTCCTAACAGATCATCTGTCGTTTAGCGGCAACGTCTTTCGGTGAAATAACCGTAACCGTATAACGATCGACGATGCGGGTATCGTAATCCTTAAACATTACCTTTTCCTGAATATGTAAACATTTGTTTACATATCATTATAACAAAAAAACCGTATTTGTCAAGGGGTCACTTATGTTGACCATCGTGAATATATGGTTATATTAGGAAACACATAGAAAAAGGGGGTAAATAATGCTAAATTTGCTTCTGGCGATAGTTTGCTTTCAGCCCATCGAGGTTATCGAATACAATCTCGACAATGGTTTGAGGATTCTCATATACGAGGACCATTTAGTCCCCGTTGTTTCCACTCAAATACACTACCGGGTTGGCAGCTATTACGAGCCCAAGGGGTTGACCGGTATCTCCCATCTGCTCGAGCACATGGCATTCAAAGGAACCAAGACGTACGGTCCCAAGGAGTACAATACAATAATTGAGGAGGCTGGTGGTTACGAGAATGGATACACATCCGTCGACCGAACAGTATACTACGCGAATTTGAGAAGTGATCGCTATGAAATTGAACTAGAGATGGAGGCTGACCGCATGCAGAATCTTCTCATTTCACCCGAAGAATTCGTTCCGGAAAAGGCAGTGGTGATGGAGGAAAGAAGGCTGCGTGATAATGATCCATACAGTAATCTCTTTGGGCAACTGGATCTGATGAGCTACACTTATCATCCGTATCGAAATTCGATAATCGGTTTCATGTCTGACATCGAACGGACGACACGGGAGGATGTGTATAATTGGTACAGAAAGAATTACAATCCCGCCAATGCGGTCATTGTTCTTGCTGGTGACGTGGATCCTGAAGAGGCGTACAAGGCTGTCAACAGGCATTTCGGCGGTATCAAGGGTAGGCCGGTTGATGAGTCCGAGTACCGTGAACCTCCTCAGCGCGGTGAACGTCGTTTCGTGTTGAAGAAAACGGTGAATCAACCTGCTCTGGCACTACACTACCATACTGTGCCATCAGATCATGAGGATATGTTTCCCCTGGATGTGATCTCGATGATACTTTCGTCCGGCTACAGCGCACGTTTTGAACAGGAGCTGGTCCGTGATAAGGGTATTGCGACGGCGGTAAGGACCTATCATCAAAATCTGAAGTACGGCGGTGGGTTCACGCTCGTTGCCATGCCTCAGAAGGATATCACTCTTGAGAGATTGGAGGCGCATATCTATGAGATCCTCGACGAGCTGAAAGAAAATCCCGTTAGTGAAGCAGAATTGGACAAAGCTAAAAACAATGCATTGGCTCAGGATGTCTTCAGGAGGGATTCTCCGGAGAGAATCGGCGCTCATATTGGACAGTTAGAGATCGCCGGCTACGGGTGGGAGGGTATTAATGAATACCCGGCTAATATCCAGAAAGTGAATACCGAAGATATCATGGCAGCGGCGGCGAAATATTTTACGGAAGATAATCGAACAGTCGGTTATCTCGTTCCAGCGGGGGTCAAATGACAAAAGCACTTTTAGTAATCCTACCTATTTTGTGTAGCTTCGCCACGCAGATAGAGCGTGATACCCTTGATAACGGACTGGTCGTTCTAACCGTAGAAGCGCAGAGAATTCCGATGGTCGAGATGCGAGCCTATGTGAGAGCGGGCAGCGTTCTTGACCCGGCAGGCAAGGAGGGGCTGGCAAATCTCACAGGCCAGAGCCTGATTAGAGGTACAGAGCAGTACTCATACGGTGATCTCGTTGAGACCATTGAGTCCGTTGGTGGTGAATTGACGCCATTCGTGACCGAAGATTATGCCGGCCTGAGCGGCAAGGTATTGAGCAAGGATCTGAGGCGACTCATCGATATCCTCAAGAGCTGTCTTCGATATCCGGTGTTCGATTCGCTGGAGTTGTTCCGTCTAAAAAGAGAAACCATCTCCCTCATCAATGCACGATCCGACAATCCGTTTGAAGTAAGTGAAAAGGGATTCCGCAGGTTACTTTTCGGTGAACACCCGCTGGGGCACTTTCCCGAGGGCTTTGAAGGTTCGGTCGTGAATACAACTACCTCGGATGTACGGGATTTCTATGATACGTATTACCATCCGAACAACACATTCCTGATTTTTGTTGGGGATTTTAGTAAGGAGTCACTGCTTAAGATTCTGGATAGTAGTTTTGGCACATGGGGGAGGCAGGAGGTGCCTGAGTTGAGCATCGCTGAACCAGTGCCGATCGATCGTCCGAGGGCGCAGGTCATACCAATGGATATTTCCCAGGCGTACATTCTCCTCGGTGACTTTGGCCCGAGATATGGTGACATCGACTGGAATGCAACGCGCGTGATGAACTACATCCTTGGTGGCAGTGGCCTGACTTCACGTATCTCTGGAACGATAAGGGAAGAAAAGGGCTTGGCATATATCGCCTATTCCTCCTTCCGGCGTTTCGTAAATGGAGGTTATTATGCAGCCGAGGTGCAAACCAAAAAGGAGATGGTCAATGAAGCAGTTACCAGTTTGATTAAAGAACTGGAGAAAGCCAGAGATACTATCTATGTTGAAGAGTTGTTACGGGCCAAGAAGTTCTATACCGGATACCTGCCCTTGTCGTATGATACGTACAGTGAGATGGTCAGGGTAATTGCCAGTATTGAGATCGGCGGCCTCGGTCTTGATTATCTGTCGCGTTTTGAGGAGTACATTCTTGATTTGACCGTTGCCGACCTGCAGACAGCGGCAAGAAAGTATCTCCATCCTGGTTGTTTCTACTTGCTGATCGTTGGCGATGTCAGCCCGAATGATATAACCATAGATGACATTGAGTGGGTGAAGTAGCGCATGAATAGCACGCATGCCATGCATTCATCCATTCGTTGACATAATTTGTGAAATATCTATAATATGTTTGAATGGTGTGGATTGATGTAGTAATAATTGTCATCGTAGTAAGTCTTATCGTTCACGGCATTGCGACCGGTCTGATCAGGAGTGCGTTCGATGTTGCCGGGATCGTATGCGGGTATTTCATTGCGGTTACCTACAGCGCGGCCGTGAGAATCCCTCAAATCCTTGCGTTCTTGTTGATCTTTGTAGTAGTGGTTGTTGTATTCTCGGTTGCCGGCAGGATCATCTCGAAGATAATACATATTACACCACTCGGACTTGTTGACCGGTTACTGGGTGGAGCGTTGGGTTTGATCAAGGGCGTTATCATCTGTTTTGTCCTGCTGATCGCAGTAACATACATGAGAAAGGATTTGAGGGTTATACACGAGTCACAGTTTGCGTCTCCAATCGTCAATGTTGGTCTGAGGGCAAGCAGGTTCTTGCCGAGCTCGCTTTACGAGTGGATTGAAGATATTTTTGGCCGAAGAGAAATCGCCATGCATGAAGGTCATAACATTTCTTTCTGATTTCGGCACGGACGATTGGTTCGTTGCCGCCGTTAAGGGCGAAATATTGAAGATAAATCCATGTGTACGCATCGTAGATATCACACATGACATAAAACCTTACGACGTTCGAGGTGCCGCTTTTGTGTTGTTTGCCGTATTCAGGAACTTTCCGAAAGGCTCGATTCATCTCGCGGTTGTCGATCCGGGTGTCGGCGGCGATCGCAAACCGATCATCGTCAGATCACAGGGTCAGTTCTTCGTAGGTCCTGACAACGGTATTTTTTCACGTGTCTACGATGCCTCTTCGATGGTCTATGAGATAAAGGTTAATTCAAGCGCCAGTGCTACGTTCCATGCACGCGATATTTTTGGGCCAACCGCAGCCCGGCTGTCAGGCGGTACCTCTCTGTCGAGACTGGGAAAGATACACAGGGAATATGTTGTCCACGAGACTGCAGGTCCGACCAGAAGGAAGAATGTCATTTTCGGCGAGATAGCATACGTTGACCACTTTGGGAACTGCATAACCAACATCCCCAATAGCGAAAAAATCACTAAATTAAGGGTTTTAGGGCGTATGGTTAATATTATTGATTACTATAGCGTAATGTTATCCAAAGGTCTTGCCGGCGTGAGGGGGAGTCTCGGGTACTATGAAATCGCCAGGTATAAGGGAAACGCAAGTCAGGTATTGAAAGCTGAACCTGGCATGCGGGTCGAGGGTCATGAATGAACCCATGCATTTGCCTCTTGACAACTATGAAATCTTGTGTAAAATCTGCTAGACTTAAGTCTTGAATGGCAGAATTGCAAAGAATGATCTTTGACTTAAGAACAATAGAAAAAGGAGGCAAAGTGAAGCTGATGTTGATACTCTTGCTCATAGTGCCAGCAATGGTGCTGGCCGGGATCGTCCAGGGCGGGCCTGGGGATAGAATAATGGGGTTTGCACCTGGTGACACGCTGATCGACACACTCATTGTGACGGTTCGCGTACCGGCACGTATCGGTCTTTATGTAAACGGCAATACCGAGTTTGATCTCGGTTCTGCGGCTGTTGTCTATCCGCCGGGAGCATTTCCCGGATATTACGACCCGACTCTCGTAGGTGGGACGAACGTTGATGGTGTGGATGTAGAGGTATTTTCAAATTCTCAGGTCATGACCTGGCATCTGGAAACAAGCGGAAGTGGGGATTTCAGCGCCACGATCGCCCTTGACCAGTTGTTCTATGCGCCTGATGGCGAGCCGAATCCGGTCGATGGGAATGACCCCCCGGGTGGAAACTGGGTCTCTTTCACGACATCCTACGTCGAGATCGCAAACGGTACTAACACGACTGGCTGGCAGGATGAGAGCCAGGATTACGTCTTTCAGGCTGAGACAGATGATGCTCCAACACCAGCGGCGGGAGAGAATGTGACTATCTACTACCGGGTGTATGCTCAGTAGTGCAGAATAGGAGTTGAGGCCGGTGGGCAGATCGATCTTCTTGTTGATTCTCCTTTCGGCCTCGCTGCTCTTCTCCCGCACGCGGATCATCGTCATAATCGATTCGGATGTGGAGTTCGATTTGTATCAGGTGATATATCCTCCAAGTGTTTTTCCAACGTATTACCGGCCGACACAGGCATCGGGGTTCAACCCGAACGGGATTGTCCTTACGGTTGGTTATCAAAGAATAGGCAGCCAGCATGACATTTCAGATATCTATGTCGCGACGAGAGGCAGTGGTGATTTTTCTGCTTCTGTTGCACTGGAGCAGTTATATTTTGCACCTGCCAATGAACCGATGCCTCCTCCAGGTGTCGACCCACCTGGCGGAAACTGGCGAGCATTCAGCATACTGCATCAGCAAATTGAGCATCTGGAAGTCAGTGGTGCAGGCCTTAAGAGATTCTTGCGTCCCCAAGACTACATATTCAAAGCCGAATCCGATGACGAATCCGGCGATCAAACAATAACTTTGTATTACCGTGTGTATGGGTTATGAATATTTTAACTATATTCTTCTTTAGCTATCTTGGTTTTACCGTAGGTCCGGCAAAGGTTGAAAAGACCGTGTTCGGCGCCGAAACCATGACCGAGGTATTTGAGATACAGAACTTCACCGATGATTCACTGAGAATCAAGGTCGAGTTCGAGGATTTTGACATTGATGAGCGGGGAAAGGTTACTTTCTACCCACCCGGTTACTTCGCTAGTTCTCTTGCACCGCGGGCGGTCATCAATCCTGAGGAATTCGTCATTCCGCCCAAGAGCATCGAGAGGTTGCGCGCGACGTTCAGTTTGCCGGTTAGTGAAGCGCTGGCTGAATATTATTCCATGCTCATTTTCAAGTCGCGTCCGATCCCTACCCGCTATTCGACGGCAATAAGCGTTGCCGGTGAGATCGGTGTGCCCGTTTACTACATAATGCCACAGAACGCAAGGAAGAGCGCTTCATTTGACAGTTTTGTGGTAGAAAAGGATTCTCTTGGAATCGTCGTCAGCAATACCGGTAATGTTCATCTGAGGATAAGCGGCGAAGCGATAATCAGCACCTTCGACACCAGAATCATGCAGCAGGATTCGCTGGCCGAGTTTGTCATCTTGCCGGGAAAACAGAGAAGATTGAAGATCGGTATCGATGAGAAGCTCGATCAAGGTGGCTATCTGGCGAAGGTTATTCTTGATTATGGAGCAGTTGAGTTGATCGTGGGCGAAAGGAAATTCTACAAGTGAATCTTATAGTCATCTTCTTCATTCTTACTGCCAATAACCGGGTCAACACGTCATTCTATACCTATCATCAGATAGGTGGTCAGTCGGTTAGTGATCTATATGTAAATTACGTGTTAAACCGGTATGATCTACGCTTGGCATTGGAGAAGAGACAAGATCAGTCAGGTTTGAAGAGCGTATCACTTGGAATTGACTCGGTGCTTGGCGATTTCCGGTTGGTACTGGGCGAGAAGGCATATCACGTTCGCTCCCCGGTCACTACTAACCTTAATCTGTGGGGTTTGTCATTAATAAGTCGGGGTGCCGATATCTTTCTTGGGAGAACACGCGACAATACCACAGCATTGCCGCCTACATTCGATCGTAATAGATACACGGTCGGCGTCAGGCTACACCGGCAACCACTACCGCGTATCCCACTCGATTTCTATTTGATGAGAAGAAGTGATAGGATTGCTCAGAACGGAATTATCAGTAACAATTCTGCCGGTGTGAATTCAGAGGTCAAACTCGGTGACAAGCTGACATTTGATAGCCGGTTGTGGGCGAGCCATACCGAGCGTGGGATCGGCTCGAGCTACGCCTTTAACGGACGCTATACCGCGGAAAAGTATGGTGGTCACTGCCATTTCACTACTATGTCAGGGAATTACGTCCCTCTCTCTAACTTGAAGATGTACCGTGGTACTTGGCTCAGATTAAATACTTACGAGCGGCCAACCAGCTGGCTTGGTTTCAGTCAGGATATTGGTTACAACACAGCTGGTGACAGGAGAATTGCGCTCAACACAAGGTTATCGCCTGCGCGTTTGCCTGCGCTCACCTATGGTGTTTCATTCTCGAGGGCGAGGGTAAGCCAGATAATCGACGGCGAGTACTACTACAAAGATTTTGGGGTTTCTGCGAACTACGAGTGGTCTAGTGACCGGCGTGCGTATGGTATCAGACTACTTCAGCATATCGTGAACTGCCAGTTGTGGTCGGGTTTTCAGAGACGCGATACCGATGTTTGGCAGTTCGGAATCATGTTTCCGTTCCCCAACCGCGTGCGATTCAAGGGCTTTTTCAACGTCGTCACGCGTACACAGTACCGAAGCCACGCTGCTGGCTTTGAGATATCTTCACGATTCTTAAAGGACCTTAATCTCAATTTCACCTACGAATACATCCGTCATAATACGGCAAGCGATCAATATCTTTCATTCAACATTTCGAAGACCTTTGATTTTGATCGTATTGGTTTGAGTTTCATATCTGGAAGGGTATTCATGGATGTCAATAACAATGGCCTGTACGATTACGGTGATGAACCGCTGCCGGATATCGACGTTATAATTGATAGTAAGACCGAGACGAAAACGGACAGAAATGGCATTTACTCCTTCCATTTCGTGAAATCCGGTCAGCATTCGGTCAACTTGAATCTCGGCAGCATGCCGGCTGAAATCGGTACTGCCCAGAGAACACAAATCATTGATACCAGATTACTATCTCAAGCCAGGGTCAATTTCCCGCTTGAGATGCTTGGTTCAATAAGCGGACGGGTATACTTTGACGGTAATAACAACGGACAGATGGATAGCAATGAGGAAGGAATACCCAACGCTGTTCTTGCTTTGAACGGCTATATGACTACAACTGATAAGAATGGAGCATTCCGTTTCGCCAACCTGGTATCTGGTACTTATGTGCTGGAACCCAAAGTCCTGCCGCCGGAAACCATGGCAACCAGGCAGGAAGTGCTTTACGTATTTGTCAAACCCGGTGCGGAAATTGAGGACTATGCTCTGGGTATCGTAAAAAAAGAACGGCCTGTTAACAAGAAAGTATTCGATTAGACATAGGCAGCAAGTTATCACTCTGCAAATGTAGATTTCTGAAGACCTGTCGTAACGTCAAGATAAGATAATTCATTGATTTTTCCTGGGATATTGCTATTATTAGCCATGAGCGTAAAGGAAGAGTACGATGTTATCGTCGTTGGTGGAGGTCACGCCGGAATTGAAGCAGCGTTGGTCGCCGCCCGCATGGGTAGTCACGTGCTTTTATTGACGCTCGATATCGAAAAAATTGGTCAGATGTCATGTAACCCATCGGTCGGTGGGCTCGCAAAAGGCCATCTGGTCAAGGAAGTCGATGCTTTGGGTGGTGAGATCGCATATTTGGCTGATATGACGGCTGTGCAATATCGTATTCTTAACCGTTCCAAAGGCCCCGCTGTTTGGTCCCCGAGGACTCAGAACGACCGTATGCAATACAAAAAAAGCGCGCGTAAAGTAGTTGAGCAAAACGATAACATTGATGTTATGGCCGAAGAGGTGATTGAGGTCGTTATCGCGAACAAATCCGTAACAGGCGTTAGGACAGTTTCTGGAAATGAGCATCGCGCAAGGTCTGTGATCGTGACAACCGGGACTTTTCTGAACGGATTGATGCATGTCGGCATGCAGAGCTTTCCTGGCGGCCGTCTGGATGAGCCGAGCGCCTCACAACTGAGTTGCTCCCTCAAAACTGCAGGTTTCTCTCTTGGTCGTCTCAAAACGGGTACATCGCCGCGGGTAAAGTCTGCAAGTGTTGATCTGTCAGGCATGAGGATCCAGCATGGTGATGCTGTTCCAGTACCTTTCTCTTTTCGGACGGAGCGCGTAACTGAAAAGCAATTGCCTTGCTACGTTACGCACACGAATCAGAGGACACACGATATCATTCGCAGGAATCTTGACCGGTCACCACTCTATTCGGGTAAGATAAAGGGCATCGGTCCACGATACTGCCCTTCGATCGAGACCAAGGTGGAGCGTTTTGCACGGAGAGGCTCGCATATCATCTTTGTTGAACCAGAGGGCATTGATGCTCCTGAGTATTATTTGAACGGAGTGTCTACCTCATTGCCACACGATGTTCAGGTCGACATGTTGCATAGTATACCGGGATTAGAAAATTGCGAGATAACAAAGCCAGGTTATGCCGTCGAATACGATTTTATCTACCCGGTGCAAATGCATCCAACTCTTGAGTCAAAACAAGTGAATAATCTGTATTTTGCCGGGCAGATAAATGGAACTTCGGGTTACGAAGAAGCTGCCGCACAAGGGTTGGTCGCAGGCATCAATGCCGTGCTCAAGAAGCGCGGTGAGAAGCCGTTCATTCTTCAAAGGTACGAGGGTTACATCGGGGTTTTGATAGATGACCTGGTGACCAAAAATACTACCGAACCGTATCGTATGTTCACTTCGCTGGCCGAACATCGACTGATTCTCAGGATCGACAATGTTGCGGATCGGCTCATGCATTACGGAGTCAAATTCGGATTGGTCAAGCAAGAGCAATACAAGGTTTATCTAGACCAGCGCGAAGAGATCGATAGCATTATCGCTCAGCTCAAGAAGACAGTGGTGAAACCGGAAATTGCCAATCCTATTCTGATGGAGAAGGGTGAGGCGTTGATCCCAGAAGAGCGGGGTGCTCAAAGTCTATTTCAGATACTGAAACGTCCGCTCATCCATTATGCTGAGATAGAGGCGATGGGCGAAATTGAACTGGAACCGGACATTGCCATGCGTGTCGAGATCGAGGTGAAATACGCAGGATATATTGAGCGGGAGAAGGAATCGATTGCCAAATTGAGGGAATTGCAGGCAGAGACTTTACCTGAGGATTTCAGCTATGATGACGTGATGGGATTATCCAACGAGGCGAGAACAAAGTTGATCGCTGTTCGACCGGCCAATCTCGACCAGGCATCACGGATCCAAGGGATCAGTCCATCAGATGTGTTGCTGCTATTGCTTCATTTAAAACGACCTGCCAGGAGCGTGCAATGAACGAGCAGATGGTCGATTTTCTGAAAACAAAGATGTCTATTGAGGAGGTCTCGGGATCTTCGTTGACAGTCAAGGGTATAATTTATCCACCGATCAATAAGAGTGTGAGCGAGATAAAGAAGTTTTTCTCACAAACCGAATACACACCGCTTTTCAGAGAGGAGAAAGGTGTGCACATTATCCGGTTCGGGATCTTCCGCAAACCAGGAGCAAAGCCGAAATACGGAATGAACATACTGCTCTTCATTGCCACGATACTGTCTACTATCCTGGCCGGTTCGCTCAACAGTGGCGGCAATCCTTTCACAAACCTGTCTGATCTTCTGCTGGGGATTCCGTTTTCCGCATCGATAATGGCGATACTCACGTGTCATGAGTTGGGTCACTACTTTGTATCGCGGCGCGAAGGCATGATGACATCCCTGCCGTATTTCATACCCATGCCCCTGCATTTCATAGGCACATTCGGCGCTATCATAAGAATGAAGTCGATAGTGCCCTCAAGACGAGCACTCCTTAGAGTTGGTATGGCAGGTCCGGTTGCAGGTTTCTTGGTGGCTCTGCCCATAAGTGTACTGGGTATCTACCTTTCTGAAATCGCGGTCGCACCGGAAGCAGAAGGCGTCCTGAGGCTGGGCGACTCGCTGCTTTTTTGGCTGCTCGCAAGATTAATACATGCGGACATTCCGCACGGCTATGATCTCTTCCTTCACCCGGTTGCTTTTGCCGGATGGCTTGGCCTATTCGTGACTTCGATGAACCTTATACCAATTGGTCAATTGGATGGTGGGCACGTAACTTTCAGTCTATTTCTTAGAAAAAGGCGTCTTCTGTATATCCCGATCTTCGCGGCCATGATCGGCTTAGGGATGCTCTGGCTGGGCTGGTATGTCTGGATATTGCTTGCCGCGTTCATTGCGCGTCGTGACCCGGTAATTCAGGATACCGTGACACCATTGACCACAAGACAGAAGATTTATGCTTTGATACCATTAGTTATTTTGATCTTGACTTTCGTACCACAACCGTTTGTGATATAGCACTGCCGTCTACGAAACGTAATGCATTGTTTCATAAGGACAGTTCCTGCAAATTCCAAATCATAAACAACAAATACCAAATAAATCCCAATACTCAAATGTCAATAAATAAAACAGATACTTGAATATTGGTAATGTCCGACGGTTACGAGGCCCATTGACTGGAAATACCAATCATCAAATTCCAAATTCCAAGCAAATCCCAATTACCAAAACCCAACATAGAAAACGAAATTATGGTTTTGAATATTGGAACTTGGGATTTCGATATTGTTTGGATCTTGGAATTTCGGATTTGGAATTTTATCGAAAATGTATCGCTTTTCGCAACCGAACAACGATTCCAATGGTTTATGACCAAACCCCAAACCCAGTGACCATACTGGCGGCTACGACATACAACCACGACAGTTGGTATAGGGTATTTTGTTGTATTCTACTCTTTCATCCTTGTTTCAAAATACGAGCCGATAAGATATCCGAGTGTAACAAAGAACAATATCATTATTGTACGCAGGAAGCCGAACGCGGCAAAGAATATGCCGATTATTCCCGCGGCAATTGCACCCAGTATTGCTTTATTCATCTTGATCATGGTTTATGATACAAAAATAGTTTCATCTGTCAATAGTGTGACGTGTACGGCACGATTGTCCTAATCACTCTTGTTTTCCCTCTTCGATTCCTTCGGTTTGGGCTGTTCTTATGCGGCTGTCGATCTCTGCTTTTCGTAATTGAATCCTTATCCAGAGTAACAGGGCTACCAGCAGGAGTATAACGAATGACGAGAACGAGCTCCTCGTGAGCAGCAGGAAATCATAAAGACCGTGGCTCAATATCGCATAGATTATTCCCTTTGCCATTAATCTCGATTCTTTTGCAGGATTGAATTTCGCCCTGCCGATATAATATCCCATGAGAGCACCGAAGCAGGCATGCCCAGGTACGGCAAGGAATGCCCGAGCCACGCCCGTTGAAATACCGAGGGGAAGCACAAAGAGTATGTTCTCGAGTGCTGCAAAACCAAGCGAAGCAGAAACCGTATATACAATGCCGTCCATTATCTCGTTGAATTCAAGGGATCGGTAGATCCATTTCCGCACAGCAAGGAATTTCAGGATTTCTTCTATCGGTGCAATGACCAAAAAGGAAATGATTAGAATATAGACCAATCCCCCGGTAATTCTGCCGACAATATTCATCAGTAAGAGTTCTGCGAGTGCAGCTGGGATGACCATCACGGCACCGAGCACGAAGATCCCAAGGATTCTTCTTTTTGGTTCGGGTTCGTATTTATCGCGGTGGTTGAAATACCATATCAGGAAGAGAACCGGTGCGAGTGCGATGAGGAGGGATAGTATGAGCATTCATAAAGATAGCCAAATAAACTTCATCGTCAATCTCTTGTTTGATCGCCGGTCTTATGCCGGTTCCAAAGTACGGTGCAGAACCTTGATTTTCACCTTGCTTTTGCTACAATACGAAGTGATAACTCTCGGCATTGAAACGTCTTGCGATGAGACATCTGTCGCGTTGCTCCAGGATAAAAATGTGCATGCGAATATCGTCTCATCGCAGATCGCTCACACCAAATTCGGAGGAGTGGTCCCGGAGATAGCGGCAAGAAGCCATATTAGGATAATCGTACCGCTCGTCACAACTGCGCTTGAGGTTGCCGAGCGGCAACTCGCAGATATTGATTTGATCAGTGTTACGCGGGGGCCGGGGTTGGTCGGCGCCCTTCTGGTCGGACTGTCGTTCGCGAAATCGTTGTCAATTTCGCTTGGCAAACCATTTATCGGTATCAATCATCTCGAAGGTCACTTGTACTCTCTCTTCTTGGCTGATGAACCACCTCGTTGTCCATACCTCGTCTTGATAGTCTCAGGTGGGCATACTGAGATCGTTCTGGTTGAGCAGCCATTCTGTTATAGAACCCTCGGTCGAACCCTGGACGACGCTTGCGGGGAAGCTTTTGATAAGGTCGCGAAGCTGATGGGATTACCGTACCCCGGTGGACCTTACATTGAGCAGCGGGCGTTGAAAGGGAAGATAGGTAGTGTTGATCTGCCTGTGCCTCATCCCGATGGGTTGAGTTTCAGTTACGCAGGGTTAAAGACCGCTGTTCTCTACTACACGCGGGAAAATCCTCAGTACAGCATAGATGATGTTGCGGCGAATTTTCAGGAATCGGCACTTGAGCATCTCTGTCAGGTTACGGAAAAGGCAGTGCGCGAAACTGGCGTCAAGCACCTGGGATTGGTGGGTGGTGTTTCTGTCAATGCAAGACTGCGCGAGAAATTTCAGGGGCTGGCTACGCGAACCGGGGTTTCATTGCACGTTGCACAGGCGCAATATTGTACGGACAACGGCGCGATGATCGCACTCGCTGGTACGGAACGTTTCACACGATTCGGTCCATCAGATTTGTCAATCGACGTAGTAGCACGAGAAAGACTTGAAGAACTACCACACCCTTAACGGTAAATTAAAAATCCCAGGTCCCAAATATCAAATAAATTCAAATACCCAAAATCCAAACTAACAAAGCAGATCATGAAGTATTGGTAAAGTCCTACGGTTACGAGGCCCCGCAGCTGGAAGCACTAAGTACCAAATTCAAAATTCCAATAACCAAAACCACCGTATGGTCATAAGTTCTGGGTTGAAA
Source organism: Caldifarciminota bacterium (assembly GCA_020343595.1). Taxonomy (GTDB): domain Bacteria; phylum Hydrothermota; class Tepidihabitantia; order SM23-42; family SM23-42; genus SM23-42. Next base: position 1,612,952 of record CP070802.1, on the reverse strand, counting down.
GGCTGAGAAACGAGTCAACTATAAACGCGATTAACGAGAATAACGAGCCAAACGAAATAACGGTAGCAACGAGCCCAACGTTTTTTGGCAAATTCG
>CP070802.1:1593436-1612756 GCA_020343595.1 Caldifarciminota bacterium | reverse complement strand
GATATTACCGAACGGAAGAAATCCGAAGAACTGCTCAAGAAACTCAATCGGGCGCTGAAGGTGGTGACCGAATGTGACCAGGTCCTCGTTCGGGCAACCGATGAAATAAAGCTGCTCTCTGACATATGTGAAATAATCGTCAAAATCGGTGGCTACAAATTCGTCTGGGTGGGTTTGACGCCGGAGCACAATACCGGTACTGTCCGTCCCGTTGCCCAAGCCGGCTATGAACATGCTTATCTCGACGATGTTGACATTCACGTTCCGGGGCAGGACAAAGAGCCGGTGAGTCAGGCAATTGTCACCCGAAAGCCCCAGATAATAAGGCGATTGGATAACCATCCAGTACGTGCGCCGTGGCTCATCGAAGCCGTCAAACGCGGGTATAACGCGATGATTTCCCTACCGCTCAATGAGGATGGCAGTATCTATGGCACACTTAACATATATTCAGTGGAATCCGGAGTCTTCGACGCCGAAGAAGTCAAACTCCTCACCGAGCTTTCCGAGGATCTCGCCTATGGCATCGTTTCACTCCATACACGCGCTCATGGCAGAAAGGCGGCCGAAGATTTACAGGATAGCTATAAGAAATTGCATATGATATTCGAACAGACCGTCAATGCGCTCGCATCGGCAGTTGGCAAGAGGGATCCTTATACCACAGACCATCAACGACGCGTCACAGCTTTGGCTTCTGCTATTGCCCAGGAATTGGGACTAAATGATGAGCAAGTGAATGGAATACGCCTGGCCGGCATGCTACATGACATCGGAAAGCTGGCTGTTCCGTCGGAGATACTCAGTAAGCCAACCCGCCTCAGCGAGGCAGAATTCACGATCATCAAAACACACCCCAGGGTCGCCAGTGACATTCTTAAGGCAATAGAATTTCCCTGGCCGATATCAGAGATTGTCCTGCAGCACCATGAAAGGATTGATGGTTCTGGTTATCCTCAGGGGTTGCTCAAGAACGACATTCTTCTCGAGACGCGCATCCTCTCGGTCGCAGACGTCGTTGAGGCGATATCCTCACACCGGCCCTACCGGCCTGCGTACAGCATTGAATATACGCTCGAGGAAATATCGAAGAACAAAGGTATTATTTACGATATCGAAGCCGTCGATGCATGCCTGAGACTCTTCAAAGGCAAAGACTTCAGGTTCGAATAAGTTTCCCTACAATACTCACTGTTCCTTCTTTTGCTGCTCTTCAGCCCGGATCAACCACTGAAGCGCCTTTTCATTATCACCCATTTCGCGATAAACGTACGCCAGATTGCTCATCACATCAACGTTATTAGGATCAAGCTGAAGAAACCGGTTCTCATAGGCATCGATTGCCTTTGCATACTGCTTCGTTTCGGTGTAACAGACACCGAGGTAGAACCAGGCATACTTGTCTTCCGGAGAGAGCGCCGCCAGCATCTCAAAATACGGTAAGGCTTCTCGATACAAATCATGCTGGGCACTCATCTCACCAGCATAATAGAGCGCATCGAGATCGGCTGGCTGGTATTTCGCGCTCTGTAACATGTACCGAAGAGCCAGCGTGTCATCTTTGAGATTTCGATGAGCCATACTGTAATAATAGTAACAACGTCCCAGGTCAGCAGATGCCTCTGCGAATTGCTCCACACTGGTCCCGTGCCCGGCAAGACCTTCGCGGAAACCGAGCGTGTTGATCAGTAGGCGGTCGAGCTCATCCAATTCGGCACTCAACCACAACACCACGACCTTCTGAGCCAACAGACTGTCGATCTCCAGCAAGTTCTGGAACAATACTTTCCCCAACCGTTCGTAATCGATCGTGTAGTACTTTGTTGCGGTCGCAAAATACGATAGACAACCTTCATAGTCTTCGTTATCAAACAACGACTTAGCGATCAAATAGTTCACGTCTGGATTCTGCGGATCGAGGTTGAGCACCCTCATATACTCACTGTTGGCTTCATCGAACCGCTCCAGCTTGTACAATGCAGCGCCTCTTAGTATATAGACATTGATATCATCGATCTCGAAAACCTTATCGTGATTCAGATAGCCGAGCGCTTCAACAAATGCTTCCCTCTCGAACAATTCGCGAGCATGGAAGTAGAAGGCTTGGAAATAATACTTCCTGCCCTCGGTCTGTTTGTCGATCCAATCAAGGGTCTTCCCGGTGTCGGCGGCAAAAGCTCTCACGAACGCGTCCGCTGATGCAGCCCAGTTGCCCAGACCCATCTCCGATCCTCCTAGCAAAACAAGGAGTTCGACATTATTGGGTTCAATTTCCAACCCGTCCAGACAGGACTTCCTCGCCCGGCCGTAGTCCTTCTCATTGAAGTACGCGATGCGCGCCGTATTCAGGAACCTGAAGACGTCCGCGTGCAGCATGCACACCGCCAGGAGTGCGATATAGAGCAATGATCTACGCATTTGACCTCCCTGGAGCCAATGACATCTCATAGCCATAGATTTCAGTCAACGACTACAAATTTCAATAGTTGATCGAATTCGTCACTGCGGAGCCGGCAAAAATATGTCCCGGATGGCAGCTCGCTGACGTCGATACTCATCGGGTTCTCATTACAGTACAATACCCGATCGATCATTTTCTGTCCGAGTACGGAAAAGACCTCGATACCCACCCGCTCGCCAAGCCGAATACCATGCTTTATGTCGAGAGAACCGAATCGGCTTACTATCCCTGTTCGTGCATCCATTGAGCAGGGAGCCTCGAGAACATGAACATTGCCGTCACTGAAAGCGTAGAACCAACCGTGCCTTGTTCCGACGAGGATGTCCGCGAAATCATTGCCGTCGATATCATCGATCCAGTATGCCGATTCGACCGGGCTGCCGATCGCATACTGCCAGATCACCGACCCGGATACACCATCCAGTGTATAAAGCATGCTGCTCGTGTAACCGGTACCGCCAATGACATCCCATAGGCTGTCACCATTGATATCGGGCGTTGCCACGCTCACGAAGATCTGGTCGACCGCGGGCGTCGACCACAATATATCGCCGTTCGCCGCGTCCAGACAGAGGAAACTGGACATGGCGACACCTGATGGAAGTATTTCCGGATGACCGTTGTTGTCGACATCAGGCAACAGGTTCAGATCCCAAACCATTCCTCCAACGCTCGCCGTCCATATCGTACCACCATCGGCCCCGGATAGAGCAATGATCGTACCTCCGCTCGTGCCACACGCGACATCCTCTATCGTGTCATTATCGACGTCACCGATCGGCACCACACTCAAGCCCGAGGCAGCGAGCGCTATCTCGCGCACGAGACTACCATTTACTCCGTTCAGAAACAAGACTTTGTACGCGGCAGGAACATAGTTGCCGGTGGCGGCCACAACATCGGGAATACTGTCGCCCGTAATGTCCCCGATCGCGCGGACCGCGTAGCACGCATATCCAGCAGGATATTCCCAGAGTTTCGCACCTGTGGCGCCGTTGAAGAGATAAATGCGCTCCGCATCCGGTCCTCCGGCAGAGGCGAGAATATCGACGATCGTATCACCATTCATATCGTCCAATATCGCCACTTCGTAGATCCAACCTCCGTCACCGTATTCGTGGGTGTCGTACTGCCATATGACGCTGCCGTCCGCGCCCGAGATCGCAAATACCGAACGGGTTCCCCATATCGTCCCGAGCACGACATCCGCGATCGAATCGCCGTCAAGGTCCGGTACTGATATCAAGCCGCGCTCGACATAGCATGGATCGGCTGCAAAACGCCATACCACCGAACCCGATACTCCGGAGAAGCAATAAAGTGTGTCGTTTTCCGAAACGGTTATCACATCGTCATGATCATCGCCGTCAACATCGGCAATCGTACGCGTGGCTCTGAAATGCACATATGTTCCTCCAGTTGTAGTGTAGTAAGACCATACTACACTCTGTGCATTAAGCAGTGAGAGTGACAAAAATACTGTGCATAAAAAGTATTTACGCATTCCGACCTCCGATCTTTTATTCACCTTCTTGAATTCAGTGGTTCATTATAGAACAATAGACTCATCTGTCAATGATTCAGCAAAAAAGACAATCTCAAAGTTCCGGCCGTGCTCCTCCACTATTCAATCTTACTCGGCATCTTATTGACAGTGATTCCGTGCGCGGATATTCTCTGGTGTAATATGAAAGACACGGAATTGATCATAAGGCAAGCACAGATCACGGACCTGCCGGAAATTACTAAGATATACAATGAAGCCATCCTGAAGACTGTCGCCACCTTTGACACCGAGCCAAAGTGTCTCACCGAGCAGGAGGAGTGGTTCAGAGAACACGGCGATACCAATCCCATCCTCGTCGCGGCGATGCATGGCGAGATCATCGGCTGGGCATCGCTGAGCAGGTGGTCGGACCGATGTGCCTATTCAGACACGGCTGAGATTTCTTTATATATCAGCGAGTATCATCAGGGCAAAGGATTCGGCCGTCAGTTGATGAAGTGTATACTCGAGAAAGGACAACAAGCCGGCCTGCATACGGTGATCGCACGTATAGCAGAAGGCAACGACATCAGCGTTCACCTCCACGAGTCGGTCGGTTTCCGGCACGTCGGTATCATGAAAGAGGTAGGTAGGAAATTCGGCCGGCTAATCGATGTTCACATGATGCAACTCATTTACGAGGGCGGTTCACCCGGTACCAGTAACGGTATTCTTCCATGAAACCAAGCTTTTTGTATAGCGCAAGGGCCATTCTGTTATCCACCATAACCTGCAGGTATGACGTATCTGCCCCAGCTTTTTTCGCCCAGGCGAGCATACTCTCGGTTATTAACCTCCCCAATCCCATACCCCGTAGCTGTTGGTCAACGATTATTTCGAATAGGCCGACCGTTGTATCTTCCCTGGCTCCGACACCGCAGGCAATTATCTTGCCGCTGCGTTCGATCTGCGCAAGGCATCTTTCCATTGGCCCTCTGGTGAGTATTGAACTCAACGTGTCTCTGTATTTCACGTCGGTACCGCTCATACGGAAGAACGCATCGAGCCATGCATCATCCATTCGGTCACTGATATCAACGCGTTCATCTGCTTCTGACTTGAACGAATCCAACATGAGGATCTGTACCGAGGTTTCGGCTTCACGTGCATAACCCTTGTTCTCAAGAACAGAATCGAGGTCAGGGGGAAAGACATCTCGGGTCATCTTGAAGATGGTACGCAGCCCTTTCTGTGTGTACATCCCTTCGCAATAAGATATCTTCGTATTCAGATCAATACTTGAAGCGTAGACCGGGTTAACCGAATTCGCCCTCCTCGTGTAACCGTTGGCGAACCTGAGCACCCAGCCGTCATACAGTATCGTCTCCAGCGCAGGCCACGCGTTCATCGATATCTCCTCGAATTTTCTTATCAAGATAATCCTTTTTCTCAAAAATTTGTAGTATTATAGCAGTGGCGTACCGATTGTCAACCAGACGGGTTGATTTGTTGAGTCTATCAACTATAATTCAAATCGATGTTACGTAAGAAATTAACAGAATCTCTCGTTAGACTAATACTGCGAATCGAATGCAATCATCCAACACGCGTCGCTGTCGACGGCATCGATGCTGCTGGCAAAACCATGCTCGCCGACGAGATCGGCGCCGCCCTGGTTACTCATGAAAGAGAAGTGATCAGAGCATCGATCGACGGGTTTCACAGACCCAGAAGAGAACGTTACTACCGAGGTGAGTTGTCGCCAGAGGGTTACTACCATGATTCATTTGACATCGAAGCGATCAAGCAGTGCCTCTTGCTACCCCTCGGCCCGGACGGAACAGGCGAGTACCACACGAAGATCTTCGATTTCCGTCACGACTCTCCACTTATCTCACCCCCTGCCCATGCACCGGAAGACTCAATTCTCCTCTTCGACGGTGTTTTTCTGCTCCGGCCTGAACTCAATGAACTTTGGGATCTCTCCATCTTCGTACAGATTGATTTCAGCGTCTCGCTACAGCGCGCCCTGAACCGGGACTTGCCGCTTTTCGGTACAAAGGAAGAAATCATTCACCGCTACGAGAAGCGTTACATACCAGGCCAAAGGATCTACCTCAGGGAGGCAAAACCGCAAAGAGTTGCTGATATTGTCATCGATAATAATGATCCCAATAATCCCGAAATAATCAGCAACGACCGGGGACAGGCATAACATTTTAACGTTTTGCACAATCATTGTCCCGCTCTGCAGGATCCTCGACTAAAACCATCTCTTAAGATAGTCCGAAAAATCGAGAGAATCTGTCTTCTATCGCTGTAATCGACCTGCGAAGCAGGAAAAACGTTAAAATGTTATGCCTGTCCCCAAATAGTGCATTTTAGCCCTTGACAAATCCCTTTTTTTTGTTATAGTGTAAACGAACGATTGATTAAAACGAATGTATGTATAAAAGAATCGTTTGCATGAAAGGAGGCTCCATGAGTACATCGATCTCATGCGCAGCATCGTTTGAGAACTGTGAGATATCCTGTGAGCGCTATTTGATAGAGGCCATTACCATGTGGTATACAAATGCTCGTTTAAAACGGTCGTTCAATACTAAGGGAGGTAACCATGACAACTGAACATCACAAGGCAGCGAAGCAACGGATTTTCGAGGCAGCCCTTGCCCTCTTTGCCCGCAAAGGATATGCCGGGGTTGGCGTAAGGGAAATCGCCAAGAAAGCGGAAGTCAACATCTCAATGATCAATTACTACTTCGGCGAGAAAGCTGGCATCCTGAAGGCGATCATAAACGAGTGCTATGACCGTTATTTCAAAACGATAAAACCGGTCGGCGACGAAGACCTGCCGCTTGAAGAACACATACGTAAAATGATCCGCACCGTGATTAAGTTCTTCAAGGACAATACCGAACTCGTCATCGTCGCTTTTGATATCATACCACTTGATATTCCGGAAGTGATGGAACTGAAGATAAAATGGGTTACCGGGATCCGCGAAGGCATGGCCCATTTCCGCATGAAACTAAGAGTCGATGCCCAGGACATTCTCCAGGAGAGTGTGGGCCCGACCGCTATCATCGCGGTGATCCTCAATCACTTCCAGAGTAAGTATGCGGCCGAACAATATCCGCAGTTCAAAGAATATGCTGCGCAACTGAATGATGAATTCTACGAAAGGTACGCCAATGCACTGGCTGATCTCTTTCTCTACGGTTACATGGGAAGAAAGAAAAAGGAGGAAAAATGAACCGCACTATTAGCCGTAACGTATCGATCATCTCGCTCTCGGTTCTGCTAGCAGCAACAATCCCCGTCATGCACCTCAATGCACAGGAGAAGATGACTGCGGATGAAATTCTGGAAATATTGACCGAAACAATGAATCCCGAGCAGTCACATGGGATAATGACCATGACCATCGTGACCAGTTCCGGGCAGGAACGCACCTTCAAGTACGAAACATTCTCCAAGGATAAGGGTGACAAGAGTCTGATGGAGTATCTCGAACCCCAGCGTGTCAAGGGCCAAACAATACTGATGCTTAACGACGCAAACGACATCTGGACATACTTCCCGAGGACCAAACGTGTCCGCAAGCTCGCCACGCACGCCAAGAAACAGAAGGTCGAAGGCAGCGATTTTTCCTACGAAGACATGGGTGCATCCGACGCTTTCATCGAGGAATACAATGCACGGCGCCTTGATAATGAAAAAAAGGAAGGCCGTTCCTGTTTCAAGCTCGAGCTGACGCGCAAAGCTGAGAGTAATGCCAGCTACTCGCGTGTCATGCTCTGGGTAGATGAAGAAAATTTCATTCCTCTCGTGGTCGATTACTATCACGAAGACGATCCCGAATTACGGGAAAAGCAACTCGTGTGCCACGACGTTCAGCTCATCGAAGATATCTATACTCCCATGAATTGCACAATGTATAACAAGCTCGATAACACATACACTAAAATGGAGATCATCGATATCACCTACAGCGTCGAACTATCCGACGATCTGTTCACTGAAATGGGGATGCAGCGATGAATAGCACGATATTGATGATCACTGCAGTACTGCTGCTCTGCAACGCGGCCTACGCTCAACCGGTCGACGTCTACGGCTATTTTGAACCACAGTACAGCGGGATCTACATTGACGGTTCTTACTATCAGTTCCAAGCGAACAAGCTTCGCGTGGACCTCAAGAGCAAGGCGATAGCGAACACCGAATTCGGAGCAAATGTGATCTTCCTGTTATACCACGGTACGACCGAATGGAACATACTCGACTTCCTGCCCGGCCAATTGACATCGACGATACCTCCGGAGATGCGCCCGTTCTACACCTTCAGACTCAAAGACACTCTGTACCTCGACAATGTTTACGCCCGTTTTGCACTCAGCCGCTTCGCGGTAACGGCCGGCAAGCAGCAAATCTCGCTCGGCACAGGGTACTTTGCCAATCCAACGGACATCTTCAATACCAAAGATGCGCTCGACCCGACCTACGAACAACCCGGGCACAATGCAATCCGTGTTGACCTCCAGGCGCTGCCGCGGCTGAACCTGATGGCGCTCTACTCACCCATAGAATCGGATTTCGCATCCTCGGGCAAAATGGTCCGCGCGAAAATCGGCCTCGGACACTTCGACATCTCCTTAATGGGCTGCGAAACGCAGTATACAACCACCGACTTCTACACTTTCGGGCAGACAGTTGAACGTCGTCATATCCTGGGCGCAGATCTTGTCGGTGAACTGTTCGGCATGGGCACCTGGGCCGAGGGTATCTACAACTTCTTTGAAAATAGTGAAGATGGCTTTGAATTCCTCATCGGCACTGACTATACCTTCGACTCCGGATTGTACGCCATGATCGAATACCACCACAACTCGCTGGCAAGATCCGACCATGAAGACTACGATCTCAACGACTGGATGCGTTTCTTCACCGGTGAAACGAAGACGATCGCCAGTGATCAATTCTACGCACTGCTGCAGTACCCGCTGACCGACATGCTCACGGTCGGAAGTTCAGCAGTCCTCAGCATCTCTGACATGAGCGCGGCGATCATACCGATGCTGCATTATAGTCTTTTCCATAACATCGAACTCACCCTCATGGGCAACATCTACATTGGCGAAGAAGGCACCGCCTATAGCAGTTCGCTCGGCAACGGCGGTTTCATCCGTGCGAGCGTGTACTTTTAATGGAGGAATGAAAAGATGAGAGAAAGATTTCTAAGGAATTGGGCGCGCATCGCGGCCACCTACCCCTGGCGGGTGATCACCGTCGTACTAATAATCACCGTGCTCGCCGCATTATCGGCGTCCCGGATCAGAATGGATATGCGCTGGTCAGATATGCTACCGGCGAATGATCCGAAGGCAAAGGAATTTGATGAGATAATAACCGAATATAAAAGCGCATCGAGCTTCCTCGTTGTCGTGCGGGGAGAAGAAGAGCAGATAAAGCAGTTCGCCGACGCGATCACGCCGGAGATAAAAGAACTCACTCAGTTCTTCAGCCGCGTCGACTACAAACTCGATAAGGATTTTCTCTCTAACCATGCATTGATGCTGGCTGAAACCGAGGATTTGAAGACCTTTGCAGATATGTTCGAGAACCTAGACCTCATCCCTCTTCTGACCAGCATTAACGATAATTTCGAAGAAGAATACGTTGGCGACGAGGAAGCACTCAGCACCAAGGAAAAAGAGAACGAAGCCGTAAGGACGCTGGATGGATTCCATTCCTGGCTAAAGGCAATGGATACCTTCATCGTAAATCCAGATGTAGCTAACAGCACCCTTGCCGACTCGGCGGTCGAACGATTTCTCTATGGTGACCCCTATTTCATTTCGCAGGACAAACGCGTCCTCCTCATGAACCTCAAGGCGAACTTCACCGCCATGGATATTGATAAGGACATCGCATCGACCGACAGCGTCCAGGCGATCCTCGACCGCAGGCTGCCTGATTTCCCCAACGTCAAGGCCGGCATTGCTGGTATGATACCGTTGCAGAAGGACGAGATGGAGCACATGACCAAGGATATGCAGTTCAGCTCAATACTCGCTATTGTGCTCGTCATGCTGCTTTTCATGTTGACCTTCAGGATATGGAGCACGCCGATCCTGGCCGGACTCAACCTGATGATCTCCATCGTGATTGCGGCCGGGGTACTCGGACTGATCCTCGGCAGGCTCAATCTCATGACTTCGATGTTCGCGGTCATCCTCATCGGTCTCGGCATTGATTACGCGATCCATATCATCTCCGTGTATGGAGAAAGGAGGGTCATTGATAAAGATGCCGTCAGCGCGATGCAGGAAACACTTGTGCGTTCGGGTTCCGGCATCGTCACCGGTGCCCTGACCACGGCTGCGGCATTCTTCGCGCTGGCCATCTCAGTCACCCAGGGTATCAAGGAAATGGGCATCGTACTCGGCATCGGCATCATTTGTGCCATGGTAACGACTGTAGTATTACTGCCAGCCATTCTTGTTGCGCGTGAGAAGGTGCTGTCGCGGATAACCAAGAAACCAATAAAGCGGCCCTACGTTGAATTCAAGTTCCTCGCCGATATTGGACGAAGCATCGCGGCACATCCAATGATCTTCCTTATTGTTGCCATTGTACTGACCGCCGTCTTATTCTATCAGGCGATTAACATTAGATTCGACTATAACATGCTTAATCTTGAGCCAAAAGGACTGCAGACGGTGGAACTCCAGGACACGATCATCGAAGCGTTCGACCTCAGCCCGGATTTCGCCATGCTCACGACCGGTTCGATCGAAGAATCCTATGAGATATCCGAGAAATTGAAGGAAATGCCGTTGGTCAGCATGGTCGAGAATATTACCGACTACATCCCACCCAAAGAGAAACAAGAAAAACGTATGCCCGAGGTCGAGCGGATACGGAAGATCGTCAGCCGCAATACGGAACGCACAGCTATAACGCAGACAAACCTCAACCAGCTCATCGAACAACTGGAAAGACTGGATATGAATGTATACGAACTATCGCAACTCGCGTTCATCGGCGGCCAGGACAAGGTTGACACCAAGGCAAAAAGCATCATCGGCGATCCGGAAAAAAAGGATTCAGAGAGTTTTATACTGAATCTGGTCGAGAAGATCGAACAGGATCCACAAAAAGCGATCGCGCAGCTGAACAGGTTCCAGGGCTATTACTGGCCTGTGCTCCGCAGCAGGATCTACCAGATGGCGAATCCGGATTTGATCTCGCTCGAAGATCTTCCCGAACACGTCAGGAACCAGTATGTCAATGAAAAAGGAGATAAGTACCTCGTCACGATCTACCCCAAGGAACAGGTATGGAACTACGAATCGCTCACCCGTTTCGATAAGCAGATGGAATCGGTCAGTCCCAAGATCACCGGCACGCCGCCGATCTTCCTGCATCTGATCCGGCTCATTGGACGCGACGGTTTGCTGGCGACAGTACTCACCGTGATCATCGTCATCCTGCTGCTCTGGGTCGATTTCCGGAGTCTGCGTTTCGCACTATTGGGTGTGATTCCTCTCATTACCGGCGGCATCTGGATGTTGGGCATCATGAAAACATTTGGGATAATGCTCACCATGCTCAATGTAATGGCCATTCCCATGATCGTCGGTATTGGCATTGACGACGGCGTTCATGTACTACATCGGTACATGTATGAAGGCTTGAGGAAAACGCCCGTTGTCTTACGCAGCACAGGCAAGGCGGTCATGCTCACGTCACTGACAACGATGGCCGGCTTCGGCTCGCTAATGACCGCATCATATCGAGGATGGGCTGGCTTCGGCGCCTTGCTCGTAACTGGCGTTGGTGCATGTTTTATCACAACCATCCTGTTCATCCCCTCTATCATTGGACTCTTCACCAAAGGCAAGATCAATGACGAATAATAAGGAAAAGTAAAAATAGAGGAGAGCCTGTCATGGGTTATCGCTCGCCTACCATCCACAGTTCAGTACTAAAAATGGCAGGCTCTCCGATACTGCGAGCAATGAATGGTAAGTTGCCGGAGACGAATGGAGAACCAAATGGACACCGCAGTCCTGGCCACCGCGACAGCACTAATCCACGCATTCAGCCGAGAAGAATAACCACCAAGGGTTACTGACGATGCTGCGGATACGACCGAACACCCATCCCAGAAAGCGGAATCCCAGCCAGGATGCAGTTGCCGAGAAGATGCGATCGAGGCACTTGACAACCAGTGTTAATTGGCTACAATGTTATATGTCATTTTTCAAACGCCAAACAGAAATTAGACATATAATGAACGAACCAGTGGTTGGGGCTCAAATTCACACGCCTGAGGGGGAACATGAATAAAAGGGTGCTCTTGATAAATGGTTCGACCCGGGAGGGCGGCAACACCGACGCCATTCTCAAATCCTTCATGCAGGGTGTCAGTGAGAGCGGCCTCAATGTTCGCAAGGCTGTGCTTCGTGACCTTGCCATCCACAACTGCGTCGGGTGCTGTAAGTGTCAAAAGGAAGGAAAGTGCAATTTTCAGGACGACATGACCGAACTGCGTGACATGGTCATAAAGTCAGACGTCCTCGTTTTCGCTTCACCGATCTACTGGTGCGAAATTACCGGTTTGATGAAAACATTCATCGACCGGCTATACTTCTTTCACCATAAGGAAAATAACCATCTGGTTGCCGGCAAGAAAGCATTGATAATCACAACGCTCGGGGAAAAAGACTCGGAGTACGAATCACAGGTTCTCGTTGAATTCTACAAAAGATTCTTCCATTCACTTCAGATCGATATCCTCGACATGCTATCATACCCTGACTTGATGGAAAAGGAAGCTATTACGAAGAAACCCGATTACACAAAAGCAGCCTATAATGCCGGCAAGAAACTTTCCAGGATTTTATGATTCCCAGTGAAAGAATTTCTGGTAATTAGGATTTTGAGTAAGGGAGGTTAAATGCACTTTGTATTGTTGTTTCTTCTAGTCACAAATGCGGAAAAGGCCGTTGACGTCAGATTCACCGAGACGGCGCCCAACATAGATGGCATCATTGAAGACCTCTGGTTGCAGGCCGACAGCGCCTACGATTTTGTCCAGCACATACCGTACGAGAAAACCTCACCCACCGAAAGAACCGTCGTCTATGTGCTCCAGGATCATGACAACCTCTATTTTGCATTTCGCTGCTACGCCGAAAAACACAAACCCATCGCCTGCTTTACCACCGACGAGGATTACGTCCGGGTGAGCATTGATCCATTCGGAAGTAAAACGACGGGTTACTACTTTCTCGTCTTCGCCAGCCAACTCTTCTGGGATGGCTGGATATTCGATGATGGAAGGACCTATGATGATTCCTGGGAAGGTGTTTGGTATCGCGGAGTGAAGATCCACGACGACCACTTCATAGTGGAAATGAAAATTCCCTTTAAATCCATCCGCTACAAAAAAGGATTGACCGAGTGGGGAGTCCAATTCTTCCGCCACCAGGCTCACAACCATGAAGACGATTTCTGGACCGAAGTAGCACAGGCCGATGTCGATATGGTATCACGATGGGGAACGCTCAAGAATATGAATCCCCAATCCACAGGATATTATTTCGAACTTTACCCTGAAGCCTATCTGCGCCTCGACAAAAGGTACTACGCTAATCCGACCGTCGGCGGAATAGACTCTTCAAAAACCGATATCAAACCCAGTGTCAGCATGAATCTGAAATGGGATGTTACGCCTCAAACCACGATAAACGCCACCGCCTATCCAGATTTTGCTCAGATCGAATCCGATCCTTTCACGGTCAATCTGTCCAGGTATCCAACATACCTCGATGAACGCCGACCATTCTTTCTTGAAGGAAGGGACATTTTCCGGATGTCTGATCTCGGTGAAAACGGCGGTCGGTACTTCTTCCCGCTTGAGATCTTCTACTCCCGAAGGGTCGGCAAATCGCTGGACGGTGATGTTGTGCCGATTCTCGGCGGTTTGAAAGTCACCAACAACTCGGAAAAACTAAATATCGGCATATTGGGAGCTTATACTGACGAATTCACAATAACCGCGGCTCAGGATACTTTTATTGAACCTGACCGCTGGTTCGGCGTCCTTCGCGCGAGACGGAGCATCATGGAAAATTCCGACATCGGTGTGTTGTTCAGCGGCAGCGCGGTCGATCGCGACAACTATAACTACGCACTGGGCATCGAAGGCGTCTACCGCAGCGGTAACGATCAAGTCATCGTTCAGGGTGCATTCAGTGATAGCACCGAGAAACGAGGTTGGGCACTCACATCCGGATACCGGGGGTTCATCGGCAATTTCTACACCAAATTTGCCGCCGAGATTGTGCATGATTCATTCAGCGTGAACGATATCGGATTCGTCCCCTGGGCAGGCAGAAAGCGTGTGTACCTCTTCAGTGGCCCGGGCACGGTGTACCGTGAAGGTTTCCTGCGCTGGCTATACATTGCACCCGGCATCCACATCCTGCAGGAACCCGGCGATTCCAACTGGTCCAAACTGGCTGGGCTGCAGATCAACCCTTCATTCCGTAACCGCTGGGGCATGGGTTTGGACATATACGCGGGTAAATATTACGAAGCGGACACGAACTATTTTTACCGCAGTGTTGATTTCTCGGTGTGGGGGCTCATCAAAGGCAATAACATCAACTTTGGCTCGAATTACAGCTACAGCTGGAACTACCGGCGTAATTATCTTGCCCATCAGATGACGAACTGGTTCTTCTTCGGCTACTCGATCATCCCGCCGATGAGCATCGTACTTTCCGGGAATCTCTGGGTGGAATGGGATACTACCAATACCATAGTGGCGATGAGCCCGAGGATCAGACCGCGGCTCGATATCCGATTCAGCGCCGACAAGAGTCTGGCGATCTTCAACGATATACTCCTAGAAACGCCGGGAACGGACATCGGCGAAACGGAATTCATGAGCAACCGATTCGGATTCCTCTTCTCCTGGAACTTCCTGCCCAAGAGCTGGCTGCATATCGCCCTCAATGATTATCGCGAGCATCATATTGACAAACTGGAACCAGTTTACACGATCGGCGCCTTCAAGATAAGATATTTGCTATATTTCTGAGAAAGCAATGACAGCAGCAAAGTTGTCGCCGCTCTCAGACCGTTAAATTAAGGGGGACACCATGAAAAGTGGTCTCACCTCAATATGTATCATTAGTTTTATCCTGATTTTGCTCGCAACGAATGAAGTAGATGGCAGAACCTGGCACGTACCAGCAGAAATACCAACAATCAAGCAAGCGGTTGAAGACTCCGCGGCTTATGGCGATACCGTGATCGTCGCCCCTGGCCTGTATGACACGGTTTCCGGAGAGATCTTTCCGATCAACTTGAGCGATGGAGTAATCCTTATGAGTGCATCCGGTGCATCGGTCACGACCATTGACGCGGGTACTACGAACGGTGTCATTCGATGCATGAGTTGCGGACCATCAACTGAAATCATTGGCTTCACCATCGCCGGCGGCAGAGCCCAGAACGGAGCCGGTATCTACTGTGAACAGTCACAGCTGGTTATTCGAGACAATATCATCACCAACAATACTGCCATCAGCACGACCGGTGGCGGCGGCGGCATTTTCTGTGCCAACTCGGAACCTACTATCACGCACAACACAATCAGCGACAACACATCGCAGAATCGCTTCGGAGGCGGTATCTATAATTACTTCTCGTATGCGCTGATCGAACACAATACGGTCGCAAATAACGTTTCACAATGGGGTGGTGGAATATTCAATGATAACTCCTCGCCACTGATCCAGTATAATATCATCAAGGGTAATCACTCGATATTGAGCGGTGGAGGATTAGATTGCTTCATGAATTCCAGTCCGGACATTCTGGCTAATGTGATCATCGGAAACTCAGCCGGTACAAACGGCGCAGGTATCGCATGCTGTTATAGTTGCTCACCACTAATCCAGCACAATACGATCGCCTGCAACTTCGGTGAATACGGCGGCGGCGTACGCTCCCTGGGAAACTCATCTCCTACGGTCACTTCCAACATCATTGTCGACAATGTCGATGGCCTGTATCTCACGAATGATTCCGACATTATGACCGCGAACGAAAACAATATCTATTACAACAGCTATCAACCGGGTGATCACGATGTCGTCAATAACATCTACCTGCCGATCGATATAACAAACAATTTTTGGTGGGTGACAACTGTTCCTTCGATTAGCTCTCTTATATACGGACCTGCAAATTTCGAGCCATTTCATGCGAATCCTCCTGCGAGCACGCCAAACGAACCGAGTTCAGTCATATCGGTCACCGCAATGACCGACACTACTTATACCGTACCGCTCTCAGCTAATCTAGAGATCGATGACACTGTTTACATACAGTTAAACGGTGTCGACTGGCACAACGGATTATACGAACCCGCCCTTGTGATACTGAAAACCGGCAACGACCCCTACGGTATTGCCGTCGCGCTCATTGAAACCGATACAGCCAGTGGTATCTATCAGGGAAGAGCGATCGTGAGCACGACGAGCGACGATGCTCGGAACCACATCGGCGCGGATCAAAATGACACCCTGTTCATCATCTCGAATATCGACGACACCAAATGCGATACCGTTTTCATCGGCAGTACAGGTATCCACGGCGAGAGGGAAATATCCAACAACCCCGCAATTTGCCGAACAACCATCATCAGCGGTCCACTGTACCTACCCGATGAGAATCGATACCGGCTATACGACATTACCGGAAGGACTGTGCAGATGGCAGAATTGCGGCGAGGAATCTACTTCCTCGAAATTGACGGTTTGATCGTTAACAAGGTAATAAAGGTTAATTAGTCACGATAGACGTGGAGGAAAAATGAAGACAATGCTTTTTCTGGTTTGCGCAATTTTCTTCTTTCTGACCTCTGGACATGCGCAGATTTCATTCACCGAGCATACTATCGACAGTTACAGCAACCCCTGGTACATATTTGGCGCCGACATCGACGATGACGATGATATCGATGCAGTATCGGCCGGGCGTCTCAGCAATTGCATTTCCTGGTGGGAGAACATAGACAACCTGAACTTCACACACCACAGCATTTCCACGGTGGATTACTATGCCATGGGTGTCTATGCGGTCGACATCGACGATGACGATGATATGGACATACTCTGCGCCTCCCAGATCTTCGGCGTCGAACTATATGAAAACGACGGCAGCCAGAGCTTTACATATCATATCATCGCGGACTGGGGATTCGCGAACCGTCTCGATGTCGAGGATGTCGATTCTGACGGCGACCCCGATGTCCTTGCGGTCTGCTGCGAAGCTCCCAGCCCCATGGTCGGCTGGATCGAAAATCAAGGGAATCTGAACTTCACGCCGCATGTGGTCAAAGATAATTGGGATAACGTGAATTGCGTCTATGCCATCGATCTCGATGGTGACGATGATGTCGATATCCTGGCAAGTGCTTCTCAGGCCGGAGATATTTCGTGGTTTGAGAATGACGGCAGCGAGAATTTTACCGAGCACGTCATACTACACACCCTCGCGCGGCCCAGCAGTGTCTATGCCGACGACCTCGACGCGGATGGTGACATCGATGTCCTGGCGACAATATGCGCGCTCGATCAGGCCGTATGGTTCGAAAACGACGGCGACGAAGGTTTTACCCAGCATGTCATTGCTCAGACATTCCTGCGACCCCACATGATAAGGAGTGCCGACATGGACGACGATGGTGATTTGGATGTCGTCGGTGCTGCAATAAACAGCAACAAGATCGCCTGGTGGGAGAATAACGGCAGCGCGCCTATTCAGTGGACAGAGCATACGATCACCAGTATCTTCCTTGGCGCGACCGGGATAGACGTGAAAGACGTTGACAGCGATGGCGACCTGGATGTTCTTGGCGCGGCTCAGTTCGGTAACAGTGTAAGATGGTGGGAGAACGATCTGAATCCCGGCATTGAAGAAGGTAAATACACCACGGTCGAATATTTCGATCGTTTTCCCACGGTCATCAGTGGCGCTCTACCTCTGAAACTGCTATCCGAGCACCGGGTCCTCGATATCACCGGACGTAGGATTGAGTCGGATAATCCGCAGCCCGGGGTCTACTTCATCGTCTACGATGACCAGCACGTGCAGAAGATCATAAAAGTAAGATAGTCGACAAAAGGAGAAGGAATGAATCGTATCATCATACTGCTTATTATTTGCTTGAGCGCACCGATCTTTGGCCAGATCAACTGGACCGCGCACACTATCACCGACGACTTCGACGGGGCCTGGTGTGCTTTGCCCATCGACATCGATGATGACGGCGATATAGACGTCCTCGGCTCAGCGTACGATGCGAATTGCATATCATGGTGGGAAAATGACGGCAGTCAGAACTTTGCCGAACACGTGATCTGTGCTGGTTTCACCGGACCAAAGGGACTTTGTGGTGTCGATCTTGACGGTGACACTGATATCGATGTCGTATCTGCCGGTTTTCTCTGCGATACCCTTGCCTGGTGGGAGAACGATGGTAATGAAAATTTCGTCAACCGGCACACCATTGTCTCTTACTGGGGGCAACCGAACTATGTCTGCCCGGCAGACCTGGACGAGGACAATGACATGGATCTACTCGTTACATCATGCCAGGCTGCTAAAGCAGCGTGGTTCGAAAATAACGGTGACCAGACATTCACCGAGCACATCATCAGAACATTTTGGCAGGGCGCTACATACCTTCGCCCGGTC
Source organism: Caldifarciminota bacterium (assembly GCA_020343595.1). Taxonomy (GTDB): domain Bacteria; phylum Hydrothermota; class Tepidihabitantia; order SM23-42; family SM23-42; genus SM23-42. The sequence continues at coordinate 1,594,022 of CP070802.1, read as the reverse complement.
GACCTCGACGGGGACGACGATATCGACATAGTCGGCGCCGGACCAGGCTCCGGCCTGATCTTATGGTTTGAGAACGATGGAAACCAAAACTTCACGGAACACATCCTCAGCGCAAATTGGGCAATGCCGACTTCAGTGGCTACCGAAGATCTCGACGCGGACGGCGATCTTGACTTTACCGCCACTTCATGTTTTGGTCAAATCGCCTGGTTCGAGAACCTCGGCAGCCAGTCCTTCACGCGTCACGACATTAACTCGTATCTCTACCAGGCACGCAGCGTGAGCACGCCAGATCTGAATGCCGATGGTTACCTTGATATCGTATGTTCCTCAAGATTGACTCATTCTGTCGAATGGTTTGAAAGTGACAGCAACCAGAGTTTCACACAGCATTCCGTTGCTGAGAGTTTCTATGGCGCAAACCATGCCGCCGTCGAAGATATGGACGGTGATGGCGACCTCGATGTCCTCGGCGCAGCGATGATTGCCAATAGCATAGTATGGTGGGAGAACGATCTGATTCCCGGTATTGACGAAAATGGATACACCACGGTCGAATATTTCGATCGTTTTCCCACGGTCATCA
>CP070802.1:1574007-1593336 GCA_020343595.1 Caldifarciminota bacterium | reverse complement strand
ACGGAGTGGGACATGGCTATGCATTTGCCGTCCGGAGGAGATGAAACCGTCGGATGTATCAGATTTGATGTTAAGTATCTTCTCGTCGGATCAGCAGACGAGAGGCTCTGTCTTTCCACCGGCGGTATGATACAAGTATATTATCCATTGTGGCCCAGTGTGGGTGCACGCCTCATGACCAGTTACAAATTGCCGGTTGTGGCACCTTATGCAGGTGTTGAAATCGGTGTCAATATGTATTATCCGTACTACTACATCTGGTTAGGATGTGAACTAGAACCAATGGAAGGAATTGCTCTGTACGCTGAAGCTTCCCCTGTTGGGTGGATCCTTTGTGAACACTGGCGGTCAGTACAGTTTGGTGCGCAGCTGACTTTTTGAAATGGAATGCTTATATCCTTTATCGTGTCGGATTGGTAGAACACCGGATAAAGGAAGGGGTGGATTTTTGCTGATTGGGTAAGGTTTATGCGGTTCAAAGCATTGGTCAATTACTCAACGAGATTGAAGAAAACGAGTTCGCGGAACGCAAAAGTCGAGATGATTGTCGACTTCATGCGTAATCTCAATGAGGATGAAGCCGTGATAGGTGTTACATATATTTCCGGCAAGATCGTGCAAGGTAAGATTAATATATCATGGAAGGGACTGAATGAATTGTATGATATAAGATCTAAACCGACACGTACGCCCGAATTGACAGAAGTAAACAGTTATCTTGAAAAGGCCAACCGCGCCAGGGGGCGAGAAAAGGTTGGAGTCCTCTCTCCGTTGTTCAGGAGGCTTAGTAAACTCGAACGCAAACACCTGATCGCATTGATCGTGGGAGAAACGCAGCAGGGTGCAGGTGAGGGACTGGGCAAGATGGCAGTGGCCGAGTTCTTCGGATTGTCGAACGAAGAGATGGAGAGAGCATATCTACAAAAACCGGACATCGCAGAGCTTTTCTATCTACTCCTCAAACGAGGCAAGCGGGTGATAGACGACCTGGGGATTAGAATCCTCAGTCCGGTCAAGCCGATGCTTGCACAGATCGCTGAATCGCTCGATGATGTCTATGCAGAAGGTGACGAGTTCGCACTTGAGCACAAGCTGGATGGGATAAGAATACAGGTTCACAGGCAAGGAGGCGAAGTAAAAATATTCTCCCGCCACTTGAAAGATATCACAAACCACTTTCCAGAACTCGTTCAGAGTGCCAGAAAACTGCCGGCAAGCAAATTCATCCTCGATGGCGAGGCGATCGGTGTCGATAAGAAGGGGAGACCAGTTCCGTTCCAGGTGCTTGCTCGCCGCACCACGAGGAAGAAGAATATTCTGAAAATGCAGCAGAATGTACCGGTCATACCACAGTACTTCGATGTGCTATATGTATCTGGTGAAGACCTAACAGGGAAACCTTATGCGGAACGCGTGGAAATTCTCCGTGACATGGTCGACAAAAAAAATCATCTTGCGGCTCGATTGGTACCGATCGGCAAAAAAGAAGCCAAGGTTTTTTATGAACAGTCATTGAATCGCGGCAATGAAGGTGTCGTTGTTAAATTACTCGAGTCTGAATACCGTCCGGGTAAGCGCGGTAAGTACTGGTTCAAGATAAAGAAATCATACACTGTCGATTGCGTGATTCTTGCAGCCGAGTGGGGGCACGGTCGGCGTCGAGGGTTGCTTTCTAATCTTCACCTCGGTGTTTTGGATGAGACGAGGACCAAGTATCTGATGGTCGGCAAGACCTTCAAGGGATTGACTGATAAGATGCTCCAGTGGTTAACAGACAATCTCCCAAGATACTGTGTACACGAAAATGAGTGGACAGTGTACGTCAAACCAATGGTCGTTGTTGAAGTCGCGTTCAATGAAGTCCAGAAGAGTCCCAAATATGAATCGGGTGTAGCACTTAGGTTCGCGCGTGTTAAGGCGATCCGAAGTGATAAAAGCGTGGCGGAAATAAACACAATGGTCGATCTTGAAAAAATATCCAAGGTGTCACTGAATAGTAGATAAATGATAGGTCGTAGGTGTTCAGCGGCAGCAGCAGAGGAGGACTAATATGCCAGGACTACGCAAATATGCAAAGAGAGCTCTTTCCATGGGCATGACAAAGGCGAAAATCATAAGTGTTGATAATATCGTCGTGAAGAATTGGGTCAGAATAAAGTGTCAGTACGGATGTGGAGGATACGGCAAACGGCTGACCTGTCCACCTTATTCACCGACACCAGAATACATGCAGAAAATGGTGAATGAATATTCAACTGCTCTCCTCATGCAAATAGAAGATATCCCGCCGGCAAAGGAGACAAGGATGAGCAGGAAATTGAAGAAGATTCTTGCCGAACTTGAACGGGAGATTTTCCTTGACGGATACTACAAGGCGTTCGGTATGGCGTCAGGACCATGCAGATTGTGTCGTACGTGCATGACGGCAAAGCCTTGCATACACCCATATGAAGCAAGGCCGGCAATGGAAGCATGTGGTATTGATGTTTATCAGACCGTCAGGAACAGCGGTCTTAGGCTCAATGTGGTCAAAGAAGAAGATTCCTGCTGTACATACAATGCATTGATCTTGATCGAATAGACATCTATGGTTGAAATCGATGGTGGACATCTCGAAGGTGGGGGTCAGATCCTTCGAACGGCCGTTGCCCTATCGGTGATCACTTCAGAGCCCATGCGGATTTGCAATATCAGAAAGGGGAGGGACAGACCCGGCTTGAGGCCTCAACATCTTCATGGCATCGCAGCGGCCGGACAGATGTGCAATGCTCAATACGGGGGATTGAAGATGAATTCAACCGAGGTTACCTTCAACCCGGCTAAGATCAGGGGCGGTACCTATACGATCGACACGAGGACTGCGGGATCAGTGACTCTGATCCTACAGGCATTGGTCCCGATAGCCATTAGTGCAGATTCGCCAGTTGAATTAATTCTCAGGGGCGGAACGGCAGTTCCTTTCAGCCCGACGATCGATTATTTCAGGTATGTACTCTGTTCGATGCTGCGGATGTATGGCGTGTCCATGGAAGTGGAAGTCAGAAAACATGGGTTCTACCCGAAGGGCGGTGGTGAAGTCTTTGTCAGAGCAACTCCTTCTGTTCTGGAACCCGTCAAGTCCATGGATCGGGGGGAGGCAAACCGAAAGAGAGTCTGGGCAGTCGCTTCTGGCCATTTGAAGTCAGCGAGGGTCGCCGAAAGAATGCTTAAGGCGTTTACTGGCTCGGAGCATGATGCGGAATTGCGTTGTTCTTATGTCGGCGCCAGTTCACCCGGTTGCTTTATCACCGCCTGTACAGAGTATGACAGCGGGGTCATTGGGGTCAGTTCACTGGGGCGGCGCGGTAAACCCGCTGAAGCTGTCGGTGCGGAGGTTGCCAATTCTCTAAGAAGAGCAACAGAATCCGCAGCGTCGGTGGATGAATGGATGGTTGATCAGTTGATCCCCTTCATGGCGCTGGCCACCTACCGAACCGGTGAACCTTCAGAGATCAGAATACCAGCGTTGACAAAACATGCGCAGACGAATATATGGGTTGCCGAGAAATTCCTGGGGATAGCTTTTAAAATTGAAAAAGACCTGCTGACATGTGTGAGAAGTTAGATTACGGTGGTCAGTGGACAACTACGAATCGCGCGTAGCGATCAGTGTTATTACCGCTCATCCTCAAGAAATATACGCCAGCCTGCAAGTTTCCCGCATCAATAGTGAGAGCATTTCTCCCGTCGTATACGGAATTGGCATTGACTGATAATATTCTTCCCTGCGAATCATAAATCCTGATTTCTGCTGCCTCTGGAACGTTCGCAGGTGTTTTGACCCTCATCATGCGTGAGCATGGATTAGGAGACATTTCGAGCAGCGCAGGTCTTCTCAGTGTCGCGATTTCGCTGGTTTCGGTGATGGCAGTATAGTCGCATCTCTCGAAGTAAACGTCGTGGTCATCAGGGAAAAGAATCGCATGTGCCCAGACAATATAGATCTCATTCGCTTCACAAAAGAAATGGGGTTGTGTGTTGTTTGTCAAATCAGACGTGATTTGCTCTTCGGGCTCCCAGTCAATAGCATCATAAGAAACACGTCGGTAGAGGTTGTATGCCGGAGGTAAATGGGTCGCGTAATAGATCATATATGCACTGTCTGTTGTTTCATTGGGGAACGGATCATGGGAGTTGCCGTTGAAGGTCAGTCTGTCTTCTGCCGTCCAATTCACTCGGTCGGTTGAGGTCCGTACGAAAACCTCATATCCTGTTGTTGTATTCCGGTGGTACGAATACAGATAGGTTCCGTCAGAGTGCTTCATGACTCTCGGTCGGTAGCCGGTTGGTCCAACGAGAGTTATGGACGTGTCCCATGAACCACCGTAGGGTTTGTGAGCGATGTACGCACCGCCCGGACCACGATAACTCATTGTCAGTGAGCTGTCAGGTTCAAGGATTACCGTTGGGTCATAATACATATCATAGACCTGCCAGCCCAGGTTGACTCGTCCATCCCGCTGCCAAACCGTACCGTCAACTGAGTGGGCAGTGTAAATGCCGTAGGTTGTATTCTCATTCGATGCATACCATAGCCGGAACGTGTCACCGGGGAGCTGTAAAAAACTCAGGGTTGCCTGGTCTCCTGGACCCTCGACTATCGCGATGGGTGCATTCCAGGAAACTCCGTTGTCTGTGGAGAATGTAACATAAAGATCACCAGACTGCCAATCAGGATTACGGCAGAAAATAACCATTAGACGGCTATCGTTAGCCCTTATTATCCACGATTCATAATCATTTGCTGGGCCGCCTGAAACGACCACGGGATCGGCATAAACCGAAAAGCTGAATAATAGCAAAAGGAGCGCGGTGTAATGCATCAACGAACATTGAGTGCAGGGGTATTGCCGGTTCTTTAACACTATGGTATTATACAGCATTCCAGAATCATGGCAACAGACAAATTTCGCAAAAGTGGTTCATGATAGCGGCTTGAGTATGTTGACATCGGCACATTTTGAGCTATAAAATAACTCGGGGTTCATGGAGTACGATTAGTGATACGTTCACAATTGCACATATGCATATATGTCAATATGTAAAGACGGAGACTTATAGGAATGGAGCGATCGTTCTGGCGTAAGCCAATGAAAGAGGCATTGTACCGGGAGTCACGAATAGCTAAGGCGCTTGGCGAACCCGCCAGGTACCACATCACCGAACTCTTGCTAAAACATGGACCACTGCGCGTTTCGGATATTGCGAAGAAAGTACGTCGATCCCAACCTACGGTATCGCATCATCTTTCGGTGTTGAGAGGCCTGGAGATCGTCCGGTACGAGACAAGATCTGATGGAACGGATTATTGGATCAAATATCCTCGAGAGGTTCGTGTGATCATTTCAGCTTTGAGGAAATTCATTAAGCGAACCCAGGAGGGTCTTGAAGAAGATCTATAGCGGAACATTGAAATCTTGGTAATTGCACATATGCACAATTATCGATGTGTCGATGTTGGGGGTGTGAATGAGTGAAGCGTTATTTGATAGGATCGCCAGGCTGTATGATTATGAGCAGAAAGAATTCATAAAGGATATACCGTTCTACTTGGAGTATGCGAAGAAATGCAGGGGAGAGGTGTTAGAGCTCGGCTGCGGTACAGGAAGGGTTTTGATCCCGATCGCAAGGGAGGGGATCAAAGTGACCGGCCTCGATGCATCAGAGGAGATGCTCAAGATCGCACGCAGGAAAGCAGCTGACGACGAGTCGACGATTGCCAACGTCCGTTTTGTACAGGGTGATATGAGAAAATTCGATCTTGGTAAGAAATACCCGTTGATATATATTGCCTTCCGGTCATTCCAGTGCCTTTTGACGAAAGAGGATCAGATCGCATGTCTACAATGTATACATGACCACCTAACAGCGGACGGTCATTGTATAATTGATCTTTTTGCACCAAGGCACGACTACCTGGCAAAGGACAAGCTAACTCTAGATCTGGGAACGTTCCACGATGAAGAGAACGATGCTATGATCTCGCGTCGTTCTGAAGTTTGTTATGATCTGCCTAACCAAACGTTGCACGAAGACCGTTTCTATGAGTGGACAGACAAAGATGGAAAATCTCGCCGCAGGTTGTGGTCCTATGATATATCCTATCTCTTCAGATATGAGGCCGAATTGCTGTTTGAGAAATGCGGATTCAATGTGGAGAACCTTTTTGGTGATTTTGATAGTTCTTCTTACAACTACGTTTCGGGTGAGCAGATATTTGTGCTCAGGAAATCGAAAATGTGAAAGTACGTTTTCTCAAAAAAGGTGAAGGCGAAAAGTGGTTCCGGATGTTACGCGACGATCCCGGCAAAGATTTCACACTGGACGATGATTATCGGATTGAAAGTCATATTGTGGTAGAAGAAGATAGAAGATTGTCCGGTGGTATGGTCTTGATGTTCTGGGAACCTGACACAGTGATCCTTTTCAACCCAACGACTGAAAACAATACTGCCCTTGATTCTCTTGTATGCAAGGGCATAGATACAGCGAAGTCCCTTAACGCAGGGACGATCCTCAGTTTGCTTCACGGATCGAATAACCAGTTTAATGCGATAAGGGATGTATTACTGCATCTTGGTTTCTTTTTGGGTTTGAGAAAAGAATTGTACACGTTAAAACCAGCCGCGTACTCTCCTACGGAGATAGATATTTCGCTTACCTATAAATCGGCTTTAGAGATCACGGAAGATGCCTTTATTCAAGTTTTCAAATCCGTGTTCGAACCTGACTTCTTTGATAGCGATGCGGCGAATTGTTTTGCAGAGCTCAAAATGAATGCCGTTGATTCGGGTCGCTTTTATCCTGAGGATTGGGAAATCGCATATGACAATGACAAGCCAGTAGGTCTTACGATGCCCCAATTGCATGATGCCGATGGCGAGATCGGCAGCAACTTTTACCTCGGCGTTTTGCCAGACGAACGGAAAAAAGGTTGGGGGACGTTTTTGCAGAGGAAGGCAGTTGAGACATTGATCCGAAGGGGTGTGGATCTGATAGCAGGTTCGACCGATGTGAAGAACAAACCGATGAGAAGGATTTTTAGACGTCTGGGTTATCAACTCGCTGAACATCAATATTTTTTTAAGTACCGAGAGCATTGATGGATATTTTTGAGAGTTTTCAATCATCCGTATGGAGTTCATTATGCGGAGAGCGAACGGCGTGAGTGAACTTCACTATCACAGAGTACGTTCGAATTTCGGGCAGATGCTGATCGTGTGGCGTCCTGCAGATTGTAGAGTTCTTCGTATTTTCCTGCCAAAACAGCTGCGACTGTTTGAGACTTTGCTTCGGAATTCAGCTATTACCGCTGCTTTACCTGGTAGGCCAGTCAGAGCCATGTGCCGGGGAATCAGTGGTCTACTGAGAGGTAGGCCAGTAGTCTTTGATCTCGATGTTCTGGATTGGTCAGTAACATCCTTCTTTCAGAAGCGAGTCTTATTGGCGGAATGCAACATTCCAGGCGGGAAAGTGAGCACCTACAGTAGGATAGCGTCGAAGATAGGTAGTTCCTCTGCAGCACGTGCCGTTGGCAATGCGCTTGCCAAGAACCCTTTTCCACTCGTTATCCCTTGCCACAGGGCTATAAGAAACGACGGTTCGCTTGGAGGTTATGCCGGCGGCATTGATATGAAAAAGAAGTTGTTAGAATTAGAGGGTATAGAGTTTGACAGCCGCGGTCGAGTAGTTACCAGAGAGTTTTGGTAGGCTCGAACTCTGGCTTGAGTGCCTGTGTACTACTACTTGATTCTGAATTCCCAACAGCAGTAATATTCTTCAGGATGCGGATCTGGTGGACATGTAATACATTTTGTCACGATGCGAGGATCGATCGTTTTTGCAAAATGAGTGTATTCGAGAATGCCGACCGACTTGCATGGAAAATCTGGCAGGTTCTTTCTCTTTCGTGCATCCTGGACTCGGCAGCTCTCCATCCTGAATATGCAGTGCTTGTCTGATGACTCGACCACCGTCTGTTTATTCAGAAACGAATACAATCTGAATTTGAGCGCCTGGATCAACGCCGGAATGCCGCCGCCCGTTTGTATGCTAAGTCTTCTCATTATACGCGTGGCTTCTATTTGCGTAAATTTTTCCCATGCCTTGCCATCGAGTTCGATCGCAGTATCCATGCCACATTTTTGCTCCACGGCCTGGAACCATAGACCGTCATGGGCAAGCCAATTCTTTGCCGCATCGGTCAGCAACGCATATAGTTCATCCTTGCTGAGGTCCTTTGGTTCGATCATCTATCCCCCTAATTGTGTAGAATTTTCTTCCCTCATGTTCTGAGATCATTACCTTACCCTTCTGGGAGAGTTTTTTAATGCATTCCAGTATTTCCTTTTTAGGCAGGTTCGTTGTTTTTGCCAGGTCGTCTGCCGTGATCGGACGGCGCGAGATTATCGCCAAGATCATCTCCAGTGTGTCTTCATTCTGTATTTCCTTGGCTGTCTCGGAGAAATCAACAACGATCTCGGTCTTACTGCCCAGAATATCCTTTAGTTCCTGTAGTTTTTCGTGTGAGACCGGATGGGCTGATGATTCACTCGGCGGTCGGACAACTGTATTCAGATGGATCCTGTCGGGTTTGATCTGTTCGATTACTTTCTTCAGCCTCTTGATCTGCTCTGGTTTGTCATTGACTCCCCGTACGATCATGACTTCAAGCCAGATTTGCCCTTTGAAATCTTTCCTGAAATCAATGTATCCATTAATTATGTTTCTGATATCAACTGTGTTATGACCGCGGTGTATTACTCGAAAGACATCTTCATCAGCCGTGCATAAGGTGGGTATCACCACGTCTGCGTTCATGAGATCATCCCTGACTTCGGGTAAATGCAGCAATGAGCCGTTGGTGAGCACGGCGACTGGGATCGTCGTCAATTTCTTGATTTCTCTTATCAGATAGCCGATCTTCTTGTGAAGTGTCGGTTCGCCAGAGCCCGAAAATGTCAGAAAGTCGATGTGCATGTAATTCTTCAAAGCCTTCTCTATGTCAGCGAGAACATCTTGCGCCGGTGTATATTCCTTGCGCAGCAACACCTTGTTCTTCGTCTTACCGAGTTGGCAATACACACAATCATAGCTGCAGTTTTTTAATGGAATGATATCTATGCCGAGAGAAAAACCCAATCTCCTCGATGGCACAGGGCCATACGTATAACGGCCTGTCTTTCTCGGTGATTCCGTTTGCACTATCGGTGTTTTATTCTGTTCCTGGAATCGAGCGTGATTACTTTCGCCTTGAATTTTCTTGCGCTCTCATACGTCACAGTAGCATACGACAGTATACAGAGTCTATGTCCGACCTTTCCTTTTCGTGATGCCGGGCCGTACAGTACGATTCTTCCCGAACCGGACTTTTCTTCAATGGTGTAGGTCACTAACCTCTCTCCATTGTCGTAATTCAGTACATGGACTTTTTCCCCTGGCAGAATGTTTGCTTTCTTCATTACTGCGCCATCAATACCCATGCTACCCTTATAGAATAACTTGGTATGGGTTATAGTTGCTTCTGTTATCTTCGATTTCAATATCTCAACGTTCATGGTATTGCGTTGCTGCAAGCCATCACGAATGATCGCGCGATGACTGGCAAATGGTATTCTTGGTATTTTATTCAAAGGAAAGAATTTGGCATCGATGGTGTCGGTACGCGCTCTGATCTTACCCGATCGGTATTTGACATCATAAGCGATCAGCATGACATTGCCATATGTTTTTGTCGGCTCTGTATACACGCCGATAAGGTGAGACAAGGAACCATTGATTCCTGTTTCCTCCTTTAGTTCTCTGATCACAGTATACTCGGGCAGCTCGTCAGCCTCGACAAAACCCGAAGGTAGGGCCCACTTGCCTTTACCTGGCGGCACGCCACGCTTGATAAGAAGTATTTCATCGTCGTCCCGCAGGACAAACGCCACTGCACTTGGCAATGGGTTGGCATAATGTATCCATCCACAAGCCGAACATGCAGGACGTTTGAGACCATCAATTTTCCTTGCCGATAATCTACTTCCACATAGTAAACAAAAATTATGCTTTTTCATCTATTTCTGCCCTTACTTCATTTAATCTTTTAACTAACTCATCAATACTTACCTGATGCCTTTTTGCCAATTCAGCAATCGTACCCCAGAACGGTTCACCGCAGACCAGGCAGGGGAGACCGAACTCGATGAATATCTTTGACAGTGCCGGATATTTGCTCAGCAACTGGTCGACATGCGCGCTGCTATCGATCATCTCCATGACCGCCTAATTATACATAAAAAGACGGAAGAATCAACGGTGATCGTGCCATGGTTTTGGAGTAGACTAATGAGTTCTGTGAACTTGATTGACACTCGTGTTATGTTGAATATAATCGATTTGCGTAGGGAATTAACATGAGATTCAAAAAGCCGAAGTATCTTAACTACCAGGAAACCGTACGTTTTCACGGTCATGATGGTCCGTTTCTGGCATTAGGATATCGGCTTGGCAGGCATGTGATCAAGGTTATGAAGCCGCGCGGCATAATGGAGTTGACGATTACGGTCAGGACACGAGTCGTAAAACCGTATACGTGTATGATAGACGGACTGCAGTGTTCGACTTTTTCGACGATGGGTAAAGGTAATATGCTTGTGGAAAACAACAAAGGCGGTGATATCGTTGTTGAGATCAGAAAGGGCAGAGCGGTACGGCGATATGTAATGACAAAACTGGCACGAGATATCTGTGTAAATGCCGAGGACCTATGCAGATCTGCTCGGCGGATACGCAGAATGCCGATTGCAGAGCTATGGGCACCCTGCAAATAGCGCGTTCAGAATCCGCCGGGTAACTGGGAGCTCTCATGCCTAACAAACCAAGAGTGCTGCTTACTCGTCGATTACCCCCAGATGGGATGAAGCTTCTGGAGCGGCAGTTTGACCTGGAAGTCAATCCGCTCGACGAAATTATGCCCGGTACCATGATTGTCGAAAGCATACAAGATAAAGAGGGATTGGCCTGTTTGTTGACCGACGATATTGATTCGAAAGTCATCGAGGCGGCATCCAATCTGAAGATCATAGCCAACTATGCCGTTGGCTATAACAATATCGACCTCAGCTCTGCTAATGCAAGGAAGATAGCGGTCACTAATACGCCGGATGTATTGACCGAAGCGACTGCAGATCTGACTATTGGTCTGATAGTCTCGGTTGCCCGTCGTATCGTTGAGGGTGACAAATTTGTAAGAACAGGGAGATTCAAGGGTTGGTCGCCTGAGCTTCTCCTCGGTTCTGATATTCACGGCAAGATACTGGGCATAGTCGGCATGGGGAGAATAGGCCAGGCGGTCGCGAAACGCGCGCACGGTTTCGGAATGAAAGTCTGGTATTATGACAAGAAACGGCTTCCAGAGGACATTGAACAGATGATGTCCATACATTTTTCCGGTTTTACGCAACTCCTTAATGGATCCGATTTCATATCACTACATGCACCGCTGACCGAGAGTACCCACCATCTTATCTCGAACAGGGAATTGGCGGCAATGAAGGAGACAGCATACTTGATCAATGTTGCGCGCGGCGCCATTGTTGACGAAAAATCACTGGTCGATGCACTAAAGGGCCGAGTCATTGCAGGCTGTGCTCTTGACGTCTATGAGCACGAGCCGTCGGTGACGCCGGAACTGCTCCAGATGCATAATGTCGTCCTTGTACCGCACATAGGATCGGCTTCGATCGAAGCAAGGACTAAGATGGCTTTGATGGTGTGCGATAATCTTGTTGCGGTTTTGGTCGACGGTAAACGCCCGCCAAATATCGTCAATCCCGAGATCTACCTGCAATAGTATTCGCTGAACATCCGATAGATACAATGGCAATGTGTTATGGTTACAGGGTGCTCAGTAGAGCGTGAAGGCGATTTCTTTATCTATATCGATAACTACATAGTGCTTAGGAAATGGTCCGGGATTGATGATGAGGGTCTTTCCTATGTGGTCAATACCGCGCGCTTCATGGATGTGGCCGCAGAGCACTATATCGGGCTGGAATGCCTCAATGTATTCTCTGACCGGTTTGCTGCCGACGTGTAAACCCAGGAACATTCGGTCGAGCTTGCTCTTGAACGGGGGTGCGTGGCTGATGAGCATGTGAAATCGAGTACGGGGTGATTGCGGAAATGCTTCCAGGATCTCTTTTGTTTCTTCATCGTCGTATTCGTGCGGCGTATGAAATGGTGTCTTGTTACTACCGCCCAATCCAAGGAACTGTACGTCGTCGACTATCCTCGATAGGGCATGGATATTGATCTGCCTGGCCGAGAGAAACTCGACAACACCACGCTTATCGCAGTTTCCGTGCACCGCAATAATTCTTCCGTTGGTTGATGCTATCGTTTCGATTATTGCTCCTGCTTCGCTGTAACCACCGAAGTTAGTGATGTCACCGGCAATTGCTATGACATCGGCACTCCGCATTTGCTTCACTAATGTTTCAGGGTAACCAGTCCGGCCGTGTATGTCAGTCAGCCCGATGATCTTCATTCAGATACTCTTCGCGAGCATGTTACCCTGTTGTTCTGTATAGTTTCTTCCACGATGCCTTATGCATTTTGATGCAATCGTCGATCGCTGCTTTCAGCGTGTTGGCGGCAAGCAATGCGCAATGAACATTTCCTTCGGGAAGTCCGCCGCAGTATGCAAGAATCGCGTCCTTGCCGATCTGCCGGGTACTGACCAGCGGTTTGCCGGTTGCCATCTCGGTGACCATACTCCCGCAGGCAACGGTTGCTCCACAACCATCTGTAGCGAACGTGCATTCAGTGATCACGTTATTTCTGACGTTGACATATATTTCTATTGTGTCGCCGCAAGATCCAGTTATCCGTGCATAGCCGTCACTATTTTGCATTATCCGCCAGTTACGAGGGTTGTTTATATGGTCGATTACTACGGCCGAGTAACTCTTTCCAAGAGCATCATCATCTTTCATCGGGCTGTATTTGATATTATCCTATCAGGTCAACGAGCAGATCGAGGTAATCGGCGAGTAACCTCGTGATCAGAAATTTCTCCTTCGCCACGACGCCGGCATTCCTGCCCAAAGATTGCGCGAGTGAAGGCTTCTGCAGCACCTCTACGATTCTTGCGGCAAAGCCTTCTTTATCGTCGGGTTCGAGGAGAAATCCGTTCTCACCGTCCTTGATCTGGATTTTTATCCCGCCGACGCGGGAAGCGATGACGGGTTTTTCCTTCAGCATTGCTTCGGTCACGGTTAGACCAAAACCTTCACGTGACGATTTCTGCACAATCACATCGGATTTTCTCTGTAGTGCATTCACAAGGATGTTGTTTTCACTCGTTATCATTATTACGTCCCGGTCCTTTACGAAGTTGTTGGCTTTGCGTTTAGTGCGCTCGTAGTACTGCTGCGCTTCCGGGTCGTCGAGGGCACTGCTGCCACATAGCACGAGACGGCAATCGACCTTTTCTCTTACCATTCGGAAGATATCGATCAATCCTTCCTGGTCCTTGAATTTATCGAACCTGGAGATTTGTGTTATGATTGGTTTATCAGTTGGAATATCAAATTTCTTTAGATATTTGGCAATGACTTTGTCCGGCAGTGGCATGTTCTTGGCTGACAGCGGGTCTATCGCTGGATGAATAATGCGTTGCTCGACCGGCGTATGCTTGAGCCTGTATGCTTCACTCGAGATTACGATGACATCGTATTTTAAGATGAAGTCTTTCAGAAATCCCCATAATTCTTTGTTCGGGTTCGATAGGTCAATGTGGACTCTCCAGACCCATGGTTGTTTCCGCGGATAGAATTGGATTAAGGGTAAGGGTTGAGGATCATGTATGATCACGCAATCATGCGTGATATGCGAATATGTCGAGAAATCCTCATTCGCCTGTGTGTACAGTTTCTTCTTGATCTCACTAAGGTTGAGGGCATTGCCCTGGAGGGCATTGTGAAATTTCTTTGTTATATCGAAGAAATCCGGCGTGCCGCGCAGCATCCTCCAGCCGGCGGCGAGCCCGATTTCATTCATCAACGGCACGAGTCCACTCAAGATCTCAGCGACCCCGCCGCCATAATAGGTTGAATTCACGTGGACGACGGTCTTACCGTAGATCCTCCGGGCTTTCTTATATAATTCGCCTATCGTATCGTCGCCGACAATGGTGCGATAATCATTCAGGCTTCTTTTCATGGTTACCTTTTATTATTCCTGCTCATAATGCAATGAAACCATTCCAAAGTCGATAAATATTATATACATCCGCTCATTCTTTTCAAGGCGTAAGTATTTATGAATCGTTGTGCTTCATGTATACGCAGTAGTACCATTGTGGAGGTAATGATGGTGTTAACCAGTTATATTTACCGGTTAATCAAGAATTCAAAAGGCTAACACTGCGCGACCGTCTAGCACTTTGCGATTTCTTTCAGTAGATCACGCGCGTCCCCAGGCGAGGGAATTGTGTATCGTGCCTTTGTGAAGCCGATACCGACTTTAATTGAATAAGCCGACTCAGTCACCGCTTCGAACGTATCTTCATCGGTCCAGTCATCACCAATTGCAAGAATGAAATCATGCTCCTGTTTGTCCAACCATCTCCTTACTGCAGTACCTTTATTGACTCCGCTGTTCTTCACTTCGACCACCTTGCTTCCTTCCAGTATGCTCAAGTTCATCTGCGTGGCAATATCGATAAGTCTTTCTTTTAAATCACTTGCCCGGCGTTCCCCCAAGCGTTCGTCTGTTTTTCTGTAGTGCCATACCAATGAGAATTCCTTTTCCTCGATCCGAGAACCTGGTGTGCGGTCTACTTGGAGCTCCAGTATCTGTCTTATCTGTTCTTTCCAATCACTTTTCAACTGTTTCAACATCTTCCAGTTTGCAGATTCTTCCTTATACCAAACTCCGTGTTCAGCTATCATCCCGAGCTTTAATTTACCGAACCAACGGTCGAGCGTCTGGCGATCTCTTCCGCTCACAATAATCACCGTATTTTTGGTTTTTGCACAGAGTCTTCTAATCACTTTCAGGATTTCAGTGTCCGGTGCTGCCTTTGATGGTTCGGACACAAATGGCACGAGCGTACCGTCATAGTCGAGCAATAGCAATCTTCTCTTTCTCGCCCGACAATCATTGATTATCGTTCTTAAGATACTGGGGGTGAGATTCTTCGATATCACTTCTGATTGCTTCTGTTTCGTCCGTGAAAGGACGTCGATGAAATCATGCGCCCAACGTTCGACATCGTAGCGTTTGAGTCGTTTTCGCATGACGTCATTCCTACGTATCTGTTCGCTCTCTGGCATCTGGAGGGCAGTTCTGATCGCAGCTCCCATTTCTTCTTTGTTATTCGGATTAACGATGATGGCTTCGCCCAGAACCTTTGAAGCACCGGCCATCTCGCTGAGGATGAGAACACCCTTCTTATCTTTCTTGGTAGCAAGGTATTCTTTTGCAATAAGATTCATACCGTCTCTCATGGGCGTCACCAGAGCGACATCACCAACGTTGTATAGTGGGACGAGATTCTTGAATGACAGGAAGCGATAGAGGTACCATATCGGGATCCAACCGATGGTTCCGTACCTACCGTTTATTCGGCTAATCAGTTCATCCACTTCACGCTTCAGTATTGAATACTGCTCTACACCAGTGCGTGAAGGTACGGCCACGAGAATGAGGGTGACCTTTCCGCGGTAATTCGGGTTTGTCTCGAGGAAGTGGTCAAAGGCCTCTAACCTTTGTGCTATTCCTTTCGTATAGTCCAGTCGATCAATAGAAATGATGATCTTTCTCTCGCCGACGCGCTTTCTTATTTTCTTTATCTCACGCTGAACATTGCTGTCATCGCCAGCCCGGTTGAAGGCATCGAAGTCTATTCCCATGGGGAAGGCATCGATCTTCACCAGACGGTTATCGATGTTTATCTGAGCCTTGCTGTGCTCGTAACCCAGCAGTCTTCTCGTCGTCTCGATGAAGTGGTGCGCGTAATCATATGTATGGAATCCTATCAGATCAGCTCCGAGAATACCACGTACAATTTCCTTCCGAGGGGGAAGAATACGGAAGACTTCCGAAGATGGAAAGGGTATGTGCAGGAAAAAACCGATCGTTGCGTGAGGTATTTTCTTTCTAATTAAAGTTGGCAGAAGCATCAGGTGATAATCATGGACCCATATAATATCATCTGGCTTTGCTATTCTTACAATTTCACTGCAGAATATCTGGTTGACCTTGAGATAGGAATTCCAGGTCTTTCTGCTGTACATCGAATATTGGGTGAAATAGTGAAAGAGTGGCCAGATCGTCCTATTGCAGAAGCCGTAGTAGTAGTTTTCCATGTCGGTTTGCTTTATGAAAACTGGATGGCAGTTCTTCTGTTTCAACTTACGAGTTATCAGTTTTCTCTCTTCTACGATACGTTCAAGAGCGAGTCCAGGCCATCCTATCCAAATGTTATCGTATGAGCGTGCTAACGAACTCAATCCGGTCGCAAGTCCGCCAACGCTCGGGTGAAATCTCAATTTGTTTTCTCTTTTCGTGACAGTCAAAGGCAATCGATTTGATATTACAAGGATTCTCTTCATAGTGGTTTGATGGTATACTACCTTCTGGATAATTATACGGGTTATTTCACTGTTGTCAATGAACCCCTCATTTTCTATTCAGAACGCACCTGATAAATCACTGCTGTTCAGCACCAACGTATGCCAAGTCTATGTCGAGTTTGATTCGCTACTGTTGGGATTCCAGTGTTTTTACGATAAGCCTATCTTCTGGTATGGCGCCTTCAACGTGTATTGTGTTGTTTACTACAGTTTTTGGAACTGCGAAAACATTGAAACGCTGGGCAAGTTGCGGGAATTCCTGTGCATTTATTACATCTGCCTTGACCATTTCACTCTCGAAGGCAAATTTGTGCGCGAGGCTCGCAGCGGAAGCGCAATATGGACAAGTTAGGGTGACGAATACCTGGAGGTGTACTGGTTTGGTTATTTCCTTGAGTTTGGCGCGGGTGTCTTCACTCAGTTCGGTGCTTGCCCTGGAGACAGTCGTTATCGCGCTGAGCAGTGTTGGGAATTCGTAACCGGCGGGCATGCCGTATATCCTTATACCTGAATCTTTTTCACCTGTGACCACCGTGGCCGGTATCTTATCGATACCATATTCCTCAACCTTTTCCTTATCCTTAACGAAATCGTAGACCTCGACACTTAGTTTGTCAGAAAGTTCCGCCACTTCTTCCATCAGCAAGCGGTTGTCCTTGCAGTTCTCGCACTCAAGCCCTGGAGCATACAAGAGAGAATCCTGGGTGAATACAACCAACTTTACCGGATTAACTAAATCATTAAACATACTTCTTACCTGGTCTTTAGTGTTTTCATCAAGCAATGACATATTACCTCCTCAATATTTTGACACCCAACGTCGAAAGTAGTTTATCCACTGGGACCCGCAGTAACTCATCGTAACAGCCGTGCAAGTTCCTTTGTGTCAGTTGTGGGCTTATCGCATTTGTAGTCGCGGCAGAAATAAGCGGTTGTCTTGCCATCCAGAGCTATAAATGATCTCGCGAACTGCGGGACAACTATTTTTACCACATCACTGTCAGGGGAAAGAATAAGGGTGGTTGCATCGAGGTTTCTTGAGGTGTTGATGGCATGGAGCATCTCGTTAGTTTTACTGTCATGCGTGTCAGCAAGAATGACTATATTCGGTGCAGGGGAGAGTTGTTGCATATAAGAGATCAGCATGTGTACATAACCAAGCGGATGTTTTTGGATATCTTCTCCAAAGAAATCGAACACCACAGATGCCTTATCCTCTAACTCATGATGTCCGGTGATTCTACCAAGCTTTATGAGATTATAACCCATTACTGCATTTCCGGATGGTGTTGCAGCGTCGAGGGCATCCTTTCTACGTGGAAGTTCACTCTCATTCGTCGATGAAAAAAAGGCACCATGATTCTCATCAAGGAATAGTGCAGCGGATCTTTCATTGAGTTCAAGCGCCAAGCGAAGATAGTTCAGTTCAAAGGTTGTCTGATATAACTCGATCAGTCCCCAGATTAGAAAGGCGTAATCATCGAGGAAGCCGCTAATGGCAGCTTCGCCGTCGATATACCGGTGATAAAGGTAGCCTCCAGATGAACGCATCTTGGAGACGATGAAATCCGCCGCCTTTCTTGCTGCCTTCGTGGAGTTTTCATCGTCGAAGAGGCGCCCGGCTTTTGCGAGGGCAACGATCATTAGGCCATTCCAATCGCATAGTATCTTAGTATCCTTTTGAGGCGGTATTCTCCTGCTGCGGTAGATAAACATCTTACTGAGCGCAGTCTGTAATCGTGCACTGTATTCTTTACTCGAGATACCGAGCACCTTTGCCAGCTGTTCTTCACTTTGAGATCTGTAGAGCAGATTCTTACCGTTGCGGCTATGTGATACTTCGTCTCCGTAGTTGCCACGCTTTTCGATGTTAAAAGTCCTCATGACGAGTTCATGTTCTACAGGACTAAGGATCTTCCGGATCTCGGATTCATTCCACAGGTAGTACTTTCCTTCTTGTCCCTCACTATCTGCATCCTCAGCACAATAGAAGACACCATCAGGTGATCGCATATCGCGCAGGACGTATGTAATAATCTCTTCAACTGTTCTGCGAAAGAGGTTATTCCCTGTGATTTGAAAAGCCTCGGTATAGACAATGCTCATGAGTGCCTGATCATAGAGCATCTTCTCAAAATGGGGTAAGCGCCACTGGGAATCCGTCGAGTAACGGTGGAAGCCAAATCCTATTTGGTCATAGATGCCTCCCATTCTCATTGATGTGAGTGTGTGGTCGACCATGGAGAGTGGTTCGGTGCCGCCCGTTTGTACATGATGGCGCAGTAGGAATAGAAGATTTTGTGCGGTTGGGAACTTGGGCGCATTTCCGAAGCCGCCGTTTGACTGGTCGTATGCAGCACTAAGTGCATCATAGGTTCTTTTGATTATTCCAGGGTACATTTCTTTGCTTCGGCTGCTATGCAGGGCCGCCCGTCTCACATGCTCGGATATTTGCTCGGCTGATCCGATGACATCGCTTCGCGCGCTTTTCCATGCTGAACTGATCGCGGGTATGAGTTGCATCAGGCCCATGCGACCGTATTTGCTTTCCTTCGGTAGGTAGGTGGCTGCGAAGAATGGTTTTCTTTCTGGACTCATAATTATCGTTAGCGGCCACCCGCCGGTGCCGGTCAATAACTGACATACCGTCATGTAGTAGGCGTCA
>CP070802.1:1554471-1573907 GCA_020343595.1 Caldifarciminota bacterium | reverse complement strand
AAGGAAACGCAATCTCCGCCATCAGATGAAGAGAAAAAGGATCAAATATCGTTCTAAAGGTTATCCTCAAACTATGAAATGATGAAGATCGTAAAACTGTTGTATATCATCATCGGTGGTATTATTTTCGCTTTCGGCTATGCGGCCTTTCTGATCCCGCACAGGATCGTACCCGGTGGGGTGAGTGGCATTGCCATGATACTTCGATTCCTCTACAATACGCCGGTCGGGATAGTAGCAATACTCCTGAACATCCCATTGTTCATAATTGCTTTGCGAATACTCGGAATATCATTCGGCATAAAGTCTCTCGCCGCGATCATATACACCAATCTTCTCATCGACTTCTTCGTATACTCGATAGGAATAAAAACACCAACCGACAATGTTGTACTTGCCACGCTCTACGGAGGAATACTGCTCGGCCTCGGTCTTGGATTGATCTTCAGAAGCGATGCAAGCACCGGCGGCACCGACATAGTCGGACAGATATTCAGTCGTTATACTAACCTATCGGTAGGTATGTGGATAATGATCGTTGACTTCGCGGTAATTACCATGGCGGGTGTCACCACGCGATCGATAGAACTCGCACTGCTCGGCTATCTCGCTCTCTTCCTCTCGTCCAAAGTCATCGATCTTATCCTCGAAGGCATTGATTACGCGCGCGCCGCATTCGTCGTCAGCACCAAGCCCGACAAGATAACCGATCAAATATACGAAAGAATGCAGCGTGGTGTGACGATTTTGGATGGGCATTCGCCATATTCACGCGAGAAACGTCCGGTAATCTTTTGCGTCATCACAAAAAAGGAAACACCTTTCTTCAAATCGTTGATCAAGAAGATAGACGAAAATGCATTCGTCATCCTCACGGATGTCTTCGAGGTATTGGGTAAGGGATTCAGGTCACGCGTCTGACCGAAATCAGATAACCGAATCACCGGTGATCTGAGTACGCCCAGATTTCGTCCAAAGACTCACCAACCAGGTTGCCAAAAGTGAGAAGAAGAACCCAGGTATCAATTCATAAAGAAAGCTCTTCAGTAGTGGGACATTATACCAGACAACGATCGTAATCGCACCAACCAGCATGCCTGCAAAAACCCCCCACTTCGTCGTACCACGCCATTTCAGCGAGAGTATCAAAGGAGGGCCAAAGGATGCAGCCAACCCTCCCCAGGCGTAGAGTACCAACCAATAGACGAGCCGCTCAGCGCGCAGCCCGAGCACAAAGGCAAGGAGGGCAATGATTACCGTGAAGATTCGCGCCAGACGCACAAGTCGTTGCTGGGATGCTTTGGGATTGATGAGTTTTCGATATATATCCTCGGTGATGGCCGAAGTTGTAACCAACAATTGAGAGTCAACCGTTGACATCATTGCGGCCGTTGCTGCAGCCAGCACCAATCCGACCAACCATCCCGGCAGTATCCTCGCGGCAAATGCCAGCGTGACATGTTCGGGATCGGCGATCTCACCCCGGAGGTACGGGATAGCCAAGAACCCCAGGAATATTGCACCGGCAACCGCGACTGTCGTCCAGACCATTGCAATGAGCATCGCCTTCTTGACCTCTCCCTCGCCGCGCAATGCCATATAGCGCATGAGAATGTGAGGTTGACCAGCGTAGCCGAGCCCGATTGCCAGACCGCCCAGGATCAAACCGAGATATAAAGCAGCACCGCTCTCCCCCGCCGAAAGCATTACTGCCCCGGCATCGATAGAGCCGATGCGGGAGAAGATATTGGCAAATCCACCAAAATGCGCTATTCCTATGATACACATCAGAACGAGAGCGACGACCATTATGATTCCTTGAAAGAAATCGGTCCATGACTCGGCAATGAAGCCACCCATCATGGTATAGAACAAGATTATGCTCAGACCTATGGCCATTCCGACAATACGATCGATACCGAACGTTGCCCCCAGTATCTTACCAGCCCCGACGACCTGAGCTGAGACGTACAGCGTGAAGAAGAATACAATGAGCACTGATGCAGTAATCCTTAGAATATGTGAGCTATCTGAAAACCTTGATTCGAAATAGTCCGGGATTGTGAGCGCATTGTACTTCCCCGTCAATCTGCGCAAAGGCGTCGCAATGACCAACCAGTTGAAAAGACTTCCAAGCCACACTCCGATACCAGCCCATATCGCTCCGATACCCATCTTGAAAGCCTGGCCAGGCAGACCGATCAGCAGCCACGCCGACATATCAGTACCTTTCTCAGACAGTGCGATGACCGGAGTCAACATTTTCTTGCCGCCCAGTATGAAATCATCCAGCGATTTCGATGCCAGCTTGGCGGTTACGATACCGGCTACCACCATGCCAAGAAGATAGAGCAGGAAAACGATAAGCACCATATTCATTAAGCCTCCCGTACTCTATTTTATCCACATGCAATGATCCAGTCAACCCCGCTCCCGCGATTTTGCCACAATTGACTGATGACCCAACATAAGCTATACTCACAACATGCACGATATATATATAAAGAAACATCACCGCGGACATCCATGGATCTTCTCAAATGAAATCAAGTCTGAAGGTAAGATCGAACCTGGTGAAATAGTGAGAATCCATCATGGAAAGAAGTTCCTAGGGCGAGGGTTCTACAACCCACACTCATTGATCGCTGTCCGCCGCTTCGCCAAAGCTGACCAGGAATTCGATCAGCATTTCCTTGACGGAATGATCGACCGAGCGCTGGCACGTAGAAAAGCATGGAGCAAAGAGAATAGTTTCCGATTGGTCCACAGCGAAAGCGACGGTTTACCTGGGTTGATAATAGATAAATACGAAAACAACTACGTCATCCAGATAAATTGTTACGGCATGGACAAAAGACGCGACATGATCATCAAATCACTTACCCGCATGGAACCAGGATTCATCTATGAAAAAAGCGATGCTCAACTTCGTAAACTCGAAGGGTTAGAAGCCGTACAGAAACTTCATTACGGGAACCTCACGAACCCAGTCGCAATCAAGCAAGCGGGTATACTGATCACGGTCGATGTCGAAACAGGACAGAAAACCGGTTTCTTTTTCGACCTCGCCGATATAAGAAAAATGGTCAGGGTAATATCGCGGGGCAGGACAGTGCTTGACCTATTCTGCTATACCGGCGCCTTCTCACTGTACGCTGCTTCCGGCGGCGCGCTATCAGTTACTGCCGTAGACTCGTCCCGGTCAGCGATCGAACTGGCAAAAGTGAATAGCAGGAACGCGGGGACTGAATCTATACGATTCATCTGTGCAGATGTGTTCGAGTTTCTTAGGAATCACGAACATCAATACGATATCATCATCGCCGACCCACCATCATTTACAAAATCAAAGAGATCGCTTACTTCGGCACGCCGTGGCTACGGTGAAATAAACCGTCAGGCAATGAAACACCTCGCAAAAGATGGCATCCTCGTAACCACCTCGTGCTCCTATCATATGAATGAACAAGATTTTCTGGAAATACTCCGCAAGGCCGCACTTGATGCCGGCGTATCGATGGAGATAACTGACCGGGCAACACAGAGTCCTGACCACCCGGTCTTATTGAACATGCCTGAAAGTCACTATCTGAAATGTATTTTTCTGCGTCGGACCGGTTGAAACCACCTTTTTCTTGACTTTCCGCACCGTTGAGATATACTATAGAGCGTAGCTAGCAATCCCAGGTTCGCCATATCAGCTAGATACAGATTATCAATCAGATTTCAAGTTCATAGGAGGTAGTCGTGAAAGAAACGCAACAAGCA
This sequence comes from Caldifarciminota bacterium, assembly GCA_020343595.1. Taxonomy (GTDB): domain Bacteria; phylum Hydrothermota; class Tepidihabitantia; order SM23-42; family SM23-42; genus SM23-42. The sequence goes on along the minus strand of CP070802.1, from coordinate 1,570,139 downwards.
GCCAGTGTTTATCAAAATGTCTGCAGGCAATTCGATAAGGCCGCCGACCTCATCGACTTTGACCCGGAGATCCGCAAGATACTGGGTAAGACACAGAACGAGGTGATCGTGAATTTCCCGGTCATAATGGATGATGGCCATATCGAGATATTAACTGGCTACCGTGTTCAGCACAATAATGTGCTCGGCCCTTATAAAGGAGGTTTGCGATACCACCCGGCTGTTGATATCGACGAGGTGAGGGCACTCGCGACGTGGATGACGTGGAAATCGGCAATTGTCAACATCCCCTTTGGCGGCGCTAAAGGTGGCATACAAGTCGACCCTTCGAAATATTCACACTCTGAGTTACAGCGTATCACGCGCCGATTTACCTTTGCATTGGGGTGCAACATCGGTCCGGAGTTTGACATCCCGGCACCGGACGTCAATACGAATGCGCAAATAATGGCCTGGATACTCGACACCTACGTTTCGACCCAACCGCCGCATTCGCGCCAGGCAAACGTTCATATCGTCACGGGAAAACCAGTTGAATCGGGTGGAAGCCTCGGGCGTGACAAGGCAACCGGACAGGGTGTTGTATATACGATCGAGCAGTGGGCGAACGACCGCAAATTCGACCTGAATGGTGCTACCTATTTCGTGCAGGGTTTTGGGAACGTGGGTTCCTGGACAAGCATACTATTGAAACCCTACGGTGCAAAACTGGTCGCCGTGGAAGACATTTGCGGAGCATATGAAGATCCAAACGGAATCGATCCCGATGAACTCAATGAATATTTCAAGGAGAAGCACACTCTCGACGGCTTTAAGAATCTAAAGAAGATCGACCATGAGAAGTTTCTGAACACGAAGGCAGACATCTTTGTTCCCGCCGCTCTCGAGAACCAGGTAACTAGCGAAACGGCATCATTGCTGAATGTAAGAGTGGTTGCTGAAGGCGCAAACGGACCGACCGACCTCGATGGCGATGAGATATTACAGCAAAAAAAGATCGATATGATCCCCGACATCATCTGCAACGCTGGCGGTGTCATCGTCAGTTATTTCGAATGGCTTCAGAACAAGCGTAGCGAGTTCTGGGATCTGGAAGAAGTCGACCGCAAGTTGCATAGATTGATCGTCGGTGGTTACGAACGCGTCCGCGCCGCGGCTAAGGAATACAAAACTGATTGGCGCACCGCTGCCTATATAGTTGCCTTGGCCAGATTGGAAAAGGTCTACAAAGAACGGGGTATTTTTCCATAAAGACTGTGGCGAGTAATCGCTCTCGACAAAGCCGCCGTTCTATTCTTCGCTGTTTGAATTCATAAAACCACAGGGGGGCAAGTCATGAAAAAGATCAACTGGCAGGTTTTTCTCGGTATTGTATTGGTCATCTTCTCGGCGGCAGTCTATATCATGCACTACGTTCTCTTCCGCGACGTCCACCATATATTCATATATCTCATTGGAGACATCGCATTCGTGTTTATCGAAGTCTTGCTCGTCACCCTAGTCATCCACCGGCTCCTGACGGCTCGGGAAAAACGTGCCATGCTAGAAAAAATGAATATGGTAATCGGCACATTCTACAGCGATGTCGGGACAGTACTGCTCAAATCCTTTGCCGGCTTCGATCCCAATATCGAAAAGATCAAAGCCAGCCTCACCGAGGCAAAGAACCTCACTGATCAGGAATTCCTTCAGTTAAGCAGAAAGCTCTGCTCGCATGATACCACGATCAAAACAAATACGAAGGACATCAAGAACCTTAAAATATTCCTCACAGGGAAACGCGATTTCCTCATCCGTCTTCTCGAAAACCCTATATTGCTGGAACATGCGTCTTTCACAAACCTGCTCTGGGCGGTCTTCCATCTTGCCGACGAACTAGGTCACCGCAAGAGCATCGACCGGCTGTCCAAACCGGATCATGAGCACATCAACGGTGATATCAGACGCGTCTACTGCTCGCTTCTCAGCGGGTGGGCAAGCTATATGAAATACTTGAAAGACAACTATCCATATTTATTCTCACTGGCGATACGAACGAACCCGTTCGACCCGCTGGCCAAGCCCGAAGTAGAATTGTGAGCCAACTGGGGATTTCTCAGCGTATCGAGCTACGCGGTTGTCTACTCGTCTAAAAGCTTTGGAGCCTCACGGTCTCGCTCGATTCTATCCATGAGCGATCGTGGTATTTCGGTGGGATAGATACCGGTAAAGCACGCGGTGCAGAAACCTCTCGATCCAGCACCGACACCTTTGATCAAACCTTCATTTGTTTGATACACCAGTGCGTCGGCATTGATCGACCTACGGATTTCCTCGATCGACCTGCCCCTTGCAATAAATTCACCCCTCGTCTGCATATCGATGCCGTACACACATGGAAACCGCAGGGGAGGCGAGTACAGGGCATAATACACCTTTCTTGCACCCACGCTTCTGACCAGGGATATTATCTCGCGTGACGTGTTGCCTCTGACGATAGAGTCATCGACCAACAATACATTCTTACCTTTTATTTCAGGTTTTATAGGATTGAGCTTCAACCTGACTGCCTCGATCCTCATTTCCTGCGTTGGCATTATGAAAGTGCGGTGAATATAACGGTTCTTGATAAGGCCTTCCCGATGCCTGACGCCAAGAACATCAGCGACCATGAGGGCAGCGCCCCTTGCCGTGTCCGGGATGGGCATCACCACATCCGGCATGATACCTTCCTGCTTGCAGCACTTACCAAGTTCCTCTCCGAGTCTGAGCCTTGCTTCGTATACTCCGATGCCATCGATGATCGAATCCGGCCTGGCAAAGTACACATATTCGAAAATACATGCGGCAGCATCCCCGGACGCTATTTGCTCCTTGTGTAAATTCCCACCGCTGTCGATAAAGACCGCCTGACCGGCCTTCACATCGTTCATTTCCTCATAACCAAGTAGATCGAGAGCAACACTCTCTGAGGCGAAGCAGAAACTCGAACCGTTGCTGCCCATGATCAGTGGTTTGATGCCTCTCGGATCGCGGAAGGCCAATAATCCCTTATTTGCGATTATCGCTACTACTGCATAACTGCCGTTCAGTCTGTCATAAACCATGCGCAGCGCAGCGAAAAGTTTCTCTGGCGTCAGGTTCTTAAGATCCGTTCTCGTCATTTCCACCGAAAGGAGATTGAGTATGACCTCGGCGTCGCAATTTGAATTCAAATAGCGCAGTTCGTTCTCAACAAGGTCCTTTTTCAATTCGAAAAAATTGACAAGATTGCCATTGTGCGCCAGAGCAATGCCGTATGGTGTGGTTATTATGAATGGCTGAGCATCATCGGCTGAACCAGCGCCGACCGTCGGGTACCTGACATGACCGATCCCGGTATTCCCGTTGAGTCGCTCGATGTTTTTAGCGTTGAAGACATTATAGACCAGGCCATTGCCCTTTTTCAGCTGAAAACCATTCTCAAAAGTTACGGCACCGGCCGCGTCCTGTCCGCGGTGCTGAAGAGCAAGGAGTCCAGGAAAGATCCTATCGATCGCTCTTTCTTGACCGGTCAATCCAATGATACCGCACATGTCAAAGCCCCATGGCAATCAACGGCAAACTCATTCACTTTCCAAGACCATCCAGCCAGTCCAGGCCTTCCTTGATTTTGTCGTATGTCTTGTACAACGCTTCAGATATGACTTTTGTGTCCGAAAGCAGTGGCATGAAATTCGAATCACCTTGCCACCTCGGCACAAGATGAAAGTGAACGTGGTCGATAACACCTGCACCCGCGACACTGCCCTGGTTTACCCCAAGATTGAATCCTTGCGGTTGCATCGTGTGATCGAGCGCCTTTATGATTCTGGAAATGAGCCGATGAACCGACAGCATTTCATCGTCATCAAGCAGCTCGAGCTGGCCGACATGGCGCAGCGGTGCGATCATGACATGCCCATTATTATAGGGATAGCGGTTCATGATGGTGAATGCCCGGTCACTTCTCTCGACAATGAATGCCTTTCTGGCATTCTTCTCACGCAATCCAGCACATAGAAAACACCCTTTGCCCGGGTTCCTGATATATTCCACGCGCCAGGGCGCCCACAATTTTTCCATGTTCATATTCTCCATTTTTCCAGTTCATCATCGCCTATCGGCTTAACGACCACTTTCTTGACCTGTCCCTTGTATTTGCAATGAACCTCAATCTCGGGTTCTTTCTTCTTATCGCTGTAGCGTGCCGTGATCGACGCTGCTTCCTTGATAAACTTCCTGTCGCCGATCAAGATCGCATTTGGGCTCCCGGTATCGGGAACAAAAAGAAACGTGTGGGAATCCTGAGCAAGCTCCTCGATCTTCCCGTTCTCTTCTTCATTACGCCCAACGACCAACTTCGCCGTAGGTGACATCCTGAAATGGCGGCCTATCTTCAAAAATTCGATATCGGCCAGACTTATCTCCTCCCGGAATCTCAAAACATCGGCCAATCGCCGGCAGAAACCAGGGTCGGTCAGCAAACATCCTCCGCTCGGTGAGAAGAATTCCTCGATCTTCTTCTTCTTAGCTAAGTCGAGTGAGAGCCGGCGTGAACGTCCCTTTATCTTAAGCATTGATTGACGTCTTATTAAACCCTTTATCTCTGGATGTGTTGGCGGCAACAGGGCGCCACTCAGAGGTCTCACTACCAGCCCTTCAAGTCCTGCTTTTTTTTCAATAAGCATCAGGGTATCGAACCGCTGCGACATTTGACGCTGTTCGAGAACCTCACCGGTCACCACGAAGTCAGCTTTAACCTCTACCATGTACTCCTTGGCCTTTTTCAGCATCAGAATTCGGCAATCGATACAGGGGTTGAGGTTCTTGCCATATCCGTGTTCGGGCTTTTGTACGGTCTCGGCAAATTCCTCGGTCACGTCTATGATCTTAAGACCCGGCACGTTCGGCAGCTGCTGTGATGAAAGGAACTTGTGCGCGATATGAAGTGGAAAGACCTTAACACCCCATTCTTTAACAATCTCCAGTGCAAGGGATGAATCGAGTCCTCCACTGAAAAGGACTACTGCCTTTACCATTTTCTCTAACCTCTGATCTTCTTTCCGCCAGGAGAGAGGATCTTACTGACCCCTCAATTCATTAAGCATGTTACGGGCGCTGGTATCCCCGGGGTTTATTGACAGCCAATTCTCCAGTACACCTATTGCCGAAGCCTTATCATTCATCGAGAGATAGGTCATCACCAAGCCAGAATAGGCTTGCGAGAACCGTGGATTCAAGTCGATGGCACGTTCGAAGTATTCGATCGACCTGTTATATAATCCGATATTTCCGAACACCGAACCGATCTGCGTAAGCATACCCGGTTCCTGAACCTCGATCTCTGAAAGATACTTGTACGCACTGTCCGGCATGCCCATCTGAGCAAATAGAACGCCCAGATTGTAAGAGAAGTAGATATTCTGGAATGGCTGGAAAAGGAGCGCAAAGCGCCATGCATCGAGTGTCCCGTCAAGATCTCCTCTTTCCCTCAAAACAACGCCCAGGCTGGCAAGACCCGCCGCATAGTTCGTATAGAGCCGTCGGGTATTTTCGTCTTTGTACAAACCATACCCGTAGAATTCCCCCTCTTCTTTTCGCCTCTCAAAATCGACCAAAACCTTGGAGACAAACTCCTGCTGCTCGGGGTTGAATACCCCTGTGTAGCGGTATGTTCGATAGAAGAAATTACTCGTCTTCCCCACGTCGACGGCAAATGTCGGATCACTGCTATCGCCTACGACCCGGTAAACGAGACCCTCCAACTGTAGATAGGGACGGAATCCCTCGAAATTTTCTTGAGATACCGTGGAACCAAAATAGATCGGCACCTTGCCGCGGTAATTCTTCAGGTGGCGTTCGGCAAACTCTTGCTGCGTGATCACATAATCTTGTTCAGTCAACCTGATACCGGCGTTCGTCGCCAGGATATTCCTTATCATGATATCCTTGACCCATACCACCCGCCGGTCGCGGGTCATGAAGGGTTCGAGGCGGTTGATCACTCGTTCCGTGAAACTGATCGGCACACCCCAATCTTTCAATTGCCGTATGTACCAGTTGGTGTTTATCAACGACAGGTTGGCATTGATGACCTTGCGTTTTAATCCGAGCACCTCCTGGGCAAACCACAGCGGAAAAGTATCATTATCACCGTTGGTAAAGAGCACCCCACCGTCCTCGCATGACACAAGCATGTTGTAGGCATAATCCTTGGGAATGAAATCACCCTTCCGGTTGCTCACACGGAAATTCGCCAGCAGAGGAACCACCGAGTAGACAAGAAACCCGCTGAGACCTAATATCTCGATCAATCGTTTCTTCTTCATGCCCTTTTTCATGGTCTGGAGGAACGCAAAGAAACCGATCCCAACGAGCATGCCAAAATATGTGTGACCGGTATGGAAGAAATAATCACGCTCACGTACCTCGTGTGGTTGATGGCGCGGGTTGGAGTCACTCGGCGAGAATTTCAGATTAAGGTAACTGACCATTGCGAATGAAAGCATGAACATGATAAGTGCTGTCAGGAAAAATATCCTGCGTTCTCTCCTGAAGAGTGCAACAAGACCCCAGATGCCGAAAATATAAAAGAGTGCCAGCACAACGCTTCGGAAAACATTGTTTATGGATTCCGGAGCTGGCTGCCACGACAGGTATCTCACAAAGAGAGCCATCTGCCAGAAATATCCCTCCAGTACACTGAATCCAGTCGATTCCTGTGTTTGTCTTGGTATCAGTTTTGCCGGACCGTATTGCGCCCGGTGGAGGACATTGTTGAACGCATCGAAATTCTCACCAGGGTCACATTCATTGATCCGCGGCGCGATGTTCTCACCGGCATGGTAACGCTCCGCCACCCCCTCCTGTTTGTAGAGGGTGTCGAGCACGCGAGAACGTATCGGCAGATACAACTCAGATGAAGCGCCAACCACTACGAGAAATATTCCTGCCCAGAAGAAGCGCCAGTTCCGGTACTTAACGATATTGGTAATAGGCAGGAAAACCCCGGCCAGAAGTATCAATCCGAGGATGACCAGGGAAGGCGTGTGCAGTGGCTTTGGCAATAGAAAAGCCAATGCGAAGAACACCATCTGAAACACTCCTAAGAGCCAGAAAAGAGCGTCCTTGAGGAAACGTCTCTCCACATAAAACATGAATGCGTACACCGGGAAAAATATCAGGAACGGCGTCAAATGTATACCGGTGGCAAGAAATATCAAATAGAAACACGCCAGAAGATACTTGTTCTTCGGCTCACCACGTTTGACGCTCTCGTACCACAAGATCATCAAATAGTTGACCAGCAAAAAGACAAACGTTGCCGCAGCATAGACTTCGGTCTCGATCGCGTTACCCCAAACCGTGTAATAAAACGCTGTTGCGAGTGACGTGCCGAAAGCAACTATCAGGTAGGTGAGTTGATTGTTGTTCTTCTGCCACATCCTGAAAATCTTGAGCAGGATGCGGTAAACCATAAGAACCGATAGCACGGTGAATGTGAGGCCGAGCAAATTCATATGCCATGCGACCTCTTTCGAGATCGGCAAAATCGCCGCGAACAAACCAACGATCATCATCCACACCCGTCCCAGCAGCACGTAGAACGGCGTTCCCGGAGGATGCGGCACTGCCAGGGTGTAGGCCGATGCGATGAACTCGCCGCAATCCCAGAATGAAAGGGTAGGCGATACAGTGTATAGATACACGGCAGCGACGATCACCAGCAAGATATAAAGCAGAATTTTTTCGAGTTTATTGTAGTCCATTAACGCTCCTTCGTTCAATTATAGTCAAACACTACAGCATGTCAACAATGCGGGGACGTGGTTCAAAGATATACCAGTTTTCTTAATGCTTTCATCTTGTCGTTCTCGCCTATCTTCGACCGCTTGATCGCAGACTCCAAATAGGCAATGGATTGATTATACGTACTCTTGTCCACCGGATAAGGAAACCCATCCTTCCCGCCGTGGGCAAATGAGTACCTTGCCGGGTCTCGGAAAGAAGGCCTTGTCCCGTATAGCAGTTCACCTATCAAGGCAAGTGCTCTGATCGTCTTCGGCCCCACTCCGGCAACACCGATAAGCTCCTCGAAATCAGCAGGTGATCGTTCATACGTTCTCAATAGAATCTTGTGAAAGTACTTGGGGCTAATATCCAAAGTCAATAATGGATGCCGGTCCGGCATTTTGAGTATTTTTTCTACTTCCATGATGGTCTTATCGGGTCTATCCCTGGCGATTCCAGTCACGCTTGTGCGCGATGCCGAACTGTCTGCGGCAACCATGTTTAGTGAATCCTGTTTTTGGTCGCAGCAGATAGCGGCATGGGGTTCATTTACATACGATTCAAGGCCCAACGAGAGCCAGTGATAGCGGCGCGCATAGCGATTGTCCGGATTCATGCCCTGTTGAACTACACTCCAGTCGCCATCCGAAGTGAATATGAAGAGGTGATGGTAGAGATTGTATCCATCCTGGACGCAGGAATTATCCACTTTGGCCGATGTCTTGGACGCATGTATCAGCCTATCACCATCGAGCGATATCGTGTCGGCAACCTCTTGAATCTGACGCGGTGTTTTGCGCGACGCTCCTCCCTTTCCTCCACAAAAATATAGACCCAAGTCATGACTAATGTGTTTGGTCCCCTCCTTCATTGCCCCGCACACCGTGGTCGTCAATCCTGATGAATGCCAGTCAAAACCAAGCACCGAGCCGAACGCCTGGAACCAGAATGGGTCTGATACACGGCGAAGGAACTCGTGCCGGTCCTGTTCGATAACGATCGCTTCTATTATGGCACCGGCGAGTCTTACCATTTTATTGAAAAGCCATTTAGGTGCACGTCCGTGATGTAATGGAAGATCGGCAGTACCTGTCCGCATGTATGATAATACAGCATCGCATCACATTGTCAATTACTCGAGGCGAACCAAGCAACAGCCGGTTTAAGTCTCACAAAACACTTTACAAAAATACAAATATTACTATAATAAACTTAATGAAAAAGCAACTCATGCCAATATATGAATCCCTGGTCATAATTCTGGGTATCGGTGTCCCTCTGATCCATGCATTGGTATTGCGCCCCGCTTTCCCGCCGCTCGCTGATGGCATGGTTTTCATCCTGACCTCGATAATCTGCGCGCTGGTCTACATCTCCCTCAAGAATACAATACTTTCCTTCGAAGTCGTCGTATATTTCTTTATCTTATTGGTCTTTGGAGGTATTGTTGCTTCTGTCATGGCGATCGTCACCCTGTTGATAGTATGGACGATAAAGAGTTTCAAGTACATAATGAGGAAAGAAATCGCCGAGTTCCGGGTAACGATAAAGACCGGTGTTTATAATGCTGGTGTGTATGGATTGATGTATCTACTTGCTGGAAGGTTCATGGTCTATTTCCCACGTAGTACACAGTGGATCCTGGCGATACCCACTATAATAATACTCAATGAATTGTTCTTCTCCATACACACACTACTGAAAGGTCAGTCGTACTGGACGTATTTGAAAGAAGAAGCTTTTGTCAGCGACCTCATGGAAATGTTGATCTACCCCATCGGGATATCAATGACATTGCTTTACAATGAGTACGGGCTCGTTTCGATAATCCCGCTCGCCATTAGTATTTCGGTCTTCTCATATATTGGCTACCTGATGTCGCAATATCAGAAGAAAATGCGGCAGAGAATAACAGAAGAAGAAGATCTCAATGAAATTGCGCGGAAACTGGAAGGTATTCTGGATTTCGAACAATTGATAACGACCATACTCCGAAAAGTACATTCATTCATCCGCGCCGAAGAAGTCACCCTGATACTTGAAGACCAGGAACAGGGTATCAATTTAATGCGCAACTACGATGGCAGGAAGATCCGCAATCTCAATTTTGCCATACCGCCGAAATCAATAAGTGCGGTGGAACTACCGTTGGTTACGAGAGATCGGAACATCGGCACCATTATTGTGAAACCACTGGAACCCCTCGATAAAGAGAGTCTGGTACTCCTGACAAATCTCGTAAAACATATATCGCTATGCCTTGCCAACTCCATGCTCTACAAGATATCAATTGAGGACACCCTGACCGGGCTCTATACAAGACGTTACTTTGAGCAGAAGCTGACCGAAGGGATCATGGAAGTGCAGCGCGACAACACAAAACTCGCCATCGTCCTTTTCGACATTGATAATCTTAAGGATGTGAACGACCAATTAGGACACAAGATGGGTGACCACGTGCTACGGAGTTTTTCTCAAATTCTGAAAGCACACTCGCGAAAACAGGATGTAATCGCCCGTTGGGGCGGGGATGAGTTCGTTGCCATCATCCCGGGTGCATCAGAAGATGAAGCGCATATCTTTGGTGAAAGAATGAAGGAGTTGTTCTCAAATGAAACATTCATCGCCGAGAACAAGAACATGAAGTGCAGTGTTTCTTATGGTTCGCTCGAGTATCACCCCAAATCGAGGATACGCGACAGCGAAATCTTCCATGAGGTCGATAAGAGACTACTCTTGATGAAGAAAGCCGTCAACCGCCAGGGCAAGTAAAACCACAACATAACTGACCCAAGAAACAGAACAGATATCGTAGTATTAAAGCCTCAAAGGCGATTTTCATGAAACGCTCCATCGGTTTTTCGCAAAAGCGAGGGACAAATTCTTATGTAAAGATAGGAATCTCGGACCAATGTCTGCTGATCTGCAGGCGGATTGATCTAGCGGCCTGTCTCCTCAATACTGCACCAAGGAAAAAACCTCGTAACCCTTCAGTTTTTCCTGTCCATGCAGGTAAGTCAGGTCGCTCACGAATACACAGCCAATGATCTTTCCACCGAGTTTTTCAATCAGTTTGCATGTAGCTTGAACCGTGCCGCCGGTTGCCAGCACATCGTCAAAGACCAACACCCTTTCGCCAGGTTTTATCGCATCCTTGTGTATTTCGATAGTATTCTTACCGTATTCAAGTGTATAATCGAGAGAAACCGTTTCGGCCGGCAGTTTACCCGGCTTTCTGACCGGGACAAACCCGCAATCGAGTTTGTATGCTATCACACCGCCGAAGATGTAGCCGCGGGCTTCTACCGATACCAACTTATCAATATGCTGGTCTTTGTATTTTTCGACGATTGTATCGATCACATATTTGAATGGTCCCGGTTCTTTCAATAGTGTGGTAATATCTCGAAACATCACTCCCTTTTGCGGAAAATCCGGAATATCACGAATGTACTTCTTCAGATCCATCACGCCTCCTTCATTTAAGATGCTCAAGATGACTTATAGACGGCTCACAGATGGCGCTGAGGGCAACTAAAGGCCATGTTAATCTAATCTGCTGGTCGCCTCTTGTTTTTCTGCTTCAGTATGCGCTTGTTCTTGAGCGATCCAATTAGCCTATCCAGTAAATACATAGTACGTATTGAAAGATCATCAAAATCACTATATACGTCATCCTCAATATAGCCCTTCCTCCTCACCCTGCGCACTCTTTCTTTCAGCTCTCCCAATGATCTCTTACTGTAGTACAAAAATCTGATATATTCGCCCAGTGCTCCGCTGTAATATCCTTCGACGAAATTAGCCCCTATGGAATCCGAGGCACTATCAATCTGAGACCGCATCTTGTACTGATTTTTCGGTATATATTTCAGTATCTTCTGCACCATTATGTCCAGTCGATCGATATTCTGCCATACTACCATTTTCTCATGACCACGCGGCTTCCTGTGACCCTCCGTCGTCTTCTTCTCTCCATTTGATCGTTTTTCAGGGGGATTTGTCAAACTACCCTCACCCATAGTTCTTGCATCTCTTTCTCTAAACTATGCACAGGAATTCTACCAACCATTTCTTGCCCTCTTCTGCCTTCTCTGAGCCATCTATCACTCGTCTATGCCTTCTCAATAATTAGTGCTGCAACCTGAACTCTGTAAAACCTTGTTCCTGCTCTGACCACTTGACCTTAACACCGGTCACATGTGCCGAAACCGGACCGATCTTTAGATGGCCGACGAAATCCTTTAAGACACCCTTATCGCCCTCGGCAACGACTTCAACAGTGCCATCATCCATGTTCCTAACGTACCCTTTGAGGTCATACAGACGCGCCTGGTTCATAACAAAGAACCTGTAACCCACTCCCTGCACAACACCCTGGACAATAATTTCAGCCTTCATTATGATATTGCTGCGAAGGCACGTTCAACTGCATCAACGGCGTTCTTTGCGTGTGTGATCGGAGCCTCTAACTTCCATGTATCTATGCCGATTACCGGCACATCGCACATCAAGCAGAAAGCGATCTCGCTCAGTGTGCCGTACTTGCCGTCTATGGCGATTGCGCAGTCACAAGTGCGAGCGATGATGAAATTACGCGCATGACCAATGCCCGTGACGATCGGAATATGTACATAGGGATTAGCACTCTCCTTGTCGGCGGTCGGCAGAATGCCGATGACCAGGCCGTCGGACTCACACGCACCCTTTGATGCGGAAGTCATGATACCGCCCATACCACCAGTTATCAGCACCGCGCCGCGCTTGGCGATAAGAGAACCTACCTCTTCTGCGATCTTGAGGTGCTCCTCACTCGCCTCTACACCACCGATCACTGCGATGATCTTCCGTCTCATGAATTCCTATCTTGTATTGATTGTCTGATTAATAATGACACTTCCAACGTCTCAACGCAACCGTTTCCACACATCCCTTGTCTCTCTCTGTGTCGCCTGGTCAGGCAAGTTCTTACTTCTCACTTCTTACTTATTGAGTTGCACAGAGAATCGGGGCGGTGGGATTTGAACCCACGACCTCATGGTCCCGAACCATGCGCGCTAAACCACTGCGCCACGCCCCGCTATTCTTTCCAACCTTGTTTGCCAAGTAACGGTACAAAGGTACACTCGAATATTTCCTTACGGAATATCCTTCCCCTTTGTTTCGTCACCAGATTCAGAGTCTGGTATAACTCACTACCGACCGGAATGACCAATCGCCCTTTTTCTGCCAACTGGTCGATCAATGCATTGGGCACCTCAGGAGCTCCTGCCGTGACAATTATCCCGTCATAAGGAGCATACTGAGGCCAACCAAGGCTGCCGTCTCCGGTCATGAAGGCAATATTCTTGAAACCCAGTCTATCCAGTTTGTCTCGAGCACTTTCTTTGAGAGCAGACAACCTTTCAATAGTATAAACCATCTTGCACAGTAATGCAAGGATCGCCGTCTGATAACCGGAACCAGTGCCGATCTCGAGCACCGCATCGCCTGGTTTTAATTCCAATAATTCGGTCATCACCGCAACCATGTAAGGCTGAGATATTGTCTGCCCGTGACCGACCGAAAGCGGGTAATCATTATAGGCCTGATGCGCATATATCTTATCGACAAAGAAATGCCTTGGCACACGCATCATGGCGTCGACAACCCTCTGGTCTTCGACACCGCGGGCGACGATCTGCTCTTTCACCATTCTCTCCCGCTCGTGTCGCCATTCCTGGGTTTCGATCATTGTCACAGTAGAATACCCGAAAAGAAGGGGGAAGTCAACACAATCCTTACTCAATACTGTTGGTTTTTGACAGTTAGATGAAGATATACTGACTTACCTGGATTCACCTCCAATATACTCGTCCAGGTTCTGCATTATGTCGTAGTCAGTCAAATCCAATTTCAAAGGTGTTATCGAAACGTAGTGTTTATCGATCGCCTTGAAATCAGTGTTATTATCAGCCCGGTAAGAAAGCACGCCGTCGATGATGGAATAGATGACGTTCTTTTTCTCTCTATCCCTTATCACCTTATCCTTGTAGATGCGCTTACCCATACGCGTGATCTTCTCACCTTTTATCTTACCGCTCGGTATATTGACATTCAGAATGATATCATTCCGCTCCGATGCAAGGACACGGCCGATCAGGTCACGAGAATACTTGACTGCATCATCAAAATTACAATCAGCATCAACGGCGATAGAAATTGCCAGCGATTTTATACCCATACTGGCACCCTGTAGTGCTGCTGCCACCGTCCCTGAATAGAAAACATCGCTGCCCATGTTCGGGCCATGATTTATCCCGGACACGACGAGGTCTATTTTCATCCCTATCAGGTCGTGATACGCCAGCAGTACACAGTCAGTAGGCGTACCGCCAACTATATAGAAATTCTCATGCAACTTTTCAACTCTTATTGGCTTTCTCAACGTTAGTGAATGACTGGCACCGCTCTGCTGCGTGCTCGGTGCCACGACGATGACGGTGTAGTCTTTTTTCAAAGCTTTATACAGCGCTTGCAAGCCAGCAGCATCATAACCGTCGTCATTTGTCAACAATATCAACGCCACAGAAACCTCACTGCCATGCTTATGAACCGCACCGTATCAATCAAAGGGTTAATGTGACTCTTCTCATTTCCGTATATCGTACGGACTGGTACAAACCCGATCCTGAATTTCTTCCTGGCTGCTTTTACTACCATTTCCGCCTCGGTCTCATATCTATTTGTCCTCAAATTGATATTCGCAAGGATCTTAAGATCGACATACCTGAAACCACACTGCACATCCGTGGTTCGCACTCCGGACAGCAGCGACACAACAAGATTCACCGTTCGGTTCGTCAACAACCTGTCCAGCGGCATCTTCTTGTAGATTTCCGTACGCTCGCCAATTGTCATGTCATAGCACCCGTTCACCTTCAGGAACGCGTCTATTTCCGACACATCATGCTGCGAATCAGCGTCGAGCACAAAAACCTTCTTTAGGTTCCTCTTGCTCGCATGCTCGAAACCAGTCTTCAACGCCGTACCTTTACCCAGATTCTTATCGTGATTGAGCAGTGTTATACCTTGTTTCTTGCTGAATTCGGCGGTCCTGTCTGTCGAACCATCATTCACCACGATTACGTTTTCTCTTCTGAATCCATAGTCAACCAGTCCTTTTATGACCGACGCGATCGTATCTTCCGCGTTATACGCAGGAACTACTGCACCTATATCTCTCAAATCCACGTACTATTTTATCCCCGTATCATCTGAAGTCAAGCGACCAATGTGAGCACCCCAATCTGTATTTACATCAACGTAATCAATCATTAATCACCGTAATCGACGGCACGAGGTGCCGTATTGACTTTGAGTTCGTGCCGGATAGAATAACCCATGAAGAACATTGCCGTACTGGCTTCTGGAAGAGGCTCCAATTTAGAAGCAATAATCAAAAATATTGAGAACGGTACGCTGCAGGCAAATCTCGCATGCGTGATCAGTGATAACAAGGATGCACGTGCTCTACAGATCGCACGCGACCACGGCTTCAAGGCGATCTGGTTGGATCCCGGTCCGAAGAAGACCTGGCTGTTGCCGGAATTCGAAGAAAATTACGTGAAGACACTGCAAGAGCACAAAACGGACCTAATCTGCCTTGCTGGTTTCATGCGGATAATAAAAAAGCCTTTACTTGAAGCATTCAAGGGCAGGATCATTAACATACACCCGGCACTGCTGCCGTCTTTTCCGGGTCTCGATGTGCAGCGAAAGGCGATTGAATACGGCGTTAAGTTCTCAGGGTGTACGGTTCACTTCGTGACCGAAGATGTCGATGCCGGTGCGATCATTACGCAAGCAGCGGTACCGGTGCTCGACGATGACACACC
>CP070802.1:1534384-1554371 GCA_020343595.1 Caldifarciminota bacterium | reverse complement strand
CAACCGATACCGTTATCCGTATCGCCTTTCGAAACCGTCAAACGACAAACGTCAGTCAGTACCGTACAGGCTGCCAAACCCAAGAACCGAGAACCTTTGACCATGGTGTAGTTTTGGATGTTGGAATTTATTTGGTATTTAGGATTTGGTGCTTGGTACTTCTATGTACGGGCTTCGTTCCCGATGTTCCGAGGTTCTCAGCTTCCCAATTTCCGGTTTACCGATAGTGTGTCACTGATAAGTTGGATGACGGTGCGTCGTATTGGGTTCATTAGCCCGAGCCGGACTTTCGGATGTATTGCATTTGTCAAGAGAATTACTATCAGATTTGTGCGAGGATCGATTGTTAGCATGGTACCGGTGAATCCGGTGTGACCGAAGGATTCGGGGGAGAGGAGATCAGGGTATGGATCCGCGCACCAGCCAAGATTGCGTCTTTCTCTGCTTCCTGCACGCTCATAGATCATCATATGCAGCGTAGCGGGATTCAGTAATCCTCCGCTCATATAAGCTCTGGTAATTGCAACGAGGTCGGTGAGATTGGAGAACAATCCAGCATTACCTGCAACTCCGCCATAACTATAGTATGCGTTGCCATCATGAACCTCACCTTGGATCAAATGAGGGCGCCATTTGATAGTAGAAATATCACCGTGGCGGCGCGCCATTGCGCGTTCGTGTTTACTTCCGAGCTCGGTTGCAGCAACCGTCTCTTGGTCATGTACTGGGCCGAATCCGATTGTGTGCAGGCCCAATTTGGATGTGATGTTGTCTTCGAAATAGCGGTTGAACCCCATACCGGTTATGTTCTCAACTATATTGGCGAGTAATATGTATCCCAAACAGGAATATACGGGTTCTTCGTCGATGATACTGAGACCTGAAAGAAATTCGAGCCTCTGTGTTTCTGAGATCAGGTAGGTCGGATACCACGCCGGCATCCCGCCCGTGTGCGTCAGTAATTGCCTGAGAGATTTCCGTGCATTCGGTTTCCCTTTGAAAACCGGCAGATACTGCTCAAGCGTATGATCGATATCTAATATTCCTTTTTCATGCATGAGCATTATCAACAGGGCGGTCGCCAGCGGTTTGGTCAATGATGCCAGATCGAATACCGTATTCTTGCTCATGTCGATTCTTTTTGGTTTGAGTTGTGCAAAACCGTATGCCCGTTCATAGAATGAAGTGCTGAGATTACCTACCCAGCAGACAAAGCCCGGAATTCTTCGCTTATGAACAAGATCGGTGAGAAAATCATCCAATTTGCTGAAGGACATGCTGTTAGGTCTTCAACGATGATAATACGGCATAGAGCGACTTGTATTCAGTCTCTTCCGTACCTTGCATCAATAGTTGAACGCCACGTGGTATGTACTTGCGAAAGTGCTTTTTGTTTTTGTTCAAAGAGAGATTGGCAAACGCACCTAGTGCCTGCATTCCGCGTTGCAATGCAGTCAGTCTGTAGACCTGCCATAATTCCTCCAGCGTGATTTTGATGTTCTTTGCCCGTAATCCAGAATAGTAGTAGTCAAATAGTACACGCTCGGCTTGTTGGTCGATATCTACGTACGCATCTTTGAGCAGGGATCCGAGGTCATAGGTCAGAGGACCTATCCTTGCCGATTGAAAATCAATGATTCTGATTCGAGCGTCTTTGTAGTATATGTTCTGGGATTGAAAATCGCGGTGCATTAAATAGTCACTTATAGGTTCAGCAAGAGCCCTGGTGCGCGAGGCGATGCCCGCGAGGTCCTCTTCGATATTCCTCAGAGCATCCTGCGTAATGCCGCAATACTGGAGGAGAAAGAATTCTTGGAAATATTCTTGTTCCCATCGTATGTGTTCCTCGTCGTAACGGGACGTTACCGGAGCACCCGGCCTGCCGTCTATCTGCAGCCTCAGGAGTTCGTCAATGGCTTGTTTGTATATTTCTTGTAACTTGAAGCCGGAAATGCATAGTTCGTACAATGAACTATTGCCAAGATCTTCCTGCACCATGATTCTTTCTTCGATATCATACCAATAAATATCTGGAACCGCGATCTTTCTGCTTGCCAGATGCTGATGTAATCTAATGTAATGCTCAATATCTTTATCGCGGATCATGATATAAGCGGTATCGTTTTTTACACAACGAAAGAATAAGCGATCGGACCCACCATGATCAATTTCCTCAACTAGTCTGTAGTCGTGAATTGTGTCGTCAACCTTCATGTTACGGCGATTCTGATCGTATCGGAGATAACACAGTTTCGATAGCGTCCGGTTTGAAGCTTACTCCCGGGTAGGACGATAGTGTTCTCAAGATGAACGTCCTTGCCAATACTGCAATTGTCGCCGATGCTGACGAATCCGCACAGATCTTTTGTTTCTACCCGGCTCGACGGGGCGATGTAGAACGGCGAGCGGTGCTCCAGTCCATCGAGGACAGTCCTTCCCTGTAATAGATCAGCGTGTATCTTCCAGTAATCGTAAAATGAGTTTATGTTGTACCAGTGTATCACGGCAGGTATGCCGAGGATAGGCTCGTTCTTTCTGAATATTTTCCTCAGTACGTCAACTATTGTGAATACCGGTTGCTCTGGGAGGAACGAGTAAATTCTTTTCGAAAACACACCGATGCCTGCGTACGTGTAAGGGGCCGTGTCATAACCCAGGATACGTTCGATCCTGTTCTCCTTATCGATTCTGAATTTTGTTCCCTGGTGGCGGACCATAACCAGCGTCGCAACGGGTCCATTCTTTCTGTGAAAATTAAGGATTTCTTCGTAGCTTATATCTGATATCACATCAGAAGATTGGATTATGAAATCGTCTTCAGTGAACTCCCGGAAATTTAGCAGTGCCCCTCCCGTACCTTTTAAGATGTCTTCCACGGCCGGGTAAACATGCTTTTCATACTTCCTGAGATGATGTTCAATGATCTCGTGTTTGTGAAATAGATTAACACCGACGCATGATGAACCTGCGTTCAGGAGACGCTTCAGATTTATGTCGATCATGCAATTTTCAACTATTGGGAGAAGTGGTTTTGGTATCTTGTCGGTTATCGGTTTCAACCTGTTGCCGTACCCCGCTGCCAACAATATTGCTTTCATGAGCTCACGAATAGAATAAATAACGTTTTCTTGCCATTCTGTATTTCTTCAACTCAGGCATCCACCGTTTCTCTAATGTTTCGATACTTGCTCCGTGTTCTATCCCTTGTCTGATCCATCGATTGCCGATTAGTATATCAAAGGGCATTTTCTTTTTCTCGAATTCATAAGGAGGATCTCGCCAGCGGAAATATTCTGGAAAGATTCTATATAGGCTTCTGATTATTTGGAGCCCCGCAGTTAGTGGTTTGAATCTTCTGCGATCTGTTACATATATCTGGGCACCTGCACAAAGCTCCCCGCGATATTTATGGAAGGTTGGCATGAAGTGGACTGGCCTGAAAGCCGCACCCGGTATGTCGTTCCTTCTTAGTTCTCGGAGCAAGCGTTCGACGTCCACCCACGGTGCTCCGAATATTTCAAAAGGCCTCGTTGTTCCTCGGCCTTCAGATAAGTTCGTTCCTTCGACAAGACACATTCCTGGATAGACCAATGCGGTCGTGAAATGTGGCATGTTTGGTGAGGGCATACTCCAGAAGAGTGGGGTTTCATCATGATATTGACGCCGATGCCAGCCCCGTATTTTCACCACCCGTAGATCGGCTCCCAGATTCTCCGTATTGTTGAGCATGACACACATCTCACCGATGGTCATACCATGGCGCACCGGCACTGGATAGAGGCCGACAAAGGACGAATAAGCGGGGTCGAGCACTGGACCCTCTACGGCGATTCCATTGAGCGGATTTGGACGGTCGAGGATAAAAATCGTCTTGCCTATCAATGCTACTTCTTTTATCATCAACATTGCCGACCATAGAAAAGTATAATAGCGCGAGCCAATATCCTGCAGGTCGATGATGACCGCATCTGTCTTTTGCAGCGCGGCAGGGGCAGGTTCACGCGTTCGGCCGTACATACTGTATATTCTCATTCCTTTTCCCGCTGCCGAATCAGGAATGGATTTCTGATCTTGCACGGCGCCATGAAATCCGTGTTCAGGTGCAAAAAGAGCAGCGATCGTTACCTTTCTTGCATTACTGAGCAGCGAGAGCGTCGGAATTAGCCTTGAATCACAGCATGAAGACATGGAAAGTAGGCCTATCTTCATTCCCCTGATTGATCTGAAATCCTCTCTGACAAGACGATCAATACCCAGTAACATGTTGAAATATAACACAAATTGTCGATATGTCAACATATGTCAGAGACAGAAATGCAGTAAAGTTACGATATGGGATTGCGTCCTGGATTCATCAAAAATGATAATGCTACATTTGGGTCGATTTTTTGGGATTTTTCTCTTACAGAATTGCATTTTCTCTTGACAAATTATTATTTATTTGTATTATTTATAGATTATGAAGCTCGGCGAAGTGTTGGTAAATCAAGGGTTAATCAGCGAGGACATGCTGGCACAAGCCGTTGAGGAGCAAAAGACAGATGGGGAAAGGCTCGGTGCCACATTGATCAGGATGGGCTTCATATCTGAAGAGGAGTTACTACAAGCGCTTTCAAAGCATTTCGGAGTAAGGTCTGTTGATCTTAGAACCAAGCAACCGAATGAGTCGGTCCTTAAGCTACTTCCGGGCGATATTGCAGCCAAATACATGGTCGTGCCCGTATCGCGGTTTGGACGTAAGCTAACTCTGGCAATGCTTGACCCGCATGATATGGCAGCGATAGAGGACATCAAATTTGCGACCGGTTTTGAGATTGACCCGGTCGTTGCCAATATCGAAGATATAGCGAAGATAATAGAAAGCCATTACCACGTGCAGCGTATTTTTTCTGACGTGATGTTCGAAATGGACATGGCCGATGCAGTCGGCGATGTCGATGGGACGGGCGACGTTGAAGTAAGAGAGAGAAAGGAGGAGGATCTGTCGAATGTCGTCGATGACAGCGATAGTGGGCCTGCTCTCAAACTCGCCAGCAAGATCATCAGCGACGCGGTCGTGCTGAACGTGTCTGATGTGCACATCGAGCCTTATGAGAATGATATGCGCATCCGCTACCGGATCGACGGCATCCTTCATGAGGTGATGAAACCGCCCAAGAAATTGAACAGGGCGCTGGCGACAGTGGTTAAGGTCATGGCAAAATTGAAGGTAGAAGAGAAGAGGTTGCCCCAGGACGGCCGCATAAAAGCCAGGGTTCAGAATAAGATCATCGATATCCGTGTTTCGACAGTTCCTACCTTGTTCGGAGAGAAGGTCGCGCTAAGGATATTGGACAGGTCCGCTATCCAACTTAACCTCGACCTCCTGGGTTTTGAGGCGGAGAGTCTGAAGGACTTCCGCCGCGCAATAAAGACACCCTACGGAATCGTTCTCGTGACTGGTCCAACCGGTTCTGGAAAGACGACGACACTCTACTCCGCCTTGACCGAGTTGAATGATCCAGGTTTGAATATCATCACTGCCGAAGACCCTATTGAATATTCACTCGGCGGTGTTAATCAGTTGCAGGTGAACGAACGAATAGGTTTGACATTTGCATCGGCACTACGTGCATACCTGCGTCAAGATCCGAATATCATAATGGTTGGTGAGATCCGTGACCTCGAGACTGCCGAGATTGCCATCCGTGCATCACTGACCGGGCATTTGGTTCTCTCGACCGTTCATACGAACTCAGCTGCTGCAACAGTAACGAGATTGATCAATATGGATGTTGAGCCATTTCTTATTGCTTCGACCCTGCTGGCTGTTGAATCTCAAAGGCTATTGAGGAAGGTGTGTCCCAAGTGCCGTAAGGAAGTAGAATATTCCAACGAAGTTCTGACCGACGCGGGACTCAATCCCAAGAAAGTTGATTTCAAACTCTATCGCGGGGACGGCTGTAAGCACTGCCGTGGTACGGGATACAAGGGAAGGATAGGTGTTTTCGAAACGCTGCTCGTGACCGCGCCGATCAGGGAGGCGATTCTGAAGAGAGCATCAAATACTGATATCGAAAAAACTGCGGTGGGAGATGGTATGATCACCCTACGCGTTTCTGCATTGAGTAAGTTGAAGGAGGGTGTAACAACCCTCGAAGAAGTAATCCGCGAAACAAAGGTGGATTAGTGGAAGAGAAACTTGGATCATATCTGGTAAAGCAAGGTCTTTTGACCGCCGAACAACTACGTGACGCGGTGCGCGAGAAGAAAGATACGGGCCAGCGTCTCATAAGCATCTTGAACGGACGCAATTATGTCTCTGAAGGCAAACTACTGGCACAATTGAGTAACCTGTATCGAATGGAAGTCGTTGACCTGGATTATGTAATTCCGGATAGAAAGGTCCTGGACAGGATTCCTGCGGAGAAGGCGTATCACTACGAGGTGCTGCCAATTGATGTAAAAGGCCGGTACCTGACCGTTGCAATGGTTGACCCTACCGATATCAGTGCCATTGAGGACTTGAGGTTCATTACCGGGAAGGAGATCAGTCCCGTGCTGGCGTCAGAATCCAGCATTCGTGATGCGTTGGATCGTTACTACAAGATGGAAAAGGGCTTGGCTGAGGTGAAGGTAGAAGCCGCGACTGAAACAAAAGAACTTAATGTTGAGGACCTCGAATTACTCGAGACTGGTTTCGAAGAGGATATTGAGGAAACCAAATTACGCGCTGATGCAGAGGGCGGACCAGTTATTCGGATCGTCAATTTCTACATTGCCGATGGGGTGAACAAGGGTGCTTCGGATATACATATTGAACCTTATGAGAAACATGTTAGAATAAGATTCCGTATTGATGGAGTGCTGCGTGAGCAGCAAATACCGCCATTCAACATGAAAGCCGGTATCATAACAAGGCTCAAGCTGATGGCCAAAATGGACATCGCTGAGAGGCGGCTTTGTCAGGACGGTCGGATCAACATACTCGTCGGTACCAAGATGATCGACCTGCGTGTTTCAGCGATCCCCACGCTATACGGCGAGAAGATCGTCATGAGAATCCTTGACCGAAGTTCGCTGATGTTGGATTTGACAAAACTTGGATTTGGCGAAGTTGCGCTCAAGAAATATCTTAAAAGCATTGAGAGTCCATACGGGATCATACTGATCACGGGTCCGACCGGTAGCGGAAAAACAACGACCCTTTATTCAACTCTTGCCCGCTTGAACAATCCGGACCGGCAGATCATGACGATTGAAGATCCGGTTGAATATAATCTGCACGGGATTAATCAGATACAAGTTCACGAGGAGATCGGGCTGACGTTCTCCAATGCATTAAGGGCTTTTCTGCGGCAGGCGCCAAACATAATTCTCGTCGGAGAGATTAGAGATTCTGAAACTGCAGAAATCGCGATTCGCGCTGCCCTGACAGGACATCTTGTGTTTTCCACTATTCACACGAATGATGCACCGACCACGATAAACCGTTTGATCGATATCGGCGTACCGCCTTATCTGGTGTCGAGTGCTCTGATACTGATACAGGCACAACGTTTAGTGCGGCGTATCTGCCCGCAGTGCCGGGAAAAGGTGGAGGCGGATCCTAAGTTGCTTGAAGAGGCAGGGATTCCCAAAGGCACGCTGCCGGACAATATGATTTTTAGAGGAAAGGGATGCCCGAATTGTAACCAGACCGGATACAAGGGTCGTATTGGTCTTTACGAAGTCATGCCGATGTCGTCGGACATGCGGTCAATGATACTGAAAGGCGCGAGTTCTGATGAAATCGCCAAACAAGCCGATAAGGAAGGCATGCTGACCCTCCGCGATGACGGTATTGAGAAGGTTAAACAGGGTGTCACTTCTATTGAAGAGTTAATGAGAGAGACAGTGTCTTTCTGAGTAAGCATGGAGTTAAGAAATTAAGGAGGTAAAATGCCGGTTTCAATGAGGCAACTTTTAGAGGAAATGGTCCAGAGAAATTCTACGGATCTTCACCTGACAACGGGTGCGCCACCGATGTTTCGAATTGATGGCGAATTAGTACCCACCAACTACGAGATTATGACGCCAGAGGTGATACAGAACTTGATATACAGCGTTCTCAATGACCAGCAGAAGAAGAAATTCGAGATGGAATGGGAACTGGACTTCTCTTTCGGAATTGCTGGTTTATCGCGTTTCAGGGGTAACTGTTTTCAGCAACGGGGCAGCGCCGCAGCAGCCATTCGTACTATACCCTTTGAGATAAGGGGTTTCAAAGAGCTCGGCATACCGGGCGTGGTGGAGCAACTCGCCAAAAGACCAAAAGGGTTGATCCTGGTTACTGGTCCGACCGGCTGCGGAAAGTCCACGACCTTAGCAGCTCTCATTGATCGTGTGAATAGTGAGCGACGCAGCCATATCGTTTCGGTCGAAGATCCTATCGAGTATCTATTCCGCCACAAGAAGGCAATAGTGAACCAGCGTCAGGTCGGGAGTGATACAAAATCCTTCGCAAACGCATTGAAGTACGTTTTGCGTGAAGATCCGGATGTCGTCATGGTGGGTGAGATGCGTGACCCGGAAACTATTGGTACGACGTTGACAATTGCCGAGACGGGCCATCTGACACTGGCAACACTACACACGAACTCAGCGGCCGAATCGATACATCGTATCATTGATGTCTTTCCACCGCACCAGCAGGGGCAGGTCAGGTCTCAGCTTGCCTT
The DNA here is from genome assembly GCA_020343595.1 of Caldifarciminota bacterium. Lineage (GTDB taxonomy): Bacteria > Hydrothermota > Tepidihabitantia > SM23-42 > SM23-42 > SM23-42. The sequence goes on along the minus strand of CP070802.1, from coordinate 1,545,672 downwards.
TGTTGTTGAAGGGGTTCTGACCCAGCAGTTGTTGCCCAAAATTGGTGGTGGCAGGGTTCTTGCGGCTGAGGTCATGGTTGGTACGCCAGCGATACGAGCGCTGATAAGGGACGAAAAAGAGCATCAGATCTATTCATCAATACAGGCCGGTCAGAAATACGGAATGCAAACGATGAACCAGGCACTCTATACACTATACGCTAAGCGGTTGATTACGCTGGAAACGGCATTTGACTACTCGCCCAATATTGAGGAATTCGAACACATGGTTGAGCAAAAATCACCAGTGTTGAAATAAAATGTTAATGATTAGATTTTATTCGCAATATATAGATGGTTTAGGCCACTCATTAATGTTTTACATTAATACGCTGATAAGGCTATACATCCCGCAATGCGGGGTTAGAATAAGGAGGTTCGATGCCATTATTTGTCTGGAAAGGTAGGACAGCAACCGGTGCTGCAGCAAGTGGTGAGATCGCGGCGAGCTCGCAGGCCGACGTTGTCGCTGCTTTACGCCAGAAGAAGATAATCCCAACATCGATCAAAATCAAGGAAGAGAAGAAAGGTATTGGGTTATTTGGCGCGCGCGTATCGCGGCGTGCTCTGGCAGTCTTCACAAGGCAATTTGCCACGATGCTTAACGCCGGATTGCCGTTATTGAGCTGCCTTGAGATCCTGGCAAAGCAGACGGAAAGCCAAGCCCTGCGTCGAGTTTTGGGCGAGGTGAGAACTGACGTTGAAGGCGGTCTATCATTAGCCGACGCCTTGCGCCGCCAGCCGAAGGTTTTCGATAATCTCTACGTTAACATGGTCGAATCGGGTGAAACCGGTGGTGCGCTTGATGTTATCCTTGTGCGTCTTGCAAACTATCTTGAGAAGTCAGCCGCACTCGTACGCAAGATCCGCGGGGCTATGATATATCCAATTATCATTCTATCCGTTGCGATCCTCGCGATCGCCATCCTGCTCATCTTCGTTATTCCGATATTCGCACGGATGTTTGAGGGTGTGGGAGCAGAACTGCCACCAATGACCCAGCTGGTCGTGGGCATGTCAAATCTTCTCAAGGTCTGGGCAGTACCAATGCTGGTTGTGTTCATAGCGGTGCTGACTATCATACGGCGCTGGCACAAGACTGAAGCCGGGGCGAAAACGATCGACCCGATAATGCTTAAGCTCCCTGTTTTTGGACCTCTGATACGGAAGCAGTCAATCGCGCGGTTGTCGCGAACCCTATCGACGTTGTTATCAAGCGGTGTGCCGATCATTGACGCACTGGAGATTACCGCGAAGAGTTCTGGTAACTGGGTGATCGAGGATGCGATACTGAAAGCAAGATCTTCTATTAAGGGTGGTGAGAATATCGCTGATCCTCTATCAAAGACTGCTGTCTTTCCACCAATGGTGACACAGATGATCGCGATCGGCGAAGCGTCAGGCGGTCTAGATGAGATGCTCGCCAAAGTCGCGGACTTCTACGATGCAGAGGTAGATCAGGCCGTTGAGAATTTGACCGCCGCACTTGAACCTGTGATCATGGTGGTACTGGGCGGGGTAGTTGGTTTTATAGTCATTTCAATGTACCTGCCGATCTTCCAACTCGCCGGCACCATTATGGAATAGCAGGGAAATATAAGAACCATCCACGCTCAATTGGGCAGGATGATCTTGCCCGCCGTGTTCGCAGGAGAAAACGGCAATGAAATATCCAGCTAAAATAGACCGGGTTTCCGGTTTGATCATACTTCATCCGTTCATAGTAGCATTCATTCTGCTAACCTCATATCCACCTCTGTACCGTGAGCCAAACCCATCCTGGTACTTGATGATCATATCAGTCATCCTCGCCGTGGTCTTTTTGCTGCTACGGAGGATAGTACGCGAAAAAGTCTTATTTTATACAATATTCTTCTCAGATATTCCACTCGTTGGGGCAGTAATTCACTATACGGGCGGTATCGAGAGCATGTTCCCACTGCTGTATGCTATCCTGATTATTGCAAGCTCAATGTATCTATACAAGCGAGGCGCATACATCGTGTCATTGAGCGTTGCCGTCTTCTTTCTGGGTTTGGTGCTCGTCGAGAGCCGGGGCATTGAAGCATATACGACCTCAATGGTAATGTATCGTTTTTACGTTTTTGCCCTTCTGTTTCTATTGATGGGAATATTGAGCGGGGGATTATCAGAGAGCTATCTGCGTAGAGTCGAGGAAGCTAATCGACTTCGTCTGACCACAGAAGACATAATCAGGAATCTGCCTTCTGGTGTGATAACCGTGGATAGCAAAGGTGACATACTCTATACCAACATCAGTGATAACCGGTTGCGCGCGACGGTTCACCTGCACGTCGCAAGGTTTTTGAAAGACCGCGGTACCAGAAAATCGATTGAATTGAAATTCGGTAACCGTTACTATTTCGTATCATATGCCAGTATATTCAAGGGCAAAGCCGCTCTTGCGATACTTCAGGACATGACTGAGATCAGGAAGCTTGAAGAGAACGCCAGGATTACCAGCCAGACAAAGCTTCTTGCTGAACTCGGTGGTTCGCTTGCACATGAGATTCGCAATCCCCTCTCATCTATCAGGGGTTCACTCGAGGTCATTCGTGATACCAAACGGCGCAAGAGTGTTGTACCATTCATCGATCTTGCCCTGAAGGAAACGAAGAGACTGAATGAAATCGTAACAGATTTTCTTAATTTCTCGCAATTCACGCCCAAGAACAAGAATCGCGTGCGGATAAGCGAAGTAATAAATGAAGCGATACTCGGCAGTATGTTAAGGGCCAACGACCGGAAATTGGTGGTGAAGAGAAAGGATACCGACTTCTTCGTACTTGCTGACCTCAACAAATTGACATCCGGATTCACCAACATAATCAATAATGCATATGAGGCGAGCCGATCTGAAGACACGATAGAAATCACGACGTCTCAGAATATAAAATTCGGCCGGGTTGAAATCCGCGATCAGGGTGGAGGTATGAAAAAGCAGGATATTAAGAAGATCTTTGAACCATTCTTCACGACGAAAAAGGGTGGTACCGGGTTGGGGCTGGCAATTGCCAAGAACATAATCGAGGCACATGGCGGCAATATTACAGTGAGGAGTAGGTTCGGGACGGGTACTACATTCTCGGTCAAATTACCCATGGCGTGAAGCCGGTAGAACAGGCAAGCCAGGGAAATCCACGATTTGTATTCACAGGTATTATTGATTTGCATGGTCTTTTGGGTATAATTGGTTAGATGCGGAATTTGAGCGTACTGCTTGAATATGACGGTACCCGTTTCTTCGGGTGGCAACACCAACCGTCGAAGAGAACGGTACAGGGTGAACTGCAGAACGCGTTCAGACAGATAACCGGTGAAGCGATAAAATTGATCGGTGCCGGCCGGACCGATCAAGGGGTTCATGCGCTCGGACAGGTCGCCAACTTCCATACTGAAACACAAATTCCATTGTTTTCGCTTAGAAAGGGTGCAAACGCGCTTGTCGGAGACGACCTGCGTGTGAAGGATATCGCGGTGGTCCCGGATGATTTCAACAGCCGGTACTGGGCAAAGAGTAAGATCTACCATTATCATCTTGCCCTGGAACCATCGCCATTCAAGTTACGGTATAGCTGGTATCTCAAACAGACGCCTGATGTTGCGACGATGCAGAAATCTATACCGTTGCTCGTAGGCAAGCGTGATTTCAAGAATTTCTCGGTACATAACGGGAGTGATAACACGGTCTGTAGTGTGCAGGAGATATCGGTAACACATGAATACACTGAAATACTCGTCAAGATTGAAGGCGATAGGTTCTTACGTAAGATGGTGCGTGGCATTGTGGGTTTCATGGTTGATCTTGGCCGCCGTAGGTTCGCGCTCGGTGATGTTCCCGCTTTCTTTGAAGAACGCACCGGCGAGATCAACTTCGCTCCACCGCAGGGTTTGTTTCTGAGTGAAGTCAAGTATTGAATTGTCGTTCTTTTCCAAAAGGGGGATAGGATTCGGAGACTGAATATGAAACGCAGTGATTTCTTGCTTGTCATTGTGGGCATTGTCATCGGCCTGGCTGCTGTGCAGGTTTATATCTGGCTCAGGCCAGCACGCAGTGTCCATTATTACGAAGACGCGCGATTGGTGAGCATTAGCGATGAGATTTCTAAGCAGCGGGCAAATGCGATCGTTGTGGCAGCCCAAAAGGTGAGTCCTTCGGTCGTCTCTCTGACGGTCGTCCAGACGAAGGTAGTATCGGCTTCACCTTTGTACTCACCATTCGCGGATGATTTCTTCCGTAACTTCTTCGGGGATTTCTTCCCGGAGCGGTTCTACCGGCAGCAGATCAGGAGTCTTGGCACCGGATTGATCATCTCTCCTGAGGGCTACATTGTAACAAATGAACATGTTATCTCGAACGCGAACCGTATTCAAGTAACTCTGCCGGATGGTCGACAGTTCGAAGGCCGTGTGATCGCTGAGGATGTCACTCACGACCTTGCTCTGCTCAAAGTCGATGGAGACGATTTTCCTTATGCGGAATTGGGGAACTCGGATGGATTAATGATCGGTGAATGGGTTGTTGCTTTCGGCAATCCCTTCGGCTTTCTGCTTGAAGATACGCGCCCCACGGTCACGGTCGGTGTTGTTTCAGCCCTGAATCGTTCGATCAAGTCAACGAGAGAAGATCGGATATACAAGAACATGATCCAGACCGATGCGGCCATCAATCCCGGTAATTCTGGCGGTCCCCTCGTCAATGTTCTGGGCGAGGTCATCGGTCTGAATACCGCAATATTCACATCAGGTGGTGGATCTGAAGGTATTGGGTTTGCCCGGCCAATAAATCACGTCAAGAAATTCATCGACGAAGCACGCAAGCATGGACGGGTTAGGGTGCCCTGGGTCGGACTCTGGATTGCCGAAGTCACTCAGGACAGCACCGGGTCTGTACAGCCTGATAGGGGGACGGTTGTCGTGAGCGCGGTCGACTCCGAAAGTGCGGCAAGTAGGGCAGGAGTCAGGGACGGTGATCGAATAGTGAGTATGAACGGTAGGACGATTTTGGGCATTGCAGATTGGAATAGATTGGTGGCTAATGTGTACGTCGGCGATGAAATCGTCTTAACCTTGCTGCGCGAAAGTGAAACGATGAATGTCCGTTTTGTGGTCGAAGAATTCAAGGAGTCCGACCTACTCAAAACAAGGGTCGTGGTCTACGGCATACATGTTCAGGACATAAATAACGAGCTCGCGCGTAGATACGGCCTTGCATACAACGAGGGTGTTGTCGTTACCAAGGTCGATCCCAATAGCCTCGGCAACAGGCTCGGCATCATGCCGGGAGATGTGATCCTGATGCTTGGTAATACACGCATCCATACCAAAACAGATTTCCAAATGGCATCAAAGTACCAGCGTAACATGAGTATCATCATTGACCGTAATGGTCGTATTATCCAACTTTATCTAGGATTATGATTAAACGTTATCAAACCGAGGGGCTTACCAGGATACTAAGCCAGGAATACAAGTTTCAGGTGTGGCTTGATGTTGAAAGGGTCGTTGCTGAAGTTGAAGAGGTTGAGCGCATCATACCAAAAGGTCTGAGCAGAAAGTTGAAGAGTGTGAAGGTGACTCCGGCGAGAATAGAGGAGATCGAAAGGACAACTAATCACGACGTTATCGCATTCCTTGAGGCTGTACGCGAGAAAGTGAAAAAGGATGGAAGATGGCTTCACTTCGGAATGACTTCATATGATCTGGTCGATACCGCTTTCGTTCTGATTCTTATCCAGGCAACGGATATCATCCTTAAGGACGTGAATCGCTTGAGCGAGAGGTTACGCCGACTGAGCATGCGCTACAGACATTGCCCGCAAATAGGGAGGACGCATGGAGTATTCGCCCAGCCGATAACCTTTGGCTACAAGGTAGCATCCTGGTACGAGGAGACGAAGAGAAACTACCAAAGGCTCGCGGCAGCAAAGAAGAACATATCGTATGGTAAATTATCTGGTGCGGTAGGCACTTATACCATCTTGCCCCCGCGTATCGAAAGAAAGGTCATGCGGAAACTGGGGCTCAAACCGGAGCCGGTGAGTACCCAGGTCTTGCCGCGAGACCGTTTCGGGGAACTGGCCGCAGCGTATACGCTTTATGCCTGCGGGTTGGAACGCATCGCTACTGAGATACGTAACCTTTCCCGTTCTGAGATCGGTGAGGTTTCAGAACCTTTTACCAAAGGGCAAAAGGGCTCATCGGCCATGCCGCACAAAAAGAACCCCATCATCTGCGAGCGGGTGTGTGGACTTGTTAAGGTGATCCGCGGCTACATGTTCGGTTCTCTTGAAAATGTGAGTCTGTGGCACGAAAGGGATCTTACAAACTCATCGGGTGAGCGCGTGATCTTCCCGGATATGTTGCACTTGGTGCATTACATTACCGAGAAGATGCTATGGGTAATCAGTAATCTTCAAGTGTTTCCGGACCGCATGAAGGAAAATCTCCTTATGAGCAGGGGTGTTTATGCATCGCAGCGGCTCATGAACAAACTAATTGAAGGAGGTATGGAAGGTGTTCGCGCCTACAACATCGTACAGAAAGCTTCCTTCGTAGCGGTTCAGACGAAGACCCATCTCAGAGAAGTCGCAAAGTCCGACATTCACATCAAACGCATTCTCGATGACGACGAGCTCGATGAGATATTCGACATCAATTGGTTCCTGAGACACATAACCGGGAGGAGAAGATAAGATACGGTCAATATTGACTTGTCCGTATCTTTGTGTATAATTGCCTAAATGGATCTATTCAAGAAGTGCGAAACTATCGTTAAAACGGTAGAAACTGCAAAACAGGCGGGGATATATCCATATTTCACACCCATCGAATCGACTCAGGACCATCGCGTCAGAATTCAGGGCGAAGAATACATCATGATCGGCTCAAACGGTTATCTTGGTCTTGCAGCTGATCCGCGGATGAAACAGACTGTGATTGATGCGGTGCAAAGATATGGCTCAACCTGTTCTGGATCACGTTTTCTCAACGGGACACTAGATATCCACTTAAAACTGGAAGATGACCTCGCCCGATTTTTTAACAAGGGAGGGGCCATTGTTTTCTCTACAGGGTTCCAGACAAATCTTGGTATCATATCCTCGATCGTGGGTAAGGATGATATAATAATTATCGACCGACAAAATCATGCTTCGATCATTGATGGATGTCGTTTATCATTCGGAGTCGTTAAGAAATACCCTCATAACAACATGCAGGAACTTGAGCGGATACTCCAATCTCTGCCCGATGATAAGGGCAAGCTCATCATTGTCGATGGAGTATTCAGCATGGAGGGTGATCTTGCTAACCTCAGCGAGATCGTGCGATTGAAGAATAAGTATAATACCCGGCTTCTTGTCGATGATGCGCATGGTATTGGAGTTCTCGGGGAACACGGACGCGGTGCATGCGAGCATTTCGGCATACTGGATGATGTGGATTTGATCATGGGAACATTCAGCAAGGCGTTTGCCTCGCTGGGTGGTTTTGCCGTTGGCGAGAAGGACGTGATGACACACATAAAGCATACGGCACGGGCGCTGATCTTTTCCGCAAGCATGACGCCCGCGTCAGTCGCCAGCGCGCAATTCTCTCTGGACATAATCAAATCTGAGCCAGAGCGCCGGCAACGGCTTTGGGAAATTACCGACCGCATTCTGAAAGGTTTCAAGCGCATCGGTCTTGATGTTGGAGAATCGGAGACGCCGGTTGTGCCGGTGATCATTGGTCCCGACGAAACATGTTTCATGTTCTGGAAGATGTTATTCGCCAATCATGTGTTTGCCAATCCCGTGATTTCTCCAGCAACGCCACCTGGTCGGGCACTGATAAGGACCAGTTACATGGCAACGCACACCGATGAAGACATAGAGATAGTGCTGGAGACATTTGCTAGGTGCGCAAAAGAAATCGGTCTGGTAAAATGATCTCGGTTGTCCCCGTCGAAAACGAAGAGCAATTCAAGGCATTCGTCGAATTTCCTTATCAGCTTTACAAGAATGACAAGTATTGGGTTCCTCCTTTAAGAAAAGACGTCTATCATCTTTTTGACACATCCGCGAATCCTTTCTGGGAACATTCGGAAAGGGAGTTGTTGCTCGCCTATCGAAAAGAGCATTTGGTCGGGAGAATCGCGGCCATTGTCGATCGTAATTACATTGAGTATTGGAAGGAGAACACCGGGTATTTCGGATTCTTCGAATGTGAGAATGATGTAGAAGTAGCACAAGCCCTCTATAAAGCAGCTGAAAAATTCCATAGAGAAAAGAGCATGGATAAATTCATTGGTCCGATGAATCCATCGACAAACGATGAATGTGGGTTTCTGCTTGAGGGCTATTATTCCTCGCCCTTCATAATGATGACCTACACTCCAGAATACTACCATGATCTGGCACAAGCATCAGGCTTGACAAAAGCCAAGGACCTGTATGCGTATTATGTCAGTACCGACGATGCACCAATCGAATATCTGGAGCGTATAACATCGATTGTCCGTAGGCGTGTGCCAGATATAAAGGTCCGTCCTGTCAAAATGAACGATTTCTCGAATGAATTGAAGAGGATACGTGAAGTATACAATGATGCATGGAGCCGCAATTACGGTGCAGTGGCCATGACTGAGGCGGAATTCAAGGAAATTGCCCGAGTGCTCAAACCCCTGCTTGTACCGGAACTCGTGATCGTTGTCGAGGTAAATAATAGGGTCGTCGGAGTCTCGCTGAGTGTTCCGAATTACAACGAAGTGTTGAAGAAACTCAACGGCAATCTAGGTCTACTCGAGATGTTGAAATTTCTTTACTACAAACGAACGATCACGGAAGTCAGACTCGTGATCATGGGTGTCTGTAAGGAATATCAAAAAATGGGTCTCGAGTCACTCTTGTACCTGGAGTCATTCAAGGCCGGCAAACGGCTTGGTTACAAGGGAGGCGAGTTATCCTGGACACTTGAGGACAACCACGAAGTCAATAACGGCATCAAGAAGATGGGGGGAAAGCTGTACAAGAAGTGGCGTATCTATCAAGGTACGGTCAATCAACAATAAAACAAATTGGAGTGTTGATTCACCGGCTTCGGTATGGCCAGGAAGCGGTTTACGGTGAGTTACTTAATCTATCTTAAAGGAGAAACAGATGGCAAACCATAGGATTGCCTGGTTACCAGGTGATGGTATTGGCAAGGATGTACTCGATGCGACCAAGATCGTTCTTGACGGTATCGGATTTGACGCGGAATATGTACATGGTGACGTCGGATGGGAATTCTGGTGTAAGGAAGGTGAACCGTTACCCAAGAGAACGATCGATTTGTTGAAGGACACCGATGCGGCGATGTTCGGCGCAATAACCTCGAAGCCAAAGACGGTGGCGGACAAAGAACTCGACAAAGCAGTAAGGGATAAAGGCTATGTTTACCGGAGTCCGATCGTGCGTATGCGACAGCTGTTCGATCTTTACATCTGCCGCAGGCCATGTTATGCCTACCCGGGTAATCCATTGAATTATAAAGAGGGTATTGATTTTGTTATATTCCGGGAAAATACCGAGGATCTGTATTCTGGCGTTGAATACTCTCCTGTACCGGCCGAGATGCTGAAGATAAAAGGTATGGAAAAGGTAGCACCGGATGCCGCGATCTCCATCAAGGTGAACACACCGAAAGGTTGCCGCCGTATTATCGAAGCTGCATTCGATTTTGCCAAGAAGGAGAAACGCAAGAAGGTGACCTGCGTCCACAAGGCCAACGTTGTCAGGGCGACCGACGGTCTTTTTCTCGAAATCTTCCACGACGTTGCGAGCTCATATCCTGAGATCCAACCAGATGAAGCGAACGTGGACTCTTTGTGCCAGTGGTTACTGAAGAGACCGCATGATTACGATGTGCTGGTTGCGCCAAATCTCTATGGCGACATAATTTCCGACCTCTGCGCCCAGATGACCGGTGGTCTGGGTTTTGGCTCGAGCGGCAACATAGGAATTGAGTATGCGGTCTTCGAGCCGACGCACGGTTCTGCCCCGAAGTATGCTGGCATGTACAAGGTGAATCCTACCGCCACGATACTGGCTGCAAAGATGATGCTTGAATGGCTGGGTGATGTGAATGCGGCAAAGAGGGTCAATGATGCCGTTGCCGCTGTCATAAAAGAAGGCAAGACCCGCACTTATGATATGGGTGGCAATGCTACGAGTCTGGAAATGGCCGAAGCTATTGCCCGTAAGTGTTAGGGGCAGATCCCGACAGTCTGAGTGTATATGACCATCATTGAAAAGATCTTCTCACGGGCAGCCGGAAGGGATGTCAAACCCGGTGAATACTTATGGGCAAAGTTGAACCTTGTTGCCATGCGTGATTTTGGCGGTCCCAATGTCGTTCAGGAATATGAAAATTGCTACGGTAGTCAACCAGTTTTCGATCACAATAAAGTAGCCATAACCTTTGACCTTCATATACCTGCGCGCAATGAGAAAGTGGCTCAGAATCAGAATATGCTGCGCGATTTTTCAAGGCGTCAGGGTACTCGGCTGTTTGATGTCAATACGGGGATAGGACAGCATATACTACTGGAGACCGGTCTGGTGAAACCGTGGGATGTCATCGTGGGTACCGACAGTCACATGAATCTCCTCGGAGCAGTGGGTGCTGCGGGGTTCGGTATGGGAACAACAGATATAGCCGGCGCGATGTATAAGGGGAAGCTTTGGTTCCAGGTTCCGGAAACGATCAAGATCAGAGTCAGTGGTAAATTCATGGAGTTCGTGGGGGCAAAGGATCTGATTCTTTCGATTGTCAGAGCAGTCACGACTAGCGGCGCTCTTAATAAGGCGATCGAGTTCTCAGGAGAGACCATGGCGCGCATGAGTTTGGCAGAGCGGATAACCATGACGAGCCTCGTTACGGAGATGTCTGGAGACGTGGGTTTCGTTGTCCCGGATGACCGAGTTCTTGATTTTATTAATAATCGAACTGGGAATCCTGTCGAACCAATAGCTCCGGATGAGGACGCTGACTACTGTGATACTTATGAATTCTCGGTTGATAAACTTGTACCACAAGTAGCTTGCCCACACTCACCTGACAATGTCAGGGATGTAGCGGATGTCGCCGGCGTGAAGGTCGATCAAGTTTTCATTGGTTCCTGTACGAATGGTCGCCATGAGGACCTACATAGCGCTGCGCAGATCTTGAAGGGACAAAGGGTAAAGGATGGCCAGCTGATTCAG
>CP070802.1:1514017-1534284 GCA_020343595.1 Caldifarciminota bacterium | reverse complement strand
TACGTTCCCGCCACCTGCTCCTTGTATCCATGATGCGACGGTATCTTTTCTTTTTCCACTGTATATCCTCCTCCGTAGGATTCAGCTCCTACGGAACACCATGTTGATCGTGCTATCCGGCTTCGCGGTGGTCATATCCTTCAGATTATCATATGCCTCGACAAAATCAAAACCCGCCTGCGAAGCCATTTCGACCAATTCGGCATGCGAGTATATCCTCAAGCGAACCTTTAGCTCGTCGACATACATAAGATTCTTACCCATTTTCTCGTAGAATACCCATGTCTCCAGGTTTTCAGAACGATAACGGTCAAAGCTATTGTCTCTATGCAATACGACATACTTTTCCGTTTCGTTGAACAGATTTGGACAGTAGTGGTTCAGTAAAAACTCATGTGACATCGTATTGAGTATAAGGAACAACCCGTTCTTCTTCAACAAACCCGCAACGTCCCTGAACAACTTTTCGTCAGTCTTCTTTCCATAGTAGCCGATCGACGTCCACACGCTAAAAGCCACACCGAATTTACCGCGTACAAGACGAGGAAGTCTTCTCATATCGCCGCAGATCAATTCAATTTCAGTCCGGTTCTTGACTGCCCTCTTTCTTGCATCATCAATGTAGGTTGGGCCTATGTCGACACCGGTTACGCGGTAGCCCTTTTTCGCCAGCGGAATGCATATTCGTCCGTTGCCGCATCCAATATCGAGAAGGCGCCCTTCATTAATTCCCTGCTTTTTCAAGATCTTCGATATTGCACGTACAGTAACCTTATTGCGCTGCCATCCTCTGTCGAGAAAGTGCAACCACAACTCTGATCTACGTACAAAGAATCTATCTGTCCAATTTCTCATGCAACCTCCTCTCACATCTCCAAGGAATCCTATATCAGGTATTCCGCACCGAGAATTTCAATCCCGTCCACGTTTGGTCAATCGAGCATACCTTGTAATCAACGAGACCGCTGCTCAGCCCTATTTTACGCACCGACGTCTGTGAAAGGTCAGAGTCAACACCTGAACTCTTTTTCGGCCAGACTATCCATACCCCGGAATTGCCCACGCGTCCGGCAATGTTCTTTATACGATCCCGTAAAACTCCGTCGGACTTCACAAACCAGACGATCAAGTCATTCTTTTTACCGAGTCGCCGGCGAAAACTGACTCCTGCCGGTATAGGAACCAGCATCTTGTCAAAACCACGCGGTGCGTCAAGCAGTGTAACGACAGTATTCGGCTTGATGCCGAGCTTTTTCACCAGCGGAGTACCTGAATATCCGGCCAGCAGAGAATCTGGTGCCACCGGGGATGAAGGCGGTTGAGCAATAGCCTGTTTCACGGCGCGTCTCACAGCGTTCCAACCGGTGTATACGGCATCTGGGATGTGCTTACGGATCTTTACCACCTTCTCAGGTTCGCCACCGGCGAATACGATCGGAACATTACGTGTTGTTTTGTAATGGCGTACATAAATACCCACATCACGGCCTCCTGACGGCGCATGTGTCAGGTCGATGATAACAGCATCTGGCGGTTTCTCTCTCATACTCCTCAACACCACGGGACTCGTATCTACCACTTCTACACGATAACCAGAATCTTTCAACGCATGCAGTTCCTCACTGATTTCCGCCGGCTTTTTGTGGAATAACAGCACTCTTTTCATCTGTATCCAGCCGGGTTAGAATACGGCCTGCAACTGGTCATGCCACGGAAAACCTTTCTGCTTTCAGGCTACCGGGCTTGAGATACTCGATATCGCGAGGGCGTATATGCAGCAGGGCATATGTGGGATCATTAGTATCCTTCCAGAATTGTTTGAAAAAGGGTGTATTGTCTGCGATGAGTATCCGTGTTTCCTTGTCCTTAACGATCTCGGCCTTACCTATACAGCGCACATATCCGGTATTCTCGCCTGCGACTACAGGCATGCAGAACTCAATGTTATCGTTCTCCTTTATCTGCCTGATCTTGTTATCACCAGAACCAGTGGTCACCCACATTTTCTTGTCAAAGTGGATGAGTGTTACCGGTCTCACCCTTGGCAAATCGCCTTCGGCCGTTGCCAGGTATATTACCTGCATATCCTTGAATTGGGACCACACTTCCTTTTTTACTTCTTCCAGACCACCCATAGTTCTCCTCCTTTTGTACTATACACTAAACCTTGCGTTCACCAACTACTATCCTCCGTATTGCACCTTTCGGCAACGGTTTCGGCGGTACCTCGAGATGACGGTCAGAATATGAAGCCGAGTATTCAAGACCGGCATTCCCTAACATTGCTCGCATTTCGGGTATCGTATAACAACGTATTCTTTCGTTTGCGTTATATCCGGGTTCTTTTTTGGGGACGATCATAGTACCATCCTTTCGAATAATGAAACTCGCGCCGCACTTAATTGAGGTTTCTGCTTCAAACCACCCGTCACCCAGTTCCCAACCGTCATCTATTTCTCTCCACCCCTTGCGATGATCGACTTTCTCGCTTGCCGAATAAAACATGATAAAAACTCTGCCGCCTTTCTTCAGTGAATTTCGAATTGATACCAACAATTTCTGGTCATCAACATCACCAAAAAATCCAAAAGACCCGCTCAGTATGACACAGGCATCAAACTCCCCTTCGTAATCAATATCTCGCATATCGCCAACGATGAAATCGCCTTTCAGTCCTTCCCTGGCAAACTGTACCTGCGCAAAATCGATAAGCGAAGGCGCGATGTCAATACCGACTACACTATATCCCTTCTGGGCAAAAACCTTTGCCTGATCACCACCACCGCACGCCAGGTCCAGAATGCGTGCCGGCGGTTTGAGTCCACACACATACTCAATGAAATTGACGATCTTCTTATCCCATTCAAATATGCCCGGGATACGATGGCGGTCCTCAACACGCCAGTAGTATGCCCAGAACTCATTCCACGATTTTTCTATTACCTTCAACGTACCCCCTCAAAACAGATCTATTTTTTCACTGGTCTCTGGCAGCTCACACCGACAAAATCCTTTACCGCATCGGCATGGCCAGATACCTTAACTTTATCCCATTTCTGCTTTATCCTTCCCTTCGGGTCTATGACAAATGTTGTACGCACAACACCATAGTATTCCCTGCCGTACATGCTCTTCTTCTGCCAAACCCCGTATTGCTTCAGTATTTCGTGTTCTGGATCACTCAATAGTATTATCTTCAGGCCGTGCTTGTTAATGAAACCCGCGTGACTTTTGACCGAATCCGGACTCACACCAACGACGGCCGCTTTCATCTTTCTGAAATCCTTGATATGAGACGTGAAGTCAACTGCCTCTCTCGTGCAGCCACTCGAATTATCTTTTGGATAGAAATAAAGAACAAGCCAGTTGCCTTTATAATCCTCCAGGCACACCCTATTGTTTTTGGCATCCGGCAAGCAGAACTCCGGCGCCTTATCTCCAATTTTCAATGTTTGTGGCATGTTTGGTCCTCCTAATGAAAATGCGTAAATGGAAATTCATGACCGAGTCTCAACCCTTTATCCTCGTTCTCTGCATCAAGTATGCTATACCATAGATCGCGAATCCGATAAAGTACATATAGTATCTCAAGTCATGGCTCAGATTGAACAGGTTCGTCAGCAACGCCGGATAGAAGAAAATTGCAGATGCGATGAGGAATAACGGCATTTCATATACTCTGTTCCTAGTAATAAACCAACCTTGAACCGCGTTCGCAAAGGCAAACGCACCAAAGATCGCCATCACAAATATCAACATCGCCTGGGCAAAACTTTGAACTCCAAACAATATGAGTTCGGCGTTGAAAACAAACATGAACGGTATGACTGCGGTCCGCAGGTCATACATGAACCCTTTTATGCCGGTTGGTATCGGATCTGATCTGGCAATGGCCGCGGCGCTGTAGGCGGCCAGACCCACCGGCGGCGTATCGTCGGCAAGGATCCCGAAATAGAAGCAAAACAAGTGTGCCGCCATCGCCGGCACGAAATCGACCACGCCACGTGCACTCAGCTTGATAATCACCGGCACCGTGATCGATGCCATGACTATGTAGGTGGCCGTGGTCGGCAGACCCATACCGATTAACAGACTGGCAATCGCGGTGATCACCAGTAGTAGAAGAAGATTTCCGCCCGACAGTATCTCGACAACCTGTACTATCATGCTCCCAATGCCCATCGTCACAATACCCACAACAATGCCGGCACATGCTGTAGCCAAGGCGACAGTCAGCATGTTGCGCGAGCCCGCGATCAATCCCCTGCCGATCGTTTTCACAGCTGCCAGGAGTGCATTGTCTAGGCGGGACTTTCCTACCCTTGCTTTATTGATCTCCCTGAGCACGATGATCACCATCAGAACCACGATCGCGTTGAATGCCGCGAGTTTCGGTGTGTGCCGCACGACCATCAACTCGTATATCAATAGAAACAACGGTATCAGATAGTAGAACCCATGCTTCATGACGGTACCAAAACGAGGGATATCGGCCCTCGGCAACCCTTTCATCCCCAATTTCGAAGCCTCAAGATGCGTCAAATAGAACAACGCAAAGTAGGAAACGAACGCGGGTATTGCGGCTGCCTTGACGACTTCGAGATACGGTACGCTCAAGTATTCAGCAATGATGAATGCTGCAGCGCCCATGATCGGCGGCATCAATTGACCGTTCGTACTTGCGGCAACCTCGGTAGCCGCGGCGATCTTACCTGGATAGCCGACTTTCTTCATGAGCGGTATTGTAAACGTACCGGTGGTCACTACATTTGCGATACTCGAACCGGACACCAGGCCAGTGAATCCGCTTGCCACAACCGCAGCCTTTGCCGGCCCACCCTTGAACTTACCAAGCAAAGAAATCGCCAGATCGTTGAAGAAATGTACTGCACCGGCACGCTCCAACATGGCTCCGAGCAGCACGAAGAGAAAAACGGTATTAGCGGAAACATCGAGTGGGATCCCGTAGATACCTTCGGTCGACAGGGCAACCTGACTCAAATATTTTTCTAGAGACACACCACGCAATGCAAAAACCGCTGGCATATAAGGAGCCAAAAAAGAATATAGCGTGAATAGAAATGCGATCACAACCAGTGGCAGACCGATAACACGCCTCGAAGCTTCGAAAACAACAAGGATCAAACAGATACTCACCACGACGTCTCTTAGATTGGGTAATCCCGCGCGCATCGCAATGCCGGTCCAATCAAGGACGATATATAACACAGCAAAACAACCAATCGCCGCAAGAACGAAATCGATCGGCGGAATGTACTCTGTCGTACTAAACCATCTGATCTTCTTTTTGCGTTTAAACAAAGGTATTGTGAGGAACACGAGTACAACCGCAAATGCCAGATGGACAGCCCTTATCGTCACGCTGTCCAGTATGATGAACCTGGGTAAAGCAAGTTGGAAAAGAGCCCAGCATACCGCGACCGAGGAGATGATAATTCTATCGATCGATCGCTTGTTCCTTATGAGCCCTGTCTCCTCTCTGAGAATTTCCTCGGCTCGCTTGTATTCCTTGCTCTTACGCATAAACTGTCACAAAAAGATAAAAAAGGTGGGAACTGAAATCCCACCTGCTATCAGAAAAATCTTTATCTGCATATCAATTATACATGGCTAAAGTTCCTGCTCCAGAATGAGATTCTTATTGATCAAATCAGCCAGGCCAATTTCTCTGTAGTATTTCAGGGCACCACGGTGTACCGGTGCAGTCAGTCCTTGAAGCATATTCTCCCTAGTGAGAGATGCGTACGCCGGGTGCAGCAATTTGAATTCTTCGAGATTTTCAAAGACCATCTTTGCCAGGGCATAAACCAGAGCCTCGTCGACACCTGCCGAGGTTACGAATGTCGCTTTGACCCCAACCGTCTGGATATCTTCCGTATTAAGGGCCCGTTCGTAGAATTTATGTGGGATTATCGCCTTGGCATAGTAGGGATATTCATTGACCATTTTGTCTATGTTTCCGCCTTCGATGTCAACAATGTATACTTTGATACGCCCGGACGTCGCCTCCTTTATATTACCGTTTGGATGGCCGACCGTATAGAAAAAACCGTCGAGACGCTCATCCTGCAAAAGACCGGGTGCCTCAACCGCCTTAACGTACTCAGCAAGTATGTCTTGTTCATTAAAACCGGCAGCTGCCAGTACATCCTTTGAATTCTGGAGCTGCCCCGACCCCGGATTACCAAGGTTAATCCTCTTCCCGCGCAGGTCTCCGATCTTCTTGATGTTGCTTTGTTCTGACACAACGAGGGTTATGGGTTCGGCATGGAGTGCGAAAACAGACCTCAGTTCTCTTTGGGCACCTGCCTCCTCCCACTCGGCAGATCCGTTGTATGCCTGGTATTGCCTGTCAGATTGCGCGATCCCGAACTCCATATCACCTTTTATTACCGCATTGATGTTGAAAACCGAGCCGCTCGTCGATTCAACCGTGGCTTTGATCTTGAACTGTTTGAATTTCTTGTTCAGCATACGGCTGATCGCCCCTCCGGTCGGATAATAGAGCCCAGTAACGCCGCCAGTTCCGATCGTCACGAATCGAGTCTTTTCTGACTGACAACCAAGCACGCAAAAAACCAGAATGAGTACAAATACAGTAATGACACGAAAGACTTTCATGAATTTCCTCCTCAAATCAATATCACTACATAGACTGGTAATATTTTACCAAACAAATGCATCAAAGTCAAGGCGGCCCCTCACACCGGCTCAACGCGATGTGCATCATCTCCATTCTGCGAAGCAGCATGGCTCAGTGGATCATCAATCCGACTTTCTGAAAACAGATAGGTAGGTGGGATTCAGTCCGTAATACATCCTCGAATGGACGTGTCCCAGACCAAGTTTGCCCTCCTGAATTATCTGCAGCAAATATTTGGGCTTTATGGATCTGAGATGTATGTTGCCTCTCTTGCTCAGCGACCAGAACGGAAGACAGGTGATACCTGTTATCGGTTCATAGGGATAGATTATTATCAGTGTTCCGCCCGGTTTCAATACCCTGCAGAATTCCCTAACCGCTCCGAGAAGATCAGGAACGTGTTCGATCGTATGGACTGAAACAACGGCATCGAACGTTTTGCTCGGCAAAGAAAGGTTACTGGCACTACAGACGAAGACTTTATGCCCTTTCTGCATGGCAGAAGCGATGGCTCCCTCATCAATATCAACGCCGTACACATAGTCAGCGTACTTTTGTAGTTCAGATAGCAGATATCCCCTGTTACAACCGACTTCGAGAACCGTACAGCGTTTGCCATTACGATAGTGTTCGAGGATGTTCCTCATATGTATGCGTGTTGAAATTCCTCTGATCATTTTGTCCCCGATGCCGCACCGAAGATGCAGCACATGGTTTTCATCATTCTACAGAATTCTGTGGAACTGTCAACCTACATGTCTACGAATAAACATACACTTTTTTCTACTTCATAGATAATTCCCTTGGCAATGGCAGTATCACGGATTTTCAATTTCCACGGGTTCAACGTTATCACTCAATTCAAACCCGAAGATACGTGAGTAAAAGTACAACTCAGCCTCAAGGGCGCGACTGATATTATCTGACCTGCGAAAGCCGTGCTGTTCTTCTTCAAAGGTCAAATATGCGACCGGTATGCCTTTCTCACGGAGTACATTCACCATCTTTTCCGCCTGGGCAGGAGGCACGACCTCGTCTTCCAATCCTTGAAAGAAGATGACCGGCGAAGCCAGCCGTTCAGCGTAATAAAAGGGTGACCGTTCGAGATAGGTCTTTCGCGCTTCCGGGTAGGAGCCCACAAGACTATCCAGGTAGCGCGATTCGAATTTGTGGGTATCCCTGGTCAGCGTCTCCAGATCACTGATACCATAATAACTTGCCCCGGCTTTGAAAAAATCGCGGAACGTAAGTGCGCAGAGCGTAGTATAACCGCCCGCACTACCTCCCCGGATAATGACCCGACTCCCGTCGACCAGACCTTCATCCACAAGATACCTGGCAGCGTTAACGCAATCATCAACGTCTACTATTCCCCAGTTGCCTTTAAGTCGTTCACGATAGGGTCGGCCAAAACCCGTGCTTCCGGCATAATTGACATCGAGCACTGCAAAACCCCGGCTCGTCCAGAATTGAATCTTCAAATCTAATGAGGTGTAGCTGCAAGACGTCGGTC
Organism: Caldifarciminota bacterium; assembly: GCA_020343595.1. Taxonomy (GTDB): domain Bacteria; phylum Hydrothermota; class Tepidihabitantia; order SM23-42; family SM23-42; genus SM23-42. The sequence goes on along the minus strand of CP070802.1, from coordinate 1,526,107 downwards.
CGCCATGAGTAATTACGATCAACGGCGGTAGTTCGTTCGGCGGTAAATCATATTCCTTGTTCTGCGGTGGATAGTAGAAACCGTAAGATATCAGATCATCTGTGGTCTTGAACTCAATGGATACGGGGCTTGAAAAATACCCAGGATCAATACGGTTATCTTCCGACCTCTTGATCACCGTCTCCTTCGATGTTCTTGTATTGAACTTCACCACCATCATTGACCGGATCGATGATCCTCCCTGAAATACGACATGATCACCGGTTGTTTTCAGATGTGCGATTTCGGTAAACTGGCTAGCTACTTGAGTAAGCATCTTCTTGTGGAGATCAATAATCGCAAGATTGAAAATTCCTTTTTGATTATAGGTGCAGGCAATCCTATCACTACTCAGAAACCCATAAGTGCTGAGACCAAAATTCCACAGAGGCATGCCGAACTCCGCATCCATCTCGATCACGCACTCATACTTTCCATTCATGAATCTGCACAAGTTCCACCAACCGCTACGGTCGGAGGCAAAGTAGAGTATGCCTTCTGGAGACCACTCAGGCTGGAAGATCGATTCGGAAATACCACCAGCTATTCTGTTGAGATTCGACAGTGTTCCTCCCCTGTCCACATCAGCGATCCACAGCTCGGTACCATCCCACGGCATGTTCGGATGATTCCATGTCAACCAAGCGACCTTTGAACCATCAGGGCTGCACCTGGGAGACGCATAGAAATCATTGCCAGATACAAGGAGTTGCGGTTTCCCGGTGCCCGAAATATCAATTCCGACAATTGCATTCACAGGTTCTCCCTTGCGTGAGTGGTCCTCTTGCACGCAGACCATCCTACCGAGCCGTGCATCCACCTGTAGATCTGCATAACGTCTGTCTCCCTCCGGAGTTAACGGCAGAGGATCATGATTTGGTTCTTTCCGGTACACGCGTTGGTCGGAAAAATTCGTAAAGAAAAGAACACCTTCACGAACCGTGAACGCAGCGCCACCGTATTCATGCACACGGCTGCGCGCGCTGTAGGGTGCGGCGATCATATCTGACAGCTTACCATTAGCATCGCAGCAGACGATGACGCTTCGGCCGTGCTCTGCCGGACGGCTCTCAACCCAGAATATATTATCATCATCGATGATGATCTCACCAAATCTAATGCTCTGACCGGCAACGAGATCAGCCGTGATCGGCGAACGCCATGAACCGGGAAATGCTATTCGCTTACCCACTTATTCGAATTCAATGACCCCGAAATTTGCCGGTGCGTGCCCGAATGGCAGAGTCCAGTAGGCAGCACTCGCCGTGCCCGTCTGCAACCTTCGGAAGTTGAATCCCCATTGTTCATCGCTGTAGGGTGTTAGTTCCTTCTTAGGTATTCTCATTTCGAGCGTCCAGGCATTTGGTTCGCGGCCAGACTTTATCTCCCACGGTCCGTCCCATTCCAACACCGTATTGACCCTTCCGTCGGCAATGTTACACGCCCTGTCAAACGCAATCCCGGCCGGATTGATTATTAGTTGGTAATATGTTTCCATGTCATTATTCACATCGAAGAAAAACCAGATGTTGTCATCCGTGTACGTCGGCCCATCATGGTCCTGAACTGATACCCTTATGCTACCAGTATCGATTTCGGAACAGCGTACCGCAGCGTAGACATAATCACCATCGTGTCCAAGGTAGAGTTGAGTCGTCTCCATCGAGGAAGGTCCACCGCCGTCGTCTCCAAAATGGATAATAGGCACAATTTCTTCCCAGACCGGATCATCCAAAATACCATCAATACCAGGCGGTGATTTCACACGCGCGACCGTCTTGACGCGCTTCATGCTCAATACGCTGTTCAATGTACACACTTTGCCAAACGTATAAGGATACTCCAGGGTAGAGTTAGGAAGTGGGTATAAACGCGAACCATCCGATATTCGAACATCCAGATCATACACTCTGGATTCCTCCGGGCCGAGTGTCAGTTCTATGGCAGCGGGGCTAATCATGTACTTCGTAGGATCAAATTCCCAGACAAGTGAACCTGTTACTGAATCTGAACTTGTGTTGCTAACTGTCATATTACAAGGACGAGATACGTTCTTCTCCCCTTCCCTTACCACCAAGCCGGTGAATGACACGACTTCCTGCTGAGCCCTTTGCAGAGAGTAGTAATCACCGCCAGTAAATACATTACGGTACAACACACCGCCGTGCCTTATCACGCCAACATTGCATTCATCACCTTTGACACTAACGTAAAGAAAATGGTAGAAATTTCCCTTACCCGAATCATTGTCCTGCATCGCCGCGCCCGAGCTGCCGACCGTAATGTAGTCAACGCCGTCTTCATTGAGGTACATATAATTACCCAGTCCGCCATTGAAAACTGCGCGTACCTCGTACTTTAGGCATTGTTCCATGAATGGACTTGGCTGGCCGCCCGTTGTGTTCAAGTAATACGGAACGTTCATGAAAACGAATATGTGGCGAGCATCATTGTGTTCCTCCAGGTCATTGATGAACCAGGCATACTGCTCAGGGTCGGCTTCGTGCAGCGGATTCCACGCAGTTCTTGAATTGTCCAGCACGATAAAATGACAATTGCCAAAGTCGAAAGAGTAATATCTTTTGTGACCGGTCTTCCGCTCATAGATCTCGCGGGTCATCTCATTAGTTATATCATGACTACCCGGGACAAAATAGAGATCGCAGGTGAGAACAGCCAGCGTGCTCAGGACATCGTCCCATTGCGAGATTATTGATGCGCTATCGTCGCCAGCCGTCTCCACCAGATTGCCTACGTTGATCACCATATCGGGGCTGAGCAGTGACACCTGATCGACAATATCGCTGAAAACACCGTCAACTGGCTCGCCGGTCCGGGCGCCGAGGACTACAAACCTCAAAGATCCATCGTCTGCGCCCGACGAAAACTCAGCCAGGATAATCAAAGAAAGAATTAATGCTCTCATCACACCTCCATTATTTACTAAGTACGGCATCTACAAATGCATCTGCTCGCGGTTTGAGTAGCTTCAAGAGATCAGAATGTATCTCCTCGGCCCGTATTCCCGCCCAATTTTCCGGCAAAAGTTCAGACGGAAGCATCGGGTCTGCTAACCTCAGCGCGACATACTCCGCAGTCATGCAAAACCTGCGGGCGAAACAATCAGCAGGGTCCATTGGTCTTCTACCCTTTACCGACCTTTTATATGCGGATATTAGCTTCTCATACTTCCTGACGAAAACCCGGTATTGCTTGGCCAAATCATCGATATGCCAGACTGTGGCCGCAAATTCTTTGTTTCTCCGTTGACCAGTATAATCAGCAGTGAACGTCTCAACATAATCGAGTATGCTGATTTCTTTCAGATAGCGGTACAAGTCTGCTTGGAGATCGTAGGGCGAGACCCATAAGGAAGCGCTCATATTGGCATAACCCAGACTCTGCAGTTTACATCGAAGCCTGTCTCTCAGATCCCGCATCGTCTCTGGAAAGTTATAGACCACCAATCTCCATCGACCATCCCATTTCCTTCGTTTCACCTCAAAGGCACGCACCCTGCCCTGCTCCATCCATTTCATACCCTTAGTATTGAGTGAGTAGTAACTCCGGCGACCAGACTTCTTGATATCGAACACTCCTTGTCTGGCCATCCGTGAAAGACCGAGCCTTATTGCGTTTGGCGAAAATCCGAGCGGAAAGACGAGATCTATCAAACTCGCGGCATGAACCTTTCCGCCACGCGGCACGATGAATGCTCCGAACAAGGTATAGATAACGGTTGAAAACCGTGCCTGTATCTTTGTATGTCCTCTTTCCTTACTGCGTATGATTTTTGACATATATAATTATAGCCAGAGAGCGGATGTTGTCAATAACCGAAGGGCCAGCCCTGGGGTCAGGTCTTGACTATTGAGAAAATCAGTGGAAGCAGAGGTATGGCAAACTATTCCTCGCAGAAAAAAGGGTCAGTGTAATGTACATCAGGATAATATTGTCAATAGTCAAGACCTGACCCCATATCAAAGTAGTAGAGTACGTAGTTCCTGTATCGTATGAACGATGTATGTCGGCCGCGCTTCTGCCAGGTCTCTTTCCAAACCGTACCCATAAGTAACGGCAGCCGAATCAATACCATTCTCCCCTGCGCCTCTGATATCGTCCACGTGATCGCCGATCATGATGCAATTTTCTCTGGCAAGAAACGGTGAACCCTCAAGGATATCCGCAATGATCTCGGCTTTCAATGCCCGTGTCAGATCAAAATTGCTGCCTACGACCCGGTCAAAGTACCGGGCTATGGCAAAATGCTCGAGTATTCTTCGAGCGTATATGGTTGCCTTTGATGTCGCAAGGATGAGCCTGTATCCTCGTGAGTGGAGTCCGGACAAGATGTCATCTACCCCATCATATAGCTTGTTCTCATAGATTCCTTGCTCGGCGTAATATTCACGATAGACAGCGACTGCCTTTCTGCCCTCTGATTCACTGAAACCGTAATATTTGCAGAAGGATTCCAACAGCGGCGGGCCGATGAACTTCACGAGACCATTGTGGTCGCCCTCAGTTATACCAAACCGCTCCAGTGCGTACTGAATGGAATTTGTTATTCCAACCCCTGGGTCGGTCAGTGTTCCATCCAGATCAAAGAGATATGTCGTGTAGTGTTTTAGCAGATACTTCAGCAAATGAAGACCACTCCCGTTATCCTAAGTTAGTCAGCGGGATATCCAACACTCTGTGCCAGGATTATCTTCTGTTCTGATGATAACCTCATTTTCTTGGCTAATTTATCACGGTCGACCGCACCGCGTACAACCGTCCCCAAACCTTCGGACGCACAAAACAGGTAAACATTCTGACTTATGAAACCCGCATCTGCCGCCGAGTAAAAATCCTTATCTCTCTGAGGCCTGTTGCCCATACGTGAATAGTCAGCCACAAAAATGAGATTGACAGGGGCTTCCTTCACAAAATCCTGCATGCCGGTCAGCTCGCGGACGTCATCGGAAAGGATCTCAATCAGTCTATGTTCAAATGCATCGTACCGGTGAAGACCTCTTGCTGATGCAACATACACATCTATTTCCTGCCAGTTCACAGCCGACGGCGCAGTACGCTTACCCGATTCCGGCCTGTTGACACCCCATGCTGCCCAGAGCATATCCGAAAGGACCTGGAGCGGGATCTCTTTCTGAATGAATTCACGTGTTGACTTTCTGTCTCGCAGCACTTCCATGAGCGGCCGGCCGGCCGTCGTCCTCGGCTCTGGAAGATCAAGTACCTTCGTATTATCCGCACGGCAAAAACTTAACATGCAGGTAAAAACGAGACAAGCCGTCAAAAATTGATTCAAATACTCAATCATCTATTACCCCCTTCAATATAAAAGGACCTACTCGTGTTAGTTTTCAAGGAAGCAAAACACATTTCGCGGTTTTCTCAGAACCATTCACCACAAGATGCAAGAAGTATACACCCCTACTCAAACCCTCTACTCGCCAGACTGCACTATGGGCGCCGGATGCTCTGGTTTCATTTACCAACTTAGCTATCTCCTGCCCGATGATATTACATACTTTGATGCGCACATGGCCCGTTTCGGTTACACGATAGAATATTTCTGCGTAGGTCCGGACGGGATTCGGGTAGACATGTAGCATATATCCAGAAGCACACTTCATCGCCGGATCCTCGAATTCCGCGATACCGGTCAGCACACCGCTACTTTTCACGTGATAGATATCATATACACTCGTATTACCCCCGGTATGGCATGCAACGTGTCCGTAGCCCTGTTGGTCGATTTGAAAGGAAGGGGCAAAATGATCGCCACCTATGACCTGACTGACCTGCCACGCGCCGGTTGAATCCTTCCCGGAATAGTAGATATTACCGGTGTAGAAGTTACCACTTGTCTCCATCCACACAATGTGCGGGGTTCCGCTTGCATCAATGTCAAGTGAAGGCTGGACCGCGCTATAGGTCAGCGAAGCCAGTTCGTACGGTTCCCATGCCTGACCGTAAGGCTTGTGAAAATAGTATACCCGGCCCGGAAATCCCCAACCATCATTACCACTGACCGCAAGATCAAGATCTCCATCTCCGCCGATGACCATTGCAGCAGAAAAGTCATTTGTGTTGCCGCTGTACAGAATTTCGTAATTCCAGTCCCCGCCTACAGAATCTATCCATGCGTGGTGAATGTGGTAGTTGCCGTAGTCACCACCCCTGTACACGACATGCGCCAAGCCCTCTGCAGTGACCGCAATGAATGGTGATGCGCCGAGGCCATATGGACCTAGTTCGCTACCCGCCAGAGTTTGAACCTCCCAAACGAGGTTGGGACCAACCATGTGGCTCATGGCATACCCGATCTTGTAGTCTCCGGTAACGGAATCTTCGGTTATCCACGCGGCATGGGGCAATCCCCAACCATCGACAGTGATGGTCGGCGCAACATCCTGCTGGCTGCTTGATGTGATCGGTCCTCCTTCCCAAATTCCGCCGGATGGATAAGCAACGTATATTTCAGAATTCTGTACGTAAACGACGAAAGGTATCCCGACTTCTGACGACCAGGCCGTTGCCGGTTCAAAGGCAACCTGTGTTGAATCGCCCACCTCCTGTACCGTGCCCCAATTCCCGGCCGGGCTGTTCGTACGGTAGTAGATACGCCAGCCACCTGTCACCTGATGTTTCCAGACGAGATGAACCATATCAGAGTCGTCGATACAGAGCGATTGCAGGGTCGTCTCCTTTCTGATCTGCGTATTGGTTATCGTGTCGATAACTGGATTTTCCCATTGGCCATATAGCAGCGTCGGTATTTGGAGTGAGATTAGGATCAAGCATGACAATCTCATAGACCTAAACACAAGATTACTGGGATTCATAAAACCTCCTCTATTGGTCCGACACCGAATAGAGCCACCATCTCTTTTTTGCCTGCCCTCTCGGCATTGATTTGCGTTCGAAATATATTTTCATCCGCAAACCGCCGGTAGTTTTTATCTCGTACCAGTGCTTGCGCACATATTTCTCTTTACTCCCGCTGCTGCATGGAGATGTTTCTTTCCACTTCCTGACAACTTCGGCGATTCCATACTCTGCCTTGCGCCACGAGAATCGTGAAGGTAAACCCGGCTCTCCACGGGACATGGCTTTTGTGTCGAATGTTCCCCTGACCGGTTCGATTTTCTCGCTAATGAATTTCTCAGTCTGCTTCATGTTTTAACAGACATTAGCAGTCCGCTCCCGATCGGCACGACCACCGAGTCGACCCTCTTATCGCTCAGGGCATGCGCGACCATGTCCGCGAGTATTTCCTCATGGCTGATCACATTGTCAGCAATAAGAAATCCATTTGAAGTCATATTCGGTACGATCTTCTCGTAGCATTCTCCATACATTTCCTTTTCAGCATCGAGAAAACAGAAAGAAACGTCGCTATAGTTTCCGAGATACACACGAGCATCGCCTTGAACGAGTTCCACGACATCTTCAACCTCAGCAGCCTGGAGTGTTTCACGGGCAATGCTCACTTTCTGTGGAAGTATCTCAAAAGTGATCAATTTCCTTCCGCGTTTTCTGCATGCGAGAGCAATCCACAAAGCCGAGTAACCACCACTCGTGCCGATCTCAACATAGGTTCCCGCGGGCGCCAGTGACGCCATGATCGCAAGGAACTTGCCGGTTTCCTTGGGCACCTGCCGTAGTCTTATGTGACGGGGTACATTTTCTGTCCGGTGTTTCCTATCAAGATCCTCGAGATACTCCATCCTTTTCTTTATCGAAGAAGGTATATTCTCAAACACTTTGATGGTCCTCGATCAGCACCTGGCAAGAACCCGCTGCAGGAGCATACGGCGACGTGTCGCGATCTTGTTCCTCGACCGGTAGCGCTTCAGTAGACGCTGACACAGAGGTGCTGCGTAACGTAGCTCGTCAAGTGCCGGTTTGCCTTTGACCTCGCTGAGTGCGAGCAGGGTATAATAGAAAGGAAAACGTCGCCACTTGCCAGTACCATCGCGGTACTTCCGCAAAACTTTAAGTCCGGCACTGAGCCGGTTTTTTGACTTGTTCAAACCGCCAACTGCCAGATGCCTCCACATTGCTGCGGTGCACGTACCACAGCAGTAGAAACCCCGCACACGGCCGGGTGTCTCGCAACTCATCAGCGCCCTGATCATTCCCCGATTCGATCTTCGGAGCGCCTCTTGCCCCGTTCTTGAACTACCATCAAGCATTATCAACGCACGACTGGCTTCCTCGCCAAGGATATGGCCAATCGCGGCGCCCGACACAACCTTCTCACCCGTGAAGAGTTTAATGCCCCTGCGGTAATCAAACGGGGTCGGTGCAAACATACCCCGGTAGGCGCCCTGCAACCCCTGTCTGCCGGCAATCCATTCGAGTGCTTCCTTACGGATACCCCTCGAAAGTGATCGACCCATGAAAAATACCTCATTCAATGCGTCCAGAGTGACAGAGAGACTATTGGCATACACTATCTTCATGAACACCTCCAAATATCAACAAATCGCAGCAAAATCCATTCATTCCTTACCCATGAATTTCTCCAAGAATGCACGCGGCGTTTGCGCCACCTTCCTGGTGCTGTAATCAAAAAAAACAACACCGGTCTTCACATGGGCGACGTCTTTCTTCTTCAAACTATTCGTTACTCGGAAGAAAAAATCACAGCCTGTCCTACTTATGTTACCGACGGCAACTTCGAATCTAAGAATATCCCCGTGGAAACTCTCTGCTTTGTAGACGATGATCGTATCAACCATGATTATGCCCGCCCCAGCGATATCCGCCTCGGTGAACCCGTTTGCAATCAGAAATCTTACCCGTGCCTCGTGCACAAGAGACAACAGTGAATCATTCCCCAGATGTCCTCCGTAGTTAATGTTTTCAATACGCACCGGCATCTCGGTGGAAAAATGAAATTTCACAGGCAGGTCAAGTTTGATTCGTGCCACTGACACACTCCTTTTTGTAACAAAAACCTCGTACTAGATGATGGTAAGTATACTCGCTAAATCGACAGAAGCATTCTCAAAATCGTTCATCTGACTGACGTTCAACAGGCAATTGCCTGTATCGGGTTCGCCCAGATTACAAGGTTCAACCACCACCTACCTGCCAGCCAAAAGGTATAGGGCAAACAAAGCTATTAAGATCACCAACCCAGCGGCGATTATCATAACAGCGATCCTAAAAGCCTTCATTGCTTTCCTCGCAAGATTTTCCTATCAATCTCGTACACTTCAATTTCAAACCTGCACAACCATTGGCATATGTTATTCAACGATTGCACATAGCACAGCATTCATAGGGTTCGCATCGATTGACACAGGCTTTCTCGGCAGGTGGAATTTCTTGGCAACTACACCTGTACCCTTGGCGATCACTTTTACCACAGCATGCTCCTCTTCAAAATTCACCAGGAACGGTACCGGCATCTCGAAGGATGATGATACACCATTCTGCTGAACGTATATCGTAAGGTAATATTCACCACCACTCTCTTCAACTTCGTATTTGAATTCATAAACAGGGATCTCGCTGCCGTATACCCATTGCTCAAAAAACCAATCCATATTCTTGCCAAAGTGTTTTTCAACGATACTCTTGAAATCGGGGGTATTAACAACCTCACCCGTATAGGTACGAACGTAGTCTTTCATCATCTCGATGAACCGGTCATCATTCTTCTTGTCATAGTCAAAAAGCATCATCCTGAGCATGTGCAGGACATATGCACCTTTCACATACGTAAGATAGTGGCCCTGCGGGGCATCGAACGAACTCAACCGGATACCCAACCAAACTGGACCGAGGTCAGAAAGACTTTTCCCCCCACCGACATCCGAGAAGACCTGTCGCCGTAACATCCTCATGTATTTCTTGAAAGCGTCAGTACCTTTCGTCATAAGAAGATGCAATGCTTCTGAGTAGGTGGCAAATCCCTCGTTGAGCCAGGTATCATGGTACGAGGCGGTCATCACAGAATGCGCCCACCATTGGTGCGCCATCTCATGCGAAGCAACACCCTCATGGTATGATTCCCACTCCCCGTACCAGCGGAGTCCGATCACCGGCTCAAATAATCTCTGCCTTACCGATTCATCAAAGAAGGCGGTAAAGGGCAGAAAGATCAACGTAGGCCAACTGGCGGCAAAAGAAACCTGTGGCTGCTGCGATATGTTGATACTGCGTATCGGAATGTCACCAAAAAAATGATGGAATACCTCGTAGGCATTACGGCTCTCAATTGCCGCATTCTTGCCGATCCCATCAGTGGTCAGCTCCTGAGGCATCAACATCAACGCTGCCTGCAGATCACGGTTTTCCTCGAGCGCTCTCCGGACCATGAGCAATGCATCGGACGATTTCTCATTAGTATAGCAGGTAATGTCGCATAAAGAGCTTTGCTGGGTAACCGCCGAGAATTTTCCATAATTGAAGCCAGCCAGCATATGTTCGATCTCACTATCCCACTTTGAATAAGCGAGGTTTCCCTCTGTCCACCTCCGCACCAGCTTTCCCGTACTGAGCAGGGTCCTCTTTTGAGGAACGGCGAATGTAATAAGGAAATGCCTGGGGTCGAAGATATTCGTATAGACACTGGGGAACCATGCAATGCGTCCGCCAATGCTGAAATTATCACCACCAATGTCATTGATGAGTCCTTCGCCGCTGTAGACCAGAGTCAGGTCGTACCGTTTGCCATACTCAAGCTCAAACGGAAACACGATCCAGAGCTGAGCATCCTCCTTTTCCCTTTCCTGGATGACCAGACAAGTATCATCATCACCGAGGATCGCAGCTTCAACACGTAATGCCTCATCCAAGTATACCGGCATGGTGAGGGCTCTATCCAGCAGACATCTGAAGCGCATTCTTGCGTCCACTACAAGCCTCTCATTTCCTTCTATCTTAACATCCATATGAAGCTGTTCCACATCAAATGTGGGTCTCGCCCGTGAAATTGGTATTATCGGTCGGGAGCTGTACCAAGTCTCAACCTGGGCACGCTTCGAAAACTTGACCTTTTCATAGTGGAAGAGCGTCACCTCTTCCTCATCCATCGGATCGATGATGTACAGGAAATCGTCCCCATCCAAACCCTCGAGAAATGCGCTGAAAAAATGCCACTCCTGGGAATTCAGAAACTCGGCGAGCACGCGTGCATCAAAGTTCCACGGAAACCGGCCGCGGATCTTCTCCCGGAAACGATGCATCGTCTCAAGCACTGAATCGGGAACGCTCATAATCGTAACATCCTGGAGTTTCTGTATCTCATCGTATGTATCATCGGCAAAGAGGAAAAACGCTTGTTCGAATTCCACGTCGACGTACTCCTGATCCGTGAAGCGCAAGATCTGTCCCCTTTCGATCGGGTTATCAGTCGACAGGCGGAAATTGCCCAAGCCCTCGAAATAGGCAGCAACAACATTGTCAAAAACCCGTTCGAAAAAATAAAGATGGCCGCCTCTTAACTCAAACTCTGCAGCATCCTTGTTGAACAGCAGACCGCTCACTTCCATCACGTTAGATCCATCAATAGATAGGTCTCTCATGCGATCATACTGCAGTCCAATCTCCTCCGTGCTCAAGTCAACAGGTTCACCCAACCACGGTGTCATGGCAAGAAGGATGCAAATCGCCAAAAATAACCCGCGGCTCGCTCTCATCAAGTTTTATCCTTTTCGGGCTTTTGCCCCATGATTTTCAACATCCAGAAACTGGATTCGACCTCCAATGATATTCGCCTCCGGCGGTTTTCACCGAAACCCATATGGGCGCCCGCAACGAAATATGAATTTCTCTTTTCACGAATGTAGTTCTTTGGTAATACGTACCGTCCGAAACGATTCCTGAAGCCCTCGAGCATTTTCGTATTCTCACCAAACCAATGGCTCGACCGTGCGGTATTGAAACAAGACATCAGTTCGAGCCTCTGTACCAGGCATCCCTTTTTAAAAGAATCTGTGTGCAAACCATCATAAAAGGGCAGCCAAACATCCCAGCCCATAACATTATAATGATTACTATCACTCTGCACAATACCATAGCCCT
>CP070802.1:1493542-1513917 GCA_020343595.1 Caldifarciminota bacterium | reverse complement strand
GGTGAAGATATCATAGTCGAGTTGATCCCGTTCTCGTGCTGAATTTGCATAACAACCGCGGCAGTGAAGATTACACCTTTTCGCCGGAGATATTACCATGAATCCCGGTGGGTCAAAACCGAACCGTCTCCTGAATTCGATTTCTTTTTTCATGCGCAGATCACTCAGGATCGCCTTACTCACGACCGTCGATGCAAATCTTGATGACAGACCGAGCTTCAGGCTCGAGTACGCCATTGACCGTAGCATGTAGTACTTGTCGTCGATAACACCTGGCCATGTGACTGGGCCGGGAACACGTTCAACCGCATCACGGAGTCCTCTCTCGATGACAGGAAAGAATAGTTTTTGAAAAAGTGATGTGCTTGAAGCAGAGAATGCAATTTTCAACAGGTTAGTTACAAGTATGTTGTTAAGTTTTATTTTTGACTCTTGTTTCATACTCAATTCATTATATTCATTATCATATGCAAGTCAACGGACAGCCATTTTTCAATCCGGTTGCTTACCGCGCCATCTCACGTCAGCAACATACTTCCGTGCTATCGTGAGCATGGTATTGGCATCTTTTTTTGAAACCTCACTCATTTTCCGATACTCTTCATCGTAGGCATTCACCGGGACGTATTGCTGTAAAAACCATCTCTCTGCACCCTTGATGCGCATTCCGATCTCCTCGATCGACCGTATGTCGATGATACGGGGAACGCAGGTTGTGCGGAATTCATATTCGGTTTGGCCGCTCAGCAGCATGCTGATGGTGGCTTCTAACGCCATGAGGTCGATCTTTGTCCCGACGGCGTTGGCATACCTCTTATCTATCGGCGCTTTGATGTCCATTGCCACATAGTCGACCAGACTTTTCTCGATCAATTCGCACAGGACTTGCGGGTAAGCTCCATTGGTATCTATCTTGACGAGAAAACCCAGCCTTTTGATCCTGCTGGTGATATCGAAGACCTCTTTCTTGTTCACGAGGGGCTCACCACCCGTAAGTACTACGCCGTCGATCCAGGAGCGTTTCGAGAGGAGCATTTTCTCGATCTTACTCCACTCAACGACAGGGAATTTCTCGGGGTGCTTGAGTAATTCCCAGTTCTGACAGAACGGACACATGAAGTTACACTTGTCAAAAAAAAGAACGGTTGTCAGTTTGCCGTCCCAATCGATAAGAGACGTTTCGATGATCGAACGTATCATGTTATAGGCATTGATCTGCGATTTCCGCGATTATTAACTGCACTAATTCTGGTATACTCTTAGAGACTTCTTCGGTGCATTCTTCGCTAAATGAATTGTTGTCCTTGATCTCGATCGCGAAGATATCTATTTGCCTTGGCATACTGAGTTTGAAATTTTCACCGACTCGCAGTGCCATCAGGAAATCTATACCATGTGAGGTGAAAGATCCCGTCTTGTCTTCAGATGCATTTTTGATCTTGTATATTTCGCCGGGTTTTCCTTTACCGGTTTTCACCGAGTCCACGAAGATCACCCTTTCATAGCCGACTACTTCGTCGAGTATTGCAACACCATCGATGCTTCCCCATTTTACTTCGATTTGTGAAGTATCGATCTGTTTTGCGATCTCCTGCACTACTTTGATCCCCGCTGCATCATCGCATCGATACGGGTTGCCGATACCAAAAATAAGGATTTTCTTCGTTGTGCTCATAGCTGTGTATGAAGAGTGATCACAGTCAAACAAGTTCTGCTACGCGCTGCCCGGATGCCGGGCGGCGCGCAGCAATTCCCCCTCAGAAAAAAGGTTACTACTCGATCAGGTCAGTGTGACTTTATTGACTTAACAATCTTCTTTTCGGTGTCGAAAATGGTAATTTCGAGCGGCACACGGCCATCTACCGTATGCGTGGCACAGGCAAAGCACGGATCGTACGCGCGGAATGCCATTTCGACCATGTTCAACAGCCCGTCATCGACTTTTCCGCCCTTGATCAAACCACGTGCAGCTTTCTCGATCGACATGTTTATCGCTGCAGAGTTATTCACCGTCGCGACTATTAGATTTGCCTTAGTCAACCTGCCTTTATCATCAGTCTCATAATGGTGGAAGAGCGTACCGCGGGGTGCTTCGATGACGCCGATACCCTTTGTCGGAGTCTGGAAGTCCATGTTACGGACATTCGGATCCAGTATTTCCGGATCATTTACCAGTTCGACCATGTTCTCTGCGGCCTGCATCGCTTCGATGAGTCGTGCCCAGTGCGTTGCTAGTGTATTGTGCACAGGTTTGCCGCCCAGAGTGTCATAGAACCGCTGGTAGTGCTCCTGGGCAAGGGGTGTTGCCATGCCGTCCGACGCATTCAACCTGCCTAACGGCGCGACGCGATAGACTCCGCTTTCCTTGCCGTCAACGAAACCTTTCCAGCCGACGTTCTTCAGATACGGGAATTTTATATAAGTCCATGATTCAACGCCTTCGGCAATGTGGTCCAGATAATCCTGCGCTTTGAACTTTGCAAATTCCTTGCCTTCGGGATCGACCACCCGTATCCAGCCGTCGTAGAAGTTGATTTTGTTGTTGTCATCAACGAGACCCATGTAGTACGTTTGGTGCTTGTATATATCACCAACTATGAGATCAACATAGGCTTTGTTTTTTAAGACGATATCATCAAAAGCCTGGAGAGTAAACTTGGCGAATTCGACTGCATCCTCTGCGGTTTTCTTGAATTCCTGTTGCAGTTCTTTCGTCATGGGTTTGGAAACGCCGCCCGGTAGACAGTGCACAGGATGTACAACCCTTCCGCCCAAGGTTTGGATTATATTCCTTGATCTTTTACGTATGTCGATCACCTTCTTGCCGATCTCAAGGCCGACTTTACCGATGACGCCTACGACATTGCGCTCGGCTTTCGGTGCCGCCGGTCCGACGATAAAATCAGGACCACCGAGGAAGTAGAAATGAAGATTGTGGTCTTCAAACATGAATGTGTTGTAGATGAAGTCCCTGATCTTCTTTGCCGCTGGCGGGGGCTCCACGCCGTAGAGGTCGTCGAGTGCCTTACCCGAGCATGTATGGTGGGTCGTCGGGCATACCCCGCAGATCGTCTCGGTGATGCGCGGCATCTCTTCGGCGAGACGACCGATCGAGAACCGCTCGTATCCCCGCAACTCAGGAATTTGAAGGCAGGCGTGGGCAACATCACCCTTGTCGTCGAGAAAGATATCGATTTTTCCGTGACCTTCCAGACGGGTAATTGGATCGATTGTAATTTCTTTGTACATGCTATACCCCCTGTTTTCGGTTGATGATTGAACTCGGCAAAGAATACATGTAGAACAAGCCGATCGGGTCGATAACCGATTGGGTGATCTTCTCGACCTCGGCTTCGTCATCGACATCGATTATTGAGGCGAGACCAGACATGAATCTGGCGCCCATGTCCTTTACTTCTCGAGTCGGACCAAAACAACCGCGGCATGGCATGTTGGCGTTGATACATCGTTCACCGCAGCCGCCGCGTGTGGCTGGCCCCAAACATATAATACCCTCGGCGAGGAAACACTTTTCCGGATCCGCGATCACATGTGAAATCCTCTTTATATCCTTGATAGCTAGTTTGTCCGGTTTGGATTTGTTTCTTTCGCACGTTTCGCACAGTGCCTTGTCAGATGTGAGCACAGAACCTTTGGCCGGCAGATTGCCTTCGAGTATTGCACCTATCGCTTTCATCACTAGATCGGGCGGCGGCGCACAGCCGGGCAGGTAATAGTCGACATCGATCGTCTGATCGAGGGTATGTACCGTATCGAATATTTCGGGGAGTGTTAGTTTTCCGTATTTCGTTTCGGTCACGGTTTGCGGATAGATGCCTTTCGGATTTGATGTAGAAGGTGTATTTTTGTAAGCCGTTTCAAATATCTCGCTTCGGTTTGTTACGTTGGCGAGCCCGGGAATGCCGCCCAAATGCGCGCATGCCCCGTAGGCAACAATGAGTTGTGATTTCCTGCGCAGCAGTTCGGCAAGCCGTTTCTGTTCTTCGGTACGAATTGCGCCGTTTATGAAACTAACTGCAAGTCCTTTGTCCGGCAATGCCTCGACGTCTGAATATTTGAAATCCATGGCGACCGGGAAGAGCCTGAATTCAACTGCATCGACAACCTTAAGAATATCTTCAGCAAGGTCAACGACTGATTCTTCACAGCCACCGCAGGAGGCACACCAGTAAAATGCCACTAATGGCTTAGCCATTTGTTTCCTCCTTTCTGCAAAACAGAACGTGACGAATGTCTGATTATACAAATTTCAGCAAAAATTTCAACAGATTTGTTATGATAATTTGTTGCTTCAACGCATATGGGCACTATGTGGGTCTCGCCCCTCATTTGTTCATTTCCTCGACTATCTTTATGAATTTTTGTGCTTCATCCTTACCTATCCACTCGAGCCTGACGCGATTCTTGTCCATTCCCATTAGCTCCAGATTCATCCGAAGGATTGATTCGCGAGCCTTCGCCCGAAAATTGCCGCGTGCATAATGGCAGGCATCAGGATAGCATCCGCCGATCAACACTCCCCGAGCGCCTTTGTTCAAAGCGAGCATGACATGCGACGGGTCGACCGCGCCAGTGCAGGGGACGCGCATGATCTTGACGTTTTCGCCATATGACAGCCTGTCCTGCGCCGCTCGTTCGGTTGCATTGTATGCAGACCAGCGGCACATTATTGCGAGCAGATCTCCTTTATCTACAAGCGCACGAATCTGCTCGTATAGCCCTCGGTGATTCCATCCCTCCAGCTGGCTTGCATAAGAGGGGCAGGTCACTGAGCAGATACCGCAACCCATGCACAGTTCTTCATTGATTTTTATCTTGTCGTCAACTATTGATATCGCTTTGTATGGACAGGTGCCGATACACATACGACACAGACTGCATTGTTCTTCATCTACCTTTGCCTGGGGTAGTCTTGTTTCAATCCTGTCCTCTCTCAAGAGGTTGAGGGCCGAACTTGATGCCTTGCGCGCATCGATCAACGTTTCAGCAACACCCGACGGAAAAGTCGCAGCTCCGGCTGTGAAAATACCTCTCGGTAGTTCGTGGCTGCCCAGACCGGCGTTTTCGAACAACACGGGGAAGTCACCGTCAAGTTTGATATTCAGTTTGCTGAATGTTTCGGTATCGGCGATGAATCCAGAGCTCAATACTACGCTATCAACGTCGATCTCGAGCAGTTCGTTGGTGTAGAGGTCTTCGGTCCTGACTACCAGACTGCCATTGCGCTTGAGTATTTCGGACGGCTTACCTTTGACAAACGATACACCTCGATCTCGAAGTTTGTTGTAGAGATATTCGAACGTGCCATAGCTTCTCATATCCATTGCTATCACGTAGACCTCTGCTTCGGGGAAGCGGTCCTTAACCAGTTTTGCTTCCTTCAATCCCAGCAGGCAGCAGATCTTCGAGCAGTAGGGTAGATGGTTGGTGTCGCGAGACCCCGCACAATAGATGACGGCAACTTTCTTCGGATGCAGTGTACCTGAAGCGACGGCTCGCTCGAATTCAAGGGTCTTCATTACTCCTTCAAGGCGTCCGTAGCCATACTCCTCTACTTTTTTGACATCGTACCAATTCAATCCCGTTGCAACAACGATCGCGCCGACGTTTATTTCGGTTTCATTAATTTTCTCGTTGAGGTCGATCTTACCGGGGCAAATCTTGACGCATTCGCCGCATTTGGTGCAAGTGTCGAAATCGATGGCGTAGCTGTCCGGATACGTGGGAAGGTAATAGATGGCTTTTCGCTTCTTGCCGTCGTCATCCACTTCAACCGGGCAGACATCGATGCATTTGCCGCAGTTGATGCATTCCACTACTCCACGAGGGACTGTCTTAAGCGCAACCCGGTAATCACCAGGTCTGCCGCTAACCTCGGTGAGTGTGGTGTTAACCAACCGTTCTAATTTTTTACAGGATCCTAAATTACTTATCAATGGCATGAGCGTGTGGCTGTACGGTGTTCCTTCAGGGTAGAGCCGGTCCAGCTTTGCCACTGTTCCGCCCAGGAACGGTTTTTTTTCGATCAGTGTGACATCTACACCGTTCTTGCTCAATTGGAATGCGACCTCGATGCCGGCTATTCCACCGCCTACCACAAGAGCCTTTTTGTGTTTAATTTCGAAAGTCTTCTTCTTGATAGGTTCGGTATGCTTCGCTTTCTCGATTGCCGCGGCGATCAAAGCATTTGCTTTCTCTGCCGGATGTCCGATCAATGCGATGTGCTCGAATATGTTTACAAACTCTGCGTTTATCTCGGGATATATGCCTTCAAGAAGGTTCGGGCTGCAACCTGCGATCACGACCTTATCTTCAGCACTGATCTTCGGTTTGACATTGCAGAGATTATCGTGTTGCTCGACAATTGTATCCGGGCCAAATTCCAGCTTCGGCAATTTGACCGAGCCATGGCAATTACATATCAATACTCTAATTTTGTTGTTCATTTTCTCACCGCGTCAGCTTCTCCATCATACTATCGGATTTGATTCTGTTGAATTTCAGACCTACCGCGTTAGCATCGAGACCCAAACTCAATCCAAGAAGTTGTGGGTAGTATAGTACAGGAATGCCGTACTGCGTTTCGAACTGCGCTTCAGCTTTCCGCTGATTGTCTTCGTACATCACCGTGCAGAAGGGGCATATCGACGCGATCGCGTCGACACCATTTTCCTTTGCGATGCTCAGTTTATGGTTTGCCATCTTTATGGCCAGTTCTTCATCGACTCCGAGGACAGAGCCACCACAACACATCTTCTTATCGGCGTAATTCACCGATTCAGCACCCGTGACACTAACCAGTTCGTCCAGCGTGTGGGGTGTTTCTGTGTTGTCGAAACCGTACAACTGTGAAGGCCGCATATAATGACATCCATAGTGGGGCATTATCTTGAGACCGTTCAATGGCTTCTTGACTGCCTCGCCGATCTTATCGATACCGATGTCTTCGTACAGCATACGAACGAAATGGCGCACCCGCACTTCGTGGGGATAAGATAAACCGACCTTCTTGAATTTACTGTGAAATTCTTCGGTGTTCAATTGTATCTGTGCGTCGGAAAGCATTGCCGTACAGGAATTGCAGAGCGTTACAACATCAAGTTTAATCTTGCTGGCAAGAGAGATATTTCGAGCGGCAACCAGGAGTGCCGTCTCCGCATCTACTGCTTTCAAGGGAAACCCGCAGCAGGACGCGCCAGACATCTCGACAAGGTCGATGCCGAGTTCTTTGGCGACATTACGGGCACTGAGTTCGTAGTGTTGTGCCCGGACAGGTACTGTACAACCTAGGAATATGGCATACTTGTTCATTTCTTCAGAACCTTTAGGATATCTGTCGACTCTAATATTTTGGCTACTTCTGGTATCGTTTTGTCGATGGGCGGTAGCCCAATCCTCTGGCGTTTTTTCAGGTCGAAATCCTCTACTTCATAGAGCCTGCCCATTTTCATCAATAGATCAAGCTGCATCTTGTAGCCATCCGGACAGTATCCCTGCTCAACCGCGTAATTCTTTATTGCGTTTATCAATTCGGCGACCCTGATACCTTGCGGGCAGCGTTCTGTGCAGGCATGGCAGTGAGCACAAAACCACAGGAAGGGTGATTTCAAGACAATATCCTTCATGCCCAAGAGAGTGAATCTTATTATCTTGCGTGGGTTATAGCGTTCGTCAAAGTAGCGTACCGGACAGCTGGCAGCGCAGTCACTACATCCAAAACACTTGAGCAAACCTTCGCCGCCCTCTCTTTTGGCGATTTCCCACTTGAATTGCGGGTCACTCTTTCTCAAATCTATCATAATTAGACTATCTCCTGTTATGGCAATCTTTGAGACTATTTTATTAGTTGATAAGAATGAGGGAATTTTTGCGAGCCTGTTATGTCGTCAAAACCCGATTGCTCTTTTTGATCCCGACTCATTCAGATAATTCAGTGGTTATTATATGCATAAAAGCAGTTCTGTCAATCCTTACGGCGCAACTGCGTCCATTGCGAAAACCTCTCTGCCCGCTTAACGACAACCCTTCCAGCATCAGGTCCTACTTGGCTTCGGCAACGGTTTTGGCAATGTCTTCAGGCCCGACACCGGGTGATTCGATCTTCTTCTTCTCGTAGGTCCGCGATACCTCTCGTTTGATCGTTTCTTCATCGAAGTCCTTATTTTTCAATGCATTTTCAATGTCGTTCAGGGCTTCTTTGGGAAAGAGATTGAAATCTCCCGAGACGACGATTTCCTTTATCGTCCGTTTGTTCTCGATCTCTTCAGCACTTCTTATGAGGCCGCCCTTTGCTTTGTAAAGGCCGTAGAGAATTTCGATGCCTTCCTTGATCTTCACGCCCTGAGGTATACGGGGGGTCTTCTTATGCAAAAAGGAATCAGCCGTGAACCATTTTTCGATCTCTCTGATCTTCGAAATTGTCTTGTCGTCGAGTTCGACAGGTTCCAGTGCCCCGAGAATTTTCTCAAAACTTTCTATTAGTATTTTCTTGATTTCCTCTCTGGGTGGTATTACTCCAAGTTCTCGCTTCATCGTTGTCAGATTTTCTTCCATGCTTTTGTATATCTTATCACGGAATTTCTCATCAGGTACCTTGAGTACGCGACTCATCGTTGCGTAGTCAAAGTCCATTAATATCCCGCCGACAAAGACCATTGAATCTCCAATATCGCCTCCGCCTTCACCGGCAATTTTTTTACCCTTATCGGTCACGATGTCGTTTTCCGCACGAAACGTAGCATTTATTCCGAATTTCCGGTAGGTCTCACAGGGAGGTTCTGAGAGATAACTGAAGATTTCTTTGATATTCCGCGGAAAATTCGGATTTTTGGAATCCCATACTACTTGATAGAAGATCTGGTTACCATCGAGGTACGTAGCACCGCCGCCGACTTCTCTTCGCATGACCGGAATGGTTGCATTCCGGCAGTAGCCCAGGTCGACTTCTTTGGCCGTATCTTGAAAATACCCGACACTCACTAGTGGTTGAGCGGGTGATACAATGATCAATCCCTCATAGCCCATTCTTGCCAGCGCATGAAATATAAGCATCGAATCCTGTCCTGGCAGTTTATCCAAATTCAATACATTCATTATTCTCCTTCCTTAAAAGATGGTAATTGGGTCAGGGTATGGATGCTGGATGAGATTCGTAATCGTGATTCGTAGATCGTATTCGTAATAGACTCATCATTGCCCCGTTCAGGAGTCTGGGAATATTTTCCCCGGATTCAATATCTCATAGGGATCAAAGACCGCTTTGATCTTCTTCATCAGTTCTATTTGTTTATCATCGACCGCAATACGGAGATAGGGTATTTTTGAGAGACCGATCCCGTGCTCGGCCGTTATCGTTCCTCCAAGTGAAATGGTGATCTCGTACATCTCGCGCCGCATCTTATCAATTTCCGAAGGCGAGACCTGTTTGCTCTTTTCGATACTGACATCGGCATGAATATTGCCATCGCCCAGGTGGCCGAATGCATAGACCGTAGCACCATAATTTTTCGCACAATTCTTTAGTTGGCTGATAAGGCGGGGGATTTGCTTTTTCGGGACGACGAGGTCCTCGCGGGTAACATTCTTGGTCAGGTCTTTCAAGGTGTCGCCGATTTTTTTCCGGGGCTCCCATATTTTTTCTCTATCTCTGACGCTCTCACCAACCAGAACATCGAGGGCCCCGAATTTCATTGCAATGTCACCAATCCGGTCATACATTGTTCTCACTCTGTTCTTGTCATTGCCATCGATTTCTACGATCGTATGGGCGTTGGCGTTCTGGTACGGCAATTCCCGGCCCAGGTATTTCGATACCATTCTAACGACGTCTCCTTCCATGAATTCGATCGCGGCCGGCGTGATATCTGTATGAAGCAACTCAACCGTGAAGTTCATGGCATCCTCAACACATACGAAGGGGATGAGCAGATCGACGACGATCTTGGGGCGGGGCAGCAGTCGGATCGTTGCCTCGGTGACGATAGCAAGCGTTCCTTCCGAGCCGATTATGAGATTCATCAGATCATAACCCGTTACGTTCTTCAGCAGTTTGCCGCCTATCTTCGCGATCGTGCCGTCGGGTAGAACGGCGACTATGCCGGTTATGTAGTTTCTGGTTACTCCGTACTTCATCGCCCGGGGCCCACCGGCACATTCGGCAATATTACCGCCGATCGTGCAGGAATCCAAACTTACCGGGTCTGGTGGAAAAAATAGCCCGTGCTTCGCAAGTTCCTTACCGAGCTGCTCCGTGACAATACCGGTTTCGACGATTGCCATCATGTTATCTTTATCGATTTCTTGTATCTTGGTCATCTTTTCAAGTGACAATACGATTCCACCGTGCACCGGCACTGCACCCGCCGATAGGCAGGTGCCACCGCCCCGCGGCGTGACTGGGATACGATATTCGTGTGCAGCCTGCATGACTTCGGCTACTTGCTCGGTGGAAGTACACTTGATAACAACTTCCGGCATTGCACTGTACAGGGGTGTTTCATCATGTGAGTAGTTTTCAAGTGCTTCCGGATCGGTGAGTACGTTCGTAGGACCAACAATTTGCTTTAATCTTTTGATGATCTTCTCATTGACCTTTGCGTATTGCATCGAGACGATTATATACAATTTGAGCTGTTTTTCAAGAATATGGAACTTGTTTTATGGGGTCCGCTGAGGCTATTTCTCGGGACGTATCTTATGCTTTCCGATCTTGTATCTCAAGACACGTTCGGAGATACCGAGTTCGGCGGCGGCTTTTGTCTGGTTGCCGTTGGTCCTTCTCAGGGCATCCTGTATCATTGCTGTTTCTATCTTGGATATGGCTTCGTTGAGCTTGCCAGATGCTTGCGATTTCGCAGTATCGGCGATGGATAGCGGCAGTTCATCCTTGGTGATCAAATCGCCACGGGCCAGGACTATTGCCCTTTCGATGATATTCTGCAGTTCTCTTACATTGCCGGGGAAGTGATACATTAGTAGTATCTTCATTGCTTCGTCGGTAATGCCATTGATAGTCTTTTGCTCTTTTTGGGCATGGGTTCTTATGAACTGGTCGACGAGCATTGGGATATCTTCTTTTCGTTCACGCAGAGTTGGGACGTGGATGCGTATCACGTTGAGCCGGTAGAATAGATCCTGGCGGAAGCTGCCTGACTCGACCTCTTCCTCGATCTTCTTGTTCGTGGCGCAGACCAGCCTGACATTGACCTTAATGTCATCGTTGGAGCCGAGTCGGGTGATACTCTTGTCCTGGATCACTCTCAGAAGTTTTACCTGAACGGCAGGCGGTAGTTCTCCGATCTCATCGAGGAATATGGTTCCACCAGACGCAAATTCGAACTTGCCGATCCTCCTGCGGTCGGCGCCCGTGAAGGCTCCCTTCTCATGACCGAAGAGTTCAGCTTCGACAAGTGTCTCCGGGAGTGCGGCGAGGTGGGCGCTTACGAAGTTGTTCTTCTTCCTCGGTGACAGATGGTGGATTGCGCCGGCGATCAGTTCTTTGCCTGTCCCGCTTTCACCGGTAATTAGGACGTTTGCGTCACTCTTTGATGCTCTGAAGGCCAGCGAGAGAACCTCTTCCATTATGCCTGAAGCATAGATTATCTTATCGTAACGGAATTTTTCTCTAAGATTATTACGCAGTTCTTCATTTTCTCTTTTAAGTGATAATGTTTCCAGCGCATTCTTCATTGAGAGCAGCAGTTCATCCATATCAACGGGTTTGGTTAGGTAGTGGAAAGCGCCTTTTTTCATTGCATCGACTGCATCACGGACATTGGCAAAGGCGGTTACAATGATGACCGGGATCATGGGATTAATCTTCTTGATTCTCGTTAGAGCCTCGATGCCAGTGATGTCGGGTAGCCGCTGGTCGAGTAACACGATATCGAAGCCACCTTGTTCAAACTTAGTGATGGCTTCTTCCCCGGTTTCAGCTTCTTGAACGGCGTAATCCTTCCGCTCCAGCGCGCGTTTCAGGAGTGTTCGCTGGTTCTTCTCGTCTTCGACGATGAGTACGTTCGTGCGGTTCATCATGCGGTCAATATAATCCTGAAACTAGTGCGTCCATTGCTCTCGATTCCAATTCGGCCGCCGTGCAGTTCAATTATCCGTTTGGTGAGATAGAGTCCTATGCCGCTCTGGCCTTTTTTCGAGAAGAAGGGAGTGAAAATATCATTTCTAATAGCAGGCTCGATCCCTTTACCATCATCGACACATACGATATGGATTTCGCGCCCCTTCCGGTTCGCCGTCACTCCGATATTCTTCGCGCCGGCCTCGATGCTGTTCTTGATGATATTGGAGATCGCGGTGACTAACAGTGAGCGATTACCATGGCAAGCTAGTCGCGGTTCGATGTCTGTCTTGATATCAACGGAGTTTGTTTTGATCGCGTGATTGAGCAGGGCGATCGATTCTCTGACCAGTTCCGTAGTGTCAATCTTCTCCTTTTTGATTTCTCTCGTCCCAAGCAAACGTAGCGAATCCATGATCGATCTCATCCTCGTCGTTTCCTCAAGGAGTATTGTTTTGTCCTCAGTTTCCATACCGTCTGCCAGTAGTGATAACGTGTGCAGTGAATTTCGGAATTCGTGCGCAAAGCCGGTTGATAGCGCACCAACTTCTTTCAGCCTGCCTATTTCCCGCTCCTTTACCAGTCGGAAGCGTTCGGCTGTTAAGTATCTCAGAAGCAGCGCTCCCTCCAGAATAATGAAGATCAGTACGGTGACGAGAAGGAAGGTATTGTTGGTCCGCCTTATGCGCAGCAGCGATTCCATGCCAAAACCGGCTACAATCCGATGATCGGTGACAAATTCCTCAATCTGAAAGATACTGCCTTCTGGTGTATCGATCGTGTGGTACCCCTGGCCTCTGAGTGGAAGGAAATTCTCGTATAGAGTGCTAAATAGAACAGGAGTGTTCTCCGTATCGAGAATGGCGAAGTAGCGAAGATTGGACGATGTGATCAATGAATCGAGTATTTGCTCGATCGTAACTTCGTAAATGGCACTCGCATCGTACAGAATTAGAACATCCTTCCCATTCTGGTTGGTGTTCACGAGGAGGAACGGTTTGTTATGGAGAAAGATCAGCGTGTTTGCATCCTTGCCCTTGAGATTGTTATTATAGAATCTAATGATATCATTCTCTTTGCCAGGATAGTCGGTAATGCCGGCGACCCGGGTGCGTTCGATCATCCAGACTCCCTTAATCTCTCTGTCATCTTGTCCGTACAGTGATTGTGCCGACTCAGAACCTGTGTTCTCAAGTTGGGTACGCAGGTTTTGAATAATGTTCGTCTCTATGACACGCTCATGTCTGAAAAGGTGGTCGACAATAAATGAAAGCAGGTAGAAGGAATTTCTGGAACTTTCGTGAAATGTCCTTTCCAGATTGTGATTCGTAAAACTTACCGTTAGGAAAGCAAAAATCAGAGCGCAGGCAAAAATGAATATGAGGATCAGATTCCTAGCCTTCATTCCTGCCTATTATATACAATGAGTTTAGAAAATCAATTCAAATATGAGCTCGAGGTCGTTCTTCACGAAATCAAAATCATTGACCGTCGATGAATTGAATAGCGTACTAAACTTCGCGTAGAAGACGAATGTACTGCTCACGAACCTGGTATATTGCAGCGACACTTGTATCCCTTCATCTTCCCTGCCCATTCCTTCCATATCGTAGAAAAGCTTACGGAAGAGAGTGGTTCGGGCCTCGATGAAGGCTCGTTGCCTAACGAATGCTTTTGTGGCATACAGTCCAAGTTCGTATCTTTCGCTAATGTTTTCTTCCTCAAAGAAAGGGTCATCTACATACTGGATCGGCGTTACATATTCGCTGTCAGGATGAGAGGCCATGTTAAGGGTAAACCATGTAGCTACGGAGAGGTCTATGGTCAAGGGTAAGAAGATCTGAGCCTCGGCAGTGTAGAACGGAATGAATTCCTGTTCGTAGATCTTGAACCCACCCTCAAGCTTGGGCGTGAAATACGTGTACGGTAGGGGAATTCTGACAGCTGTCTTCAATCGAGGTTCGTAGTAGCTTTTTATGAGACTGGTATAGAAGTATTTGTACCTGATACGTGCATCAGGAGAAAGGAGTAAATTACCAATATACATGTTCAATGAATCTCCGGCGATGATATCGGCAATGTTGTAAAGCGTGTACGACGGTGCATAAAAACTGTAAAGCCCGGCATACAGAGTGTTTCTGTTCCCTACGCCACGGAGGAGTAACGTCTTTGCTAAGCCAAGGTTGTTTGCCATGTAGAAGTTTGTGGGATTGAAATCGATCATTGAAAAATCACCGTTGTAGTTGAAGGTTACAGAACTTTCGTTGAAGACGTAGGGTCTCAAGCTGGCGACCTGTCCGCCGCCACTCAGATCAAACCCATTGACGTTGTTGGTTAGATTGTAGGCGAACGAAACACCCTCAATGCTGTATGAGTAAGCAAAAAAAGGGAGGAGCAATAATATTGCTCCTCCCGTGCTGAGGATCTTACTGATTGCCCTGGCCACGACCTACTTGCTCATCTTGACAGTATGGTCTGCCTTGGTCTTTGTGCATACCCTTCAATTTTCCACACCAATCAGGGAATCCCTGGGCATTTCTCAAGGCGATTTCCAGGTTTGTCCTGAGATTTCTCATCTCACGGGCCATGATCATCGTCTCGCCCTTGTCCTTGACCGTTGAACCCCTTACTTCGAGCTCGTCGCCTACTCGTACTCTGCTTCTGAGGTACCATTCCGGCGCCAAGCGAACCCTGACGAGTTCTCCGTTCTGCGCTTTAACCATGGCTTCCATTGTTTCAGATGTTTCATCGATATAGAGATCAGTAACCTCTCCTTTGACCGTTTCTTCGGTTCTCGGGTCATAGAGATGATTTTCCGCTCTCAGTCTCGTCCTAAGCCATAGAGGCTGATAATCTTCACTGCGAATTTCAGAAGTCACATTGTTACAGATCATCTGACGGACGCGGATCTTGCTTGCTTCCAGATATCTGCCGCGTGCGGTTACTTCGTCTCCTACTTCGACTTCACTCTCAATATACCATGCTGGACCCAGCTCTAACATGATCCTTTCCTGAGTTCTCGTACGTATCTGCGCCTGCAGCATCGTGTAACCTGCGTCCTCATCCGTAACCTCATCGATGTTTATTACTTCTCCAGTAACTTCAATTTCCTGGGCAAAGAGAAATGTGAGGCCTACGAGAAGCATCATTAGAATTTTCGGAAAGTTCCTCATGCATACCTCCTTCATATGATAATATAATAGCAACATATGTGCCAGCAAAACCATCTATATTTCGTGAGTTTCTGTTATGATATACGACAAATTCGTATTCTTCGACAAAATTGTCGTAAAATGCTGCACGAACAGCAGTAAATCCTTCCAGCACTGCCGCCGAAATGCTGGTTCTATTCGGTCCGCCTTTGCACCGCTACGGAACTAGTTCTAAAGCAAATCACCGTCTTTGTCGAACCGGACATCAGGATTTTCTCTTGTCTTGACTTTTTTTTGAGGTCACATTACACTATGACAGTAGAAGGAGGGTATATGCGCTCAATGATATTAGTAGTGATCGTCATTGCCACTGTCGCTGCGCTGCTATTTGGCCTCCGTTGCCAGGGTGAGAAGGACTTCATCGTCGAATACTTTCCAGCAGGAGTCGGTAACTGGTGGGAACATGAGTACAGATTTCTCATCGTTGTATATGATACGGTGCTGAATGATACGAGTGAGAATTTGTTTGTTGATAGTCTGCATGACGAGATCGTAGGCATCAATACTGTAGCAGGATGGTCATGTTACAGATTCCACGAAGCAACATATGATAATACCAGATGGTTTGCTCATCCGGACAGTGCTTTGTTGTTTATTGCATCATTGATCGATCGAGATCCCGGTTTTGCTGCTTCGTCATCCGGGGATATGATCTACGGTCTTCACGGAATGATATTTGGGACGACAAGTGAAGTAGCTTCTTACATGAAAAACTTGACTATTGGTCTCGACTGGAACCTTGATGTTGATACTGCGTATTTGACACCACCGCAAAAATGTTACGTCTATCCAATGGGGGTCGGCACTTCTTGGATTAGGATGATAGATCCCTGGTATGAAGAAATTGAAGCGGTTTCCTCGGACTCAGTGACTGTACCCGCCGGGACTTTTTGTACACTCAGGCTGCGTATAGAGAGAGATATCGGCATTGACGATGAAAGGTATCTCTGGATCAGCGAGGAGGGGATGATTCGAGATAGTATGTATGCACGTGGCGTGGCGATAAACGCAGTCGGTGATACCGTCGGCTATTTCGATGTTTACACTATTTATGATCTGTTGTCGTTGAACATCGAATGAGTTCGTTTCGTTTGGAATGAAGCATACACTTCTACGTTGAAATCACCGCAGTTTTGTATATCATATTCTATTGATGTAGATACCCGGAGAGTAAAGATCGCAGGTTTTTGGAAGTAGCCTGCAGGACCGGCGCAGTCCACGGGCACGAAAGGAGGTACGGCACATGAGAAGTCGAATACCACAAAAATCGTTATTGCTAGCGATTCTGTTGCTTGTAGCGCTCAGTAATGCCGATTGGACGCGAGATACGGTCGGTATCTATACAAGGTACTACGAGGTTAAGGTCGGTGATGGCCGGAACGATGGTGTGCAGCGCGTCTATTGCTGCTGTTACAACGGGCACGTCGTGGAATGGTCGTTTGACGGGAACGACTGGGTGATGGTGGATTGTGGTTCAGTACCACCGAGTGCTGACTACCGGTTGATCAGTCTGTGTATAGGAGACGGCAGGCGAGATGGCATCAATCGAATCTACAGCGCTTGCGCTGACGGGTATGTCTATGAATTCTCGTACGATAGCGGTTTGTGGTTCATGGATCGGCTCAGCCCGCCTGGGGTATTCTATGCCGGGCAGGACATCGGCCAGCCGCGAAACGACGATACGCTGCGCATTTGTGCGGGCGGTTGGAATACTCCGGTTCGCGAATACACATGGAACGGTTCAGACTGGCAGTCGCTCGATGTGAGCGCTGGAAATAGATATGTCTGGCCGCTTGACATTGCACAGGGAAGAAATGACGGTGTCTACCGAATATACGCTCCTGATTGGTATTTGTATTACCTGAGAGAGTATTCCTGGAACGGCAGTGGTTATGACGAACTGACGATCAGTGCGCCTCAGCGGTTAGTCAAGGCGGTGGTAGGTCATGGCAGAAATGATGGATTGAACCGCGTGTATGCTTCCGGAATGTTCGGGCACGTGTACGAATACACCTACGAATCAGGCAACTGGCAGAGTATTGATATTCATCCCACGGCACCTCTACGGTCGCGCTATGGTCTTTGTTTCGGCCAGACAAGGAGCGATGGTGTACTGAGATTGTACTCGGTTGCACAGGGCGGTGATATTCGAGAGCATTCGTGGGATGGCACAACATGGGTCGATACGATCATTGATGCAATCACCGGTGCAACAGTTGACATAGCAGTAGGCCATGGCAGAAATGATGATACGATGAGAGTGTACGTGACGAGCGCGAATGGTATCCTGTACGAGTTCACAAACACATCACCATATGTCGGCTTGGAAGAATTGGAGGATGACCAGAGCATAGTCTCACTCAGCATTCACCCGAATCCCTTCACTGCTCTTTTCGCGATCAAATATACGACTCCGAGGAACGGTCGGGTAAGTGTCACCCTGCATAATACTCTGGGCACTGAAGTATCCAGATTGCTGGACCAATACGTTGATGCTGGCAGTCATGTTTTGTATTGTGATATGTATGATAAGTACGGCCTGAGACTACCAATCGGCGTGTACTTCTGCCGGCTGAGACTGGAAGGTACGGAAACCGTTGAAAAGATAATAAGCGTCAACTAAGGTTAGGTAAAATGATTGCTGCGTCTACAATGCTGACATTCTTATTGTTTGGACAGGGTGATTTTCCGATCTGCCAGGCAACTGACGTTCAAGCCACGCCCGAAGTAGTTTTTGCTGATAGTCTCTTCTACGTTTTCTGGACAGACTTCAGATACAGCAGCGCTGATACCTATTCGGTGTACGGCGCCCGCGTTACCGTAAACGGAACGGTGCTTGATCCTGATGGCAAGGAGATATTTGCGAACAAAGCAGAGACGCGGCCTGCTGCTGCCTATGACGGGACGAATCTTCTTGTGGCACTGCAGGACAGCTGTTGAACGAGCGGTAATATTATCGGAGTGGGTCTCACTCCTTCGTGTGATATAATCCAGACATTCGTTGTCTCCAACGCCACCAACATTCAGGAGTTGCCCGACGTTTGTTACGGTCTTGGCAACTATGTCGTCGTCTGGACCGACCTTCGAGATGGAACGAACAGATTGATCAGGGCAGCACGTGTCACACCCCAGTGGGGAGTACTGGATACCGGTCATGTAGTCTGTTCAAACTCGAATTATCAGATAACGCCGGTAATAGCCTTCGACGGCACGCGATATCTTACAGCCTGGCAGGATCTTGCCTATCCATTTGGAATTCGCTGCCGGTTCCTTGGTGGTGACGGCTTGCCCCAGGATTCGGTCATACCGATATCGTCCGCGTCGAGCGCGGCCAATCCAAGAATATGCTTTGACGGGGTCAATTACTTCGTGGTCTGGCAAGAGTACACAACGACAAACCACATCATGGGCCGGTTCATATCTCCTGGTGGTTCTCTGATAGGGGATGCCATCACGATAACATCTGGTCCGGAGAATCACGTATCACCTGCTCTGTGTCATGATGGTAATCGATTTCTTGTCACGTGGTCCGAGATGCAGATATTTGGGCAGTTCTTGTCCGGTACGGGCGCCCTGATCGGCCCGGCTTTTCAAATCTCCAACGCAGTATACGAACATGTGGACCCCGATGTGTTCTTCGGCAGCGATAGATTCCTGGCGGTCTGGAGCGAATTCCGTACGGACTATGATATATACGGCAACCTGGACGTTCAGGTCGGCCTGGAGGATTCGAACTGCATTGCGATTGCCGGAGAAGAGTTCGATCTGGATAGAACGGTTTTTGTCTCACGGATAGAGATAATTGGCGCAGGTGGTAAGCGAGTGTCAATTTTCGACATTCTCGGAAAGAAGATTGCGGAAACAACGAACGGTGTATGGGAAGCGGGTTCTTTTCCTCCAGGAGTTTATTTCCTGTCGGTCAACGGGCAAGTCATGAGAGCTGTGAAGGTGCGGTGAATTATTGTGGGCGTAGTGTGTAGCTCAATCATCGACATATCTAAAGGGGGAAGAAGATGCAGAAAGTTGTACACTTATCGGCCAGGTTGAACTGTGATGTCGAAAAGGCATTTGAAATGTTCACGGTGAATGGCAATTTGCAGTCCTGGCTGACAAATATCGCAGATGTAGAACCAAGAGTGGGGGGCAAGTACGAGTTGTTCTGGGATCCCAATGATAAACAAAACAACAGCACAATAGGATGCAAGGTGACACTGTTTGAGGAAAACAAAATTATTGCGTTCGAATGGAAGGGACCACCGCAATTCAAGGATCTTATGAACACCACTGTGCCGCTAACTCATGTCGTCGCTTTCTTCATACCTAGTGTTACTGGCGCAAGTCCGTGCACGGAAGTGCATCTCATACATGCTGGTTGGGGAGATTCGCCGGAATGGCAGGAAGCCAAAGCATATTTTGATACGGCATGGTCGATTGCGTTCAAGAACCTCGAGGGAATATTCGCGAAAAGATAAATAATGAAGGAATCCGGCTGTCATGATTGGTTTTTCCAGAACGGCGGTCCGGTAATCCGATATCAGACAGCAATAAGGCAGGAACGACCTGAAGAAGCACAGATCCTGGATCTACGCAACAAACTTCTGGAATCTGAAGAGGTGAAGTACTGGCTCGGAAATCTGAGCGGTTCTACTGGAGCCAGTAATATCCACGGCAGTCGTGATGATTGTTTTGAGAATACCATGGGCAAACTCACCCAATATGGCCTGCGCAAGGGAATGATGCCTTTCGACCGGATGTGTGCTCCGTATCTGGCATGGCTCGAAACAAGCATGAATGTGAACAAGCGGAACATTATTCTTGTCTTCCACCAGACCATCGTTGCCGCGTGGCTCGCCGTCGCCGGTTATCTGCCTGAATCGCCGGTCAGAGATTTTGTTATGGGTAGACTGAATAGAATCCATGATTTTGTAAAGGACAAAGATTTCTCCATCTATGTTGACAGATCCAGATTCAAGCGTATCCCGGCGGCCTATTGTAACCATCTTCTGGTTGACCCCATCCTGTACGTCGACGGTAATTTTGTACTGCCCTGGATTCACGATATCTACGCC
>CP070802.1:1473049-1493442 GCA_020343595.1 Caldifarciminota bacterium | reverse complement strand
TAACTCCTTGGTCATTGGATTGTACTGAAACGGCGTCACATTCATGATCACAACATCAACCCCACGAATCTGCATCGGCTCACTAACCAAAACCGGAGTAGCCGGGAAATACGCATCCTGACCATAAATCGCCATGTCCTTCTCATAACGCAAGGGCTTATCATCGGTCTCCAACGGAATGTTCGGCGCCGGTAAGACCTCAACATTCTGGTAAACCTCGGTCCGATAATCCAATAACACAACCTCAACCCGCGCACCCTGCGGAATCGCCACATAACGCGTCGCGCCAGCTAAACTCGGCGTCCCGGCCTCGAGTATGGGCAAAAGGCCTGGTGAACTGTATGCTTTCATGGGTGTAGCGTTGAACTCAAACGTTTCAATACTGACCTTACCCAGCTTGAATGCCACTTCAATGCCTAATGGCCTTTCAGACAGAAGTTCAAGCGAACACTTTATAACGGAATTGAAAGATGAAGAACGTAAAAAACTGAAAAAACAAAGGATCATTGCTAAGATGAACCTAAACCAGTTCAATCTGCAGATTATACTACTCATCATATCCTCCCGGAAATACTGTTCTTATGTCTGCATATGATAACTGTACCCGTTGGCATGTCAATATTCGTCACTCGTGCTCGTATTCCGTATTCGCAAAACACCAAAAAGCCAAAAAACCAATGGGCTCTGAAGGTTAGGTCCGTTAGTATCGTTAATCCCGCCCAAACCAGATACTTGATACTGGATACTCGATTCTTGATACGAAAACGTTAAATCAATATATGTTGCAGTGTCTTAAGGCAGCGCTATTAGCACATGAATCGCGAAATCACAGAAAAGAATGTAGGGCAAACCTCCAGGTTTGCATAGAAGGCATGGCCTTCTGGAGATTGTTCCGATTACATCATTACAGAAATTCACAATGAGTAAGGAATCGGAATCCCGTGAAGCGGGACTTCGGGGCTTTGCCCCTCGCAATGACGGGCAGCGTATCCAAAATGAGTATAGAAATACAATGCCAAAACGCTTGACATGGCATTTGAATATTGTATAATATAGCTGGAAGAGAAGATAACAAGGAGGCGCAATGCGCATAAATGCAAAGTCTTTGCTCAGCCTGCTCCTTGGCTTGGGCATTCTCACCACCGCATTCGCAGCCCAGAGAGTCGTGGTCTGCGAAGAATTGTACCAAGAAACCTGAGGTTCATGCACTGCAGCCAGTGGTACACTGGCACAAATAGAAATCAACAACCCGGGGCAAGTTGCCCTGATCGAAATGCATGT
The DNA here is from genome assembly GCA_020343595.1 of Caldifarciminota bacterium. GTDB lineage: Bacteria > Hydrothermota > Tepidihabitantia > SM23-42 > SM23-42 > SM23-42. The sequence continues at coordinate 1,492,161 of CP070802.1, read as the reverse complement.
TGTGAACAATGCCTACGGCATGTACTGTGCCGAGGCACTACAGCGAATGTACAACTATACTGCACCGGTCTGGTCGGGCAGCTCCTGGGGTTATTACACACCATACCTATGGTTTGACGGAGATAAGGGTACTACAGGCTATAATTCCTGGAATGATTCGATTCAAAATCGCATGTTGATAGACGCACCTTTGACTATCACTATGTGGGGTGATTGGATCCCGGCACAGGGCACCGGTACAATATATGCACAGTTCCGCAATGACACAACAGTCGCTATCAATGGACTCGCATACTTTGTGCTTACCGAGGACAGTATTTATCGGCAAACTCCCAATGCTGATCAGTGGCATAATCACGTTGCACGCGACTATCTGCCAACGCAATCCGGCGAGAGCGTTTCTATCCCATCGGGTGATTCGATAATCCTGAGCCGAAGTTTTACGCTGACCCCAACATGGAATGCAGACATGATAGAATTTGTAGCCTGGATTCAGAATCCTACCATGAACCCAGCAGATTCGGCAAAGGAAATATGGCAAGGTGCAAAACTCGACATTGCCGAACTCGGCATCGATGAATACGGTAATTCAAATATAGCCGGAATGAACATAACACCGACCCCGAATCCATGCGTGAACAGTACAAGATTCTCGTTCACGCTGCCTTCTGGAGAGCGGTATCAGATCAATTTCTACGATATCACCGGCAGGCAAATCCGTACACTCAGCGGTATCGCTTCGGGTAGCGAGCAAACCGTTGAGTGGAATCTACGGAATACAGAAGATGTACGTGTTACTTCCGGTGTGTATCTCTATCGCTTCGAAAGTAGCAATATCTACACTACTGGTAAGGTAATAGTCAGATAATCTATAAGGAGGTGCTATGCGCATCAATATCAAGTTCTTGCTCGGCCTGATCCTTGGGCTGGGCATTCTCACCACCTCATTCGCAGCCGAAAGAGTAGTGGTCTGCGAAGAAATCTACTCAGAAGGTTGACCGACCTGCCCCACGTCCAGTTGGACGATGGCAAACATCGAAGGCGGCAACCCTGACAGGATCGCCCTTATTGAAATGCATTGCAACACTTCGTACACTTCTTACGGAATGTTCTTGCAGGAAGCGCGAAGCCGCTGGTACTGGTATCCCCCGCCCTATTGGTACAATGGTGCATGGTACCGGGCATATCCGTGGCTGTGGTATGACGGTGATCCGCATGCAGCCTACACATATGCGAACTGGGGAAATTTGATCAACCAGCGCCTGACTGTACCCGCACCGTTCACAATCACGATGTGGGGCGACTGGAACCCGGCACTTGGCACTGGCACGATCTATGCGCAGTTCCGTAATGATTCGACCGAAGCACTCACCGGCAATGTGCTCTTCGTCGTCACCGAGGACAGCATCTATCGCGTTGTTCCTAATGGTGACCAGTGGCATAATCATGTCGCGCGCGATTATTTACCGACATACATTGGCGAAACAGTAACGATCCCGGCTGGTGATTCGCTCACGCTCAGCAGGACATTCGCACTCGACACGGAATGGAATCCAGACATGATCAATTTCGTGACCTGGATACAAGACACGCTCATGCAGCCGGATTCAGTTATCGAGATATGGCAGGGCGGGCAATTAGACATCACGGAACTGGGCGTCCACGAACTTGGTAATACCGGCATTGCCGCCATGAACATCACGACAACTCCGAATCCGTGCGTAAACGGTACGAGATTCTCGTTCATACTGACTGCTGGAGAAAAGTATCGGATAGGTATCTATGACATAACCGGAAGAAAGATATGGGAGCTCGACGGCATTGCATCAGGTACAGAGGAAAACATCGAGTGGAATTTGCAGACGGATAAAGGCTCACGTGTCAGCGCCGGCATATATCTCTATCATTTTGAAAGCAATAACATCTATACTACCGGCAAGGTAGTTGTCAGATAGTAAAAAGGGAGGTGCCATGCGCAAATACTTGACATTACTATTGCTCGTCACCTTTGGTAGTGCAAGTGTTTTGATTACCAACGGTGATTTTGAGCAGGATTTGAGCGTTGCGTGGTCGGAAATAGAAAGTGGTGACAACGCAAGCATCGACCGTTCGACATCGTATGACCCTGATCCGGATTACGAAGTCTATATCTACAAGGGCACTGGTGATGGATATGCGAAATTGTATCAAATGACCTACATCCCGACCACTGACCTGGAATTCTCTGCCTCGCTTAAACTGTCTGCGTCGAGCAATTCAACAACTTGCTGGGCAGCCGGTGCATTGATCATCGCCTATCTTGATGACACGGGTGACCTGCTGGGTGATACTAAGATCTACGCCGCCAGCTATGCATGTCCTTGGACGAGTGGTCCTACGTCCAGCCTAATCCAGGCTGCTGATTCCAACTGGCACGATTATTCATTCAATATTAATTCGGAATTGAGCAATTTACCTGGGATCAATCCAGCAGACATCGCGTGCATTGAAGTGTCCCTGTACGGATTTGCGGACAGTGGCTGAGGTACCATTGAGACGGCGAAGGTCTTCGCCGATGATGTTGTACTCAACTATACTGGCTCAAATCCATACGCTGCTTGTCTCGAGAGAACAGTTCTTGACATCAGCGGTAACAACAATGGCCGCATCGATCCTGGGGAAACGGTTGATTTGACGGCGACCATCAAGAACATCGGTGGTGTTGACTTCACAAACCTTACGACAACTCTGGAATCAAGTGACCCATACATCACGATAACTGATAACTCTGGTGTCTTTGGGTATCTTGCTGTAGACAGCACGAAAGAGAACACCAGCGATCCCTACACCCTCTCTGCCAGCTCGTCTACGCCTCAAGGACACGTCGCCGATTTCATACTCATTGCCAACGATGGGGCATTCACCGATACGTTCAACTTCTCGTTCGTAATCGGTTCTTATCACTACATACTCTGGAACGTTGATCCTACTGCAGCGCCGGGTGTGGCGATGGACAGCATACTGACCGACCTCGGATATACCGGAGAATACACCACGATACTTCCTGCGAGCGCTGACCTGGCAATGTACCGCGCTATCTTCGTTTGCGTCGGCATCTACCCGAGCAACTATGTTATCACGGCTACCAGTCCGGAAGCTGCTGCGCTCGAGGATTACTTGACAGCAGGTGGAAATGTGTACCTTGAAGGCGGAGATGTTTGGTACTATGACCCGCTGGGCAGCGGCTATAACTTCTGCCCGCTCTTTGGTATCAACGCCACTGCTGACGGTACGAGTGACGGTGGTCCGTTTGTTGGACAGAACACCACGTTCACCGAGGAAATGAACTTCGCTTATGGTGGCGAAAACTCGTTCATCGACCACATCAGTCCTACCGGAACGGGATTTTTGATCTTCCGCGACGGTGATCAGATGTACGATTGTGGTGTCGCCAACGACGCGAACGCAGGGTACAAGACGGTCGGGCTCTCGTTCGAACTTGGCGGTCTGATCGATGCTTCGGGACCATCCACAAGGGAAGCGTTACTCGACTCTATCATGCACTTCTTCGGGATAACGACCGGCATTGACGAAATAACCAAACTCGATGTGAAGACGCTTACCATGCAACTCGCGCCAAACCCCTTTACGAATCTGATCAAGATCAGCTTCAGCATAGGGCATAGCGCAGAGCGCATCGCGTTGAAAATATATGATGCAACAGGTCGAATGGTCAGATCTCTCGATCCAGCATCAAGTATCGAGAATCAAGTATCCTCGGTTATCTGGAATGGTACTGACGCACGGGGACGGAGACTGCCGGCTGGAGTCTACTTCGTGACGCTGAATACGGATACTCAATCGGAAACCCAGAAGATAATCTTGGTTGAATAGCGATTTGTTCTCTGTCCAGGGGGAGTGTTTCGCACTCCCCCTTTTTTTTCGGCTTCACCAGATGCACAAATATTAACACACAGCGTGAACATGTACCAGCATGTGCAGTTAACACTTGACACAGCTTCGAATTTCACTATTATTTTGCACAAAGGTTATTAACCTATAATCAGGGAAGATATGCTATTCTGGCATGAATGCTCCCTGAAGGGAGGTTGAATATGAGGTATTGCCTGGTATTAGCCGTAATTGTCGGCTTATGCGGCGCTACCAACTACATATCAAACGGCGATTTCGAGCTTGTCCTGTCAAACGGTTGGCATCAATCATCATATGGCACAGATGTGACGATAACACGCGGTACAACATACCACCCAGACCCTGATTACGAAGCCTATCTCTATAAATACGGCACCGGAACCACAGGCATGGGCCATGCCATACTCTATCAAATAACGGACATTCCGACGACCAATATCAACATGTCATTCGATGCAGCAATGTCTGCCTGGGACAATTACCCTGGAATATGGGCTGCTTCAGCGGTGATCGTTGGTTATCTTGATAGTGATGGCGCTCTGCTTGGTGAGACACGAGTCACCAACATGACCGATGAATGTCCATGGGTAAACGGCGCGACGATGCACCTCATACCGGTTCTCGACGAAGACTGGCACAGCTACAGTTTCAATATCAATGATGAATTGATGTATCTTCCTGGCGTTGACCCGGAACAAGTCAGTAAGGTAAAGGTCACGCTCATGGATACAATGATCAGTTGCTGAGGGGCGACTGAAACAGCGGAGGTCTCCGCTGACGACATTGTCCTTGGTTATGCAGGGACAGACCCATATTTAGTACTCATCAGTACCACTGTTCACGATGCAAGCGGCAACAACAATGGCTGCATGGATCCTGGTGAAACAGTCGACCTGACGGCAACATTGATAAACATGGGCGGTGCACCCCTCAGTAATCTATCGACCACGTTGAGCGCTGTTGATCCGCGTGTCAATATTGTAGACAACTCCGGGGCATTTGGTGCAATGGCAGTGGATGAGATCAAGGAAAACACTTCTGACCCGTACGTGGTTGCCGTAAGTCCGACCGCTCCTCAGGGGCACGTTGTGTCGTTCAGGCTAATTGCTACCGACGCTGGTTTTGCAGACACAATTGATTTTGATCTGAATATCGGAGTGTCCGCGCCGAGCGACACGGGCCGTTACTATGTCTTCTATTCCGGCGGTCCGCATCTCGAATCACCCAGTTTTGACTGGATAGCGATCGACACAACGCAAACCACGTATCCTGGCACGTCTTTGAACTTCTATGATAACCAGAGCGTTACAGTCTCCATTCCCTTCACGTTCACTTATTACGGAAACAATTACTCCCAGATCACAGTGTGTTCGAACGGATGGGTAGCGATGGGCTCGACCACAAGTGCCGACTGGACAAATAGCGGAATACCTAATGTTGATGGTCCGGATGCGATGATAGCAGGGTTATGGGACGATCTCGACCCGGGCAATTCTGGCATGGCCGGGGATGTCTATACCTACCATGATGCGCCAAATAACCGTTTCATCATTGAGTATTTCCGCGTGGAACACTATCCGAGTGGATATGAAGAGAATTTCGAGATCATACTACTTGATCCCGCCTTCTATACGACGCCGACCGGTGACGGAGAGATCATCGTTCAGTACCTGAATGCAATGCAGCAAGATGACAACACAGTTGGCATTGAAACCCCAGATCAGTTCTTTGGTATCCAATACTTCCGAGATGCTGTCTACCACCCGCTTGCTGCCGAGATAACCGATGGATTTGCACTTCGTTACACTACGTTCAAACCTGGCCAGACCGGAGTCGATGAACACGACACTCCGAGTCTCGTGTCATCAAGAATCATGCTCAATGTCAGGCCAAGTGTTACTAACGGTTTGGTAAGTATCGGCTATGAGATTCCAGCCGCATCCGAGCGCGCGGACCTGAGCATTTACAGTACAGATGGACGTATGGTGAAGGATTTCGGACAGGTATCTGTCATCGGTCATCAGTCATCAGTGATGTGGGATGGTTGTGATAATCTCGGCAGGAGACTGCCAAACGGCATATACTTTGCCCGTCTCGATACACAGGACGCCTCTGGTACTGCGAAGATCATTCTGGTCGATTGATCTAAGATCTAGCATATGGGGCAGGTAAACGCCTGCCCCATTTTTTTGGCAAAAAGCAACAAAAAACATTGACAGCAAAGCATTTACCGATATAATTTCCTATGAAAAAAATCATAGCCTTTTTACCTATATTGGCAATTCTGGCAATATTTTGTTCAGAAGCGCCGGAATTACCTGCACCGACCAATCGCACAGTGCTCATTGAGCTCTTTACGGATGACATGTGACCATTCTGTGCGTCTGCGGAGCAGGCGCTCGATAGCTTAGTGGGCATATACGGTGACTCGCTTGCAGTTATTTCCTACAATCATACATTCAGCAACCCGGCTGTCTACAGTGAACGTGATTCGCTTTACGGTACACCGATCTGGCCGACTGCAATCTTCGACGGAACGGATCAGGTATTCGAACAAGACCCCAACGCATTCATTACCACGTATACTTCATATATCACTGCTGCCAAAGCCGATACGCCCAGATACAATCTAGAGTTGGTGGCAACTGCCACGGCAAGCGCTGGAGACATACAGATCACGATCATAACTACCGACACTATCCCGGCTGGTCAGATGCTTGCTTTCGCTGCTATCTGCCAGGACAGCGTCCGCGGTAACGTAAAAGACTTCAATTACGTCTGCGAGGAACTCTACCGTTTCCCTATTGAACTCAGTTTCCCGGATACACTGGATACGACGATCACATTCAGCCATGTCATGCCCATCGACAAGATACGCGCAGTTGTCTTTGTCCAGAATATGGACACAAAGGAAGTAATGCATTCTGCAACAAAACAATTTGAGGAGGCACAATGAAGAAGTTGGCATTGATATTAATATTACCGTTGGTTTTTGCTTTCGCTGACGAAAGTACTGCGGTCGATGCACCTGATTTTACGCTCGAAGACGTCGATGGTAATACGGTCAATCTTGATTCATTGCTAACCAAAGGGCCGGTAATGATGAGCTTCTGGGCATTGTGGTGCAAAATGTGTATCAAAGAACTCGATGCTCTGAAACCCTACGCTGAAGAATTCGACTCACTCAATATAACACTTCTTGCTCTCAGTCAGGATAAAACACGTTCAGTTCCAAAAGTCAAACCATTTGCCACAAGTCATAAGTGGACCTATCAGGTCGTCCTCGATCCTGAGAACATGATGAGGAATCTGTACAACGTGCAAGCTATGCCAACGTTCTTTATCATCGACCAGAACAAGAAGATCGTCTTCACTCATCAAGGCTACAAACCTGGCGACGAAGAGATCATCGTAGCAAGAGTAAGGGAACTGTTCAAAGAAGGTGGCGAGTGTGAGCAGTAAAAAGGGGTTGAACCTACTGCTGACCGCCGCGTTCCTTTGCCTGTCATTCTCAGTTTTGAATGCGCAGGATCTACGTCTGGGCGGAGGGAATTACGGCGAATACTGGGTGTTTTTCGAAGACGAGGACGCCGATACGAACTACAAGGAGCATCTCGAGGACAAACTAAAACTTTCATTGTCATACGCCGACATTGCCCTGCGCGGTGTCTTTTTCTTTTCCGATCCTTCGCTGCCGGAGGCGGAAAAGCTATCCTACCTCGACTACAGTGCCCAGTACAGCAAAGACCCGGTCAGCATTCTCTACGGCCGATTCAACAAAACATTCGGCCGCGGTCTGGTATTGAACCAATTCGTAGATGAGGATTTCAAGATCGACAAATCCCTCTACGGTATCCAGGCAGGACTAAGATATTTCAAGACCGAATTGACCGTCCTCTCAGGTAAACCAAGGAATATCTTCTTCGAAGAGAACGTATATTCAATAAAGAACGATAACGACACCACGGCGCAGATCCGCGGTGCCGACATTGAAACAAAGATCATTCCGAAGATTACGCTGGGCGGGCGTTACGTCAGAGTCAATCAAGAAACGAACCTGACGCCCGAGGCGTTCACCGAACTCTACGGTGGAAACATCGGATACATCATCGGTCCCCTTGATTTCTATCTCGAGTACGCACAGCAGCGCGGGACAAGGCCCGGGCTCGGCGGCCGTCTGAATGGCGACGGGCTGCTCTTCAGCGCTAGTTTTTCCATACCGGGACTCGGTGTCTCCTTCCAGATGATGGATTATGATACGATCGGTTTCCCGTATAACCAAAACTTCCGCTACAACGAACCAGTAACACCGATCGAATCCGGAATATCTGTGAATCGGGGCGTTGATGAGATCGGCTTTGGCGCATCGGTGCTTTACTCACCTGTTGATTTCCTAACGATTGAACTCGACAATAACAAAATTAGCGTGCACGATACGACAGCAAGCATGTTCGAGCAGATATTTACCACGAACGGCACAATGCCAGCGGTGATCGAACAAGGCGTGAAGATACAAACATACCCGACCTATGATATGGAATTAACGGCCGGAGTTGACCGACTTGTCAAGGACAGCATCGAGATACCACTCACTGAAAAGAGCGAGACAAAACCGTATCTTGAATTCACATATAACTTCGGTGCATTCTTCATCGAGACTCTCTACGAACATAATTTTGTAAAGGCTACCGATACGGTCGGCACCTTCGACTACTACGACCACTCGCTTGCCTTCTCCATTGGCAAACCCGAGTTATTTGTTTTCACATTGAGATATGAGCGGCGTAGTGAAGAAGCACCTGAGCGCATGGCGAACAAACTCGGTGCGGAAACCAGCTGGCCGCTTGCAGAGTTGAGTCTTGATCTTACCACAAAGCACAATCTCAGGATCCGGGTTGGCGCCGAAAAAGGTGGTCTCATCTGTTCGGGCGGTGTCTGTAGATTCGAAGAACCATTCAAGGGTGTAAAAATGGTTCTAACGAGCATCTTCTAATGCTTCGCATTTAGATTACGGTGATAAACGACAAGATTATCCCGATTTTTCGTTGCCAATCAAATCAAAGAAAATCGAGTTCCGCCTATTATGGCGAGAATTCTCGCTTCGCGGAAGATCCCGCAAAGCGGGACACAGATGTCATTATCTGACGCTCCGCGCTAAAGGGAGGGAACTATGAGAAAGCTAATCGTTATCATTATCCTGGTGGTTACGCTTGCTTTTATCGGTAACATCTGGTATGGTGGTAAACTGGGTGACTTCATTGAGACCGAAACAGTAGGCTCGGTGATGTGTTTATCCTGCATGGGACTACAGCAGTGAAGAAGCATCGACGTTTGAGACCACACCGCATTGGACAGATTATTGCCTCGATCGTGCAATTCGGTTATATCCCGGCATTCTGGACCGGATTCATCTATCAGGGAGTGCTTAAGCGCGGATGTATTCCTATCCTCACGTGCTGGGGTTGCCCACTCTCACTGTTCTCTTGCCCGATGGGCGGCTTACAGCACTTTCTCAACCTGCGGCTTTTCCCATTCTACATTTTCGGATTCTTCGGCACCGTTGGGATGTTAGTCGGTAGAATGTCCTGCGCATGGGTCTGCCCTTTCGGTATGCTCCAGGATCTAGTGCACAAGATCAAGACCATTAAGTTGAAGTTACCCCGCTGGATAACTTATCTCAAATATGTAGTACTGATAGGAGTGGCTGGTATAATAGCGTGGATAACACTCGAACCGTGGTTTTGCAAATTGTGCCCGGCCGGCATACTCGAAGCAGGCATTCCCCTTGTCCTTGCGGACAGAACAGGTGATATAAAAGCGCTCGTCGGCTGGCTCTTCTGGACAAAAATTGGAATTCTGGTGGGCGTTATCGTATTTTCAATACTTATCAAGAGATTCTTCTGCCGCGTCTTCTGTCCCATCGGAGCCATATACTCAGTATTCAATCGGTTCTCATTGGTACACTTCGAAGTCGATAAATCAGGATGCAAGAATCCGAAATGCGGCATCTGCAACAAGGTATGCCCGATGGATATAAACGTGCACGAAGGTCCTAATCAAAAAGAATGCATACGTTGTCTTGAATGCTACTACAAATGTCCTCATGACACTGTCAAAGTCATGCTCGGAAGAAGCAACAGGCCGGCACCAGAACAAGCGTAACGGACTGAGAAAGAATACAATAGATTTGTGACCTGTTCTTGATGGGAGTAGATAATCTATTCGTAGAATTAACATATTCAGCTAAATCAATTAGGAGGACATACGTCTATGAATGAAATCAAAACCATATTTGCACGAGAGATATTAGACTCCCGGGGTAACCCAACCGTCGAAGTCGAGGTTGAATTAAGCAACGGGGTAATTGGCCGAGCAGCTGCACCTTCGGGCGCATCAACCGGTATTCATGAGGCGGTAGAAATACGTGATGGTGACAAAAGCCGCTATGCCGGCAAGGGTGTGCTGAAAGCGATCAGTAATGTTAATGAGATGATCGCCAGAGCGCTCGCCGGTAAGGATGTTACAAAGCAGGAAGAACTCGATAAGACAATGCTTGACCTCGACGGAACTCCGAACAAAGCGAAGATCGGTGCAAACGCCATATGTGCAGTCTCGCTGGCGATCGCCCGTACTGCTGCACTTGTGAACAACCTTCCATTGTACAAATATCTGGGTGGACCCCAAGCAAGCTTCCTACCCGTACCCCTGATGAACGTTCTCAATGGCGGCGTGCATGCAAACTGGCAGGGACCTGATTTCCAGGAATATATGATAGTACCACATGGCGCCGCGAATTTCAAAGATGCACTGAGATGGAGTAGTGAGGTATATCAGACGCTGAAGAAATCATTAAAAGAAAAGGGATTGAGCACGAATGTCGGCGACGAAGGCGGATTTGTGCCTAAGGTTTCTTCTAATGAACAACCACTTGAACTTATCACGGAAGCTATCGAAAAATCGGGATATAAGCCAGGTAGTCAAATTAGCATCGCACTCGATACAGCCTCCAGCAGTTTCTACGAAGAAGGTGCGTATAAGCTGAGAACTGAAGACAAGAGGCTGACCGCAGAGGAAATGGTAGATAGATTTGTGCAGCTATCTGAGCACTATCCGATAATATCAATCGAAGACGGTCTCGCCGAGGACGACTGGGCCGGCTGGAGACTCCTGAACCAGAAGATCGGCAACAAGATAGAGCTCGTCGGCGACGATCTGCTTGTGACCAACGTCCAGCGTATTGAGCGGGGCATTGAGGAAGATGTGGCCAACGCTGTATTGATAAAAGTCAATCAGATCGGAACCATAACAGAAACTATAAATGCTATTCAAAGGGCAAAACAAGCTGGCTGGGGTGTTATCGTATCCCACCGCAGCGGTGAAACCGTAGATACATTCATTTCAGATTTTACTGTGGCCATGGGTACTGGTGCTATAAAAACTGGCGCTCCTTGCCGCGGAGAAAGGATCGAAAAATACAACCGGCTATTAAGGATTGAAGAAGAACTCAAAAATGCGGCACGATACGCCGGTCGTAAGGCATTCGTGAGGTAAAAGGAGGATAGGAATGGTACTCGATGATTTAGAAGACCCTCAGAAAGGACCTTTCTGTAAACCCTACGGACAGCTGTTCTATGAGAATCTCGAGAAGATACCATCTTTTCAAGTGATCGAGAAATACCTGACATGCTTATCCGAAGCCAAACAGAAGATACAGCAAGCGGTTATGATACTCGAAGGCGTACTACAAAAAGGGTCTGAAAAAATGAAGGAGATCAAGGAACCTGATAAGATACAGTTCATGTTCGGGAAAATGACAAAGTCACGCGTAGAGATCGAAAAGGAGATCGAACATCTCAGTCAGGACAGAAGAGAAATCGACAAGCTCATATCACTTTATTCTGAGAACGGGATATTAGCTATGCCGGTGCGGGAATTCATGACGATATTCGATTCAGACTATGCCGTGAAAGTAGAAAAAAAGAACACGGAAACGGATGAACTGTACTATACAGACATCAAGGGACAGGACATTGAGGGTTGTGCCGGGTTTGAACACCTCAATAAGATAATGACCGGCTACCTGATAAAGAAAGTACTTACTACCGCTGAGGAAAAGAAGGAATAATATCGTCTACTGTATTACTTCTGGGGCATTATTATCACTTTAATCGAGCGACCTGCCTCAGCCACGAGATCAAAGCCCTTCCTGATATCATCAAGTCCGAAGCAATGAGTCACCATGCCGAGTGCGTCAAATCTCTTGCTCGTTAACACTTCTATTGCCCGAACAATATCTTCATTCACCGCGGCATATGAGAAAACGATCCTCGTACTCTTGAAATATACATCATAGAGAGGCAACGGCACACGTACCTCTGGTGCAGTTGGTGCAAAGAGTAAGAGTGTGCCACCGCAATCGACCGATTCAAAAGCTTGTTCGAATGCAGACAGCGATGCAGTACATACAATGACAGTATCGGCCAGCCTACCATTGTTTGCTTTTCTCACAGCATCAGCAACATCTTCATTTGCATTGACCACTACGTTTGCTCCAAAACGAAGAGCCGCCTCCAGACGGTAATCATTGATGTCTGTTGCGATCAAATTGGACACACCTTCTATTCGTGCCAGCTGTATGTGCATCAAACCCGAAATACCAGAACCGATGACGACAGCGGTCTGGCTCTCCTTGATTTCAGCTACTCTCTGCCCGCGGATAACACAACCGAGTGGCTCGACAAAAGTGCCTTCCTCAAAGGTGACTTCGTCAGGCAGCAAGAACGTCCCTTTCTGTACGTTAATTTCCGGAACACGTACATACTCAGCAAAGCCGCCGGGATCGAAATTCGTTGAGCGCAACGTGGCGCACGCTGTATGATGACCTGCCCTGCAGTACCGACACTCATCACATGGCACGTGATGAGAGACAAAGACCCGCTGACCGACGCAGAATCTTTTGACATCGGCTCCAACTTCTGCGATCTCACCGGCGATCTCATGGCCTAAAACCAGCGGGGCCTTCTTCACCCGGTACCACTCCATCACATCACTACCGCAAATGCCACTGGCAATGACCTTGACTAGTAATTCCCCGGACCCGATCTTTGGCTTGGGGACCTCTTCGACCCGTATATCTTTGTTATTATAGTATACTGCAGCTCGCATAATGATACTAGGTAACGTAAACGGGACACGGCAACGATGCCCGTTTTGTCAAACGACAGACGGCAACGTTTACGAAACCATCTTCGATCTCCTGTATCTCGCTGTCATTGCGAGGAGTCTGAGCACCGCGAGGAGGACGAAGCAATCTCAATCCAGCACTCCTGGAATAGCAGATATATCCGACCCGAGATTGTCCCGATTCTTTCATTAAGGAAATTCCACAACGAGCAAGGAAACGGAATTCCGAAAAACGGGACTGCGCCCCGCTGGCGCGGGACCCGCAATGACAATTATTCAAAACCACTCCATTAGCCTGATTTCCTGTACAGTTTATATGCTTCTTCGACCTTTACATTCTCATGTACTATTGCTCTGACCGCTTTTATCATACCGACGGGATGATCTGACTGGAATATATTCCTACCCATATCTACCCCGACTGCACCATTACTTATTGCATTATGAGCAAGTTTCAGCGCGTCTTTTTCAGATATCTTCTTCCCACCCGCGATCACAATGGGTACGGGGCACGTGCCTACCACTTCCGCAAAATCATCACAGTAGTAAGTCTTCACGAAATGTGCTCCAAGTTCAGCCGCTATTCGGCAGCACAGAGATAGATATTTCTTATCCCTCGTCATTTCTCTCCCCACCGCGGTGACCGCAAGCACCGGGATGCCACACGCTTCACCTTCCGTAACAAGTCTCGCCAGATTGGTGAGCGTCTCTTTCTCATGGGCAGAACCGACAAAGATCGAGATGGCGACTGCACTTGCATTCAGTTTAATGGCTTCATCCATGGATGTCGTTATATCCTCATTGGAGAGGTCTTCGTGGAGAATACTTGTGCCACCTGAGACCCTGAGAACGATCGGTATATCAAAGTCGGGCGGAACCGACGTTCGCAGGGCACCGCGTGTCAGCATGAGGGAGTCGGCGTGCTGAAGCAATGGCTGTACCGTGTCAGCAATAACCTCAAGACCACTCGTCGGACCAAGAAAATAGCCATGGTCGACAGCAAGCATCACGGTCCTGCCAGTTTCCGGTTTAATGATCCTCGACAATCTATTTTTTAATCCCCAATCCATCTTCACTCCTTTTCTTGAGAAAATTGATGCAAACGGACAGAAATCGAAGGGAAATAATATAACATCGGAATGTATTGCGTAATTACCACGCAAGATATTAACCGAAAACATACCTGCTGTCAATGCACTAACAGCCAAAAAAGTATAATCTATCAACTTGACTATGTATTGAAACTCGTTATACTTGTAGCAAGTATGATCCTATTACTGTTTGTTCTCTCGGGGTTAAGCACATCCGGATATGTCGAGACACGTCCTTATCTGACGTGGAACGATTCGACAAATATCATTGGATACAACCGCGGGTGGTTGGAATTCAAAACCGAGAGCAGTGATTACGGTGCGCAAGTTGCGCTTGACTTGATCGTACCCTATGATACAACGGCCATAGCTTATGCGGTGGATAATATAAACATCTCCCGGCTCGCGCTGTGGATAGGAGAAGAGCAGGCAAGGATAACCATCGGTAAGCAGAGTCTATACTGGGGCGTCGCCCGCGTCTTTCGGCCACTGGACATTTTCAACGCTGTCAACTACCTCGAACCCGGATACGAACGCGCCGGATCAAATGCATTGCTTGGTTACTACTCGTTCGGCAGGCTGCACAGCTTCCGGGGTATAGCAGTCACAAGCGGCAATATTGACAATACCCTCGTGGGCGCACGCTTAGGAACAAATCTTTTTGCCAATGACCTTGGCTTTACAGTCATGCACCAGGCCAATGAAAAACGCACGATCATAGGTGGTGAAATAGCCGGAGAGATGTTTCTGGGATACTGGGGAGAAGCAAGTTTCACATGGAATGATACAGTGGACTACAGCAAGGTGACGTTCGGAATCGACTATACCTTTCCCCTGGCGATATATGCAATGGCGGAATACTTTTTCGACGGCAGTGGAGAAGACGACCCAAATCTCTATGATTACTCCGGTATCGCCTCTGGAGAAAGGCAGACACTCGCCCAGCAGTATCTCTATTTAAGTATCGGGTTACTAAGAAATCCGTTCCTACATCCATCAGTGAGTTCAGTGATAAATTTGACCGATGGCGGACTGGTCATAATCCCACAAGTTAACTACGCGATATTCGACAATGTCGAAATAGCTCTGGGGTCGAACCATACTATTGGAAAGGACGAAAGCGAGTTCAGAAATATCACGCCGTATCAAGGTGCAGTATACGTATGGGCGAAGGTGTACTTCTAATTCACCGTGGGTAAATTTAGATGTCAACCGATTAGCATGTATTCAAACAGATATTTCAATCTGTCTGCAAATTTGGATACAGACGGATTCAATGTACCTACGGTACATTTAGATGCAAACAGATTTTAACGGATGCATACGGATATGTATCAGTCTGCATCTGGTTGCATCAGTATGCATCCAATCTGTCGTAGAAAGATCAGTATGAATCATTTTTTCTATTGAGAAAGGAGGTATGTTGGTCGAAGCGATAGATCTGCACAAGGACTACAAGATCGGGAAGGTCCTCTTCCCCGCGCTGCGCGGTATTGATATCAAGATCGCAAATGGAGAATTCACGGCGATCGCCGGCCCGTCCGGTTCAGGGAAAACCACGCTTCTCAATATTATTGGCTGTCTCGACGTACCAACCAAAGGCAAGATACTTATCGACGGGACGAATGTCAATGAACTGGGGTCAAAAGACAAAGCGAATTTGAGAAAAAATAAAATCGGCTTTGTGTTCCAGACTTTTAATCTGATACCGGTCCTGACCGCCTACGAAAACATAGAAATACCACTAATTCTGCTTGATGTCGAACAGGGCAAAAGGAAACAGAAGATCGTAGAACTTCTTGAGGAAGTAGGCTTGGGTGAATATATTGATCGCCGCCCCAATGAAATGAGCGGTGGTCAACAGCAGAGAGTTGCCATTGCACGTGCGCTTGTGAAAGAACCAAGCATGGTGCTCGCTGATGAGCCTACCGCTAATCTCGACTCAACGACGGCAAAGGAAATACTCGCGCTCATGCAGGAACTGAACGGCAAGCATGGAACAACGTTCATATTTTCGACTCATGACCAGCTGGTCATGGATTACTCACGCAGAACGGTAAGTCTGAGGGACGGCAAGATCGTGGATGACAAAACAAAACCGAGAGGCCACTAATGAAGATCGTGAACATCGCCTGGCGTAATGTATTCCGCCATACGCGCAGGACGATCATAACTGCCGCAGCGATTTCGGTTGGACTCTCTTCGATGATCTTCATGAACACGATGATGAACGGCGCCGACAAGATGGCTTCGCGTAACATCATCGACTTCGAGACAAGCCATATGGAGATCTTTGCGGAAGGTTACTATCGCGAGGAAGGTGTATTCCCGCTCGATACGATAGTCGAAAATGTAGCATTTGTCGTCGATGAAGTCACAAAGATAGCAGGTGTTAAGGAAATTACCCGCCGTGTGAAATTCCAGGCAAGTATCAGTGATGGAATCGACGAATTACCCGTCCTCGGAATGGGCGTGGATATTGAGAATGACAACCGTATCTTCCGGATTCGTGAATCCGTCGTTGCTGGTACTTACTTGCAGGGTGAAGGCGATGTTCTCATCGGTGAGAACCTGGCTTCTGATATGGCACTGGATGTTGGTTCATATATTACTATTATTACGAAGGATAGAAACGGTACCTACAATGCTTACGATCTCACAGTCACAGGGATAATCAACACGGGACATCCATTATTCGACCGCAACATGGCAATAATTCCTATCACCCAGGCACAAGATCTGCTTGCGCTCGGCCCGGGCGTGACCGAAATATGCGTGCTGGCGAGCGATGAGAACAGGCTGGAACCGCTCAAAGCAAGAATATCACAAGCAATCGGCAATGACTATGAAGTACTTACCTGGAAAGAAATGAATGCAGCGATATTCGAAATATCCGGATTCAAGCGGGCCGGGCAATTCATGATTGCCCTCGTCGTTGTCATAATTGCCGCTGTTGGCATCGTCAACACCATGCTGATGGCGGTAATGGAGCGCATCCCGGAAATAGGCACACTGAAGGCAATGGGCTTCAGTAACACGGGTATCGTCAAGATGTTCATCTATGAAGGCGGGATCATAGGCATTTTTGGAAGCCTGCTGGGATGTCTGTTCGGTCTTCTCGTTTCGATGTACCTTGTTCATGTCGGTTTAGATTTCTCAAGCGTCTTCGAGAACATGGATATCGTCTACCCGATGAAATTCATCATCAAAGGAGAAATTGACTATCTGAACCTGCTATTCGTCTTCCTGTTCGGGGTTTTCGTTTCGGTAGTGGTCAGTCTGTGGCCGGTACGAAGGGCTACACGGCTCGAAGCAGTGGATGCCTTGAGGCATGTCTGATGAATCTACTGAGACTGGCATACCGTAATTTCTTCAGGAATACCAGACGAAGTCTGATATCAGGACTTAGCGTTGCGCTGGCAATAACGGCGATAATCTTTGCGAGAAGCTACATCCGAGGGATCTTTCAGAACATGAGTGGCAACGTCGTGAAATTGGTCTCCGGACACATCACGATCAAAACCAAAGAATACGAACGACGTGAACGATTGATCCCGTTGTCTGAATCCTATGAACTCTCAAAAGAATTCTATGATGCCATTCCGGCAGAAGAAATCCAACTGGCTTCACCGAGGATAAAATTCGGTGTGCTCCTGGGAGAGGAAGAACTGAGTGTGCCGGCGCTTGGCTTTGCCATCGATCCTGACAAGGAACGTGAGATAGGTGGAATCCAAAAGAGACTGATAGACGGTGGATATATTGAATCCGGAAAGAAAGAAGCCATTCTGGGAACAGGTCTGGCAGAGCGGCTTGACATGACGGTCGGCGATACTCTCACGGTAATCACACGGACCGCCTATGATTCACCAACCGGCTTGAATTTCGTTATTAAGGGCATATTTCAAACCGGTATCGGCGGCATGGACCGGAATATCTTCTATGTACCGCTTGATATTAGCCAGACAATGCTTGACCTCGAAGGTAGAACAACGGAGTTTGTCATCCTCCTCAAAGATCCGAGCAAGGCCGTCGATGTTGTACGCTCGATAAAATTGGGTGATGAATACGCGGTCACCTCATACCTGCAGAACCCCGTGCTCCGCTGGGTCAACCTTGCCCAGGCAGTCTATTCTTTCTTCTATGTTGTTATCCTTTTGGTTGCATGTTCGGCAATTGCGAATACCATGCTCATGATAGTATTTGAACGAACCAAGGAGATCGGCATGATGAAAGCGCTTGGTCTTAACAACCTCTCGATCGTGGGTCTCCTTACCATCGAAGCAGCCATTATTGGCATCGTCGGAAGTTTCTTCGGGACCATTGGCGGTACCGCGCTCAGTTATTGGCTCAAGTACCAAGGAATAGATATATCAATGGTTTCATCCACGGCATCAGCCGATATGCCATTTGGCCCTATTATCTACCTCGCGCCCACTCCCTTTATAATAACCACCGCATTCCTGTTAGGCTTAATAGTGACCGTCATCGTCGCTCTGCTGCCGATAAGTAGAGCAACAAGAATAAACCCTGCAAAGGCATTGAAAACAATATGAAGTCTATTAAATTGCATGTCGTATTTATGTTAGTTTTCACTGTGCTGTCATTTGCGCAGACCGGTACGGAAATACTGCAAAAAGTGGATAACAACACGGTCGTTACATCCTGGTATTACCGCGCAAAGATGACAATAAGTCTCGGTGGCACAATACGCGAAAAAGAATTCACTGGATATGCAATCGGTAAGGAATCCGCATACATGGAGTTCACATCGCCTGCCCGTGACAAAGGAACGCGTTTTCTAAAACTCGGTGATGAAATGTGGATGTATATTCCGACCGTCGAGCGGGCGACGAAGATCGCCGGTCACATGCTGCGCCAGAGCATGATGGGCAGCGATTTCTCCTATGACGACATCGTGGAAAATCG
>CP070802.1:1452448-1472949 GCA_020343595.1 Caldifarciminota bacterium | reverse complement strand
GAACTGCGAGTTTGAAAAAGGTAAGGTGAACGTCAAGGTCGTGTACGATGCAAACAAGGAGGTTTCGGGGTTGTGGTTCGTCCCATAGTGAAACAACTTTGTTGTTTCACTTCGATTACGGCGATAATAATATAGATTACAGAGATTCTGTTTGAATCGTCGTTTTGCTCGACGGCGTCAGTTCCGAATTGTTTTTTTCCTTGACGGATAGTAAATTATCATTATAATTGTTAATGGTAAGCGTTAAAATCAAAGAAGGTCTCACATTTGACGATGTTCTTCTAGTCCCGCAATATTCTGAAGTTCTACCCAACGAATGCAGTGTAGCAACTAAATTCTCCCGAAATATCAAGCTGAACGTACCGATTGTCAGTGCGGCAATGGATACGGTGACCGAAGCGGCGATGGCAATTGCCCTTGCCCAGGAAGGCGGCATCGGGGTTATCCACAAGAACATGACGATCGAGGAGCAGCAGTCTGAAGTCAAGAAGGTGAAGCGTGCCGAGAGCGGTATGATCATGAACCCGATAACCGTTGACGAAGAATCGCCGATCCGTCTGGTCAAGGACCTGATGGATAAGTATTCGATCTCCGGCGTCGTCGTCGTCGACAAGGCCAAGAAGATCGTGGGTATTCTGACCAATCGCGACATAATCTTTGAGAAGAACCTCAATCGCAAGGTCAGGGAGTTCATGACCCACGAAAAACTAATCACTGCGCCCGAAGGGACGAGTCTGGAGAAAGCCCAGAAGATACTTAAGAAATACCGTATCGAGAAACTGCCCATTGTCGACCGCGCCGGCCGGCTCAAGGGTCTTATCACGGTCAAGGATATCATCAAGAAAATGGAACATCCGAACGCGACCGTCGATAAGATGGGTAGATTGCGCTGCGCCGCGGCGATCGGCACTGACCGCAGGACCGAGGAACGTGCCGCTGCTCTGATCGAGGCAGGGGTTGATGCGATCGTTATCGACACCGCGCATGCTCATTCCAAGGGCGTGATCGGACTGGCCAGGCGGATCAAGAAGAAGTTCAGCAAGATGCAGCTCGTAGTCGGCAATATCGGCACAGCGGAAGCGGCAAAGGAACTCGTCGGCTTGAATGTCGACGCGATAAAGGTCGGCATCGGACCAGGGTCAATATGCACGACGCGCGTCGTCGCCGGCATCGGCGTTCCCCAGATAACTGCGATCCTCGAATGCGCTACGGTTGCCGCCAAAAAGGGCATCCCGGTCATTGCCGACGGCGGTATCAGATACTCGGGCGACATGGTCAAGGCACTTGCGTTCGGCGCGTCTTCGGTCATGACCGGTAATCTCTTTGCCGGCACTGAAGAGAGTCCGGGACAGACAATACGTCTTGAAGGTCGTCGCTATAAAGAGTACAGGGCGATGGGATCGCTGGGTGCGATGTCACGCGGGTCAGCCGATCGTTACTTCCAGGAAGGCGCCAAGAAATTCGTGCCCGAGGGAGTCGAGGGGCGGGTGCCTTACCGCGGTTTGGTGAGAGAGGTTATCTTCCAACTCGTGGGCGGTGTCAAGCAGGGCCTGGGTTATTGCGGAGCAAAGAACATAAAAGAATTGCAGGCAAAGGCGAAATTCGTGAGGATCAGCGTTGCCGGGTTACGCGAGAGCCATCCACATGACATCACGATAACCAAAGAGTCGCCTAACTATGAAATCAAACTCATGTAGCACGCCGTTCGCGACGATCGCACCGTTCTACGACAAGCTGATGTCCTTCGTGAATTACCCGAGCTGGGTTGCCTACATCGAAAAGATCATCCAGATGAGCAGCGTGAAGGATAAAAGTATTCTCGACCTCGCTTGCGGAACCGGTGTCTGTCTCGAACTGTGGTCTAAGAACGGCTACAGGGTAATAGGTCTTGATAGATCACTTCCCATGCTCGAAGTATGCCGCGAAAAAATTGCGGCGCATGATGGTGCTCTGTTGATCAATGGTGACATCCGCAATTTCAAACTGGGGTTCGAGATGCCGATTATCACCTGCCTGTACGACAGCCTGAATTACCTTTTGACCGAGGGCGAATTGCTCAGTTGCTTCCGGCGCGTGCACGACGCGCTGCGTTCTGACGGTCTATTCATCTTTGATATGAACACGATACATTCACTGCGGGACGAGTGGGGTAACAACAGTTTTCAACGGAGGGATGAAGGTTTGTTTTCGGTCTGGACCAATAAGTATGATTCAATGCAGAATATTTCATCTTTGAACATAACCCTGCACGTGCGCCGCAACGGTCAGGAGATAGTGCTAAAGGAATTCCATCAAGAGCGAGGTTACGAACTTTCCGTGATCGGGGAGTTACTCAATGATGCTGGTTTTAATTTTTCACTCTACCGGCACCTTACCTTTACACCGGCCACGGAACTCGATTTGCGCATCATGGGGGTGGCGAGAAAATGATGATTGCGGATTTACACATACATTCGCGCTATTCGCGCGCAACATCGAAGGAGATGATCATTCCGAAGATCGCCGAATACGCGAAGCTCAAAGGTATCGGGATGGTCGGAACCGCGGATTTCACACATCCCGAGTGGGTCAAGGAGTTGAAGAAATACCTCAAACAGGGCGACGGTGTTTACGAGTATGAAGGCGTGAAATTCGTCCTCAATGTCGAGGTGAACAATATCTACACGAGGAATGGAAAGGTACGCCGGCTGCACAATATTATCTTTGCGCCCGATTTCAATGCGGTCGAGAAGATCACCGCTTATGTCGACCGTTACGGGAAACTGGCATCAGATGGC
The DNA here is from genome assembly GCA_020343595.1 of Caldifarciminota bacterium. Taxonomy (GTDB): domain Bacteria; phylum Hydrothermota; class Tepidihabitantia; order SM23-42; family SM23-42; genus SM23-42. Next base: position 1,470,172 of record CP070802.1, on the reverse strand, counting down.
AGGCCAATTCTGTCGCTCGACACCTATGATATGTTGAAGGCACTGCTCGACATTTCGCCCGATATATTTCTCGTGCCGGCCCATATCTGGACGCCGTGGTTCTCGCTCTTCGGGTCGAATTCCGGGTTTGATTCGATCGATGGATGTTTCGCTGATATGAAGGATCGCATATTCGCAATGGAAACGGGATTGTCTTCAGACCCGGCCATGAACTGGCGTCTCTCTGTCCTGGACGACTACACCCTGATATCGAATTCGGACGCTCATTCGCCCACACGTCTTGGCCGGGAAGTGAATGTTTTCAGCAAGGATTTGAACTACTTCGCGCTGCGCGATGTGCTAAAATCAAAGGACCGCGAGACGTTCCTCTACACGATCGAGTTCTTTCCCGAAGAGGGTAAATATCATTATGACGGGCACAGGAAATGCGATGTGCGTCTGGCGCCTCGTGAATCGCGTTTCAACAACAATATATGTCCGGTCTGTTCGCGAACCTTGACGATCGGGGTGCTCCACCGCGTCGAGAGTCTTGGTGACCGGGATGAGGGATTCGTCCCGGAGAATTCGATTCCCTACAAGAATCTCATTCCGCTTGAAGAGATCATCGCCGAGGCAATGGGCGTTGGCAGGGACACGGTCGGGGTGAAGAACGAGTACCGCCGGCTGTGCGGTATCTTTGGTAATGAGTTCGAGATACTGCTCAACGTACCGATCGAGGAATTACATAACAACGCACAGGAGCGCATTGCGCTAGGCGTCGATAAGACGCGGCGTGGCGATCTAATCATAAAACCGGGCTATGATGGTGAATTCGGTACGGTCAGAATTTTCGAAGAGGAAAAGACCACCGAATCCCAGATGAGCCTCTTCTAACTGAATCCTATCTCTCTATCAAGTTCACGTACATGCCGAGACTGCAAACGAGCCGTAGCATGCGGTAAAACTCAAGGATATTCTTTGCCCTGAACAAGATCTTCCTGCCGTCTGTTCTTTTGATCCCCGGTATCAGCTCGACAGCGTCTGCTACGAGCGAATCCGCGAGATCAATGTCCGCCCGGATCGGTGATTTGAATCTGAAGGGTTTGATCTTCTTGGCTTTGGCAATTGCGCGGGCAGCTTTCGCCGAGAGTTCTTTCTGGACGTCCTCTGGATGGCGGCATCGTGCAGCTGACCTTGAGATACCGCGCTTCGCGATCACTGTTTCAACAGATTTGCCCAGGAATTTCCTGACCTCCTTGACCAGCATGTCGTCACCGCTGACGAGCACCACAGGCACGCCGTAATACCCGGCCAGCGCTGCGTTGATTTCTGTTTCACCAACCGATTCTCCATTGATCTTCACTCGATAAATTGAAGCGGAAGAATACGTATGGTCCATGCCCCCGCCCCTGGTGCCGGCCATCGCGTGATAGCCAATGAGCAATACGGCGCCGTAGTCTTTGTTGATGCCGTGCATCATGTAGTGTTTACGGGGGGTACCCCGGATCAGGGTCACGCCTGGCTCCAGTTCTTCGATCAGGAGATTCTCACCGGAAGCGTGGGAATCACAGATCGTGATTTTTCCGATGGGCTTTCCGCTTTGTCTTATGCCGCGGACTGCGGCATTGACTTCCTGCGTGGCGATTCTGTGCATTCGCTCGAGATTCGGGGAATCCTTCTTGAACTCACGCCACGATGAGACCGCACTGATGCCTTCGATATCAAAGGAGATGAATACGTTCATCTTTGCTTTCATTCTGGATTATAAACTTGCTCTATATGTTGTCAATGCATTATGTCAGACACCTTGCAGGGCGCGAAAGGGAGTACAGTAGCAGTTTCCTTCTGTCAAATCATTGACATTACCTCACAGACCGCTATAATTAATGAAATACAGGAGGTATGGTCGTGATATTTCTTGTCATAGCGCTCGGGATCGTAGTCCTGCTCTGGCTTGTATCATTCTTGATGCAGAAATCGGAGAAGGCGAAGCGCGAAGAATATATAAAAATGAAGCAAGAAGAACGCAAGAAGGAAGAGGAAGCGAAGGAACGGGCAAACCGCCCCAGATTTTTGTAAAATCATTCTACAGAAGTCCATAACCGATAGCGAGGGTCGCTTCTTGGCCGTATTTGACTTCACAGGTTAACTATTTATAATATCACTATGACGCGTGTAGAAGATAACATAAAGATAATTCCCACAGAACAGCCGTTTCTCCGCGTTCTAGCCAGGCATGTGCAAGAGAAGTTCGCATCTGATTCCCCGGATTTTTCACGGCTGTTAATGGTATTTCCTTCGCAGCGGAACAAATTCTATTTCCGTAGGTATCTACTCGAGGAGGTTCATTGCGCAGGGATCATACCACCGGCGATGAAGACGATTGATGAATTGGTCTCGTTTGCGTACGAGCAGTCCGGTGGCAGCCGCGGCAGGATGCTGGATTCCCTGGAACGCAATTTCATTCTAAAGAATGTCATCGATTCGCTCAAAATCGAGATGTGGCGTGACCTCCGATTTCTCAGGTTCATTTCGATCGGCGATCGTTTACTCAATTTCTTCGACGAACTTGCACGCGAGCGCGTGACCATAGCTGATCTTCAGGAATTGAGTACGACCGGCCACTATCCCGAAAAGTACATAGAAGAAGAACTTCCTATCCTCAAAAAGATCTACGAAGATTACCGGAAGGCCCTCAGAGCGGCCGACGCAAGCGACAATGTCGATGTTAACGATTCTGTTTATGAGAAGTTCAGCACCGATATCCTGGAGGGATTTGACTTCACGATCATCGCCGGCCTTGCCGGGCTGACCGCGGTCGAATCAAAGATCGTTGGTACGATCCTATCGGGAATTCCGTCGGAGATCGTTCTTCATTCGTGCTCGCCCGATGAGTTGAAGAAAGCCGGCGATATCCATGACCCGTTCCATGTTCACCATAAACTTTTGCAAACGATCGGTGCAGACCCGCAGGGCGTTTCCGTGCTGGACGGACAGAACACGGTCCAACCGACAGTGCATGTAAGGTCACTCAAAAGCGAATCGCAGCAGACATTCCACCTTCAATCGGTCCTGCAGCAGGTTGCCAGGCGCTATAATGAACTCCACCGCGTCGGGATCGTCCTCGCCGACGAGGGTATTCTCTTCTCCATTACTGAGAGCCTGAAGGCACTGGGTATCGAATACAACCTGTCGGCCGGTCTTCCCTTCACGCAGTCTTCACTATATTCTTTTCTCGCACAACTCCATGAACTAGTGAAGAGCGGTTACCATTTTCAGGAACTGTTCTCGTTTATCCGCCATCCGTTAATGAAAAACGCGGTCATCGACCGGCAGGAACTGCGGCCGCTTATCTACGGACTTGAGAAGACCATGATCGACGGGCAGCGTAATTATTTCGATGCAGATAAATTTGTCGATGCATTCGGACCGCTCGTAGAATTCATCAAGCGCTGCTGCGATGTTGTGAATGCTGAACTATCGTTTTCAGAATATTCAAACGGAATTGTGGCATTGCTCAACGACTTGCTTTCGTACAACCGCGAGGTCGTGAAGCGGAACTCGCCGGACATCATGGAATTCATCGACCGGCTGCACGAACTATCTGCCCTGCGTGTTCCTGAGAAGCATTTGCCAAGAGGTAAGGCGATGCTTGAGTTCCTGCTGCACGTGCTGGAGAACGGCCGCTACCATATCCAGGGCGATCCGATGCGCGGGGTGCAGTTGATCGGCATACTCGAGGCGAGAAATCTCGATTTCGACTGCCTCATCATTCCTTCGATGAACGAAGGCATATTCCCCAGGCACAGCGAGAAAGATATGTTCGTGAATCAGGCGCTCAGGCGCGCGGCCAAACTGCCACACAGCCAGGAGAGGGAAAATCTTTTCTACTACTATTTCACCGAACTGAAAGAGGGTAAGAAGGAAGTCCATATCTCCTACGTGGCCGAAAAGGACAAGGACCTCCCTTCGCGTTTCGTCATGCTTGCTTTTCCCGGCATGCGCCATGACGACGCGGTCACCAAACTGGAGCCGAGTGCGTTCACATTACCGAAGCGCTCGATCGAGAAGACCAATGATCTGCTCAAGATCGTCTACGGCAAACTGCAGCAGCGGGGTCTGAGCCCGACGGCGCTTTCAATATACCGCGCGTGCCCCTATCAGTATTATCTACAGTACATCTTGGACGTAGCCGAACCCAAGAATATAGTCGAGGAACCCGGCGCGCTCGAGTGGGGCGGCATTATTCATTCGGCGCTGCAGTATTTCTACGCCAAGCACTTTCCACGCGGATTCAAGCAACACGAGATTGATAGAGCCGTTTCACTCATGGAAGAGGAGTTGGACAAGGCAATTACCTACAGTCGGAATCTCGCGCGCAAACCCCGGGCAATTACATTCCTCGATGCAGAAATATACAAAAAACACTTGCGAAGTTTTCTTCTGACCGAACTGGAACGCTTCAACCAGGGGTTTGAGATATTCAAGGCATCACTCGAGCGCAAAGCAAAACATCATATCCCGGTGAACGGCCTGCAGGTGCGGCTTACCGGAGTTCCTGACCGCATCGACATACTCGAGAATAAATACTACATCATAGATTACAAAACAGGCAGGCTTCCGCCAAAGAAGTCATGCGAGATCGGTGAGAATTTCGATGCATTTCAGCTGCCCATGTATGCGTTAATATTTTCCAAGGAGCATTTCGATATCATCGGCGGAATGCTATACTACGCGGTCGAGGAAGAATCCAAGACCAGGGATATTGTCGAAGGTAAGGATGTAAAAAAGTACCTGAACGATTTCTGTCAGGAGATACTCGTTCCGACCATCAAAGAAATCATCGATCCCAATGTGCCGTTCTCTCAAACCGACGACCCCGAGTCGTGCAAATATTGTGCATACTGCCAGGTGTGCGGAGAGATCCATGAGTAGCGTGATCAAGAACATCGCTCTCGTTTCCGCGGCCGGGTCAGGTAAGACCCACGCGCTCACCAAGCGATTCCTTCTTCTCTATCTGCAAGACCCCGGATATCCGCTCGAATCGCTCTATGCGATCACGTTCACCAACGCGGCGGCGTATGAGATGAAAGACCGCATCCTGCATTATCTGGATGTTCTCAGTACCGGAAATGCCAAGACCGATTCTGAGAAAGAAGTGCTGGAATATTTCGCTGGTGTATTCCCGGATGTAAATAAGCGTGCCGCAGCCCGCAGGCTGCAACTGCTTAACAATCTGTCAGATCTGCACATTTCCACCTTTCACAGCCTTTTTGCGTCATTCCTTTCGTGTATCCCGTTTGCCGCGGATATCATGCCTGATTATGATATCTTGGATGAAGTGAGAGAGGGCGCGCTCCTTGTCCAGACGATCGATGAATTCTTCGAGGCCGCGGGCAGTGACCGGAAGATCATGAGGGTGCTCAGCGATATGATGGAGCAGCAGGGAAAAGGCATACGGAGAGATTTCGATACTCTCTATGCAAACCTGATCAACTGGATGGATTTCTTCGGCGAGTTGATAGGTCGCGAGCAGAAAATAGCTGGTGATACATCAAAGAATGCCGTTGCCTTTGCCGATTCGCTTAAAAAATTCACGGCTTTTGTCCGCGCGCATGAACATGCGGCCCGCACCAAGAGCACGGGCAGGATGAACGCGAACCTTGCAAAGTTCATCGACAAGATCGATGAAGCAGCTGCTGCCGGCGATGCCGAAGCACTCAAGCCGTTATTTGGTGAGCTCTTGGAGAAAGGGATCGACAGTAAGAAATACATCCGCGATTTTATTGCGAATCTCGATGACCCGCAGGAATATCATGCTATGCACGATGAACTGCTCGCTGCAGGCCGGGACTATGTCGTTACATTATCCGAGCGCGAGATACTCGTACATGTGAAACCGATCATGAAAATCCACGAATTTTTTCAGCGCGCCAAGAAGGAAAAAAACGCATTGAGTTTCAATGATATCGAGAAGTTCACACTGAAGGCGCTGCGCGCGAGCCCTGAAACCGAGTACCTCTATTTCAAACTCGGTTCTGATATAAACCATTTGATGATCGACGAGTTTCAGGATACCAGTCTTCACCAGATCGAGATACTCGAACCGATCATGGATGAGATCACTGCGGTCGAGCCGAAGAAGAAGAGCCTGTTCTATGTCGGAGATCCCCACCAGTCGGTCTTCCGCTGGCGCGGTGGCGCGCCCGAACTCTTCGAATACGTAAAGCATAGGTACGAAGAAAAGATCGAAGGCGACGAACTTATCGTGAACTACCGCACCAAACAGGAGATAATAGATTTTGTCAACCTGGTGCTCGACAAGAAAGACCAGGCAAAACCCGGCAACACGGGCGGCTGGGTGCGCGTCGAGGAGATCGGTTCATACGATTTGAAAGGAGAAGCCCGGGAAGCGGTCATGGAGAAGACCGTAGCGATCATCAAAGAACTCACCGGCAAACACGGCTACGCGCTCGACGACATTGCCGTCCTCACACGGAAGAACAGGTTTGCAAGGGACCTGGCGAGCGTGTTGTCTTCGTCCGGCGTCGCGTGCGTGAGCCAGGCAAGGGCGAGCGTGCTCGATGAACACGACGTGCAGTTCATGCTCCATCTCCTGCGGTTTCTCGATGACCCCCAGGATGATTTCAGCCTCGTGCACGTTCTGCTTTCACCGGTCGTGAACCTTAAGGAAGAGACTGTAAGGAAACTCAAATTCCACGGCAAGACCCTGTACATGATACTCATTGATCATCATTCCGATTGGACGGTGGCGAAAAAACTGAAGAACTTGCTGTCGAATGTCTATTTCTGCAATCCCTATGAATTGATCTTCCGCAGCATGCGCGAGTTCGGACTCAAGATGTCCTATCCGCTTGCTACAATGCTCGATGCCGCATTGACATACACGAAGGAAGGTTTGAATTCGCTCGCCCCGTTCATCACATGGTTCGAGCAGCAGGGTGCATTACTGGAGGTTAAAGAAACGCACGCGAGGGGCGTGCAGATCCTTACCATTCACAAGGCAAAGGGATTGGAGTTCGAGGTGGTCATTATTCCGGAGACGGATATAGATCTGTCCAGGGGCGAGAACGATAATTTGATCTTTTCCTATAAGGATGATAGCGTGCGGCCGGACAAGGTGTACTGGCGAGGGTACGGTAAGTATCTTCTCGACCTAAAGGAAGCAGAGCGCGCCCGTCTGGCAAAGGACAGTCTAAATCTCCTTTATGTGGCGCTGACCAGGGCGAAGACCGGCGTCTACATGCTCGGCTTCACGATAAGAAACAAGAATGCCGGTTTCTGGCTGGAGACGATTAAACAACGCTTGGACCGTAAACCCTACCCGATGCATGACATTAAGCCAAAAGAAAAGCCGCGTGAGGTGGAGGCGAAGGCAAAGCCATATGTCGAAGTCCGCGAAGCGCCGGTTATCAGCGAGGAAAGGACACTATACTCGCCGACCGAACGGGGCGTGGAAATAGTCGCACCCGAGCGCAAAAGGGGAATGAAGTTCGGCGAGATGATACACCGGGCATTGAGTCAGATTGAATGGCTTGATGATATCGATGTCGAGAAGTATGTTGCCGAGGCAGTTGAGTATACTAAAGGTGTCTTCGCGCGGTCGCCCGAGGATGAAAAAGAGATCGATGAACGGCTCGCGCCGCTGCTTAGGGAAACATTATTTGATCCGGATTTGAGGTTCTTGTTCTTCAGGGATGGCCGTGACGTGGCCTGCAAGAACGAGTTGCCGATATATTTCGAAGAAGAAAAGCGCGACGTGTCCGCGCATATTGACCGTCTGATTATCGGGAGCGACGAAATAGTCATTGCCGACTACAAGACCGGCGGGGAAAAAGAAGAGTACAAAAAGCAATTACGTGTCTACAAAAAAGGAATCGAAAAGATATATCCAGGCCGTCCCACCCGCACCCTAATGGTATATCTGGAGAAGGAGAAAGGCAAAAAGATCGCAGAAGTTTGATCCAAACCAAGGCTCCGGGGACAGGCTCCGTTTGGCCCGGAGTAGACTGCAACTTTTGAACTTTTGCACAAAAATCGATTTGCTCGTTAGTTTCGCAAATGTCGTTATTACCGTTAACCACAATAGCAAAAATGGTGGTTTAACGCTTCTTTTAGAAATTATATACCAATGACAAACCGTATTTTTCGTTGGGAACATCCAAATACGGACGAAAACGGAGTTGCCCGCTTTCTGTGATTGAGTCGTTATACTCTCGTACTGAACCGGGAACAGTTGCGATGTCCCACACCGTGTATACGACATAGGCAGCGCTGCTTAATAGAAACACAGGCCAAGTCAGGCTGGCTACTCCATTTTCGGATGTTGATGGGTCGAGGCTGCCTGCGATTCCACCGATCGCATAAGCTCCTAATGATACTGTCATTACTAACCCGATGGTAAATCTGATGCCGGCGCGTTCTCCTCCTTTGGACCACTGCTCGACATAGAAATGTCCGGCATCAGGTCCTAAGATTGCTCCGCTTGCGACGAGTAAGCCGCCACACCACATGAATACATCATTCCCTCCGGGTGCGGCAGCCTGCCAGACTAAGCAACCGAGGCCGACCGGAACGACAGTAGCTCCAATGGATAATAGGACGCCCGTTGTGGGTGATTTGGGTTTCTTGACCGTGGATATCTCGGTCGAATAGAGCAATAGCGGTAATAAAAAGATACTTGCGATTACAGTTCTCTTTCTCATACAACTTCTATATTAGTATAGCACCATCAATTCAAGTGTCAATACACCCAGACAAGGTGTTTAGTTAAAGTAATGCGTGAACTGGGCTATTGACATTTACGCATCCGTATATATATTTAAGAAAACAATGATAATTGCGATAATTTCGCCGCTGTCGAAATCTATCGGAACGTATCTGAAACCGCAGCTTCCTGTCGCGCACAAGAGTGGGGAAAATTTTTCGTCCTGTTTCAAAATGAAAACATGAAAGACGAAGAAAAGTCAAAAGAACAAATCCTCAAAGAACTAATTGACCTGCGCCGCACCGTCGTCGCCGATGGTGCCGGCGATCAACTCAAGAGAGAACACAGCACGGCGGAGGAGAAGTACTACAATCTTTTTCAAAGCGCAAACGATGCGATCTTCATTCAGGACCTTAACGGCACGATAATCGACGTGAACAATAAACTCCTGGCGCTCTTTGGTTATGACCGTTCAGAGATCATGTCGGTGCGCATGGCGGATCTTGTCAATGCGGCGGAAGAGAGCAAGTATCGTACCGCCCTCGAATCACTCGTCAAAGACGGCGCGACGGTTTTTGAAATACTTTTAAGGCGAAAGAACGGCGAGTCCTTCCCTGCTGAGGTGTCGGCAAGCACTTTTCCTGTGAATGGCGAGAAAGTAGTGCAGGGGACTGTTCGGAACATCAGTGAGCGCAAGCGCGCCGAAGAAGAATTCAGAAAATACCGGAAGCATCTCGAGGCATTTGTCGCGCAGCGCACCGACCAGCTTGAAGCCGCGAATAAAGAACTCGAATCCTTTGCATATTCGGTTTCGCATGACCTGCGCGCGCCGCTGAGGGCAATGGAAGGTTTTGCAAGCGCTCTGCTCGAGGATTATGCAGAGAAGTTGGACGAGACCGGCAGGGATTATGCGAACCGGGTCGTATCTGCTGCCCAGCACATGGACATATTGATCCAGGATCTGCTAGCTTACAGCCGGCTCAGCCGGTCGGCATTGAAGCCGAACGCGGTCAGTCTGGACAGCGTCCTCGGTGAGGTGATGCATCAATTGAGTTCGGACATACAGAAGAGGGATGCGCAGATCAGGGTGGAACGGCCGCTGCCCGAGGTGATGGGGGATCATGCTACACTCGTTCAGGTTCTGTCGAACCTGCTTTCCAATGCGATAAAATTCGTCGAACCCGGCGTGAAACCGAAGGTGAACATCCGGGCCGAGACCTTGAGCAACAAGGTCAGGCTGTGGGTCGAGGATGCCGGCATCGGCATCCCTCCGGAATATCACGCTCGCATCTTCCGCATCTTCGAACGTCTTCAGGGCATGGAATCATATCCAGGTACCGGCGTGGGCCTTGCGATCGTGAAAAAAGGTCTGGAGCGCATGGGCGGCATAGCGGGTGTCGACTCGGTTCCTGGCAAAGGCAGCAAATTCTGGGTCGAGCTGCGCGCGAAGGGATTTTGATGACGCAGAATAATCACACAGTACTTCTGGTCGAAGACGACCACAATGATGTGCTGCTTATCAAGCGCGCGTTTCAGAAGGTGAAGATCGCCAATCCGATCATCGTATTGAACGACGGCGAGCAGGCGATATCATATCTTGCCGGTCGCGAACCGTATATCGAGCGGCCACTGCCCGTGCTCATACTGCTCGACCTGAAACTGCCGCGCAAATCGGGCCATGAGGTGCTCGAGTGGTTGCGCCAGCAGCAGACACTGAAGCGGCTGCCGGTCGTTGTGCTCACCGCTTCCAGCGAGTCTTCAGATATCAACCGTGCGTATGACCTTGGCGCGAATTCCTATCTTGTCAAACCAGTAACGTTCGGTGCCCTGGTCGAGATGGTGAAGACGCTGAATCTTTACTGGATGATACTCAACAAGAGGGCGGAAGTAACCAATGACTAAAGACGAGAAGCCAAAAGACAGTATAAAGAATAACCTGAGAACGATACTCGTCATCGATGATAATCCTGATGACCGGGCGCTTACTGTGCGCGCGTTGTCGATTGAGTTTCCCTTCCTTAATCTAAAGCAGATAAGGACCTTTGAAGAATTCGACGTTGCCCTGGCCGAGGGCAGGTTCGATCTGGTAATAACCGACTACAAAGTGCACTGGATCGACGGTCTGGAAGTCCTGCACAAGGTGAAGGATATCAGGCCTGACTGTCCGGTGATCATGTTCACCGGTACCGGTAACGAAGAGATTGCGGTCGACGCGATGAAGGCAGGGCTCGACGATTACGTCATCAAATCGCCCAAGCACTTTGTGCGCCTGCCCGCGGCGGTCCGTTCGGTGATTGACCGGCGGGTCGAGCGTAAGGAGAAAGAGAGGGCAGAGGCTCGATACCGGACGCTTTTCGAGGACGTACCGGTCGGTCTTTACAGCGCGACGCCGGACGGCAAGATTTTGGAGGCCAATCCGGTGCTCGTTCATATGTTCGGCTATCCAGACCGCGATGCTATGATGAAGATGAACCTTGCCGACCTCCACTTCAGTCCGGAGGACTTTACCCGCTGGCTGAATAGTATCGAACAGGACGGTTCTGTTAAGAATTTTGAATGCCTGATGCGAAGGCGTGACGGTTCGGTGTTCTGGGTGAACGACAATGCGCGCGGGGTTGTCGACCCGGTCGGCCAGACGCATTACTTCCAGGGCAGCATGGAAGATATCACCGAGCGAAAATACGCCGACGAAGCTTTGCGCGAGAGCAAGGAGCGCTACCGCCTGCTCTACGAATACGCAGGCAATGCGATATTCACCTATGACCTGAATTATAAACTGACTGACGTGAATAAAATCGCATGCGACTTCACCGGCAAACGCCGTGAGGATCTGATCGGACGTAACTTTCTCGATCTCGACATTGTCTATGAGGAAGATATCCATCATTTGAAAAAGGACCACGAGCAGCTGTGTACCGGGGCGAAAAACCACGTGGTCGTGAGCAAGATGCGTTTCAACCGGGCCGAGGGGCGTTACGCGATTATGGAAGTAACCGGTACCGCGATCTACAAAGAAGGAAAGATCGTGGCGATCACGAATGTCTGCCGTGACGTCACCGAGCGGGAGCGGTTGCTCGTTGCTCTCGAGGAGAGCGAAGAAAAGTACCGGACCCTTGTCGAACACAGCAGCGACGGTATTTTTATCTACGCCAATAACAGTTTCCTCTTCGTCAATGATCAACTCTGTAAGATAACGGATTACACCAAAGAAGAACTCTACGATACGAGTCCGTGGAAGATCATCTATCCGAATGACCGCGACAAGGTCAAGGAGATCGACCTGCGCAGGAAAATGGGTGAAGATGTTCCCAGGGCTTATGACGTGCGCATCGTGACCAAGCACGGCGACATTCGGTATTGCGAATTTGCGGTGACGAGAATCGCCTACCGCAGTGAAGACGCGAACCTCGTTTCGGTGCGCAACATCACCGATCGCAAGCAGATGGAGGACGAACTACAGCAGAGCCTCGTCAAACTGGAGAAGACCATTCAGAATACGCTCCAGGCAATGGCGAAGATCCAGGAAGCGAGGGATCCGTACACGACCGGACACCAGTTGAGGGTTGCCGCACTCGCTCAGGAAATCGCCAAGGAGATGTACCTGCCTGAAGAATGGATACGCGGCATTCAGGTCGCGGCGCTGATCCATGATATCGGTAAGATCTACGTACCGGCCGAGATCCTCAGCCGTCCGAGCAAGCTAACGCTTTCCGAGTTCGCGCTCGTCAAGACCCATCCGAGCGTCGGCTACGATATTTTGAAGACGATCGAATTCCCGTGGCCGATCGCGGATGTCGTGCTCCAGCATCACGAGCGGCTCGACGGTTCAGGATACCCGCGCGGCCTCAGAACCGGTAATATCATGCTCGAATCGCAGATACTTGCGGTCGCCGATGTTGTCGAAGCGATGTCCTCACACCGGCCTTACCGCCCGGCGCATAGCCTCGACATCACGCTGGACGAGATTTCCAAGAACAAAGGGAAGCTCTACGAACCCGACGTTGTGGATTCTTGCCTGTGGTTGATAACGGGCAAGGGTTTTAAATTCAACTAAAGACCAGTCCGCAAGAGAAATTACTGATACAATAAAAGTGTATTATACGGTGCTACTTATGTAGTTCTATCGCGCCTATGAAACCGCGCTAGACTTGATGTTGTTGTTTTCAAATCATGATATGCCGTAAAAGTATATAACATATCTATTCACCGATCAGTTCGAAGATTTTTGCGCGCAGGGCCGAGATATCGATCGGTTTGGTGATGAATGCGGCGACGTTTGATGTCTTGACTACGATGTCGTCTTCCATCGGCCGGTACGCCGAGATGATTATGATAGGAATGCGTTTGTCCTTTTCCCTGATGCGCTCGATCGCTTCCAGTCCGTGGACCTGCGGCATCTTGATGTCCATGATGACCAGATCGAAATGCTCGCGCAGCGCAAGGCTCAGCGCGTCCTTGCCATTGGATGCCTCAACGATATCGTAGATATCCTGGAGTGATTCGGTCAGTAAGAGCCGGATCGGTTCCTCGTCGTCGCATACTAATAGCCTTTTTTTCATTTATCCTCCCTATTCTTCGACGGCTGGCAAATAGACACGGCAGGTCGTTCCTTTGCCCTCCTCGCTTTCGATTTCGAGTTTTCCACCGTGGTCGTCCACGATCTTCTTCACTATAGCGAGACCGAGTCCGGTACCGCGGCTCTTCGTCGTGAAAAAGGGCGTGAACAGTCTTTGTACGGTCTCATCCGACATTCCCTTGCCATTGTCAGCAAGTTCGGTTATCAACCATTGGTCTTCCTTGTAGAATTTGATGGTGATCTTGGGGTCCTTGTCCATTGCATCGACGCTGTTGCTGATCAGGTTGTTGAAAAGACTCTTGAGGGATTCCTCTTCGCCCTTGATCAGCGTATCCACATCGCCGCTGATGAAGATCCTCACGTTCCCCATGTTTTCGGTTAGCTGGGTGATGAGGCCGCGCAGGTGAATATCAACCGCCTTGATATGTGTCTTGGTGCGCGCGAAGGTGAGGATGTCGTCGATGATGTGATTTATCCGCTGGGTCCCGCGGTGGATCTCGGTGCTGAATGCTTTGAGCTTATCCTGGTCGCGCGTCTTCGCCAGCAATTGCGAAAAACCGTCGATTGCGGTGAGCGGGTTCCTGATCTCGTGGGCAACCCAGCTTGCCATTTTGCCGAGGTAGGATAACCTCTCGGCGTGGCGCAATTTTGCCTCGAGCGCTTTGATATCAGAAAGGTCTCGGAGTATGCCGACACAACCGGAAATAGTTGCGTTCGTCGAGCTCATCGGCGATACGGACAGACCGATAGGTATCGTCTCATCATCCGCATTCTTTATCGAGATCTGTATGCGGTCTGAGGGTGTGTTGGAGCCAATAACCTCTCGCATCTTATCCCACATCTGTTCCAGGCCTTCAATATCCTTGATGTTCTTATCCATGAACGATGACTGGCTCGCGCCCAGGACACGCGCCGCTTCCGGGTTTATGGTCGTGATCGTGCCGTCTTTGCTGACCGCGATCACACCGCTGGCCACGCTGTTGATGACGGTGTCATGATAGCTTTTCAGATCGGTCTCATCAGCAGCCATCTTGGCGATCTCTTGTTCCAGCCTCCGAGCGAAATTTTCCAGTTCTTTCTTCTCGCTAAGTTCGCGGCGTATCTCGGTTGACCAGTAACTGCTGATAATCGAGACGATGAATATGAACGGTATGCGGATGAGTATCGCCGAATCGAAAATCGAAGTTCCGGGGTTTGTGCGCATAAGCAGCCATCCATAAAGAAAGCTGGCAACGACGGCGATTGGTATGCTGCCGCGTAGATCCTGGCCTACCGAGGCGATAAATATAATAAGGAAGTATATCAAATAGAAATCCGTCTGCATGCCCTGCGCAAGGTAGATTGCTAGCGAGATGGCGATGATATCGATCAGGAATATCGCAAAAGTGACGACCGGGCGTGAGAATTTGTGCTCGGGGATAAAGTAGAATACTATGTTCGATATGAAATAGAGCAGGGCGACAAGGTAGCCGGGCGATAAGAGGTGCAGTCCGCGCCTGGAGTATGTCATCATCAGTATGGTCGCCAGGATAAGGACGAAACGTAACAGCAGAAGTATTCTTTTCTTCAAGGGGCTCTCCTTTTTACTAATCCAATATTAATGACGGAAGCTGTACCCTCTTGGATACAGTCATCCATCGCATTCGGTTACCAGCAGTTTTCTAAATTATAAGCGTTCTCCTTTCTATTTTGACTCAGAGCGGACCGACATAGATCCGAGGACCGCAGCGCGCCAGACACAGCACACTGCAATCCCAAACCATACCGATATCGCGTAGCTGCACTCTCTTCGTTCGCGTCAACTGCCGTTTATTATTCCTGGTTCGAATGCCTGCAAAAAATCTTTTTTCGTGCTTGCCTGCGGCACGGTCAAGGTTCTTCATCACGTCACGACGTGCCATTGCTAGTTCCTCTGCAGGTTAAGCACATTCTGGCTAAAACTGTTCCCGTTCTTCGCGGGATCCGAATCGAGGTCGCCAAGCAGCGTGTCTCGGCTAAAGGTATTTATGAAATTACCATTGTGACCGTTGACGCCAAGGTCCAGGAAGATGTTGGCAATTTTCGGATCGAGCTGGCTGCCCGAGACCTTTCTGATCTCGGTGCGTGCTTCCTCGTCGCTGAGCCGTTTCCGGTATGGTCGGTCTTCGGTCATTGCCGAGAATGTATCGCATACTGAAAGTATCCGGGACTGGATGGGAATCCTGTCGCCCCTGATGTTCTTGGGATAACCCCTACCATCCCAACGCTCATGGTGGTATAAGACCCAGTCCCGGATCTGGCGGAGCCCCTTGATGGGGTCTATTATTGTTGCACTCTGCCTCGGGTGTAGTTGTATGACCTTCCATTCGTCGCTCGTCAGGAAACTCGGTTTTTGCAGAATGCATTCAGGTACCGCGATCTTGCCTACGTCGTGGAGCAGGCCGGCAAATTTCACCAGTTCCAGATCGCGGCCGGTGAAACCGATCGCCTCAGCAATTGCTGAAGCGAGTTTGGCCACTTGTAGGGAGTGGCCTCGCGTGTAGGGGTCACGCATTTCGATCGCCTGGACCAGAGAATAGACCGACTCGAAATTCATCTCGTGGATACGGTCGATGAATTGCTCGCGGTCCAGTGCGATAGCTATCTGGCTGCCCATTGTTTTGACGAAGTCGATATCGTTGTCAGAATACCGTTTCGGCTTCTTCAGATACAGGGCCATGGCGCCAATGGGCGCGCCGCCCTTGGAAACGATCGGCGTGCCGAGATAGCTCGTGAACCCTTCACGTCTTAATAAAGGAAGAACTCCGGCGTCTTCGTCATCGGCGAACTTGTCAATTATCAGCGTTCTTCTATTTTCGATGATCGACTTGATGAGTTCATTCCCGTCGCCGGTGATTTTCGCCTGGAATTCGCGGCTGAGGTTGTGCGTTTTGAGCACATTGAGTTTACGCCCCTGCTTATCATATTTATATATGCCAACGGCGTCGGGCCTCAACGTCTGGTTTATTTTGTCGATGATGGCATTGATAACACCGTTGTAGCTGAGGCTTGAGAGCATTACACGGTCAATATCTTGTATTGACTTGAAAAGATTTAAATTTTGCTGGTATGAGCGGAATATCCTGGTAATAAACACCAGCCCCAAAAACATCGACGCGCCGACCAAGAGGCTTAATACTTCCATATTAATACCTATTGAATAGCCGGCCAGATCGATTGCCTTTGCCGTACCCATGAAGAGAAGAGGTACAGCAATGAAGGCCCATCCGTACGCTGATCTGCCGCCCATTTGCCGCAGCGCGAGGATGGCTGCTGTGAGTTGGAGGATAATGGCCAGTGTTAGTATTATCATTTTTGCACCAATCATATTAATAGCAATATCCGTGCCAGGGTGTTATGGTACTAAATATCGAAATATCTGGGTGAATATGGGTGAAGTTTAAGTCTCAAGAATGTGCCATTATGGCACAAAATTAGCGGTATCCCGCAGGATTAATAAACACAGGGGCTGGATTAAGTCTAGTGTGCCACATTGGCACACTTTTTCCACCAAAATCTCAAAAGCTCAGAATATCCCTGTGCGCCTAACTTCCTTATTTATCGACCTTTTTTTGTCTAATAAATACCTAACGTCTCTATGCTCGCTATCGCTCCTTGTTATCTGGCTTGCAGATCTTTTATCTTAGAGCGTACGCTTTGTGCCAGCCGACGTCTCTTACCGACGCAATGCTGTTCTTGAACAGGCGGAGCTTCTGCTCCGGAGACCGGTGCCTGAGCTTCAGCACGATCTTCTCACTGTCGCGGTAAGCGATTTCACCACGGTATTGCGAGCCATCAAGCATCTTTACCTGATAAAGATGTAAAATCTTCATCTTTATAGCTCCTTAGGCCAAGGTTGGTGAGGGTGGCGGAGCATCCGGACCACCGTCTGGTGAGGGTGGTGGAGCATCCGGGCCGATAGCAAAGGTTGGTGAGGGTGGCGGAGCATCCGGACCACCGTCTGGTGAGGGTGGTGGAGCGTCCGGGCCTATGGCCACGGCCATACTCACGGTCAGAATCAATCCCAATACACATGCGAGCAACTTCTTCATGTTTCTCTCCTTTCAATCGATATCTTTTCTGTTAATATTGCGATATTTCTCACAAATCCCCCTATCTCAGCGCAAAGGCCTTTTGCCAGCCCAATTCCTTGACTGAGATGATTCCGCTCTTGAAGAGCCGTAATTTCTGTTCTGGGGATCTATGTCTCAGACGGAGCACCAGTTTTTCCTGGTCCTTGTAGGCGATCTCGCCTCGATAGCTGGCGCCGTCTGTAGTCTTTACTTCGTAGACGTGCAATACTCTCACATTATCCTCCAATAAGATGAGTGAGAATTAAACAACCTCGTGCAAAAAGCCGCGTCAGGATTCCAACTTATACCAGGTAGTTATTATGGCTATTTAGAGAATGTTGTCAACCCTT
>CP070802.1:1431834-1452348 GCA_020343595.1 Caldifarciminota bacterium | reverse complement strand
CGATTATCCAGTACATCAAGAAAACCTATAATTTGATCATCGGTGAGCAGAGTGCCGAGAATATCAAAGTTGGGATAGGTAATGCATTCCCGACCGTTGAAGAGAAAACCCTTGAAGTCAAAGGACGTGATCTTGTGTCGGGTATCCCGAAGACGGTCAAGCTCACCAGTCATGAAGTGCGGGAAGCCATCCAGGAACCTCTGTCCATGATCTCTGAAACGATACGCCTCACCCTCGAGAAGACCCCTCCGGAACTCGCTGCCGACATTGTAAACAACGGCATCTACATGGCTGGCGGGGGTTCACTCCTAAAAGGCATCGACACCTTGGTGAGAGAAGAGACGAATCTACCGGTGACGATCGCCGACGAACCGAACAAGGTCGTGGTAATAGGCGCGGGTAAAATCCTTGAAGATCTGAATCGGTTCGAAAAGGTCATCTATACGATGAAGAGAGCATAGTTGCGTCGTCAGCAGATATTACTTTTCATCCTCCTTTTTTCCATCTCTGCAACTCCAATCTTCTTGAGTGAAAACGCCAATCTCCATTTGGCGAGACATCTATCATCGTTTCTGCTCTTTCCCTTCCGTATCACCACGGCTATTGTTGAGTACCTGGCGATCTCAAATGCACGTATTGAGAAGCTTGAAAAAGACGTGAATCAACTGAGACTCGAGAACGCCGCACTGAAGGACCGACTTGTCGTCGATACCACACATTTTGAATCAAATTCATATACCCTCCTCAAGGCATCGGTCATCGGTCGTGATCCCCTGGACATAAACGGTTACCTGTACATTGACAAGGGGACGTCGCACGGCATATTCGAAAATCAAACTGTACTCTCGGTTGAAGGATTCGTCGGGAAGATCAAGCACGTCGGCGCGTCCAGCAGCATCGTTGAAACCATTGAAAAACAGGGCTTCACGGTCAGCGCAATCGACGTCAGCACAGGCATCCACGGCATCGTCAAGAAACAGGAAAACCTTATGTTCCTCTATATTCGACATGACGATGCAATCAGTGTCGGTGATTCGATATCGACTTCGGGAATGAGTGAAATATTCCCAAAAGGCATTTTTGTTGGCAGCGTCCATGCCATTTCTGAATCCGAAGATATGTTCTTCAAGAATGTTTACGTAACTCCAGCTGCCCAGATCAATAGATTGGTTTCAGTATATATCATTCAGGATACATCAGTAAGCCCGTTAAGGGATTAGAAGTGATCAGGTATCTACTCTATCTTCTTGCTCTGTACCTCAGTCTACCCTTCAACAACACCGTCGAGGTCGCGCTGATGATACTCTTCTTTGTTATCATCAAGGAGGATCCCCGTTTCGCTCTGATCTTCGCTTTCACGGTTGGACTTCTGACCGACCTCTACTACCCGATTCGACTCGGGGCGAGCACGATCGTTTACATTACTCTGACCCAATTGCTCCTCTACCTCAAGAGATTCCTGGTCTTGAATCCGCCTACAACGATAGCCACCTTCACAGTATTATACCTCGTCAAAACCGCGGCTCTCAATATCTTTGTCGCGGCACACATAGATGCTGTGCGGATAATACTAACCATCCTTATTTTCCCGCCCATAGCATTCCTGTTGGATAGAATTGGTTTCGGCATATGGATGAAAAAGCAATAGCCTTCAAGGTAGTTCGCAATCTCATTTTTCTTCTTGCAACGATCGTTGTCCTCTGGAGCATCAGACTTCAAGTCATTGAAGGCAAGAAGTATTCACGTCTTTCTGAAGAGAACCGTATCAGAAGAAATTTCGACCCTGCGCCCCGCGGAAGAATACTGGACCGTCACGGCAGGGAAATCGCTAATACCCGACCGGGATTCTATGTTTCGGTTGTACGGGCAGTGATCGATGAGAATACCCTGAGTGCTCTGTCAAATATCCTGGGTATGAAGAAAGAAGAGATCATCGAGAAAAGCCAGATCGAGAAGAACTCATTCAGCCCGGTCAAGATCGCCCATGATATATCCTATGCGCAACTATCCGCGATAGAAGAGCAATCGGATGCCTTCAGCGGTGTTGAGGTCGGTGTCGAGCCATTGAGAAATTACCCCTATGGAGATCTATTCTTTCACGTAGTAGGTTATGTTGGCGAAATAACCTGCGAGGAGATCGAAAAAGACAGAACCTACATATTGGGTGATTACATTGGGAAAATGGGTCTCGAGCGGTACTACGAAAATATCCTGAGAGGAACCAATGGCGTCGAGTATGTTGAAGTAGACGCCCGCGGAAAAGAAGTGAGTAAGATCACCGAAAAGAGAAGCATCCCGCCGACCCCGGGTGTAGATCTTATTACGACGATGGACCTCGCCCTGGCAGAATCCGTAGCCATGTACCTGGAACCTTACGAGAAAGCAGCATGTGTTTGTCTTAATCCCCAGAGTGGAGAGATCCTGGTCCTCTACTCGAAACCGAGTTTTGACCCTAATCTCTTCACCCACGGCCTTCGGAAAAATGAATGGGATGCCTTGAACAACGACCCGAATGCTCCGATGTACAACCGCGCGATCATGAGCTGTTATCCACCAGGGTCGACATTCAAACCATTTATCGCCCTTGCCGCACTCGATTCAAAGACGACCAACAATGAAAAAAGATTCGAGACCTGCACAGGTATGTACCGGCTAGGACGACGCCCCTTCAGATGTTGGAAGAAACACGGAAGCTTGAACCTAACGGGAGCGATCATCAACTCCTGTGATATCTATTTCTATCAGTTGGGCAGGTTGATCGGTATCGATACGATTTCTGACCGAGCGAGCAGAATCGGTTTTGGGAAACGCACCGGTATCGATCTACTGAACGAGAAACAAGGTATTCTGCCAGACCGGCAATGGTTCGAAAAGAGGTATGGCAAGAACTGGACGCAAGGTCACATCTTCAACCTGAGCATTGGACAGGGGGATCTATTAGTATCACCACTCCAACTGGCCTGTGGATTTGCCCTATTTGCGAATGCGGGGAGGATCCCGATCCCCCATATCATCGCCAAGAGTGATACAACATTCTTCACTACAGAAATCTCACTGGAAGCCATCGAAATCGTGAACAACGCACTCGCGGGAGTTGTGAGACAGGGAACCGGCACTCTTGCCCGTGTTTCTGGTTTTGAGGTCTGCGGAAAGACCGGCACCAGCCAGAATCCCCACGGCGACGATCATTCTCTCTTCGTCGGTTTTGCCCCGGCCGAGAATCCTACAATCTTGGTCTGCGTCATCGTTGAAAACGCCGGCCACGGTGGCAGCATCGCCGCGCCGATCACCGGGAAGATCATTAACCTTTATCTCAATGATTTGCAGCCCATGCGGGCAGAGAACCAATGGACTCAAGCTGTTCATGATTAGAAAGACTGACCTCAGCATCGTCTGGACGACATTGGCACTTTCGCTGCTTGGAATCATGATGATTTATTCGACGGCTGGTTCGGCAGTCATGATAAAACAAATAACTTGGCTGATATTCTCGATTCTGTGCGCAGTACTGTTTTCGCGTATCTCACCGCGTATCTGGCTTAACCTGAGCCCGATAATTTATATTCTTGCCGTCGTCCTCATATTCGTAATACTCATCAAGAGCGACGTATACCCCAGACGGTGGATAAGGTTCGGCGATTTTTCCATGCAGCCATCAGAGTTCGCTAAGTTCGCAACGGTGCTAATGTTGGCAAATTACCTGTCAACGAGAAAGAAACTCCAAAATTTCTCTGATATGCTGGTACCCATAGCAATAACAGGACTACCCGCGTTATTAGTCTTCCTCGAACCAGACCTTGGCGCCGCGCAAATATTCTTACCAATTCTGTTGGTTATGAGTTACTGGGCAGGTATGCCCGGATTGAAAATACTGATCCTCTTCTCACCCATTGTGTCGGCAATTGCCAGTTTTTCCATCTATGCATGGGTCGTATACATGGCGATATTGATGATCTTTCTATTCATGCGAAAACAACTTACCGACCTAATCTATGGTTTTGCAAGCAATTCACTGGTAGGATTAATCATGCCCCTGGTATGGAACTCCTTGAAAGCCTATCAACAAAGAAGAATAATCGCATTCTTCTCTCCCTGGCTGGACCCACAGGGTATGTCCTGGCAGATCATTCAATCGAAGATCGCAATCGGCTCCGGTGGTCTGATCGGCAAAGGTTTTCTTTCGGGAACTCAGAAGAAACTTGAATTCCTGCCAGAACGCCATACCGATTTCATTTTTTCCTGCCTCGGCGAGGAATTCGGCCTCATCGGCATAGTCATCGTTGTTGCCCTCTATGTTTTTCTCATATATCGACTGCTTAGTCTGGCAAAAGAAACACGCAATCGATTCGCAAGCATATTCGTCTGCGGCGTGATGATATGGATCGCCTACCAAACATTCATAAACATCGGTGTCACCATGGGACTGCTGCCGGTTACTGGAGTGCCGCTTCCATTCATAAGCTCTGGCGGTTCTGCCCTCCTCGCATGTTTCATGGGAATCGGCGTTTGCCTCTCGATCTCAAAAACAAAAATGGCATACTGATCTCTAAATAAGACCTCCAATCAAAAGATCCCCCCCTTCCACAGATCGACCTCACAGCAAGAGACGCAGAGATTTTTCTTGACAGATTACGGTATTTTGATTATTATTGTTGAAATCACTATCATGGTCTGCTGCGGGAAGAATAATCCTATAACCAATACTGACGAAGCTGTAGTAAGGGCTACCAACCCATGACCGGCAAACTCGAGATAAACGCGCTACTCGAGCAGCTGGTTCTTCAAGAGGGCTCTGACTTGCACCTTAGATACGGCGAGCCTCCGCTTTACCGCATTAATGGTGCCCTCGTAAAAACTGACCACCCGAACCTCGATGACAACGATCTCGAAGCGCTCATCATGGGCATAATGAGTCCTGAGCAGCAGAAGATATTCACAGAACAACTTGAGTACGACATGGCATACGAGTTGCCCGGTGTCGCGCGATTCAGGGTAAACTGCTTCAAACAAATGAAGCACATTGCCGCCGTAATGCGGACCATACCCATCAAGATCAAGACAATTGATGAACTCAACCTACCGAATGTCTTCAAAAGGATCGCACAGCTTCCGCGGGGACTCGTCCTGGTTACCGGACCCACTGGAAGCGGAAAATCGACAACGCTGGCTGCGATCATTGAATATATCAATCAAAATTTCAGAAAACATATAATCACCGTCGAAGACCCCATCGAATTCCAGCATCGAGATAATAATTCGGTGATAGAACAACGGGAAGTTGGCATTGACACAAATTCCTACAGTGAAGCCCTGCGCAGAATCATCCGACAAAATCCGGACATCATATTGGTCGGCGAGATGCGCGATCTCGAAACCGCTGCCGAGACTATAACAGCGGCAGAAACCGGGCATCTGGTATTTTCGACGCTTCACACAATTGATGCCGTACAGACGGTAGACCGCATAATCGACGTCTTCCCCCCCACGCACCAACAACAGATACGGCTCCAACTTTCCATGACCCTGCAGGCGGTTGTTACCGAAACCCTGCTCCGTCGAAGAGATAATACCGGTCGGATACCGGCCTTCGAGATAATGGTATGCACACCCGCGATCAGAAGCGCAATAAGGGAAGCAAAGACTCACCAGATATTCACCGCAATCCAAACCGGCGCTCGCATGGGAATGGTCACCATGGACCAATACCTCAAGAATCTCTACCGGGATGGGATAATCGACCGTGAAGAGGCTCTCGCGCATTCAACGAGACCAGAAGAATTCAAAACGGGGATCTGACGATGTCCTTGATACAAGAATTGATGAATATTCAGATGCAACAGGGTGCTTCTGACCTCATTCTCAAGGTCAACACACCACCGGTAGTGCGCTCCAACGGAGACCTACTAAATCTGCAACATGCACCCTTGACCGCATCAGATATCGAGAAGTGCATATCTGAAATCCTCACCGGAGAACAGCAGAAGGATTTTCAGGATCACAAAGAGATCGATATCTCACACGAGCAGCCTGGGGGTGCACGTTTCAGGGTCAACGTCTTCCGACAACAGGGCGCATGTGGTATGGTCCTTCGTGCGATACCTTCACACATACCCACACTGGAGGAACTCGGGTTTCCGGCTGTTCTCAACAAACTTGTGCTCCGTCCACGCGGATTGATCATCGTCACAGGTCCTTCGGGATGTGGTAAATCAACTACTCAGGCTGCGCTCATTGATAATCGGAACAACAATGATCCCTGTCATATTGTCACCGTTGAGGATCCTATTGAATTCATCCACAAAAACAAGAAGGCACTCGTCACGCAGCGTGAGGTTGGACGCGACACACACTCATTCGCTAACGCGCTGAAGTTTGTATTGCGGCAGGACCCTGATGTAATACTTGTTGGTGAGATGAGGGACCTTGAAACGATCGCACTCGCCATAACAGCTGCGGAAACCGGCCATATAGTCGTAACCACGCTTCACACATCGGACTCGGTCTCGACGATCGACCGTATGATAGACGTCTTTCCACCGCATCAACAATCACAGATAAGAATGCAATTGTCACTGAACCTCCTGTGTGTAATATCACAGAATCTCCTGAAACGTACCGACAACAATGGCCGGGTTGCCGCCTACGAAATACTCATAGCCACGCCCTCGGTAAGGAATTTGATCCGAGAGGCCAAAACGCATCAAATAGCATCGGCATTGCAGATATCACAGCAACAAGGTATGATCGCATTTGATACCTGCCTGGCTAATTTGGTCAAAAGAAGAATAGTAACAAAAGAGGAGGCGTTGCTCAAGGCTCTTAAATTCGACACCTTCATGAAAGAAGTAGAATCTTTCTCTAAATAATAGTGGCAAAGAAAACATTTCTCCATCTTGACAGTCCTGTACAATACATAAAGGGGATCGGCCCCAAACGTGCTCTCTATTTTTCAAAGGTAGGGGTCGAGTCTGTCCAGGACCTGATGAGGTTAGTGCCCCGCAGATATGTTGATTATTCCACGGTCATGAAAATCCGTGACGTGAGGATAAATGATGACGCAACTGTCATCGGTACTATCCAAGCGATTGAAGCACGCCGCACCAGAAAACGAATGAACTTGCTGACCGTCCAGCTTCGCGATTCGACTGGCTCCATTGTCGTGAAATGGTTCAACCGCCCGGATCTCAAGAAGCGATTCAATGCGGGTGATTCGCTGTTGGTATCGGGCAAGGTTACCTTCTACCGTACCAATCAGTTCATAAATCCGTTGTACGAAATTATCGGCGAAGAAGAATACGGGCAGCAGGTAAAAGGAGCGATAATCCCCATATATCCACTCACCGAAGGATTGAGTGTCTGGGATATACGCAGGGCAGTAAAGATAGCCCTCGATGAATGCCTGAACGAAACGAAGGAAACCTTGCCGCAATTCTTGATCGAGAGAAACGGGCTATTGCCGCTCCAGGAGGCTCTGAGATGTCTACACTTTCCAGATAATATGGAAGAAGCACGAGCTGCACGAGAGCGCCTTGTATATGACGAATTCTTCTTCTTCGAGTTGACTCTTGCTCGCAGAAAGGCGAGCTCGCAACACCGGGCCGGGATTTCTTTCCAGGTGAAAGAAGTCCTGACCAAGAAGTTCATGCAGGGACTACCGTTCAGGATGACCCCGGGGCAGACAAGAGCGATTGAGGAGATCGTGGAAGACATGGGGCGCGACGTGCCAATGAACCGATTACTGCAAGGTGATGTTGGCTCAGGAAAAACAGTCGTCTCGCTCTACGCTATCCTGGTAGCCATTGAAAACGATTACCAGGCCGTACTCATGGCGCCAACCGAAATACTTGCCGAACAGCACTATCTCGTCCTGCAGGAATTGCTTGCAGCCATCGGCATAAAACCATACCTGCTTACGGGTAGCATCAAAGGGAGAGACCGAGAGGTCATACTCCATGACATCACCAGCGGCAAGGCTCTGCTGGTCCTGGGAACTCACGCACTGATCGAGGAGGACATTGCGTTCAAGAAATTAGGATTGGTTGTTGTCGATGAACAACACAGATTCGGTGTGATGCAGCGTGCCGCCTTAGTGAACAAAGGTATGGATCCGGACTTCCTGGTACTCTCTGCTACACCGATTCCAAGAACTCTAGCATTGACCCTATACGGCGACCTCGACATATCAACAATCAAGGACAAGCCGCCGAAGAGAGGCGAAGTGATCACCAGGATCGTGAAGAGCAAGGAGAAACGTTCGACGTTCGCTTTTGTCAAAGAGGTCCTGGCTCATGGGTACCAGGCTTTTGTGATCTGTCCGGTCATCGAAAAATCGGATGCAACTGAACTGCGGTCCGTGCAGGAAGCAAGCGAGGAGATAAAAGAAGCATTCCCTGATTTCTCGGTCGGTATCATTCATGGCCGCCTGAATACCGCCGACCGAATGCAGATCATGAACGACTACAGGCTCGGCAGGATTGCCATCCTCGTCGCGACGACCGTCGTCGAAGTCGGCGTGGACATTCCAAATGCCACGATCATGATAATAGAACACCCGGAACGCTTCGGACTTGCTCAACTACACCAACTCAGAGGACGCATCGGCAGAGGTGCACAGCAATCCTACTGCTTTCTCATGCTGAACCGCTACCTCCAGGCAGACACATATGAACGAGTGGAGTTCTTTGCTAAAAATAATGACGGATTCGCTCTTGCTCAGAAGGACATAAAATTACGCGGTCCTGGAGAAATCCTCGGCAAGAGACAGCATGGTCTACCCGATTTAAGTATCGGCGACCTTGAACAAGACCAGGGTCTCCTATTCAGGGCACGCGATGATGCGTTCGAGCTGATAAAACAGGACCCTGACTTGATCCTTGCTCAAAACCAGACCGCCAGAGCACAGTTGGAGCTGCTGGCAAAAAAGGCCGAGCTTCTTCGCATCGGCTAGAGGAGGTTGGTATGAAACAGAGATTTTTGCTTTTTGTCGTATTTCTTGCGATACTTGGTTGTGTTCGAATAAAAAGAAGCATCGGTAAGAGTAACGAGGTGATCGTCATATCGCCGGAAATTCAGAAAGAGCTGGTCACCGAAAGCGTTCAGATCTATAACTACGTACCTCAGAAGGAGGGCGTGTTTGAATTCATTTTTGTTAGCGATACCATGTTGGATGCATATAAGTATCACCATTCTATTCTATTATGCGGTACGCTTCAGGACGAGTTCATCCAGATATTGCTGAATGAAGAGGCGCGCCTCCAGACCGAGCAAGATACCTTCGTGCTCTTTAGCAAACCCGATATATGGGCGAACGGACAACTGACGGTGATCCTTGCCGTCCGGGACCCTGAACATGTCGCGGCGGCTTATAGCAAATACGGACAACTGATCGCACAAAATCTGGAGGAACACTACTACCAGCGCGTAAAAAACAACCACTACATAGGCGGGGTGAGTGAAAAAATGAAAAACAGGTTGAGAAAGTACGGCATTTCGTTCGATATAAACGATTCCTGGCTAATCGATTCCACCCACCAAGATGAACGTTTCATCTTCATCCATACGCATTTTCCAGACCGAAGTCTCTTCTTTTACAGGGATACCAAACCTGAGGTCCTTGACGGAACATTCGCTCTGGCAAAACGCGATTCGCTCACAAACAAGTACTATAACGGCGATTACGTATTGAAAGAGCTGACAGTGTCCGAACCGATAGAATTCGCGGGATTCAAGGGCATAAGGCTCAGAGGCGTCTGGCAGAATGATTCGTTGGTCGCCGGCGGTCCGTTTCTGACTTATTTTCTTGCCGACAATGACACACTCTACGTCATTGATGGCATAGTCTTCAATCCCGGCGAGCGCAAGACAGACTACCTCACCAAGATGGAAGTAATAATGAACTCTTTCAATCTAATTCGTTCTTGACAAATTATTTATTATGTATAAGATAAGTTATACTAAGGAAAGAGATGAATGAACTGGATTTCTCTGAAATAGCAAAGCTGAGCGAAAAGTACAATAAGGATCCACGATCGCGTATTTTCGTACAGCTGGCAGACTGTTATCGGAAGAATAACATGGTCGATGAGGCTCTCGATGTACTGAATAAAGGGCTTGAACACCACCCGCAATATCCGCTTGCATACCTTGTGCTCGGCAAGTGCTTTTTTGACAAGCGTTCCTACATT
This sequence comes from Caldifarciminota bacterium, assembly GCA_020343595.1. Taxonomy (GTDB): domain Bacteria; phylum Hydrothermota; class Tepidihabitantia; order SM23-42; family SM23-42; genus SM23-42. Next base: position 1,442,164 of record CP070802.1, on the reverse strand, counting down.
CAAGCCAGAGATGCATTCGAGAAGACCATTGCCTTGGACCCGAATAACATAGTCGCGCTGCGCATGCTCGCCAAAACGTGCGAAATCCTTAAGGACGAAAAGGGTCAGATCAACGCATATAAGAATATCATTGGAATCGACCCCCTCGACACGAACGCGAAAGAGAAGCTCACTACGCTTGAAGCCTTGCAGCGTAAGGAGCCGCTCTACACCGTCGCAATGGCTGAAGAGTATGAAAAACAGGGGAATCTCGAGGAATCGCTGAAGATTTATGAGAACCTACACTATACTGATCCGAGCGATCTGATGCTCAAGCAAAAGGTCGCCGAATTGAAGAAAACGATCAGTGAGCAGAAAATACAGATCGAAGGTGAGAAGATCGAAGAATTACAGGTCGAGCCGGTCTTCAAAGCTACGGACTTGCCGGAAGGCGGTACGGCTGAACCGGAAAAGACCGTACCGTCTGAGGAGCCGAAGCAACAAGAAGAGGGGATCCAGAGTTTAGAAGACTTCCTGGTAGAAGAGCTTGAACAGGCCGCCGAAAAAGTAGCCGCCCAGGACACCGCTGAACCACCTGCCGCTGATCTGGTAAAACCACCAGTCCAGGAGGTGACCGCACCTGAGCCTACTATTTCGAAGGAGGATTTGCCGAAGGCAGCCGAGCCTGTGGAAGAGAAGATAGCGCCTCTCCCGATCGAAGAAAAACAGGATGATACTGACAAAGCGATCGAAACTTCATTCGGCGATATCATGCTCGAAACGGATACGGCAGAAAAAGAACCTGTAATATTCGAAGAAGAAGCCGAACCGCCGGTTCCTAAAGAAGAGGAAGCAAAACCCCCAGAAACCGTCGAAAGTCAGACGGCAGCACCTCCCGAACCGGTTGCTGAGGAGAAGATAGAGATACCCACTCAGGAAGCCGCTCCGCCCGAAAAATCTGAAGAACCCAAGGAAGAAGTCGAAGAACCAAAGAAACCAAAAGAAGAAGACTATAAATCTTTCCAGGAATGGCTCTCAGGACTGCTCAAATGAAGATTAGGGACATTGAAAAACTGGTAAAAATACTCGAGAACAGCATTGTTTCCGAGATTGAAATCGTCGATTTTTGGGGCAGAAAGACCAAAATCAAAAAGACCGGTGACGGGCCTGTCGCGGTGAAGGCAGTAGAACCGTCGGCCCACGAGCAAAAGGTGAAATCCGAGCAAGAAGATGAGACCGCTGGACAAAAATTCGCATCGATCAGGTCACCAATCGTTGGTACGTTCTACCGCTCCCCATCACCCGATGCACCGTCTTATGTCGAAGTAGGAGATATCATAAAACCAGGTCAGGTCGTCTGCATTGTCGAGGCGATGAAACTAATGAACGAGATCGAATCAGATCTGGCCGGTAAGGTAGTGCAAATACTCGTAAAGAATGAGGATCCGGTTGAATATAATCAGGAACTCATGCTGATCGAACCGTTGTAATCACCGAGGGAGATTATCATGGAACTAAAAACGCTGCTTGAAAAGATGGTTAAAGTGAATGCTTCGGATATTCATCTTAAAGCAGGTTCGCCTCCAGTATTCAGAGTTGACGGCAAACTCGCCGAGGAAAAAGGTGAATCGCTCACTCCGGAGAGTCTCAAGGCAATGGCCTACCAGATCATGACGCCGACACAGCAACAGATGTTCGAACGGATGAAGGAAATGGACTTTGCGATCGGCGTCCGCGGTGTTGGTCGATTCAGAGTGAATGTCTTCCTGCAAAGAGGAAGTATAGCTATAGCGATGCGTGCAATTCCTATGTCGGTTAGAAGAATCGAGGAATTGAATCTACCCACTATTCTGAAAGATCTGTCCCTAAAACCCCGGGGGATGATACTATGCACGGGCACAACGGGAAGCGGCAAGTCTACTACACTAGCGGCGATGATCGAACATGTTAATGAGAATGTTGCCAGGCATATAATCACGATCGAAGATCCGATCGAGTACCTTTTTCGGGACAATCTCTCGATCGTATGCCAGCGCGAAGTCTTGATGGATACCGTTTCGTTCTCAGTGGCTCTGAAGCATATCATGCGGCAGGATCCTGATGTCATATTGATCGGTGAAATACGTGACCGGGAGACAATGGATGTTGCCCTTAAAGCAGCCGACACCGGGCATCTTGTTCTATCCACTCTGCACACGTTGAACGCAACGGAGACGATCAACCGTATCATTTCATTCTATCCACCCCATCAGCATCAGCACGTTCGGGTCCTGCTTGCGGCAACCTTGATCGGCGTGATTTCTCTCAGGCTGTTGCCACGGGCCGATGGTAAAGGACGCATACCCGCCGTCGAAGTACTCGTCGCGACGCCGACGGTCAAAGACTATTTGATGGATCCGGTCAAGACCCTTCTTATCCAATCGGTAATCGAGGATGGCGTCGGCCAGTATGGTATGCAGACATTTGACCAAGCAATTTTCAAACTGTACAAAGACGGTCTGATATCGTACGATGATGCCATACAAGCCGTCACAAATCCGGACGAATTCAAACTTCGGCTCGTCGGTATCGAACAGACTGCAGAACGGGGCTGGGGACAGTTCGAGAAGAAAGACAAAAGTAAATAAACGGTTATCACCGGCGAATCCCGAGTAAAACGCATGAGATTCGAGAAAGTTCTCGTTGCCAATCGTGGGGAAATAGCGCTGCGCATCATAAGGGCGGCACACGAACTTAGTCTCAAGACCGTGGCCGTCTTTTCAGAGATCGACAGTGAATCGTTGCATGCCCGTCTTGCCGATGAAGCAGTGTGCATCGGACCTCCGCCGAGCAGGGACAGCTACCTTAACATAACCAGGATCATTAGTGCTGCCGAGATAACCGGTGCCAAAGCTATACATCCCGGTTACGGTTTTCTGGCCGAAAACCCAGAATTCGCAGAAATATGCGAATCCTGTGGTATCACCTTCATCGGACCAAGGCCCGACCACATCAGGGCAATGGGAGATAAGATCAAAGCCAAAGAGACCATGGAAAACGCCGGCCTCCACGGAATACCCGGAAGTCACGGTAACATTGAGAGCGTAAAGGACGCACGCAAGTTATGTAAGAGCATTGGTTTTCCGGTAATACTAAAGGCCGCGGCAGGCGGTGGAGGAAAGGGAATGCGCATCGCCCGTGATGAGGAAGAACTCGATGCAGGCTTTCGCATCGCCCAAGCCGAAGCTAAAGCCGCGTTTGGCGACAACCGTGTGTACCTGGAAAAATTCATACAAAAGCCCCGACACATAGAGGTACAGATCCTCGGCGACAACCACGGCAAAGTCGTGGCGCTCGGCGAACGCGAGTGTTCGATCCAACGGCGCCATCAGAAGCTCGTTGAGGAATCTCCATCTCCGGTAGTCGATGATCAACTCCGTAAGAAACTTCAATCTTCGGCCCTGAAGGCTGCTAAGAGCATCGGGTACCGGTCTGCAGGTACGATCGAATTCCTCATGGATCAGGAAAAGAACTACTATTTCATGGAAATGAACACGAGAATCCAGGTTGAACACCCTGTCACCGAAATGGTAACCGGAATAGATGTCGTCAAAGAGCAAATCAAGATCGCAAACGGAGAAGACATCGCCTTCAACCAACAGGATGTTGAATTACGTGGTCACGCCATCGAATGTCGTATCAACGCCGAAGACCCCGAACGCAACTTTGTACCGGTCCCGGGCAGAATAACCTTTTTCCACATGCCACAGGGTATCGGAGTACGTTTCGACACACACATATATGCCGGGCATATGATCCCAAGCCAATATGACTCTCTCATCGGTAAACTCATCTGTCACGGAAATTCAAGGAATGAAGCCATCGCCAGAATGAAACGTGCGCTTGAGGAGATCGTCATCGAGGGCATCAGAACAACAATCCCGTTCCACCGAAAGATAATGGACCACCCGAAGTACGTTTCCGGGGATATTTCTACGAATTTTATCGACGAGATGTAGTCTTTGTTGTATCCATGCTGTAGGGATCAAACACTTTAAACGGTAACGTAGCAATCCCGCGCTTAGAACTTACTGTTCTTCGATCAAACCTCTCATGGGTACAAAACGCACGGGAGTGATTTTTCTCTCTTCAAGTGCACCGGCTACTTTTTTGTACAGAGTCAACATCTGAAAATCGTCGCCCAGCGGCACGATCAACCTCCCACCTTCAGCGAGTTGCCGAATCAAAGGCTCGGGTAACTCGGGTGGAGCACAGGTAATGATGACCGCATCGAAGGGCTCCTCTTCAGGCCAACCAAGGAAACCGTCACCGTACCTGACGTGAACATTTTCGTACCCTAACGAAGTCAGTCGCTGCGCTGCCGAATCTGCAAGAGAACGGATGATTTCTATCGTATACACTTCTTTGACCAATAGCGAAAGGATGGCTGCCTGATATCCTGACCCGGTACCGATCTCAAGAACCCGATCGGTGGCCTTCAACTTCAATTCATCCGTCATCAACGCAACGACGTAGGGTTGAGAAATTGTCTGACCTTTGCCAATCGGCAGAGGATGATCGGCATATGCCAGCTTCTCAAGTGTCTTTGGCACAAATCTATGACGCTCAACTTCAAGCATCGCATCGAGCAAGCGTTCATCATCGATACCACGACCCCTGATCTGATTATACACCATATCCTTCCTTGCCAGGATGTCCCAGGATACTTCCGTCTTGTTGCTCTTTGCCGCACAAACGATCATCTGAGTGAGGGTGAAAAACAGAAATGTAGCAGCGATGGCCCTGCGTGATAAGACGTGCATGAATTGATTTTTACTTACACCGACAGAGATACCCCTTCACTTCATTTTATTCAACCTGATCTTAACCAGGCCAACATTGGCATCTTTGTGACATAAAACAAACAGGATACCTGTAGCGATCTCCTTCAAGAAAAGAACGTTGTCTTTTGTGTAGATCACGGCGGACGCTTCTTTTACGTCCAGGCTACTCTTAATCCGATTCACCACTCGAGCAGCAATTGCCCCCAGCCTCTCTGTGTCATACTCGTACGTCGACTGCCCTTCGATAATGAAACCATCCACACCCACCAATCCAACGCCAAGAACCTTTGGTATTTTCGTGAATTCTTCAAGCTTCATCCTAGTATCTCCTCAATCTCCTCGATGATCTTTCGGGCGTAAACAAAGACCAAACCAGGCTTTGCCTCGACCTTGGTGATGACGATCAGCAGTGAATCCCCTACGGCCATCACACATATCGTTTCATCGGCTTTTTCTATGATACATCGCGTTAGTCCGCCGCGCTTCAGCAACCGGAAAGCTTCGTCAACATCAAGGCATATACCTGCGATGGACGCACAAATCACTTCAACATCGCTATCATCCTTTGCGTAGTTCTTGATCAACAGACCATCCTTGGTCGCGATGAAAACGTCCTTAACGCTCTCGAGGGCGAGCAGCCTTTCTACTGGCTTATCAAGTGCTTCAAGTGGGACGCTTTCGGTCACCAATTCTCGCTCAGGAAGATCCTGTACAAAAGAATCGATCATCAGTTCTTCGCCGGTCTCTTTTTCTTGAATCTCTTCTTGAGATTCCGACGGCAATTCTACTTCACGCACTGCACCGAGCGATTCCGAGGGCAACACAACCTCATGGGCAACTTCCTCGACCTCAGCCGCTTCTGGTTCACCCCCTCCGGCTGGCTCGGCCATGTGAACTTCAGATTCGGGTGCGAAATCCGGGATCAGCCGTTCCAAGGCCTGCAGTGCTTCGGTATTACCATCATTGATTTTCAATGTATTCTCATAGAATTCTTTAGCCTTGACATTATCACCCATTTTGAGGTAACTATGCCCGAGGTAAAGATTTGCGCTTTCATCGTCTTTGATGTCGCCATATATTTTCTCAAGGGTTTCGACGGCCTTATCATATTCGCCCTTCAGGTAATATGCACGACCCAGTATTACCTTCGCCAAATGGTAATTCGGGTTGCGTATGAGGCCATCCTTCAATATCGAGATAGCCTCGTCAATCATTCCTGATGAAATGTATACGTCAGCCAGCGTGGCGAAGATCAATGCTCCCGAATCAACCCTCAATTCATCAGCCATCTCTTCTCCTCAATTTCATATTTCCTTCGCCAAAATCTCAGAAAGTTCAATAGTGAGTGTCAAACAATGCCTTATCTTGTCGGCCAATTCCTGCGGTGGGCTCAATAAGAGCGCTTTCTTCCAACTCTCACAGGCATCATCAAACGCACCTCTGTGTACGCTCAGCAATCCACGATGGTAATATGGCAGCGGCTTTGACGCATCGACCTCGATGGCCGTGTCAAAATGACCCGTTGCTCGTTCATAATCCTGTTTTTCAGCCCAGTAGATGCCGGCGAGAAGATTGTACTCGTAATCCTCGGGGCTTGCTTCAGATAGAAAATCAATGTGTCGTTGCGCATGGTCGTATTCTTTCTTGTTAATGTATAGTCTGAGAAGTCTCAGATTCAATTCGATGTCTTCCTTCTTCTGCTCATAAACCCTAAGATATGAATCCAGAGCTTCATCTTCCTTGCCCATAGCGTATGCAAGATCGGCAACTTCACTTGCCCAGGTAGTGTTATCCGGCTCCAGCTCCATCAATTCCTGAAACCTTGCTCTTGCGTCTTCAATCCTGCCATCTCTCTTCAACATATTTGCCAGCGCAGCGAGTATCTCTACACCGGGCTGCGTCTCGTACTGGCTCTGGAGGAATTCAATTGCATGATTTGAATCACCACGATTGAAGAGAATATCAGCCTTTAACAATGCCGCCCTGTGAAGCTTCGGGTCAATATCGAGCGCTTTCTCAGTATTCTGCAAAGCATTAGCTGCATCATTCTTAGCAAGAGATGCTTCCGCCTCAGCAAGGAGTTCATCTGGAGTGGTCGCCTGCGGAGCCAACACATTATCTATTACCTCTGAAGCGACCGAATGTGATCTGGGAATATAATACGGCCCGAACTCGGAAATTGTGGGATCGAGTGAAAGATGATACTTCTCATTGTCGTAATTAGGCTCTATCTCCATTCCCCTCCTGATATGCGCCAGGCCCTCCTCGTATCTACCAAGTCTTGTCGCTATAAAACCCATATTATAATAGGCGCCGGCATGATGAGGAACGGCCTCCAATACCCGGTTGAAAGTATCGAGAGCCTTTTCATCCTCTCCTTTTTCCATATACACAAGGCCGCGCAAAAAATCAACATCCGTACCCTCATAATCCAGCAGCTCAAGGGTCCGGTCGTAATCATCGTTTCGCAGATAATGCATCGCCAGATTGAATCGAGCATCATGATTACCCCCGGCCACTGATCTCTGAAAGTTGCTCACTGCCTTATCGACATCGCCGAGGACATACTGCGCTACCGCTACATTGTTCAGCGCCATTGGCTCATCTTCGTCCTGGACGAGCACTTTTTCAAACCACTCCAGGGCGCTGCCAATCTGACCCTGCATTATATGTGCTATACCATGCGCATTCGCGCATTTGATCGCATCGAAATCATGATCGATTGCCTGCCTTAAATGACGGACAGCCTCGTCGAATCTTCCTAGAAAGATGTTTGCCTCGGCAATGGCATAATGTACTTCAGATGCGCCATCCTTCAATTTCAGACATTCGATGAACTCCCGTTCCGCCTCATCGAACAAGCCTTTGTTTCGATAGGACATCCCCATGTTATAGTGAATCTTGTATGAATCTCCGGCGACCTTGGGAATACCAAGTTGCTCTTTGAGAAATTCCCACTGGCCCCGTTGGGATTCGATGTCAACCGGTAACCCGGCATCTTCACTGACCAGCGATGGATTCAAGGATATTGCTTTCTTTACGGCGTCAATGCTTTCCTGGGTGCGTCCTTTCTCCCCGAACGCCAGGCCAAGAAGGAAGTGGGCCTCAGCAGAATTGTCATCGAATTTCAATGCCTCCTCAAGATTCTTGATCGCCATATCGATCACGCCTTTTCGCAAGTATATCTCGCCGATCGCCCGGTATCCTTCGTGAGTTTCCCTTATTTTCAGGGCTTCTTTCATCTCTTCAAGGGCATCATCGTATTTTCCGAGGTGTTTTAGCGTGTTGCTGAACCCGCAGTGAGCATGGTACGAATCAGGATTTGCATCAAGGACCTTCTTGTAGTAGACGATGGCGTGCGAGTATTTCTGCAATTTAACATAAGTATCTGCAAGCTCCAGGATCATATTCTCATCATGGGGATCGCTCTCAATATTCTGCGTCAGTTCCTCGACCTTTTCCTCGAGTTTACCGGTTTTTCTGAGTATTATTTCCAGATTATTGCGCGCAAGAACAAAGTTGGGATTGAGCTCGAGGGCCTTTTCGAGTTCCGCGATTGCCTCGGTATATAGCCCCTTGTTATAATATACAATCGCAAGATTATTGTGCGCCCCGGGATCATCCTGAGGTATCCTTTCGGCAAAGCTGCTCAATACCTTTTGCTCATCCGGTGATATCATGGTTCCACTTGATGCTGCGCAAAATTGGACTACCAATTTCGGCCATTAGATGTCGCAATATAATGAAAAAAACTCCCCGTGCCATATACATTATTTTACTAAAATCTGCCAGATTGTCAAGAAAATCATGCTTACACATGTGTTTTTATCAAATAATAGCAAAATGCCAGGGCGCAGAATCGAACTGCGGACACCCGGATTTTCAGTCCGGTGCTCTACCAACTGAGCTACCCTGGCTCAATGAGTGATTCTACCTAAAAATTCGATGATGTCAAGATTGACCGGTCGGGGAGTACGTTCCGATCGGACAAAGGCCTACATTTTAGCCGACCTACGTCTGGCAACTTGTACCACCTCCACAAGCATGAACACGGACAGGACGAGCAACAAGACCGCGATTAGTGCCAATCCGTGCTTACCCCGGCTGATGAACTGAAGCAACTGGTAAATGAGCGCAGCTACAGTCGTGAAAAGCATAAAGAATGCCGGGTATAAAACATGTTTGACCGGTTTATTCCGGCTCAATAACCAAGCCGTAACGACGAAAAGGGCAAGTGCGGCAACGAGCTGATTCGCCGCACCGAACACGGGCCAAATGGATTGCCACGAACCAAGAGATAACCATAATGCAGCAATTATCACAATGGCCGTATTGAAGTAGCAATTCTTGAATATTCTTATCCCGAGTGCCTCGCCGAACAATTCCTCGCTGATATAGCGTGTTATCCTGGTCGCCGAATCTAGCGTCGTCATTATGAATGTCTTCAACATGGTTATACCGATCAGCATACCCAGTGCTCCCAATACCGGCCTTGCGATCTGTCCATAGCCAGTGCCAAACGTACTGATCCAGTTCCCTCCTCTCATCAAATCGGGATAAACAAGGCCCTTGGGACCGCCCTTCCAATAGAGACCGGCCGAGACCGCGACCACGGCAAGTATGGCCAGTAGACCCTCGGCGAGCATCGCGCCATACCCTATCTTTCTTGCATCCGCTTCATTGTTCAATTGCTTCGCCGTCGTACCGCTGGCAACGAGCGAATGGAATCCTGATATCGCACCACAGGCAATGACGACGAACATCATCGGCCAGAGACCACCTGGCGGGCCATGCCATTGAATGACCAGCGGCGCCTTTATCTGCGGGTGGACGATGAACAGACCCACATAACCGATCGCCAGACCGAGGAATAGCACGAAACTGGCGATGTAGTCCCTGGGCTGTAGAAGAATATTGACGGGTAACACCGAAGCAACGAAGGCATAACCCAGCAAGCAGAAGAGCCAAACATGGAAGGAAGCATTGATCGGCACGTAATACCCGACCACGATCAAACCGAAAAGCATGACGATACCGATGCCGGTCGATATGATAAGATTGACGTTGAATCTGTAGGTGAGCACGCCGACCAAAGCGGCGACGATAATAAGACCGAACGTCGGAACAACGACCTGTGGCGTAGTATTCAGAGTCTTGGCCGCAGAAGCAGCGAAAACCGCAATAACGAGTACTAACGTTAACCAAAGAAATATGGAGAAGAAGATCTTTGCCCGGCGGCTGAGCGCATGTTCGGAAACGTTGGCGATCGATTTCCCCTTTTCTCTTATCGAAATCATCAGGCTCGAGAAATCATGTACTCCGCCCACGAATATCGAACCCAAAAAGATCCACAGTACGGCAGGGCCCCATCCCCAAATGACGACTGCAATGACCGGTCCGAGGATCGGTCCGGCGCCGGCGATCGACGCGAAATGATGCCCGAATAGTATCATCCAGTGTTTAGCAGGCATATAATCACGGCCGTCGTACAATGAATGAGCGGGTGTTTTCTGCTCTGGATCGACATC
>CP070802.1:1411158-1431734 GCA_020343595.1 Caldifarciminota bacterium | reverse complement strand
GAGATGGTGGTATCGTACCTGCTCGAGAAATTTCCCGAGGCTGAGGTTATGCCTGTAGAACTCCATGACTTCAGAGTCCGGCCCGGCGTTACACGATGGCAGGGCGCAACATTTGACGACAGGGTTGAGAACTGCGTCCGTATTCTGCCTCAAGATAATGATACTGCACCTTTCTTTGTTGCCAGGTTGACCAAACGGGGGGTCTGCAAACCCCGCACGGATTATCTTGGTAAGATAGAAACGAACAACGCATTTCTAGGTAACCTCTCCGAGCGTTTCGGTATTACTGGAGACAATCTGGCGCAGTTTGCGCTCTTCAGATACCGCAACGAGCAGTGCATCTCGACACCTGAGGTATTCTCTTTCCGGGAGGTCAGCGCGATCCGCAAAGGATTGGAGTGCGGCCGAGTTTACGGTCATGATTTGAAACCGGACAATGATTTCGTTCAGCTCTTCGGTTCGAGTGCTACGAAAAACGTAATAGAGATGAAGGAATGGCAGGTCACGAAATTCCTCAGGGGTGAGATCGTTAGGATAAATGAAACGCTGCCTGTTGAGAAAGGATTTGTTATCATTCGGTATCAGGGGCTCCCCGTGGGGGTAGGAAAATACAATGGTATTGAAATCAGGTCAGCCATAAAACGTGAACGCAGAACTCTGTAGTATCTCACCAAGTGACACCAATTGACTATTAGGTATATTTTGCTATACTTAGCGTTATGATTGACTTGGCAAAGATAAGAAACATTGGTCTGGCGGCTCATATTGATGCCGGAAAAACGACGACCACCGAGCGTATACTATTCTATTCCGGCCGGATCCGGAGGATGGGTGAAGTAGATGATGGCTCAGCAACGATGGACTGGATGGAGCAGGAACGCGAGCGTGGGATCACGATTACCTCAGCGGCGACAACCTCTTATTGGAGAAGTTATCGCATAAATATCATCGATACGCCGGGACATGTGGATTTCACGGTTGAAGTTGAACGGTCAATGAAAGTACTTGATGGTCTGATCGCGATTTTCTGTGCAGTCGGTGGAGTGCAGCCGCAGACCGAGACGGTGTGGCGGCAGGCTGACAAGTACCGCGTGCCACGCATTGCCTTTGTCAATAAAATGGATCGTGTCGGCGCTGATTTCTTCCGTGTTCTGAACCAGATGAAAAAAAAGATTTCAATGAAGCCACTTGTGCTTCAGATCCCGATCGCGGACCATGACAGGTTCTATGGTTTAGTTGACATTGTCAAGGAGAAGGCGGTCTATTGGGAAGAAAAAACGCTCGGTACTGAGTTCAGAGAAGAGGAGATACCCGAAGAATACAGAGAGGTGACCGAGCAGTATCGTAATGAAATGCTGGAGATGCTCGCCGAATATGATGAGGATATCTTCGAGAGCTATTTTGGTGAGATAGCGATCCCAGTCGACAAGATCAAAGAAGTAATACGAAGAGGTACGATCAACCTGCACTTCTTCCCCGTGTTCTGCGGGACCGCACTCAAGAATATGGGCGTGCAGAAGCTGCTCGATGGAGTGTTGGATTTTCTTCCGTCGCCGATCGACTTGCCACCAACAAAAGGCATCAACCCCGAGACCTCGAAAGAGGAGACGAGGAAGCCATCAGCAGAGGCACCGTTTTCTGCTCTCCTGTTCAAGGCTCAGACCGACCCTCATCTGGGCCTCATATACTACGTGCGAATCTATTCGGGTCGTGTCGAATGTGGTGATAAGGTGTTAGTCTATCCACCGGCGAGGGTGGACCGTATCGGTCGACTGCTGCTCATGCACGCCAACAAGCGAGAAGAGGCGGAGAGTCTGACCGTTGGCGAGATCGGAGTGGTAACCGGGTTACGCGAATGCAAGACAGGGTATACACTCTGTTCGAAAAAACATCCAATTTCCTATGAATCAATGTTCTTCCCCGAGCCGGTCATTTTCGTCAGCCTTGAACCCAAGACGAAGATGGATGATGCCAAACTTGATGATTCATTGAAGTATCTTCAGATCGAGGATCCGACATTTAAAGTACGGACCGATGAGGAAACGGCGCAGCGTATCATATCTGGAATGGGGGAGTTGCACCTTGAGATAATTGTTGATCGTTTGAAGCGAGAATTCGGTGTCGAGTGTCACGCGAGCCGACCGCAGGTTTCATACCGTGAGACGATCACCAGTTCTGTAACGGCCGAAGGCAGGTTCATAAAACAGACCGGTGGGCGTGGCCACTATGGAGTGGTGAGGTTGAAGATCGACCCGGCCGAGCGCGGAAGCGGGATTAATATTGAGAGCAAATTGAAAGAGGGCGTGATACCCAGGCAGTTCGTGCCGGCGATCGAGCAGGGGATAAGGGAACAGGCCGAGGTTGGCGTGTACTTCGGTTATCCGATCATTGATATCAATGTCAGCATCCTCGACGGCCAGCACCATCCTACCGATTCTTCCGACCTCGATTTCAAGATCGCGGCGCAGATCGCGCTGCGCGAAGGATTTTCCAGGGGCGGTCCGATATTGTTGGAGCCGATCATGTCCCTTGAGATCATAGTGCCGCAGGATTATCTCGGGGATGTTATCAACGATATCAATGCCCGCAAGGGTAGCATTCAGAACATCGAAGCGAACAAGCAGGAAAAAATAGTCGATGCGACTCTGGCACTCGCGAAGTCGTTTGGCTATGCGACCGATCTCAGGTCGATAACACAAGGACATGGTATCCACACAATGCAGTTCTCGCATTACGCGCCAAAGGAAGAGAAAGAAGAAAGGATATTTTAGCGGGTGTAGTACGATAGTAGAATTATATGATCATTCTTCATCGTCGCCATGACGCAGAGAATCACGGGTGGTGATGAAGGGAGGAGCAATGAAAAAAGAGTGTGTATTTATTGACGTTTTTACTGATGCGCCATTTGCTGGAAATCAGCTCGCGGTCTTCCCTGAGGGTAATGGTTTGACGTCTGAGCAAATGCAGTTGCTGGCCAAGGAGATAAATTATTCGGAGACAACTTTCGTGTTCCCGGCAGATGAACCAGAGGCGGATTTTAACATTCGGATCTTCACGCCCGGGCGCGAGCTGCCTTTTGCCGGGCACCCGACTGTGGGAACGGCTTTTGCGATCATGGATCTTTTCGACATCTGGACCGAGAAGAGCGACGTCCTGAAGCTGGCGACGAAAGTCGGGGTCATCCCGTTGAGGCGCGAGCAGGGTATGTTGTGGATGACGCAGAACGAACCAGAGTTCTTTGCCCAGCACAAAGATCGGAAGGAGATTGCCGGACTTGTGGATCTTACGCCTGATGATATATCGGCTGCGCTTCCGGTCGAGGAAGTGTCAACGGGCAACCGGATTTTGATCATACCCATCAACTCATTGAAAGCAATAGAGCGTGCTCAGGGGAACGTGACCAACATGAGGAAATTCTTCAAGGGAGATCTGGTCGGCCCGTATCTGTTTAGCCTCGAGACCACGAACCCGAAGGTGAAGGTTCATACCAGGTTCTTTGCGCCGCACCTGGGTATCCTCGAGGATCCGGCAACCGGCTCGGCGGCCGGACCGCTCGTCGGCTATTTGCTCAAACACCGTGTTTTCGGAGAGAAATTTGAGATCATGAACGAACAGGGTGTTGAGATGGGTCGCCCGTCTTTGATTGTGATGCGGGGCAATTTAGAGGGCGGTAAGTACTCGATCGAGATCGGCGGTACATGTGCCTACATTGGCAGAGCCGAATTCGAGATCTGAACTCCACCTTTACAGGTTTCAATTACGAACACGATTTACGAATCACGAATACGATACATTTACGACAAAATTCCAAATCCGAAATCCAAAATTCCAAATAGCGTGACAGCATGCAACGTTCTTCTGTTTTGTATTTTGCTATTTGGATATTGGGATTTTTTTGTTATTTGGAGTTTGGTATTTAGAATTTGACCGGATCGTCCTACGTCTTGCGGTTTCGAAACTCGATACGTTATTGAAAATGGTTCAATGGTTGAGGTTGGGAAGCTAGACGTTGATAAGCTATCTCGTTTTTTGGGTTTCCAGCATCTAAACCTCAACCTAATGACGACGTTATGGGTTCTATGTTTTTGCTGCTGGTATTGTTTCTGGGTTTGGTTCTGGTTTACCAGTCGCCGGTCTTCAGGTATTCATCCATGCTCCGGGCAGCGATACGGGCATCGCCCATCGCGAGGATAACCGTAGCACCGCCGCGCACCACGTCACCGCCAGCCCAGCATCCCTTCTTGGATGTCTTACCGGTCTTGTCGTCCACTTCAATGTTACCCCATTTCCCGATCTTGATATCGGGCGTCGTTTGGGGTATTAGCGGGTTCGGACTCTGGCCGATTGCACAGACAACGGTATCGACGGGAGCAATGAAATTCGAACCTTCGATCGGCACGGGGCGGCGTCTGCCCGATGCGTCGGGTTCGCCGAGTTCCATTCTAATACATTCCATATCCTTGACCCAGAAATGGTCATCGCCCGTATATTTTATCGGCAGGGTCAGGTACTCAAAGATGATGCCTTCTTCCTGGGCATGATGGATCTCTTCGGCTCGTGCCGGCATTTCTTTGAGCGATCGTCGATACACGATCCTCACTTCATCAGCACCCAGCCGCAGGGCGGTGCGCGCACAATCCATGGCGACATTACCGCCGCCTATTACGGCGACGTGCTTGCCGCGAACAATCGGCGTGTCGTATTCAGGAAAAAGGTAGGCCTTCATTAAATTAGCCCGGGTCAGATATTCGTTCGCTGAATACACTCCATTGAGATTTTCTCCCGGGATATTCATGAACCAGGGGAGGCCAGCACCGGTGCCGATGTAGACAGCATCGAATTCTTTCAACAACTGGTCTATTGTTTTGGTCTTGCCGACCACGTAATCGAGGTAAAGTTTTGCCCCGCATTTTACAAGATAGTCAACTTCCCGGTCAATGATCGCTTTGGGTAATCTGAATTCTGGAATACCGTATACCAATACACCGCCGGGCTTGTGCAGCGCTTCGAAGATCGTGATATCGTGTCCGAGCATTACGAGATCACCGGCCACGGTCAGTCCTCCGGGTCCTGCTCCGATCACCGCAACTTTTTTCCCGGTCGAGGGCGGAATCGTTGGAATGGATGTTTCACCCTGGCTTGCTTCACGGTCGGCCGCGAATCTTTCCAGCCGTCCGATCGCTACCGGCTCATATTTCTTTGCCAGCACGCATAATTTCTCGCACTGATCCTCCTGGGGGCATACCCGACCACATACCGCAGGCAATATATTCTTTTCCTTCAGTCTCTTTATCGCATTCGAGAAGTCGGCTTCGGCGATGTATTTGATAAAACCGGGAATGTCGATTTCCACCGGGCATCCTTGTACACAGGTCGGTTTCTTGCACTGCAGGCAGCGTTTTGCCTCGGCGATCGCTTCCTGGTCATTGTAACCATACGGGACTTCACTGTAACCCTTGATACGGTCCTTGGCCGGGCGTTCTCGCATCGGGGTCTTCTTTGGTATGATCTTGCTAGCCATATGTTTCACACTCGTAGAAACTCAAGGAATAGACTTCTTCTTTTAGATAGATCTTGCGACGCGATAGGAGATTCTGCCAGTCAACGAGGTGTCCGTCGAACTCCGGTCCGTCGACACAACCGAATTTGGTTTCGCCCGCAACGATAACACGGCAGACACCGCACATCCCGGTTGCGTCGACCATTATTGGATTGAGTCCAACGATCGTCTTGACCTCAAGCGGGCGCGTTGTCTCCGATGTCAAGTAGGTGAGATATGTGCAACCCTGTACATAGACCATGTCGACCTTGTTCTGCTTAAGGTAACCGGCAAGGAAATCATTGACGTGCCCCTTGAATCCTCTGGTGCCGTCGCGCGTGATCTCGTAAAAGTCATCGCTATGTTCTTTCAGTTTTTCCTGCCAGTAGAGGAGGTATTCACTCCGCGCCTCGATCGCCGTGATGATACGATTGCCATTCTTCTTGAGGGCCCGTACGACCGGGAGCAGAGCACCGATGCCGTAGCACCCACCGATGCAAAGGATATTCTTACCTTCGACCATTTCAGTGGGTTTACCCAGCGGCCCGACCAGGGTGGCGATCTCATCGCCGGCTTTGAGCGCGGCCAGCTTTCTTGTCGAGGTGCCGATCTCCATGAACACCGCGCTTACGCTTTTCTCGTCCCAGTCTGCAATATTGAGGGGGATGCGTTCACCAGGTTCGTCGGCGCGGACGACAATGAACTCACCGGCCTGTGCGTTCGTATGTATGATATCGGATTCGATGACAAGATGATGGATGTTGGGTACTATCTTCTCCCGTTTCAAGACTTTGTACATTCTATCCTCACTGGGCCTACATGAGCATTTCTGGATGATCCGTAGAAGTATATCAACACTGCACCATCGGGTACGGACGAACTGATCTTGACACGTCCGGTATACGTGACATGAGGACCATTCACTGTCGCTTCCATTCCTTCCTTTAACTTGTATTTCGCGGCGGTTCTTCCGTTCAACCAGACATGCCGGTCTTCACGCAAACGGTCAAACCCTTTCAAGACGGCGGAAAGGGGTTTGCTACGGTAACCATAAGTATTCTGACGCGCGATCAGATTTAACGGATACTTCCTGCTGGTTCTTGCGGGAAGGACCTTCTTCACCCGCTTGGCTTTCTTCTTTGGAATTTTTTTCTTGAGTTTGATTTTTAACGTGCGGGCGAGATCATCGATGATCTGTCCATCGGACAATGCTCTGCCCGCCGGTACGGCGGCCCTGCGTACCCGTTTCAATTTGCCGTTGATATCCCGGACACTGCCGGAGGATTCGGCAAAAGTGGCAGCCGGTAGGAATACATCGAATTCAAAATCCGGGAGGAAGCAGTCTTGAACGATGACGGTATCGTATTTTCTGTCGAGATCTACAGCACTGCCGATAAGGTAGAGACAGTTGATATATTTTTCCGCGAGCATCTGTTCGGGCGTGATGTCGAAGCCCGATCTTGCGATCGTTAGTGTATTACTCTTCGGGTTCAACGGCATCGCCCTGAACGGTTTTTTGATCTTTACCGAGGGCGCATTCGACGGGTTGTACAGGACATAGGTTTTTCTGTTTTCGATCAGATGCCTTGCCGCGTCGATCGCGTCGGCAGAAACGCCCGTTTTCTTTTTCTTGCTCCTCGAACCCGAGAGCAGTTTGATAACGTCATCTTCGGCTCCCGGCGCCGGATTCAGTACAACATCTGCATAGCGGTTTGAGCGTCCAGCGACCGGATCGATGACGATGAACACTGCATTATTCTTGTGTTTCTTGCGAAGCCCGAGCAGGAGAACCGAAAAATCAGCCACCAGGTCGGTGTTCAAGACGATAAACGCCACTTTGCCTTTCAAGGTCGTCGTATCCAGTGGCTCCGGTGTATTGCCCGGATGCATTTGAACGGCGATCTTAATTTGCAGATTATCGGCGAACGAATGGATTTTGCCGATCGCTTCGCTGGTCAGCTCAGAGTTGAGCAGAATGCCAGTATGTTTCCTATTCTTGCGCAGTTTGTTGGCGACGAATGACAGTGCCTCTTCCCACTCGACCTCGACCAGCGTGTCACCTTTCTTCATTAAAGGAACGGTGATGCGCTTCGGGTGATTGACAAGCGGTGCGATGCCAAAGCGTCCGCGCGCGCAGATGTGACTGGCGTGCGGTGTAGTACAGGTGATCTTGCCTGCGGAAAGATTGAGGTCGATCTGGCATCCAATACTACACAGCATGCAAGTGGTCTTCACTTTCTTATCGGGGGGTTTGTCATACCGGCTGAACCTATCTCTTAGCGCGCCGGTCGGGCAGAAGTCAACGCAGGCACCGCAGAATTGGCAGTCCGATTCAAGATGAGACTGATCGAACGCAGTGCCGACCAAGGTGTCGGGTCCACGATGGTGGAATTCAAGCGTGTGAGCGCCTCTTATTTCGGCGCACACGCGAATGCACCGTCCGCACAAAATACACAGATTGTAGTCACGGTCAAAGAACGGATCGTGTCTCTCCAATTCGAGACCGCGATAATTGAAATCGAAAGGGATATCTTTGATTTTGAATTCTCGCACCATGTCCTGCAGTGCGCAATTTTCGTTCTGGGGGCAGGATTTACACCCGAAGGTTACCGCTGCTTTTTTAATGCATTCCTGGAAATTCGTACAGTCGGCATCGCGCTCACAAATGAGACACGCGTTGGGGTGTTCTGATAGCATCAATTGAAGTGTGAACTTGCGCAGTTTGCGCAGGCGCGGCGTGTCGGTTCTGACCACCATGCCGCGTTCAGCAACGAGGGTGCAGGCAGTGAGCGGTGTTCTTGTCCCTTCCACCTCGACGACGCAGAGACGGCAGCCACCGTAGGGGGTAAGTTCTTTGTGATAGCACAGTGTCGGGATCCTGATGCCTGCCCTTTCGGCGACCTTCAAGACTGTTTCACCTCTCTTCGCTTTTACGCGCTTGCCATTGATCGTTATCGTCATCATGTCAGCGATGGGGATACTTTTCTGACCGCGTTGAATTTCGGCGGGCAGACTGTGATACAGATGCCACATTTCGTGCATTTCTTCTGATCGATTTCGTAGACTTTCTTGGGCTCACCATGGATTGCGTCGCTCGGGCAGTTCTTTGCACAAACCGTGCAGCCGCCACACAGTTCGGGGTCGATGATATAGGAGATCAGGTTCTGGCATACAAGTGCCGGGCAGCGTCTCTCTTTGATGTGTGCTACATATTCCTCACGGAAGTACTTGAGCGTCGTCAGGACAGGATTTGGTGCAGTCTGTCCCAGTCCGCACAATGAGGTGAGTTTCACATTCTCGGCAATAGTCTCCAGCATCGCAATATCTTTGTCTGTTCCCTGGCCACGCGTGATCCGGTCGAGGATATCGACCATGTGTTTCGTCCCCATGCGGCAGGGGGGGCATTTACCACATGATTCTTCCTGAGTGAAGTTTATGAAGTAGCGCGCCACATCGACCATACAGGTATCTTCGTCCATTACGATCATGCCGCCCGAACCCATCATCGAGCCGGCCTTGGTCAGACTTTCGTAATCGATCGGGAGATCGAGCATTTCATTGGGAATACACCCACCCGAAGGGCCGCCGGTTTGAACCGCCTTGAATTCTTTACCATGGGGTATGCCGCCACCTATGTCATAGATGATCTCGCGCATCGTGATGCCCATGGGTACTTCGACCAATCCGGTGTTGTTGATCTTACCGACGAGCGAGAATATCTTCGTTCCCTTGCTTGTTTTGGTACCGATGGAAGAGAACCATTTTGCCCCGCGTTGAATGATCATCGGCACATTGGCCCAGGTCTCTACGTTGTTGATGTTTGTGGGTTTTCCCCAGAGTCCCTTTTCAGAGGGATATGGCGGTCGTTGCCGCGGTCTGCCGACCCTGCCTTCGATTGAAGCAATGAGAGCCGTTTCCTCTCCGCACACAAAGGCTCCAGCGCCCTGGGTCACGTTGATTTCGAAGTTAAAGCCAGTGCCCAGGATATTCTTTCCCAGGAGACCGTAATCACGGGCCTGGCGCAGCGCGATTTTCAATCGTTTGACCGCAAGTGGATACTCACTCCGTACATACACAAAACCTTGGTGCGCGCCGATCGCTCTGGCGCCGATGACCAGTCCTTCAATGACCGAATGGGGATCGGCTTCCAAGACACTGCGGTCCATGAAAGCGCCCGGGTCTCCTTCGTCTCCATTACAGATCAAGTATTTATCCCGTCCCTTTTCCTGGCGGCAGAGTTCCCATTTCTTGCCGGTCGGAAAACCGGCACCACCACGACCACGCAGTCCCGAATTCTTGACTTCCTTTATTATTTGCTCAGGCGTCATCTTTGTGAGTGCGGTTTCCAGTGCGCCGTAGCCATTGAAGCCGATAAACTCATCGATATTTTCCGGGTCGAGGCGTCCGCGGTTCCGCAGCACGATGAGACGCTGGTGTCTGAAAAAATCGATGTCCATCATCCTCGGGACCGGAGCTTCCTTGGGTGAAGGTACGTACATCAATTCTTTCACTGGACGGCCCTTTAGTAGGTGTTCTTCGACGAGATGGGGGATATCCTTTTTCCTAATGCGTTGATAGAATATACCGTCGGGCTGGACAATGACGATCGGTCCGCGCTCACAAAAACCCTGGCAGCCAGTTGTGATGACCTGGATTTCATCCTGCAGGCCTTTCTTGATGATCTCGGTCTGGAGTCCTTCTTTGACGTCGAATGAATGATTGGCCACACAGCCTGTGCCGGCGCAAACCAGCAGGTGCTGACGATACTCGCGGCTAATTTTCGTCTTTCTCATAGGTCTTCACTAGTTTGTCCACTTTGTTCACGGTTGTCTGACCATGATATTCTTCATCGACAACGACGATGGGGGCGAGGGCACATGCGCCAAGGCAGTTCACCGTCTTCAGTGTGAATTGATTGTCCGACGTTGTTCCGCCGGATTCAACTCCAAGCCGTTCTTCCAACCGGCTGAGTACTGCGGGCGCGCCGCGCACGTGACAGGCCGTACCCATACAGACTGTTACGAGGTGCTTGCCCCGTGGTTTGAGACTGAATGCTGCGTAGAAGGTGGCAATGCTGTAGATCTCGCTGAGCGGTAATCGCAGCCGTCCGCTGATATATTGTAGGACTTCCTTGGGCAAGTAGTTGTAAATCCTTTGAATGTCACTCAGTATCTGTATTATTCTTTCTTTTCGGTGTCCGTTTTGCCTGAGGATATTCTCGACTTTTTTCATTAGCAATCAGTATACACATCTGAGCACAAAAATCAAGTGTCTGAAGTATGTGATTTACACTTCTCCGGAAGTCGATCGGTTTGGGCGATTTTAGTTTCGGGATTAATTCAGAACTTAAATCTTATGCTGATCGCCAGGATGCCGGCGACCAAAACAAGTGCAATGATCGAGACGATCCTGCCGAGGATATAGCCTCGGGACAGGTACTTCATGACAACTTCATGCTGTCCGCCCGTTAGGTAGATTGCCCTGAACGTATGGTTGGCAATGTAGGTCGGGGTCTGTTCGCCATCAACAAAGGCCTGCCAGTCCGGGTGCCAGTTGTCAGCGATCACCAGAAAACCGGGAGATTCGGTCTTGACAAGGTACTCGATCTCATTGGGCGTGTATCGCAGCAGTTCGACCGTGTCAGAAAGTGGATTCTCAGACAGTTCCGGAACCGGCAGACCGGGGTCCTGCTCGAGCAGCACTGTAGTATACGGGTCGTGAGTCTGTGATTTCAATATGTTCATCACTTCGTCTTCGTCACACACCTCGTAGGCATAGACAAGGTGGGCTCGGGGTATTGTGTGTTGGTTCTCATAGACCGTGTATCGACCTCCGCTGAAAGCGCGCTGAAACCTTGCTAAGAATGTTTTTATCCTCATGACGAGGGCCTGGACCTGCGGGTCGAATTGTGTAATGTCATCGGGCAGGGTGGGCGCGATGATGTATTTGATGTTGAGTATGTCATTGAAATGCGGATACTGGATAAGGTTTGGTGGCGTGAACATGACGCTCTGTCCCGCGCCGATGAATTCCTGATAGCGTTTGAGGGGGTTGGGGAAATATCCGCCAGCACTTTGAATGTCGTTATACAACAGATATAGATCTGACGCATGCTCGTACCAGGGCGTGGGGAAGACGCGGAATAAAGTCTTATCCTCCTTCAGGAATCGCGTCACATCGTCAGCAGAATAGTACTGCTTAGGGGCTGGTGCTTTGGGCAAAAATCTTGATACGATGGTCAATTGATCAAAGAGTGCAGCAACGATGAGCAGTATCGAGAAGATCCATGTCTTTATCCTACGTTTGATCGCGAGATAGGCAAGACCGCCAATGATCGCCGCGAAAAGAACGGTTCGCCAGGCACCGCCGATCAGACTGGGAAAGTTCTTCTGAATGTTCGACAATTTTACGCGCGCGGTCTGGGTTCCCCAGAGCGAGAGCAGTCTGTCTTTCATCGATTCTTGCAGCGCGCGGGCCAGTGAATCGCCGCCGATGGAAAAAACGAGCGCGATGAGAATGAAGACCGCGATAATGATACTGGTGACGACGAGCATTCTTTTCCGATTTACGTCTTTATTGTTGACGAAGACATTGTCAAATGCGATCGTACCGAGCACGATCATGCTGAAGCTGGCAAGGTAGAATATCAACGCCGGTGCGCGGAATAATCTGAATCCGGGGATAAGCGCATAGGGGATTCTGAAGAACGGTGTTGCGCTGCCGATCGCGATGAGGACCACCACCAGTGCCGCGATCGCATAGAATTTTACATAGCGTCTTCTCCACCATAGGATAATTGCCAGAGCAGCAAGGACGACGGCAATGATACCGAAGTATTCAAGGTGGAT
This sequence comes from Caldifarciminota bacterium, assembly GCA_020343595.1. Taxonomy (GTDB): domain Bacteria; phylum Hydrothermota; class Tepidihabitantia; order SM23-42; family SM23-42; genus SM23-42. Next base: position 1,419,347 of record CP070802.1, on the reverse strand, counting down.
CTTGAAACTGTTCACGCCCCAGTACTTGTCGAGTATTCCGGAGAAAGTAGGTATGAAGATATCCGCGAGTTCTGATGGGGGCATTGCCCATGATGTCGCATACTCATAGCCCCTTTCTACACCACGTGCCGCAGTACCGAGACCGTCGAGCACCGGGAGCCAGATCGCGGCCATGAGCAGACAAATGATGGCTACGGTGAGGAGGCCATAGCCGAGTACCTTGATGACATCCTTTTTGGTGTAGTCCTTGCGGTGGGCGATCAAGAAATAGATGACATATGCAAAGATGAATAGCAGACCATAATAGGTTATCTGGAAATGGCCTTCGTAAAAAGCAAAAGCGGTTGCCAGCGCGGCGAGCAAGAAGTAGAGTATGCGTCTGGACTTCAAACCCGAGTGGATGAAGAACAGCATGAGCGGGAACATGGCGATGCTGGCGGCACGGCCAGCATGGCCGGCTGCCGGTGTCGTTGCCAGGTTGCCGATGAACTGGTATATCACCGCGCCGAGCGCGGCTGAATAGGGTGATAGGCCAATGGCTTTCAGATACAGATACATACCCAGGCCGGCAAGGAAGAGGAATATTACAAATGAAAGGGCAAGGACGACATGCGGCGGTATGATCTCTCTGAGTTGGGCGAGCGGCGCCAGTGGACCGCCGACCGGAGAGCCGAGCACGGGCACACCGCCAAAAATATGGGGATACCACAACGGCATTTCTTCCTGTTCGCCGATCCATTTTTCGAAGGGATAGCCGCCGATCAAATAATCAGACCCGGCGATCATCCTATCGGCGCTGAGGAATGAGAAAAAATAAACGAGTGGCAGAGCAAACAAAAGGATGAGAAGGAATTTCTCCCAGTGTATTTCGAGGAAGAAGGGTTTCTCGTTCTGTATATGGGCTTTCTTTTGTTTTGATTTCTTACTCATTGAATAAGTATAGGAATTTCATCCCTATAGTCAAGGCGCGGTCTGTCTGTTAGTCCTACGCCGGATGAGCAAGCCGACGAAGAAGACCAAGATCTCGAAGATGGTGATCCAGACACGCGTGATAAAACTGATGGCGATGGCAAGCGGTAAGGGTAAAATGGATGAGAGGATCAATGCCATCATGCCTTCCCTGACGCCGAGGCCGCCAGGCGCGAACAGCACGATGAAACCGGTTATCCAGGATAGGGTATATGCTGCAGCGAGGTTCGGCAGCTGGGATAAATTGACTGCGTAGATGGAATTGATGAGAAAGAAGTAGCCGGTAATCTGGGCGATCCAGAGGGCAAAGAAGCATGTTGAGATCTTTAGAATGCTGAGATACCGGGCATGTAGTTCTACGGCCGGCTTCTTGAGTATGCGCAAACCCAGGTTGAGCAGCTTGTTAAGAAAAGGAGGATAGAGCAGGATGAGGATGACGGCAATGAACGTAATTGATAAGAGAGGACTCAGAAACGTTTCGCCCTGAATGAAGTTTATCGTTATCAAGAATATTATCAGATTCGTGAGCATGAGCAGGAACGTCTCGAAGACCACGCTCAATAGACCGATCTCTTCTTTAACCTTCTCGGTCCTGGCCAGGTATACCCGACCAACTGTATACCATATGCCGCCGGGTACGTACTTGGCGATCTGGGAGGTCGAAACGATCCAGAAGGCCTTTCCATAAGATACTTTACTACCCAACGCGGTGACGATGCTCGACCATCCACGGCTCAGTAGGGCGAAGTATACTGCCAGGCACATAAATGAGATGATGACATAGAATATATTGAACCTTAGTTCTGTGAAGGGAATCTGTGTCCAGTTTGCGATCAGGCTACGGACAAGGAAGAAGAATATCACACCGACAAGCACTACCGTCAGGATACGCTGCAGTATCTTCACAGGCTAACTATATCCTGATTGTGTTTCTTGTCAATAAATAGCGGTGATCGCTCGTGGTTTCATGAGGCACGATTCTTGGAGACATCAATAGAGATAGGGCATTCTATTCAGATGAACGCGTGCCAGAGTTTATTTTACTTTGTCGCCCTTCAGTCGATCCGGGTGAATTGAATGTCTGCTTCCTTCAGCATGCCGATCGCGAGTTCGTCGGGATACTCTTTTTTGTAGCAGATCTTTTTGATCTTGGCATTGATAAGCATTTTGGTGCAGATGAAGCAGGGTTGGTGGGTCGTGTAGATTATCGCGCCGCTCACGCTGGCACCGAACGTCGCTGCCTGGATGAGCGCATTCTGTTCGGCATGGACACCGCGGCATAACTCGTGGCGTTCACCTGAAGCCACGCCCATTTTTCCGCGCAGGCAGCCTACGTCTTCACAATGGGGCACTCCGCCTGGTGCACCGTTATAGCCCGTGGCAAGGAGGCGTCTGTCTTTGACGATAACCGCGCCGACCTGACGGCGCAGGCAGGTCGAGCGCTCGGCAACTAGCTCGGCGATCGACATGAAATATTGATCCCAGGGTTTTCTTTTCTTGGAATTCTTTTTGGTCTTCACACGCTTGCTTTGATCGGAGCGATACTCACGACGGAATCATCTTTTCCCAGCGCGATGATCTTCACCCCTTTTGCCTGACGGCTAAGCACTTTTATCGTATTGACCGGCGTCCTTATCACCTTGCCGGTCTTCGTCATAACGATGAGATCATCGGCATCACTCACACTGGCAACGCCTGCCACCTTGCCGGTCTTGGTGTCGATCGTCATTCCCTTCATCCCTTTTCCGCCACGGCCTTTTTCACCGATCGCATCGAACTTGACACGCTTGCCAATGCCGCGTGCGCCGACGATGAGCATATCTTCATCGGTACGTGCAATGTTGAAGCCAACGAGTTCGTTGCCCTTGCCCAACCTGATCCCTCTGACCCCGGCAGCATTGCGGCCCATGGGTCTGATGTTCTTTTCGCTGAACCGGAGGGTGAGACCGTCACGGGTCGTGAGCAGTACTGAATCCTTGCCCGACGTCAGCCTCGCTGCGATCAATCGATCATTGCGGGCAAGTTTTATCGCGATGATACCCTTCTTCCTCGTATTCTCGTAGTCCTCTAACGACGTCTTCTTGACCTTTCCTGTTTTCGTCGCCATGAAGATGAATGATCTTGAAGAGAAATCCTTGATCGACAGACAGGCAGTTATGTGTTCGTTGGATGCCAACTGGACGAGATTGGCCAGGGCGCGACCCTTTGAAAGGGGACCGGATTCCGGGATCTCATATACCTTTGACGCATAGACCTTACCCTGATCCGAGAAGAAGAGGAGGGTATCGGTCGTCTTTGAGATGAGCAGTTGATTAGCAACATCCTCACCGCGTACTTCGTGGATCTTGCGGCCGTGGCCGCCCCTCGCTTGATTCCGGTAGGTCGTTATCGGCTGCCTCTTTATGTAACCGCGCTGGGTGAGGCTCACGACCATGTCTTCTTCGCCGATCAGGTCCTCGATCGTCAATTCTTCGGCTTCGGCATCGACAATGATCGTCCTTCTTGAATCATAATAACGTTCGGCGAGTTTCCGTAATTCTGTTTTTATGACCTGAAAGATTCCCTTCCGCGATTTCAATATCGATTTCAATCGGGCGATCTCTTTTATCAGGGCGAGGTATTCTTTTTCCAGAGTCTCTTTCTCTAAATTTGTGAGCCGTGCGAGACGCATATCTAGAATGGCCTGGGCCTGGATTTCGCTGAGGGAAAAGCGTTTCATCAGCTTTTGTCTGGCAACCTGGACATCCCTGGATTTCTTTATTATTTTCACCACCGTATCGATGTTCTCGATTGCGATCTTTAAACCTTCAAGAATGTGGGCTCTTCGTTCGGCTTCGGCGAGTTCGAATTTGGTACGGCGCTGTACGACCTCGAACCTGAAATCAATGAAGTGCTGGAGGGCTTCGCGAAGGGAAAGCGTCCGCGGAGTGTCGCTCACGAGAGCCAGGATCTGGATGCCGTAAGGTATTTGCAGGTTGGTGTACTTGTACAGATTATTGAGGACGATCTGAGGATTGGCATCACGTTTCAACTCGACGACGATCCTGATGCCGTCTTTGTCCGATTCGTCGCGCAAATCCGAGATGTCCTCGACCTTCTTCTGACGTGCAAGGTTGGCGATCTTTTCGAGCAGAGAACTCTTGTTCACCTGATAAGGTATTTCCGTGATGACGATGGCCTGTTTGCCGGATTTGATATCCTCGATGCGCGCCTTGCCTCTGATGATCAACCTCCCTTTGCCGGTCCGATATGCTTGCTTGATACCAGCCCGACCGATGATAATGGCGCCGGTTGGAAAATCCGGGCCCGGAACGATCCTGTACAGAGCATCGTCCTTGATCTTGGGATTGTCGATGATCGCGATCAATGCTTTGACGATCTCACCGAGATTATGAGGTGGAATATTCGTTGCCATACCAACGGCGATGCCCGAGGCACCGTTGCACAGCAGGTTCGGAGCATTGGCAGGCAGGACCACGGGTTCTTTGAGCCGACCGTCGAAGTTGGGCGTGAAGTCCACCGTATCCTTGTTCAGGTCCTTGAGCATTTCCTCTGCCAGCGGCGTGAGCTTGGCCTCGGTGTACCGGTATGCGGCCGGAGCGTCGCCGTCGATCGAGCCGAAATTACCCTGTCCGTCGACCAGTGCATAACGCATGGAGAAATCTTGAGCCATGCGCACAAGGGCGTCATAGATCGCCATATCGCCGTGCGGGTGGTACTTGCCGAGCACATCGCCGATGACCGTGGCCGATTTCTTGTAGGGGCGGTTTGCCAGCAGTCCGGCTTCAGACATGGCATAGAGGATGCGTCGCTGAACCGGTTTGAGCCCGTCGCGAACGCCGGGCAGGGCACGGCCAACAATGACACTCATTGCATAATCGAGGTAGGATGCCTTTATCTCATCCTCGATGTAGACGTTCGTTATTCTTTGCTCCATCGTAGTATTATATCCAGGAAAACGGCCCAGTCAATATGACTGAGACCATCGAGGTCGGGACCAGGATTAGAAAACGAGTCGGTGCTGCTCTATGTTGGCAAAGGAGTCGAGCTAAATTCTTAATGCGATAGGTCTTCTATTCTCAAAACGGTATATGGTGTGGAAACCGTATGATCGGAGGTAGGCGATGGCCGGTTCGAGATCCTTTCCCAGGTCAGCCGGCTTGTGGCTGTCCGAACCGATTGTTATCCTTTCGAGGCCATGCTCGCGGGCCATTTTCATTAACGTGGGTGCTGGATAGAATTCGCTCATGAAACGCATGCCTGCCGTGTTGATTTCCATCGCAATGCCATTTTCCTTTATGGATTTGAAGATTTGGGCCATGACTTCTCGGGGTGCATTGTATATTTCCTCACCGTAGTAGCCGAGTCCGTATTTCTTGTATACGTCGATATGCGCAATTGAGTCGAATAGTTTACTGCTGACTAGATTGGAAACTGCGTTTAGATAATTACTAATGTATTCTTCGACATCGTGCATGTCGAAGTATTTACCGCATTCGCGCGAACTGTCGATACAGATGTGGTCAAGACAGTGAATCGCTCCGATTACAAAATCAAGTTCGAGTCCGGTCGTGATGGCTTGTAATTTGTTCTCGATACCCGGGTCATAACCGACTTCGATACCGAATTTCACCGAAAGACCTTTTCTCGCGAAGCGATCGCGCACTTCGAAAACCTCATGCTGGAGATTGATGAGTCCGGCGTTGGATACGGGCTCAGGGTTTCCATTAAACCTCATGAATGAATCATTCCGTTGTGGATCTAGTTCGCAGTGGTTTGTGAAGCATATCTCCTCCAGTCCGATTTCCAGGGCTTTCTGGCAGTATTCGGCCAACGTCCCAGATGCATCTATTGAGTGGTTAGTATGAATGTGGTAGTCGATCATTGTCAGCCTGCCGGTCAGGTGAGAGCAATAACTGGTAACTCGCCGATCGACAAAATAACACTCTCTTTTGATGGGAACGACACTTTCTCGCGGCGTTCAGAAACGACAGCTATTCCCGGCTAATATATGAGTTCCTGTTTCTCGGGAGGGAGGTACTTGTATAGAGTGGGTTGGGTTCTTTCATCCAGTGCGTTCGTCCAGACGAGAACGTAATTGTTCGCGCCGCGTAAATCGACGAATATGAACTGCTCACCGTTCGCGTACTGCCAGTGTTCATACGGTCTTGATTCCTGATGTTCCATTGGCAACGGGCGTTCGATCTCTTCAGGAATACCATACTTGATGTAGATCCTTCCCCGATCGGTCTTTCTTCCCGGCGTATTGCCATGGTGAAAATGTTCGTCGACGTACTCAAATCTCTCAGCAATTGCATAATAGTCTTGAGTTCGCCAGAATCTATCGAGGAAGGTTTTCTTGCCTTCCTTTGACAATTTGAGGAATTCCTTGTACGACCGGGAGTCCATGAAATATTCGATCTCTTCGTAATAGGGCATGCCTTCGTAACTCACTTCTTGACGTTCTATCCTGGTTATAGTGAAGGGAACTTCCTTCTGATCGATCGTATTGGCATCGTCGTCCTGAATGGTGACGACGAGTCTGTAGTCGCCGGCTTCAATGCCTTGTATGCTCAGTCCGCAGTTGACGGCCTGGGCTGGAAAGATCTTTTCGATCGTCCTCGATACCTTGCGGATTGCACGATCGCTACTGTCGGTTATCGTGTATACGGCAGAAAGGGTATCTACGTCCGGGATAACATCATACATTTCATAATAGAAACACAGATTTTTGAACCGATCATCGAATATGTGAGAAGGCCGCGGAATTACTCTGAGGTCTCCTTTCCTGAGGTAGTCGCCGATCGTGTCAACAGTGATCTCGCTTGAAAGCACGATGTCGCTCATGCGATAGTCATCTCTGGCTATTTCCAGAACATCGGTGGTGAGCCCGCTCTTTTCGCCGGACTGCACCTCGACGTTGTACTGATATCTGCCTTCGGTCAGATATGTGCCGAATTGAACGAGGAATGAAACCCGTTCCCTGGCAGCGTACGAAAAAGAAGGTATGGTGAATTGCCGGTATAACGTATCAACGAGGGAATCGGGTCGTTCGAGATTGACGATCTTGAAGGGAATGATAGCGGATGCGAAAATGATGTTTTCCGCGGATTGATAGTACAGTTCTCCGTAGGGTATTTCACAGTTGAATTCGGCGTAGTATATTTCTTCGGTCGACAACATATGTGTTGTAGTATCCTCTACCTCAATACCCATTTTGTATACAATCGGGTCGACGAAGAAATCGATATTTCCAACCGATAGCATAAAGATAAGAAGTTCAATCATGGTCTCAGTCCATTTCTGTTAACAAGAGTATATTGACCGAACCCATATCGGTCAACAAAGATGAATCGTAGATTATTTTTGTAATAGATCCATATTTCGTAGGGAAATGTGTCGAGTTCGTAAGGGTAGGACTGGATCTCGTCTGGAGGACCGTAGGTCACGAAGACGCGTCCCCGGTCGCTGCGCCAGCCCCTGTCTCCATTCGCAAAATGTTCATCAGAATACGCTATCCTCTCATAGTACTCTACTTCTTTCTCGTTATAGATGGTATTCGGCGTGGGGTCGAAATTCTTCCAGAATGCCGCCCACAGACTGTCTCTCTCTGATACATCGGCCCTTTCTAGGATGTCGATCTCGGTTGGAGTCCCGATGTACTGCAGTTGTTCCACCTTTGCTGCCCAGGTGGCGTTATCCAGATAAAAGGGACGGGATACCTTGATCGGAATGATCGATTCGTCGACCTTACCCTGCTCGGCATACATTTCCAATCTTAGTTGATAATCGTCGATCGGCAATCCAGCAACATCGAAATCGATCGAGTCCGCGTAAGTGCCTCTCCGCAGAGAGATTATTCTCCGTGAATCGGCAATCGTTGCGGAAACGCTGTCGATCATACCCTGTTCGTTAAAGACGGTGAACGTCAGATGTAATGTGTCATTGTGGACTGACCAGTAGATGTTCGCCATATTCCTAACCTGTATGAGCCTCTGAGAGGAACTGAATATCTCGCCCCCATGCAGATCCAGTATCTTGAGAACGAAAGAATCGCTCTCCTTTGGGAGGCTGATTTTTACCGAGTCGGTGACCTTGTCACTTTCTTGAATCGACCGCCGGCGCCAGTAATCGCCGGTTACCTGGCGGGCTTCGTTGTCGAAAACCGTCAGCTGAATTTCATATTGGGTGTAGAAAGTGTCATTGGCAGCGATGTACTG
>CP070802.1:1390465-1411058 GCA_020343595.1 Caldifarciminota bacterium | reverse complement strand
TGAAGGTGAAGGACCTGGTCAGCGGCAAGGAACGGAGTGCAGTTGCTGAATTCCAGCTGGTGGAAGAAGACTGGAAGTAGTTCGAAGACAGATAGATCATACTGAGATTATGAGGTTCTGGAATTCTGGACAGATTTTAAGGGTGTATGGTTGTCTTACCGCGCGATCAAACTGAAGATGGCGCCAGCGAGAATAAGGAATATCGGCTCGAATTTGAGGAAGAGTAGTAGAAACAACGCAACTGTGCCGAAGACCGCGTAGGCTGGCTGTTGCCAGTTGAGAATCGCAAAGAAAACGCCGGTTGAGAGCAGAATCGCCACAACAGCGGCTTTGATGCCGTTGAAAAAAGACCGGACGTAGATATTTGAAGATATTCTCCGGTAGATGCGCACCATGACCAGCAACATAAGAAATGATGGCAGGAATATGCCCAGGGTGGCGATCAAAGCTCCAGGTATTCCCATCACTTTGAAGCCGACGAAGGTCGCGGTTATCGCGACCGGTCCCGGTGTCATCTGCCCCAGGGCCACGGCATCGACGAATTCTTTCACCGTAAGCCAGTTGCGCGTAGTGCAGACCTCATTCTGGATGAATGGAATTGCTGCGTAGCCGCCGCCGAAGATCACTGTTCCGATCTTAGCAAAGACACCGAACAGCTCGAAGGCTTTTCTAATATCAAAAATGAAGATGGGTACCGCAAGAATGGCGCGGCGCGTGAATCTGGTGTGTTCGAACGCGATACCGAGAATGCCGCTGATGATAACGGTGAGTATCGGGTCGAATCGTAGGAGGAAAAGTGCCAGGGCAAAAAAGAATATGACCACTCCTTTTACATTTTTGATCAGTACGCGTCCCATTTCGTATGAAGCCCAGAGGATGATCGATGTGATCACGGCACCGATACCCTTGAATACAAGGGTAATGCCGGGCAGGGTATTATAGGTCAGGTAGAACCAGGAGAGAACGATCATGAGAATGAAGGATGGTAGTATGAGTGCAGCACCTGCGGCCAGGGCGCCGCGTATTCCAAACAGATGATAGCCAATATACTCACAGTAATTCGGCACGAATGGACCAGGGAGCATCTGTCCCATTGCCACTGCCGTAGCGAGGTCATCGTCGGTGATGAATTTTTTTCTCTTTACGCACTCGGCGCGCAGCAGAGCGAGCATGCCGAGACCGCCGCCGAACCCGAACAACCCGACTTTGAAGATGGATTTTGACAAATCTCCGAGGTTTTTTGCCATTAGGGGTTCAAGCTGCCCGTACGGTAGCCATCGAGGTCCATGGCAATATGCTTGTAGCCGAGCCTGCGCAGGTATTTACAGATCCTCTGTCGATTCGCGATCAATGTCTTGAACTCGCGGTCTCCTGTCTCGATACGCGCGACCGGGAAGTGATCCCTTACCCGGACCTGTGAAAGGCCTATTCTTTTCAAGTACATTTCAGCGTTCTCCACGCGTTTGAGGCTTTCCATGGTTATAGCTTTATTGTAAGGTATTCGGGAAGCCAGGCATGCGCTGCTTGGTTTGCTCCAATTTGGTAACCCGCGTGCTTTTGCCGCTCTTCTGATATCTGCTTTTTTCAGCCCGGCTTCGATCAGCGGCGATCTTATTCCGAGACATCTAACCGCCTTCAGTCCGGGCCGATGGTCTTTGAGGTCTGAACTGTTGGATGCTTCGATTGCCACATACCCTTCTTTCTCTGCCAGTTCTTTGATCTTCTTCATCAATAACATCTTACAGTAGTAGCACCGATCCACAGGGTTGCTCGATATTTTCTTATCGGATAAAACATCGATACGATAAACAACATGCTTTGAGCCGAGGCGGCGGGCGATGCGGGAGGCATCTGCAGTTTCGTCTCTTGGCTGCAGCGCTGAGGCCACGGTTACGGCAATGACCTTATCACCGAGGATCTCTTTGGCGACGCTGAGGAGTAATGTAGAATCGACACCGCCGGAAAATGCTACGACGACACCCGGATATCTTTTAAGAATATTCTTGAGTTTTATGAGTTGCTTTATTTGAGCTACCTAAGTCAAGTACGGCAGGAATTCTTCGCTGATCGGCGGTTTCTTTACCCAGCGGACGAGCTCCTGGCTGCCATCGAGAATTATTACCGTGGGGATATCGCTAACTTCGCGGTATGCTCCTTCGGTTAGCCCCTCTACGGTTTCCATGTCGTAGTACTTAATTGGTGCATCAAATCTATTTTTTTCTTTGAAATACATTAATTTTTCACGCGTGTCCTTGCAGACAGTGCAATCTGGCTTGCCAAAGACGTAAATTTGTTTCATCTTACCCCCTTGTATCGTTCAATTCTATTCCAAACGAGTGAAAAGTCAAGTTATCATTGACATGTCATTTGCCGATATGTAGAATGATGAATGCCATCGCAGCGCACGCATCCACTTATCGATGCAGAACGACAGAAGATTGCACGGCGTTACCGAAATAATAATCTGAGATTGAGTATCGGATCACTGATTGTCAGTGCAGTGTTACTGGCGGTGATTCTTTTGCTTGATCTTTCAAAAGGTTTTGTGGGACTCTTGTCGGGTACCATTGGCACCAGGCCATTGCTGATCGCTGTGTATTTCTCGGCTTTGTATTTCGTCTTCTCTTTTCTGACCTTACCTTTTGGATATGCCGAGGGGTATGTGATCGAGCACAAGTACGGATTTTCGACACAGAACCGCCGGGCTTGGTTCATGGATTGGTTGAAGTCTTTTCTTGTCACCTATGTGATCGGATTGCTGGTCTTCGAGGTCATCTATCTCCTCATACCTTTAGCGCCGACTCTATGGTGGTTGTGGTTGTCCGCGATAATGATCGGATTCAGTGTCATACTCACAAACGTATTTCCAGTTGTTATATTGCCGTTGTTCTATAGATCGTCTCCGATCCAGAATGATGAAGTGAATAAAGAGATAACCCAACTAAGTAGCCGCGCTGGTGTTGACGTCCAAGGAGTATATAGCATTGACCTGAGCAGCAAAACGACCAAGGCGAACGCCGCAGTGGTGGGGTTGGGTAACACAAAGCGGATCCTCATCGGTGATACGCTCTTGTCGAAATACGAGCTAAATGAAGTGCTCAGCGCGGTTGCTCACGAAATTGTACACTACAGTGAGCATCATATGTGGTGGCTAATTCTCTGGCAGTCGCTTACGACCTTGTTGATGTTCTACATTTTCTACAGGATCCAGCCAGTCGTATACGCCTGGTTTGGTTTTGTAAGCGCGGCGGATGTCGCTGCGTTTCCTGTCTTCGCGATCATCTTCTTTGCGATATCTTATGTTTTCAGACCGGTGGGTGCAGGCCTTTCAAGGTACTACGAACGCAGGGCGGATAGCGGTGCGCTGGAACTCACCGGGGATACCCTTGCATTCGTGCATCTCATTGCAAAATTCTGCAATGAGCAATTATCGATCGCATTTCCGAATCGATTCATAGAATGGTACAAATATTCGCATCCCTCGCCGGGTAAGAGGATAGAATTCGCCGAGAGATGGAGGAAGAAGTGATTTACGAAGCCGGTGAGATAACCGAAGGTCTTCTCAAAGAACTTTCTGTCTTATCCGCAAACGAAAGGACAGTACTCTCGGTTTATTTAGATTTGGCGCGGGGCTGGGACAGAGCAGTTCGTTTTATCAGCCAGGAATCCAGAAGGATCTTCCCTCTTTTGTCGTCTGCGGAGCGTGAATATCTTGAGACATCGGTATCTTTCCTTGAGGATATGATAAAAGAAAAGAAACAGGCGGGTTTCAAAGGACCGGGTCTTGCTTTCTTCGCCGACCTGGGTGCCGATTATCTGAAAACGGTGGAACTGAAAATGCCGCCTGAACCATTGGTTGCAGTGGACCGGGAGGCGGTCATTCATCCTCTTGCGCTGCAGTATGACGAATATGAGAGCATCGGCGTTATCATGATCGATGCGCATTGTGTCCGGATAATGCTTGTCGCGGGACTGATCATCGATGATATGGATAGATTCTGCAAGAAGATCCATCATCTGTCGAAGGTCGGTGGTTGGTCACAGATGCGCTACCAGCGGCGGCGCCTGAAACAGGTACAGCATTTTGCCCGAGATATTGTCGAGCGGGCAGAGGCGATATTCGGGGAGAACGGCGTCAAACGAATTCTGGTTGCGGGCCGTGACCGCATGATCACCGCCCTTGAGAGTGAGTTAAGTCAGAAGTTGAGGAGTAAAGTCATTGCCAAGGTCCGTTGGGATCTCGATGCCCCTGATAGTGATTTTCTAAAGAAGATCAGACCGGTAATGGAGGAAGCAGAACGTAAAGAAGAAAAGGAATTGCTTGCGGAGTTGATCGGAGAATTACGCCGCGGTGGTTTGGGTATCGCCGGGGTTGAAGAAATCCGCAATGCCTTGGTTAGAGGCCAGGTCGATACGATCGTGATATCCAGATCGATCGGCAGCAGTGTCATTGAAGAATTGACGAGCCTGGCTAAGAAGACCGGGGCAGGTGTTGAATTCGTTCCTGGTGACGACAAGACGCTGGCAAGTATCGGTGGAGTGGGAGCACTGCTGAGATACAGGTTGTGATGATTGATGGAGTGGTTTGTATTGAAAGAAAGGAAATGAGAATATGATGATAACCATGGTAGATGATATAAAAGAGCGAGAGGTAGTCAAAGGCATACGGGGTCGTTTCGTCCACGGTGACAATATGACCGTCGCCCACTGGTATATTGATGCCGGTGCGGTCATGCCCGATCATGCACATCCCCACGAGCAAATAGTGAACGTGATAGAGGGTGAATTCGACTTCACGGTCGAAGGAAAAGTCTATCCAGCGAAACCGGGTTTCATCGCCATTGTGCCCCCGAATGTGAAACACGGGGGTAAGGCGAAGACTAGGGTCCGTATAGTCGACGTGTTCTACCCGGTGCGCGAAGACTATCAGGAATAAATCAGAAAACAGATAACAGATTACAGATGACAGACGGGGACAGGCATAACATTTTTGACATTTCAGGTATTTTGTGCCTGTTTTTCATCACTCTCCGATTGAAACCCGTCACCAAACGATGATTTATATATAGCCTGTCCGCTTTGTCTGAGTGTATATCTGTGGTGTGATTTCAAAAATGTCAAAAATGTTATGCCTGTCCCCGGTTATGGTAGATGGGTCTTCAGGTATTGGCCAGTGTAGGATTCCCTGAATTTAGTGATCTCTTCAGGGCGGCCAGCACAGACGACCCGACCGCCCTCATCGCCACCTTCTGGTCCGAGGTCAATGATCCAGTCCGCGCATTTGATCACTTCCATGTTGTGTTCGATAACAATGACGGTGTTACCTTTATCGACGAGCCGGTTCAGCACCTTGAGCAGCAGTTTGACGTCCTCAAAATGCAGCCCGGTGGTCGGTTCGTCGAGGATGTAGAGGGTCCGGCCGGTTGCTATCTTCGAAAGCTCCTTTGCCAGCTTAATGCGCTGGGCTTCGCCACCGGATAGCGTGGTGGCGGATTGACCGATCTTGATATACCCCAGGCCAACATCGTTAAGCAACTGCAATTTTCTTTTTATCTGCGGGATATTTTTGAAGAACTCCAGGGCCTCAGAGACTGACATGTTCAGGATGTCGCTGATGTTTTTACCGCGGTATTTTACTTCTAATGTTTCACGATTAAACCGTTTGCCACCGCATGCGTCGCATGTGATGTGAACGTCAGGCAGGAAATGCATTTCGATCCAGAGTATCCCATCGCCCTCACATTGCTCGCACCGCCCGCCCGGAACATTGAAAGAAAATCTTCCTGGACGGTAGCCGCGGACCTTGGATTCTGGCAGTTTGGAGAATAGTTCCCGTATCGGTGTCCACGCACTGGTGTAAGTGCCCGGATTCGAGCGTGGCGTTCGGCCGATAGGAGACTGGTCGATATTTATCACCTTATCGATGTTCTCGATTCCGAGTATTTTGTCGTACTCCCCGGGTGGATACTTCGAGTGGTAGTATTTCTGGGCAAGCGCTCGGTAAAGGGTATCGACGATCAATGTCGATTTGCCCGAACCTGATACACCGGTGATGACCACGAACATGCCAAGGGGTATTTTAGCTTCGATCGATTTGAGATTGTTGGCTCGTGCGCCCTGTATGGTAATCTGACGTTTTTTGTCGGGGCGGCGCGCCGTGGGTATTTCTATACGCTCGGCGCCGTTCAGATAGCGTCCGGTGATCGATCGTTTGCTCTTCTTTATTTCTTCAGGCGTGCCCGTCGCTACGACGCGTCCACCCTGAGCACCGGCACCCGGACCGAGGTCGATGATGTGGTCGGCATCGAGAATTGTTTCCGCATCATGTTCAACGACGAGTACGGTATTGCCGAGATCGCGCATCTCCTTGAGTGTCGAGAGAAGCCTCTTATTGTCACGGAAGTGAAGACCGATCGACGGCTCGTCGAGGATGTAGAGAACGCCAACCAGTCCTGAGCCTATCTGAGTTGCCAGTCGTACCCGCTGTTCTTCTCCGCCGGCCAGGGTTTCGGTCGTTCGATCGAGGGTTAGATAATCCAGGCCTACCGAATTGAGGAAACCGAGACGGCGTTTGATTTCCTTTATGATCTCACCACCAACCTGCAGTTCTTTTTTGCTGAGTTTTAACTTACCAAAGTATTGCAGCGTATTACCGATGGACAATTTCGTGATCTGGGCGATATTACGGTCACCGATCTTTATCGCCAGACTTTCCGGACGGAGCCTCGTTCCCCTACACTCGGGGCAGGGCGTGAAGGTCATGTAGTCCTCGATCTCCTGACGCATCATTTGTGACTGGGTTTCACGATGGCGGCGCATGAGCTCGGGGACAATGCCTTCAAAATGTTCGTCAAACTCTCCGTGGCCGCTGCCGTCGCTGCGCCGGTACTCGACCCTGATCGGGATCTCCTCGCCGTAGAGCAGTGCTTTCCTAACCTTTGCAGGTAACTTCTTGTAGGGAGTTTCGAGATTAAATTTCAGTTTTCTGGATAGTGCTCTCAACAGTGAAGAACGCCAGCGTCCTGCAACTCCATAGGGTTCGATCGCGCCTTCGAGAATTGAGAGATTCACATCACCGATCACCTTTTCCGGATCGATCTCCATTTTAAAACCAAGCCCGTCACAGTGTTCACATGCACCATAGGGTGAATTAAAACTGAACATCCTGGGTGTGATTTCAGGATAACTGATGCCGCAATGGACACATGCCAGCTTCTGGCTGAACATTCGTTCTTCTTTACCGCCGGTTGATATTATAAGTATCCCGTCGCCTTCCTTCAGTCCTATCTCGACCGAGTCAGCAAGCCTTTTGCGGATACCGTCCTTAATGACGAGCCGATCGACCACGATTTCTACATTGTGTTTCTTGTAACGTTCAAGACCAGGGACATTTTCGATCTCATAGATCTTTCCATCGACCCTGGCTCGTACATAGCCACGGCGCTTGAGACCATTGAGAAGATCTTTATACTCGCCCTTACGTCCTCGAACCACTGGCGCGAGGATCTCGACCCTGGTCCCGGCAGGGAGATCGAGTATCGTATCAACTATTTGGTCAGTCGTCTGAGAGTGGATCCTTCTGCCGCAATTATAACAGTAGGGAGTGCCGATACGGGCGAACAGCACACGCAGGTAATCGTAAATTTCGGTGACCGTGCCAACCGTTGACCTTGGATTGCGCGCGGCACTCCGCTGCTGAATCGCAATGGCCGGTGAAAGACCGGTGATCTCGTCAACATCAGGCTTATCCATCATCCCAAGGAACTGACGTGCGTAAGCAGACAGTGACTCGACGTAACGGCGCTGGCCCTCAGCATAGAGGGTATCAAATGCCAGGGACGATTTGCCCGATCCGGAGAGCCCGGTTATGACTACAAACTTGTTTCTGGGAATGGTGACATTGATGTTTTTCAGGTTGTGTACCCTGGCTCCCCTGACTTTGATGGTTTCGTTATTTCCCTTGGGCATGCACTATCATATCCGCGTCACGAGTTAAGTCAAGGAAACCCTTAGTAACGTTCGACGATGATCGGTTTGGAAAGGCGAAGCGCTCTCGTAATCGTTGTTCGTAGGTCGTATTCGTGGTGCTTGCGATAGAATCACCCGGGGAAAAAGATGAATACGAGTTACGAGCACGAATACGATATTATATTCAACTCTCGCCGCACCAGACCTGAGGAGGAAATGTGGTGCTTGTCATGGAGGCGGCTCGGAAAAACGGACGAGTACGATTTACGAACACGATTACGGCATGATATTCACCGCCTGGTTTGTCAGACAGGTAGATGAAAGTTGACTCGCGGTCTTTTTTGATTATAATATTCCGTGCGGCTCTTCCTGGTCATCTCCTTCATTTTTCTAATGAGTTGTGCACCCAACAAATGCGGGGTTATCATCGCTGGTTCAACCTCGGTTCAGCCATTCATCGAAAAAGTTGCCGAACACTTCATGGAAGAAAATCCTGGCATCGTGGTGAACGTTCAGGGTGGTGGTTCTACCGCCGGTGTCCAGGCGACGATAAATGGAACATGTGAGATCGGTGCGAGTTCCCGTAATCTCAAACCGAGTGAAAGGGACTTGGAGATCGTTCTCATAGCCCTCGACGGAATCGCGGTGATCGTTCATAAAGATAATCCGGTGGAAGATCTTTCAGTTGAGCAGATCCGCAATATCTTTTCCGGGAAGACGACCAACTGGCGCGAGCTGGGTGGTTTGAACAGTGCAATAATACCTGTCACAAGAGAAGAGGGCTCTGGCACGAGGGCATCGTTTGAAAATATGATAATGGGTGATGACGTTATCAGTGACGCCTGTCTTGTTCAGGATTCGAACGGCGCAGTGCGTGAGATAATTGCCACGACTCCACAAGGGGTGGGTTATATTTCAGTAGGTTTGATAGACGAACGCGAGAAGGCCGTTGCGATAGATGGCGCCCAGCCGACCCTCGCCAATCTTATAACTGAAAAGTACCGCTTTGCGCGTCCTTTCTTGCTGCTGCTTCGCGACGAGCCAAAGGGTGATGTCAAGAAATTCATCGATTATACACTGTCATCAGAAGGGCAGCGGATACTTGGCAGCAGTGGACTGATCCCTGCAAATCAAGTAGCATCTGACTGATGAAAGACAAGATCGCCGAGAAGGTATTGCTCTTCATCGCGCTCTCGGCAATACTGTCGCTTGCCCTGATAACATTTTTCATTTTCCAACAGGGAATTCCATTGATATTCAAAGCCGGTCTGGCAAATTTCTTTTCAGTGAAATGGGCACCAACCAGGGCTGGTTTTGGCATCCTGTCGATGATCGTCGGCTCGCTCATGGTCACGATCGGAGCCCTGGCAGTTGGTGTCCCTTTTGGTCTTGCCGGAGCAATCTTTCTTGCTGAGTTTTCATCGAAGGCGATCCAGAAGACCCTGAAACCGGTAATCGAATTGCTCGCTGGCATTCCATCGGTTGTGTATGGGTTCATCGGTATCGTCATACTGGTACCGTTCATAAGAAATACATTTGGCGGTCCGGGATTTTCCGTGCTGGCGGCAAGTATCATCTTAGGTATCATGATTCTACCAACGATAGTGAGCATATCGTATGACGCTCTGCGTGCCGTCCCCTCGACATACCGTGAGGGTTCATATGCAGTGGGAGCAACGAAATGGCAAACGGTAGTCATGCTCCTGATTCCAGCGGCACGTTCCGGTATCGTCGCTGGCATCATTCTCGGCATGGGTAGGGCGATAGGTGAGACGATGGCGGTGATCATGATCGCCGGCAACGCGTTGAAGATCCCCGGTTCCATACTCGATTCGGTACGTACGTTAACATCGACGATCGCACTTGAGTTGGGATACGCGGCAGGCGATCACCGGGCGGCACTATTTGCGTGCGGCTCTATCTTGTTCTTTATCATTATCATTCTTAATATTATCGCTATCAGGATAACCGGTAGAAAATGACCTTCCGAATCGGCCCGCGCACGAGTCAGATCATTGCCTACACGATACTCCTGTTGATGACCGTCATCGTGGTCGTCGTGCTCTTTTTCATAATTTTCTATATACTGAGGAACGGCGTCGGGCAGTTGACCCTTGAGTTTCTCACTGACAAGACGAGGGAGATGGGTAAGGAAGGCGGTATCTTGCCATCGATCCTCGGCACGATCTTCATAACCGTGTTCGCAATTCTCATTGCTACACCGCTGGGGGTCGGCAGCGCGGTCTATCTTGTCGAGTACACGCGCGGGGGCATGATCCGGCGAATCATCAGTTTCGGGGCGGATTGCCTTGCCGGTGTGCCCTCTATCATATTTGGCCTTTTCGGCTTCATCTTCTTCGTCATCACCATGAACCTCGGTTGGAGCATTGTTTCAGGAGGCCTGACCCTTGCCGTGATGATAATACCGACGATCATCAGAACTGCCGAGGAAGCCATTAAGTCCGTACCTCATAGTTACCGTGAGATCAGCTATTCACTCGGCGGTGGTAAACTCGATACCATTATCCGTGTAGTGCTACCAACGGCATTGCCAGGCATTCTGACCGGAATCATACTCGGCATCGGCCGGGCGGTCGGTGAGACCGCAGCCGTCATCTTCACCGCAGGTTCCTCCCTGGGTCTACCGACTTCCGTCTTCTCGTCGACGCGCACCCTGGCCGTGCATTTCTATATCCTTGCGCGCGAAGGTATTTCCATGCCGAAGGCGTACGGGACGGCGGCCGTTCTGATCATCATAATACTGGCGATAAATTTCATTGCCTATCGTCTGATGCATCGTTTCATTGCCCGGTACTATTAGATGGCGAAAATAAGTATCAAAAAACTCTGCCTCTACTACAACGGACATCAGGCATTGAGATCGATAAACCTTGACGTGACGGACAAGGAGATCATGGCGGTCATCGGTCCGGCAAACTCTGGGAAGAGTTCACTCCTGCGGGCGTTGAATCGCATGTATGAGATCGATTATGCGCGGATCAGCGGAGAGATATTATTGGATGGCATGGACATATTTGATATTCCGATCAATGATCTGAGGAGGAGGATCGGGATAGTGTTTGCGACACCGGTTGTCTTGCCAGGTTCGATACGGAAGAATCTTTCTTATGGTCCGAAGTTGCACCGTAGGATCGGCAAGGCAGAAGTCGATGAACTGGTCTACAATGCTCTGAAATCGGCCAATCTCTGGGATGAAGTGAAGGACCGGCTCGATGATTCTGCTTCGCGTCTGTCCGGCGGTCAACAGCAGAGACTCTGTATTGCGCGCACCTTGGCGATGCATCCAGAAGTAATATTGATGGACGAGCCTTGCTCGGGATTGGATCCCGTTTCGACCGCGAAAATAGAAGCTACAATGCTTGAACTGAAAAAGGATTATACCTTTGTGCTCGTCACGAACAACACCAAACAGGCGGCAAG
Source organism: Caldifarciminota bacterium (assembly GCA_020343595.1). GTDB lineage: Bacteria > Hydrothermota > Tepidihabitantia > SM23-42 > SM23-42 > SM23-42. The sequence goes on along the minus strand of CP070802.1, from coordinate 1,399,649 downwards.
GGTATCTGACCGTACCGCGTTCTTTTTGCTGGGGGAATTGATTGAGGTAGGAAAGACGCAGAAAATATTCACACGGCCCGTTGATACAAGGACCGATGACTACATACGGGGGAGATTCGGATGATAGTCCGAACTGCCAATCTCAGTCTATACTATCATAAATTTCAGGCACTCAAGAACGTGAATGTGGGTATCAAGCGGAATTTGATAACCGGGATAATTGGACCGTCAGGTTGTGGGAAATCGACTCTGCTGCGTGTCTTCAATCGTATGAACGAACTGATCGAAGGTGCTAGGATCACCGGCAGCGTATTGATCGATGAGGAAGATATCTATTCACCGACGCACGACCTCATTCTTCTGAGAAAAAGAGTAGGAATGGTTTTTCAGAGGCCCAACGCGTTCCCGCTGTCGATCTTCGATAACATCGCGTATGGACCACGTGTCTGGAACATCAGTGATAGGAAGACACTGCAGGAGATCGTCGAGCGTTCACTGCATGCAGTCGATCTCTTTGATGACCTGAAAGACAGACTGAATGACTCGGCACTGCTGCTTTCGGCTGAGAAACAGCAGCGGTTGTGTATTGCCCGTCTGCTGGCGGTTGAACCAGAAATTTTGTTAATGGACGAACCATGTTCTGCGCTTGACCCGATAGCCACTGGTAAGATCGAAGAATTGATGATCGAGTTGAAGAAGAAATATACGATTGTCATCGTCACTCACAACATGCAGCAGGCAGCACGCATAGCCGACGACGTCGGTTTCATGCTGCTTGGTGAGTTGGTGGAATTCGATACTGCAAAGAAGGTATTCACTGATCCGCGTGACAAGCGCACATTCGACTACATCAGTGGTCGATTCGGTTGATCGAGAAGGAGGTATGAATGGATCGACACTTTGATGAAGAACTGCAGAACGTCAAGAAGAAAATAGTGGATATGGCGGCATTGGTAGAAGAATCAATTACCAAATCATTAGACGCCTTGAAGAATAAGGATTTGAAGAAGGCCGATGAGATTCGCGATCTCGATCACAGGATCGATAAATTTGAGATCATGATCGAGGATATGTGCATTGAGTTGATTGCCCGACACCAGCCCGTGGGCAGAGATCTCAGGTTTCTGATCGGTACAATCAAAATGAACAATGATCTCGAACGAATGGGTGATCATTCGGTAAATATCGTGGATTGCATCGAGTACGTCATAAAATCTCCGCCCATTGAGCAAGTCACCAACATCTGGTCAATGGCGAAAATCGTTAAGGAAATGCTGCGTGACAGCGTTCAGAGTTTCATCGATAATGATGCGGCAAATGCCCAGAAAGTGTGTGAAAGGGACAGTGTGGTCGATGCAATGCGCAACGAGACGATCCGGATTTTGCTGACGCATATGCTCGAGGAACCGAAGAAGATAGAATCAGCCATCCAGTATCTGCTCGTTGCGAAGAATCTCGAGCGTATCGCCGACCTTTCGACGAATATCTGCGAGGACGTCGTATATATTGCTCAGGCGCGGGTCATCAAGCATCACGCCGAAAACGAAAAGGCATGATATTTCGCAGTAATTACCCTATGATTTAATTGCCAGTGTAGAGTTCTCCACAGCCAGATTACTTCATTTTCATTTTCTTTCTTGACTTTATTTGGAATATCGGTAAAATATTGCCTATGTTGGCGCGTATTGAAGATGCTATAAAAGACATCAAAAAAGGTAAGACTGTGATCGTCGTGGATGATGAAAGTCGTGAGAATGAAGGTGATTTTATCGTCCCTGCAAGCAAGATCACGCCCCGATTGATAAATTTCATGGCGCAGCACGGCCGCGGCTTGATATGTGCGACGCTGTTGCCTGACCGGCTGAAAGAATTGGACATCCCCATCATGGTCGATGAAATAACTGCTCTCCATGGCACTCAGTTTACGGTTAGCGTGGATGCAAAAAAGGGCACCACGACCGGTAGTTCTGCATATGACCGGGCCAGGACTATCAAGGTTCTGGTCGACAGGAAGTCAAAGCCCGACGATCTGGCGAGACCAGGTCACATTTTCCCTTTGCGAGCCGTTGAGGGTGGTGTACTGAGAAGGGCAGGGCACACCGAGGCGAGTGTTGATCTGGCCCGTATCGCGGGATTTTATCCGGCAGGCGTGTTGTGTGAGATAATGGATGATGATGGCAGGATGGCCCGGATGCCCGCTTTGAGGAAGATGGCAAAGAAATTCAGTCTCAAGATAATCAGTATCAAGGACCTGATCACCTACCGGCAGAAGAAGGAGAGACTCGTCGAGCGTATTCTCGAGACGAACTTGCCCACCAAGTACGGTGATTTCTGTCTGATCCTCTACGAGGACAGGATAAATCACGATCACCATATTGCGTTGACCTATGGAGATGTCAAGGGCAAGAAGAGTGTCTATGTTCGTGTTCACTCCCAATGCCTGACCGGCGATGTCTTCAGGTCATTGAGATGCGATTGCGGTGATCAGATGGAGCAGGCACTCAAATTGATCGCCAAACATAAGCGCGGGGTCTTTCTATACATGCGTCAGGAAGGCAGGGGTATAGGATTGTTGAATAAACTCAGGGCTTACAATTTACAGGATAAGGGACTCGATACGGTTGAAGCAAATTTGGCGCTTGGTTTTCCTGCCGATTTGCGTGACTACGGTATCGGGGCACAGATTCTTGTCGATCTGGGGTTGTCGTCTATCGTTCTGCTGACCAACAACCCGAAAAAGATCATCGGTTTGGAGGGGTACGGTCTCACCGTGGCAAAGCAAGTGCCTATCTTTGCCGTTCATAGCCGCAATGTTAAATATCTGAGGGCAAAAAGGTACAAGCTCGGGCACTTGATACCGGATTCAATTTTCGAAAGAGAGAAAATCGCCAGGCGTAAGAAGAAATGAGCCGAGGAGGAAGAATGAAGGAAATCAAAGGAAATCTGCTTGGTCAGGGGAAGAAGTTTGCGATCGTGATCTCACGCTTCAACGAGTTCATCTCGAAACGCCTACTCGATGGCGCGATGGACTGTCTGGTCAGGCATGCAGTACGACCCGAAGATATAACTATTTACTGGACGCCGGGAAGCTTTGAAATACCGGGTGTTGCCGGGCGGGTACGTACGGACAAGTTCGACGGGGTGATCTGTCTGGGAACGGTTATTAGAGGTGATACACCTCATTTCGATTACATCGCCAGTGAGGTCACAAAGGGCATTGCTTCGCTGAACCTGGAACCTGGTCCAGCCGTTGTCTACGGCATCATAACGGCGGACAGCACTGATCAGGCGATTGAGCGTGCCGGAACAAAGAAAGGAAACAAAGGTTGGGATGCCGCCTTGACGGCACTCGAACTGGCTGACCTCTATTCACAAGTCAAATAGATGGGCAGGAGATTGGCGCGCGAGCTTGCTCTGAAGGTTCTCTATCGTTATGAAGAAGGTGACGCTGATTTGCAGGGTGCGATGAAGAGTGTTCTTGAGACGAAGGTGTACTACAAGAATGACAAAGATTTCTCCAAGATGCTCATTGAGCGGACAGTAGAGAATATCAAGAAAATCGATAAAGAGATAATCAACGTGCTTCAGAACTGGGAGTATGATCGAATTTCGGTGGTTGACAAGATAATATTGCGCATGGGCGCATGTGAGTTGATTTATTTTGATGATATTCCGTCGCAGATTTCCATCAACGAGGCAATTGAGATCGGTAAGAAATACGGTGGAATCGAATCCGGGAGATTCATTAATGGTGTTCTTGATGCAATAAGAAAATGTCATGAAAGCAGCGATAATCAGTGATATTCATTCAAATCTTGAGGCACTGCTAGTTGTTTTAAAAGATATCAAGAAACGGCGCCTCAAGAGTATATTCTGCTTGGGTGATCTGATCGGGTATGGGGCGAATCCCAATGAGTGTATCGATCTTTGTATGAAGGAATCCAAGGTTATTGTGGCTGGCAATCACGATTGGGCCGCGATCGACAAAACCGACGTTGCCACGTTCAATCCGGTGGCTGCAGAGGCGATAAGATGGACCAAAGAGAACATGAAAAAGGAGGGAGGGAGCAAACTCAAGGGTCTTGAATTGAGACAGACTGTTGGCGCTCTCCATCTGGTCCATGCAACACCAGCCGAACCGGAAAAATGGCGGTATCTTTTCAGCCTGGAGGAATACGAAAAAGAATTCTCTGCATTTAAAGAGCAGATTTGCTTTATCGGACACTCGCATATTCCGGCAGCCATTTATCGTGATGATAACGGCTACTGTGATCTGGTCAGGGATAATCCCTTCCCGATCGTGGCCAAAAGGAGATATATCGTAAATGTCGGTAGTGTTGGACAGCCCAGGGACTTGGATCCGAGAGCCAGTTATGTGATCTATGATGGCAACAATGACAGTATAGAGATCATAAGACTCGACTACAACATTCCGTTAGCCCAGCAGAAGATAGTGATGGGTGGTTTGCCCGACGTCCTCGCCGACCGACTCCTGGCCGGCAGATGACCGGTTTAAATTTCGAGCTTTTTTCACATTGGGATGGGTAGGGTAAACCTGGCAGGCCGTCATATTGTCTAAATTTCGAGCATTAAGCATGCTATGATTAGGAGACCGTTAATGGAAAAGAAAGGTCCAGTCACGAAATTGAAGGAAGAGCTAAAAGACAAGGATAAAGAGATTAAGGAATTTAGGGACAAATATTTGCGCGCCTTGGCTGATATGGATAACTTCCGTAAGCGTATGGATAAGGAAATCGATAGTTACCGTAAATATGCGCAGGTTGAGTTCTTTAACAAGATCATCCCGGTCCTGGATAGTTTTGACCGTGCTGTGGATGGTGCAAGTTTAGAGAACAATCATGAGAAATACGCTCAAGGAATCGATATGATCTATCGTCAGCTAAAAGATGCATTGAGATCAATGGGTCTGGAGGAATTCTCGAGTCTCGGTGAGTATTTTGACCCGGCGCGGCATGAAGCTGTTGCTACGGTTGTGAATAATGATAAGCCCGAGAACACAATCGTCGAAGAAATAAGTAAGGGATATATTTTGCAGGAACGCGTGATAAAACCAGCAAAAGTCCTGGTCTCCAAACAGAATAAAGGAGGTAACGAAGATGTCGAAAATAATCGGGATTGATTTAGGGACCACAAATTCAGCCGTATCAGTTATGGAAGGAGGGCAGCCGGTCGTCATTCCAAACCCGGAAGGCGGGAGGACGACACCATCGGTCGTCGCTTTCACGAAGTCCGGGGAAAGGCTGGTTGGGCCACTTGCTAAGCGGCAAGCGATAACGAATCCGGAAAATACGGTGTATTCGATAAAGAGATTCATGGGTCGCAGATACAGTGAAGTGAAGAATGAGACTGCACGCTTTCCGTTCAAGGTAGTCGAACACGATAACGGTGACGCATGGGTTGAGGTTGCTGGTAAGAAGTACTCGCCGCCCGAGATATCTGCGATGATCCTGCAGTATTTGAAACAGGCGGCAGAATCACACTTGGGTGAGAAAGTAACCGAGGCAGTGATAACAGTACCGGCATACTTCAACGATTCACAGCGACAGGCGACAAAGGATGCGGGTCGAATTGCCGGGCTGGATGTGAAACGGATCGTTAACGAGCCGACAGCCTCTTCACTCGCGTATGGTGCGGACAAGAAGAAGAACGAGAAGATTGCCGTCTACGATTTCGGCGGAGGCACTTTTGATATTTCTATTTTGGAAATTTCGGAAGATGGTGTCTTCAGGGTTTTGTCCACGAATGGTGACACGCATCTGGGTGGCGACGATCTGGACGAACGGATTATCAACAATGTCGCTGAGGAATTCAAGAAAGAACACGGTATAGACGTTCGCACCGATCTGACTGCGTTGCAGCGGTTGAAGGAAGCTGCTGAGAAGGTCAAGACCGAACTCTCAAGCGTGATGGAGAGCACGATAAGCCTGCCGTTCATCGCTTCGGACAAGGACAAAACACCTTTGCATCTTGAGATGCGCCTGACAAGGGCAAAACTTGAATCGCTCGTTGAGGACCTGGTCCAGCGTTCGATCCCACCCTGTAAGCAGGCGCTCGCTGATGCCAAGCTTACACCGAGTGATATAAATGAAGTTATCCTCGTCGGCGGCCAGACACGAATGCCAAAGATCCAGCAATCAGTGAAGAATTTCTTCAATAAGGAGCCCCATAAAGGCATAAATCCAGATGAGGTCGTTGCAGTCGGCGCTGCTCTACAGGCGGCAATCATTGGGCATGAAACAAAGGATATTCTGCTTTTGGATGTTACGCCTCTGACCCTTGGTATCGAAACCCTTGGTCAAGTGATGACACCGATCATTCCGCGTAATACCACGATCCCTACTAAAAAATCTCAGATATTCACGACGGCCGAGGATAACCAGACCGCAGTCACGGTGCACGTTCTACAGGGTGAAAGGCCGATGGCAACTCAGAACCGGACCCTTGGTCGATTTGACCTTTACGGCATCCCGCCGGCAGCGAGAGGAATACCGCAAATCGAAGTGACATTTGATATCGACGCCGATGGTATTATGCATGTTTCTGCGAAGGATATGGGTACCGGTAAAGAGCAGAAGATCAGGATAACTGCCTCGAGTGGCCTGTCCAAGGATGAGGTCGATAAAATGATAAAGGATGCTGAAGAACACGCTGCTGAAGATCGTGTTCAGAAGGAATTGATCGATATCCGAAATCAGGCTGATAGTGTGATACACTCTGTCGAGAGAACACTCAAGGATTATGGAGAGAAGATCTCATTTGAGGACCGCAGTGAGATCGGAAATAAGATCGATGACCTCAAGGCGAAAAAGGAAGGTAACAACGTGGCTGAAATAAAACAATCACTCGATGACCTTCAGCAATCCGTATACAAATTATCAGAAGCGGTATACAAGGAAGCGGCACAGGCTCAACAGCCGGGTGCGCAGCAGCAAGGTCCTGAGCAGCCGCCACCACAGGGCGAAACGCCGGGTGGTGCGGAAGGTTCTGAAAGTCAGGGTGATGCCGATTACCGGGTCGTCGATGATGAACCTGACAAGAATGGATAGTCCCTGATAGCCGGTGATCTGCTACCAGCAGCGACGTATTCCGGGGGAGTGAAGAAGTAGCCAGAAGATGAAAAGAGACTACTACGAAGTGTTGGGCGTGGCAAAGGGCGCCAGTTCAGAGGACGTAAAAAAGGCGTATTTAAAAAAGGCAAAGGAATACCACCCCGACATGAATCCTACGAACAAGAAAGAGGCCGAGGAGAAATTCAAGGAAGTTTCCGAGGCCTATGAAGTGCTGATGGATCCGCAGAAGCGCCAACTTTATGATCAGTACGGACATGATGGTGTCTCCCAGACGTTCAAGGGCGGTGGATTCAGCTGGGACGACTTCACTCATTTCGATGACCTGCAGGATATTCTTGGTAATCTATTCGGTGGCTCACCGTTTGAGGATTTATTCGGCTTCGGAGGCCGAAGGGGCCAGCAGCGTGCGCGCAAAGGCGGTGATATACATGTTATCTTGAAGGTTTCGCTGGAGGACATAGTCAATTCAACGAAGAAACAATTCAAGATAAATCGTTTCGAGGCATGTAAAGAGTGCAATGGCAAAGGTGGGACAGATCTGACCACGTGTTCGCAATGCGGTGGTCGCGGTCAAGTCAAAACTCAGACGAGGAGTTTCTTTGGGTCATTCATGACGGTCACTCCTTGCCCGGCATGCAGGGGTTCTGGACAGATAATAAAAACTCCGTGCGCCAAATGTACGGGTTCAGGGAGGAAGAGGGTTTCAAGAACGATCGAGATAAAGACTCCGCGCGGCGTGGCGAGCGGGCAATACATCGTATTGCGCGGCGAGGGTCATCATGGGCAGGGCGGCAGAGGTAATATCATAGTACAGTTTGAGGAGAAGGCACACGAGTATTTTGACCGCCAGGGATATGACCTTTACATAAGAATGCTGACACCCTATTCCAAATTGATAAGCGGTGGTTCAATAGAGGTTCCTGGTTTCAACGGTCAGCGCGAGCGCGTCAAGATAAAGAAGGGTAGCAGTGCGCCCGAGGTGATTCGGATTAGAGGCAAGGGCATGCCCAGACCAGACGGCGGACACGGTGATATGTATGTTGAACTGGATTTGAAGCCCTTAGAAAAGACCGATCGGAATCTGGGTAAGATTATTGATGAACTCAAGCGCTACGAAGGGGATCCTAAACCGAGGCGCAGGGGCAACTAAGGTCCAACGAAAATCGCGTTTTAGTAGAAAAACCGAATAGACTCTTCTCTTTCATGAAAGATCACAACATCTTCTACATCCCTCCTGATTTCTATAAGGGTGACGAAGTTGCCATTCCGCGTTCACAGTATCAGCATATTACAAGAGTATTGAGAAAGAAGCGAGGAGAGAGAATATCTCTGACCGACGGCTGTGGATATAGATACGATGTAGAATTGGGCGATGTGACCAGGTCTGAGATGCACGCAAGAATTGTGAGTAGGGAGTTCGTAGCTAGAAGAACGTCCCTGCAACTCACGCTTGGTTTTGTGCCGGTCAAGGGTTCGCGCAACGATACGGTTATCGAGAAGGGTACTGAACTGGGCGTGGTACGTTTCATTATGTTCATCTCCGAGCGCTCGGTACTCAGAAAATTCGGCGCGCAGAAACTCGACCGTCTCCACAGCATAGCGCAGAGCGCGATGATACAGTCTCAACAGTACTACATGCCTGAGATAGTCTTTGCTCCGAGTATAAAACATATGCTGGAGGCGCGAAAATATGAGAGGATAGTTCTTGCCGACCAGCACGGGGCGATGGATGTGCCACTCGGTGCCAATAGGCTACTTTTACTCATAGGCCCTGAAGGCGGGTTCAGTGATGAGGAGAGGGATGATTTTGTAGGGCGCGGGGCCTCACTGCTACGGCTTGGCTATACCCGGCTGCGCAGTGAAACCGCAGCGATCGTGGGTGTTACAAAGATACTGGCAGCATACGGGGAACTCTAACCGGATCGTCCTACGTCTGTCGGTTGCGAAACGCATTACTACTTCTGTTAAATTCCAAACCCCAAATTTCAAGCTCCAAGCAAATTCCAAATCCGAATTCCTAAATACCAGACAATTTCCAAATTCCAATGTTCAAAACCGTATTTTTTGCTTTGTATTTTGCTATTTGGATATTG
>CP070802.1:1368810-1390365 GCA_020343595.1 Caldifarciminota bacterium | reverse complement strand
ATGCCAACTTTGAGATCGAGTTGATCAGTCCGGTGGCGATCGAGCAGGGCCTGCGCTTCGCGATCCGCGAAGGCGGCCGCACCGTCGGCGCTGGCGTCGTTACTAAAATAATCGAATAATGAATAAATTAAGAATCAGGCTAAAGTCATATGATCACCGCATTCTCGACCAGTCGGTGAAATCCATCGTGGAAACGGTCAAACGTTTCGGCGTCAACATGGCCGGTCCAGTACCACTTCCCACGGAACGCTCGCTTTATACAGTGCTCCGTTCTCCTCATGTCGACAAGAAATCCCGCGAACAGTTCGAGCTGCGTGTGCATAAGAGACTCATCGAACTGAATGACGTCACTCCGGATATTATTGATGCTTTGAACAAATTGGAAATACCGGCCGGGGTTTATATCGAAGTGAAGGCGATGTAACAATGATCGGAATCGTTGGCAGGAAAATAGGAATGTCACAGGTGTTCACGGAAAAGGGTGAACTCACTCCGGTTAGTCTGATACAAGCGGGGCCTTGTTCGGTTCTTCAGGTTAAGGAAGAAAAGCGCGATGGCTACAAAGCAGTGCAACTGGGTTTTGGTACAAAGAAGAAGGTGAGCAAAGCCCTGAGCGGGCATCTGAAGAAATCCAAAACAGAATCGGCGGCCCGTATCCTTGAAATAAGGGTGAATGATACCAGCAAGTACAAGGCCGGTGATAAGATCGATGCTACGATCTTCGCAAACGGCGATTCGGTTTCGGTCACAGGATGGACCAAGGGTCGTGGGTTTTCGGGAGGCGTCAAGAGATGGGGATGGAAAGGTGGTCCTGCCACACACGGTTCAATGGCCCACCGCCGAATTGGTTCATCGGGTCCAGGATCGTCACCGGGCAGGATATGGAAGAACAAGACAATGCCGGGCAGGTATGGTAACGAACGAGTGACCGTGAAGAATTTGCAGGTTGTCAAAGTGGAAAAAGAGAAGAATCTCCTCTACGTCAAAGGTGCTGTTCCGGGAGCGCGCAACAGTTATCTCATAGTAACCAAGGATGAATGATGCAGACGAAACTATTTGACAAAAATGGGAAGGAAAGCGGGACCGTTGAATTAGGCAAAAAGATATTCGACCAGAAGATAAACAAAGCTCTACTCTGGGAGACGATAAACGTGCTCATGAATAACCGCAGGATGGGTCAGGCCAGCACCAAGACAAAAGCCGAAGTACACGGCGGCGGCAAGAAACCCTGGCGTCAGAAAGGCATTGGCTGGGCAAGACACGGTAGTCCGCGATCGCCGATCTGGCGAGGCGGCGGCGTAACATTTGGTCCCAAACCGAGAGATTACCGGACCCCGATCCCCAAGAAGAAGAAAATGGGTGCACTTCTTGCGTCGCTGAGTGCAAAGGCGCAGGAAAATAAGATTCTCGTCATTGAAGACATCATCCTTGATACGCCAAAAACCAAGAATTTCGTTCAGATATTGAAGGACATCAAGATCGATAATACAAGAACTCTCGTGGCGGTCGATGCCATGCAAAAGAACATCCTGATGGCGAGCCGTAACGTACCGAATGTCCAGTTAAAGAGAGCAGATGACATCAATTGCTACGATGTGCTGAGTGCTGAATATGTACTGATCACCAAGAAGGGTCTTGAAAAATTGGAGCAGAGATGCGCAGCGAAAAAATAATCAGGAGAGCACTAATAACCGAGAAAGCAGATAGACTACGCGAAATGAATTGCTACCAGTTTGAGGTTGCGAAAAAAGCGAATAAGAGGGAGATAAAAGAAGCGGTAGAGAAACTATTCAATGTGAATGTTACGGACGTGAAGACTGCTAATTTCCGCGGTAAGCCGAAAAGAATGGGAATCTCATTCGGCTATAAGACAGGATATAAGAAGGCCACGGTTACGCTGAAACCCGGGCAGAAGATCGAATTGATAGAAGGTATATGATGGCAATCAAGAAATATAAACCTACTTCGCCCGCGCGCCGATTCTTCAGCGTGAACAAAGCTCCCGTGACCAAGACCAAACCGGAGAAATCGTTGTCGTTCAGCAAGAAGAAAAGCGGCGGCAGAAATAATTCGGGCAGGATCACTGCAAGACACCGGGGCGGCGGACATCGAAAGAAGATCAGGATCGTTGATTTCAGACGAGACAAGAACAGCGTACCCGCCACGGTCAAGGCGATCGAATATGACCCCAACCGGAACGCGCTCCTCGCATTGATAAGCTACAAGGACGGTGAGAAGCGCTACATCATTGCGCCGGAAGGTCTCCAGGTTGGTGATACCGTAATGTCGGGAGACAGCGCCCAGATCAAGATCGGCAACTGCATGACACTCGCGAGCATCCCTCTGGGTGTCGAGATCCATGGGATCGAGTTGGCACCGCTAAAAGGAGCCAAGCTCGTAAGAGGCGCCGGATTGTCCTGTCAGATACTGGCAAAGGAAGGTAAGTATGCCCATATTAAGATGCCGTCGGGAGAAATCAGGTTGATCGATTTACGGTGCCGCGCGACAATCGGGAAAGTATCGAATGCATTGCACTCGAGCATTTCGCTCGGCAAAGCCGGAAGGAGACGTCATATGGGAGTACGCCCTTACGTACGCGGCGTTGCCATGAACCCGATCGATCATCCTATGGGTGGTGGAGAAGGACGTTCACACGGAGGCCGCCAGCCGGCTTCACCATGGGGCTGGTTGACCAAAGGAAGAAAAACACGAAAGCGGAATAAATCATCGTCAAAGTTCATCCTTAAAAGGAGAAAGTAATGTCGAGAGCGCTTAAGAAAGGCCCCTATGTGGATGTTAAATTGATGAAGAAGATTTCTAAATTGATCGACAGCGGAGAGAAAAAAATCATTAAGACGTGGGCACGTAATTCGATCATCCCACCTGAGTTCGTTGGATTCACGATTGCTGTGCACAATGGCAACCGTTTCATCCCTGTTTACATAACTGAGCGGATGGTCGGCCACAAACTAGGCGAATTCTCGCCCACCAGGACTTTTCGTGTCCACTCGGGCACCAGAAAAGCCGAGAAAGAAAGAGAGTTTGAGAAATGATCGCACGCGCGATAAAGAGGTACGAACGAGTATCGCCACGCAAGGTCAAAATGATTCTCGATGTCATCAGGGGAAAGGGCGTGATGGAAGCACGGGCTCTACTCCAATTTCACCCCTCGCGGTCCAAGATACCGATTCTAAAAACAATGAATTCAGCCGTAGCCAATTTCAAGAGTAGTGTAGGTACGCTGCGCGTCGATGACAGTGAACTCTACGTCAAAGAAGCCAGCGTCGATGCGGGTCCTACCTTGAAACGTTGGAGGCCGGGATTTCGAGGCACCGCTGATATGATCAGAAGAAGAACCTGTCACATCAAAGTGATCATCGACTCATACAAACCGATTGAGAAGAAGGGAGGCTAATGGGACAGAAGACTCATCCGATTGGATTTCGTCTCGGAATCACCAAGGATTGGAAATCCAAATGGTTCGACCAACAGAATTACGGAAAACTCGTTGCTGAGGACTATTCAATCCGCCGGTATCTTTACCAGCGGCTATCTGATGCAATGCTCTCGGATATCATCATCAGGAGACTTTCTAATCGTGTTATCATTTCGGTTTACACTGCACAGCCGGGCAAGGTCATCGGTAAGGGTGGAGAAGAGATCAAGAAACTCCGCGAGGAGATCAAAAGTCTGATTGAAAAAGATGTAGCGATTAATATTGAAGAGGTCAGAATGCCGGAACTCGATGCCTATCTCGTAGCGCAGAATATCACGCGTCAAATAAGACAGAGGATATCGCATCGAAGAGCAATGAAGAGGGCGATCATTTCGGCAATGAAAATCGGTGCCCGCGGCATTAAGGTTGCTTGTTCCGGAAGATTAGGTGGCTCGGAAATCGCAAGGACCGAGTGGTATCCCGAAGGCAGGGTCCCGCTGCAGACGATCAACGCGGACATAGATTACGCATGTGCCACGGCATTCACCATCTACGGGACCGTTGGTGTAAAGGTCTGGATATATAAAGGAGAAGCCCACTAATGCTCGAGCCTAAGAAGACCAAATACCGTAAACACCACCGGGGACGACGCAAGGGCAAAGCAACGAGCGGCAATTCCGTTGCATTCGGCGAATACGGACTCGTTGCTCTGGAACCCGCATGGATAACGGCTCGGCAGATCGAAGCCTCACGTGTCGCCATAGCCCATAAGATGAAGAAAGGTGGCAAACTCTGGGTGAGAATATTCCCGAACAAACCTGTAACGAAGAAACCCGCCGAAACCAGAATGGGAAAAGGCAAGGGTGCACCGGAATTCTGGGTTAGCGTTGTGAAACCCGGACGTATTATATTTGAGCTCGAGGGAATGGGGACGGAGGACGCTCAACATCTCCTGAGACTCGCGGCTAACAAATTGCCGATGAAAACAAGATTCGTGAAGAGGGAAGCTGGTGTGAGATATGAAGGTTTTTGAGATCAGAGAAAAAACCCGGGAAGAACTTACAGATATGCTTAACGGCTTGAACCGAGAGCTGTTCAACTTACGGCTGCGTCGCGGTGCTCAAGAACTCCCGAACCCGCTGAGACTGCGCACGTTACGCAGAGAAATCGCACGTATTAAAACGATACTTCGTGAAGATGAAAAGGGAATAAGAAAATTACTTGAACCAAAGAAGGTTCCAACGAAGGCCAAGAAAGGAGAAAAAGGTGCGTAGGAGAAAGGTCGGCACGGTAACCAGCGATAAACCTGATAAAACCGTCGTCGTCAGGATCACCACGTACGACAAGCATCCGCTATACAAGAAGTATGTTCGCAAACGGACCAGGGTATACGCGCACGATCCCAAGAACGAATACAAGCTTGGCGAGAAGGTCATGATCGAGGAAACGCGACCTTTGTCAAAATTTAAGCGCTGGCGGGTCATTGGGAGAGTGAAGTGATCCAGATATACTCTCGGCTCAAGGTTTGTGACAATACCGGAGCGCGTATAGCGATGTGCATACGAGTAAGCGGCAGTTCGAGAACACGTTATGGTCATATTGGCGATATCATCAATGTTTCAATAAAGGATGCGATGCCGAACGCTCCGGTCAAAAAAGGTGACAAAGGTAAAGCCGTGATCGTCCGTACGAGAAAGGAATACCGCCGTGTGGATGGCTCGTACGTGAGATTCGACGACAACGCATGCGTGTTGATTACCGAGCAGAAGGAGCCGAAAGGTACGAGAGTATTCGGTCCTGTCGCGCGTGAACTTAGGGATAAGGGATTCACCAAGATAATGTCGTTAGCAAGCGAAGTAGTCTAAAGAGAGTAATTGAATGGCCGACGATAAGCACAAGCACAAAAAAAGAAACACTAAATTCCATGTACGGAAGAATGATCTCGTCGAAGTTATCACCGGCGAAGAACGGGAAAGAAAAGGTCGGGTCCTGGAAGTAATTCCGGAAAAAACCATGGCCATTGTCGAAGGTGTTAATCTCGTCAAGAAGCACCAACGGGCTCGTTCTCAGGCAAAACCTTCGGGTATCGTTACGGTTCCGGCGCCGGTTCACATCTCAAACCTGACGCTGATCTGTCCGAAATGCAATAAGAAAGCAAAAGTACGCATGGAGAAAATCGAAAACAAAAGGGTTAGAATCTGCAAGAAATGTGGAGAGAGTCTTGAATAAGAAGAAAGAGGGCGATTACAGACCAAGGTTGAAAAAATTCTTCTACGAAGAACTGAGACAAACCCTCGTCAAACAACTGCGGTATGATAACATATATCAAGTCCCGGAACTCAAGAAGATCGTCATCAATGTTGGTGTCGGTGAAGCCGTGAATGATCCGAAGATCCTGGAAATCGTCCGGGACGACCTCTCGCGCATAACCGGACAGATCCCGGTACAGACAAGAGCCAAACGTCCGATCTCAAATTTCAAAATACGCAAGGGAATGGTGATAGGCCTGAAGGTAACGCTCAGAGGAACCCGCATGTACGAGTTCTTCGACCGCTTCGTGAACTTTGCGGCACCAAGGATACGAGACTTCCGCGGATTCTCAAGGGATTCCTTTGATGGCCGCGGCAGCTATAACGTAGGGTTATCAGAACAGACGATATTCCCCGAGATTGAATATGACAAGATCAAAAAGGTATTTGGCATGGACATCGCCATTGTCACTTCGGCAGAAAAAGACGAAGACGCCCATGCATTGCTGGAAGGAATGGGCATGCCTTTTGAAAGGAAAAAGTAAAGGAGCCAAATGGCAACTTTAGCGTTGATCAACAAACAGAAGAAGACAGCGAAGTATAAGACGCGACAATACAATCGCTGTTTCAGATGTGGCCGGGCACGCGCCTACTACCGCAGGTTCGGTTTGTGCCGTATCTGTTTCCGGGAACTTGCCCTCAAAGGTGAAATACCTGGTGTGCGCAAAGCAACCTGGTAAACCTCGCTTCACTCGGCAAGCACCAAGAAATAAAATCGCAAATCACAAGCACCAAAAAATCAAAGAAATTCCAAACTCCAATAACCAAAGACCAAACAAGGTATTTGCGCACTTGGAATTTGTGATTTGGTATTTGGAGATTGTTTGCAATTTGCAGTTTGAGATTTGGAATTTAAGATGATGAGAAAAGCCTGGTAACTCGCTGCGCCGAGCTAAATCTCAATATACAATATTCAAACCTCAAAAAATATTCAGAATCCAATAACCAAAAGCCAAATACTGTTCGTCTTATTGAAATTTGGAACTTGTAATTTATTTGTATCTTGGTGCTTGAGTATTGAACATTGACTGTGATTCACGACCGTGAATCACAGTTCACTCCTTCCTTCCAGTGCCCTCGAAAGCGTTGTCGTATCTGCAAGATCAAGATCGCTACCCATGGGCAGGCCACGGGCGATCCGCGTAACCTTGATCCCGATCGGTCTTATCAGCTTAGCGACATAGAGCGCGGTCACATCACCTTCAGTAGTTGGATTCGTAGCAACAATCACTTCTCTGATGCTACCGCCCTTCAGTCTACCGATCAGCGATTCGATGCGAAGATCATCTGGCCCGATGTTGTCGATCGGTGATATAACACCGTGAATGACATGATAGACGCCACGATATTCACTTGTCCTTTCAATGACCATTACATCAGAGGGCTGCTCGACCACGCATATCTTGTCCCTTTCACGCCCATTGTCACCGCATATCTCGCACGGATTCTTCTCGCTGAGATTATGACAGACTGAACATTCCTTCAGTCTGCTGCGTGCCTTTGTGATCGCATCGGCCAGTTCCTGCACCCTCGTTGTGTCCATCTTCTGCAGATAGAAAGCGATGCGCTGTGCCGATTTCCTGCCGATGCCAGGCAGCCACTGTAGTTTCTCGATCAAATCACTCAACAACGCCATGGCATATTCTAATTAAATAACGTAACAAGTCAACAGCATTCAGGATTATCTTGATTTTGAAATCAAATAGAGTATAATAAAGAAAATATATTTGTTCATACCACTTTGATTATTTCTGCGAAAGGAGTACAAGATGAAGATCAAATTTCTCGGCCATGCTGCCTTCCTTATCGAAGCTGGTAGTGGGGTAAAGATCATTACTGACCCTTATAAGCCAGGTTGTTTTGATGGTGGCATCAAATATCGGCCCATAACCGAGGAAGCTGACATCGTAACCATCTCACATGAGCACGATGACCACAATTGCACTGACATTCAGGGTGAACCTGTTTTTGTCCGCGGCGCTGTGAAGAAAAACGTCAAAGGCATAGAGATAACGGGTATGGACGTCTTTCATGATGAAAGCGGCGGTTCAGAACGAGGGACTAACACGATATTCAAAATGACCATCGACGGTATGATTATCGTCCATCTGGGAGACCTTGGACATCCTCTTTCAGACAAAGATGCAAAGCAGATCGGGACGGTTGATATACTTTTTGTTCCGGTGGGGGGCTATTTCACGATTGATGCGAAGGTTGCCGAAGACACGGTGAGCAAACTCAATCCCAGAGTCGTCATACCAATGCACTTCAAGACCGAGAAGTGCGGTTTTCCGATTGCTGCAGTCGATGATTATGTAAAGGACAAAGACACGAAGAAATTCGAAAGCCAAGTCGAAATTAAGAAGGAAGACCTGCCCGATAAAATGAAAATCTACCTGCTTACGCCGATCAAGTAATGGTATGCAGGATGGATCTGGGATACTCGACAGGGATCGCTTACCGTCACATGTTCAGCAGCGTATAAGTTAAGCGATTCGTATTTCAAGAATGAAAACCAGAATGCAAAGAAGCCAACAGGCTGAAAGGAGTACATGAGAAGAGATATTTCCCATGAAAAGATCAAGGACACGGTAGCCAGGTTGTGCATCGACGCGAATTACTTTCTTGGCAATGATATGATCCAGGCATTCAAGAGCTACATCGAGAACGAGGAATCAGATACCGGTCGTGATATCCTCAAACAGCTGCTTCGTAATGCTGAGATCGCCGAGAAAGAACAGGTCCCGCTTTGCCAGGATTGTGGATTTGCCGTGGTTTTCCTCGAAATTGGTACCGGGGTATGCTTCGAAGGCAACATCATTGAAGCGATAAACGATGGCGTTAGAAAGGGCTACACCGAAGGATATTTGAGAAAATCCATACTGTCAGATCCGGTGAAGGGTAAGAATACGAACGATAACACTCCGGCTATCATCCATACTACTTTTGTACCTGGAGACAAAATAAAGATCACGGTTGCGCCCAAGGGAGGCGGCAGCGAGAACATGAGTGAAGTCAAAATGATGAAACCGGCAGATGGTATAGAGGGAGTAAAAGACTTCGTCGTTGATCGCGTCCTCCGTTCGAGCTCCAATCCTTGCCCGCCGACCGTGGTCGGCGTGGGCATCGGCGGTACGTTTGAATATGTAGCATTCCTCGCCAAGAAAGCTCTGCTCAGAAATATTGGTGAGCGTAATACCGATCCTTTTTACGCCGATATCGAGCGCGAGTTGCTGCAGAGAATCAATAACCTTGGTATCGGGCCCATGGGGTTGGGTGGGCGTACGACATCACTCGATGTCTTCATCGAAACGCACCCCAGACACATTGCTTCATTCCCCGTTGCCGTGAACATCAACTGTCACGTCGCCCGCCATAAAACTGCGATCATATGATGATTGCGGCAACGTACTGCGGCAAATGGTTACGAAACCCGTATCGTCAGTCGTCAATCGGTTACGTACCTGTCATATCGCTACCGGCATACGAAACGGGCATCGTCACCGTTCAACGACAAACGTAGCCTGTTCTAATGAAGGAGGTTTCATGAGTGAATCGGCAATAATAACCCCACCTTTGTCCGATGATGATATAATGAAGCTAAAGATCGGTGATCGCGTACTAATAACCGGCAAGATCCTAACCGGACGCGACAGTGCCCACAAGCGACTGTTCGATCTGATAAAAGAAGGCAAATCACTGCCGGTTGATGTTAAAGGACAGATAATTTACTACGTCGGGCCGGCTCCGGCTAAACCGGGATATGTCATAGGCTCGGCAGGGCCGACGACATCCTACCGCATGGATCCCTATGCACCCCTGCTAATGGAGCATGGGCTGAAAGGAATGATTGGTAAAGGCGTAAGATCTCAGCCGGTACGTGATGCAATGAAACAGTTCAAAGCCGTCTATCTTGCTGCGACCGGTGGTGCCGGCGCATTGATCGCCAAGAACATAAAGAGTGCCCGTATTGTTGCATATGAAGACCTCGGTCCTGAGGCAATACGTGAGCTCGAGGTTGAGAACTTCCCGGTCATCGTTGCCAATGATGCCTATGGTGGCGATCTCTATCAGGAGGGAATAAAGCAGTATAGACGGTAGGTCTATTTCTTGGTCTTGATCTTAAAAAGACATACTGCTATTCCGCCGAAGAGAACCAGGGCGGTAATCGCGAGCATCGTCCACGCAGAAACAGGCATCAAGTTCTCCCTTTCTTCTTGAAAAGAATCACTGCGACTACTACAAAAGCAATGATCACCAGCCAGCCTCCGAAAAATTCTGCAATACGAGAATATCCGCCATAGGCAGCCTTTACCCGGTCTACTACATTCGTTATGAATAGTGCACCGACAACGATCGGTGTCAGATACTTGATAGAGAAATCCCACCATCTGCCAATCGTGAAATCCGATTTGCTGTTTGCGTACTCGCGTATCTCTTCATGCTTATAGAACCAGCCCACGGCAACACACATCAGGATACCGACCACGAGCAGACCGAAGTTATTCATGAAATAATCTACGATATCAAGCCAATAGAGTCCGCTCCTTGTCGTATAGATCAGACCGATCAGCCCAGCAACGATAGCAAATCCGATATTCACGTTGATACGCTTCCATTTGAATTTCTCGATCAAGGACGCGGCACCTGCCTCCACCAGGGAGAATGCAGAATCTATACCCAGAGTCAAAAGCATCAAAAAGAAAAGTATACCGAATACCAGAGAACCGAATGGCAGCATTCGGATAATGGTTGGATAGGTCACGAAGGCGAGTTGTGGTCCTGAACGCACAACCTCGCTGACCGGCAAACCTGTTTGATTTGCGTAGTAGCCCAGCGTGGAGAACACCGCGAACCCGCCGACGAAAGCAGTAGCGGCATCGGCAAGGCTAACCAGGAATGCATTATTCACAACATCAGAATCCCGCGGTAGAAAACTGGCATACGTCATCTGCACACCAAAGCCTATTGTCAATGAGAAAAAGACCTGTGAATATGCGTGCAGCCAGACACGGTAATTCAGCAGCGCGCTGAAGTTCGGCGTCAGATAGTACTTCAGACCCTCAAGCGCACCAGGCAGTGTAACACCCCGCGCGACGAACACCAGCAGAATGAACCATGGTATGATGACGGTAAAGTAAACAACTTTTCCCACCGTCTTCGCGCCCTTCCAGATCGCCGCAACGATGGCAATCCAGGTCAGCACCAGACCGAGCGCGATCATCCATTGCACAGAGCCCAACTGCATCGGTGATTCGGATATTTTCAAAAACTGGTCGAAGAAGAAACCCTGAGTATTGTCGCCCCATGCCATATTGAAGGAGTATCCGAGATAGTTGAACGCCCAACCCATGATCACCGCGTAGTAAGTTGCTATGCCGAAACCAACAAGAAGGGCAAACCAGCCGAGTATTTCGAAACCTTTCTTCAAATTTCCCAATGCGAGAGGAGCGGGTTTTGAGAATTTGTGCCCGACCGAGTACTCCAGCACCATCAGCGGTATTCCCGCGGTCAAGAGCGCAACGAGGAAAGGTATAAGAAATGCACCCCCACCGCATTCGTAGCATACGTAGGGGAAACGCCATATATTCCCCAGTCCTATTGCCGAGCCTATCGAGGCTAGCACAAATGACGTCCTACTCTGCCATAGTTCTTTCATGTAGGATTATAGCAATTACAAATATTGTGTCAATCATCAAATGATACTATTGACTTGCGTAGTATCTCGGTATAGACTCATCCATGCGCGTTATCCTTCCCGAGATAAAGGAATTACTCACTACCCGAAAGAAACGAACGATCAGAAAAGTTGTGTCATATTTCGAACCTGCAGATATCGCCGAAACATGGTCAGAATTCACGCACGACGAGAGGATCAAATTGTTCAATATTCTCGACGCGAAGTTCGCCGCGGACATATTCGAATTTCTCAGGGAAGACCAGATGATTGAACTAATCACCGATCTGCCCACGGCAAAAATGATAAAGGTTCTCAACGAGATGTCTCCGGACGACCGTACCGACCTTTTCGCGGCGCTGCCAACCGAAGAAGTCGAGAAGATAATACCCTTGCTTGACACCGAAGAACAAAAGCGAGCTCGTGAGCTCCTGGCTTACAAGGATAACACCGCCGGGGGTTTGATGACCATCGATTACATCACCGTACCTGATAGTGCAAATATCGCCCACGCATTGAGAGAACTGAGAGTCCATGGTAAGGACATCGATTTCATACAGAACATCTACGTTGTCGACAATGTCCACAGGCTGCAAGGCATCATACCTCTCAAGGACCTGCTCACCGCGACCCCTCGCACAAGAGTCCAAAAGATAATGGACTCTCACTTTCCAAACGTGGGGCTTGATATGGACCAGGAAGATGTGGCGCGCATTTTTGCCAAATACGACGTCCCGTCGCTGCCCGTGCTTGACAAAATCGGAAGAATAAAGGGGGTCATCACGGTTGATGACGTCATCGACGTTATCAAGGAGGAAACGAGCGAGGACATCTACCACTTCGGTGCGACTGAAGTAACCGACCAGTATCTCTCCGCAAGCCCCCTCAACATCGCTCAAAAAAGGGTCATCTGGCTCATAATTCTCGCGCTGGCCGGCTTCATAAGCGGCTCGGTGCTGGAACACTACTCATATTTGCTCTCCAGTATAGTGACATTAAGTTTCTTCATTCCGATACTAATGAATACAAGCGGCAGCGCAGGTACACAGGCAGCGACCGTGGTGGTACGTGGACTGGCGACCGGTGAAATAAGACTGCGTGACATCTGGCGCGTAGTACGCAAAGAATTCTTCATCGGTATCCTTATGGGAATAACTGCCGGTACCATTACGGCACTGCGTGCGCTGATCTTACAGAGTGATGCTGGACTCGGGCTCACGGTCGCGATCGCAATGATCATAGCGATCGTCATCGCCACATCGATCGGCGGTATCCTTCCGATCGTCTTTAAGAAACTCGGAGTGGATCCTGCATTGATGTCTGGACCATTGATCGCCACAATTCTCGATACGACCACCCTTCTTATTTACTTCAACATCACGATACTCCTACTCTACAGGTTCCGATGAACGGCAAGCACATAGTAGTATATACAACATTCCCGAACTTGCGTACGGCAAAAAGAATCGTGAACGGGCTCGTTCAGAACAGGCTCGCGGCATGCGGGAACATTTTTAAGTTATACTCTATCTACCGTTGGCAAGAAAAGATCGAGAAGCATCCAGAGTATGCAGCGTTAATAAAGACAAAAGCGTCAAAGTACCAAGGTGTTGAAAAGTACATCAAAGACCATCACCCCTATGATGTGCCGGAGATCATCTACTGGCATATCACGGGCGGGCAACGTGAGTATCTAGATTGGATCTATAGCACTACCGACTGACTCAGAAATACGGAAATCCCGAGATATTCTGATAGGCATAGAGGATGGTGATTGCGCCATTCTGGATGTCGACCGCATCGATATATAGTTTAACATAATTCCCGTCTTCGTTCTTCGCAATCACAATGTCACCGACTGCCACATCGGTCTGGTCAGAAGATGGCTCCGTAGTTACCATTGAAATCGTGCTGAAATCACCTGGACCAACATTCACAAACATCGTCTCACGGGCGCCCGAACCATAAAGAGGATGGCTGACTGGTGAAACTAGCCGTACGGTATCGCCCGATACTTTTACCCACATATCTGCAATGCTATCGACCATAGACGAATCGACTACAATAAGACCATCGCTGTACCTGACCGCACAGCTATCGTTGACGGGCTGACTTTCGTCAGCGAGTTTCAGTGTTACGGTAAATGCCGGCCTTGGTGAACCAACCAGGAAAGGCGTATTGCTATTATAACCACCGACCTTGTTTTCAATGTTAACAGTACGTACTTGTACAAAATACATGCTGTCCTGTAACACGCCGTCGGCCTGAAAACTCGTGTCTTGTATTATCTGGCTGTTGAATTTGTTCAAATCCTCTCCATCATCGACCAGTAACGCGATGGAATCCGTATAGACATACACATTATAGCCGGCGAAATCAGCGCTGTTCTCGATCAACTCATTTCTCTCCCAGTAAATTACCAGGTGATTCGTGCCCATAAATACATTTTTGAGCTCTGGTGATTCGATACTAACGGCACCGTTGCAGGACAGCATAAGCAGAATGGGAAAAACACAGACGAGAAATCTTACCATAAAAAGCCTCCTTTAGTCAGATATGTCTGTCTTCGTACACTAGCATTATAGACAACTGCCTGGTTGTGTCAACCTACCGTAAGCCTTCAACATATGTGCGGAACTGCTCCGCCTCGACACGCACGAGCCGAAGAGATTTGAGAAAATTGAGGAAGCCGTCTATATCCATATTCAGCATGTGATCTTCGATCTGCAACTCGAGCGGCAGATCATAGAAGTAAGCACCGCTGCCCAATGCATCTTCAAGACGTCGAATGCTATCTCGCAAAACTCTCTTGATCGCATCGTTACTCGGGATCGGGAATCGGTCATCTGACGGAACATATCCATTCAGGACAAAAATCTTTCCTTCAACGTCGGTTACATCGATGCTGTCGTGGAACAAGGAATCGGCCAGCACAAAACCATACATCGAACCCAATAGATGTATGACGTGAGCATTGGTTCCCTCGACGGTGTAGGGAAAATCCTCGAAGGCCAGTTCCGGGATGAATCTTCTCTTTATCACCGGTGCCAGGCGATAGTTGTAAGATCCAGCACCCTTACCTTCAAAAACCTTAGCGACGGCAGAAGCATCGCCAATGCAGCGCGCATAGACCCGCTTCTCCTTTTCGTCGATCCGGCTGATCTGCCAGGACTTCCCGCCCAGCACGAATTTTTCCCGCAGGTGGAAGATGCGGCCAATTACAATTCCTAATGCGACATCGATCACCTCATATTCGCCAAACGAACTCTCAGCGATATTTGAATGTATCCTTCCGTAGTCGATTTTCTTCTCCAGATTCGATGAGTTAAAGTATATACCAGGTCTCGTCTCAACCACCTTTCCCTCTTCGTAAAGATGTTTGAACACTGACCTCACAGCGTCCTCGGAAAAACCCGGACAGAATATTTTACTCAGACTGTTCATTGTTGTCCCGATCCTGCGCCGTTGATGGAAATAGGAATATATTTGCTGCGGTATCACTGACAGGCTCGGCGTGTAACGCTTATCGTACAACTTGCCCTGCATTGCGCACTCAAGGTATGTTTCGAAAAGATTCTTCTCCCAACCGTCGGTATACACGCCAATCGCAAAAAGCCTGTGCGTTCGGCGATTGCCACGACCGATCCTCTGCAGCATCGAAGATACATCGAACGGTGGCCGGTACAGGACGATGCAATCCACCGATCCAATATCGATCCCCAGTTCGAGCGTCGACGTTGCACACAACACGGCGTGGTCAGTACTGTTCATGGCCTTCTCAATATCCTCCCTTTTGGATTTCGGAAGGCTTGCATGGTGCACGTACACCACATCTGAAAAAGGGGGAACACTCAACTTCCGGGAATAGAGTTCGGCAAGACTGCGTGCATTGAAGAAGACGAGTATCTTCTTCAAATTCCTTTCTCTGCCGACTGCTATGAGCCTTTCGATCATAGCATCGGCGGGTATAAGAAGATACTCGATCTCCCGAGGGGATTCCAGCAGACACACCTCTGGATCCGGAAAATAACGTTCCCCAATGCCGAGATCGTCAATCGTCGCCGAGAGAGCGGCATAGTGGAGCCGGTTCCTTATTTTTCTGAGTCGATTCAACAGAATACGGAGCTGGTCACCACGAGGAGTGTTATCAAGCAGGTGTATCTCATCCAGTATCACGGCATGGAGGTCCAGGAACAGCCTGGGTCGACGCGTCAGCAGCGAGTCGAAGGATTCTGGTGTCGTCAGTAGAACATCCGGAATCTTCTTGTCGGATAAGTGTGGGCGGTCGCCGGTCTTCATGCCCAAGGAAATATCCAGATAATGTATCGGGTTGTGCAACCGACGGTAAAGGTCGTTGACCAGGGCGCGCGTTGGGCTGATGTACAGAATTCTCAACTTGTTCCTACCAGCACGAAAGGCCTGGCGCTCGAGAAGTCGCTCCAGGATTGGAGCAACGACTGCCTCGGTCTTACCAGATGCCGACGGCGATATCACGACAACATTCTTGTTCCTGAGCATCAATGGTATCGCCATCTCCTGGATCGGTGTGAAGCTGCCAAAATGGCCAAAAAAGGGGATCCATGTTCTATGCAGTTTTTGTTTGATTTCGCTGCTATCCATCTTAGCACCTTACGTCGCTGAAATGTCCGGCAACGACTCCGAGAGCGCGGCTGACAAAAGAGTCGATGCTACGTGGCGGATCTATTGAATCTGAACCAGTCAAAGGCCTCGACCGAAAACTTGATGAACTCCCGCAGTTCACCGTAACTCCTCTTGAGCGCAGCGTTGAATATGTTCTCTCTCTGAGAAATGACAATCGAGAATGCGGGATATGCACAGGTATATACATCGTAAAGGTTATTGTAGATCAATTCCAACTCGGTCTTGCTGAACCTACGCAGCAATATCTTCTTATCGATCAGTTCACGCACGCCAACAAAATCACGTAGCCCGTGTACCGGTGTTGACGCAAGAATGAGAAGAATATGCGGGTCTCTGTATATATATGGCGTAGGCCTCACGCGATTGTGAAGCATACGTTTCTCTATTACCTTCAGATCATCATTATCGAGAGCAGCCTGGATCAATCCCTCAAGAAAATTGAGCCCCCGGCTGTATTCGAGGTAATTCCAGATGTGAGTTATCGTCTCGACTTCATCGAGTATTATGACCAGCCCGCCTAACCCTGCCTCATACACAAGATGGCTGAGACCACTGATTATATAGGTGTAGTAGTCTGTTGCCGTTGAGTAATCGTACAGAGCCGGTATTTTCTGTCCGCCGCGTATTCGGAATGGCGACAGGGGATCTATTGCATAATCCTTCGTCGATTCACCTTCGATCAACTGCCAGAAGACCTCGTTCTTCAGATTATCATCCTCGAGGTCTCTAACATACCTCAACACCGGTGTGAGAAAACAATGATCATCAATCCTGATCGACGCCACCATTCTCAGCAAATCCCGGAACCTGTATTCAGAACCCTCTTTGATATACCTTAGATTGTGTACCAGGTCCCGGTAGACTCGCTTCGGCCGGTACAGCGGCGCTTCCTGCACACTCAATTCACAATATGTAGTCACAAACCCATACTTCAGACAAAGGTGATGCATGTACTCCAGAAGATGGGTCTTGCCTGACCCGTAGCCACCCTCGACAAGGTATACATTGCCTGTCCCCTCCTTGAGCTCCTCCATGCCATGTTCCAGTTCTGACAACTCGTACCCCCGGCCAAAGGTGAAATACTCAATATCCTGGTGCGGTACGATACCGAGCCGAAACGCCTCCAGCAGACGCTTCGACGAAATTTCGTCGAGCTTTAGGTGCTTGACAGTGATCGGTCTGAACCATTTTGCTGGCAGCCACAGCTCAAGACCGCTACGGAATTTTACGCGCAGTTCAGCACCGTCCCAGCGCGACGCCTCAACCACGCCTTCGCCAAATATTGGATGGGCAACTACACTGTTCTTCTTTTCCATGTCATAATCGAGGTCGGTAAACGTGTTCGGGGCTAAGCTGAAAATACTCAGAATTCTTCGCTCTCAACCTCCGCCTTCTCGGTATCAGCAAGCAATCTCACTTTCGAACGGAATATTTCCCGCGCTTCATCTCTATGGATTACTGCTGCCTTATCCTTCAAACGGTGAAAAATCTCAATAACGCCGATCACAAATATCCTCCGGTAACTGACATCCAGCGTTTGGAATTCCAGAGCAGCCTCGATCATATTCTTCAAGGATTGATCACGGATCTCCGTATTGAGACGATGGTCATAGGCGATCTCAAAAACTGTCGCGAGTTTGCTTCCCAGTTCGGTAAGAAAATCCCTTGCACCGACCCCGATATCCTCCAGATTTATCTTCACACCCATCGGGTTAATCCTGGTGAAACTCGAGCGAAGCCGCTGTTTCAACGCTTCATAAACACCGCCACTTCCCTCCAGAAGGAGATTCTCATCGGGAATCGCATAGAAGAACATTGCCCCTGGAAGACGTGCATTGCCGCACTCATCGACGAGCTGTCTGAGATTGTCGAGCGCGCGACGTTTGTCGCGCGCCGAGGAAATGCTCATCCCCCTCTCCGCTTCGTCAAACAGTAGTAGGAGACCAGAATATCCGAGTGAGCTTACGAATTGCACCAGACTACGCAACATCCTGAAGGCATTACTGCGGTCAACTCTCTCCGATATCCGATACCTGAGTTTCAACTCACGTGGCAGGTCATCCCCCTTCAACCATTGTATCACTTCGTCAAATCCGTCCTCATCCTCGGACAAAAGGTTCGTAACGGCTGCCTTCACTGCATTGGTGAAACTGGAACTCTCAAAACTCCTTATCTTGGAAAGGATATTGCCTTCTGCAGATTTCACCCAATTCCTCAAGAGATGATCGATACCGAGATTCCATGGCTCTTCCCACTGGTCATCGTTGACCGGTATCCTCAGATTCAAAACGACCTGTTTGTAGACAAGCTCAAGTCGGTCAAACGGACATTCGGTAGGGCTCAATGTCACATAGCTCGTAACGTAGTTATTGCGCCAGCCGATATTCCGCACAAGATAAAGGAAGTGCGTTTTACCACCGCCGTAGTTACCGGTGATCAGCTTGAAAGAAGAAAGATTGAATTTCAGTATCCCCTTAAGGTACTCCTCCTCAATGACCCGCAGATAATTCTCAACACCGACACTGAAGTACTCGATACCAAACTCAGGCGGTGTACCAAAACTCCCCAGTTTATGGATGACTGCCTTCGCCAGGTTCGGATTCAGGGTCTTGCGCTGCACTTATTCTTCCGGTTCATTCGGCATCGCTGTCGTCCCGTGATTCGAATGTAATATATTCGTAGTGCGTACCTGTACCTTCCTCATCCTCGGGCACCCAAAGCGCTTTCGTTTTGTCGACCGTTGCGTCGAATGTTGCCACGTGAAGATGCATGCCGCGCGACGCGTTCTTGTTATTTCTCAATTGATAGAGCATGAAGCTCATCCTTGCCCTCGGATACTCGCGAAAGTTCTGCCGGCAAGCATCAGCCGCGAACTTCTTCGACTGCTTCATGAAAACGTATTCCTTGAGCACGTCCGTAATGAGTAGTTTCTCTCCATAGGGCTTACCATCGCGTCTCGCACAACGTTCATAGGCAGTACGAATATCACGGGCAACATCCACTAATTCCGCACTTTCGGTAGCGATTTCCCGCCGATGTTTCAACACTATTTCGTAGATTACCTCTGCCTGTATGGGTATCTTTGTTTTGATCTTCTCGATCTCCGGTCCGAAATAAAGCATTGCCTCAC
The DNA here is from genome assembly GCA_020343595.1 of Caldifarciminota bacterium. Lineage (GTDB taxonomy): Bacteria > Hydrothermota > Tepidihabitantia > SM23-42 > SM23-42 > SM23-42. The sequence goes on along the minus strand of CP070802.1, from coordinate 1,371,151 downwards.
CGAGTTCAAAGTTCAATTTCAAAGTGTATAAACCCAATCTCAGCAAGGGATACTGACCTCGTACTATAATATCGCCTGTTTTACACAATTCCCGTAAACGATTGCCAAACTGGAACTTTATTTCATCCTTTCCCTTTTCGATCTCCTGCTTCTGAACGGTCAACCACCTTCGCAGCGAATCCTGCAGATCAGGAGGCAACAGATCTTCAACAAGCGCAGAGATATTCTTTATCTTCTTCTCGAGCACGTAAGCGTTTTCAGTTGCGTTCTCATTTAACTTCATGTATTCGCGCAACGCCTTCAATAGTTTGCTGCTCTTCCTTGTCAGCACTTCGATGGGTTGGATAGGATTATCGATCATTATACCTTCCAGCGTATATCAAAGTATTCCTGGTGCCGAAATACATCAGTAATGATAACCAAGAATTTCTAAAATGTCAACCTATGATCCAGGCAGATATTGCAAGAGGTAGAACGCCGGACTTTCCGTTCTCTTTATTATCCTGTAACTCTCCAGTTCTTGTTCCAACACAGGTACCAGATAGTAGACGGTCGTGACCGTCCAGGAAAAATTATCCAGAATTATGTAATCACATCCGGCAATAGCCTCGCGTATCGCGGCATGATCGGTGGTGAAGGGGTATATGAAGGACCTCCGGCCGGAAAGGAAATAGACGAATTCTGGTTTTCGTGCCATGATCACACTCCCTGCCGGTGTCCTCCTCCGTATCCAACTTACGATCTCAAAATATCGCCGCCAGTCAGGGTTATATCCGGCAAGCCGGTCGCCCTTGAGATAAGCGATATTGTACGTCGTTGCCGGCCGGACAATATCGACCATGCCGATGACGTTCAGGCAAATTATCAAAGCGGTAAATCCTTCAACCAAGTATTTAACTCTTATCCTGGTTGCCAGCCACAGCAAACCACTGTATACATATATGAAGAAGAGCGGTAGAATTATCATCAGAAAGCGATCGGAAGACCATACCGTCGGCCACGCCAGAAGAACGATGACAGCGAATACAAAGTACACATCAAACACGGCGTATCGCCTGACTCGAGTCATGAACCCAAGAGCAGCGAGGATGCTGAAGATCGCCCCGACGATAGCACGCAAGGCATCGGCACGCACTAGGGGCAGCAAGGATGAAGGCAATACAGTGAAAGTATAGTATAGAATGTTCTTTCCTATTCTTTCCAGGAAATCGATCGCATTTATTCGCCCCAACTCCAATTGATAAGGGTTCTTTGCCAGCAATTGCTCGACATATCCACCACCTCTTGCTACATTCGCATTTCTTATCTGCCACGGTACGAAAACCACCAGAAACATGATGACAAAGATAATAAGCTGCTTGTAGCGCTTCTTGAGGACCAGCCAGAAAATGATCCCAATGATGAGGGCGATCCCGGCAGTCCTGATGAACACGGCATATATACTGCAAATGAAGGCGATGTAGCTGTATATTCCCCGGTTGTCCTCAGACTTCATCAGCAGATATACCGCGGCCAGTGACAGAAACACGAAAGGCATCTCAGATAGGATCCAGTGATTATAGGTGATCATTATGGGAATCGACACGTATGATGCGATCAAGAAATAGAATCTATCCCTGAACAGTTCCTCGCAGATCTTGACCATGAAATAAAGAGCACCAATCCCGGTCAGCAGCACAACTAACTTCAGGATCAAGACGTTTGTGCCGAAAATCAGCACGAACGGCGCAAGCAAAAGAGGAAAGCCGAAGGGATACTGGGTATGGGGTGGTTCTCCGGGCAGATAGAGGTCCTTGTATCCCTTACCGCTACTGATCGACTCTGCCAGGATAGCATAAACAACATTATCACCACCGGTGAAGAGTTTGGGATCGAACATCAACAAAGATAATACCAAATATACGCCCAGGATTACTAGGATGAATAGTCTTCTACGCGATTGCGCCTGTCCTTCTTTTGTTTTCGAGCGCATCATAATATTATATATCACGCACGGTGCAGTGTCAATTGCCTATTCTTGACACATCAGGGAATAGCACTATACTAGTGGAAACGATATTACCGATGAAATACGCAATATTCATTATCGTGCTATCGGTGTGCCTTCACGGACAAGATACTGGTGCACGTTACTTGATAATCAGCCACGAAGATTTTGCTGATGCTGTCCAGCCGCTGGCCGAGTGGAAGCACAAGAAAGGGATGTCGACAAAAACCGTCCTGCTTTCAGAAATCGGCCACACGGCAGATTCAATCCGCAATTACATAATCGAGGCATATACTACCTGGCAGGTTCCCCCTGAATTCCTGCTCTTGGTTGGTGCACCAAATTTCATACCCA
>CP070802.1:1345396-1368710 GCA_020343595.1 Caldifarciminota bacterium | reverse complement strand
ATGACTAGGGCTAAGTCGTAACAAGGTAGCCGTACGGGAACGTGCGGCTGGATCACCTCCTTTCAAAGAGCAATGTCGACTCAATGTCCTGGAAAGTCCTTACGGGGTTTTTTTATTTGATTCCGATCATTTGAAGCAGGAGTTATTGTGCTATTGACAATCATCCAATAATTAATATAATGAGAAGCTATGGTTAAAATCAGACTTACAAGAATAGGCAGAAACAAGGTACCCATTTACAGAGTTGTGGTAATTGACTCGAAAAAGGCAAGAGATGGTGAGTACATTGAAAAGCTAGGCCAATACGATCCCCGCAGGAAAATAATAGAACTCGACCGGGATCGCATCGAGTATTGGATCTCCAAAGGAGCTCAGCCGACCAATACTGTGGCTAAATTGATTGCAAAGGCAAAAGGAGGTTCATAATGAAGGATCTCATTGAATATGTGGTCAAGGCATTAGTTGACAATCCCGACAAAGTAGTGGTGAAAGAAATTGCCGGTGAAAAGAGTATTATATATGAACTGAGAGTTGGCGAAGGTGACCTGGGTAAGGTGATCGGAAAAGAAGGCAGAACCGCGAAAGCCATCCGGACGATAATTACTGCGGCCGCAATGAAACAGGGAAAGCGCACAGTACTAGAGATAATCGAATAATGAATTCAGGACTCTCTTGCCTTTTTCTTTTTTCTCATATTTCATCAAAAGTTTAGAAGTAAATAGCAGTACATACCCCCATGAAGTTTGATATTATCACCATCTTTCCAGAGTTTTTTGAAGGCCCAGTGTCTTGCGGCATGATGAGGGTCGCAAGGGAAAAGGGCATAATCAGCGTTAACACTGTGAACCCGCGTGACATGGCCGCGGACCGCGTTGTCGATGATTATCAGTTCGGCGGTGGTGCGGGCATGGTGTTCAAGCCCGAACCCCTGAGCAGAACTATCGAGTCAATAATGACAAGGAACTCAAGACTGGTCAATCTTACTCCGAGGGGTGAGAAACTTACGCAAAAAACCGTCAAAGAACTTACCGGCTACAGGCACTTAGTCCTCGTCTGCGGTCGATATAAGGGCATAGACGAACGCATCAACGAAATCTTTGAGCCATTGCAGATCTCGGTTGGTGACTATATTCTGTCCGGGGGCGAGATCGCGGCGCTAGCAATTATTGAATCGGTTACGAGGTTGCTCCCTGGAGTTCTGGGTAATAAGGATTCGGCAGACTCGGACTCTTTTCAAGAAAATCTATTGGAAGCACCGATATATACGAGACCGCGCGTTTTCCGGAAGTGTGAAGTTCCGGATGTACTGAGGGGTGGTAACCACAAGCAGATTGCCGAGTGGCGTAGAAAAAAATCACTTGAATTGACACTTGAGCGCAGGCCTGAGTTGCTTGCGAATTACGTTTTTTCGAAAAAGGATTTTCAGATTCTGTTGGAGGTACTGTATGGATAAAATGCCTGATATCAAGCCGGGTGATCTGGTTAAGGTTTACACGAAAATTATTGAAGGAGACAAAGAACGTCTGGCACCATTTCAGGGTGTTGTGATCAAAGTCAAGGGTAGCGATGTAGGCAAAACCTTCACGGTCCGGAAGGTCTCTGCTGGTGTCGGTATAGAAAGAATCTTTCCGGTTCATTCGCCGATGATCGCCCGTGTTGAGATTAAGAAAAAGGGCAGGGTGCGAAGAGCAAAGTTGACTTATCTGAGGCAGCGTAAAGGGAAGCGGATGAAGATCAAAGAAGCGGCAGTTCAAACCGGAGCACGGCCAGCAGCACCCGTTGAGGAAGCTCCGCCTCCTTCCGAAGCCGAGGAAGCAACCGGTGAAAGCGCTACCGGACCTGAGTCTGTGGAAAAAGTATAGCCTTGTCGCCGGCGTAGATGAATCAGGGAGGGGTCCTCTCGCCGGTCCCGTTGTCGCCGCAGCCGTGATCTTACCCAAAGATTATATCCATCCCGAGATCGACGACTCAAAGAAACTCACACCGACACAGCGCAGAGAACTCTACACAACGATAACCGAAAAGGCGATTGCCTATTCATTCGGCATCGTCGATGCTCCTACGATCGATGTGATAAATATACTCGAAGCAACGAAGAAGGCCATGCGCGACGCTATCGGCCGTTTAGATCCAGTACCGCAATATGTTCTGATCGACGGCTTGGGCATCGGTGAACTTGATTTCAAGTATGATGCGATCGTAAGAGGTGATTCGATTAGTGTTTCAGTCGCCGCCGCTTCAATTCTGGCGAAAGTGTATCGTGACAGAATGATGTGCAGATATCATGAATCATACCCGCAGTATCATTTCGACAGGCATAAGGGATACCCCACAAAGCTGCACCGTTCTTGCATTCAGCTGTATGGTCCATGTCCTATCCATCGCAGATCTTTTCGATTACTGTGAAACACAACACAACTGCACTTGGGATACTTGGAGAGAAGCTTGCGCGTGAGCACTTGAGGAAGAAACAGTACAACATTGTCGATCACAATTTTCGCTGTCCCCAGGGTGAGATAGATCTTGTAGTACGCAAGGATAAAGCATTTCGTTTCATTGAGGTTAAATTCAGACGAACCATGGATTATGGTCCCCCGCAGGAATCGGTGGTAAGACGGCAGCAGCAGAGGGTCAGAAAGGCTGCGGTCGTATGGCTCCGTAGACGCCATCTCCCGATGAATAGCGAAATGCACTTTGACGTGCTGGCAATTAGTGAACGCGGAGGGGAGCAAAAATACGAGTATATAGAAGATGCATTCTGACTAAAAAACAAAGGTAAAAATACCAAATTGCAAATTCCAAATACCAAATAAAACACAATCTCCAAATTACAAATACAAACTTTAAATAACAATTAATATACAAGTCCAAATATCAAAAAGCAAGTAAATCTAATCCGTTAGGTTCGTTATTACCGTTAATCCCGTTATTCGCCCTAACGACGATGGTAGATCGTTGATTGAAAAGACATTATCTTCATCTCTCAATCTCCAATGTTCTCATCCTCGGAACTGCTGGTCCTACCAAGTGTCCCTTGACACGACCCGAAAACAAGGGTAAACTGATTATCATCGTTTTTTGAGATCATGTGTTACGATATATTAAATACTAATAGGTTAGGTGTTCCGGCGTGAGCGTTAGCCATGAGACGCATGAGGTCACCTGCATCGTAACTGTTCAACGATTGACGATCCGTTTAAGGGGGTATCGATGGATTATTTCTTGTCCGATGAAGAAAAAGCACTGAAAGAAAAGGCACGGACCGTCGCCGAGACCCTGGTTAAACCCGTCCATTGTGAATTGGACGAGAAGGCAGAATTTCCCATGGAAATCGTCAAGGAAATGGGTAGGCGCGGATTGCTGAAGATTTTCATTCCCACCGAATATGGCGGCACCGGAGCAAGAATCATGGACATGTGCATAGCTTGCGAGGAAGTGTCCAAGGTCTGTGCGGGGATAGCAACTGCCTACGCGGTCAATGCACTCGGATCGGGTCCGATCGTCCTTTTCGCAAGCGAAGAGCAGAAGAAGATGTACCTGCCCAAAATCGCGGTCGGTGAGCTGCTTTGTGCGTTCGGTCTTACCGAAGCGCAGGCGGGGAGTGACGTCGCTAACCTTCAGACGACCGCGCGCAAAGAAAATGGCCACTACGTCCTAAATGGCGTCAAACAATTCATCTCAAGCGGAAGTCTTTCTGATGTGTATGTAGTATTGGCTTCTACTGACAGATCGAGAGGAGCAAGGGGCATATCGGCTTTTATCGTCGAGAAAGACACTCCCGGATTCTCCTATGGCAAAGAAGAAAATAAGTTAGGCATCCGCGCTTCGACGACCACCGAGCTTGTCTTTGAGGAATGTAAAATTCCTGCCGAGAATCTAATGGGCAAAGAGGGTATGGGCTTCATTTACACAATGCGTAATTTCGACAGGGCAAGGCCGGGTGTTGGCGCAATCGCTCTTGGAATAGCTCAGGGTGCATACGAACTGGCATTGGATTTCATACATCAGAAGAATTTGCTGAATAATCAATACATACAGCGGGTCATCGCTGATATGGCAACTGAAGTAGAAGCGGCACGTGCCCTCATATATGCAACCGCACGCATGATCGACGCCGGAGGCAAGAATTTCACAAAGGAAGCGTCTTTCGCCAAACTATACCCAGCAGACATCGCCGTTAAAGTCACCATTCAGGCAATAGAATTGCTTGGACCGTATGGTCTTCTCGGCGAGTACAGAGTCGAAAAAATGCTGCGCGATGCAAAGATCACCCAAATCTATGAGGGAACTAACCAAATACAGCGAGCACAGATTGCGATTGAACTCACAAGGGAAATGGGGACCAAGCACAGGGCACAGAAAGTATAGAAAGGATTTGATTATGAAGCTAAGTCAGGAATGTACACTTCTCCAGAGTGAGTTAAAAAAATTCGCCCAGCAGGTACTTGCCGAAAAGGTCGATGAAATCGAGAAATCATGTAGTCTCCCCACCGATAACATCAAGAGACTTGCCGAAATGGGCATTGTCGGTGCAATCATCCCAGAAGACCTTGGCGGCGCCGCGCTCGATACGATAGGCCTGGCAGTTGTGCTGGAGGAAATAAGCAAGGTGTGTGCATCTACAGGATTTGTGATCGCCGTCCATAATGCATTCTTCGCATACCCGATCCTGAAATTCGGAAGCGAGGAGATGAAGAAGAAATATCTGCCGAGGGCTGCGAGCGGGGAAATAGTCGGCGGCTACGCGCTTTCGAAAACGGCGGAACTGCGCCGCGATACATCCCTCGATGGTAAGAATCCATTCGTCCTCAATGCTGCGGCGAACGGTCCGGTTGTGACCGCAGTGCCAACAGAGGGATCGAACGCCATGAGCCTCTATGTTATTGATCCTGACGCATCCGGCCGTAAGTTCGTGAAGACAAGTAATACGATCGGATTGAAATCAGCGGGCATCGGTGAGTTCAATTTTGACAAACTCCAGCTTGCCCCGACGCAACTGATTGGCAAAGAAGGAGATGGGCAAACGATAATCGGCAATATGAATTCCTTTGGTCGCATCTTGCTGGCCGCCATCTCTCTTGGCATCGCTCAAGGTGCCACCGAAGCCGCTATCAAATACTCAAAAGAACGCATACAATTCGGACAGCCTATCGCCAACTTCGAAATGGTCCGCGAGTTGATCGCCGACATGAAGGTGAGCATCGAAGCGACACGCCATCTCGTGTACGAAGCAGCATTGCGGGCTGATCACGGAGAGGAATATGCCGCCGCTGCAGCCGCGGCCAAACTTCTGGCGGGCCAGTCCGCGACCACCGTAACTACGAACGCGATACAGGTGTACGGCGGCTACGGTTACATGAAGGACTATCCGGCCGAACGGTATTTCCGCGACGCACAAATGCTCAATGTAGTTTGCAGTACACCGGATGAGGACAAGGAGATCATAGCGAAAAGTATAATATAGCAACAGAATGGAACATCGGATGGCGAAAGTGTAGACATCAATGATATACCAAATACCAAACTACAAACACCAAATAAATGCCAAATCACAATACTCAAATCGGCAATCTACATCAATGACAATAGCCCGAAGTCCACAAAAGGCATACGATCTTGAAGAAAGGACGTTCCAGTTTGCCAGAGACGTTCGCCTTTTCGTTAAAACACTCCCGAAGACGATTGCCAATATTGAGGACATTAGGCAACTGGTAAGATCATCGGGTTCGGTAGGAGCAAACTATCGAGAGGCCAATGAATCGATCGGCAGGAAGGACTTTGCAATGAGAATCAAGATTGCTAGGAAGGAAGCTAAAGAAAGCGCCTACTGGCTTAGAGTGATTAACGAAACGAATCTCTTGAAAAATGCTGATGAGGCATGCAGATTAATTCAGGAGGCTAATGAACTGAAAAGAATCTTCTCGGCTATTCTAGAGAAATCGAAAAGAAATATCCCGTAGTTCAACCATACCATCCTGAAATCTTCTTTTTTAATCTATCACACATCATGCGTATGATGTTTGGAGTTTGTATTTTTGTTTGTGATTCGGAGCTTGTTGATTTATTGTTATTTGGAATTTGTGTTTTGTGATTTGACACCCTGTATCGTTTTTCGAAACCGACGGACGGTGCAACGGGTTCATGTCATTAGCCGCTATTGACAACCTGGGTGATATGATTATCATTACCAATGCTTTTAATCTTGTTGGTTTTCGCCAACCAGGTAGAATTAAAAGCGTTTGACACGCCAAATGATGGTGGTTCGAGCATCACGTTGGAATGGCATCCAGACACATTATTCAATTCATATGTGATTTTTCGCAGTGTCGACCCAGAAGGGAATTTCGAGCAGATTTGCGAATTGTCCGACCGTACAACCTATTTTGACACACAGGTTGTTGGTGGAGAGGATTATTATTACAGAGTTGAAGCCCGCGGACGAGAGAGTGCGGTTTCCTCCTACATCGTGGGTCCGGTTAGAGCATTTCCGCAGATCTTCAACACCTCCCGGATTAATATTGCAGTGTGCATTGTTGTCCTGTTCTTTGCGATCATCTACTATATTACCAGAGCACGTCGTGGCCAGAGACTTTTCATAAGGAAGATCCCGGGTATAACCGCCGTGGAGGAGGCAATTGGTCGAGCTACGGAAATGGGAAAACCCGTATTGTATGTTCCTGGTATCATGGATATCGATGAACCCGAAACCATTGCCTCGATGAGCATTCTTGGGCGTGTAGCCGAGAAGACGGCAGAGTATGGAACACCACTCTACGTACCAACCAGTAAAGCGATGGTGATGAGCATGGCTCAGCAGGTAGTTAAAGAGGCTTCGATTCGTGTCGGTAGACCAGATTGGTTCAATATCGATAATGTCCGCTATTTAACCGACGATCAGTTCGGTTATGTTTCCGCCGTGGATGGTATAATGGTGAGGGAAAAACCGGCGACGAATTTCTACCTGGGTAAATTCTACGCGGAATCACTCATTCTCGCCGAGACAGGTTTTTCGACCGGCGCCATACAGATCGCTGGTACGGCATTACCCGATCAGCTGCCCTTCTTCGTCGCGGCATGCGACTATACGCTTCTTGGCGAGGAGTTGTATGCGGCCAGTGCGTATCTTTCGCAAGAACCGGTTCAGTTGGGATCTCTCAAGGGACAGGATGTTGGTAAATTGATCTTTGTCATAGTGGTAATACTCGGCGTTCTCGATCGGCTAGTGGGATTTGATATTCTATATAATCTTTTCAACACGGCCCAGCAATGAAGCAGACGATACCGCTTATCATTGTCTTTACGTTCGGTTTTTTTGTGATCATTGCGTTCTTCATACCCCTGCGGGTTTTTCAGGATGCTTCTCAGACTTTCGAAACGTGGTATACGGGGGTGATTGCTTTCTTCGTGTTCATCGGTATCTTCAACATCATCAAGGTGAATGTGAACAAGATACAGCGAAAACTGAGCGACTGGCAATACAGCATCATCTTACTTTTTTTCCTGGCTTTTATGATGGGCGCAGGTTTCATCGGTGGACCCGAAGGTGGTGTCTTCGACTACTTGTTCGAGCATATGCAAATTCCACTGGGGGCAACGATGTTTTCTCTTCTGGCGTTCTTCGTTGCGTCAGCTGCTTTCCGTGCATTCAGGGCGAGAACACCTGAAGCGACGTTGCTGTTGATCGCAGCGGTGATCGTTATGATCGGGCGTGTGCCTATCGGTTATTATATATGGAAAGGATTTCCGAATCTGGTCGAATGGATTATGAGCGTGCCGAATACGGCCGCGAAGAGGGGAATACTTTTCGGTGCAGATCTCGGGTTGATATCTATGGCGTTGCGAGTGTTACTTGGTATTGAACGCAGTTACATGGGTGGCGGTCGTGAGTAGGGAGAGCATGGTGTATCAAACTAGTGGGATGCAATATGAAGTTCTTTGATCGATTAGAGAAGATAGACCGGCGTATTATCTTCTTTCTGGTCGGCTTGGCCGTGATCATTCCCCTGATCATACCGCTCGGATTGCCGGTTGATATTACAGGACCGGTACAGGATGTATTTGATCGGGTAGAAGAACTACCTGAAGGATCGATCGTCGTTGTATCCTGCGACTATGATCCGGGAAGCGAGGCTGAGTTATCACCCGCGACGGCAGCATTCTTAGAGCACTGCTTTCGGAAGAATCTACGCGTCTATATGATGGGTTTGTGGCCGGCTGGTCCTGAACTTGGTAATCTTGCCCTGGAGAGTATTGCGCCAACTTATGGAAAAGTTTACGGCGTTGACTATATCAATATTGGCTACCGGCCTGGCGGTCCAGTGATGTTGGTGAGTCTGGGCCGTGATTTCACTGACTTGGTCAGGGCCGATTATGCTGGCGTGCCCATCGATTCTTTCCCGCTCGGCCGGGCAGTGAAATCTGCGCGCGACATCGATCTTGTTATGACCCTTTCGGCCGGCGATCCTGGTGTATTACACTGGATAATATACTTCAGCGCGAGGTATGGTACGGAGATCGCGACGGCAACAACCGCGATCATGGCTCCACAGCAGTATCCCTACTTGAGTTCTGGTCAATTGATCGGATTACTGGGTGGGCTGAAAGGTGCGGCCGAATACGAGACACTCGTTGACAAAAAGGCTCGAGCCGTGGCCGGGATGGATTCCCAGTCGATCGTCCACCTGCTTCTGGTCGTCTTCATCGTCATCGGCAATATTATCCTGTTATATCAGAAAAGAAGGAAATAATGTCAACCGAGATTGGTGTTTGGATCGCCGCGTTACTTACACTCGCGATATATTCATTCCTTTACAAGGATAATCCTTTCTACAAGGTAGCTGAGAACATATTCGTCGGTGTGTCAGCAGGGTATTGGGCTGTTATTCTGTGGTTCAACTACGCCTGGCCCAATCTCTTTGAACCCTTGATCATGAGGGGCAGCGTAATCTACCTTATACCGATCATCGTTGGTCTCATGATGTTCGCACCGCTCATCCCCAGGGTAAGCTGGCTCATTCGTATTCCCCTGACCTTCACGATGGGCGTTGCCATGGCTCTGGTGATTTTGCAGCGCATCCAGGGTGAGATCTTTCCTCAATTGCAGGCGACCTTCCTGCCGCTCAGCGGGGTGAGTCCAATGCAGTTAATTTCAAACCTCCTGATAATATTCGGCGTTCTGTCCACACTCGTTTATTTCTATTTCTCGAAGGCGCATAGAGGTGTGCTGGGCGTATTTGCCAAGCTAGGTATCTGGTTCATGATGGTGGCCTTCGGCGCTTCGTTTGGTTACACGGTCATGGCCCGTATTTCATTGCTCATTGGTCGTGTTTACTTCTTACTCCATAACTGGCTCCAGTTGATATAGGTATGACCTTTGAAATCAGTCTCAAAGAGTTCAAACTAACCGACGTTCTTCAATTCATTTTTTTCACACAAAAGACGGGCGTGGTGCATGTTAGCGGTGAGACTGCTGGTGAGATATACTTTGCTAACGGCATCGTCGTACACGCCGTGGAGGAATCTGGCGAAGGTATTGATGCCTTATTCAGTATGTCGATGACAGCATCGGGCACCGCGACTTTCGAACCCCATGTAAGCGCACCGAAAAAGACGATATCTGAGGATGCCGGCAAGCTGGTGGAGACGGTTGAGAAAAGACGTGTTGAGCTCCAGACGATAAAGCAGAGTATGCCACCACTTGATTCTATTTGGGCGAAAGCCGCAAAGGAGCCCGAGTCAGCCATTGCATTGAGGCGGACAGACTGGCAGGTTCTGGCCAAGATCGATGGCAAAAGGAAATTGTCCGATGTCATCGCCGAGTCGAAATTGGGTGGGTATGAGGCGATGAAAACCGTGGTATGGTTGAAAGATCAAGGTTTGATATACGAACCCGAGCAGGCCCGACGCACGATGTCCATGATGACGACTTATCTGAATGCCTTCCTGGCTGATTTCAGTAAGAACGGCCTGATCTGGTTCAAGCGCTGGAGTGCAAACAAAGAAGACAATAAGCGCATAGCACGCGCGGTGAGCATTGATGAAGAAACGATGGAAACCAAGGTTGTCGCCGAATTGAATTCCAAGGATATTGACTATTTCATGAGCAGTTTCGAAGAGATAGTCCATTCAGAAGGCCCGAAGATTTATGGTAAGTTGCTTTTCAGGAAGAAGTTCGATGATTTCAAGAAGAAGCTCGAGGGTGAGACGTAAAGCATGGAAGTAATCGATAATATCGCAGGCGTAATCGGTTATGCAACAGTACGGGCTGATGATGGTAAGATCGAAGAGGTCAAGGGGTCCTCGGCGAATGCACTCTCTGACCTGACGGCGTATTTTTCTTCTGCCGGTGAGGCGATCAGGAATAACTTCGGGATGGGTTCGCTCGATTACATTAGCCTCGTTTATGGAAACAACCGTCTCATCATAGTACCGTACAAGGACAAATATGTGGGCATTGAGACGGAGCGGGAATTTGATCCGCAGGTAATCGTCAAGCAGTTGAGCGGACTCGTTTTCATCGAAAAGCCTGCTGTTGAAGTACCGAGGGCGTTAGATTCCAAGATGCGTCAGATAAATCTGTTGATCAAGGAATTTGGCAGTACTACGGACAGTGATCATTGGATTGAATTATTGAACCAGAGCCTCGGAGTACTGGGAAGGGACATTGCTCCGTTCATGGGAGTCGTAGAGGGAAGCCTTGTTTTCAAGAAAGCCCCGCCACCAGAAAATGAGGATGATTTCTCTCACGCCTTGCGTTCGGTCGTTGACTTTCTGGTCAAAAAGGCGGTCGAGGAAATGGGGTCGTCACAAGCGCGCGCCAAGGTACAGACCGTGATCGAACGCATGAGGTGATTGTGGATAAGGACAGTCTGAACAACGTAGTGTCTCAGGGCTTGCCGATGCCATTTGTTGCTTCGGTCTCTGGCGAAACAGTAGTGGCTGATGCGGCTGCTGTCTATCATGAACAGGTCGCACAGATGGCAATGGTGATCTTCGAGACGATTAACGCACTCGGTGAAGTGAAGATCGAGAGAATCGAGATAAAGGGAGAGAAGAAGAGTATTGCCGTGAAACTTGACGAAGCATACCTGCTTGGGACGATCCTCGAACCGGCCGAGGGTATTACTCGCCCGGAAATATGGAAACTCTTGCAGGATATGACCACCAAACCCACCATGACTCCGGCGGAAAGGCGAGCCGCGCTCGTTGATCCAGGTGTACTCGAGAAGATCAAGGAGATTCTCGGAGAATATGTTGGGGACTTCACGGAGCGAATATTTCAAAACCAGTTGAAGAACCAGAACATAAAAAAGGATGACCTGCACGCTGAGGATGTTCGTCGTGTGATCCTCGCTCTGAGCAAGGCGACGAGCATGATCGTTGGTCGCTCAAAGGGTCGTGAGTTGTCAAAACGATTGACCGAGCTGGTGAAGTGATTGAATATTTACACTTTAGTGCTTCGATTCAAGGAGGATAGATGTCGATACTCTTAGTGACTGCGCCATTCGGTATAGAGCCAGCACGCTATCAAATGCTTGCGGTGATTCCGAACTACCTTCTGATTCTTGGTGCAGTTATCCTATGGTTTGCCTTTGTGTTACTTGGCATAATCGCCCGTCGTTATGAAATTGTACTCGGTGAACGAACCGATTGGCAGTTCATGATCGGAGCACCGACGGGGATACTTGCTTTTGCAGTTATTCAGCTCATCTATTGCGGAATAGGTGGTAACATCATGTTACCGAAGGGCGGTGTCAACTACGCAGCTTATCTTCTCTTCCTGCTTTCCGGCAGCCTTTCATTAATTGCAAATTACAGATTCTACTGCGTAACGAGAGGGAGATAGATGCATGAGAGCTGATCTTCCAGCCGAGTTGATATTCATATGTGCGATCATATTGACGATAGGGGCACTGCTTCTGTATGGAATGATAATCCGACGCCTTCTGGCGCTCATCAAGGGTAGGTACATATGGATATTCCCGGTGCTCGGGGGCTTTTTGCTCCTGATGCTTGCCGCGGTCCATATCTATCGTGTGCTTTTCTATTTTCCGCTCTTGGCGACGGCAGGTCCAGGAGATTTATTCGATCTCATAATAGGCTCAATGAGCCTTGCCCGTGTCGAGAGTTACCTGCTTCTGGGCTCTGGAATTCTGGCGTTGATCGGGGGTCTTTCGTATTACCTTACGAGCTCAAGGTGATGCAACTTAAGAGGCGATTGCTCGAGGTCTTTGTGCTTGACAATCGATTCAAAATTCAATATAATTTGCAGGTTTGTCGATGGTGATTCCACCGTGTAAGGTATATCACCAGACCCAAAAGAAAGGAGGAAAAACATGATAAGGGAGTTTCAATTGGGATCAGAAGGTGGTGGTGGATTTGTGATGTGGTTCTTAATGGTCTGTGCTGTTCTTGGCGTTGCGATTATAATAGAGCGGCTGTACAGTCTCTTCATCAAAGCCCGTCTGAACCCAGGGAGTTTCTTGGAGAAATTGACCTCGACGGTCGATTCACAGGGTATTGAAGCGGGCAAGGCATTATGCGATCAGACCGCATCGCCGGTTGCCAAGATCCTGAAGTCGATTCTGGAGAAGGCAAATATGGGTAAGGATGCGATGGAGGAAATGGTTACCCGTAGTGCCGCGATTGAATTGTCCTTCTTGGATCGTGGCATGGCACTGCTCGCGGGTCTCACAACGGTATCGCCCTTCCTTGGCTTCTTGGGAACGGTGATGGGGATGATCACGGCCTTTGCTGCGATCGCATTGGCAGGTGAAGTCGAACCGACAGTCGTTGCAAGCGGTATTTCTACGGCACTTATTACAACGAAGTGGGGTTTGATCATTGCAACACCGCTTGCGATAATTCATATTTTATTCTCTGGCAAAGTCGACGGCTACGCCCGTGACATGGAAGAAGCTGCAAGTGGATTGATCGATTATATTATCGAACAGTATCAACCGAGGAAAAAATAATGAGACTGCGGGAAAAGAAGGTTGCACGTGCCGGGATCCCGACCGCATCGATGGGTGATGTAGCCTTCCTTATATTGATATTCTTCTTGACCTCGACGGTTTTCACCAAGGATAAGGGTTTGAAGATGTTATTGCCCGAAAGGACTGAGGAACAGGAAGAAGTTAAGGTGAAACCTGAGAACATAGTTACCGTAGCGATTAATCCTGCTGGCGAAGTGAAAATCAAAACCGTTGAGCTTGATAGAATACTGGTGCTTGAGGAATATGATGAGATCAAGAATATCGTCGAAGAACGACTGCTGGCACGGGACACGCTGCTTGTGGTTTCTCTGCGACCCAGCAAGGATGCTCCCTACGATAATATGATACAAGCACTCGACCAGATCAAACTCGCCAAGACGACATCAGCTGATGGCCGGGAATTGAGGGTGACGAAAATAAGCCTAATCCCAACAAGTGAGGAATAATGAGAAAGAGTATTATTCGAAGACATCGGGAGCGGGGTGAGATCCCTACCGCATCCACGGCCGACATTGCGTTTCTTCTTATCTTGTTTTTCATGGTGACCACAGTCTTTCGCGCTACGAAGTTGAATCTAAGGATAACAATACCCGAAGCCAGATCGACCGAGCGGATCTTGATGCGGAGGAATGTTTCCTATATCTGGGTTGATATTGAGCGGAAGATATATCTGGATGATAATGTGATAGCGGCCGAGATGATTGCGGGAAAAATGGCCCAGAAGGTTTGGGAGAACCCCGAACTCATTACGGTGATGAAGGTTGACAAGACGGCGGAATACGGCGTAGTGGATGATATCCTCGATCAGCTTAAAGAAGCAAAGGCATTCAGGATAACATTTGCCACCGAGCAAAGGAGTTGACCATGCGCGATCATAAGATTATGTATGGTGTTTATCTGAGAGCGGGTCTCCTTTCCAGTCTGATCCTCTTCATACTTGCCTTTCTCTTTGTCCCGTATGCCGAACCAGAGGCTTATAAACTCAAGCGGGAGATCGTGACTATGGTTGAGGAGATTTCCGCGCAGATGGACAAATATGAAGAGCCGCCCCCGCTCGAGCGTCCCAAGGTGGCGGTTGAGGCTGAGAGCGAGGTGGCAGAAGAGGCAGTGGAAACGATCGCCGATACGGAGTTTGAGGAAGATCTTATCAGGACAATGCCGACAGGCCCGGATATTGAGATTGTCCCCTATTATAAGGTTGAGGTGAAGCCGAAGCCTATATTCCAACAGAAACCGCGTTATCCCGACCTAGCCAGGCGAGCTGGAATAGAGGGGCAAGCGGTCGTGAAGGCATTGGTGGATATTGATGGCAGCGTTATGGATGTTCAGATATTGAAATCAAGCGGTAATCAGATGCTGGATGAGGCAGCGCTTGTCGCGGCACGCAGATGGAAGTTCAGTCCCGCCAAACAGCGCGATAAGTTCGTAAGGGTATATGTTTCCATACCTATTAACTTCCGTCTGGTAGAAGGAGGGTAGGGCTTCGATATTCAATCTTGACAATTACTCCATATTTGCTATAATATTGTGGAAAGAGGTAAGAATTACGTAGATTTATGAACAAATCGAAAGAGGAGGTGATGGCAAGAAAAAGAAAAGGTTTTGTATAGCAAAGCACTCAAGAACAAGATAGAAATAGAACAAGATAAAAGAAAGGAGGAATGATGAAGAAGCGTCTTCTAGGCCTCTTAGTGGTTGCAGTAATGTGCCTGCTGACGTGTGGTAATGAACCACCGGAAGATTTCTACGAAGGCACTCCTGAAGACGACGCGCAGATAGACGCCATCCTCGAGAACGACTTCCCAATACTACTCAATACAACCGATGGTTTCGTTGACACCTATATCCCATTGAACATACCGGACGTGGGGTTTGTAGACCAGGACCGGATATTCCGAGCTGATTCACCAATTGTCAAAGACCACCTCGATAGCTGCAAACTTACGTACATGGATATGGACCGCCTCTACGATCGGTGGTACACGAAAGACACGAGTTGCACGGTCTATCTGATAGACACTTTCATGGTTGAATCCTGGGGTCATGTCGATTTACGGCTCATCGGACATTACGATAGCCTTTATATCGGGTCGACCGGTGATACAAACTGGGTTTTGAGAACCGTCGATACGATCATCACCGATACCCTTTACAGCGTAGAGGATATTCATGGTGATGGACGTCGATTGATCTTCCTGGAGCCCAGGAGATCGACAACGCCTGATATCGATCCTGAGACCGGTGACACAACTTATGCGATTATCGAACCGTTCGAATGGCAGCTGAGACGTATTTCATACGGTTCGTATTACTACCCGACGCGCGGAACAGATGTACCGACGGTCAATCGCGTTCTTATTGAAGTTCCACCGCTTGTCGATACCATATTGGGGACGAATACTGATACGCTTTACACAGGGCATGTCATGAACCGTTTCAAGCATATCGATTCGCTGCTTGAATACAGCGGAGTGGATTCGGTGCTCGTCACCATCGAGGTCGATGATCCTGAAGTTTCGGGTGCTTGCGCGTACTACGCGGTTTGTGCTGGTGATACGCCGACTCGATTACAATTGGGTGCGGTGACTACTGGCGGACGTGGATGGCTGCATCTTAACGGTCTGACTAATTCAGAGATCGTTAATCTCTACTTTGAGGTCGTGTTTAGAGATTCTTATTACTACTATAACCCCAATCAAGGATATTTTGCAACAGTCTGGCTTGTGCCAGTCAGAATAAACTAGGGGGTGCTTGATGAAAAAAATCTTGCTCGCACTTATGATTGGAGTTTTCCTTTTCGGCGCTGAATACGGTAGGATAAATGGTCGCGTTGTAGACGCTGAAACAGGAGAACCTCTGGTCGGAGCTGACGTTGTCATCGAAGGCACCGAGTTGGGTGCGGCGACCGATGCAGATGGAGAGTTCGTAGTACTTTACGTCCCTGCAGGTAGGTACCGGGTCACCTCTTCGTACATAAGTTACGACCCGTTTACGTTCACGAGTGTCGTCGTGAATGCCGACCAGACAACGTTGATCAATTTCCGCTTACCTCCGACCGTGATCGAAGTAAAGGGTGTGACAGCAGTTGCCGAGCGCGAGGCAATCGTCAGAGATGCTGTACACACACGCCGCGCGGTTACTTCTCAGGAAATGAGCCGGTTGCCTGTGACGACTATCAACCAGGTTATTGCTCTACAAGCTGGAGTCGTCGACAGCAAACGCGGTACCCATCTCCGTGGCGGCCGTGACGGTGAAGTGACTTACTTTGTTGACGGTATTGTTACCAAGGTACCCAATACCAACTGGCAGTCAGCGATCGTCAACCAGTCTGCCGTGGAAGAAGTTTCCGTGGTGAGTGGTGGATTTGACGCTGAGTACGGTGACGCGCTTTCGGGCGTTGTGAACATTGTCACGCGCGAAGGTGGGTCAAAAATATCGGGTGCGGTCAATTACCTCACCGATGAGGTGTTCGGCAGTTGGCAAGACCCGATCAATTACGGGTACAGTCTCTATGATTTCTCATTTGGCGGACCGCTTCCTGCTTTTAACCGACTACGTTACTTCTTCTCGGGTGAGTATATGCAGACCGATTATTACCATCAAGAAGGAGAGTTTAAACTTGATGCGCCAAGGCAGGATTACCGTGCGCAGGGCCGTCTGACCTACAATTTCCCGAATGCGAAGGGTAAATTGTCGTTCACCGGTTTCACCGAGCGCAGGCAGTGGGTGATCTGGAGCACTGTCACGGGAACCAGCCAGTACAATCTGAAATATTTCGACAACCGGCCGATGAGCCGTATTAAGAACTGGATCCTCTCGTCGACCTTCAACTATATGGTCACGGCTCAAACCCTGGCATCGTTGAAGATCGGTATGACTCACTTTGACCGCGTTTACGGTAATCGTGACTATGTCTGGGAAGAAGAAAATAGCAGAGAATGGTATGAGGATTACCGGTTCAAGGCGGAACACCTTGTGCCGATGCTGCTCGACCCGGAAGATTATGGCTTGACGGTTCGTGATGTCCTGATCGACAGCGCGATGCAGTATCACGATGAGTACTACAACCGTGATGTCGAGGCATTACGTAACAATCCTTACGGCGTCGAGGGTCTGTTCTACACTACCGGTGACTACCGTATTTGGAGAGTATGGGATAACAACGACATCCAGGGTAGATTCGACATCACCCACTCGGTCGGTAAGGTGCACGAGTTCAAGACCGGCGTCGATTACATACAGTACAAGATGGCATACTACGACAACAATCTACCGTGGGTTGCCAATCCTTTCTGGGATTACTATGACCGGGACCCGTGGAAGTTCGCCGCTTATGTTCAGGATAAGATGGACTTCGAGGGACTCGTTGCACGTGTTGGCTTGCGTTTTGACTATTTTGATCCCAAGGCAAGCACGTACGAATCTCCTGAGGATTATTTGAACAACGAACTTATCAGCTCCGAAGCCGAATACAAGGTATCGCCGCGGCTCGGTTTCTCGCTGCCGGTGACTGACCGTATGAAACTGCGTTTCAACTACGGACAGTATTTCCAGTTGCCAGCGCTCGACAACCTATACGGATCGACGGATACGTCGGTTGTAAGGTTGCTCATTTCTCGCGGCAATGCGGTTGTCGGCAACATCTTGATCAAGCCCGAGAAGACCGTATTGTATGAATTAGGTATTGAAAATCAATTCACCGAAGAGGTTGTTTTCGGTTTCACTGCCTACTTCAAGGATATCTATGATCTCAATCAGGTACGTGAGGTCGTTGCTGTGCCTTATTCTTATTACCAGTACATGAATGTCGACTACGGTAATGTTAAGGGCTTCGAGATCAACTTGCAGAAGCGGATGTCGAACATGTGGGCGTTCGGACTGAGCTACACTATGCAATTTGCCAAGGGTACTGCTGCTGACGCATTTGAATGGTATCAGGACCATTACTACTACAAC
The DNA here is from genome assembly GCA_020343595.1 of Caldifarciminota bacterium. Classification (GTDB taxonomy): domain Bacteria; phylum Hydrothermota; class Tepidihabitantia; order SM23-42; family SM23-42; genus SM23-42. Next base: position 1,350,759 of record CP070802.1, on the reverse strand, counting down.
ATAGATGTACCGGTCATTGATTACTGGCTTGATTTTGACGAGCGCCACACATTGCATGCCAACTGGGATGTTGCTCTGCCCAACGATTTTTTCTTTATACCTATTCAGAACTTCAACAGCTCGATCGTCTTCTCGTATCACTCGGGTCATCCATACACACCTCGTGATCTGCGCGGCAACAAGCTCGGTGACGAGAACTCGGCAAGAATACCCGGTTACTGGAATGTTGACTGGAACCTCACCCGCAGCTTTAAGATAGGCCCGGCGAATCTCGTTCTCAAGGGATTGATCTATAATCTCTTCAACACCGAACAAATAATCGAGGTCCACGAGACCACGGGAGACCCTGTCTGGCATGGTGATCCTGAGCCGTCATTAGATCAGTTCGGGTTCACAGCAATATCAAGCACGCGTTACTCACCGCAGTCCGATTTCAATCACGATGGTTTGGTCGATCCACGCGAAGCTAAGCAGTCATACATCGATGCTCAGAATGATTACTACTACGATGCAAGGAATTTCATGCCTGGTTTCCGTGCGCGCGTTGGCGTCGGTCTACAGTTCTAACCGGGTTAACAACACTTAGGAGGCTATAATGAAAAGGATATTTGCAGTACTGCTGATTGCTGCCGTGTTTGCGTTCGCCGCCAAAGCGGTGTACAAACCGACGCCAATTGGTCGTGAGTTTCAAATCCTGAGACATAACATAAACCAGGTAGAGTGCTGCGTGTCCAACTACGGGAAATTCGGACAGGATGAAACTGGTAACAACGCTGGATGTTGGTGGCCAGTTGGCTCTAATCAAAACTACATCTACGGCGCTGGATCTTGGTTTGGCACGGTTGATGTCAACGGTGACTCGCTGGTCACGATCGGCTACGGTCCGCATGGTGGTGAATCAGAATACGCACCGGGACGCATGGGTTGGTCAGTCAGCGATCCGCGGGCGATAATCTACATGATGCCCTCGACCTGGCCGCCGCCTGTGGATCCGGAATTGCCAATGGCTCCTACCGAAGCTAAATCCCATCAGGACTCGTGGTGCGTTTATAACGACGGCGATATTCAATATCATATTGCCGGCGACACGCGTCCGATCGAATTGGAGGTCTATCAGACTGTTTACGCATGGAATCTGAGCACGACTGCGGATATTATATTTATTCGCTATGAATGCGTGAATACAACGGAAGATACCCTGAAACAGTGCTATTTCGGCGTTTGTGCGGACAATGATATCGGTAATGAGGCTGGCAACGCGGCCAATGACCGCATTTCCGGTATCGTAGGCCAGTGGTACGTCATCGAAGGCGATTCGACTTGGATTGACAATCTGGGCTATCAGTGGCAGGAAGTTGAAGAGCCGGGTACGCCACCCTGGATGCCTGGTACGATCGGTTTTGACTATCTGCAGAGTCCCTGGGATATTGTGCCAGACGAAGACAAAGATGGCGACGGCATTCTTGACCAGTATGAAATGGACAGCGTGTACTTCTACGAGAATCTTCTTGGAGATTCTCTGTTTGATGCAGACCTTGATGGTACACCTGATTTCCGTGATCCTTCTCAGATCCCACAGCTGGGAATGACGGCGTTCAAACGGTTCACCCTCAATCTGGAGCCGAACCTTGATTATGAGCGTTATACCACGCTTGCCGGCTATAATTTCAGGACGGGTGTATACGAGCCGTATGATACGGTCCCTCCAGATCCTGACGATCAGCGCTTCCTGCAGTGCAGTGGTCCGTTCGACCTCCCACCGCATGAGAGTGCGACCGTCCTGGTCGGCATAGTTTTCGCTCATTGGATCGGTATTTATGGTAGGCCGGATACAGCGCTGGTCGAGGTCGATGCAACCGCCCAGTTCATTTTTGATCAGAACTGGCTATTGCCCGGACCTCCTCCTTCGCCAGCAATAACTCTGCTGCCTGGTGATGCACGGGTTACTCTTGTCTGGGATAATGCTGCAGAGGTGTATGCTGACCCGTACTTTGGCGTTGTTGGTACGGATCCGAGCTCACCACTGTACGATCCATTCTACGCTGAATATGATTTCGAAGGTTACCGGGTCTGGAAAAGCACGACCGGTCAAACCGGTGATTGGGAATTACTTGCTACGTACGACCTCGCCAATGATATTGAATTCACCGATACCGCATTCATGCCCGCGCCGCTGGAACTGGAGAACGCCGGCATTTCGCACATCTTCGTCGACGAAGACGTGCGAAACGGTTTTGTCTACTACTATGCGGTGACTGCATTCGATTATAACAGGGTCAAAGAGGCATATTCTTATGATTCGATCTTTCCGATCGAATCCTTGCCATATGTCTACATAGATACACTTACCGGTATTCCTGATACGTTTTATGTTTACACGGTCTATGATACGATTACCGTTGATGTGACTTCCGGACGTCCGGTTTGGTTTGAGAGCGGCTTGAGCGGCGACAGCGTTCGCGCTCGTCGCGATCCGGCGAACTATATACCCCCGTCTGATCCGATGGTTACCCTGGTATCCGGTAACGATTCGCTCACCGCACTGGTTGATGCATCGGTCGCGTTCCCTCAGGATATCGATCCGAATTATCCGCTTTATATTGAGTTCGCTCCACCAGAACCGGTTGTTCTTTACTTCATTGATGGAGCCGATACTATTCCTTATACGGGTGCACGATATACAGCGCATCTCCAGGATGACAACGGAACGCTCGAGACGTTTGTCTACGACAGAAGGATAGGAACGCCCTACGTGCCGCTTGAGATCGTGCCGCCGGTGAACGGGATGTTCATCAACCCGGACATCGGTACACCTGCATTGCCAGCCGTGTTCCCGGTCTTTGACAGCATCATAATCGAAAGCGGCAGTTATCCAGCTAACTTACTGGTTGCAGGGATCGGTTCGCCGCTGCCGTATGCGGAAACGGTCGCTGACAGCACCGATATGCACGGTATGTGGGCATGGCGCGGCAATTCATATCAGGTCGTCTGGAGCCGCAAGACTCCGGGCAGTCCGGTGAATACCGTTACGGTAACCGATCTGGTGACAGGTGAAGACATACCGTACAGGCAGTATCAAAACACCCCGAGTACGGTTGACCTGGCAGATGGTTGGTGTTTTACGTGGCATACACCGAGCTCGGCATGGAGTAAAGCATCGCATGATACAGTACAGGTTGGCTCGGCTTTCAGTCCGGCAGAAAGAACACGTCATCTCTATGTCAACGGCGGAATGATCGCATTGCGCAGCAATTCCTACATGATCGATACGATCCTGCCAGAGGATGGTGAGACGTGGGTCTTGCGCGCAAACCAAGAATACCTGCCGCCGTCAGTCTACGGAAAGATCGAGATCACGGCCACGCCGGGTGTTTTTACGGACACTGCGATGACCTTGAACGTGAAGGTCGTGCCTAATCCGTATGTCATTTCAAATGAATGGCAGACGAGATTTGTGCAGCGGCGCGTGAAGTTCATCAACTTGCCCAACCAGTGTACGATCCGTATCTTCAATCTCAATGGAGAATTGGTTAGAACGCTATTGCATCAGGAGACTTCGGAAGGCGGCGTGGGTAATAATCTTGGCGGCGATGAATGGTGGGATGTGCTGAGTGAAAATCGTCAACTTGTTGCGAGCGGTGTTTATATCTTCCACATTGATTCTGACGTTGGTGAACAGGTCGGCAAGTTTGTGATTGTCCGATAAGGAGGATGTGATGAGAATGATGAAATACATACCCCTATTACTAATCATATTCATGCTGCCCCTTCACGCTGATTTTGCGAAATTGGGTACTTCGGGCGCTCAATTCTTGAAGATCAGCATCGGACGGGGAGCAGCCATGGGTGAAGCATTCGTCGCTGTTTCTGATGATGCCTCAGCAACATTCTGGAATCCCTCTGGACTCGCTACAGTCACAAGCCGCGAAATCAGCTTCTATCATAACGAATGGATCGCTGATATCCGCCACGAGTATCTGACCGCGGCGTTTCCGCTGGGGGGCTTTGGAACCATGGGTGTCAGTATCACTGCGTTGACGATGGGTGAGATGGAGATCCTTACGATCGATGATCCGAATACGTCAATACGTGAGGATACCGGAACTGGTACTTTCTTCAACGCTTCTGATTATGCAGTCGGTTTTTCCTTCGGCCGTATGTTCACCGACCGTCTGGCTGCTGGAATAACGATAAAGGCAGTTCAGGAACAGATCTGGAATATGACCGCGACCGGTATCGCCATGGATTTTGGCATCCATTACAATACCGGAATCAGAGGTTTACGTCTTGCCGCAGCGATGAACAATTTCGGTACTGATATCGCATTCTCAGGCCGAGATCTTGAATTCGCCTCGGAGCCGTATCCTGAATCTCCTGTCTTCTATGAATTGCTGCCATCAGCGCTCAGGGCGACACCGTATCCATTGCCACTCATGTTCCGGTTTGGCGTGGCCTTTGATCCAATCGCGTCCGAGAGCAATCGACTGACGATCGCTCTTGATCTGAACCACCCGAATGATAACTATGAAACGATCAATTTGGGTTTGGAATACGGGTATCTCAATACTCTATTCCTGCGCGCGGGATACAAGGCATACACGAACATGGATTATATGAGGGCGATGTCGGGTGGCGAACCGGTATATGATACCGTTGAGAATGTCATGACGTATCCCGAGTGGGGTGATGATATCGCTACTTTGCTCAACAACCTCACTGCCGGAGTAGGTTTTCATCTCAAAACCGGAGCCACGCAATTCAAGATCGATTATGCTTACATGAATAAAGGGATCCTTAAGGCAACACATCGCATTGGGTTGACCATAGGGTTCTAACTTATCTGGTGTGTGCAGGCTGATCAGGCCTGCACACACTTTTTGTATCAATTGAAAGGAGGTGCTTGTCCGTAACCAAAACAAGATGCACAAGAACACAATGTTAGGAAAGGAGGAAGTAATGAAACGGTTAGGCATGTTGCTTTTGACCGTTGTGGTGTTGGGCTGGGCTCTGCCCTACAACGTGGACCCTGTAGATCCGACAGTTGTTACCAGCAGGCCTCGAATTAACAATTCGAACGATTATGATGGTGTGATAATCGACTCGGTCGGGAACATCCGTGCAGTGCTTGGCAGTCAGGGGAAAAGCATTGCTATTTCCGGCGGTGGTGAGGCTATTGCGGTTATCTACGGTGAACCGAGTGGCGATCCGAATAACTCAATGCTGGTGAAGGTCGCCTATTCATTGAACAGCGGTGCATCCTGGACAACATACGGGCCGTTCACTGGTGCTTCGCGCAGAATATACAATGACATTGCTGCCACGCCTGATTTCGACGCCAATGCTGGTGAATTGTGGTTCTGCTT
>CP070802.1:1321796-1345296 GCA_020343595.1 Caldifarciminota bacterium | reverse complement strand
ATGGACGAAGCAGCGTCGCTTTTGGAATTCGAACAGGCGGCAGAGATAAGGGATAGAATAAGGGCGATAAAGCGTAAAATGGAGATATATGAAGAAAAAAGACGGCAGCACAAAACAGACAGATAAAGAAAAGAGGCAATTTCTGACCATCGTCAGGAGAGCCTTAAGAGAAGACATCGGTCGTGGTGATATCACAACCAATGCCATTGTCTCGGACACGGACCGGGCCCTGGGTATTATCTTTGCCAAAGAAGAAGGGATACTATGTGGAGTTGACATTGCTCAGACAGTTTTCGAGCAGATCGATGACACAATCGACTTCCAGAAGCAACTGGATGACGGCAGTCAGCTTTCGCCGGGTGTGACGATCGCAATTCTGATCGGGAAGGCCTCTACCTGTCTGACCGGGGAGAGAACTGCACTCAATTTTCTGCAGCACTTGAGCGGTATTGCATCGCTCACAAGACAATTCGTCGACCGGGCGCAGGGTGCGATCAAGATCCTCGACACGAGAAAGACAACACCGGGTTTACGTCTTATGCAAAAATATGCAGTACGAATTGGCGGCGGTTCGAATCATCGTTTTGGTCTTCACGACATGGTAATGATCAAAGATAACCATATTCAACTCGCCGGAAGTGTTAGTGAAGCCGTTAAACGCATGCGCAGCAAGAAACGAAAACAATTCATTGAAGTAGAAGTGCAGACACTCGCAGAACTTCAAGAAGCCATCGATTCAAGCGTCGATCGAATAATGCTCGATAACATGCGTGCGCCCCAAATCAGCAAAGCCGTAGATCTCATCCGCACTACCGCACCTGACACCGAAATTGAACTCAGTGGCGGGGTCGATCTCCAGAATATCGCCGAGATTGCCGGATCCGGTGCCGATTTTGTCTCAGTAGGAGCGCTGACACACTCAGCGAGAGCGCTGGACATCGCACTCAAGATGAAACCGCTCGGTGCCAAGGCCATTTGAACAAAGCATCCAGGGATTTCCTGTACTCACTGATCGATTACGAAAAAGTATCCGGGTATGATTACGACCTGGATGCATACAAGGAGTTCCTTACCGCTTTCGGTTCACCACAGAAGCATCTCAAAAACGTTATTCTCATCGGTGGAACAAAAGGAAAAGGCTCAACCGCTGCAATATTGAGCAGCGCCCTGCAAGGGAGTGGATACCGGGTCGGTCTATTCACTTCGCCTCACCTGGAAGAGATGAACGAACGCATAAAAATAGACGGGCGAAGCATCAACGACGCCGACTTTGACCGACAGCTCCGGAGAATCATGCCGGTGGTAAAGAAGAGCAAAGGCGCCCGAAGTTTTTTTGAAACCCTGACCACAGTGGCTTATCTCCATTTTCTCGAAAAAAAAATTGATTTCACACTGCTCGAAGTCGGCCTCGGAGGCCGCCTCGATGCAACGAATGCAGCAAATCCGCGTGTGTCGGTCATCACCAGGATAGGTTATGACCACACGAATCTGCTCGGCACGAGGCTCGAGCAAATCACGCGGGAAAAAGCCGGTATTATCCGCAAGGGCGGGACGCTGATCACGATAATCCAGCGACCAACTGCAGCAAGAGTATTACGTAATGCCGCGCGATCCAAGAAAAGCAAAATGGTTCTTGCCCATGAACAACACGAGATAAATACATTGGAGCTATCGATCGATGGCAGCAAGATACGTGTCAGCGGAAAACTAGGCTATTTCGACCTGTTCTTACCCCTCGTCGGATCTCATCAGATAGAAAACGCCTCGCTCTCCCTCGCCACACTCTACGAACTCCAGACACATGGACTTCCTTTACATATCGACGGGCTACGCAACGGCATCGCCAAAACGTGTCTTCACGGCAGATTCGAAGTTGTAAGGAAGAAACCCCTGACAATATTTGACTGCGCGCACAATGAAGATTCCTTCAAAGCACTCGAGCAGAATCTCATAGCATTCAGTATAAAAGATTTCTGCTTAGTTTTTGGGACCAACCGTGATAAGGACTACAAGTATTGCGTGAGAAGAATCTTCCCGAAAGCAAGGGAAGTCATTCTGGTCAAGGCTGATAATCCACGGGCCCTTGAACCTGCTGAAATACTGCCGCACGCGGCCAAATATCAGAAGAACATTACAGTCGGGGCTTCGGTAAAAGAAGCCCTGAAAGTGCTTGCCAAGCACCAGAGAAAACCCAAGCCGATCATTATCACCGGATCATTCTACCTCTGGCAAGAAGATTGGAAGACTTGGAGCTTATGTTGAAAGAGTACTATTCGAGTTCTTTCTTTATTTTGTTGTATTCTTCCCTGGTTATTTCTCCCCGGGCGTAGCGTTTCTTGAGGATCTCAAGAGGCGACTCATCGCCTCGCTTTTTCATCCATTTGTCACCGCGCACTACGAAATATATCACCAGACCGCCCAGGACCAGTAACAACAGCCAAATGAATACGCTTCCGTAACCCCAAGGCATATGATCCCAATCATCCATCATGTGCAAACCTCTCGGATAATAACATGCGGATGATGCGATGAATAGTAACAGAAAAGAAATCGTCAATTTCATTCTGTTCTCCTCATATTCCATCGAAGGCACGCTTCAGTTTAGACTCCACTGTTTCTGCCAGACTACGTAATGCATCGTTCTGGACAATCGCCATTGCTTCACTTGGTTTCATTACACCGACCCATACTTTGTTGTCCTTCTCATAAACGATGACATTGCATGGCAGCAGCAGGCCAATATTCCACTCCGCCGAGATGGCTTCATGTGCCAGTTTGGGGTTGCACGCTCCCAGTATCATATATCTCGGGAAATCAATATTCAATTTCTCCCTGAACTTGGCCTGCGCATCGATCGTCGTCAATACCTTGAAACCTTCTTTCTGTAACTCCGTTTCTACTCTTCTAAGAGCATCATCGAATGTCAGATCCGTTACCTTCACAAATCCGTACTTCATATTGACCTCCATCATTATTTTACTCCCCACCCTTGTTACGTCAATTGATTTGGTATCTGAGACTAAAATGAATACACAGCAAATCGTGAAAATGTACTCACTTCCCCACCCTTCGCTCCTTGATCCATGCATAGAGAACCGGCACCAGAATCAGATTTGCAAACGTCGCGCTTACAAGACCGCCTATTATCGGCGATGCCATAGGTTTGATCACCTCGGCACCAGCAGAGGTGAAGAACATGATCGGTATTAGGGCCAGAACGGTGGTGAGCACCGTCATCAAGATCGGTCTGACGCGAAGAAGACCGCTCTCCACTATCACATCGCGAATTTCATCGCTATCTTGAGGTTTCTTTTCTTCAAATCTGTTCCTGAATACTGACATCAAAACCACTGCGTTATCAGTGGCAACGCCAAATAGCGCAATGAAACCTACCCAGACGGCCGTCGAGAATTTGAATCCGAGGAGGAATAACGGAATTATCCCTCCAACCAGTGCGAAAGGAAGCCCCAGCGCGACAACCAAAACGGAGGTCATGTCTTTGAATGCCATGTATAATAGAAGTAAAATCACCACCAGGCAGATCGGGAGAACAACCGCCAATCTGTTCCTCGCTTCGACCTCAGACTCAAATTGACCGCTCCAGCTGATGTAGTATCCCGACGGTATCTCGAGTGTTCCGGTCGTGATCTTTTCATCGACCGCCCTCTGGGCGTCCCGGACAAAATCGACCAGGCCAACCAAATCCTGGTCAACGTTTATGAACACTCTGAAATAGGGCACGGTATTTTCCGATTGTATCATCGCCGGCCCCTCGGTTTTCCTGAAATTTACCAGCAGGCCCATAGGCACTTGCGCACCGCTTGGCGTCGGTATAAGAAGTTCTGCCAGGCCTTCCGGGCTGTCACGAAAATCCCGCATGTACCGCACGCGCACTGGATATCTTTCTCTACCCTCGACGGTATGTGTGATATTCATTCCACCGATGGCCATGGCAATGATATCCTGGACCGTACCCAGGCTCACCCCGTAGCGTGCGATCTGCGTACGGTCTATCTCGATTTCAAAATAGGGACGACTGCCAATCCTCTCAGCATAAACGCTCGCCGCGCCCTTTACTTCAGAGACAATCACCTCGAGTTCACCTGCTATCTGTTCAATGACTTTCAGATCAGGACCGAAGACCTTTATCCCAACCGGGGTCTGGATGCCGGTCGCCAGCATGTCGATCCGATTACGTATCGGCTGTGTCATGATCGGACTCACTCCGGGTATCCTGGTCTTCGCCTGAATTTCGCTGATCAACTTCTCCCTCGTCATTCCATCACGCCAATGTTTCTGTGGTCTAAGATGTATTATTGTTTCGATCATCGTAACCGGGGCCGGATCGGTTGACGTTTCGGCGCGGCCGAGTTTTCCCACCACCCATTCCACTTCATCGGCAAACTCATTCTGTATTATAATATCCTGCTTGCGCATGACTTCCATGACCTGGGTCAAAGATGCTCCAGGCAGCAGAACTGGCATAAATAACAGATCCCCTTCGTTCAGTGGCGGCATGAACTCCTGCTTAACGAAAAATGCCGTAGCCAGACCAACGGAAAGGAATATCAGGAAGAAAAAGAGGATCAAACGTTTGTGTCTGAGCGACCATCTTATTACCGGCTGGTAAATACGCCTCAGCGCCTTCGATACAACATTTTCGTCGGGCAATCGCAGTCGGCCGCGTATCAGATAGTATGCGAGTGTTGGAAGAAGACAGACCGCGATCAACGCCGCGCCGACCATGGCAAATGTTTTGGTAAACGCAAGGGGTCTGAAAAGTCTGCCCGCTTGTCCGGTAAGTACGAATACCGGAATAAAACCGATGATCGTCGTAAGAAGTGCGAAGAAAACCGGGCGGCCGACTTCCTTAGCGCCATCTATACACAGTTCCAGTCGCTCACTATTGCTCAACCTTTTCTTCTCCTGTCGTTCGGCGATCTTACGATAGATGTTCTCAACCAGTACGGAACCGGCATCAACCATGACACCGATGGCTATGGCAATGCCACCAAGCGACATGATATTGGCATCGATGCCAAAAAGACGCATTAATATGAACGATATCAGAACACCAATTGGCAATACAGCTGAAATTATCATCCCTCCGAAGAAATGAAATAGAAAAACGAAGATCACAAAGATCGTGATCAGGATTTCCTGAACGAGTGCATCTCTCAGGGTATTGGTCACTCTGCCGATCAGCTCAGTGCGATCATAAAATGGGACGATCCGCACCCCGGGTGGCAGCCCGACGCTCAATTCCTCGATCTTTCTTTTGACACCGTTGATGACCTGCACCGGATTCTCGCCATGGCGCATTACCACAACGCCGCCGGTGACCTCGGTACCGGCTCGGTCAAGGGCTCCCCTTCTGAAGTCCGGGCCAATTGTCACTACGCCAATATCCTGGACATAGACCGGCACACCGCCGTGTGCCGCGACGGCGATCTTCTCAATATCCTCGATCTTCTTTATGAAACCAACACCCCTGATAATGAATTCAACTCCTCCCGTCTCAAATACCTTTGCGCCAACATCAATATTCGATCTCTTGACCGCATTCACGACCTCGAGGACCGTTACATCAAAACGTGCCAGTCGATATGGATCGATATCGATCTGATATTGTCTGACAAATCCTCCGACCGAGGCAACCTCGGATACTCCGTTGACCGCATTCAGTCCATACCGAACATACCAGTCCTGAATACTGCGCAATTCACCAAGATCGTATCGGGAATTTATCAATTCCCTGCCATCTTCGGGGCAATGACCGGGATGTGCATATGATTCTTGCGGATGATCTTCACAATAATATCCATTTTCAACCGTATACCAGAATATCTGACCCACTGCTGTAACATCAGGGCCAAGTGAGACCTTCGCGTCGACCGGCAAATCAGCCGTGGCAAAATTCAATCTTTCAAGTACTCTGGTCCGTGCCCAGTAAAAGTCCACGCCCTCAGTGAAAATGAGGTTTATCAGACCAAAACCAAATGCCGAAGAGGACCTTACCGTCTTGACTCCAGGAGTGCCCAACAATTTCGTCGTCAACGGATAGAGAACCTGGTCTTCGATATCCTTCGGGCTACGACCTATCCATTCCGCATAAACGATTACCTGCAGATCGCCAATATCCGGGATCGCATCTACCGGCGTGCTGCGGAACGATAATACGCCCCAGATAAGAATAAGAGCAAACGCGCCGATGACAAGAAACCTGTTCCTAAGGCAGATGTCGATGAGTCTCTCTATCATCTACTGACTTACCTCAATGTTGATGACCCGCAGGCGGGTGTTCATTCTCCTCAACACCCAAGGCACCGCCATACCCGATCGCGGCCAAACCGCTCAATCTGCTCTCAGAGTCAATCAGGAAATTCCCGTTGACTACGATCGTCTCATTCTCAACCAAACCTTCGATCACCGGATAGTAGTCAGCAGAACCATCCCCAACGTCAGCGACTGTCTTGGGTCCCAAATTGACGGCCCGGGGTTGAAACTTTCCATCGCCTTGATATACCCAGACAACTTGCCGTGTACCGCTGTTCAAAACTGCTTCCGCGGGTACTGCGAGCGCCATTTTCGAGCCGTCTGTCGTGGGTGCGTGGAAAGGCACATTGATCCTCGCTTCAACATACATACCCGGAGTCAACACAGGTCGAACCCGGTCCAGCCGAATTCTAACCGTCGCGGCGTGTTTTTGAGAATCAAAGACCTTGCTTACCGATTCTACCCTACCCTTCAATTCCATACCCGGCATGGCACTCGATACCATGACCGCGTCCTGCCCCCTACTGATAAGGGCAACATCTGACTCATATGCATCGGCATACACCCAGCTTGCCACATCGGGCAGGACCAGCGATTTGTCGATCCTCCTCGTTTTTCTTAAGAGCCTGATCTCATCGTCATCCATGCCGAGCACCCTGAGTTTGTACTCAGAACCCAGGATAAGACGTCGGGCTCGATCTGCGGCGGCCGCATCCCTGTCACCGATCATATCGCTCATATCGAGGGCGTTCACATACTCTTCCTGAGCCGTTACCAACTCTGGATCATATGCGACCTTGCCGACCAGGTGTAGTACACGGTGTAGATGCTGCCGCTTCACCTGCATTAAATTGATGCCGGCAAGTTCAACCGCGCGATCATCGAGGTGTAGCGTATTGTCCAAACCACTCCGCTCGTAGACCGGGGTCAAGGCCATGCCGCAAATCGGGCAATTTCCTTCTTCCTCAGACCTGACCTCCGGATGCATGGTGCAGGTCCAGTAAAGTAATGCCGAGTCTGACTCACTTCCACCCTTCTCATGTTCTACGTGTGACATGTTCTTGATGTATTTCTCCGGATTCTTGATGAATTGCTCGTCACAACCGGGGCAGCACATATAGTACAACTCATCCTTGTATTTCACGACCGGGGTCGACTCATTTATCACGAACGAATCGCCGACCACAATACACAATGCCTTGGTACCTATCATTTTCTTATCGAGATCCACTTTCTTTGCTTTCTCGCCAAAAGAAAGCACAAAAAAGGATGCACCAATAAGGGCAATAAAGAGAATTATTGCTATAGTCTTTATTGACATGAAACCTCCTGTGTTTAGTTTGATCGCCCAACTGCCTGCTCAAGCTCGGCAATAGCCATAAACAACATCGCTTGGGCTTCTTCATAATCATATTCTGCCTGCACCAGAGATTTCTCAGCCTCCAACAGGATCTGAAAATCAACCTTGTTCAACTCGTAACCGGCAAAAGCCGATTTCAACGCGGTCTCGGCTTGGGGCAGAACAGAGTTCCTGTACAGATCAACGGCACGCGAATATTTATCAACACGGGTGCGCGCTTCCTTCACATCGAGCAGAACTGCATTTTCAATCATTTCATAATATGCCCGGGCACTACTCGCCAACGAATTGGCTTCCCGAACCATGTCCCGCTGCTTGCCCGGGAACCAAATGGGCAGAGTGACACCTATCATGTACTTGCTATTACGCATATTATTTTCCATCAATTCCTGGGAATATCTGAAGGTAAAGTCTGGCAGATAAGCCTGTTTGGCAATAGATAGTGCCAGCTGCGATTCCCTGAGTCTACGATCATACTCCTTCAATTTTGGATGGTTTTTCCTTGCCAATTCATACAACGCAGCTAAGGGAAGCGTGTCGACCTGGTAATCAGGTCGCACCAGCCGGGGCAGGTCTTCGTCGAGATCACGGTTCAGCAGGGTGTTCAGAAAAGCCTTCGTAACACTAAGGTCGTCTTCTAATGCCATCAACTGGTTCTCCAACCTCGACAACTCAACCTGCGAGATCAACACCTCTGCCTGCGACGCCTCATTTATGGAATACTTCTGCCTTGAAACATTGTATATCTGCTCAAGGAATACGATAGACTTCTCTGTAGCCGACATCCTTCCCTTGAGTAATAAGAATGCAGCGTACGAGTCCTTCACAATCCTTATTAAAGCCTGTTCTCTGTCCTCGTAGAGCAGATTGGATTGCTCGAATGCGAGTCTTGCCCGTCCGGTGCGACTAGAAAGTTTCGTCGGGAATGGCACCTGCTGCGTCACACTGAACATCTTCATATTTTCGCTGAATTCAAAAGCCACCATGGGGTCGGGGAGGTGGCGTAACAACGAAGTCCCATAACCAGCGGCCTCTGATTCGGCACGCATCGCCTGGAGCTCCGGGTTTTCCCGCCTCACCTGCTCAATGAGATCACTCAGGGTCAAAAGGGAATCGGCTTCTGAACTTGCCCCGGAAGCTAAGCAAAAGGCGAAACTTAGGATGAGCATCAATCTTCCCATAATACAATCAGACGAATCATTCTACATTAAGTTACGGGATTAGCTTGGAATAACGCTTTTCCGGTTAAGATAAACAGAAAACCGGCGCTCACCGATGGGTCAGATTAAATTTCTCTGTTTTGGTGAGCACCGGTTGGGAGGAACCATTAAGACAACTCCTATGCTAAAATCCCCCTTTGGGACTCACTTTACTGACGATGTAGAATGGAAAAAGTTACGCGGAAGTCGAACAGCTGGCTTTCAACAACGGCTTGAGCGCAATGAAGGGTCCGGTCAGATTCAGGTCCCGGACGGGAATCTGATGCCACCAGATTCCAGGTGATATTTAATACATTCCAAACACTCACTGTGATTCATGCAATGCTTGAGCGCCTTCTCGATCTCTTCGACATTGCAGGGGCATGCGCATTCCTTTGCTCTTTCGAGAACCTCCACCTGAGACAGATGGCACTCATATATCAAATCTGTCAATCTTGCTGCGCTCTCAGCATCCAAATCTCCAAGGTGTCCGATTGCATGGCTGATCTCCTGGAGCATCTCATCCAACAACACGCAATTGAGAGGTATATCGGGCTCAACAGTAGCGGCCCACTCGTTCGTGCGCCTACCAGCCAACACTACATGGTGCCTTACCATACCCTCGGAATCGAGTGTCAGCACGTGCTGGACATCCTCGGCAAATCGCTTGACTGGATATAAGAAGTGACCCGGCAGGCTCTTCGCACTCAAAGATACCGTAGTCACCTCAAGGATAAAAAGGACGAGAAACGCTGCTATTGCCCGCACCGGCAGCATCTTCAAGGTGAAAAAACCCCGTAAATTCAAGCCTTTCGGCCGTACCGTGGATATCTGCAATCGTCTTACTGCAGCACGCACTGCCTCGGCATCGGGTTCGGGCTTGGGTACTTCGTTTATGCTCGTGGCAAGTTCAAGTAGCGACCTGAGCTCTTCCTCATGTTGAGGATACTTACTCATGCAATCGCCAATCGTCTTTCCTCTTGCTACCTCGGAGATCAATTCATCCAGAACATCTTCAATTCGTTGTTTCATGAACACCTCTCCTCATAAAATAATCACGTAAGGCCTTCAATGCCCTGAACTGAAGAACCTTTACGGCACCAACCGACTTGTGGATAATACTCGCAATCTCGCGATTGTCGTGTCCCTCAATGAATTTCAGGATCACAACCTGTCTCTGCTCTTCGGTCAAGTGCTTTAACCCCCTTTTCAATCTTTCTCTGGTCATAATCTGCTTGCTAAACCCATCTGATTTCTTTGAAGCCTGCTCAGGGATATCACTCAGGCTTATCTCCGAACGAACGCCGCGCCGACGGTAAAAATCTATCAGGTGATTCTTCGCAATCTGGTAGATCCAGGCGTGAAAATTACCTTTCTGTTTCTTGATCGATTGTAATATTTTCAAAACAACCTCACTCGTCAAATCCTCCGCGTCTTCCGGACGATCAACCCGATAGTAGAGATACGAATAAATATGGGCATATACGTATGAGCATAGATCAGACAAAGCCTGTTCCTCACCTCTTTTTGCCCTACGTACAAGGTCAGCGAGTTCAGCATGACCTATATCCCTTCGTATAAATAAAGACGTATTCCTGTCCATATGGTTACAGGCAAATTATAGACACGTCTGTAAAAATGTCAATTCATATCATTATCCCGCAGGCATTGACAATATCCTACTTTTTTGGTAGAATATAACATGCGCTTGACTACGATGACCACATATGCAGTCCAGGCAATGGTTGATCTTGCTGAAAAGCCAACTGGCACCATCGTTTCACTGCGGGAAATCGCCAGCCGTCAGGGAATAAAAGTGAAATACCTGGAGCAGATATTCATGAAACTCACTCATGCCGGTTTGGTTAAGAGCAAGAAAGGACCCGGCGGTGGTTATTCACTTCGACGGCCGGTCAATGCGATCAAGATCGGTGATATAATGGAAGCGGTCGGTGAATCGCGCGCACCGGTACGATGCCTGGTGACCGAACACGATAGAAATTGTTCCCGACTGGATCACTGTGTGGTCAGGCCATATTGGAAAAGAATGAAAGAAACAATCGATCAATTTCTCGATTCCTCAACGCTCTATGATATTATCCAGGACAAAAAGAAAATGCATAACCATAATTTGGCAGAATGAATTCAACGAACGGCATGACCGATCTACCCGATATTGGCAAGATCTCAGGTGAAGCGTTCCGCAAGTTGATTTTCCCACATCTGGGTGCGGCCCGCTCCGAAGTACTGGTCGGACCCCGGCACGGTGTTGATGTCGGCATCGTCCAAATAGGAAACCGAGCCGTGGCAATGACCACCGATCCGGTTTTCATCGTACCCGAATACGGATTCGAGCGAGCAGCCTGGTTTGCGACCCATATATTGGCGTCGGATGTCGTTACATCCGGTCTGCCGCCTGCATATCTGGCGATCGATCTGAACCTACCGCTCACGATAAGGGAGCAGGAATTACACACCATCTGGACGACGATCGACAGCGAATGTAAAAAGATGGGAATGGCCATCGTGTGCGGGCATACCGCAAGATACGATAATTGCCATTATCCGATGGTAGGTGGCGCCACGGTAATGGCAATCGGCAACGTGGATGAATATGTGACCCCCGAGTTCTGTCGGGAGGACGATAAGATCATCATAACCAAGGGTCCAGCGATTGAAGCCGCCGGCATATTCGCGACCATGTTTCCCGGATATCTGGCAGAAACCTTGGGTCAGGAATTCTCCCAGAAAGCACAAAATCTCTTCTATAAGATGTCGGTAGTCGATGATGCTTTGACCGCCGTGAAGGTGGGCGTGCGCGATGCCGGAATCTCGGCGATGCACGATGCAACCGAGTGTGGAGTCTATGGAGGTATTTTCGAGATCGCTCAGGCTGCCGGGCTGGGCGCACGCGTCAATATCTCACAGATACCTTTTGAAGACTGTGTCCGCGAGATATGTGACCTTTTCAAGATCGATCCATACAAATCGATTAGCGAAGGCACGCTGATCATAACGTGCCGCGAACACAAAGCCGAAGCCGTCGTAGGAATGCTCAACGGGACCGGTATCAAAGCCGCCATCGTTGGCGATTTGGTTCCTGCAAAACATGGGATCTCTGCCATCGAGAACTACAAAGAAAGAAAGTTGGAGCACCCCCAGGTAGATCCTTTCTGGCGCGCTTTCCAGGAGGCTTTGCAGAATTACGGCAAGCTGGAGAATATATAATGAGCACAGAATGGAATGTATACCTCGACAACAATGCAACGACGCCCACGGATCCAAGAGTCGTCGAGAAAATGATACCATATTTCCATGAGATATCAGCCAATCCTTCCTCGATCCATGGCGCCGGACGCCGGGCAAGGGACGCCGTGGAAGAAGCGAGAGAAATAATCTCCCGCCTTGTGAACTGTAGAACCGAAGAAGTCTACTTCACATCAGGAGGGACTGAAGCCGATAACCTGGCAATTAAAGGTACTGCCCTCTCGCAGAACGAACGCAAGAAAATCATCACATCTGAAATCGAACACCACGCCGTACTGACAACATGTGAACATATGGCGAAGTTCGGCTACGAAATCGTCAAGACGCCGGTCGATCAACATGGCATCGTCGATCTGGATTTCCTATCAAAGTCAGTCGATGAAAACACCCTCCTCGTCTCGATCATGCACGCTAATAATGAAGTTGGTACAATCGAACCGATGGGGGAAATCACTCGTGTAGCGCACCGGCATGGTGCAATCGTTCACACCGACGCAGTGCAGACCACAGGCAAGATCCCGATCGATATTGACGCCCTTGGCATTGATATGTTATCACTCTCCGGCCACAAGTTCTACGGTCCTAAGGGGATCGGTGCACTCGTTGTCCGCCGAGGCATAAGATTCGAGCCTCTCCATCACGGCGGCCACCACGAGAAGAACAAACGTGCCGGTACCGAAAACGTGCCCGGGATTGTCGGACTTGGAAAGGCCTGCGATATAGCACTGGCAGAAATGGCTAGCGAAGAGGAACGCATCAAGGCAATGAGGGAACGACTGTGGGCTGGCATTGACCACAACGTCGAAGATGTCCGGCTGAACGGTCATCCCCAAAAAAGACTGGCCAACACTCTTAATGTCAGCGTCAGATACATTGAAGGCGAGTCCATGCTTCTCAACCTTGACATGCACGGCATTTTCGCCTCAAGCGGATCGGCGTGTACTTCCGGCAGCCTCGAGGCGTCACACGTACTGCTCGCCATGGGTCTGCCACATGAACTTGCCCACGGTTCCCTGCGCTTCTCTTTGGGGAGATTCAATAAGGATGAGGAGATTGATCATGTGATCAAAGTATTCCCCGAGATCGTCCGCAAACTGAGAGCGATCTCCCCTCTATATAAAGACAAATCTGGTCGGCACTAACCTGGAGCATCTATGCAATATTCAGAAAAAGTAATGGACCACTTCATGAATCCACGCAACGTGGGGGAAATAGAAAACGCCGACGGTATCGGTACATGCGGCAACCCGGTATGCGGCGATCTCATGACCTTCTATATCAAGATCGAACCCCGGACCGAGGATCCTGACGAGGCTCGCATAGCCGACATACGCTTCAAGACGTTTGGCTGCGGGGCTGCGATCGCGGTCGCTTCTATGGCGAGCGAAATGGCAAAGGGTAGAACACTCACCGAGATCTCCTCAATGTCACGGGACGATGTTGCGAACATGCTCGACGGGTTACCACCGGTCAAGATGCATTGTTCAAATATCGGTGTCCAGGCAATACAGGAAGCCGTTAAGGATTATCTGAAGAAGATCGGGCGGGATGATCTTGCAGGCCGGATAAAAGGCTGTCCGAAAAAGGAAAACTGATCCGCCTGTGTCCTTCAATAGATTAGAACACGCGACGCTGCTTCAAGTTTCTTCTTGCCCTGAAAGACTACATATCCCTTCATACCGGCTCTGCCGGTTCGTATATGACACACGAGGATCTCGAATCTCTTCAGCAACATGATATCGCGAAAAGAGATCAAAGCTCTCATCGAGAAAGCAGTCGAGCACGACGAAAGCGCATGCACAAAGATCCTTAATTTATACAAAGGACGAATCTTCAGCTATGTATTCCGTATGGTACGGAATTACCACGATGCCGAGGATATAACCTTCGAGACGTTCATCAAGTGTTTCAAATCACTGGCATCTTTCGATACTTCAAAACCTTTCACGACCTGGCTTTTCGCAATCGCTCACAACCAGACAATGGACCATTTCAGAAAGCACAAGATTACATTTGAATATCTCGACGAATTTCACTCGAGTAGTGACGACCTCGCCAAGGAGTACGAAAAGAAACGTAAAATCGAGCAGATCGATCAGGCAATCAGTCAGCTTCCGCCACTTGACCGTGAATTGATCGTCCTCTTTCATAAAGAAGAGAATACATACCAGGAAATCAGCGAAATCATGAACATACCTGTGACGACTGTCAAGACAAGGCTGCATCGGGCCAGAAAGAGATTACACGACCTGGTGTGCAAAAGGCCCAAAAAAGAATGAAACATATCGCCTCCGATTACGTATAACCTAATGATGAGACACAAAGATATAGAAAGGCTAATCCAACGAAAACTGGACGGTGATCTGAGCCCCAGTGACAGTGCGCGTCTGAACAAGCACCTGGCACAGTGCTCTGACTGCACATCGTTCTACCGGGAAATCACCCAAACGACAAATCTCGTGAGACAACTCCATGAATTCCACCCCTCTGCAGGGTTTAACGCAAGAGTCCTCGCCGGGCTCGGAGTCAGACGTAGATTTGCCTGGTCAAAAACAGGCATTGCTCTTGCAGGCGGCTGGATAGCAGCACTCGTGTTCTTCTGCTACTCCTCTTTCCCGACCCAGATCCTGGGCTGGTTGACAACCTCATTCCCATCAATCGTCAGATTCATGGATAAGGTCGAGCTCGTAGGTGAGTCATTCAGTCAGGTTCTGACCCCGGTGTTGAAGAACGCATGGAGTAACGCGAATCCAGTTATCGGACTGGTCTTCAGTATTTTGTTCGTCTATTTCTTAGGCAAAGCCTTACAAAAGGAGGAAAAATGCAAAGCCTAACAGCATTATTGATAATAGTTACCGCGATTGCTGGACAGCCTCTGGTAATGGAACAAGACTATATCGGTGCACTTCCACCGATCGAGGTGACGGCCACGAGATATGCAGACGAAGATGTCGCCTGGAGCGGCTTGTTACCCACCGTTGAGGTCACGGCACCCAGGTATGTGAAGCAGGATATCGACCGGACCGAGATGGTGGTGGCAGCCACGTATACCACAGACGACCACTGTTGTGAAACTGAATACAGTTATGCCGATGATATAGCTGCTAGTTTCAAGTCATTACTGATCGAGAAGACGAAAATACCCGATCTGGAATTGAACATGCAAATTGCCGACCTTAAGATCTTCGGCATGGTTCCGGGCGCAACCACCTTCAGCGGCGACTATCACCTGGCAGAAAACGATACCATCGATGAAGACGTAACCGTTACCGGCGGCAACGCAAGGATCGACGGTGTTATCATCGGAGAACTGGCTGTTATGGGCGGCACCGTATACATCGGTGGAATAATCGATGGAGAAGTGGCTGTCCTCGGAGGTAATCTCGAGCTCACCGGCGCCATCGAAGGCGATGCGGCCGTTTTCGGCGGCAATGTAAAGAACCGCGGTATCATCGATGGTGAGTTGCATGTCATCGGCGGCACTGTCCATCTCGACTCAGGTTCAGTAGTAACCGAAGATATCAGCATGGTTGGCGGTACGGTTGAACGCGATGAAAACGCAACGGTCGGTGGAAATATCGAATCGGTTGAGATCGAGGTGCTCGAAAAAGTGCTGCCTCGTATCAGCCAGGCCTTCCGGCTGCCGCGCATGTTGCCGGGAACCAGGATATTCCCACGTGCTGTATTCCTGGGCATGCTGCTGGTCCTGTATTTATTCAATCTACTCGTGGCATTGATCTTCCCCAGCGCAATAGAAAAAGTCGAGGCGAAGATCGAAAAGAGTATCTGGGCATCGATCGGCCTCGGTCTCGCTCTGCAACTATTGTTCATGCCCCTTATCGTACTCTTTGCCATATCGATAATCGGCATTCCGCTTATCATTGTGCTCCCCCTTGCTGTATTTCTGGCCACTTTGTTTGGACTCTCGGCCTTGTCGCTTGCCGCTGGTGAGCGTGTCTGTAAAGGTTTCAAATGGAACGTCGAAAGTATGCTCGGCAGACTCAGCCTTGGCTGGTTAGCGATCATGCTCATCCCGATCATCCTCATCCTCATCGGACCACCCGCGTTCGGAATAGGCTTCATTGTCATGTACATCGCGGCGACGATAGGTTTGGGTGGTGTGATCTTTACATTGATCAAACGAGAACCCAAGGAAGTTAAGAAATAGAAGTGCGGAGTTCAAAAAGGCCGGTCGAGCACAGACCGGCCTTTTTTGTTTTGGCAAGTGAGCATGTTGAATTATCCCATTCGCCGGATATAATAGAGAATGGCAAGTACAGATGATATTTTTAAACTGGTTACCGAACAGAGGTTCACCGAAATCGAGGATCTGTGGACGGAAATGGTAACGGACGCGAATATCGAACTTGATGAATACCTTTCCGTCACCGACGCAGTGCACAAGACAGGTGATTCTTCGAGGGCCACTCTGCTCTTGGAACTACTCAGCGAACACCTTGAATCGAAGAAACAGTACGACAAAGTCATTATAATACTAAAACACATGTTACGCTATGACCGGGAGAGCGATCAAATAAGAAAGAAGCTCATTGGGGTCTACAGAAAATATTACAAAGATTCGGTAAGCCTCGAGGAATATCTTGAATACTCGGGACTTAATGGCAGTGGACCGATAATGAAGGCAATAAAGAATTTCGAGGATTATATACACTATGACGTGGGCCGCGCCTTCTATTTCGAACGGTATGGAACGGGAAATGTAGTTGCTGTCAAACCAGAGAAAAGAGAAATCGTAGTCGATTTCGAAAGGAAGGAAAAACACTTCCTGACCATCGATATCGCCAAAGGGCTTCTCACACCCATCACAAAAGACCATTTTCTCTACATCAAACAGCACGACGCTGAAAAGCTTAGATCACTCGCAATTGAACGACCGGTCGAGTTGATCATGACGATCCTGCGTAGTTTCCGTGAACCGATGCAGGCATCAAGGATAAAAGGTTATCTGGAAGGCATAGTTGACAAGAACCAATTGACTAAGTGCTGGGAAAGAACCAGAAAAAACCTCGAGAAACATGACAACATAAGGGTAACCGGCAAGGCATCTAAGATGTATTCCTATGTTGATTCGATCGTGGACAAGGAAAGCCAGGCCATTGAGGCATTTCACAACGCGAAGCTGCGTGAGAAGTGCCGACTCGCAGAGGAATATGCACGCAAAATGCCCCAGGTGTTTGAGAAACTCATACCCAACCTTGTCCAGGTGGCCAGACTCGCTAAGACCGAGCACCCGGGTATCGCTTTTGATCTGCTAATGCTTTTCAAAGATAGGAAGAACGAGTCCCAGTTGGATTATTCACTGGACGACCTGCTCGTAGTGCATCCACCCGAGAATATCCTGAGAGGAATAACAAACCCAATCAACGGGGCGAGATTACTTTCGTACCTGAAAGATAAAGACCCGAACCGATGGCCTGATATCGCATCAACCATACTCTTCGCCGTCAATGATTTCAAGATAATGGACGCGGTGAGCGAACGCCTCGGCGATATACCCAACAGGCTCGAAGATATCTACCTCCGGGTTCTGGCAATGCCAAAAGCCTACCAGAAGCAATTTCACTGGATGCTCAAGAAGATCGAAAGCGGTGAGTTGGCTGATTTCTTCAGACCAAATCTGATTCCGAAATTCATCGACAGTCTCTCCTATGTTCAGGGAGTCAGAGCGACCATGAGAAAGATTCTAACTTTGAAGAATTTTGATGAAGTCATGGCCCGCGCTGAACTCCCCGATGCACGACGAATTCAAGAATCGGTAAAGAACAGCACGGAACTGAACGACCATGAGAAATCAGGCTACCTGAGAATTCTCGAACATCACTTTCCGGCAATTGCAGAAGAGAAAACCGATATCATCTACTCTACTGAAGCTGCGCTATCCCGCAAGAATAAAGAACTCGAGCACCTCCTCACTGTCGAGATCCCGGCAAACAAGAAGGATATCAGCCGAGCCCGTGAATTCGGCGACCTCAGCGAGAATTTCGAATACAAAGCGGCAAAAGAGAAACAGGACCAACTTTTCGCAAAAGTGAAGAATATTGAATCGGAATTGATGAATGTTCGTGTCATCGACCCGGCGCTCGTCACCACCGATGCCGTTGGTGTCGGCACCGAAGTAAAACTCCAGAATGCCGATGACGGGTCTTTTATTGCCTACACGATTCTGGGGAGGTGGGACACTGACCTCTCAAGAAATATCCTGTCTAATGAGGCCCCGCTTGCTCAACACATGCTGGGCAAGAAGGTCAAGGACACTGTTAACATCAATGATATCGAATACCACATAGTCTCGATCAGACAGGCAATATAGTTAGACCTTAAGAAACCAGAATACAACCTAAACCTTATCCAGTGTTCATACGTCTAATTTTGTAGGAGGCAACCATGAGAATCGTCATAGCACTAGTAGCAATCGTCATGCCCCTGTCAATGTCTGGGGATACGGAAATGGTCGGGTACCTCGGTCTCTCGACCCAAGACCTGACCGATGCAATGAAGGTCGCATTCGATGTTGACCACGGCTTGCTCGTCGACAGGGTCTACCACGCTTCACCGGCAGAAGAGGCGGATATAGAAGTAGGCGACATAATCCTCAAGATCGATGACAATGAAATAGAGGATTTTAGAGTGCTCAAGCATATTGTCCACAAGAACCCCGATAAACGAGTCAACGTATCGCTCCTCCGCAGAGGTAGTAAGATCTCGAAGACCGTCACCCTCGGAGCCAAGGAGAAATCAAGAATATGCATCGATATTGACATACCCGAGATTCCCGACTTCCATGTCATGCTAGGCACGAAGGAACTACAGGACAATATCGCCGAGTTACGAGCCGAACTCCAGGATCTGAAAAGAGAATTAGAGGAGATCAAAAAAGAATTGAAATAGTCCTTCAGACTCGAAGCAAGAAGAACCCCTTCATCGCGGCCAAAGATTCCGTAGGGTGGCATTGTTGACATCAACATAGATTACAATATAATCGAAGATGGAATTCAAAACAGCAAGACTCGACACACCTGCGCTGGTCATAACCTCACTCGTCAGTGTCCTTCTTGCCGGATTGGCAATTTTCGTCCTCACCCTTGAACCATTTGGCTGGATCTTCAGCATCATCTGCGTATCGATCATTGTCCTCTGTTATCTCTTGAGTCCAGTGAAATACTACATCCAGGGCAGTGATCTCGTCATCAAGAAGGTCATCGGCAAGGAGATAAAGATTAGACTCAACGAAATTGAGGGCTACACGATCGTTCCCAATTTCTCGAAACTGCGGATTGCCCGCACCTTCGGTAATGGTGGGTTATTTGGCTATTATGGGACCTTCTCCACGGCCGAATACGGACCGATGAACTGCCAACTGAGTAACCTGAAGAACGTCGTCATTCTAAAGACCGCAGAGCAAACCTATGCCATATCACCCGCGGCATTGGTGCAGTTCGAAAAGGAACTGACGGGTGTGGTCAAAGCGGTTAGGGGCAAGATCGATGCCCTCATGCCATCAGAAAATGGAACCGCTCAGTATGCGAAGCCGCTGATCTTGCTTCTGCCCGTCATCCTTTTCATTCTAACCGTGGTAATGGTGTTCCTCGTTTATCTACAACTGCCCGAGCGTATCGCGATTCATTTCGATATGCATGGAAACCCTGATGGATGGGGTTCGCGGATCTCCTATCTGATCTCGGGGATCACGCCGGCAACGATCCTGGCGGCCATAAGCATACTGACCTTCTTCATCGTAAGAAGAGCGACAAAGAAACCTAACCTTCCGTATTTCTTGGTAGTGATATTTGCCGTAATACAGTTCTTTACTGCTTATATATCATTCGAAACATATTGGGTCAACACATACGGTCACCACATCATACCTTTCCCCTACAGCATGATCATCTACTTCATCGCGATCGTAGTTCTTTTATTTATTTATTATAGGAAAGTCAGGTCCAGCGCCTGACAAGAAGTGTTCGTTTAGCCTACTTGAAGATTTTGGTGCCCTTACCGACGATCGTATTCAGCTGTTCCTTGAAATAGTCGGTGCTTTCTACAATGTGTTTAGGGATCTGCTGGCAATAATAATCCCAGGACCTGCGTATCTCTGGCCCCAGCAATTCAGCGATGGTACCATCTTTTAAACCCTGCTCTACCCTTGCCTTGTTGTAAAGAACCAGATCCGAAGCAAGAGCCTTTGCCAAACGGCGTGCCCTTGCGTGCCATTTCTTGTCTTCTTCACTCAGTTCTTCTTCGGAAAGATGCACTTTTCTCTCGACCGACTCTTCAACTGCCTTCCGCTCGGCTTCCGCCTTTCTGGGCAGGTCCATCGACGGGGGCTTCTCGACAACTGGCGGTGACGGTGAACCAGTATCAACCTTCGGTTCAACGACTGGTGCAGGCGCCGTGTAGGATGCCTTCTTGGTTGGAGTCTCGGTCGCTGGCGGTGGGGACGAAGGCCTTCTTATATAAATCACCCCACCACATTTCTTACAGCGGACCTTAACACCTGCTGAGGGAATCTTCTTCTCATCGATATTATATGTGGCCTTGCAGCCACTGCATTCAACAATCATCTTTTATCCGCCGGTAAATATCCTTACACTTCTGACGCAACTCAGCCAATGTGCCGTTATTTGTGATGATAAAATCCGCTTTCTCTGACAACTCCTCCTCGCCCTTCTGCTCTGATAGTATCATGCGAAATATCCTTTCGTCAATACCCTTCGCCCTGGCACGGGCAGCCATTATATCCTCGCGGGCCGTCATCAGTATCGTGTAGTCGGTCAGCGCACGGATCTCGGGCCAATCGAACAGTAATGCGGCATCGATCACGACGAGGCCGGACGCAATGCTAGCGAGCTTCTCCTTGATCTTCTGCACCAACAAGGGATGCGACAACCGGTTGAGGAAATCGAGCTTGGACCGATCGGCGAAAACCAGATCACGGAGTTTGGTTCTATCTACTTGAAGCCCCTTCATTATCTCCTTTCCGAATTTCTCCTTAAGCATTGGAGATATCTCAGGTAACACCTCCCAACCTATCTCATCTGCACGAATACAAGAAGCACCCAATTCTGTAAATACCTTTGCCGCCTCAGACTTACCCGTACCTACCTTCCCGGCCAGGCCGATGACAACTCTCGAGCCAGGGCGCATAATAGCACCCTCTCAAAAGCGCTTGTAGCAAAGTGTAGCGTTATGGCCACCGAAACCGAGCGAGTTAGATAACCCATAATCGATCTTCACTTTCCGTGATCCACCGCGCACGATATCCAAACCGTCACACTCAGGATCAGGATCCTCGAGGTTCAAGGTAGGATGTACGATCTGATCTCTGATTGAGAGGATCACAGCAACGGACTCAACCGCACCAGCGGCGCCAAGACTATGTCCAAGCATGGACTTTGTAGCGTTCAGCACCAGCGAACTGGCATGCGGGCCGAACAGATCCTTGATTGCCTTGGCTTCGAACTTGTCGTTCAATTCGGTCGACGTACCATGGGTATTGATGAAAGCAATATCCTCTTTCCGGCAAGCCGCTTCCTTTATCGCTCTTGCCATTGATCGGCGTGCCCCCTCACCTTCGGGTGCTGGAGCAGTTATGTGATAGCCGTCCCCAGTTGCACCGTAGCCCATGATCTCACAATATACTTTCGCACCCCTTGCTTCTGCGAATTTCAATTCCTCCAGAACCAGGGTTGCCGCGCCTTCGGCGATCACGAAGCCATCACGCGCCTTATCGAACGGCCTCGACGCTCTTTCCGGTTCATCATTGCGCCTTGATAGAGCCTTCATGTTAGTGAAACCCGCCACCGCAAACGGTGTGATCGGTGCTTCTGCGCCACCTGTGACCACTACATCGGCATCGTCATATTTGATCGCCCGAAATGCTTCACCGATCGCATGAGCGCCGGACGCACAGGCCGATACTGTAGTATAGTTAGGTCCTTTTAGTCCCCAGTGGATGGAAACGTAACCAGAGGTCATGTCACTGATCATCATGGGGATGAGAAATGGTGATACACGACTCGGCCCTTGCTTGATGAACTTCGTGTGTTCTGCCTCCCAGGTCGAGAGTCCGCCGATGCCTGAACCGATTATCACGCCAATCCGGTCCGGATCGTACTTACCGAAGTCGATCTTCGAATCCTCAACTGCCTCGATGGCCGACCACAGCGACAGCTGGACACACCGGTCAAGCCTCCTTGCCGATTTTGGAGGAATCCTTTCGTCCGGGCGAAAATCCTTCACCTCCCCGGCTATCTTAACCGCATGTTCGGTCGTATCAAAGGCTGTGATCTTCCCGATACCACTATTCCCTTTAAGAAGCCTTTCCCAAGTCGTCCTGACATCATTTCCCAGGGGTGTAATCGCACCAAGACCTGTAACAACAACCCTTCTCATTTCTGCTTAAGCTTCTCCTCGAGATAGGAAACGGCTTTCCCCACGTTATCCAGTTTCTGCGCCTCTTCCTCGGATATCTGAAGTCCGAATTTCTCCTCGAATGCCATGATCAACTCAACTGTATCAAGGGAATCCGCACCAAGGTCCTCAATGAACTTCGCGTCAATTGTAACTTTTTCTGGTGGTACATGTAGTTGTTCCACGATTATGTTTCTTACGTCATCAAAAAGAGCCATCTTATTCCTCCTTTCTATTCACTGTACGAGGCACAGACCAAGCGGTCACGCGCCTGACTACTGCATCACTATTCCCCCATCCACGCATATCGTCTGGCCGGTTATGTACGCAGCCTCGTCCGATACGAGGAACACTATCAGATCGGCGACGTCCTTCGGCTCGCCGAATCGATTGAGGGGAATGAGTTTCAGGTAATTCTGCCTGATTTCGTCCGGGATGGCGTCGGTCATCCTTGTTTTGATGAATCCAGGAGCGACGGCATTAACGTTTATGTTGCGGCCTGCGAACTCTTTTGCACATGATTTGGTGAATGCGATAATCCCGGCCTTGCTCGCGGCATAATTAGCCTGTCCGAAATTACCCGTTATGCCGATTACTGAAGCAACGTTGACGATCCTTCCGTAGCGCTGCTTCATCATGTATCTGGCAGTGGCTTTCGTCATCAGAAAAGTACCCGTGAGATTAACCTCGAGAACACGATCCCAGTCCGCTTTGTTCATACGGATCAGTAACCTGTCGTTGGTGATCCCTGCGTTGTTGACGAGAATGTCTATTTTGTGCCAATCTTCGATTACTTTCTCTACGGTGCGCGTGACCTGCAATTCATCTGCGATATCGAGTTCATAGAACCTCGCACTGGCGCCGATCTGAGCAGCCAACTCTTCGCCGTTCTTCTTGTCAATATCACAGATTGCAACGTTCATACCCTCCTGTACAAAACGGCGCGCAATCGCGGCGCCTATTCCCG
>CP070802.1:1297908-1321696 GCA_020343595.1 Caldifarciminota bacterium | reverse complement strand
TTTTTTCTTGACAAAAAACCGAATTGTAGTAGACTACCTATATGAGCGGTAAGTTCGCAACATTCTGGGATATCGAAAAACAAAGGACCTGGCGAATATACATCCTCTTCACATTTCTTGCCCTGCTATACTTTGCCTCAGTTTTCTTCATTTTCTCAATAATCAAACTCATCTTCTACCTACGACAATCCCTCTATATGCCTAATGCCAAATACCATCTCTTTGGAGCAGACACGGTCTACCTGATCATCATTGCTTTTGTCGCGGCAATGCTCCACTGGTACTATTCAAACCGGAACGTCGTTTCCAAGATATTAGGGCTTCTGCGGGCACAGCCGCCAGACAAGAATGACAGGTACCACGGTATATTCAATAACGTGGTCGACGAGATCGCAGCCGCCGCAGGTGGTATCATGCTCGAACGCTATATTATGCCAACCGGATCAATGAATGCATTTGCGCTTGCCGATCTACAGGGCAGAAACGTAGTAGGTGTTACCGAAGGATTGTTGTCCCGCGCAACGCGTGAGGAACTTCAGGCAGTAGTTGCCCATGAAGTGGCTCATATTGTTTCGAACGATTGTCTCGAAACAACGATAACCTGTTCACTATTCGGGATGTACAGCGAGGCAATTGCCCAACTCACAAAGATCACAAGCAAACGAGAGCCAAGTACATCACCACTATTCGAGAAAGAATCGAACAAGGATGCAATGACCCTGGGCGCAATTTCGATCCCATTATTCATGCTACTATTCTTCATAGACCTAAGCAGCCAGATACTCAATATGTTCATATCGCGGGAAAAGGAGTATCGCGCCGATGCAGCGGCGGTCCGCCTGACCCGCAATCCGCAAAGTCTGGCAAGCGCTCTATACAGGATAGGAACACACTGGCGCGGTGCCGGTTCGGTTGGCGAACACATAAGACCCATCTTTATTCTGAATCCACAATTCAGCAAGTTAGATGAAAAAGAAGATGCCTTCGCAACACTTTTCACTACACATCCACCACTCGCCCGACGACTACAGATAATCCTTAACCTTGCACACATCAACCTGGATACGATTGCCGAAAGAATGCTTAGAAGCAACGTGCGAAGTACTGTACCGGAACACGAAAAATCTGATATTCGCTTCATGGCCCAACGCGACAACAAATGGCAAGGACCTTTCACCTTGATGCAGCTGCAGACACTCGAGTGGCTGGAACCCGATACAAAAATCAAGATATCTGGACACAAAGAAATAGTCCAGGCAAACGAACTCCCGGCCCTGAGTTACTTTTTTCAGAAAAGGAACGAACCGATCTGGAAACTCCGGCGGATCTGCCCAACTTGCAGAGAATGGTTAATACCCCAGTCGTACGAGGGTCTCTATTTGTGGCGCTGTGCCTATTGTGACGGCATTCTTGCCGAACATAGTAAATTGCCGCGCATATTTGTTAGAGAAGAGAAGAGCTTCACCGACAGAGTGCGGCGGATAGCCTCGCTGATAAAAGAAGAATCAAAATTAAAGCATCCTCGTTTCAATCTATTGCTGAATTCCATCAACCGCCGGCGTTGTCCAAAATGCGGCAACCCAATGGCGCACAAATTCTACAGTTACGCATACCACGTTGAGATTGACGAATGTAAGGAATGCAAAGTGACCTGGTTTGATGCCGACGAGATCGAAACGCTGCAGTGTTTGATCGAGATGGAAGAGGATCAATAAGCTAACACCGTACTCACCGCGAAAAATACATCACCGAAATAGAAAGCTTTCCTGACCAGAGAATTCTCATGGAGGAATGACTCAATATCATGCTCATCAAAGTATCTCTTGAATATTGAGAATGCGCGCCCGTTCTCCAGCTTTCTTTCCTGCAGGCCGCTCTTGTCTCGGTATTTCTTTCTTATCGGACTCCATGAACCGTCGATCCACAGAACAGATGCGCGGGGGTTCAATATCCTTCGCAACTTATCAATGAAAAATCCTGTTGCTTCTTCAGTCAGATGACTCATTAGAAATGCAACGACTGCCGAGTCAAATACCTTTGATAAAAAACGAACCTCAAAAAAATCGCTCTTTATGTAGTTAATGGATATGTCCAGATTGAGACTATTCACCCTTTTCCGACATGCGGCAAGCATGTGTCGAGACTGATCAACGAGCGTTATCTCGCTGCAGTTACTGGCATAATATGGTAGCCAGTATGCAGTGCCGCATGCTACATCGATCAGGTGACCCTTACCGAATCTGCCGCAGATCGATTTGATCTTCTCAACATCCTTTTTATACAGATCGGCTTCGGGCATACCCGGTGTGTGTCCCTCGTATATTCCATCGTATTCGGATGCACGTTCATCGTAATAATCGAACATCTCATTCGGTTCCTTCATTTTTATGCCCTCTCTTCGCCGCTTAGCCCTGCTATCCTTCCCTCTCTGATGCACGGTATTACATCGTACGAATTCAGACGGGCGGCGTGCGTTACATCTTTTCGTAGGTCATGTTGAACAAGGTATCGCCCGCTGAAACTCTCAAGCAGAAGATCTTCAATCACGCCGTGTGCGCCCTTGAAGGCATATTCACATACTTGTGCCTCTGCACTCTTCGCTAATTCCGAATAGTGAAGTATTGCGCCGCAGGCGAGGTAATCCTCTATCGCAAATACGCGATAGGCGCTCTTTTTTTCATAAACGATCCGTTCGCCAGTATCGAGCGCTCGCTGTTCACCTGCAGCGATCAGCGTGACATTGATCTTCAAACGCCGGGCGAGACTCGTAATATGCTCCCCGACCGCTCTGGCGTTCAGCAGGCATCCGACGTATGCTTCCTGGCCGCTACCGACAAGCGCTGAGCATGCTGCCCCGTTGGGCGAGAACAAAACCACATTTTTGTTGTGCTCATCTGGTGCATTGATATATGTATGTGGAGATATTGTGTATTTCCCTTCCCCGGGTTTGCCAGCAATGTTTGCGCCTATCGAAGCTGCCAGGTTCCTCCCGGATTCACGGTCAGCAACCGGGTAGATCGTGAAACCATTGGCAACCGCCGTCACGACTGCCGTACTAAACCGGAGCGTATCGACAACGACTGTAACATCGTTGTGCTGCAGAGCGTAGCGCATCCCGTCAACGCCCCAATCCAGGGTTAGATTTGGCGTACGGGCATTCCTTTGTTGATGTTTCATGAATACGACTGGTTCAATGTTCACGCACCGCTGTAAATGTCAATGTACCAATACCTTCAATACCGGCTTCAACAACATCACCGTCTTCTAATGGTCCTACCCCTGATGGCGTACCGGTAGCAATGACGTCCATCGGTTCAAGAGTCATAATCCTTGAAATAAATGACACAAGTTCTGTCACAGAAAATACCATCAGATTTGTGTTTCCTTGCTGTTTTATTTCACCGTTCAACTTGAGCCAAATATCAAGATTCGAAGGGTCTAAGTTTTGGGCCGGAACAATGGTCGGTCCCAGGGGAGCAAAAGTATCATAGCCCTTAGCGACTGTCCAGGGCATACCTTGCTTCTTTGCAGCGGACTGAACATCGCGCGCAGTGATATCAACCAGCACAGCATAACCTAGAAGAAGTTTGCTTACGCTTTCAGACGTCACATTCTTTGCCATGGATCCAACTATCACGGCCAATTCGACCTCATAATCAACACGCGCGCTCGCCTTCGGAAGAATCACCTGTCCCTTATCAGGCAACAATGCCGACGGCGGTTTCAGGAAGATTTTTGGCTCACTCGGTAGCACAGCACCCATTTCTTCGGCGTGTGCTTTATAGTTCCTCGCCACCGCAACTATCTTACTTGGTTTCAACTCTATGATCTCACTACCGCACGTCAATTTCATGGTTCACCTACATCACGTCCTCACATTGGAACGCAAAGCAGACTATCGCATACCCGCTATTCTCCGGTCAGGCTATACCGGATCGCAGCGAGCGCATGGATCCTTGTCGTATTGAGAAAATGAATACCCAGATAGTCCTTGGTCAGTATGAGCGGTAGTTCGGTGCATCCAAGAATGAGTGCCTGTATGCCGTCATCATGGACCATACGCTCAGCGATCTTGAGCAGACCATTTCTCGTTTCCTCAACAATATTGTTGAACATCAACTCTGAAGAAATCTTATGATTGATGTAGTCCTGTTCTTCCGGCAGTGGTACCACGATCTTGACACTGTATGTATCGAAAACACGCTGGTAAAAGTCACTACTCATGGTCACCTTTGTGCCAAACAAGCCGACCGTAAGGGCACCCAGTTCCTTGATTGCCTTTCCTGTTTCTTCAACAATACTCAACAGCGGTAGTGGTGACAAAGGCTTTAACCTGTCAAATACGATATGCGGTGTGTTTGCGGAAATGATCGCAAAATCAGCGCCGGCGTGATGCACGGCCTTGATGCCGTCCAATAACCATTTTACGATTGCATCCTTATCATCGATATCGGGAAAATCCTTTAAGTTCAAACTGTAGAGAACGATCTCCGGAACATCACCTTGTGTTTGCACACGGCATTCATTTATGATCGTCCGGTAATAGTCTATTGTTGCTTCTGGTCCCAATCCTCCGATGATACCTATCTTCCTCATATGTGATCACCTTCCCTTTTTGTGAGATAGAAAATGTCTCTGTGGCAGACATAACCAATCTTCTGGAAGAAATCAAGTGACTCTTTGTTCCACTCCTCAACAAGACAAGCAATAATACGCATCCCCTTTTCTCTGAGGCGTTTCTCCACTTCTTGGACAAGCACGGCTGCTATACCCTTTCTCCTCTCGGCCGGGAGAACAGCAACCCGGTTTATCCAACCTTTTCGCCCGTCATGCGTGCCGAACGCAGAGCCGATCAGACAACCTTTCTTTTCAGCAACAATGAAAACCGCATTAGGATGGTCGATCTCCCTCGATATGTCCTGCCTCGTGTCACGACCTTTAGGCTTATGAGGGAGTCCCGCACTATTCCAAAGATCGATCAGCGAATCGTAATCGGTGATACGGAATTCTCTTATTACGAAACCGCGGTTTGATTTATGAGGTCTTTTCGACTTCATCATAGGGCTCAAGGTGTACAGTAACCTCGGCGCCTGGTACACAACGCTTGATCGCATCCTCAACCT
The DNA here is from genome assembly GCA_020343595.1 of Caldifarciminota bacterium. GTDB lineage: Bacteria > Hydrothermota > Tepidihabitantia > SM23-42 > SM23-42 > SM23-42. The sequence continues at coordinate 1,316,573 of CP070802.1, read as the reverse complement.
CACATGCCTTTTGGTGCGCATCGTCAAGATGTATATTGCTTTTCATTCTGACATGAATAGTGACTTCGAGTTGGCCACCATAGTCATGGACATGGATATGGTGGACATCGTTCACACCGTCGCATTCTGCCGCAGTGTCTTTGATCTTATCGACCAGTGACGAAGATGGTGCCTGGCCGATCAAGAAATTACCGGCTTCAACGATAATGGATATGCCGGCATAGACAATTATGAGAGCAACCGCCATACCCATCAGACCATCAAGACTGAATAATCCAAAGTGAAAACACACGAAACCGATCAAAACAAGAATAGTCGAAATGGCGTCGGTACGGTGATGCAGGGCATCTGCCCTAAGGCTGGCAGAATTGATCCTACGACCAAGACGCGAAGATACCTGATACAAGAATTCCTTGGCAAGTATCGACCCGACAAGCACGGCGATCACCAGAGCATCAGACCTGATAGGAACAGGATTCTTGAACCTTTCAAACCCGCTCTTGAAGAACTCAAAACCAACTACGATGAGCAAACAGGCAACGACGATCGAGATAATACGTTCTGCTCTGCCGTGCCCGAACGGATGCTGTTCGTCCGGTGGCTTTGCAGATATTTTGAATCCAAACACGACGATGACCGATGTAATGACATCAGATAGTGAATGGAGTGCATCTGCAAGCAATGAAATGCTGTTGAGCAATGTGCCGAAAACGAACTTAAGCGCGGAGAGGACAACATTGAGCACGATGCTCAGGAAACCCTCAAAATAACCATACTTCTTGAACTTATTGCCCTTGTTAAGACCGAATAGTCTAATCAAAAAATCGATCATCTTTTCCATCATATTTCTACGGACCTTTGCGCCTCCATGTATTCGGCTTCTAGAATTCAATTACGCATAAGCAGTATTCTGTTATCAGTCATCTATTATCGGCAATCGGTTTTCCGCTATCGGTTATCTGCTATCGGTAGTTATTTGTCCTTTATTTCCTCCAATAATTCCATCGCCTCGGGTTTGTCATCGAGGACATGATCAGCCTCGTAGGTCGGCGTTTCTATGGCGATGGCGTAATCCAGATACCAGCGTGCCTTTTCGTAATTCTTCTTCTTGATATACACCTTGGCCATATCAACGTACAACAGGGTGTAGTTTGAATCAAGAGCAATGGCTTTATCGAGGGATTCGATCGACTTATTCACGTTACCACCCAAGAGTCCGGGTAACTCATAGTACAACATTGCCTGCGCATCAAGAGCGCCGGTATGTTCTGGATCGAGCTCGAGCACCGTGTTGATCTCCTCTCGTACGGTGGGTACCAGAACGAGCGAATTCAATACACCCTTTGTCTGACCGACTCTGCCGACATTAACCATATACCAGAAATGCGCATCGGGTGACTCCTCATCGATTTCAATGGCACTTTTGCCATAATCCCTGCCTCTGTAGAAAAGCTTCAATTTCGCATCTTTCTCTTCGGCCTCGTCGCCAAGGAAGAAGCAGACTTTTGACAGTTCGTAGAGCGCTCGAACATTCTTCGGGTCACTCTCAACGATACCTTCCAGTATCGAAGCGCTCTTCGAGAGATTTGCTTCATCGAGATGCCTTGTCTCGTACAACTCCACCGCATGGTCGATCAGAGAATCCGCGTTCTGCGACCACATAACGCCGATCAGCAGTGTTGCACATATGATACTTTTTCTAACCATCCATCCTCCTTTCATTGTAGATGTTTCTAAATGCCAACCACGAAGACCATCAGAATAACACTTGCGATGATGGTCATTCAAATGTAACCTAGAAGCACGAAATCCGAATTTCTAAATCCTAAATTCCGTAAATGTCCAAATCTGAAATTTAGCCACATTTACGAGAATCCTCGCGAAGCGGGACAATTCCTAAATTCATAGCACGAATGCTCAAAACAATAACTACGGAATATGTTAATGTGCTTCCGCATCTTGTACTCTGTTCTTTGTCCGTTTTTTCGTCAACATCGTCGCGATTGTGAAGTAGTTGATGACTTGCTGCTTAATTCGGTCGTAACGATACACTGCAAACGGCTGCTCACGTATTTTCACGCGCAAACTCCAAGGAGTATCTGTAATATATACCGCTTCTTTTTTTATAAGCAGATCGCTCTGCCCGGCTCCGCCAAAGCCGTATTCGTAGCCGTTGCGCCTGGCAAGTTCAACGATCTTCGCGTTCACACGGTTAAAAGGATATGAGATACAACGCACTTTGCCGATCTTGCTTTCAAGAATCCTCTTTGATTCTGACAGTTCGTAGCCGATCTCATCGTCACTCAAGGTTGTAAGATTGCGATGGCTCATCGTATGCGATCCGAATTCGATCCCCCAATCCCTCATTTCATAGATCTCATCCCATCCCAGGTGAACGCTCCTCTTACCAAGCAACGTGATATCCCATAGATCGCTCTTGCCAATGTATTCGACGATCAGAAACACAATAGCCCTCACTCCGTGCTTCTTTAGGACCGGAAAGGCATGGCGATACACGCTCATATCACCATCATCAAAGGTTATGACCAGCCCGTCTCGTTCCTCTCCAGGCAATACGACCTTGAAGTCACACTTGACCGAGCGTATGAAACCCTCGAATTGCAGGGGATAATTCCAGGTACCACAATACTGGAACTTAGGTGTGACTCTGTGAAATTGAATTGCTTTTACCACGTGCCAATATCAACCAGGCAATTGTTGCCATCGAGGCAACGCATATGCCAAATATCACGAACAGGTAATTTTTACTGATCACCGCCGACAAGATACCAACAAGCGCAGCACCAAGCGCAAATAGCCCGTTGAGTATCCAATCCCTTATGGAGAATATCCTACCGCGGACAAGTTCATCAGCATAATGGTGTATCAATGTATCCTGCCCGATGAAGACGGGCGAGATCGCTGTTCCGCAGACGAAACAGACCAATGCAAAAAGCAGAAAGTTGTTGAGGATTGGAAAGAGAACCAATGCTCCGCCGATAATGATGAAACACACCAACATAAGTACCTTCATATCGAAATGGTGTCCGAAAATACCGGTCAGGTAGGCACCCAACAATAACCCTATCGCACCAATGGCTGCCAGAAAACCCACACCACTCGTACCCCAGGCCATTTCCTGTTGTACGGTAGGTATCACCAGAATATAGATCACACTACCAGCTATGACCATCAACAGGATCGTTCCCATCACGAATGCCAGATTCTTCTCGCGGACGATCATCTTCAGTGCATGCAAAAGTTCATGCCACATCCTTGACAAACCACCTTTCAGCAACATGAAGAAACCCTTGGGTTTCAAGTGTTCAACCGCCTTGGGGACCTCAGGCAACCTGACCTTCATGATATAGAGCAGAACCGCTGACGCGGCAAATGTGACAGCGTCCAGAATGAAGGCTGCTGTCCAACCGGCTATGCCGAACACTTTCTGCCAGATATGCAAATCGACAATAATACCGCCAATGAGCATTCCCATGAACGTCGCACCCCGCCCCACAAAATTCACCACTGAATTCGCCGTCAAAATCCGTTTCTTAGATACGAGATTCGGTATTATTGCACTGCGTGCCGCATTAAAAAATAGAGCAAGAAGGAACATGAAGAACACAACGGCAAAAACCGGATATATATTGCGGGTGGTGAGAAAAAGAACCGGTATAAGAATCGCACAGACGGTCCGCAACGCATCACAGACGACCATAACTGTTTTCTTGTGCCAGCGGTCAACCAGTATCCCTGCGATCGGACCGAAGATCAATACCGGGAGAGTAATGAATATCATCATCTGGGAAAGCAACAGTGGCGCTTGTTCCTTAGGGAAAAGACCAATGATCGCGACCAGGGCTATGTAATCCAGTTTGTCACCGAACTGACTCACGGTCTGCGCAAATGTGAATATTGAAAAGTCCTTGACCTTGAGTATATTCCAGAAATTTGCCTTCTTAATGGGCTCCCTCCTTCACACTACTACTCAATGATTTCGGTTTCATCAAAAAAGAAAAACCATCTTCACTCTGCATCAGGTTTCATCAGTCTCTTATAGAGATGCTCAACGTCCGCAGCCACTTTCCTCCATGAGTATGCTAGTGCTTTCTTTCTTCCCGCCTTACCCATCTGCTCGGCAAGTCCCGGGTCTTTGAGTATCTTGATAGCAGCCGCCGCGAGCGCCTTATCGTCCTTTGACGGGAAGAATAGCCCTTCTTTCCCGTGTTCCAGCACGTGTATGAACCCGTCTATCCGTGAAGCGACCACCGGTTTTTTACATGCCATCGCCTCCAGAAGCACAATACCGAAACTCTCGTGGCCGATGGATGGCGCGCAAAATATGTCACAACTTCTGTAGTATGATGCCCTTAAGGAAACCGGTCTCCCCGGGATCTTACCGACAAATACTACATTATCCATTATCGTTTCATCAACCATATCCCTGTAGTACTTGGCGAAAGGCCCTGATCCCGCCACTATGAGCAGAACGTCCGGAATTTCGCGCTTAATATGATAAAGGGCTCTCAAGAGGTGCGGCAAACCTTTTTTTGGTTCAAGACGGTTCATATACAAAATCTTCTTTCGTTTGTTCGCAAACTGATCGATCAACGGTCCTTTGGGGTTAAAGCCGTCAGTATCGATGCCATTGGGTACGATCGTGTAATCACCATGGAAGTACTTGCTCATCGCAAATTCGGCGGTCCTCGATACAGCGATCAGCCGGTCGAATTTCCTGAAATACGGCATGAGCAGCGGGCGAAAAAGCATGTAGCCTATAGACTTCCTGTGGCCGGCATGAAAGGTAGCAACAGTCTTCGCCTTTGAATGCCTGATGGCAAGTATCGGCAACATCGGCGCCAGGGAGCCGTGAATATGGATGACATCGGCTCGAAAATCCTCCAGAAAACGTTTCACCTTACTGGAGGGTCTCCAGCCAAGGGTGAGGCGGGCAAAAGATTTGTTAGCACGGATCGGGATTCCTCGACCAATTCTTACAATATCTTCGTCGGTTCCTTCGTGATCCCTGCCGAAGCGCGCAGTAAGGATTTTGACGGTATGTCCACGTTTCCGCAGCTCATCGGCAAGATGAGAAATATGATCCGGAATACCGCCGATCAATGGATAGTAGGTCTCGGTCACCATCAATATCTTCATAATTACCGAACCATCAATACTGGCTTACGACTCATCAGCGAGAATAGGATCAATTCATTGCCTTCCGGTGTGGCCAAATCCACCCTCCTGCCTTCCTGTTTGCTCAAGGTCTGCCACTATTTCAAACGAAGCATGCTCGACCTTACTGAATACTAATTGAGCAATACGATCTTTACTCCTTATCCTGAAAGGTGTCTTACCGAAGTTGAATAGTATAACCTTGATTTCACCTCGATAATCAGCATCGATCGTACCCGGAGCATTCAAGATACCAATGCCATGGGCAGACGCAAGCCCGCTTCTCGGTCTGACCTGAGCTTCGTACCCCTCGGGTATCTCAACTCTTATGCCGGTTGGAACAGTACAATATTCTTGCGGATTAATGACCATATCCTCTGCTATACACGCATGCAGATCGCAACCCGCTGCTTGTTCACTTTGATACTCTGGAACAAGAGCACCCGTTATCTTCACCACAATCTTACTCATGCTCTCAACTCATCCACCCACTCAGGCTGAAAAACGAGCCACTGATCAGGATATGATCTAATAAATTCCTCAAATTTCTCCACCATGCACTTATTGAATTCATCGACACTACCAGAGAAGAAAACCATCGGCTCAATGTACCCAAGGTAGCGCTGTTTTTTGCCAGGATGGTAAACCATGTAACCGAATACCACCGGCAGTTGCTTCTTGATGATTATTTCTCCAAGACCCCTCGGCACCTTACGTATTCCCGAAAAAAACTGCACAGGCAGGCCATTACCGACTACATCACGGTCGCCGAGTATCGCAAGAAGACGATTACTTTTTATCGTGCTGACGAATGCGAAAGCCGATCTCGATACCGGAAAAGTCCTCATGCCGGTCCGCTCGCGATGTTCCGTATATAGATCCAGCATTGCCGGGTCGATGTCCTCGACCAGTGCAGAGATAGGCACACCACGCGTGGCCAAATACGCGCCCGCATAATCCCAATTACCAAGGTGCAGGGTCAACAGCACGCAGCCGCGATTCAGTTTCAAAGCCTCAAAGGCATTTTCGATGCCGACCATATCAACACTGAAATCCTCCCCCGTCATGAACCCGAGTCGGAGAAAATCAACCATGTGACGACTGTAATTGACAAAGGTATTCTTGACGTACGTATTGAATTCCCTCTGCCCTATTGTCCTGCCAGAAAAGACGTAACGCAAATTACGTTCAATGTATCGCCGTCTTTGCTTCAAGATGTGGTAGAAAAGCGAACCGAGCAGAGTAGCAATGGTGTCAGCTAACGTCAGAGGGATTATTCTCAACGCAAAAACGCCTAATCTGCGCAGTTGAAGTTCCAAATTCATCTAAGTCCAAATGGGATCAATCCTTGTAGGATTCAAGGGCGACCTTGAGAACATCGAGGGCATGTCTTAGATCTGCTTCCTTAAGCACGTAGGCAATACGAACTTCATTCATTCCCCTGTTAGCGGAAGAATAAAACCCATTGGCAGGAGCCAGCATTACCGTCCGCTTCTTATGGTGAAAATCACTTAGCAACCAGTTGCAGAATCTATCGGCATTCCTTACAGGTAACCTCAATACAGTATAGAAAGCACCTTCTGGTTTGTGCCCGTAGACTCCTTCTATTCCCTGTAATCCCTTAAAGAGAAAATCCCTGCGATGTTCATACTCGACTATCACCGGTTTGATATATTGATCGAAATTCCGGTAGGCAGCAATAGCACCGACCTGTTCTATAGTTGGCGGGCAGAGCCTCGCCTGACTGAATTTTATTATCTCGTCCATTACCTTCTTGTTACGATTGATTATGCAACCAACACGGGCGCCGCAGGCGGAAAAACGTTTGGATATGGAATCGAGTACGATAACCTGGTCCTGTATTTCAGGCAGCGATAGAGCGCTCACCTGAACACGTCCGTCATACACAAATTCACGGTAGACCTCATCCGAAAGGAGGAAGAGCCCGTGTTTTTTGCATATTTTGTAAAGAATATACATCTCCTCCTCGGTAAGCACGGTTCCAGTGGGGTTATTCGGTGTATTAATCAATATTGCACGTGTCTTCCGCGTGATCTTCGCTTCAATCCTTGCCTGTGCAGGAAGGTGAAATCCGTTCTCAACCTTAGTCGTCAACGGAACAAGTTTTGCCTGAGCCATGGTCGCCAGCCCGATGTAATTTGTGTAGAAGGGTTCAAAGACGATGACCTCGTCCCCTGGATCGCACACCGACATCAATGTAAAAAGAATTGCTTCACTCCCGCCAGTCGTTATCCAAACATTATCCAGGTCAATGTCGATTCCTACCCTCCGGTAGTAATCAGCAACTGCAAGCCTTAGATCGAGCAAGCCGCCAGATGGTCCGTAACTCAATACTTTTTCTCTGAATTTGGCGATTGCATTGAACATCTCACGTGGTGTCTCAATATCCGGCTGACCGATATTCAGATGGAAGACATGAATTCCCTTTTTCTTGGCCTCATCGGCTAACGGGCTCAATTTTCTGATAGGCGAGAAAGGCATAGCATATGCGCGTTTCGACAATTTTGGCTTCGGTGCGCGGGATTTCTTCACTTTTTTGACTGATTTCATAGTGAAATTATATATATTTAGCTCTCAAAGTCAACATACCCTTCCTCGCCCTGATGTTACTGCCAACGCTTTCTAGACTTGACTTTGCAGCCGATAATTGTATACTGAACACATGAAAATAAGCATATCCAACAAATCAATTATCAATTACCGGGGTGATGCCGTCATATTGAGCATATATGAAGGAGAAAAATCACTTCGCGGTACGACGCGTGCCGCCGACAAGAAAGTCAATGGACTAATATCCAGACTCGTGGCTGACCAAGAGTTGACCGGTAAAGTTGGTGAGGTAACTGTACTGCATGAATGCCCGGGAATGCCCATGAAGAAGATAATCCTCGTTGGGCTGGGCAAGCTTGAAGACCTCAATCTCGAAGCCATTAGACGAGCGGCCGGAGCAGCGGCCAAAAGAGCAAGAAAAATCCGCGCGAAACGGGTGGCAACAGTCATCCATGGTTCCACCGTCGGGAATATGGACACACAAAGCGCAGCACAGGCTCTTGTTGAAGGTACATGCCTTGCACTATACAATTTCAACGTTTACAAGAAATCCTCTGATAGGTACGAGATATCAGAATTCACTGTCTTTGGGGAAGATCCCTCAAAAGCGAAGCAGGTCATGAGTGCGATTAGAACTGGCCAGATACTCGGTGACGCCCAGAATGTTGCGCGTGATCTGATCAACGAGCCGGCCAATGTTCTCACTCCGGAGAAGATGCACAAATCTGTTCTTAAATTAGTAAGAAAGTGGGGACTCGGGGCGACCCTGAAGTGTCAGTGTATGGACAGAAGGGATATGAACAAGATGGGCATGGGCGCTCTGCTGGCGGTTGGACAGGGCAGCTCACACGAACCCCGATTCATCGTCCTGCGCATGACCTCCGTGCGCAAACCGCTCGTTGCCTTGATCGGGAAGACGGTCACATTTGACTCTGGCGGACTGTCCATCAAGCAATCGAGCGGCATGTCAGCGATGAAGACTGATATGGCCGGCGGTGCCGTGGTCTTGGGTGCTACCCTTGCGCTGGCAAAGCTTGGAAGCAAGATCAACCTAATGACGATCATTCCTGCTGTCGAGAACATGCCGTCGGGTTCAGCCTATCGTCCGGGCGACGTGGTTCGCGCGATGAATGGCAAAACGGTCGAAATCATCAGCACCGATGCCGAGGGCAGATTGACACTTGCTGATGCTCTTGTTTATGCCGAAACCAAGAAGGCAAAGACTATCATCGATGTAGCAACGCTGACAGGCGGATGTGTCGTCGCACTGGGCGAAAAGATCGCCGGTTTGATGGGGAATGATAAATCGATGAGTGATAAACTCATTGAAATCTCAGAGCGTACGGGTGAACCGCTGTGGCCTTTGCCCCTCTATGACGGATACCTCAAGTTGTTGAAGAGTGACGTCGCCGACCTTAAGAATACAGGCGGCCGTTATGCTTCAGCCATAACTGCCGGATTATTCCTGAAAGCATTTGTGAAAAAGGCAAAATGGCAGCATATTGATGTGGCAGGAACAGAAATGACTGACAAAGAGGGCGATTACACACTACCTGGAGGAACAGGCTTCGGAGTCCGCACTCTTTACGAATTCATATCCGCCATGTGAGGTTTGACAGTCGGATGACTCATGAAATGTTCCGGCTGTATGTGCGCCGCTTACAGTTTTAGATAGGGACTTATCTTCAGATACAGCTTGTCTCCGATACCTTTGACCTGCTTCAACTCCTCCAGGGATTTGTATCTTCCTATCCTATCGCGGTAGTCGATTATCCTCCGGGCAAGGACAGGCCCGATACCTGGCAGACTCTCTAATTCACTCTCTCCGACATCATTTATGCTCAATTGAATCATACTGCGTTCTATCAACGCGGAGTACGCGGCCTTCAGGCTCTCTTTCCGGAAGTAACTATGGATGTTGATAGCCAAGAGAGAAACGACAAAAATGGTCAGAACGACAACCTCACTCTTCTTCATGGCCTTTGATCAGTATACGGAACGCTCGTATATCAAATGCAGTACAAAACGGTACATTGTATCGAGACTTTGCCGGCTGCACTTCTCCACTGTGTCATCAGCCGTATCCCAGTATGGATAATCAAAATCAATGACGTCGATCGATCTGATCCCGTACTTTATGAGGGAGAGGTGGTCATCGATGATGTAATACTTCACCGTGGGCACGAATACATTCGGTGCAATCGACTGACCGATGTCCCAGATTGAATCGACAAATGATGGGAAAAATTTCTTCGAATTACCTTCCTGAAAAATCTGCAGATCCTTGTCGCCAACCATATCGAGCACAATGACGTAGTCGTAATTGACGATACAAGTCGCGGCAAAATGCTTTGATCCTAACAGCTCGGCTGCATCCACATCTTCACCGTCAAAAAAGAGCAAATCAACACCGCACCCTGGACGCATCTTTTTGAGCGTATCGGCAAGACTCAGCAGTATTGCCACGCCCGAACCGCCATCATTGGCGCCTGGACAGCCGACGTCAGAATCCCAATGCGCAGCAAAGGCGATGCGAGACCCGCTGCCGGGAAAGCGTTTGTAGATATTGAAGTAGTCCGTACCAAGAACCCGAAAAGTATCAACTTCGGGATCTTTCAGACGCTCGATGATGAAATCCCGCGCTTTGATATGACCAGGAGTTCCTGGAGTCCGTTCACCTATGCTACAGAAGGCAGTGAAATGCTCATAGGGATGTTTTCCATGAACGCTTGCAAGCGGTACGAACTGGGATAGAATAACAACGAGCAGATGGCAGCGAACCAGCCGTATCAGAAATTTATGTTCGTCCATATATTAACACCTACTCTTTTCGTATCCTGATCCCTCACTCTCTCCTTGTTCTGAGAATATGAGAAATTTGCACCGCCAGTAATGCTTGAAGAAAAGTTGTATGACAAACCGAGATCGCCCTGGATGATACTTGCATCATATATAGGCTGATCGAGATTTGTTGAATAGTTTGTGTTCCGATTGTAACTTACTCCCAGGTTCAGCGCGAGGTTAGACGAGAAGCGAATGCCCTTCAGGAATGGTAGGCCGAGGCCTTTAGGAGCACTGAACGTGTACCCCAGACTAACCGACGCGCCCCGGTTCAGCGACTTTGAAGGTACGGGAACAATACCATAGTCCTTGGAGGATGTTTCAGAATAAGAGATGTCGACCGTCGACGAAATCCCTTTCACCCATTGCACCTGCCAACCGACCAACGGGCTGAAGCTAATAGTCTTGGAATCCGACTGCCGAACCGTGTCCTGGAAACGACTTTCATATGTCTGATTGAACATCATATTTATAGATGATGAATGCGTGTATTTCTTCAGAAATGGCAGCACCTCAAGTTTTGCGATCCTAAGGTTGGCATTCGGGTAGGATGTAGTATGTGTCCGTGTCTCGATATTGCCGAATGCAAAGATCCTGTTGATGTTTTCATTGTACGCACCGCTCACCGTAACAAAGTTCAGATTGAATCCCGATGTTGCCTTGTAGGTATCGGTCATACTTCTACCCGGGTAGCTGTTCGGTGATACATCATCGGCAGGTATTGAATCGACAAGACCGAACTGATATTCCAGGTCAGGACGTGTCTTGACACTCAGATAGTTAGAGTTCTTTAGCCGTGACCAACTGAGTGACGGGTTTTGTAATCTTTCAATGAAACTCTCTACCTGCTTGGCAAACCAAGCCGGTGAACCGGTCGTGAGTAGCGTATCCTTTGTTTCATCCCTCAGCCGTGTGAAGAATTTAACGATCCTCTGCAGATCGACCGTTCCATCGACCCCGTACCTTGCGCTGTTTGAAACATTGCGCAAATCCTCCTCCTGGCGGATCTCAAAACGATAATCCTCATTATACGAAGCATTGAAGCTCAACCTCGGTCTGACAAGCTTTAAATCCTCTGTGAATGAGGCAGTGAGCGTTTGAGTCCGTCCTACCTCCTCGCCGAACTGCCCGCGCGTCGATACCGAATCGCGGTTCTGACTGAAATCATAATTCGTGCTCAGCGTCCGGTGGGGCGAATAAGATACGCTAAAACTGGGATTGAGGGTTTTGCGATGCTGCGAACCAGAAGGCGAGTAGCGCAATGTATCGTCCGGGTCAAGTCGGTAGTAATAACGTACAAGGTTATCGGTAAATAGTACGTTGAACGCTATGTTTTGCGGCAGAACCGAGAACACCTGTCCGAGCACCTTAAAGGAAACACGAGGATCGAGCCGGTACGTTCCCCGGTAACTCTTGGTGATTGACGTATCGACGTTGAGTGCGTTATGGGTATTTGTCTTGGAACGACTGTGCTCGAATGACAGCGCATCCAGGGTGTTTTTTATCAACCAGTTTCTTGACCCTGATTTTGAGAGACTGATCGTATACGAATTGACGATATTAGTAGCCTTCTGCTTATCCAATTCATCACCCGTGATCTCCAGGTCATCCGCAAAATACGAGAAGCGTGGTTTCTGTAAGGAATTCCTGTAATTAAGGACTAACGGTATATTGAATCCCCACTTCTCCAAGAGGAATTTATGAAGGGCAATGGTCGAGTTTATTGCGTAGTTGCGACCCGCGCTGTTAGTCGATATGGTCTTGGACTCGGACAGACGTTTGAAGCGTCCATTGGATTCGTCAAAGGAAACCGTAACCGATGCGAGATCGGCAAGATGTAATGAGCCAGTTGCCCTTACGATTCGTCCGATCTCAGTCTGTGGCGCGATCAACCTGATGTCATTGAACCAGATCGTATCAGTCAAGGGAGTCGTGTTCTGATTAGTGATCGCTATCTCAAAGAATTGGTTGACCGAAAGCGAAGGGTTGCCAACAACAGCGTATTCAGAGTCACGCGCCACACCCTCGCCTTGCGTGATCTGTTTCAGATCGAGAAAACGCTCCATGGATAAACTAAACGTCCGCCAGCCATTACCGCCGGCAACAGCCAAACCATTATCGAATTGAGTCCTGTACTCGTAATAGTTGACCGAATCACTCCCGATACGCAAGGAGATCAATGGATTGGAATGCAGGGCGTTCATGTAGAATGTCAACGTATCATAGGCGCGATAGTCCTCGTTATCATCGGTCTGCCGGTGCGCAATACATGTATGGCCCTCACGGATATTCTCCAACCTCAACTCCAAAGCACCCTCGCTCCTCACTTGCCCGGTCAGAGGATCACGTTCTTCTACGAACGGGGATACGTAATAGGAGTGCGTTCTGGTGTTGACCGGTGTCAAAGTGAATACTTCGGTTGAGTCCCACGTTGATAGATCTCCGTTGACGCCAAAATTCTTCCATCGGCTACCCGTCGCAAAAAGGCGGTATATCTCAAGGGTTTCAGGCGATACGAAATCCTCCAGCCAGATACGTACATACCTGATATTACGCCAATCAGGCTGACCCAATACCGTATCGTAAGCCGTGGTGTCTTTGATGGGAATACGGAACATCGTCCAACCTTCCTGCAGGCCTGCATTTTCGACCATGAATTCAGTAGAATCAAGATCGACTTCATAACTGTAGTAAATATTGTCGACGTTCAGAATGCCGTTGCGATCGATGTCTTCAGTATTCCATAGATGATTACTCTCGCTACCATTGATGCCGCCGGTGTAATCACCTTCGACATAATCATCATTGGCGTCATCACCGGCAACGTTTTGTGCGTCAACACCAAGGACACCATCGTATCCGGTATCCTCGCTGCCTTCGTTCCATGTTCCATTACGGTCGCGATCCTCGTCGTCTAGAACACCAATACCTACCAGTGATCCCGTAGCGTTACGGCGTAATTGATCCTCAGACATCTCCTGGCCGAGATCAATATGAACACGGCCTCCATTTCCCCTTATGATCAATTCGAGATTCTCACAATCATCGAAATTTTCACTGTACATATACTGCATCAACCCGGCGAACGAAGATGGATCGTCTGGGTCATAAACAAGCCTCAAAACATGGGCTGTCTCGTTCGGATCAAGCGGGTCGAGATAGATATCCCCCGCCGTTAGAACTTCAGCACCCCGTGGGTTGTACCAAACAATTCTTTCCGTAGCAAGATCATCTGCTAATAAACCGATCGGCCTTGAAGATTGAACCCAATCGACGTATGTTATCGAAATCTCATTCGTCACTATCGTAGAAGATTCCAGATCGTCCAGGTACACCTCACCCTTGGAATTCAGATCGGAGATCGAATAGGCCGTTTCGACATTCAAATTCATTCTCGATTCAGCTTCGGTCTGGACCAGGGGAAGCCAGTCAACAGCCTTTGTCAGGAAAGGCAGTTTCTGTGGTATTGCCATATCTGCTTCCCAAACCATACGATTGAAGGGCTCCTCGCGAAGTCGCACGCGATCCGTTGGGTAGGATTCGGTTCGGTAGAAGAAGGACGAGCCAAGTAACATGTCGCCAAATGGTTTCATGCTTGCCCTCACGCCGATCAACGATTTCTGAGCCGCCGAGAAGAACGGAGCATATTCAGCGTGTATCTTTACGCGCGCGGTGGGTGGTATGACCTTCTTGAACTCAAGCTCCCCGAGATCAAGATTAACATAATAGTCCACGCCCTCGGTCTGTTCGATACCGTCAACATAGACAGTCACATCAACGACATTAGGAGGTAGCGAGAATACAGGACGTGACTCCACTGTCTTCTTGTACAAATAGTACTTGCCGCGCCCCTGCATATAATATGGATTCTCGTAAATTTCATAATCCGGATCGTCCAGCGTGTCGGACGCAAAGGGCAATGAATCTCTGAAAATCAGTAATCCCCGGCCGGCATCAAAGCCATACTGACCAAAATACTCATCAATCCTGCCGTCCTTATTCTCGTCGAGTCCCAGGATTTCAAGATAAGTATCACCGGCATCGTTACGGTCCCTGTGCTGTCCACCCGGGGTGATATAGAAGATCTTCAATGAATCAAGCCTTGTACCGGGGCTCACTACCTGATAGTAATTTCTCAATTCATACTGCCATGTAACCGATGTCGTATCAGGACTCTTCGGACACACGAGCTTGAGCACCAATTGCGTATCCTGGACAATACCGCCGACATTTACGATCTGTCCGTTCCGCAATATGCTGTATTTAACACCAAGAACTTCAAGATCCTTCTGGAGACCTCGCCTCAATTCCACGATATTGTCACCCGGGATAAAAATGTAATCCTGTTCAAGGTATTTGAGAGTGAAATAGCCAACTTCAGACTGCAGTGTATCATCCGGGATTATATCATCGCCGTTGACATCGACATAGGCCGTCCCGTACAGGGTTATACCCCCGGCAACATTGTTGTTCTGAAAATTGTTGTCGTCAATGTACACCTGCAGCGACTCTGAAATTATTGTCTCGTTCGTACCCAGCCAGAAGAATCTGCGTTTCTGATACTCTCGTCCCCATATCGTATCGGCCTGCGCCTGTACCGTACCTTCGATATCGATCTCTTGATGCTGGGTCTGTTCGTTAGAGGCGATCGCCACGAGATCTAAAGGTCCGAATTTCGCGCTCGATTTTATGCCAAAGAGTCCGCGGTGCGACGGGATATCACCGGTGTAGGTGGTCGCTGGGATTTTCAATTCTGTATCGCCGCCTTCGATCTCCTGTACGATTTCGTCTTCCCTTCCCCTGTAGGTCACGGTGATCTTATTCTGGCTTTCGTTTATCCGCTCGGAATTATGATCGATAAATACCCTCACCCGGTCACCGACCTGACCATCGAGGTTTATTGCCATCTCCTGATTCATCTCCAATTCCGGCCAGAGTGATGGCCCGACCAGACCCGGTACGTCCGAAACAAAGGTCTCACTGCCACCAAGCGTTATCTTGACATAGCCGCCCACATCGAGTTTGCCTGTTTCCCCCATGAAGTCACTGAAACCACCCTTGGGCAGAGGGATCTCGAAGGTCCCGAACAAACCCTTGTTCGCGTATCCCCCGCTCTCTGCCATGTCCTGCTTCAATTCTCTGAACATAAGTCCCTGATTACGCTCGAAGAAACCAGAAGATATGTAATCCTCAATGGTCTTCACTGTATCGATGCTAACCAGCGTTCCTTGGAAGTACCGGGAATATATGACGAATTCACCGTCGGCATCGATGTACAATCTCTCATCAAAGGGCGTTGTGAATTGCGTTAATATCGCAAGAGAAAGAATGAATGTCATAAGAGAGAAATGATCCTCTTTGCAATACCCTCCGCATTGAGCCGGGTAATCCTCAACAATATTTGTCTGGCGCCATGTTCGATATAAGTGTTTGGCAAAGCGATAGAGCGTACTCTCACCCTTGCGTTCTGCTCGTTGCAGTAGTCAGATATCAAACTGCCTAAGCCGCCGTGAGAGACGTTTTCCTCTATAGTCACAATGGTCTTGTGCTTCTTCACGATGTTGTCCAGCAATTCATGATCGAATGGCTTGATGAAACGTGCATTAACAAGGGTGGGGCGCACCCGTTTCTTCTTCAATATATTAAGGGATTCCTCGGCTTGTTCGACCATGGATCCCGTGGCAACAATCGCCAGCCCCTTACCTTTACATATCGTCTCCCACTTTCCGATCGTTAGCGGTTCGGGATCTTCATCACGCAGCGCGCAGGAAGATCTTGGATATCGTATCACAAAGGGTCCCTGCCGGTAAAGTACCGCGGTTTTGAGCAACGCAACTAGCTCCGTACCGTCCTTCGGCGCCGATATGACGATATTGGGAACGCAACTAAAATAGGACAAGTCAAAAGGACCGTGGTGAGTGGGACCATCCTCGCCGACGAGCCCAGCGCGATCGACCGCAAAGATAACCGGTGAATTCTGTAGACTCACATCATGAATGACCTGATCATAGGCCCGTTGCAGAAAAGTCGAATAGATAGCACAGACCGGTATGTAACCATCGAGGGCAAGCGCAGCGGCCATCGTAACGGCATGCTGCTCGGTTATGCCCACATCGAAAAATCTTTCGGGGATCTCCTGACTGAACCTCTTCAGACCAGTACCAAGGGTCATGCCAGCGCTGATGGCAACGATCTTATCATTATCCTTAGCTAATCTCACTATTGTATCACCAAAAACCTTGGTATACGAGGTAGATTTCTTCTTCACCTCACCAGTTTCCACGCAGTACTGACCGACGCCGTGGAATACCTCAGGGCACTTCTCAGCGTGCTCATACCCCTTACCCTTCTTGGTTACGACATGCACAAACCACGGACCGCGAACCTCTTTCAACCTCGTGAGCGTATCCATCAATTGCCCGAGCTTATGACCGTTCAACGGTCCAATATACCTGAACCCTAATTCCTCAAAAATAATCGAAGGTGCGTAAAGCCCTTTTAGGCCTTCCTGTATCCTCTTTGCCAAATTTCTTCCCCGATCGCGGAAATAAGGAGGAAAACGTCCAAGAAATTTCCACAGGTCATCCCGAAAACGATTATAGGTTCTCGTCGTTATGACCTTCGTCAGATACTGAGAAAGCGCGCCGACACTCTCACCGATCGAGTGTTCATTATCGTTAAGAATGACGATTATGTCCTTCTTCAAATGACCTATGTGGTTAAGTGCTTCAAAAGCCATGCCCGCGCCAAGGGAACCATCACCGATCACGCTCACTATCTTGTAGTTATCGCCACGAAAATCGCGGGCAAGTGCAAAACCAGTTGCCGCGGAGAGCGACGTCGATGAATGTCCTGTGTCAAAGACGTCGTACTTTGACTCGCTTCGCTTGGGAAAACCACTGATCCCCTGATAGGTCCGAAGTGTCTTGAACCTCTTTGCCCGACCTGTAATCAATTTTTGTGTATAGGTCTGATGTCCGACGTCCCAGATGATCTTATCGCGTTCGGCATCGAATACCCTGTAGAGGGCAAGCGTCAATTCAACAACGCCCAACGACGGCGCTACATGTCCCCCGGTGCATGCGCATGTACTGACGATCTCCCCCCGTATTTCTTCAGCCAACGCTTCAAGCTGCACACGCGTCAGATTCTTGAGATCATTCGGTTTCTTGATCATTTTGAGTAATGACATCTTCTCCTTCATATGCTCAATAAGAACGATTCAACACGAAATCGGTCATATGACTAAAGAATTGAAAATTATCTCCCAGTGCGCCGAACCGATCCTTTGCATGGTCAGCATAGCGCTTCGCCCGGAATCGTGCACCCTCGAGGCCGTAAATAGCCGAAGCAGTCAGCTTGCCGCTGGCCTCATCCTTACCCGGTGTCTTACCAAGAGCATTCTTACTGCCTACCACATCAAGAATATCATCGGTGTATTGAAAAAGCATTCCCAGAAATATCCCGGCACCGTGCAATCTCTCAATGACCTTTTTCGATGCACCGGCCATTATCGCACCAACCCTGATCGCCACGGCGATGAACTTGGCAGTTTTATTCAGATGAATGCTCCTCAAGAACTTCGCTTGTTTCTTCACATCAGCGATGTCAAGCATCTGTCCGTAAACGACACCTTTAGGACCGACCGCCTCACTGACTCTCCTTACCACCTCTATCTTTTCACACTCAAAACCTTCGCCGTTACTGAACAATTCATAGGCATATGCAAACAAAGCATCACCGGAAAGGATCGCCAGTGCCTCGCTGAATCTCCGGTGAGACGATGCCTTACCCCTCCGCAAATCATCATTATCCATGGCGGGTAGGTCGTCGTGGATCAGAGAATAAGTATGGATCAATTCGAGACCGCATGCAACTGGGAGGATCACTTCAGTGTCCTTGCCACCGCACGCCTCATATCCAGCAATCGCGAGTATAGGTCTGATCCGCTTACCGCCGTCAACTGAATAATACATGATGTCAAACAGCGAATTCTTCTGAGAGAAAAAATTCTGTAAAGCCGCATCCACCAGATCTTTCTGACGCGTCAAATATTCATCAAAAGCAAATTTTTG
>CP070802.1:1273702-1297808 GCA_020343595.1 Caldifarciminota bacterium | reverse complement strand
CATGGCGAATTCGCCATGGGGGCTTATAGAATAGGATCGGCCGACAGGGTTTATCCGACTGATCAATGTGTAAGGATGGAATTGAAGAGTTGCAGGGGGTACTCAGTATCTCGATTCATACGCTCACAATTAGGAATCTGTTGAGTGTAATATATCATGAAAAGGATTTCTTTGAAGACAATTGAAAGAAAAAGATGGCTTCTCGACAAGAACATCAAGATATTCCGCGTCGACGAGGCCAGGGAGTTCGTAGATCGGCTGGGTTTTGTGTCCGCTCTCTCCAACGGATTATTGCCCAGCCTGCAGAGGGCAATTTATACCGATGATCTGACCAGCCGGTTTGAGGTAAACCAGAGGCTGTGGGATTTCGTTCATGTGTTGATTGACAGGAAGTGGGTTTTTTACGGACGTGTACTTGGCGGCCACAACATATTGATATCCACGAAATTGCTGGCGAGTTTCATCCGGGTATTTCCGGTCCCCGATTACAGAAGCATGCGTGAGCAGGGAATGTTGAGCAGCATGGCCAGTTCAATAATGGACGTGCTCATCAAGCAGGGCCCGCTGATGACCCACGAGATAAGAGACAGACTTGGGGTCGTCTCACCAGCCGCCAAGAAGAAATCTGCCAGAGTGCTCGTTGAGCTGCAGCGTAAACGCCTGATATGCTGTGCGGGGAAGATCGCATACAGCAAATACCGGTGGCGTTTTGCACTGTGGTCAGCCACCGAGCAATGGTTGCCTGAAGAGATAAGAGTGCGTGCCCGCGCACTGAGGAGCGAAGAGGCAATGCGGAAGCTGATCGAGAAGTATATCTATGCGATGACCAAGACTACTGCGAGGAGAATAGCGAAGTTCTTCGGTCTACCGTTAAGTGAGGTGAACAGATCAGTTTCTTCGATGATTGACAAGGAATTGGTTTCATTCTATAATCATAAGGGTGAAACGTATCTCTTCAAAGGCAATCTCTAAAGTATCCCGGATCGATCATACGGCTGTAACGCAAGAGAAGAGAAGAGGAAGGCGGTATTTGCGGCTCAATAGGCAAGTACAAATGCTGCGGGGTGAGATGATCGAGTTCGCCAAGGATTTGATCAGGATCCCAACTGAGAATCCACCGGGTGCACACTACTCGGCTTGTGTTGATCTAATATCGAACCATCTGAGACGATTCGGCATGAGGTCAAAGATCGTGAAGGCACCGGGTCCTGACGACCGTGCGTACCCACGTCGCAGTCTGCTCGCATCGTACGGACGGGGAAAAAGGAATTTGTTTTTTCACGCTCACTACGACGTTATCCCGGGAACGGACGCGAAACACTTCAAACCGTATGTCAGGTCCGGTAGATTGTACGGTCGTGGTGCTGCGGATATGAAGGCCGGACTTGCCGCAATGGTCTATGCGTTGCGCGCACTGCAGCTCTTGGATGCCAGCCTTGATGGTCAGGTCTGTCTTGTTATCGTTCCGGACGAAGAGACCGGCGGCAAGGCGGGCACGGCACATCTCTTTGAGAAAGGATATATCGGTAGAAAGAATAGTGTCGGTATGCTCATGCCCGAGCCGACGAGCGGTACGGTCTGGAACGCGTGTCGCGGTGCAATCAGCCTGTTGGTAAATATAAAGGGCAAGGCAGTGCATGTAGTTCTACAGAAGGACGGCGTAAACGCGTTCGAACAGATGGTCAAGTTGTCGCATGCGTTGCTTAGAGTCAAGAAGACAGTTGAGAGAAGAAAAACGGATTATGCCGTTACTTCCGGAGAGTCCAGAAATTCAATATTGATGCTGGGGGGGATCTGTCGATGCGGCACCAATTTCAATGTGGTACCCGGGTCATGCTCTTTCACGCTCGAGCGGAGGATTAACCCCGAAGAGAATCTCGCAGAGGAGAAGAGAACCTTGTTCGCCATATTCGATAGATTCCGGAAACAAGGTATGAAGATAGACATTGAGATTCTGCAGGAAGGCGAAGCAGCCGGCATTTCGTCAGACAATAAGCTCGTGAGGGTTCTCGCGAACAGTGTCAAGGAGGTCGCAGGACAGAAGCCGGCATTAAGACTGTGCCCCGGATTACTCGAGATCCGCTACTATCTGCAGAATGGGATCCCGGCATACGCTTATGGCCCCGGGTCTCTTGCGATGGCGCATTCGCCTGATGAATCCGTTGAAGTAAAGCGTGTGGTTGATTGTGCTTTCGTTTATGCGCTGACGGCAAGCGATTTGCTGTCGAAGGGTAAAGAGTAATGGTCACGATCAAGCAGATGGAAAAGTCAGATATAGCATACGCGAAATCACTTACCGATATAGAAGGATGGGGTCATCTCGAGGAGGATTTTGAACGGTTCTTATCCCTCGATCCTGCCGGCTGCTATGTTGCATGGTATGATGGTGAAAGGGCAGGAATTGTTACGAGTGTAAGCTACGGTGATCGTGCCTTCCTGGGTAACTTGATAGTAAGGAAAGATAGACGGGGCATGGGTATCGGTGTAAAGCTGATGGAAGAGGCGATAGGTCATCTCGACCGCCGGAGAATGAAAACGATAGAACTGGATGGTGTGTTCAAGGCGGTGCAGACTTACCGGCTCCTTGGCTTCAAGGACAAGTATCTTTCCCTGAGATTCGCTCGTCAGGCGTCGGAAGGGTCGTTTAATAAGGAACCGAATTCCGTAGAGTGCGTGCAAGATATTGAAGAGATACTTAGTTTCGACCGACAGAAGACCGGCATTGACCGCAAGGATTTTCTGATGGATCTACTCAACGGTCAAGCTGATACCACCTACATCAGCAGGCAGCGGGATATTTGCGGCTATGTCGTGACCCGCGAACGGGAAACCGGAGTACTGCACATCGGTCCGATGGTTGCTGGAGATGCGAGTACTGCCAGTGATCTGATGACGGCAATATGTGCCAAACATGGCGATCGTAATTTGACGATCGGCGTACCTTGTATACATACCGCGGCGGTCAGCGTTGTTATGAAACATGGATTCTTACACCGCCCGCCGTCTTTGCGAATGTTCCGCGGTTCAAGAATGGAATACGAGCGCAATGTGTATGCGATCGTGTCTGCTGACGCCGGGTAGTATCATTCATTGTAGTAACAAGGAATATCTTCCACACTTGAGGGAATATTGACTTTGCACTTTGTCAGGGTTATAATGTCGCATGAATTCATTTTTCACTCAATGCTGGCGTGGGAATTGTCGCGTATCTTGTTATCGCAGGCGCAGATCGTACGTTTGTCACAGCTGAATGGTCTAAGAGCACATGGAAATAAAGAAAATCGCTGTCGGGAACCTTGGGAATAACTGCTACATTCTGAGTTCGGAGGGTACAGGTGTCATCGTCGATCCCGGTGACGAGGCACAAAAGATCTTGAGCGCGGTGGGTGATCTTGAGATCGTGATCATTCTCGCAACACACCGGCACTTCGACCATATAACCGCTCTTCCGAAGATAAAGAAAGCGCTGGGCGCGCGGGCCGCGATCCATAAGCTGGACTGGGTTGATGGTTTCGATGATGAGATCCGGGATGGACAATTGATCGAATTCGGTAATGATCAATTGAGAGTCATTCACACTCCGGGCCATACGCCGGGTGGTTGCTGTTTCCTCATAGGCGACGTGCTCATTTCTGGTGATACGCTATTTCCAAATGGCCCGGGTAATACGTCCTTTCCGGGCGGCGATGAGGAAACCATCCTCAAGAGCATACGCGAAAAATTGATGGTCCTGCCCGATGAAACGATTGTATATCCAGGGCATGGTCCGGAGACGACGATCGGTATGGAAAGGTCGCTATATTGAAGATAAAGAAATTCAGTGGTTTGACCCTGGTTAGCAAGAAAGAAGTATTGAATATGTATGCGGTCGATCTGAAGAGCGAGATTTCCGTTGTCAAACCCGCGGTGACGGTCAAGGTTTCGCTCATGGACAGGGCGGCCGAGGTTGACATACTGAATGCCTCGACCGTTGCTGCACGGACGGCACGCGGTGACAAGTTTTTTGTCGCGCATCACCAGGGTATCCTGGTTGCCTATCTCTTTGCTGCAACAAAAGAATGTCAAGTTGGGGAGATCGATGATTGGCTTGACGTGGGTTTGAAGGAGGTATATCTCTACGATGCATACACGCGCCCTGTTTTTCGGGGTAAGGGAATCTACTCGCATCTCATAACGAAAGCAGCGGAGTATTTCAGGAGTGAATCCTACAGACATGCAATGATCTTCTCAACGGGAGATAATCTGAGTTCAAATCGAGCTATCGAAAGATGCGGTTTTAAACTTTACGAGACGGTGCGCTACCGCAATTTTATGGGTTGGAAATCATGGGAGATCAAATTAGGGGGTAGGCATGTCGGCTCGCGGCTGCGAATTGAAATTTGAACGACTCTCGAAATTAGAGAAGGTTTGGAAAGATTTGTTCAATACGGCGGGCAATGCATCACCATTTTGTAGTTACGAATGGTTCTCTGCGCTGGCAAGGAATGTACTGGGTCTCGACCCCGAAGTCACGGTGTTCCAGGATGGCACCGACGTCATAGGAATACTTGCCGCTACGGTAAGCAGTGAGGAGATCAGATCGATCGCTGATGAAAGAGTGACCGATTTGAATGATCTGCTTTCTCTTCCCGGCCAGGAGAAAAAGATCGCGGAGACTCTTGCCGACTTCGTGTTAGAGAAAGGACTAAGACTGGATCTTTTTCCTTTCGAGGTCGATAGTGCATTGATCGTCGGACTCAGATGTCGGCTGGATGAGATCAAGGTGGACAGGAAAGACACTTGCCCGCTGCTCGAATTGCCGCCAACATGGGATGATTATCTCCGTGATCTCGATGGTAAATCGCGTCATGAACTACGTCGTAAGATGAGGAGAATAAACGAAACGGTCCTTCATGATGTCAAAAGCGCAGATGTTGATATATTGTTCCGACTTATGACCGTATCTGATAACAGCAAAAAAGAATTTCTGACGCCGGACATAATGGCGTTTTTCAAAGAATTGATTAATGCATTCGACCGAAACGGCTGGCTGCGATTGCGTGCGCTATATAGCGACGACAAACCGGTCGGTATCATATTGGCTTTTGCGCTGAAAGGTCGTGTCTTTCTTTATAACATGGGATTCGATCCAGCATACCGGCATATGTCGCCGGGAATAATGGCGGTCGCACTCGATATTCAATCGGCGATCAGCGAAGGTTATGAGTATTATGATTTTCTGCGCGGTGATGAAGGTTATAAGTATCGCTTTGGGGCACATGAACGCTATACGGTGAGGTTGACGCGATGAGAATCTGTGTAGTATCATATCATTCCTCGCCCCTGACACCGGTTGGTTCGGGGAAATCGGGTGGTATGAGCATAGTC
Source organism: Caldifarciminota bacterium (assembly GCA_020343595.1). Taxonomy (GTDB): domain Bacteria; phylum Hydrothermota; class Tepidihabitantia; order SM23-42; family SM23-42; genus SM23-42. Next base: position 1,292,441 of record CP070802.1, on the reverse strand, counting down.
ATCCGCAGTCTATATGAGCGTCTGGCACGAGTCTCGGAGGTGGATATATTCGTCCGGGGCGAGGGACGCACGAGGGAGATTAGTCCGCGGCTCAGACTGGTACAGGTTCAGGAAGATGATACCGGACGATTTGCAGAGGAGATAATCAACCGCCATGACGTCGGTCAATATGATCTCATGCATACCCATTACTGGTCCTCGGGTATCGTTGGATTGCATGCCCGCCGCGTTATGAAGATTCCATGGTTACACACAATGCATACGGTCGAGGTGCTCAAAACGATCCGCCGGGACCAGACGAGAATAGAGATAGAAGAGGAAATAATGCGGGCGTGTGATCTTGTCGTTTCGCCAACCGAGCAGGAATCCCTGGCGATCAGAGCACTCTATCCTGATGTGAGGGTAATGACGATACCGCACGGTGTTGATACCAGGCGGTTTGAACCCAGCAGGAATGGTCATAAGGATATTCTTTTTGTGGGTAGGGTCGATCCTATAAAGGGCATACATTTTCTTATCGACGCATTGAGACAGGTGAGAGGTGACGTTGGCCTCACCCTGGTCGGAGGACCGTCAAAAGGTGCTGGTAATCTCGCCGGGATAGAAACCTATGCTGCGGGTGTTCCGGTTGAATTTGTCGGGCAGGTGAAACACGATGAACTGGCACAGTACTACAGCAACACTGCCATGCTCGTCGTGCCTTCGCACTATGAATCATTCGGGCTTGTTGGTCTTGAGGCGATGGCTTCGGGAAGACCGGTTGTCGGGTTTGACCATACCGGTTTGAAGGAGACAGTCGGAGATGATGCCGGAATCCTGGTGAAGATGGGTGTTCGCAGCCTTGCCCGGGCGATCGAAACGCTTTCCCGAAAACATGAACTGCGACACGTAATGGGCAGCAACGGAAGGAAGAAGGCGATGGCATATGACTGGACAATTATCGCCCAAAGATACCAGAGGTTATATGAGAGGGTCAGCAAAGAATAGAATGATCATCATGGCTCACCCGGATGATCCGGAACTGTCTTGCGGCGGTAGTATCGCGCTCTGGTCAGAGAGGGGAAGAGTGTGCAATGTCATCGTGTCATGTGGTGAGAAGGGAACATGGGACCGGAAAGCTTCGCCGCTGCTCGTTGCTGAGAAAAGGGAGAAGGAGGCGAGGAAGGCGGCAAGATATCTGGGCGTTGAGCGGATCGTCTTTCTGCGCCATCCCGATGGTGAGATTTCGAGCGTCAAAACGCTGAAAATTGAACTCGCCGCGCTCGTCCGCAAACTCAAACCCTACACAATAGTGACCCACGATCCATGGTCCCGTTACTTTCATCCTGATCACCGGGCAACGGCTCAGGCCGTCATCGAGGCCATCATGATCGCACGGGACTGGCACTTCTATCCATTTCTGCTGGAGATCGGTTTGAAACCTCACCGTGCCGGGGAGTTGCTCCTGGGCATCACCGAGAATTGTAATCATGTTGTTGACATAACGACGACCTACAGAAAGAAGATCAGGGCGATCGCCATGCATAAGAGCCAGTTGGGTCAATTGCCTGACTGGCAGAAGCGCGTGCGCGATCGCGTCGCGAGTGATGGCAGCCTTGCCGGATACAAATACGGCGAGGGTTTTTTCAAAATGCGCGTGTAACTGCACGGCAGTCTTGAAAATCTCTGAAAAATCAGTAGAATAATCTGTGGCATCCCACGAACACGACCATAAACACTCCTTCTCCGAACGGATCTTTGAATTCCGTGATGTGGAGAAGAAGAAGCTGACCATATCACTGGTTATCACGGCCGTGGTCATGGTGGTCGAGATCGTCGGTGGCATTCTGTCGCGCAGCATCGCCTTGATCAGCGATGCCGGTCACATGTTCACGCACGCCTTTGCCATAACGATCAGTCTGGTGGCGATCATCATCGCAGCGCGGCCGCCCTGTCACCATCGTACCTTTGGTCTGTACCGTGCCGAGATTCTCGCTGCTTTCATAAACGGGTTATTTTTACTCGGGGTCGGTGGTCTCATAATATACGAAGCGATCGAAAGGATCATCAGCCCCGAAGACGTTCTGGCGCTCGACATGCTGCTCATTGCGCTGATCGGGTTGGTCGTCAATGTCGTGAGCATATTCATACTACACGGCAGCCACAAGCGGAATATAAACATCAAGGGTGTCTTCTATCATATGATCGCTGACGCTGCTTCTTCAGTTGGGATCGTTGCTGCGGCAGTAATCATATATTTTACCAAATGGAATATCGTAGATCCGATCGTTAGCATCGGCATTTCTCTGGTGATCGTTTTCTGGGCATGGGGCATATTGAAGGAGTCGGCAAAGATTCTGCTCGAGATGGCACCCACCGGATTGAACGTCGATATCATCATACAGGATCTGAAAAAGCAATTTCCTGAGATCAAGCAATTGGAGCACGCACATCTATGGACGATCACGGCGGATATGCTGGTCTTTTCGGCACATATATTGCTCGATGATACGCATCAGAGCGCCGAAGCACAGAACCGTCTCATATCGAAGATCAATAGTTACCTGGCCCGAAGATACCATATTATTGAATCGACCGTGCAGATCCTTTGCGAAGGGGATTCTGCAACCTGCCCCTTGATCCCGGGGAATAATCATTGATATGATAGTCGCTTTGACTCTGGGCAGTGTCATTCTGGTCAGCCTCCTGTCCCTGGTTGGCGTGGTCACTCTGTCGCTTAACCGGCAGCGGTTGCAGAAGGTTTTGATCTTCCTCGTTGCCTTTGCCGTTGGCGCGTTATTTGGTGATATTTTCATCCATCTCCTGCCTGAATCTTTTGAGAAGATCGGCGCGAATCTCACGACCTCCCTGCTTATTATCGGCGGGTTCCTTATGTTCTTCGTGCTAGAAAAGTTCATCCGATGGAGGCACGTTGGAAGTGCGGCCGAGGAAAAGAGGTTAAGACCCGTGGTCAGTATGAACCTTGTTGGAGATGCGGCTCATAACCTGATCGACGGCATGCTCATCGCGGCAAGTTTCATGGTCAGCATTCCGATCGGAATCACTACCACGCTCGCGATAGTGCTTCACGAAATACCGCAGGAGATCGGTGATTTCAGTATATTAGTCCATGGCGGGCTGTCTGTCAGGAAAGCTTTGTCCTTCAATCTACTGGCTTCCGTGATGGCGGTGATCGGTGCGGTCATAACGCTGCTGATTGGTGAACGTTTTGAAAGCTTTGCTTCATTCTTGCTGCCGGTGACTGCAGGAGGGTTTATCTACATTGCCGGCCCGGATTTGATACCAGAACTTCAACAAGAGATCAAGGTATCCAATTCAGTATGGCAGTTTTCTGCAATCCTGCTCGGGGTCGTCATCATGGCACTGTTGACGTTTCTTGAGTAGCTCGAGGGGATGAAATCCAAAAAACAGAGTATATTATTTGAGGAAAACCTGTAGCAGTGTGTTAACCAATCAGATGCTATTCTCCTGACGGTTCAAGATCCAGCTTTATCGAAAGAAAATTCATGATGTCCTTGAGGGCGATGAGCCCGACGAGTTTATCGCCTTCGACGACCATGAGACGGCTGTTGCCAGTACGGTTCATCAGGGACAGGACTTTTATGATTTCCGTTTTCGGGTCGATGGTGTTGTCGTTTGAGCATACCGTTGCGACATCACCTACGTTCTTCTGCATCCACTGGTCCCTCGGTACCTTTCCGATCTGACGGGTATTCACGCAGCCGACGAGCCTCTCGCCGTCGACTACCGGAAACATTTTGTAGTGATACTTATATATGTATTCTTCAACCAGTTCCTTGATGCTGAGTGCGGGCGTAACCGTAACCGGATCACGTATCATCAGGTTGCTGATCGATTCGCCCTCGAGTGCTTGACGGGTCATCAATTGCTGATAGGACATTCTCGCTGCATTCTGCAGGAACATTCCGATCATGAACCACCAGATACCGCCGATCAGGTTTCCGGAAAAGAACTGGATCACGCCCATCGCGATCAGTACAAAACCGAAGACCGTGCCGATACGTGACGATACGCGCGTTGCCCAGCCGATATTGCCTTTCCATTTCCAGAGCGCCGATCTGAGTACGCGTCCGCCATCGAGAGGAAAGGCGGGGATCAGGTTGAAGCCGGCGAGGATCAAGTTGATGAAAGCGAGATATCCGATCACACCGCTGACCGGCAGAGGCCAGGCTCCGAGGCGCGCCACGGTACGCACGGCAAAGAGAAAGAGGCCGAGTAGGATACTCGAGCCGGGACCAGCTATCGCCATCAGGAACTCCGCCTTGGCGCTTGGCGGTTCTTGTTCCATGTGCGCGACGCCGCCGAAGACGAAGAGCGTTATGCCCTTTATCGGCAGACCGAAACGACGGGCAACGAGTGAATGCGAGATCTCATGAAACACTATGGAAAAGAAGAGGCCCAGGGCACCGAAGACTCCCATCCACCAGTATGTCGCGGCGGAGAGATCTTTAAAATAATACGGGAATAGCCCGTCGGCAAGCGACCACGTAATAAGAAAGGCGAGTATCAACCAGCTGATATCAATCTTAACATCAAAGCCGAACAGGCTGAAGAGTTTGATCGATCTACCGAACATATTCTATCCTCCAGGATTTCTATTGCTGCCAGGCATCAATCGCTGCCCTTTGCGTGATCAGTTTATTTTCGATCAGATAATTGTAGGCTGTAAGCGCCGCCTTGGCGCCTTCACCTGCTGCGATTATGATCTGTTTCTCGGGAAGGTCGGTCGCGTCACCAGCCGCGAAGAACCCGGGTAAAGAAGTTTTGCTTTCTCTTGTCGTCAATATTTCCCCGTTCTTACTGAGATTCACCAGTTCCTTTACGGGTTTGGTATTGGGCACGAGGCCGATCTCAAGAAAGACACCGTCGACCGGCAGGTCTTCCCTCTGCTCACCGTTTACCGACTGCAGTCTGATGCCGGTCAGTTTTTCCTCGCCCAGGATCTCGCGAACGACGGTATTCGTATGAACCTTAACATGCTTCGCGCTGCGGACTTCTTTTACCAGCTCGCTGTCGGCCCGGAAGGTATCGCGCCGGTGAATGAGATGTACCTCGGTGGCGAAATTCAGCAGATCCCTTGCCGATGTGAATGCCGAATTTCCACCGCCCACGACGGCAACTTTTTTGCCTTTGTAAAGAGGTGCATCACACGTCGCGCAGAAAGCGACACCACGGCCCATGAAGCGGTCTTCCCCGGGTACACCCAGTTTTCGGTATTGTTTACCGGCGCAGAAGATAATGGACTTCGCAGTGTATTTCTTCTTATCTTCGGTTATCACTGTGAAACGTTTGTCCTTACTCTCGATCTTCACAACGGCGACGCCCAGGGCTTCGGCAATGGGGAACTGTTCCATATGCATGACGAATTGCTCGACCATCTCCTTGCCGCCGATGTTTGGCAGGCCGAGGTAATTTTCGACGAGTGCGGTGTAGTTTATCTGTCCACCAAGATCCTTGGCGATGAGAAGTACGTCGAGCGACTTGCGTGCCGTATATATCGCTGCTGACATTGCTGCTGTGCCGCCACCGACGATGATCACATCGTATTCGTTTTCGGGTTCTGCCTTCCGCACATGACGGTGACCGTGGGCTTCCCTTATGGCTTGTTCGATACGTTTGTATTCCTCCGGATTGACCGCCTTCAAGACCTCAAGATACAACCGGTCTGCGGGCAGGGCGCCGACAAATGAATGCGTTTCATTAATAATCGTCTTTGGCGTACTGGTCACTTGGTAGCGTTGTGCGAGCTGCGGGAACTCTGCGCTTTCGACCATATCGGCTTTGATGTTTTCGTTGACCAATGCGAGTTGCATTGCGGCGTGTACCGCGCGTGGACAATAGGGGCACGTCAGGGTCGTCATCACCTCGATATGCACGGGGGTGTCGATCTGACGTATCATTTCTTCGAACTCCGGGGATAGTCCTGATTTACCAACCGATACCATGATGATTGTTTCGACCAATGATTGAAATTCGTAGCCGGCGGTCATTCCATAGAAGCGTATGCCTTGATCTTTTTTGGCGAGTATCACGGTTGCCGGTATTTTATCTATGCGGTATTCTGCTACCATCTTACCGTCGCGCACGAAGTCGAAGATCTTTAATTCGATCTTGTCCGAATGGGAGGCAACCTCCTCGAGCACGCGTTGCTGGTCGCGGCACGCCGGGCAGGCGTTTTCCTGAGTGAAGTAGAGTATCTCAACGCGACCGGGCAGTTTTCCGAGAACACGTTTCAATTCTTTCCTTGTCTTTTCATCCATCAGATTAGGCATTGGACATTATACTTCTGACCCGGCTGAAGTCAATTCAGCGAAGAGCGCGGCTCCGAATGTTCCGGCGTCGTCACCGAGTTTCGCCGGTACTATCCGGTAACGTCTGTGTTCCCTGCCCAGAACGGTTCTGCGGACCGTATTGCGTATTGGTTCAAAAAGAAACCTTCCGGCGCGTGCTATTCCGCCGGAGATGATGATGATGTCCGGATCGAACAAAGCGATTATGTTTGCGACGCCAATACCTACATATTTACCCACATCATCAAACACTTCGCGTGCGACCTTATCACCTTCCTTTGCCGCGCGAGCGATTATTTCCGGCGTCAATATGTCGTACGAGGCCAGTGAGCTCTTGTGTCTCGCTATCTTTCTCCAGGCACGCGCGACAATGTATTTTGCTCCGGCATAGCGCTCCACATGACCGCGATGTCCGCAAATGCATTTTGGCCCGTCCAGTTTGATCGTCGTATGGCCGAATTCACCGGCAAAGCCATGAGCTCCAAACAAAAGTCTACCTTCACATATCGCAGCGCCGCCAACACCGGTTCCAATGGTAAAAAGAAAGATGTTATCGTGTCCCTGGCCGGCTCCGTGCTTCCATTCGCCCAAACATATCGCATTCACGTCGTTCAAAACATAGACCGGCAGGCCGCATGCCGCCCGCAGGATACGGGCGAGAGGTACATTCTTCCATCCCTTTAGGTTTGGCGAGTATTTGACAACGCCTTTTTTTGAATCGATTATGCCGGCGATACCGATGCCGATCGCCTTACCTTTTTTACGGAGTGGTTCGATGGCCGATATTATCTGATCTATGGATTTTTCACGGCCGAGGTTGGCCAGGGTGAGGGCTCTGGTCCGTTTTTCTATCTTGCGTCCCGCGACCAGGGCTGCTTTTATATTCGTGCCGCCGATATCAATGCCGATTATGGGTTCTTTCTTCATGGTACCCTCCAGTGCTGCCGGATGCGTCTGAGGACTGAATAGGCACTGTACAGGATGATGGCCGCGGCGACGCCCCAGAACCATGTCGGCAGGTTGTGGCCAAAGATCGCAACGTACGTGAATGGAGCGATGATGACTGCGGCGAGCACGAAGGCGAAGGTGGCTGCTCCTCTGTGATCTCGGGTCTTCATTGCGGCGATGATTTTATATATCGAGAACCAGAACGGGATGACGCCGGCACAGTAGATTATTGCGAATATGATCGGATTGACGCCGTGGTTGCTCTCTATCTGTCGCAGCCAGGTTTGCAGGTGCTCAAGCATGCTACTTGCCGATACTGTCTACATCCATGTATTTCTTCAGGGCATCCGGAATATTTATTTTGCCGTCCTCGGTTTGATAATTTTCGACGATCGCGATGAAGGTACGCGGTGTGGCGAGTCCCGAACCGTTCATCGTATATACGTAATCGACCCCTTTACCTGACCGCCGGTAACGGATATTTGCCCGACGTGCCTGGTATTGTTCGTAGCAGGATATTGACGATACCTCAAGCCATTCCTTCATGCCCGGTGCATAGACCTCGATATCATAGGTTATGGCCGACGCAAAGGTCATGTCTCCGGTGCAGAGAAGCTTGATGCGATAGGGTAATTCCAGTGCCTTGACCGCGGCTTCAGCGTCGGAAAGCATCTTCTCGAATTCCTCGTACCCGTTGTCCGGGGTGGCATACTTGACCAGTTCGACCTTATTGAACTGATGCACGCGCGTGATACCACGTACCTCCTTCCCATATGAACCAGCTTCGCGGCGGAAACACGGTGTGTATGCCACATAGCAAAGAGGCAGTTGTTTCTCGAGGAGTATCTCTTCACGGTGCATGTTGGTGAGCGGTACCTCGGCGGTTGGTGTCAGGTAGAAAGCATCATCCCGGCACCGGTACATGTCAGATTCGAGTTTCGGCAGTTGTCCGGTGCCGTATAAGCACTCGGTAGGGTTGAGCACCGGCGGGAATATTTCGGTATAGCCGTGCTCCGTGGTATGGAGGTCAAGGAAGAAATTGATGAGTGCGCGTTCAAGCAGAGCGCCTTTTCCTTTGTAGAGGATGAAACGGGAACCAGCCACCTTGGATGCCCTTTTTAGATCGAGAATATCCAGGGCTTCACAAATATCCCAGTGCGGCAGGACATCGAAGGAAGGTTTGGGCGGCTCGGTCAGCCCGCGGACAAATTTATTCGCCTCGGACCGGGCACCGACCGGGACTTTTTCGTTCGGAATGTTCGGCAACCACTGTACCGCTTCCTCGAAATCCCCTTCAATATCACGCTGTTTTTCTTCTTTTTTCTTTATCTCTTCGGCGAGCACCCGCGCCTGTTCCATGAGTTTCTTCGGTTCGTCACCCTGCTGCTTCAGTTTGGCGATCTCCTGGGACAGGTTATTCCTCTTACTCTTTTGTTCCTGGATGTCTGTCATGCACGCGCGTCTTTTCTTATCCATCTCTATAATTCTGCCCAGATCGATGTCGGAGTTGCGTTTTTTCAGGGCGGCGCGTATCTTTTCAGGGTCATCTCTGAGTAGTTTCAGGTCGATCATTGTAGTATTATAATACATTTTGCAGGCAAGTCAACAAAGTATATATTTGCGAGTTGCCGCAGGGCTTGGCGTTGACACCGGCTCGTATTTAGATAGAATATGCCATGGATTTGAAGTACGGAAAGAGTGTAATCCATTTCGACGCTCCATCAGGATTGATCGGCGTTGCTGAACCTGAAATAACCGAAGTAAAGCCGATTGGAGCGCTCTTAAAGGAAAGCTTCATGAATCCGGTCGGGCAGGGTGCATTGAGTAAGGTCTTGCGCCGCAACCGACCCGGAGATGTTGTCATTATCGTGTCAGACATAACCAGAAAGATCGCGAATTATAAGGACATATTGAAGTTTCTGGTGGCGGAGATCGTGGATGCGGGCGTCGATGAGAAGAGCATCTCCTTCGTCGTTGCGCTGGGAACGCACCGGCCGCACACCAGCGAGGAGAATTCTGCGTTGTACGGAGAATTGTGCGATGATTTTACGTTTTTGCAGCATGACTGCCGCGGTGATGTATCTGTTGTCGGCAGAACCTCAACCGGTCTTGAGGTTACTCTGAACCGGCGCATCGTCGATGCCGATTTTGTGATCGCCACGGGCCGGATCGGTTTCCACTACCTGGCCGGATTTTCTGGCGGTCGTAAGAGTGTTCTTCCCGGTGTTGCATCGTACGAAACGATCCGGAATAACCACAAGAAACTCGTGCGCAACGGTGTCTTCGTCGGAAAGATCGAAAAAAATATCATTGCCCGGGAAATGGCTGAAGCGGCAAGTCTTCTCGCCGTTGATTGCATTTTGAATATCGTTGAAAATCCCAACCGAGAGACGGAGAAGATTTTCTGCGGCCATCACGCGCACGCCTTCAGCAATGCCGTAGACTATTTTGTCGCGAAACGTAGGAGCATGATATCCGAACCAGCGGATTGTGTGATCGTATCGGCCGGCGGTTATCCGAATGACAGAGACTTCTACCATACTCATAAGTCGATAAACCTGGCGATGTTGGGGCTTAAGGAGAATGGAAGTATCATCCTCCTCGGGCAATGTGCGGAGGGTTTTGGAAATGAGAAGTTCCTGCGGCTCATGCGCGAGAACGATATTGATGGACTTCTGAAATATCCGGAAGAAAAGATCGAAGTGGGTGGTCACCGGGCTTTTCTGACCGCCAAGATACTAAAACAGCATAGAGTGTATGCCTTTACTGATCTGGATGGGGCAAGATTGAAGGAGATCGGTTTCAATCCCATTCATAGTATTCAGCAGGGTATCGATGCCGTGAAGAAAGAGCAGCATAACGGCTTCAGGACGTTGATCGTGCCCGACGGGCAGGCCGTGCTTCCATCGCTCAGCGGATCGAAAATTATTTCTATATAGGAGGCTAAGATGATGCAAACTTTGCGCAAGAAAATGCGTTTGGTGTTATTTATCGCGCTCGCCGGATTTGCCGGTATGATCTTTTTCCAGTGGGGATTGGATATCACCGGTATCCGAGACAGACCAGAGACTGATATTGCTAAAATCGGAAGCCAGGTCGTGTCATACCAGGAATACCGGCGCTTCACGCTGCTGAAAGAGAGCGAGAACAAGAATATCACACCAGAAGAGGTTTGGATGAAACTCGTTGAGGATATCGTATGGGCAGACTTGATTAAAAAGGAACGAATCGGCATAAACGATGAGGAGATCTGGGCGATCATACAGAATAATCCGCCACCAGAGATCTTTGAAGCGGAGATGATGCAGGATGAGAATGGCGAATTCGACTGGAATAAGTACTATCAATTGATCCAATCACCTCAGAGCCTCCAGTGGATGTATCAGTATGAAATGCAGTTGCGTCAGAACCTGCCGAGGGAGAAACTTCGTTCATTGATATCGACAATGGCGTGGATCTCACCTTTCGAAGACAGCATATCCATTGCCGGGTTCAGCACCATGTATGATTTTTCGTTCTTGAGTCTTCAGGTCAACCGTATGCGTGGCATCGTTCAAGTCAGCGATGATGAGGTTGAAGAGTACTACATGGACCATCATGATGAATTCGCGGTTCCGGAGTACAAGATCCTGAAATACGTGTTCTACGAGCGCAAACCTTCATCTTATGATACGCTCGAGGCCAGACAGCGGCTCGAGGATTTCCTCGCGATGGTGGAGGAAGGCGAGGATTTCATGACTTTGGCGCAGGAGGTCTCCGACGATACGACGATCGATTATACTTTCGATAACGAAAACACCATGAGGCCCTATATGCGCGATGTGTACAAGGGTTTGAAGGACGGGGAGGTTTCGGGGATCGTCGATGCGGCGCGCGGTTTTGAAGTTATGAAACGGGTGCGACGCGGTTACCTGCAGGTGGTCAAAGCGAATGTTCAGGTTTCACCGACGACCATCGGCGAGATAGCGGACAACATTCTTTCCTTCAAAGAGACCGCCGAAGACATAGGTTTCGATTTGGCGGCGGTCGATTTCGAATTGAACGTTCTAAAGACCTATCCCCTTGATCGCGATGAGTTGAATTTCCCGGTGCGCAACGTCGACGGGCTGGCTGATTTTCTTGATGATGTGAAACCTGGTCAGATAAGTCATCCGTTCAGCAGCCTCGGTGGTTATTACGTTTTCGCCCTCGATTCGGTGATCCCGGCGAGCCGGCCTTCGCTTGAGGAGGCTTTCGACCGCGTCAAAGCAGCGGCCGAGCGTCAGGTATATGAGGAAACGATGCTTGAATATCTGAACGGGTTGCATGGCCAAATGCTTGCCGGAACGCCAATGGAAACCATCGCGCAGTCGGATACGATGGTGAGGTTCCAGACGGGTATTTCTAACCAGAACCTTTATGGTTTGCGTGGCACGTATGGTGACCAGTTTGCTGGAGCACTGGCATCGTTGGAGCAGGGGCAGATCTCTGCTCCGGTGATCGATCGGTACAGCGGTTACATCATACGGTGCGATCAGAGGAATGAAGTGCAGTTCGATTCTTCAATGGTCGGGGTGCTGCAGTGGAAACGCCAAATGATGCTCCAGCAGATCAGTCAGATCATTTTCACCCCTGAAGAACTGGTTGATTATCGGGATAAATTCTTCGAGTGATTACTCGAAGATGTAACCGAGCAACCCTTTACCGATTGAAACTTCCGGGATCTCTTTGATCCTGATCTTGAAGTCGTACCGCCAGTCTTCACCCAGTTGATTGAAGTTGAATACTGCTTCCCAGCAGTGCAAATCGCGCGCAAGCCCAAAGCTGTAGTTGACCAGATCTCCCGACTGCCAGTCGTAGCGAGCCGCGTAGGTCAGTGCCCAGTGTTTCGTAGGTTTGATATCCCCGTTGAACCAGATCTGGTAGTCGCCTCCGCGCTGGTAGCTCTGTCCTATATTCAGCGTCAGGAAATCGAGTTTTATGCCGAGATTGTTGCTTATACTGTAAGAATAATCCCTCGTGTAGGGATCGATGCTGCCGTCCACCTGCGCGTTGAAGGTTGTTACCGGAGAAGGCAGAGGATTGTACGGTGCCGAGATGAGGAAATTGACATTGTTGAGTGAATCCCTGATAAAGTCAAAGCCGCTGTTAAGATTGAATCTGAGAATGTTGTGTTTCTGGTCTTCCTCTCCTATTTTCGCTTCGATTTCTTGATTCAGGGCGAAGCCAATGCTGTTCGTATGTGCATATGAAGGGATCCCGCTTGCGGCGGGAAATGCGCCGAAATCAAACGCCGGAGTATAGGTATAGGTCAGGCTCGGTAGAATTTTGTGAAGTAATCCGTGCATACCTAACATATCGACTCCGAAGACACGGAAGAAATTGGTGCTTGCGGTCGTGGCAAAGGAATAGCCGAAACGGGTAGGCCACCTGTTGCCAGCAGTGTCTTCATTGAAGACCGCAACGTCCAGGTCGATTCTGGGAGAGAGCGATAAGATGCCTAGAACATTCTGCTGGACCGTTGGTGTCGTATGCAGATTAGCACCCAACACGTCGGTTGTATCCTGCGGGTTTGTCTTACGGTCCCTGCTGATATGGCCGGAAATGGCGTAGCTGATCGTTGAAAACAACATTGATGAAGGACCGGTCATGGTGTAGTATGGCAGTTTGAGTGATACGGTCGTATCCACATAATCTTCCCTTCGTTCAAACGCGAGAGTGTTTTTGAACCCGGAAATAACACGGGTGAGCGTTGCCTGTGAAGATATCTCTCTTTCCAGCCATATCGCCGTAGTCTCTGCGTAGTCCTGACGGTAACTGTTGTCACTCACGTATTTTATATCAAAGTTGAGACTCGACCCCAGGAGAAAAAGTTCGGATGAATTACGTGCTTCTATGCTGTATCTGACCTTATCTGATTCGGTATCGCGAATATAGGATGCGAATACCTTGCCTTTGGTGTAAGGCGAATAGTCCCAGACACCTTCGATCTGCGGCATTACTCCTTTTCTCTCCATGGCATCGAGCTGCAGGGTGATATCCGCGTAGTCGGATATCACAAAGTAATAGGCGAGTCCTCGGATGAATTTACCGAACGTGCTTGAATTACCGATACGAAAGGGTAGCAGCCCCGATTTCCTTTTGGAGGATATGGGGACGAACCAGAAAGGCGCGCCGAGGACCGGAATATCCTGGATGTATAGGAAGATCGGCCGTGCGATGACCATGTCGCCGAGGTATACCTTCATTCTGGGTGAGTAGAAATAGTAGTGAGGCGGTGAATCGCCGCAAGTGGTGTAAGTGCCCTTGTAGCTGTTGACCGTCTTCTCGTCGATCCAGTATATCTCTTCGCCGTCGATGAAACCTTCTTCGATTTGAGTTCTGCCGCTTGTCATCAATGCCTTCTGATTTTCGACGTTGTATTTAATGAAGTTACCCTGTATTGAATCGTCGATCTGCTTGAGGTGGCAAGTGCCGAACGCTTCGAGATGATTCGTTTCTATGTAATAATATGCGCTGTCCGACGTCAATGTGATATCTTTATAGGTTATGACCGATGAATCATTGAGGATTATGATGGAACGTTCCAGGTCGTAGGTTATTGTGGTTGCCTTGTAGCGGACAACATCAAGGGAGTCGCTCAGAGTGCTGTCCTGCATTAACCCCAAGCACAAGAACCAGATCATTCTTTGAGGATTTCTTTGTAGCTGTCCAGTACTACCTTGTAGTATTGCAGTGCTTTGTCTTCCTCGCCAAGTGCGCGGTACACATCGGCCAGGCCTTCGTTTAGAGCGATCACAAGTTCGAGCTCAGCAGCATCCTTTTTGCGCTGGCAGAGCTCAAGCGCCTTTTTGTAGTATTCTATGCCTGATTCGTAGCCCCCCTTGCGAACCGCCTGGCGTGCAGAAAGCAGAAGATATTCTATCGCTCTTCTGTAGTTCTCACCCTCACTGTAATGGAACGCTGCATGTTCTTCGTGCCTGCCGAGTCTTGAATAATAGTCGGCAAAGCGGATGTGCATGTTTCTCTTATGCGGAGCGAGTTCGTAGATCTCGTCGTGAAGTGTTGGATTAGTGAAGGTATAGTGGTTAACGTGCTTCTGAAGGTAGCCGTTTTTCGTAAAATATTCAAAGAGATCCATGTTCTCCTTCTCGAGTGGGAATTCGTCCGGCTGGATCTTTATGCCGGCGATCGATAGGTTTGCAATGAAGTCTTTCTTGTTGCCGAGATTCTCGAATCTTCTTCTGATGATCGTCTTCACGTCATGGAACGAAAGGGCAAAGCCAGCGATCGATGTTTCACCCTGGTACTGTTTGTATAGATAAGATAGTTTTTCTTCATTGTACAATCCGATGTACTGCAAGACGTGAAAAGGAGTTGTGGGTGGCAGGCTCATGCTCTCGCCGATCGTGTCCTCTACGAGTTTTGTCAAATCCTTCTTCTCGATTTCTTTGAGCTCAAATTCATGCAGCCCCGAGAGATTAATATGGGAAAGGTATGAACTGAAGATGAAACAGACGTCTTCTTCGGCCAGTTTTGTCATCAAGTGTTGCATGAATACCGTCGATGAGGCATCCATGTTCTCTGCATCCTCGCTGATCAATGCAACAGGGGTATTCCAGGATATACGTTTGATTATTTCGGCAACAGTATCGGTCAGGACCTGGACTCTGGTCTTGAGCTCAACTTTCTCTAAAATTGATTCCTCGTCGGTCAGGGAGAGAAAGTCGAGGATCGTCAGGTAGGACGTGGCAATATCGGCTATGTTCAGTTCTTTCAGTTTTTGCTCTATCTTTTTTTGCTTCTCTGCAGTACTTTCTATATCATCTATACTGAGGATTTGCATAACGAGATCGGTTACGGGCTGGAATGTGATCCCGCGCATATATGATGGGCAGGTAGTGCGGTAGGAAACTTTCTGCTCCTGCCAATGGTCGACCAGCTCGTTGAAGAATACTGTTTTGCCGCCACCGGTAGGGCAGACGACGAGAAGGGCTTTCGATACGCTTAAGTGATGTGCGAGTGATTCCACCTGACTGTGCCGCGAGATCTGGGGCCACCGCGGCTTTTCCTTTGGGGGTATGATTTCCTTGTTTGGTTCTTCCAGTTTGCAGACGAGGATCTCATTTGCCATTCCCTGTATAGAAAGCATCCCCAGGCATGTGACCTTGAAATCTTCGATGACGATCTTTTCGATCTCTTCGGAGATCAGTATTTCACCTTTCTCGGCGATCTTGGAGAGGCCTTTGGCAAGAGCAGTATGTTGTGAAAAACCGAAACGCGCCTCGGGATATTTTTCCTTCAGTTCGAGCAAGCAACAGAGTATGTTGCTTTCATTGCTATTGCCAACGAGTAGATCCTTTTCCGCAGAATCTACGTGTCCCCACGACCTTTCAATGGCATCTGCGATATCGATGAATTGCTCCCATGTTAGCTTCTGGATGTTGATTCCGAAGTGAAAGCTCATTTTATGTCAGATCATTTCATAAAACTGAAAGGCTGGGTGAGGAGGGTCTTAATCGGGTAGAAGCGGAATTCATCTTTCGCGTTCATTGTAGCGATTACAATGTCTGGTGCATGCTCACTGTACACCTGAAGACATGCTCCACACGGAAGTATCGAGTCGACATCCGGAGAGTATATCAGGAGTAGCAGGAAATCCTTTTCTCCCTCTGACAATGCTTTGTACAACGCTACTCGCTCAGCACACATCGTCAGAGAATAGGAGCTGTTTTCTACGTTGCATCCCGTATATATGGTTCCGCTGGAGCAGTAGAGTGCGGCACTGACCGAAATACCCGAATATGGTGCATAGACATGCTTCAGGGATTTTTTGATACGCCGCAGTAATTCCTTGGAGATCTTCTTGTTAACGGCAGTCTTTGAAGAGGTCTTTGCCATTTCTTATCCCTTTTAAGCCCAAATAGTTCGCCGTAGTCTTTGCCAGATCCGCAAAGGTGTCACGCGTTCCCAGATCATATCCGGTAATTCCATTCCGGTAAGCGATTATCGGTACATGCTCGCGCGAGTGGTCAGTCGATGGCGTGGTCGGGTCGTTGCCGTGATCCGCAGTGATGAATGTAAGATCACCGGCGCGGGCTTGATTTATTATGCGACCCAATCCCTTATCCATTTCGGCCAGACCCTTTCTGAAACCCTCAACGTCATTACGATGTCCCCAATCCATGTCAAACTGCACGAAATTGGCGACGATCAAAGCATCACGTTCTTTCTTCATGGAATTGAGTACAAAATCGATACATTCGAGATTGTTCACCGAATGAAAAGACTCGTCGAAACCCCTATGGCTGAAGAGGTCGTCGACTTTGCCGATCACCGTAACGTTGATACCATTCCCATGTACAACATCGAGCAATGTGGGTTCGGGCGGTGCCATGGAGAAATCACGCCGGTCTTTGGTTCGATAGAATTCAGGATAGGAGCCGGCAAAGGGGCGGGCAATCACCCGCGCTACTCCATATTCACCCTGTAACATGTCGCGTGCCGTTTTGCAGAATGAATAGAGTTCCTCGATACTGAAGACATCGATGTGGCACGCGATCTGGAAGACGCTGTCGGCAGAAGTATACACGATCGGCTTTTTTTCTTTGATGTGCGCTTCGCCGAGGCGTTTGATGATTTCGGTGCCTGACGCCGGTACGTTGCCCAGGATCCCGTGTCCGATCCCTTTCTCGAATCGGTTGATGATCTCTGGTGGAAATCCTTTGGGGAAAGTCGGAAAAGGTTTTTCCAAGATAACACCGCATAACTCCCAGTGTCCTGATGTCGAATCTTTTCCAGGAGATTTCTCGGCCATTTTGCCGAAGCAGGCAGATGGTTCCGTCACACGTTTTACACCCGTTATATCGGCTATGTTGCCCAGCCCGAGGCTTTCGAGGACTGGAAGGTCTAAGCCACCGCATTTTTCGGCAAGATTTACGAGCGTATTGCTTCCTTCATCTCCATACTGTGCTGCATCGGGCAGCGCTCCTATACCTACTCCGTCCATAATCAGGACGATCGCCCTTTTCATTAGGGAATTATATATCTTTTCGTGGAGTTGTAAAGAATCTATGCGTATGAACTGGCTACGTTCCGCGGGCATGGTTACGATACCCGTCGCCATAGAATAAGCACGAAATTCGAAATCCTAAATACTAAGCAAATCAGAATATCGAAATTCAAATTACCAAAACAGTAAACACAAGGCACTGGCTCCGCAAGGTGCCTGTCCCCGTACACCTCATAAGTAAACAAAATATAGCAGGTTGGGGGTGTTTACTTTTAACCCACTTGCAAGAACCGTCATTGCGAGCCTTGCGCAGCAAGGCGTGGCAATCTCAACGTCGCACAACCGAGATTGCTTCGTCGTCCCGCCTAACGCGGGACTCCTCGCAATGACAGCTCACCTCGCTATTAACGAAACTAACGAGAACAACGAAATTAGCGGGAATAACGAGATTAACGAACCTAACGTCTTTCTTCAAAGTTGGAATATTTCTGGTTTTCCATTGTATCTAAATTAGAAGGAGGAAACATGAAGGACCATAAGAAGATGTACGGAATATATCTGCGGGCCGGATTGCTCTCCAGCCTCGTGATATTCATTATGCTCTTTCTACTTGTTCCTTATGCCCAGCCCCTTCCATACGAGCTAAAACATGAGATAATCACGATGGTGGAGGATATTTCTTCGTACATTGATAAATACGAAGAGCCACCGCCCATTGAGCGCCCCAGGGTTGTGGTCCCGGCCGAGAACATAGCGGGCGAAGAGAATGTCGTCGAAACGATTGCTGGAACTGAGTTCATTGAGAATCCCATCCGCACGAGACCCATTGGACCAGAGATCGAGATCGTACCCTATTATAGAGTGGAGATCAAACCGCAGCCGGTTGTGCAGGCTAAACCCCGGTATCCTGATCTGGTGCGACGGGCAGGGATCGAAGGGCGGACCGTCGTTAAAGCACTGGTCGACATCGATGGCAGCATCATAGAGGTTCAGGTCTTGAAGTCGAGTGGAAATCAAATGCTCGATGAAGCGGCGCTGACAGCCGCACGTAACTGGAAGTTCTCGCCGGCAAAACAGCGTGACAAGTATGTCCGAGTGTATGTTTCGATCCCGATAAACTTCAAGCTGGTAGAAAGCGGTTCTTAGGTAATCTCTGCTCCCCTAAAGAACAGATCCCCCAGCACCTGGGAAGATGCTGGGGGATATTTGTTGTAAAGCGAATTACCGTACGAGGATGAGTTTACCAGTGGCGACATTACCAGCCGCTTCGACCCGGTAGAAGTAAATACCATTGGCCACTTCACGACCCTGGTTGTCAGTACGATCCCAAACCATGGTATGGGTACCAGCCGAAATATTGCTGAAGTCGCTATCCAACACACGACGCCCGGCAATATCATAAACACTGAAATTGACCGTACCCTGATACGGCATGTCAAACTGGAAACGGACCCGGTCAACCACCGGATTCGAAGTCAACAGGTTAAAG
>CP070802.1:1248149-1273602 GCA_020343595.1 Caldifarciminota bacterium | reverse complement strand
TTGAACGTCTCAGCATACTGCTGGCACCAGAAATCAGAGTGGACGTCAAACCGGTGAAAAACCGGTTTCTTGGGAGAACCGTAACCGTTTCCGGGCTGCTATGTGCGACCGACATGAACCAGTGCATTGCTCAGTACGGCAGAGGCTATGATCGCATAATCCTGCCCCCAAACTGTATGAACGATAAAGGTCAGTTTCTCGACGGCCAGGAAATCGAAGACAAACGCGCTTTCGTGGCACCGAAGAAATTGAAGGAGTTGATCTCGTGCCTGCAGTAGCAATAGTCGGGCGCAAGAACGTAGGCAAATCAACCATTTTCAACCGGCTGACCGGTATGCGCTACAGTATCGTGTACAAAGAACCCGGTGTCACACGCGACCGCGTCTATGGCGAGGTAGAGTGGTGTGGTCGTTCCTTCGGATTGATCGACACTGGCGGTTTCTTCCCCAATGAAGATTTCCCGCTGGCAAAGAGCATACAGGATCAGATCGAAGCCGCCCTTGAGGAGGCGGACATCATTTACTTTGTCGTTGACGGACGGAGTGGACTCAAACCCATAGACGGAGAAATCAGCAGTGAATTAAGGAAGGTGAATAAGCCAATCTTCCTATTGGTCAACAAGATCGACAGCGGGAAGATCAGAAACAACGCTGCTGAATTCTACGGCCTTGGTCACGAGCGAATGTTTGTAGTATCGGCAGAAGCAGGGGTCGGTTTCGGTGACGTGCTGGATGCAACCCTCGAGCAATTCCCCGCACCGACAATATCCGAAAAGACGTCCCGGGTCAGATTATTGATAATGGGACGACCCAATTCCGGCAAATCGACTTTGCTCAATGCTTTTCTGGGCAAGGAAAGAGCAATTGTCGACGTCAAGCCGGGTACGACGAGAGATCTTGTCAATGCAAGGATTACTTTCAATGGTAAAGGTGTCGAAATTATCGACACGGCAGGCATCAGAAAACGATCCCGCATTAAGGAACCGATCGAATTCTATTCGGTGATGCGCGCCATCAGGACAATCGAACAAACCGACGTTACGATCTTGATCTTCGACACCACAACGGGTATCGTCGACCAGGACCGAAGAATAGCTGCTCTCGTACTCTCCGAAGCAAAAGGGCTGATAGTAGCGCCTAACAAGATTGACCTTATCGAACCACACCAACAAAAAAATATCGTCCCCTCCACAATACGGTCAATGCCATATCTCGATTTCGTGCCGGTAATTCCGATATCGGCA
Source organism: Caldifarciminota bacterium (assembly GCA_020343595.1). Lineage (GTDB taxonomy): Bacteria > Hydrothermota > Tepidihabitantia > SM23-42 > SM23-42 > SM23-42. The sequence goes on along the minus strand of CP070802.1, from coordinate 1,272,359 downwards.
AAGAATAGAAAAAATGTCGCAGCCCTCATGCAAAAAGTCATGGACGTACACGAGGAGAGTAGCAAGATCGCGCCACAGAAAGCGCTCGACGACATCAGCAGGGTGTTAAAACCACCTCCTAAAGGTGAAATATTCAAGTTGAGGCAGATAGGTCACAGACCACCAGTTTTTCAGGCTACCCTTTCTTCACCAGCAAAAGAAAGTTACATACAATACTTGAGACATGTGATACGGAATTACCTCGGTTTTTCCGGCATACCCGTGTTAATAAAAACAAAGGTACGAAAGAAAATCAGAAGAAGGTAATTCGATGATGAATTATTCTCTATCTTTCCTTGTCGGTGTTATCTTTGGAATCATACCCTTCTCCTACATGCTAGGTAGGTTGCGTGGTGTTGACCTGAGAAATGTCGGCAGCGGGAACATCGGGGCTGCAAATCTCGGGCGCAGTCTGGGACTTCGTTTCTTCATACTGGGTTTCGTGCTCGATGCCCTGAAAGGAATCATCCCAGTTCTCCTCAGCCATTCACTGTTTGACTATGGCACATTTGCCGGCGCCGGCGCGATACTCGGCCACATTTTCAATCCGTTCTTCGGTTTTCGCGGTGGCAAAGGTATTGCTACAACGATTGGAGTAGCGGTCTCTCTGGCAGCGAGATCTTTCGCCCTTTCACTTGGCATCTGGCTTCTGGTCTATCTTACCACGATGCTCGTTTCCCTTGCTTCGCTGTGTTTCTCTGTCGCCCTGCCGTTTTTCTCCTTCTTCCTGCGCGACGGAACATTAGCCGATCGATTACTTTTCATCCTGATCGCTATCATGGTGTTCTTTGCGCATCGCAGCAATATCCGACGTCTCATTCGAGGTAAAGAAGCCAAAACCGTACTTTGGAGGAGAAAGTGAAGATCGGCATTCTAGGATGTGGAAACTGGGGTTCGGTGTTCGGTATCATGCAGCATGAACATGGTCATGACGTAAGAATATGGGAATACGATAAAGAGCGTGCCCAGCGTGTCAAGGCAACGAGAAACAACGAACCTTTCTTGATCGGTCACAGTATACCCGACGAGATCCAGGTCCACTGGCAACTCGACAAGGCAATCGCCGGCGTCGACATCATAGTGTTTGCCATACCGTCGCAAGTGCTAAGAAACGTTGTCATGGCATTGAAGGAGATCGGGACTGGCCGCAGATATTTTCTGAGCCTGACAAAAGGTATCGAGATCAGCACGCTACTGAGACCGTCTCAGGTGATTGGAGAATTGGAGAACACCAGTGACAACATCTACGTACTTTCAGGCCCCTGTATCGCCAACGAGATCATCAGAAAAGAACCTACTGCGGTCGTGGTAGTCGGAGTAAACGTAAAGGGGACAAAACGACTGCAGGAGGAACTGTCAACCGATTACTTCCGTATTTATCAAAGTGACGACGTAATAGGCGTCGAATTGGGTGCAGCGGTCAAGAATGTCATAGCAATAGCATGCGGCATCGTAGACAGTCTTGGCTTTGGCTCCAATGCCAAAGGTGCCCTGGTAACGAGAGGCATAGTTGAGATACAAAGATTCGGAGTCGCGCTGGGCGCAAAAGAGAAAACCTTCTGGGGTCTTTCCGGTGTCGGTGATCTGGTAACCACGGCATTTAGTGAGGAATCAAGAAACCACACCCTGGGTAGAAAGATCGGCGCAGGTAAGACGCTTGAGCAGGCGACCGGTGAAATGGTCATGACCGCTGAGGGTGCTCCAACCACCAAGGCGGTAATGAAACTTGCCAGACGCCATAAAGTCGAGATGCCGATCTGTGAAGCTGTACACAAAATACTTTATGAAGACGAAAAGCCGAAAACTGCCATCGGCAGTTTGATGAGCAGACCTTTAAAGAATGAGTAAATTAATGTATTGGTCAAAGGAGGAATATGGCTGAAAAGGAATTCTACTCAATCAAGGAAGTAGCTGATCTGCTGGAATTGAAGCCATACGTATTAAGGTATTGGGAAAAAGAATTCTCAATATTGCGGCCCAAACGAAACAGGGTCGGGCGTCGCTACTACACAAAAAAAGACGTGGATATCGTGCGGATGATTAAGAATATTCTGCACGAACAGGGTTATACGATCGCCGGAGCAAAGAAGAAGATCATTCAGATCATCGAGGGCCCAGAACAATTATCGCTACCGCTAAAAAACCGTAACAAATTTCTTCGTGAACTGAAGGATGAACTAACCAAAATAGGAAATCTGCTGAAGTAGACATCTGTTCGTTTACTCTTCGTTCAATGCAGTCAGTTTTTTCATCGCCTTGTTTTTCATGAGATGAGATTCGGCTATCATGTTGGCATGTAGGTAGTACTCCTTGCCTTCGGCAACGTCGCCTATCGCCACGGAGGCATCCCCTGCAAGTATCAATGCCTCAGCAGCTTCCTCTCTACTCTGTGTATATAACTCACATGCCCGCAAGTAACTCTTCCGGGCATCCATGAATTCCTCTGATTCAAAGTACAAATTCCCGATCTCCATGTACACGTCGGCACGATCCCCCACATCATCTACAAGGTCTTGAAGAATACCTATCGCGTCATTGTAGTTACCTTCGTTCTTCAGCGCATGGGACTTCAACATGACTGCATCAATCCGGTATGCGGATCGTGGATACTCGGCAATCAAACGATCAGTCATGGCGATCGACTCCTGATGACGCCCCAGCTTGCCGTAGAGCCCGGCGATTTTCAGGATCGCGTTCTCGCGGTAGGTATCGGATTCAAGAAGCAGATTATAGTAGTAGAGTGCTGAATCATATCGCATCTCTTCGGTCCACAGAGAGCCAAGTTCATTTGCCGCATAGAGTCGAAAGTCGGCGGCGTTCTCGTTTTCCAGCAGGGAACGCAATGAAACGTACAATTCTGTTCTGTCGTTCAGAGCCTGGCATACCTGTATTCTCTGCATCAGCGCCTCTACCTCGATCGTGTGATTCTTATAATCCTCAATGATCCTGTCCAGTTCATGCATGCTCTGATAATAATCACCTTTCTCATAGTTTATCTTGGCAATGCGTAACCTGACTCTATCGACCAGGACCGAGCCTGGATTATCCCTTACGTACCTCTTTAAAGCATCAACCAGCGAAGGATAGTACCCCAAATGATATCCAGTCTCATATACTCTCAAACTGACCTCAGCAGATATACGTTCAGAAGGAAAATGCCCAGCCACACGATTGTAGGCCTTCATTGCGTTCGAGAATTCGTTCATATTGAAATATGAATTACCTATTCCTTGTAGTGCCGAGGCGACGTAAGGTGAGCGCGGGAATGAATCAACCAAATCCTGCCAGAACTGCACGGCATTTCCGTACTCCTTGCGTCTGAAGTTGATCGAGGCCAGAATGTACAGTGTCCGGTCTGCATACGACGATCTCGGAAAAGATTCATGATGGCGCAGTAACTTATCCTCCGCTTTACCCCACAAACCCAGGAAATAGTCGGTCCTGCCCTTATAGAAAAGAACCGCGTCAACCGTATCAGACAAATCCTTCAGATACATTCTTGCCGAATCGTATATCGCTTCTTCATTGAGTATTTTGCCCATCAGAAATTTCGCATTGTCATCAGAGTTGACCTCCAGATATTTTCGTAGGTAATGCTTGGCCTTACGCATTTCCTGGAGCAGTGCAAGTTCCCTACCGGCCTCGAGAAGGCCCCATTGAACAAGCATCTCGTCTCTGCTATGGTCGATGACACTATCAAGCAAAGTCAGGCTCTCCTTGTACCTTCCCATTCTTGCGTAGGTCAGTGCCATGCCTATCTCGCGATACCCGCTGAATCCTTCAACCTGTTTGTACAAATCAAGGGCCTCATCGTATCTCTTGTCAGCATGCATTTCACGTGCAGCGCTTAACTTCTCGTAATTTGACAGGTACTCTTGAATGCCCTGGCGCTCTTCAGTGTCTGGTATCTTGTCCAATAAATGCGTTGCATAATCGAGATTACCCTGTCTTACATTAATAAGCATGAGATAGTAGTACGCCTGCCAAATATCCTGCCGGTATTCATTGAAATTTTCAAAACATCGCGCCGATCGTTCATATTCACCCAACCGGTAGTAGGCGATACCGAGATAGTAGTACGCCTCGGGCAGGACCCGTTTAACACCTTCAAGCAAACCGATGCTCTCCTCGAATTCCCCGTGAGCGAGTCGACTGAGTCCGGCCCTGAAATGGCTGTCATAACTTGGTTCTGTCGCCATCTCTATGTCATTGAACCTCACTTCGTCCTGCAATTCTCCCGCCACAACAATGCAACAAAACGACATGGTGACCACCAGGAATTTCCTACTCAAGAGGAACCTCCTCGGTGTATATTGATTTCAACTTTCGCGACCGCGAGTCGAACAGAAACTGTATTTGATAGCCGGCGTAAACGGGGTGTTCTCTTATTCTCGCAAAGTATCTCAGCATCATGATTTCCGCTTCCTCATCAAGCGCAGCGTACTTGAACTTGTAACCCATATGGGATATCGTATAGAATCTCTCACTTATAAGGTCCAGGACATCAAAATTCTGTTCGACCAACCCTCTAAGGTACTCCACTGTTTCCCGGTGTTCTCTGCCGTCACCTAGGAAAAGCAGACGCCCTCGGTATGACCCCTTGGTTACGATACTGAAATCTCCGTTATGCAGCAGGTCAAACTCGTCTCTCCTTGTGCACGATACAATAGCAATGAGGACAACAATGGTAACAATCAAAGTTATGATTTTATTCACGATGAGCTTAGTCTGCCCTTGGATGGGCTTTTGAGTATATTTCTTTCAGGCGCTTCGTGGTAAGGTGGGTATAGATCTGAACAGTGGAGAGCGACACATGCCCGAGCAATTCCTGAACTGCCCTTAGATCGGCACCGCGCTCAAGAAGATGCGTAGCGAAAGTGTGCCTCAGTATATGCGGGTTCGTTCCTGATGCCCGTGCTACCTTCAAAAGATGCTTGCGAACGATGCGCTGCAGAGAACGAGACGACAGTCTTCCTCCACGAAAATTGAGAAAAAGTGCATTGCGAGCATTATCTGCCCCTGGTTGCGCACGGGTCTTCAAATATGCTCCGACGGCTTCCCTCGCTCTCCGGCCCATCGGTAGGATCCGCTCCTTGCCCCCCTTCCCCATTACACGCACCTCATCCTTCTGGAAATCAACATCGTCGACGTTCAGACCGGTTAATTCGCTCGCCCGCAGGCCGCACGAATATAGTAATTCCATCATCGCATGATCTCTTGGGTCCTCGATCTTGAGACCATCTTCAATCTGTTCATAGGTAAGAAATCCAGGAAGATGTTTCTTCTTTTTCGGCGTTCTGATTAACTCTGCAGGGTTTTCGGAAATCACCCCCATTCTCTTCAAGGCCTTAAAATATGATTTCAGACTCGACAATTTTCTTGCCACCGTAGTTTTGTCGAGGCCATATTTCATGAGAAAGGCGAGAAAGAATGAAATGGCATTACTATCTACTGACGAGATGTCTTCTTCACTCAAGAATGCAAAGAATGACTCGATATCCTTCTGGTAGGCTCTGATCGTATGTTCCGAATAATTCTTCTCTTTGCGAAGATAATCTATGAAGGGCGTTATTTTTTCTAACAGAAATGCTGTATCCATGATTTAGCAACCAATTTTACCACTGATCCAACCGAAGTCAAGAATCGACCACAATGCTCGAGCCCAACGGTAGACAGGAGCATCTGCAGATCTCCTCACTATCTGTATTTCGACATTTGCCTCTTGAGTTGCTCTATTCGATCGACCGGTACTGGATCAACACCCTGCTCGATCGCGAGATAATAGCTGATGAAATCCCCTAACATGATCGTCCAGAATATATGCTGTATTGGGTTTTTCCCTTTGGGCTCCACATCAACGACCGACGGGATCTCACTGCCGACTAGCGACTTCAGAAATTTCCTTCTCAATGTGTTGCGCGGATGAGCGCCGGGGTCATTAAGGTAGACGATCGTGATATACTTATTCAGACGAACAGGCCTCCCCAAACCCACTATTTCGTTATGATTCATCTCAGGGATCACATTGAAATGGGCAAGCACCTTTGCATTCTCATTCAATTGACAGCGCCAGCGATTTGCCACGGGCATGAATGCCTTCGAGTCAGAATAGATAACAGGAAGTCTGTCAATAAACTTGCCCGCCATTTTCTTTGCCGTTCTCTCAATACCGCCCCGTTCACGGATGAGGAATTTCCACAAACTAACCAATACCTTCCGGGGATCAACTTCAATAAGACCTGCCTGGTGCAATATGATCGGAAGTGGTGTGAACAAATACCCCAGGGCGCCGCGCGGCGGCAATCCACCAGGGATTTTTATCTTTCCAAGCGCCTTCTTCTTTAGCAACTTGCCGTTCGAAGATATCACTAACATATCAGTTTTTCGCCGCCGTAACTGCTCATAATTACTCAAGGTTTCTTCAGTGTTACCTGAATAACTCACTAGTATCGCCAGGGTCTTGCGATCAACGAATTTAGGGATATCATAATCCTTATTTGAAACTATCAAGAGATCAGGATACAGTGCAGACAGGATCTCACCGCTGATTCCTGAACCTCCCATCCCGCATATCAGTACAATATCGTATTTCTTCTTGCCAGTTAACTTCTCGGGCACAAGTCTGACTGCTTCTGAGATCTGTTCGGGTAGATAATAAATAATTTCACGCATCATTTAATGCCCCCGATACCTGGAAATTTCTTGGCAATCATTCGATTGAGGAATTTCTGTACTTCACTTGCACATCTGAAGTTCAACGCCTTGTCAGCGATCTTTTCACACTCAGGTACGGTAAGTGCGCGCAAAACCATCTTCGCTCTGGGTATGGCGACCGGGCTCATCGACAACTCATCGATCCCCAGCCCAACGAGAAGCGGAATCGCTGAGGGATCCGCCGCAAGCTCACCACACAGGCCAACCCATATATGAGACCTGTGGCCTGCGTCGATCACCTGTTTGATCAAACGCAGTACTGCCGGGTGGAAATGATCGAACAGATGGCTTACTCTCTCGTTGCCGCGATCGACAGCAAGGACATACTGGGTCAAATCGTTTGAGCCGATACTGAAGAAATCAACATGAGCCGCGAGTTGATTGCTCAAGATCGCCGCGGATGGCGTCTCCACCATGATCCCCACCTGTATGTGATCATCGAAATCGACTTTCTCTTTTTTTAATTCCTCGGTGACCTCTTTGAAATAGACCCTTGCCTTCTGGATCTCCTCGTAGGTAGATATCATAGGATACATTATTCTTATATTTCTGTTAACCGATGCACGAAGAATGGCTCGCAACTGTATTTTGAAAAAATCGAAGTCATCGAGGCTTACCCTTATTGCTCTCCAGCCGAGAAAAGGATTTGCCTCATGATAGTCAGAAAATATCTTGTCGCCTCCAAGATCATATGTCCTGATGATCACCGGGTCTGGCTTCATTTTCTTTGCGAGTTCATCGTAGACTCGGAATTGCTCTTCTTCAGAAGGATTGCCGCGCCTCGTAAGATAGAGGAATTCTGTCCGGAACAAACCGATACCCATCGCACCCGATCTCTTCGCATGAGAATATTCAACAAAGAACTCGATATTTGCCGATATGTCAAGTTGACGTCCATCGCGGGTCTTCGCGGGCAACTCGCAAAACGGTGAGAGCATCTTCTGGTATTCAATTTCCTTCTTGATCTCGCCGCGGTAGAACTGAATGCGCCCGGGAGTAGGGCTCTTGATTAGAATCCCTCGATTGCCATCGAGTATAACCTTCTCACCGTTCTTTATCTTTGCGAGCAAATTCTCAACGCCAACGACGGCAGGTATCTCCAGCGCACGAGTCGTGATCGCCGTGTGCGACGTACGGCCCCCGACCTCGATCGCCAGTCCAAGGACGTTGTTCGGATTTATCAGTGCTGCGTCGGAAGGCGAAATATCATGAGCGACGAGTACCGACCCCTGGGGTACATCTACAACTGAACTGTGTGTCATACCGAGGAGATTACGCAAAACGCGCATACCAACGTCCCAGATATCTGCTACCCGTTCCCTCAGGTATTGGTCTCTGCTTGCACCAAGTTTTTTTGCATACTCATCCAAGACCTTATGGTATACATATTCAGCATTGGTCTTCTCTATTTTTATTCTCTCGCTGACGCTTTCAATTATCTCCCGATCCTTGAGCATCAATATCTGTGCATCGAGGAATTGAGCAAAATCAACACCTATCTCGGCATTGATACGTTCTTTAATACTACTCAGTTCCTTTTCAGTCTTTTGCAGCGCTTTGGTGAACCGTTCGACTTCGGTCGCCAGATAGCGTGCCGGGATCGGCGTCTGAACTATCTTTACTTCCTTCGTTTCGTAGACAAAGACCTCACCCTGACAAATGCCTTTCGAAACACCAATGCCTTTCAATATTCTCTCTTTGGCCATTAGTCCTGTCCCTCCAATATCTTCTTCAAAACCTCGAAAGCCTCTTTTTCATCATCACCATCGGTGGTCAAGAGTACTATACTTCCCTTCTCACAAGCAAGCGTTAGAATACCCATTATACTCTTACCACTCACTTTCACTCCATCTTTCGTTATTGTTATGTCGCTCTTGAATTTTTCTGCCTGCTTTACAAAACGCGAGGCAGGAAGAGCGTGCAGACCATTTTCATTCAATATGGTTACTTTTTCCTTTATCATATGCTATACCATTCCTATTATCAAGATAACAAGCAGGGCAGATACGATTATCATGACCGCCGAATATCTCTTAATGAGCATTATCAAGAAGAGTGCCGTTAGAGGAATAACCAGCAAGTAATTGACCTCAACGGCAATCAAAGAAAGCAATAAGCCACTGAGCAGCGCGCCAACCGTCTCGAATACCTGTCTGACGGTTTTGAATCGTCGTTTGTTCAGAAGGTATATTACGTCCCAGCCCAGGTTATAACCATCACTGATTCCTTTGATCCGGTGAAACAGGTGGAAAACGTTATAGACGATGAGGAATGTCAGTGGGCCGACTATCCCGTAGTGGACACCCAGGATCACCGCCGCAAGGAGTAGGGCAGGACGCAGCGTGCGCCAGAAGAGAAGGTCACCAGCGGAAGCAAAACTCGTCTGTGCAACCGCGACGAATTTCCTAATCTCTTCGGCTGAGGCCTTGCCTTCATCGTATGCGCGCACGGTTGCGCCGACGATATACGAAACCATGTACGGATGTGTATTGAACAGACCTTTCTGCGTCTTCATGATCTCGGCCCTTTTATCCTCACCAACGCCAACAAGCACGTCCGATAAGAAGCCCATGCTCTGCATCGACGGAAAGGACCAGGAGGTCTGGATGAAAAGACTCTGAAAGAAGATCCTCAGAAGACGACCAAGGCTAAGCCGCATATGCCTCCGATCAACAAATAAACGGTTGTCTTGACTTTGACGAACAGATAGAAACTGTTTGCCAGTCCTAAACTGATACCAATGATCGCCATCGTTTGCCCATGGACCTGCGGGAAAATACCCGGAATCACGAATAACGTTGAGAATATGAATATCGGTAGAAAAAGGCACAGGCCTCGTCCGAATGCCGTCAAAAGGCCTGCAGTGTGGCATATGTACAGATTTTCTTCATGATGAATAAACCGAGCATACAGTTTCTCGTTGAGTCGCCGCGCGTATATTTCGAGTACACCACCCAGGATGCCCCCGGCCAGACCGAGCACGGCAGCAACGAACAGAGAATGACCCAGCGTGTTATTGCTCCTCAAGAGGAAATAACTGGTGACCGTTATGATCCCAGCAGCCTGTCCGTCAGGCGGAACATCCCGGCCGATCGGAAGACCACCGAGGAAGATCAATTGCACCATGCCGCCCAGAAAGATCCCGAACCAAACATCGCCGAATATTGCTCCGATGATTGTCCCGGTGATGATCGGTTGTGAAACGCCAAACTCTCCCAGCGCGTATTTATCAAGGATTATCACCGAACCGAGCAAACTCAGCAGGATCGCATTCATTGTTGGAGATCTCCCTTGCAGTCCGCGGTAAAGGTCATTTTATACCCGCCAGCTTCTTCACAACATCGACAGCAGCCGAATTCGGCAACTGCTTACCGGTCACCTTGATGCCGATACTGTGTAGATATACAACGGATTCGATATCAATCGGCGACAAATATATGTAGGGAGCGATTTCTCGCGTGCCTTCGTGATATCCAAGTCCGCCAACATTCACCTCGGGGACCCTCACACCCTTTGAGATCAGTTCCGATGCTTCTCTTACCGATTCCACAATTATCATAATGCGTCTCTTATTTGTGCCGGTCATCCGCACCGCGCACTCTTCTATCGTGTAGCAGTTGAATTCGATCCCCTCGGGAATCGCCAGACGGTATGCATTGCAGGACCATTCATCATGACTCAGCCGGTCCGATGCCAGGACTATGAAGTGTATGCCCAGCGGCCGTGCCCACCCGGCAATTACCTGACCGTGGATCAATCGATCATCGACCCTCAAGATCAACATCTAATCCCAGAACTCCCATTTGACCGACACACTGAAATTCCTGGGCGGCATAGGATAAAACGGTACGTATGCATAATCCTCGTCAAAAAAGTTGTTCAATCTGAGTACGCAGGATAGACCCATGAATTTCACCAGACCAGCAACCGAGAAGATGGTGTAGCCAGGATACTCTGTTCCGGAGATGTCGTAGGTTTCACTACTATGTTCTGCACGCAGTGATAATCCAAACCCGAAGCGCGGTGTGTCGCGCCGGAATGCGGCGAACGCACCAGCACTTACCCCTGGAAAGTAGGTTACAGTATCCTGGTTCATGATCACGTTACCACGAAGGCCAACGCTGAATTCAATCATCTTACTGCTATCAGCGTTATACGAACGTAACGGCAGTTTCACAAAACCTTCGATCCCCTGTATTTCCCAGGTGTCAATATTGTAGTAGATGTAGTGACCATACATCTCAGGAAATACCTTAATATAATCGGTGAACGTAAGGCGATACAGACTAAAGGTGAATCCATCACCTCGCAACCCGACTTCCCCGCACCAGTAGTGCTCTGGGTTCAAAAACTCATTGCCTCGTACCATGAGATATGGGTTCAGCGTATCGAGTGGCGCCCATTTCTCCATATCCGAAGGACTGCGACCATCGCTCGAGAGTGCAACATAGGCTGCAGTGGAACCCAGTATGTTCATCCCCAATTCAAAACCGGGGAACAAGAATAGATCATCACTGCTCGAACGTTCGAGTTTCCCCGCCGCACGCACAAAACCCCGGCCAAATGTTCTCGCTACCCTTATCCAGAGATCGAAACCATGCAGGATATCTGGCAAGTATGATTCTCCTTCCCTCAGCGTAAGAAATGCACTCGCCCCATAATCCAAAGATATACCCAGCAGAGTATCGTTGCCCTCGGCTCTGGTTCCAAAATGATCTACTTTTACACCCCATGTTCTGTCATTTAATGTATCACGGTAAGCCATCGTCTGCCGCTCATAAAATAAGGTGAGCACCCCTTTACCCAAACTGATCATCCCGCTGATATCCAGAAATTCATCCTTCTGGCGACCTTCAACCGGCATCACCGTGCTGCCGGGGAAGCCATAATCGTCTTTAGCATATAGAATATCGAAGCGCATGGGAAGTAGATAATTAACATAGATATTGGAATATACAGAAAGGATTTGAGCATCGGTGTTCTCGCGGTGACCGTTTATTTTATGGTATGAACCGCTCAAATAGAATCCAAAATCATTTGTGATCGCGCGCGTCAGGTCAAAGCCATACGTATTGCTCTCGAAACTGCCAAACATGAAATGAGCGAGCGAGTAAGGGCTTTCATAGCGATTTATCTTTGAGGCGAAATTGAGACCGCTGAATTCGGCACCACCAACGGTTCTTCCGAACGTAACCACGTCATAGAAATGTAGAGGCAAAATTCCAAGGTTGAAATAGCCGAAAGGATGGACATGTAGCGGGTGACCGTTCACACTGATATGTGTATATGATGGCTTCAGTCCCTTGTTCATTACCGTACCCCATAGGCTATAACCGTAAGACAACGGCGTGAAAGGAAGATCCATCAATAGATCGATTGTCGTCTGGTCATCGTAACTGACTGTTATTTCACCAACCGGGTAGATTTCACCTGAGGTCTCGACTATGTCCGGAATTTCATAGGTTATCACGCTATCAACTGCAGTCGAATCCCCATTGGTTAGAAAAATAAGCAGAAAAAACACTCGTCAATTATAGTGTAAATACACCCGATGTCAATCCCACGCCTGCTGTATCATTCATTCTGGGGAGGTGGACTGGGAAGAATAACCCGGTGGACTTGCTGAAAGTGTCGATAGTCGTGTTGAGAGACCCTCCGCAGGGTTCCGTGACCGATCCTTCTGCGATAGTATTCCCAATGCTTCGCTGCTGATGAATTTCTGACAGGTACTCGCTGTATCAGTTTTGTGCCAGGATTACTACTTGACAGCTTTCTATATCCCGTGGTATACTAGAGTAGTATTCAACAAATCATTCAGATATTTGATATAGAATCATAGTTCAGTAAAATGTGGAGGAGGTAGATATGAAGAACGTAGGTTTCTTGAATGCAACAATATTAGTACTATTATCATTGAATACATTACATTCAAGTGATGTATGCATGTCTGAACCAGATTTGAATGCAACGCTAACGGAATACCAACTGCCGAGCCATCTCGAAAAATTGAAGGATATTAAGCCTGAAAATCTTCCTGCATATTTCGATTCTGCTACTTTAGATTCGTTCATTAATGCAACAATGGTTACATTCCATATTCCTGGCCTTGCGACGTGGGCTAGCAAGGATGGCCAGGTCGTCTGGCAGCAGTGTTACGGGTGGGCCAATATTGCAGACAGTATCCCAGTTGCTGATACCACACTGTTTGCGCAGGCCTCCATCTCAAAGACTATCACAGCGACAGCGATTATGCAACTCTATGAGCGCGGAGAATTTGCTTTATCAGATGATATCAACGATTATCTGCCTTTTAATGTGCGCAATCCTAATCATCCGGATAGTGTCATCACTTTTGGGAATCTGCTAAGACATACATCTAGTATCGATGATAACTGGGCTATATTAGATCCACTGGTTACGTGGGGGGGTGATTCCCCGATACCTTTAGATTATTTTTTGCAGGAGTATTTGGTCCCCGGTGGAGTTTACTACAATCCTACCAACTATCATGCCTGGGCACCCAGTGGTTACTGGGATTATACCAATGTGGGGGCTACGCTGCTTGGCTATCTGGTGGAGACAATTGAAGACAGTTTCCCCTTGCATTGTCAGGATTCTATTTTTCAACCATTGAGCATGGATGAGACTTCATGGTTCTTGGCAGATTTGGATACGAACAATATCGCTGTGCCATATCGATGGATGGGTTCAACTTACGCTCCATACCCTCATTACGGCAGGCCGTGGTATCCTTCTGGACAGCTCAGGACAAGCTCAGTACAGCTGGCTCGACATCTCACGGCAATCATGCAATATGGTCAAATTGATACAGTGAGAATCCTCGATAGCACAACAGTTGACACGATGCTCACCGTCTATTTTGACATACATCCGCTCCTAAAGATGGGACTTATTTGGCATTACCTCGATACCGGCTCACGGTGGATATGGTGGCACAATGGTGGTTTTTACGGAGTCCACACAGAAATGGGTTTCTGCCCAGCAGAAAATACAGCGGCTATCGCTTTGACCAATGGCGAATCATCTGAAGGAACGATCGCTATAATCGATGCACTTTTTGATTACGCGCAGAACGTTGCCTTGGATGAGAATGAAGATGTTTCTCTTGGAAGTAGGAGAATGAGTGCAACCATCTTCCGTGGACCACTGCGGCTACCCGAAGGCAAGAAATGCAGAGTCTTTGACATCACAGGACGAGTCGTGGAACCAGCTAACATACAGCCAGGGATCTACTTCATTGAGGTTGACGGCGTCGTGACACAGAAGGTTGTGAAGGTTAGATAGAAAGCAAGATCGTAGCACAAGGGAGTGATTGAGTCAGTCACTCCCCTTTTTTTAGCCAATTTATCCCAATTCGCTTAGTGTCATGTTTAGATAAATGCAGAATCGGGCAATCCTGTGCATTGTTATATTTCTGGATCACCCGGTCAAGCCGGATGATGACTGGAGTTTTGTCTCATCTTCCTAACCTCTTAATTTCCCAGCTTCTGTATTGTTTGAGTTGTGCCAGATTTCCCGCCATTCTTTTTATATGACAAAACATGAAGCGGGATTATAGTGTGCCAAACCTGTTTGTTCTCCATAACATCTCGGTAAGTTGTGTGAAAGGTAGACGAACGGGCTTTTCTTCCGTTGTATCAGGTGGTCTTTCTGGCAACAATGCTCACCGTTTCTGAACCGTCCGAAAATTCTCTTCCCATTGTATCACCATAGAATTGTAGTTCATTGAACCCAGCATCAGACAGAGCATTGCTGATGGAGTCTTTCGTATAGGCGTGGTCCCAAATCCGATAGATATCAAAGTTTGAATTACCATCAAACACAAAATATTGTGTTAGCAAGAGGTCTTGTTTCGGATATTTGATCTTTTCAGTAAGCAGCAAGTAAGGTGTTGGTCTCCAAAAACCTTTCTCTTCGTACTTCCAGGTTCTATCTTCCTTTACCGAATCATGGTATTTCGGAGTACAGACATCAAACAAAAAATGACCGCCTGGGTTCATTGATTTATGTATTTTGCATAAAAGTGAATCACGGTCTCGGTCAGAAAGAACACCGAAATCACAGAAAATCAGTGTTACAAGATCAAACATATTGCTGTAATCTATAGTGAGATAGTCTTTGTATATATACTCAATTTTCAATTTATTTAAGGTTGCATATTCCTTTGCATATTGAATTGATCGTTTCGAATAGTCTATCCCTGTCACAATAAATTCCCTTTCTGCGAATCTGGTGCAGTACAATCCTGGGCCACATCCTAAATCCAATATTCTATTTCCTTTTTGCAGGTGCAGTTCTCTCACGATCCATTCGACAGATCTATCAATTGTAGCGTGCTTTCGACTCGCCAGATCTTTATAGGGATCAAGATGAGCCTTCAGCATTTGTCCGGAGATATATGGATCATCCCAGAACGGGGCTGTGCTTTTAGCAAAAGGTTCTGGTTTCTGCAATTTCTTCAGAAGGTCAATTGTCGGTTGATATTGGTTCATTTGCTATTTCCTCTTACTATCAGCTCCTTCTTGTTCATGTAATTTCGCTCTTGAGTTATCTTAGTTAACGATCCTTCAATGTCAACAGAATGGGAGTCAGATTCTCTCTACGGACCTAAACGGCATGTTAAACACTCTATTACCTGTTTGTTGTCCATAACATCCCAGTGATACAACCCTTGAAAATCCAATAATTATCTGTATAATGGATGAAATTACGGAGGCTGCATGAAAACGAACCGCGAGTATGTGGAGTTCACAGATCGATTCAGCGCCAATAATTATCACCCCCTGCCAGTTGTGCTGACCCGTGGCAAAGGAATCTGGGTATGGGATGTCGAAGGCAAAAAGTACCTTGATATGCTCAGTGGATATTCGGCCCTTAATCAAGGGCATTGTCATCCCAGAATCGCGGCTGCATTGAAAGAACAGGCAGAGAAGCTGACCCTCACGTCGCGCGCCTTTCACAACGACCGGATGGGCGAGTTCCTCAAGAAGATATGCGATGTCACCGGATACGAAAGAGCCCTGCCCATGAATTCCGGCGCCGAGTCCGTCGAAACCGCCATCAAAGTAGCACGCAAATGGGGATACAGCAAGAAGAAAGTGGCTGAAGATAAAGCAGAGATCCTGGTGTGTGAGAACAATTTTCACGGACGTACAACGACGATCGTAGGATTCTCATCCGAGGCACAGTACCGTGCCGGTTTCGGACCTTTTGCGCCTGGTTTCAAGATCATTCCGTATGATGACACCGAGGCGCTTGAACGTAATATCAACGAGAACACGATCGGATTCATGGTCGAACCAATACAGGGCGAGGGTGGCGTGATCATGCCCTCGGAAGGATACCTGCACAGATGCAGTGAGATCTGCCGCAAGAACAACGTCCTGCTCATTGCAGACGAGATCCAAACCGGTCTCGGCAGGACCGGCAAGCTCTTTGCGTACGAGTACGAAAACATAGAACCTGACATCCTGATCATTGGTAAAGCATTGAGCGGTGGCTATTATCCTATCTCCGCCATAGCCTGCGATAATCACATCATGGAGGTAATAAAACCGGGCGATCACGGCTCAACCTTTGGCGGAAACCCGCTCGCCTCAGCAATCGGCATCGCGGCGCTTGAAGTAATAATTGAAGAAGACCTTGCCCGACATGCATATGATCTTGGCAATTGGTTCATGGATGATTTGAGAAATATCAAAAGCCCGCTCATTCAGGAAGTTCGCGGTAAGGGTTTACTGATCGGTGTCGTACTCAAAGAGAAAGCACGGCCATACTGTGAAAGACTGATGGAACTCGGAATCCTTGCCAAGGAGACCCATGAAATGGTCGTTCGGTTTGCCCCGCCGTTGATCATAACGAAATCGGATCTGCAGTGGGCATTGGAGCATATTCGTAGCGTTCTTTGTGCATAGTCACTGAAAATCAGTTTGTTTCAGGCAACTCGTTTGTATCGGGAGGAACAGTACATGTGTATAGCGGTCTTTCTTCGCAGAGCTGGCTTTGCCGTAGCGGTCATTTTACTGGCATGCGCGCCGATTGTATACTCACCCCATGCCCAGAATGAAATGATCGCTCCACACATTCGACCCGGCGAGGGTCATGAACTGGGAGCAACATCTGCCGTAAATCTATGGTTCATTGAGGAACACCAGGATACTATTTATCTGAGGACATACCCGACCGGGAGTTTCAGCTTCTTTCACAACGCGCAGTATGGAACAGGTAATTTCGGCACTTTTGGGGGAATAGAGGTGATCGCTTTCCCTACGGCTTGGTATGATTCGGAAGGTGACGGATTTGTCAGTGTCTTCAAAGCCTATTTGGGCTTACAGTATGCAAGCAGTATCCTCACGTGTCGCCTGAATCTGTCACCGATCAGTTTTGCCATTGGTATAGCCGGAGGCGAGTGGGAAATGGGAGGTAACCTGAACCGTCTGACGTTCTATCAAGCGAGTCTGCTTCTTCACAACCAGCCATCAAAACATAATTATTGGATTGGTATTCGAAACTCGCCGGCCGCACTCGGCGGGCTATGTGGTTATCAATATTCCTTCAACGACAAATGCGTATTGCGCGCGGAAGGCAGCATTCTCGCAAAACCGCCATTCTCGTTAATCCTCAATGAAGAGGAGCGCAATTCCATAAAGGGATACGTTGTGTATATCACTGGAGGATTTTTCTTCAGACTGAAATAGATGCGTATCCTTCCTGAATCAGTCTAAATAGTATACGCCATCGTAGACGAATTTGATGGGACCTTCGAGGTATAATTTATCCTTTATCGTAACGTTCATCTCGCCCCCCTTGGTCACACACTTCACGGGAGACTGGACCATAAATAACTTCGTTGCTATGTAAGCAGACGCGAGTGCACCACTACCGCACGATAACGTCTCATCTTCAACTCCACGCTCGTAGGTTCTGACGTGAATGCTGTCCTTATCAACTTTCACGAAATCCACATTCGTACCTTCGGGTTTGAAGGTTTTGTGATTGCGAACGGCTTCACCCACTTTCTTCACATCCAATTTCTTGAAATCATCCACAAAGATGATGCAATGCGGGACGCCAACACGAAGGAAATTTGCATTGTACTTCTTCCGTGCAACCGTGAAGCTGAAATTCAATTTCACATCCACAGGTGGAGAAACCTCGACACTCACAATATCGCCTCGATAATAGTAGCCAATAGGTCCTGACGCCGAGGCGATCTTACCTTTGTCCTTCAGCAAACCCAGCCGATAGGCAAAACCTATGACACAACGCGCGCCGTTCAAGCAGGCAACGGCTTCGCTGCCATCGCGGTTGAAATATCGCATCTCGAATGGAAATTCAGCCGACTGTTCTAACAGAATGACGCCGTCAGAGCCAGCCCCCAACTGAGAATCGGCAAGCGTCTTTACAAATTCAGGTATAGTTTGCTCAGTGACATTCACAGTCAAATAACCATTGCGGTTATCTATTATCAAGAAATTGTTGCCGGTTCCTTCCATCTTCGTAAAGAAAATTGGCTTCATGATGCTCCTCTCATTATCTTTAGATAATTCGACGTATACACTACAAACGTAGTTATCATAAACGGAATACTCAAATACACTAAGATACTACCAACGGTCTTCCAGCCGGCAGTGAAAGCAAGGATCATTGCTCCAAAAATGAGCCCCGTTATTTTACCTAATGTATTCGACGGCTCGATGACCGATTTCATCTTCAAGAGGAAAAAACTTCCGAGTAAAATAAGAAAATCTCTAAGCACAACGATAATTACTACCCACAGCGGTATCGCCCTGACATATAGTAGTGTCAAAAGAACGCCCGCCAGAAAGATCTTATCACACAGCGGATCGAGGAAGCGACCGAGTTCTGATTCCTGATGCAACTTCCTGGCAAGGTAGCCGTCAAGACCATCGGAGAGAAGTGATATCAACATGACAATAAATGCCATCATCCGACTTCCCGTTAGGATAAAGTAAACAATGATCGGAAGGAGTACAAGGCGCGAAATTGTGATAACGTTGGAAATCGTCATACTATACCTCTTCATGGCAATCACCTAAGCTCTTTTTCTCTTCCTTAGTATTTCCTTAGCATGCTCGACGGTCTTCGTGGTGATATCCTTGCCACCGAGCATACGCGCAATCTCTAATTTCCTCTTCTCGTTGTCGAGTTTAATGACACCAGAATAGGTCGCGTCACCCTTTATTTCCTTCTTGACCAAAAGGTGATTTTCCGCGAATGCCGGGATCTGCGGTAGGTGAGTAATACATATTATCTGGTGTTTTTTGCTGACCCTGGCAAGCATATCACCCACTGCCTCGGCTATTCTACCACCAATACCGATATCGACCTCGTCGAATATCACCGTCGGGATCTTATCGACATCCGACAGTAATGTCTTCAGGCAAAGTGTGATCCGCGAGATTTCACCGCCTGACGCTATCCTTCTTAACGGTTTCAATTCCTCTCCCGGATTCGTGGAAATGTAGAACTCAACTTCATCCGTGCCCGCCGGCCCCAGATCACCCTCATGAAACCTTATCTCAAAATCCGCCTTCTCCATGCCCAGGTGCTTCAGCATACCCATGATCTTCTTCTGCAGGTCAACCGCCGATTTGTGTCTACTCGCCGACAAATCGCGTGCAAGCGCCATTACTTTCTTCTCGGCATTTTTGATATCCTTTTTCGTCTTGTCGATCTCTTCATCACGGGTTTCGATCATCGATAATTCATCTCTCATCCTCTTGAGATAACCTTGTATTTCCTCAACTGATTTACCGTATTTCTTCTTCATCCTGCTGATGGTCTCCAGCCTGCCGACTACCGTATCAAGTCTTTCCTGTGAGAATTCGATCTTTTCCGCGTAGCTACTCATTGCGCGATAGATCTCATCGATCGTAGAAAGAGACTCATCGACCAGGTCACCGTACTGCTTTAGCTTATTATCCATTCCGGTGAGTTCCTCAAATGATTTCTT
This sequence comes from Caldifarciminota bacterium, assembly GCA_020343595.1. GTDB lineage: Bacteria > Hydrothermota > Tepidihabitantia > SM23-42 > SM23-42 > SM23-42. The sequence goes on along the minus strand of CP070802.1, from coordinate 1,252,609 downwards.
TGCCCTCGATAGTTTCTCAACAACCGAATCGTCGTGCTCATAGAGATCATTAACAACTGCACCGGCCAACAGCGAACGCTTCTCGCTGGTCAGAAGCAAGTTCTTCTCAAGATTCAACTCTTCTTCCTCGTTTGACCGAAGATCAGCCTTCTCAATTTCGTTAATCTGGAATTTAAGATAATCTATTCTTTCATCCCTCGCTTCTACTTGCTCAAGGAGCATCTTCAGCCTGTTGTGCAGACCCCTGTAATCCTCATAGTTGTTGAAATACTCCTTTCTCAATCCGTCCAAACCAGCGTAAGCGTCAAGCAGTGATAGATGATTCTGCCTGTCAAAAAGTGACTGGTTCTCATACTGCCCGATAAGATCCACCATATCCTGAGCGATATCCCGCAGTAAATTCAGACTTACCATACGATCATTAATATACGAGTTCTGACGTTTTCCTTTTTCAATACTCCTGCGGACAATTATCTCGCTCTCAATCTCGACACCTGATCCCTCAAGTTTCTCCTCGACCGACGCTTTGACATCGAATACGCCGGTTATTTCAGCGTACTTCTTGCCGGTCCTTATCGAATCATCATCGATACGCATGCCGCAGAGCGATGCGATCGCGCTCACGATCATTGACTTACCCGCGCCCGTTTCGCCGGTAATGACCGTGAGACCATCTTCGAGTTCCACGGTAACATCCTCCATTAGGGCGAAATTTTTCATCCTCAGCAGTCTAAGCATCTTCCCTTCCACCCCACTGCATCTTCTCGCGAAGCGTTGAAAAGAATGTCGTATGTAAAGGCTTTATCAACTTCACGTAGTAATCAGCCTTCTCAAAGAAGATGCTGTGACTCTTGCGCATCAACTTGCATCTCTGACCGTCAGCGACCAGGACGGCGTTGCCTTTCTTACCTATCTGGATTTCGATACGGTTTGATGCGGGTAAAACGAGTGGTCTAACCGACAGAGTATGAGGTGCGATCGGCGTCATTATTATTGCCTCGGTATCAGGAAGCAGGATCGGACCGCCGGTAGCAAGTGAATAGGCTGTTGAGCCGGTTGGTGTTGCAACGATGATGCCGTCGGCAATGAACCTGCACACGTATTCCCGGTTGATCACCGCTGAGAATTCAACGACACGCCCGGGCACGCGGGTACTGATCGTAAAATCATTCAGGGCATAGAATACTTTTCGGTCATAGACAGCCTTCATTACCATCCGCTTTTCGATCGAGAATTTCTTTTCAAGAATTTCGACAAGGGTAGTCGACAACTCCCGGAAAGTCACATTCGTTAGAAATCCCAGACTACCGATATTCACACCAAGGATGGGAATCCCCTTACGTCCGTACGTATTCGCCGCCGCCAGTAAGGTTCCGTCACCGCCTAGCGCCACTATGAAATCCGGTCTCTCCGATATCTTGAATCCTTTTGCGAGCAGAACCTGCTCTGCCGATTCCAGGTTTTTCTTAGCCCGTGGTTTATGCTTGTTAACGACTATCTTAGCTTTCTTCATCAGGAACTCCAATGAAAAGATACCGGTAACTGCCAGAAAGGTCTTTCTCAAAACGAAACGCACTTATTTCATGGTCAGTCAGGAATCCACGGAGTATGTCAACGGCATCCTCGTCGATCTCGAAAGCCATTGCGCCACCGTTTGATATACGGTCCAATCCACCCAGTATTAACCGCTCCGTTAATTCCGTGCCCAGGTTTCCGCCGTCGAGTGCGAGTACGGGTTCAAAATCCTTGACGCTTTTTGGCAGATGGTGAATACGTGATCTCGGTATATACGGCGGGTTTGAGACGATAAGATCAAATGAACCTCGTATGCCACTGTATGCATCAGACCGGACCAGCAAGACCCTTTGTTCCAACCCACATTTTCTAATGTTTTGCCGAGCATTCTCGATCGCTCTGCTCGATATATCTGTAGCAAGAATACGGGCGCCGGGATATGAGGAGGCGAGCGCGATACTAATCGCACCAGTGCCCGTCCCGATCTCAAGGATCCTGCTCGGGTCTTTGTGCATCCTTTTCATTATGAGTTCAACGAAATACTCGGTTTCTGGCCTCGGGATAAAGACACCGGCATTGATCCGCAGCACGTGGTCTCTGAATTGCACCATTCCTGTGATGTATTCGAGCGGCATCCCATTTTTCAGTTCTGTTAGAGAAGACAAAACGGCATTTCTTGCCCCGTCAGTAATGCCCTCAATAAGATACAACTCGTGTGGTCTGCACCTCAGAATATCGGCGACGATTCTTCCGGCATCAACGGGATCGGTGGACAATTCCCTGCTTACAGTATTAACCAGATCTCTCATATTCTTCCAGTTTGGTAAAGACCTCATCGAGATCACCGTCAATCACATTCTCCAGATTGTATAGTGTCAATCCAATGCGGTGATCAGTAACGCGGCTCTGGGGAAAGTTATATGTCCGGATCTTCTCGCTGCGGTCGCCGGTCCCGACCTGCTTCTGCCTTTGCTCGTGGATTTCAGCATCCCTCTTCTCCTGCTCTGCCTCGGCCAATCTTGCGCGGAGAATCTTCATTGCTTTTTCGCGGTTCTTATGCTGTGACCTCTCATCCTGGCACACGACGACCATACCGGTCGGTAAATGATTAAGCCGGACCGCCGAAGAAACCTTATTGACGTTCTGCCCGCCGTGGCCTCCGGCACGAAAGGTATCGACACGGAGGTCGTTCGGATCTATTGACAGCTGAGTCTCTTCGACCTCGGGAAGGACTGCCACCGTCGCTGTGGACGTATGGATCCTGCCGCCGGCTTCAGTCTTGGGAATACGCTGTACGCGGTGTACTCCCTTTTCGAATCTGAACAAACGGTAGGCGTTCTCGCCGGAGATCAAAAAGATTATTTCCTTGAACCCACCGATCTCGCTCGGATGTGAGGACAGGATTTCTGATCTGAAACCATGGTTCTCCGCGTATTTCTGATACATTCTGAACAGATCCGCTGCAAAGAGAGATGCTTCGGCTCCACCAGCTCCCGCCCTTATTTCGACAATGCAATTTTTCTGGAACTCTTCGTAGTCGGGATTTGACATATCGTCGATCTCGTTTTGAACGGCTGCAAGTTTCTTCTCCAATACAGCCAACTCTCGTTCCGCAACATCCCTGAGTTCCGCTTCCTGGCTACCCAGCAATTCTTTTGCGCCAGCAAGTTCAGCCTCCAACCTATCGTACTCAGTGTATTTCTGAACGAGCTGCTCCAACCGCTTGTATTCTCGGGAAAGATTGGCGTAGTTCCTCGGATCCTTCAAAACACTACCCGAGGCCATCTTTTTACTCAACTCTTCGAGTCGTAATTCAACTGAACGCCTTCCTTGTGTCTGTATCGGCATGTTTTTTGTCTCTGGGCTAGGGTGTGTTATATCTTTTCAAACTTCTCTTTCAGCGCAATATACCTGAGATAGTCATCCAGATCACCAACACCCCTAATAATCAAGCTGTTCTCGCGCAGTGTAACGAGATTCACCTGGATCAGCTTATTAACATAGTCTTTCACTTTACTTTCACTGATGCCGGTTATATTGGCAAGATTTTCAAAGGAAAACGGCGTAATTTCAGTACCCCCCTCAGTTTCACGGCCGGTCTCCTTGGCTTTCGTAATGATATGCGCCAGAACCCTACGCTCCTCGCTCTTTATCGTCAGAAGCCTGATTTGCTCATCTGCGGTTCTCAGACGTCGCGTAAGAGTCTCAAGCACATACTCGATGAGCGGATTCTCGCGCAGTTTTTCTTTGAAGGATTCTTTATCGATAACCAGGAGTGATACGGGAGTCACGGCGACTGCTCCTGCTGAACGTGGGGAACCATCAATTATCGCCATTTCACCGAAGAAATCACCCTCCTTCAGCACGGCCAGGGTCTTCGCCTCGTCCCCCTTTCCTTTGGTGATCTTGATCTTTCCTTCCCGAATAAGATACATTATCTCACCACGGTCACCTTCATTGAACAATACATCACCCGGCTGCAGTTGCTTTTCCATACCTTCCGCCATCTTTCCTCCTTACGCAATATTTTACAGATTATGGTGTCAAAGTCAACACGAATTTGAGGAGGATTACCAGTGGAATGGACAAAGGCGCCTAATTAATCAGGCAACTACAAGACATAACCATCATTCTCCGATTCAATCGGGGAATCCAGACGAGTCCCGTCATTGCGAGCCTTGCGCAGCAAGGCGTGGCCCCGCTATGCGGGATGCGCGATTTTCATTGTATCAGAAATTCCCAACGGCGAAAATCGGGACAATCTCAACATCGCATAACCGAGATTGCCGCGTCGTGCCGCCTCAGATTTATGAAACTACATGAACGCGGGACTCCTCGCAATGACAGCTCACCTCGATATTAACGGGATTAACGAAAGTAACGCACATCGTGAAACCTTCTTGACAAACGGTACGTAATATATATAATGACTGACTAGTCAGTCA
>CP070802.1:1222434-1248049 GCA_020343595.1 Caldifarciminota bacterium | reverse complement strand
TTACCATAATCAGCGCGTAATACTGGAAAAAGGCAAGGATTATGGGTACGAGAAGCCGAGACCGAAGAGCGGGCTGCAATTCTACTTCAATGACGACGATGATGTTGAAGTGGTTTTTGTTTCACCAAATACTCCGGCAGATGAAGCTGGCTTTCAGAAAGGGGATATCATCAAGTCCGTCAACGGGATCGATGTCCAGTACTTCGACGGCGTGATCGCACTCCGTCAACTAATGAGAGCAGAACCAGGGACAACATACGAGATTGAAATATTACGTGGAAACAAGATTATCGTAAAGCAATTGACGTTGAGGGATCTTCTTTAGGAGAATCCTTTATAGCCTGAACCGAACATCATCTATGCCTGGAAGACGCGAAAGCGGGGGAGATGCCCAACTCCCCCGCTTCTATTTTTCTATCTGCGGAACAAAACCCTTTTATTGAAATTGCAGTACCCGTAGTAAGGTGAATGCAATGCCCGTTCGATTCATCTCTACCATTGACATATTTATGGTCGTTCCTATAATATAACGATAGGTAGGCTATTTTGCTTAGTCGATTTTCAACCTTGTGGATATATCATATTTCATACAATAGTCAACTGGGGGTATGAACATGGGCAAGAATAGGATGTCGCGAAGGGAGTTCTTGCAAGCGTCGGTTGCTGGCTTGAGCTTCGTTTACTTGCCCGGTGTCGGTCGTGTAAAGGCAAGCCCGTTTGAGTCTTTCGATTCTGAGGACACGTATGGCCGCCTCTGTTTCAATGAGAATCCCTTAGGACCGTCACATCTGGCACTCGAAGCAATGAGGGCTGCGGCCTATGAGGGTCATCGCTATCCTGACTGGTTCAGCTCGACGCTGGAGGGGAAGATTGCCGAGCATCATGATGTCAGCTCGAGCATGATTTGCGCAGGGACTGGAGCGACCGAGATCATCCGTCTGGTTGCCGATACGTTTCTATATCCAGGTGATGAAGTGGTGACAGCAACTCCGACTTATTCGCAGTTGGCCTCGGAGGCTACATCCAATGGTGCCGCGGTCGTGCATGTTCCGGTAAACGAACGCTATATCATCGATCTGAATATGATTCGCGCGGCAATTGGGCCGAAGACCAAGCTTATTTCTCTTGTCAATCCGAACAATCCTCAAGGTACGATTTTCACGATGCAGGATATGAGGATTTTTATGAACTCTTTACCAACAGGTGTCATTGTCGTCGTCGATGAAGCCTATCATCATTACGTGCATTCACCATACTACGAGAGTTGCATTCGCTATGTGAAGGAAGGGTTTCCCATGATCGCGATAAGAACCTTCTCCAAGGCGTACGGTTTGGCGGGTGTGCGTATTGGATATTCGGTTGCCTCGGTTGGCTATACCTCGATGATACAATCATCCCAGAACATTGGCATGGTCAGTAGGCTTGGGCAGGCCGCGGCGATCGCATCTCTTAACGATATTGACCATGTCGACAGTACGGTCAGTCTGAATGATCGGGCAAAAGAGATCTTGATGAACGGGTTTAGTGCGCTGCAGCTCGAGTACATTCCGTCTGAAACCAATTTCATGATGTTTGATACGGGAATGAGCGCCGCTTCGGTTGCTTCGCAACTGGCGAGCAGAGGTTACCATGTCCGTGTGGGTTGGGGTATGCCAAGGCATATACGGGTCTCCACCGGCACGATGGACGAGATGTACGGATTCATTAATGCACTTCAGGAAATTCTGGGTCAGAATTTCCTGAAAGACGAGCCGCCGACGTTCGGTCTCAGCCGGGTTCATCCTAATCCTTTCACGCAGCAGTGCACCATTCAAATCTCGACATCAAGTAGTGAACGAGTACGTCTTGCAATATACGATGCTGCTGGCAGGATGGTGAAGTCTTTGGTCAATGATGTATTGGCCCCGGGATTGCACGATATTGTATGGGATGGTAGAGATGTGCATGGTAGAGATGCGGCCTCTGGATTGTATATAATCAATCTCACGCAGGGTGAATTTGCGACAAGTACTCGGGTAACGCTTGTTCGCTAGCAGTCTCGTCTTACTCTGATTCATACTAAACGCTGAAACGTCTCAATTGTCGAAATATATAGCTGTTCAGTGTTTTCGTTTCATGGAAAGGGGGTGTTAGGTGAAAAGACATGTAGATGGTCGGTTAAATGCCTTGTGGCTGGTCATGCTGCCAGTTTTACTGTTTTCACAAGGATGGTTCACTCAAAATTCTGGTACGAATAAACCGCTTTTTGATGTTCACTTCGCGGATGCTCAGAATGGATGGATCGCCAGTATCACCAATAGCATTTTCCACACAACCGATGGCGGCGCCAACTGGTTCGATCTCGAGCCAACCCCGTCCGTAAACTACTATGCAATACATTTTGTCAGTACGCAGGAGGGTTGGGCAGCAGGTAATTTCGGGCAGATAAGATATACTACAGATGGGGGCACTACCTGGGTTGACCAGAATTCGGCGGTAGATGGTTATCTCTGGGATATGTATTTCATCGACGAAGACCATGGCTGGATGGCTGGTGGTAGGGTAGAGGGTTTTCCCGGCCCCGATCCAACACGTTACATTCTCTACACGAGTAACGGGGGGAGTTCCTGGAATACCCAATTCTACGAGAATGATGCAAATCCGCTCCACGCTATTGATTTTCTCGATTCGAACATTGGCTATGCGGTCGGTGAGGCCGGTGCGATATTCGGAACGACAAACGGTGGGGGAAACTGGATACAGCAGAATTCCGGTACGATCCGAGAGTTTACAGGCGTAAGCGCCGTGACCCTGGACACGGCTTGGGCAGTCGGTGTCAGTGGGTTGGTGGTAAGGACGACTAACGGCGGCTCAACTTGGGATTCCTTGTATCTTGGGACCACACATCACTTCAGTCATATTCAATTCATCGACGCGTTGACCGGCTGGATTGCTGGTGGTGACAACGATCACGCGACAATTCTGCACACTACGGACGGTGGCGCCACATGGGTGATGCAGGATGCCGGGACAACCAACTACTTGTACGGATTTTTCTTTCTCGACGCCGATCTGGGCTGGGCAGTAGGCTATGATGGTACAATCATCCACACGACGACCGGCGGGACCGGTGTCGAGGAGTCAGGTGATCTCAAAGAGATGAACACCGATGTCATTCTTGCGCAGAATAGCCCAAATCCTTTCAGTGGGATGACTTCGATACGATTCAGCATTCCACAAGCGGCACACGTTAGGCTTGCAATTTATGATTTGATCGGACAAGAGGTGGCTGAACTTGTTGACGGACATATGCCCGCTGGCCAACACAGCATTGCTTTTGACGGAAATGATCTGCCAAACGGAGTCTACTTCTACCGGTTGAACACTGGTTCGGCTACGCGAACGAAGATGTGTGTGTTATTGAGGTAGATTACTCTTAGCAATACAAACAGAGTTTAACAAATGAAGGAGGCCGGATTAGCCCCGGCCTCCTATTTAGCTGTAAGGGAAAAGTTTAGCCGGCTTTAGCTTCAGCCTCCATCAGTGATTTCGCATCACCTTCAGTACAATAGTATCCATACTTGAGACCCATCTTCGCAGTTACCGGACAATCAGGGCAGATGCAGCCTTTTTTCTCTTTGATGCAGGTGCTCTTACCGACGAGACAGAATCCACCTTTTTCTCCACATTCTACCCAGCTCGGACACTTGCCGCAGATGCAGTTGGCAAAGACATATTCCCGTTTCTGTTCATCGGTCATTTCAGGTTCTGCTGCTTTTTCTTCTTTTGGAGTTTCTTTCTTGCCGCAACCGAAAGCGTACAATCCGGCAAAGAATGCTACAGCGCCGGTTGCTAGCGATTTGATAAAATCCCTTCTCGTCATACAACCTCCCAGTGCTTAAAGATTATAGCACAGGTCTACTCGAAGTCAAGCACAGATAGTTTGCTATGAAGAAGGGGTCGTGCCGTAAGGAGCGGCACGACCCCTTCTTCGTTCGGGATAGCTGTTGTTCTACTTGACCAACTCGCGACCCAATCCTTCCCAGGCGTTCACACCACCTTCGACGATCCAGGCATCGCGTTTGTGCATCCTCAGGACCGCGACACCAAAAGCGGAATTGGTATCGAGAGAACATACGACTGCGATTTTCTTGCCGGTCGGAACAGAATTAAGCTTCTCAACAAGCATGGGTAGAGGAATGTTCATCGCACTCTCAATGTGGCCAGCGGCGTAGTACTGCGGGGGTCTGATGTCGAGGATCACGTAGTCATTCTTACCACCGTCAACCATTTCAGCGAGAGATTCGATCGACATCAAGAACATTTCATTACCAGGAACTGACTTCACGAATTCTTCAGCCGCTTTCTTCAAACACGACCCGGCGCACTTGTCTGTGCACTGCGCACTCACGAGTGCTGGTAGAACGAAAACCACCAGCAAAAGGACCGACAATTTTGATGCTAATTTCATACTGCCCCCTTGGTTTTCTTTTATATGGATTGGCTTTACCCACATAGATTAACAATTTTCTTGGTGCTGTCAATACCCTTTGCGCAACTTCACGATGATTGACATATTTGCCAGAATATCGATAATATCGCATGGCGCGCAAGAGAAATCCTGCTGGTATTATCTTTGATATCATTAAATATGCGGTGCACGACGGTCCTGGTATCAGGACAACGGTTTTTCTGAAAGGTTGCCCCCTCAGGTGTCAGTGGTGTCAGAATCCTGAGAGTCAGAAGGTTGAGCCAGAGAGGTTCCGAGGGGTGTATGGACGGAAGTATTCAGGACTATTCTCCGGTGAAGATAAGCATACAATCGGGCGTGAGGTATCGGTTCGACAGGTGATTTCAGAAGTAGAAAAGGACAGGATCTTCTATGATTATTCCGGAGGCGGCGTCACTTTTTCTGGCGGTGAACCTCTCATGCAACCCGGGTTTCTGTTCTCTTTACTGAAGGAATCCAAGAAGAGAGGTATGCAGACAGCCGTCGACACGAGTGGATATGCCCCTTGGTCAGCATTCAAACGAATATTGGGATATTCTGATCTCTTCCTCTATGACCTGAAGTTAATGGATGACAAAGAGCACATTGAATATACCGGGTCGGGTACGGATTCGATTCTGAATAACCTCAGGAAACTCACCGCAGCAGGAGCACGAGTTGTGGCACGTTTTCCGATTATCCCGGGCATAACTGACCGTCCCGACAACGTGCGCGCTGTCGGTTCTTTTTTGATGAGTTTGAAGAGTATTGATACAATTCATTTGTTGCCATATAATTACTTATGCAAGGACAAATACAGGAGAATGAGCATAAACTACCCACTCAAGAAACTTGAGCCTCCGTCAAATGGTGAACTGCGTGTAATTGGCAGGATACTGCGTGACTATGGTCTGAAGGTTAAGGTTAGGGGTACGGAGTGAACGAGAGAATATCAAGGCTCAGGAGCAAAAGCCTGAGCATCCGACCGTATCTTTCTGCGGAGCGTGCGCGTTTGATAACGGCATTCTATGAGAATGGTTGTCATGAACAGAATTCTGTGCCGGTCACAAGAGCTCATGCCTTCGAGTACATACTTAAAAACAAGAGGCTGTACATTGATGAAGGTGAGCTTATCGTCGGCGAACGCGGCCCGGCGCCGCGGGCAACTCCTACCTACCCGGAAATATGCATTCATAGCCTTGAAGACCTTGATATTCTGAATTCGCGCGCGAAGGTCGCATTCCGCGTCAGTAAACATACCCGTAATATCTACAAAAAGCGTATCATTCCATTCTGGACAGGACGTTCAATACGTGAGCAGATATTCCGGGAAACCAATGAAGACTGGCAGAAGGCATACGCGGCAGGAGTGTTCACAGAATTCATGGAGCAGCGTGCTCCTGGTCACACTGTTCTTGATGACAAGATATACCGGTATGGATTGGTTGATTTCAAGACCAGGATACGGGAGCGAATTCTTGCGCTTGATTTTTATGATGACGTCGAGGCATTTGACAAGCGAGAAGAGCTGAATGCAATGGCTACTGCCGTTGATGCTTTAATAGGATATGCTCACCGGCACGCAGTGAAGTTGCGGCGCCTGGCTGACAATGCTGAAAACCCAAGAAGAAGAAAAGAATTAAAGGAAATGGCAAAGATTTGTGATTGGGTGCCGGCCCATGCACCGAGGACTTTCTGGGAGGCGCTGCAATACTACTGGTTCGTTCATCTTGGGGTGATCACTGAATTCAACACCTGGGATTCCTTCAATCCTGGGAGACTGGACCAGCATTTGTATCCGTTCTACAAGCGGGATATTGCTACTGGTAGATTGACAAAAGACCGGGCACGTGAGTTGCTACAGGCGTTCTGGATAAAATTCAATAACCAGCCTGCGCCGCCCAAAGTAGGGGTGACCGCGCAGGAAAGCAACACCTATACAGATTTCTGCTTGATAAATTTGGGAGGTCTAAAGCCGGACGGGTCCAATGCTGTGAACGAACTTTCATATTTGGTGCTTGATGTTATCGAGGAAATGAGGATATTGCAGCCGAGTTCTATGTTGCAGGTGAGTCACAAGAGTCCGGAAAGATTTTTGGAGCGGGCGCTCAAGATAGTCAGGACCGGATTCGGGCAGCCATCGATCTTCAATGCCGATGAAATAGTGCAGGAATTGCTCAGACAGGGGAAATCGGTCATTGACGCCCGCAATGGCGGAGCGAGCGGGTGCGTGGAAACCGGTGCCTTTGGAAAGGAGAGCTATATTCTGACCGGCTATTTCAATCTTGTGAAGATTCTTGAGATCACACTCAACAACGGCAAGGGTCCATTGACCGGTGCAACCCTCGGGCTGCGTACTGGCTCACCGTTGCGGTTCAAGACTTTTGACGGCTTATTTTCTGCATACAAGAAGCAACTCGAGCATTTCATCGATATCAAGATAAAGGGCAATATTATAATCGAGCGTATATATGCGAAATATATGCCGGCGGTATTCTTGTCTGCATTGATAGATGATTGTATCGACAAAGGGAAGGACTATCACAACGGCGGTGCCCGCTATAATACTTCTTATATTCAGGGGGTTGGGCTCGGCAGTATCACCGATTCATTGGCCGCTATCAAGTTTCATATATTCGACAAAAAGGATATTAGCATGCGCCGGTTGGTGAGGGCGTTGCGTAATGACTTCAATGGATTTGAAAGCGTTCGCAGTAGATTGTGGGATGACACTCCCAGGTATGGCAATGACGATGATTATGCCGATTCAATCATGAAACAAATTTTCGAGGCATTCTTTGAAGCGGTTGATGGACGACCGAATACCAAGGGCGGTCATTTCCGGATCAACCTCTTGCCAACGACCGTGCATGTGTATTTCGGGAGCAAGGTCGGTGCAACGCCTGATGGCCGTAGCGCGCACAAACCTCTGTCCGAAGGCATTTCTCCGGTGCAGGGTACGGATAAGAACGGACCAACATCAGTTATCAAGTCTGCTGCGAAGATCGATCATGTCCGGACCGGTGGTACCTTGCTCAACCAGAAATTCACACCTCAATTGCTCGCCGACGCGGAGGGAATAAGAAACCTTGCTGCGCTGATACGTGCCTACTTCAGCATGAACGGCCATCATATTCAGTTCAACGTCGTTACCGCCGAGACGTTGAAGAAAGCGCAGAGAGATCCAGAGAAGTATCGTGACCTTATCGTTAGAGTCGCCGGATACAGCGATTATTTCGTCGATCTGGGCAAGGACCTGCAGGACGAAATAATCCGCCGTACCGAGCACGGACGATCGGTCTAATGAGTCTTGACATAGAGTAGATCAACCAGTATATTCTGCAGGTAGCATCATAGAATTCAGACAGAGAATCGTATAGTGCTTCTGGTATACTCAGCTCCATCACTTTAGCGGACGCGCCTTACTCTATCATGATATTCATGGTGTTTTGAACATCTTGTGAGCACCTTGTGAGAAGGTCAGTTATTCTTGGATTAGGAGCGGAGAATGAGCAGCATCGTAATTGCATTCATTCTGTTAGGTGCCAGTGGCGGCAAGATTCAGGGTATCGTTAAGGATGAAGGCTCAGGTGATCCCATACCATATGCAAATGTTGTAATCCAGGAAAACCTCATCGGTACGCAAACAGGTGCGGACGGCAATTTCTTCATTGTTAGTGTTGCCTCTGGAGCATATACGATAGAAGTATCATGCATTGGGTATCAGACAAAGATCGTGTCGGGTGTTTTCGTTGAAACTAACCTGATCACTCGTCTGGAAGTAGCCCTCCAGCAGTCTCCAGTCCAGATCCCTGCCGTGACCGTAGTCGGCGAATCTCCTGTCGTCAGTAAGGAGATGACTGGTACTACATATATTATCAGAAAGAAGGAGCTCGAAGCGCTGCCAGTAGATTACGCGGTTGATTTTATTGCATTTCAGCCATCGGTGGCACGGCTCGACACGGCCCTGCACGTGCGCGGAGGACGGGTAACCGAGGTCTTGTACCTCGTGGACAATGTATCAATCATAGACCCGCATACGGGCGATCCGGTGATCGGTATTCCCAAGGGTGTTGTTAACGAAGTGATCTTCCTACCCGGTGGTTTTGACGTTGAATACGGCCGGGCAATGTCAGGTGTTGTGAACATGATCGCCTCGCATCCAGGGGATAAGCTTCGCGCTAAAGTGAGCCACAAGACCGAGACGATTATGCCTTTTCATTATGACTTTGGTTATCAGAATTACCAGGTAACAGTACATCTGCCGGCTTCTGATAAATTTAAGGGGTTATTTTCGGTCGATGTGATGCATACGAATGATTGGAATCCGAGATTATTTGCACTGCCGCACAAGGAACGGGATGACTACACTCTTTATGCGAAATGGATATTCGCTCCGTCAGGGAAGTGGAAACTCTCAATGAGTGGGGCAAAATCCCGGTTTCAATTCGACCGTTATGATACAAAGTGGAAATTCAATTTAAGCCACTATCGATCCGATCTGAATGAAGGAAACCTGCAAGTCATCAATCTTGATTTCCTGCCTGATGCACACAAGTATTTCAGCATTACGCTGAGCAGATTGCATGCAAACAAGACGTACGGGGTCAGAGAGAGGGGTACGTACGGTATCTTTGAAGATTTTACCTTCAAGGATTACAGAACACTTAAATGGCCCGAGTTCAGTGTGATGAACCCATACGGTGCTAATTACTATATTCTGGGATATATTCCCTATCATGCATATCCTGTGACTTCTGGTGATTTCCCGGAATACCGTGACATGTCGACTAATGTCATGAAAGTGCACGGGCAGGCACACATACAGGCCGGCCGATACCAGGAGATCAGAGCTGGATTCGAATATTCTATGTTAGAATTCGGCTGTTTCAATCACTTCGTTCCCAGGAAGTACATCTTCTCCGGTGATACTGGTGTTATTATCGACGAGTACCGGTACTACCCGAAGGAGTACTCGATCTACCTTCAGGATAACATCGATTATAAAGGTATGTACGCAAAAATCGGGTGTAGGATAGAGCGCTATGTAGCTGGCTTGAGCGACATTGAATTGAAGACGATAATTTCGCCGCGGGTCGGTTTTTCCTTCATGGTGACGGACAGGTTTCTCTTCAGGACAAATGTCGGTGTGTATGTTCAGCCGCCGCTTTATGATTATGTCTACAGGTATCATAACATTCTCCCCCTTCCAGAGTACTTCGATGAGTACTTACCGTTGATCGGCAATCCATATCTTAGCTCGGAAAAGACGGTGAGTTATGAGATCGGCCTGCAAGGAATGATCAATGATCATGTCGGGACGACCTTCAATGTATTCTACAAGGATGTCGACGACTTAATAGGCACAAGGTTCATAGCGGCCATACCTCAGGATCACATAAGGTTCGAAAATATCGAGTACGGGAATATTAGAGGAATTGAGGCGATCTTAGAGATCTCATATCAGATCTTCTCGGGAAGAGTTTCCTATACGCTCTCGTGGGCGCGTGGAACGAGTTCTTATGCGGAAGAGGTGTACGACATTTATGATTGGTATGAAGATTACTCAATGATAACGTATATACCAGAAGAATATTATCTCGATTTTGACCAGCGCCACAGGATTTTCCTCCAGGGTACAGCCAATTTACCGCTGCAAACAGAGTTGCACTTGTTTGGTTATTTCGGAACAGGTTTTCCGTACACGCCCTGGGGTGAAGAAGGGAAGACGGAGGAGCGGAACATATTGCGCTTCGAATTTCAGAAGCAGCTAGATTGTGTGTTGAGCAAGACATTCGAGGTCGGCAGAATTGCCTTGAATGTCAACCTTGAGGTGATCAACGTTCTTGGCGACCGGTTCCAGATCAGAACGCACGGGCCATTGATCAGCTGGAGAGATATTCATTACGTAGAATTCTTCCGGCAATACTACCAGCGCATCTATGATACGGACGACGAGTACTACACTCCTGCGGCGGACAGGAACCACGATGGATTGATTACTGCAAAGGAACAGTATGAAGCATTCATTGGTCTCGCTGCCGAATCTGATGATTACGCTAATGCATATAGCGCACCGCGAAGGGCAAGGTTAGGTTTTTCTATCGCGTTTTAGTATTTGGAGGGCATATGACATGTTCAGTCTGTAAGAAGACAACAAATCTTGGCGCCGTAATCATATCAGTATTGGTAATTCTGGCTATCGGCTGCATGGATCCGGATGAGTACAAGCCAGAAGAACCACCAGAGAAGACCGATCCACCCGAAGGACCGAGTGTATTACTTCCTCTTCAGGATACGTTGTTTCGGTGTGAATACTATCGTACCGTATTGTTTGATTGGACCGGCGTAGATAGTGCACAAGGTTATGAGTTTCAAATAGATAGAGATTCTACGTTTACCACTGCTTTCCCATATCAAGGATTCTTTCCGCCGTATTCCTTTGAAGCGTTTTGTTTTCCTCCCGTCACGACATACTACTTCAGAGTGAGAGCATACAGTGATTTATGGACATGGTATACTGACTGGTCAGATACACGACGATTCCATCTAATTTCTGTCCAGGATGATACGATATTCAATTAATAGACGCGGCGGCTTATATGTCTGGAAGGATAATACATGACAGGGAGGAATTTTGAAAGGCTGTAGACGGCTTCTGCTGATACCTGTACTGGCCGTATTTTCGTTGAGTCTCACCGGAGAAGATAGGGCGGAGCCATTAAGTGATGGGATTCGCGAAATGCCGGCTCGGGAACAGATTCCAAGAGTTGCCAGGACATTGCGGGATACGACCCTTGGTGACGTTGTCTTTGAGATGGATGTTCAAACACTGACCGGTGATTTTCAACTTCTCGGTTTGGAGTTCGATGGTACATACTTCTACGTTACAGGAGCAAATGGAGGTGCGGATCCAAATAAGGTTTATGTGATTGACACCGCCGGGAATTTGGTAATGGTACTTGACCAAATAGGACTCGGCGAGTACTGGGGCTGGCGCGATCTTGCATGGGACGGAACGTATGTCGGTCCGGACGGTATCGATACTCTTTTTGGCAGTTATGATCGCCAGATCGACAAGTTCGGGATCAGCTTCTCGGACAGCTCGCTCGCTCATTACGGCACTTTTCAGGGGCCGGCATATCCCCTGAATCGCGCACTTGCATACATGGAGGACAGTGCGTGGTTCTATACGAGTTCCGGTGACACATTGTCCCTCAACTACAAATTCAACAAGGCAGGTTTTGTCATTGATACATGTTCCAATGATTATTTCATGTATGGCGCTGCTTATGATAGTGATGTTTCAGAGGGCGGTTATGTCTGGTGGCACAGCCAGGATTCCACGGGTACGCCATTCTATTGTGTTATAGAACAGATGGATGCCATGACCATGGATTTCACCGGTTTCGTTTTTGATTATGTACCATCGACAATAATGAGCGGTATAGCCGGTGGCCTCTGTTTCCACGAGGGATTCAGGGGTATGGATGTGCTCTTTGCCTTGGTGCAAGGTGATCCGGTGGACATAATTGTCGGTATCTTCCTGAGGCATCACGAAACCGGGATTGCCGAGGGATATGAAATAAGGCATCTTGATTCGCAGAATGCACTGTCCGTTTGGCCAAACCCAGCAAATGGTCTCGTTATGATATCGTATTCGATCAATATGCCAGGCAAGGCATCACTGCATGTCTATGACAGGAACGGATGTCGGATTAAGACACTAACGGATGAACATCATATTGCCGGCGTAATAACATCTTATTGGGATGGCAGAGATGAACAGGATCGTGACGTGCCATCTGGCGTATATTTTGTGACACTCCTAACTCAAAACCGCTGCGAAACATCCAAGATGATTTTGGTGAGGTAGTAATCCGTTGTATGATATATAGAGTGAAATAACGACCTTCGAAGTGTTCTTGTCTAATCACCCTGTTTGAAGTTCTTTTCCTTTATCTGATTCCTGCCTGCTTTTTTTGCTTTGTATAGTGCCTGATCAGCAAGTTTGAGCACCTCCAGCGTGCTCTCCATCTCTTTGTGAAACTGAGTCAAGCCGATACTGCAAGTAACCTGGAATTCCTTGGAACCATCGGCAGAGAATACCTTATCAGCGATTTCTCTACGGATTTTTGTTGCCACTGCTCGTGCCTTCGGAACTGAAGTATTTGTTAGTGCAACACAAAATTCATCGCCACCATATCGAGCAATGATATCGCTTGAATGTAAATGGCTTTTTATTATGTCGGCCGTTGTCAAGAGGACCTGGTCGCCAATGAGGTGGCCGTACGTGTCATTGATACGTTTGAACTCATCAAGGTCGAGTATCATGACGCTTAATGGGGCATCAGAATGCACAGCGCGATTGACCTCGGAGGTGAGTTCTTCCATAAAGTGACGGTGGTTGTTCAATCCGGTGAGTGCATCTGTTCGTGCGAGGACCTCCAATTTATTCTGCTGTTGCTCAATGTGCTTTCGATGTACGTTCAGTTGATCTACCATCTGATTGAATGTATCTGCAAGTTCACCGATCTCGTTCTTCGATTGAATATCAACCTTGAAAGCGAAGTTTCTGTTTGCCACCTGACGCACACCGTAGATGAGCTTGGCGATCGACCGGGTGATGTAGCGTGAAATCAGAAATGCCAAAAGCACTGCGAAACACAGAGAGAGAAAGCCAACCATTATCGATAGTCTTCTCATCCTTCCAAGACTCCAGTATACTGCATCGTAGGGTTGCTGGATGAAAACTGCCCACGAGAGTTCGGGAATGCTGATGACCGCACCAAGCATTTTTCCCTTTTCCTTGTCAGTATAGTTATGGGTGGCAATGAACTCGCCGTCGAAGAAAAGTTCATCTGTCTCTGGGTCTTCCATTATGAATCCCTGGCTGAGAATGCCTGCAAGGAACTCCTGTCGCTTTTCTTCGAGAGGAAGAATGATACTCCCTCTTCTGTCGAATACGCATACGAGGTCGTCTGAACCAAGTCTCGACAGGGAAATATCCTTGATATACGCAGAGATTGGAGAAAGATCCATTTCCGTATATAAATAGGCAAATATCTGGTTTCCACGCCACCACGGGAGAAGAATACCCAATTTCCCTGACTCACCGTCTTCATTTACCACGCCGTAATACCGGCCTTGTTCAGTCGCGAATAGCCGCATGTTATCAGCAAGTTCGTCAGGAACAGCAACAGGGCCCGAAGAGATTACGTCCTGTCTCTTTCCACGCTCATCGAATACGGCAATGAAATCAACCGATTCAAGTACCATTATTGCCTTCGCCATCTCAACCTTGTCTTCGGTCGAGAAAACGGAACTGCTGAATACATTGATAATTTGGTCAACCGCATTCTCAAAACCATCAAACTCCTCGGAGATCCTGTACGCAACATTTTCAGCAACGGAAACAGCATACTCACGTGCCGAGCGTCTGAGTGCGTCGGCATTGACATTTAGAAGCGCGTAGGTGATGCTCAAGACAGCAACCGCAGCGATTGCGATCGTTGTTGTGGCGATTTCATGAAATGTGCTTCTCCGTCTGATCATCGAAATTCTTCCCCTACTCCCGATTGCTGCTCATAGCATCCTGTCCTGAATGCCAATTCCGACCCGGATGAGAGATTCAGTCTTTCCTGACGCGTTATCGCCGATAAAGATGTGCATGTAGTCCGCGTGTATTTTAAGATACCAGCGCTGTCCGAGATGGATCCAACCACCTACGCCGCCGCCCATAGAAGGTTGCGCGGATGTTCCACCATAGTTGATAATACCTGGATGTGTACGGCGGCCCAGACTCGTCTGTGACCATGCAAAACCTGCCTGAAGATAAATAAACGGGGATATTCTTCCCGTGTGAAAAGTCTTTCTGATACCAAGTTCAATTTCGACAATATCCGACATGGTAGATATGTCATCATTTCTTCCGCTGGTCATCGCGACCGCCGCACCTGTGAAAAGACTTACGCTGGGCAAGAGCATCTTAGAGAGCGTGAAACCGTACCATAGTCCGCTTTCATATCCAACATTCCCATCGTTGGTAACTATGGATAACCCTGAATTGACGCCGACGGTAAATAACGGCCTGCCAGGAATTCTGCACACCTTCTCTGTAATATTCCCGGCAGGGTCGACTGCCCGGGCTGTGATGTTATCATTTTGAAATTCGACGGGTAACACGTATGAGAAGGAACCATCGCTTTCTTTCTTGATCGATACACCATCTATGAAAAGATCTGCGTTGATTTCTGTGCGACCCGAGGCGATCACTCTTTCACTCTGCGCGCTTCTCGCGAGCGCGATGTCGAACTCTGGATTAATGGTATCGACCTCGATGATGAAGGTCCAGTACTCAGTGTAATCTCCCTCAACACTGTCCCTGTTGATTCCACTCACACGCCAGTAATATGTATTCTCTGAAAGTGTTGTTACGAGCGATTCGCTAGCGGCGTAGGCATCGAAGGCTATCTGTTCGAATAAGGAATCTTCGGCTACCTGCAGGTGGGAGAGAGCGCCGCTAGGCTGCCAGAGAAAAGTGATTCCCTTCGGATTGTATTTCGTTTCATTCATCCGTGGAGAAACAAGCGTAGGTACTGCAGGCGGGATACTGAGTACGCTTTCCTTGTCTTCGATTGTGTCTGTACGAATTTGAAGCGTAGGTTCTTCACCTAAGTCTGCTACATCAGCATTTTGCTGGTAGACAGCAACGAGTTCTTCCAGTTTCTCAGCGACCACCGTATCCTGCATTTGAGCAGCAATTTCTCGGTCAGCTTCTACATGTGTCTCTTCGTCTTTTTGTGTAGTTACATTGTTCAAAAGTGTTGTCAGACTTCCGTCCTGCAGTCTGAGATTCTGGACGAACTGCTCTGCCCTTCGCTCCAGGCTCAGGCTATGAATGATAACCATTGCCTCTTCATCCATCCTCAGCATACCTTTGCCCGGGTACGAGATATGTGCACTTGATCTTTTTCCTGTGGTGACTTTGTAACCATGATAAAGGTAATAGTCGGGGAGTGGAGTGAGCCAGTTTGGCCTTGATGTTGGAGGTTGCACTTTGACATCGTTCTCGAACCATGAGAGTATCGCATCTGGTTGACGTACAAAAATGTCCACCCAATGATCTTCGGTGTCTTTGCTGAGGGCAGACGATCGCGCCGGTGTGTAATCCGGGCTCTGAATCCGATCGGCAGGTATGTTGAACGTGGTCACCATATAATTCTTGACGCGGTCTGCTAATCCGCCAGACTTGTCAAAATCGGGCGCAATCCGACCATACTTGTAGCCATATAGATCGATCAGAAGATTAGGTTCATCATTCATACGGTCGGCGATGGTTCTTAACATTGTTTCTGACTCTCGGACCAGGGTGTTCTGGGTCATATCAAAATACACCCTGCCGAGATGCATTGACGGACTCTCCGGGTTGGACAACATTAAAATAAAGATAATCAAAGCCATTTTCTCTTCTGTCCCTTCTTTTTCTAATAACTATAATACTCCCCATCAACCTATGGACAGTCTTTCCACAAAAAAGATATAGCTGTATTACTAGTGCTTCTCAAATAAGATGGGCAGGCTCCGCCGAGCCTTCGTATCGTTTAACTAATTATATAATAATTTTCGATATTGTCAACACTTAAGTCTACGTGCCGCTTCTGTCGAAACACAGATGGACCCTTGATGGTACAACAACCCCTCCACATACCGATTTTGAGAACACGATCGCACTGACAGGTGGCGTGCATTGCATACTCATTCTTTCCTATCGGATTTTCGGCCGAAAGCAAGTTTGAGAAGATACCTTCCATCGAGGAGAAGGTATAGACCGATTAATAGTGATAGTACGGCAGCCAGTAAGACTACAAAAGCTTGAGGGACACTGTAATAATAGAAATTCCATCGCATGGTCAATTCGCCTATTGCTTTTATTAGATCCGGGATAGCCCTGATAAGCCATATCAGTCCAATGATCTTCATTGAGAGGCAGAAAACACGCCTCTCCCAATCATCCGTGGGTGTAATTTCAATCCGGGTATCTTCACGAATCAGCCTTGAAGCAATAGCGTCGCCCCATTTCAATAGCAACAGGCCGAACAAAGAAGTAAAGATAGGAAAGAGCACCGTTATGAAAAAATGCCATTTCACGGCATAACGGGCGTATTCACTTTCTTGTTGTCCTAGTAGCATGCCAATCGCCATGCCTATACTGGGGATCAAAACGATGGTGTACATTATACAAACGACGCCCAGTATCTTAAAAGAGATCGATAGAATATCTCGCTTGGTCATTGTGCTTCCTCCGGGTTTTTTCTCAACATCGTCATACGTCGAGGCGGTCGTAGTCGTCTTTTGTGATCTCGGACCGCACCTTCCCGGTGTGGGCGATGCCGGCAGGTTCGAACAATATCAATTTGACATGGCCACGCGGCACAACCCGGTGTTCTTTGCCGTGCGGGACGATACAGAACTCACCGGCGTGGAGCGTCACAATGTCGTCCCTATCCTGGACATCCATTTCACCTTCGACCACAAAGAACATCTCGTCTTCAGTGTCATGGGTATGCCACGGTACCTTGTCGCCTTCCACCCTGACGACCTTCACATGCTGTCCATTTAGTTCTCCGACGATCTTCGGTGAGAAGAGATCATCGAACTTCGTGAAACATTCTTCGATATTCACAACTTTTGCCATATGCTACATCCTTTCGGTTAGTGTTGATTAAAGATCATAATCTATTTGTTGGTAGCCAAGAACTCTTTCAATTCATTATAAGCATTTTGAGTGAGTTATTCAAGTGGAATTTGCCAGTATGAACGTCACAAGAGCAAAGTACTCGTCATTTGACTTATTGTACGATATGGGATATACTTGTAAATGAGCAGACAGGGAGGCGCATGAGATCTAGTGGAGACGAAATATGGGAATCAAGATGGTCTAGACTGACGCCAGAAAGTGAAATAAGGATGTGGGATTTTTTCGGACTCAGACACTGGATTTTGAAGTATGTTCCACGGCATGGGATCGTATTGGATGCAGGCTGTGGCTTAGGCCGATATGTCTTTTATTTAAACGAATTGGGTGTTGATTGTGTGGGAGTAGACCTGTCTGATAAAGCAATGACAAGCATACAGGAGTATCGACAGAATAGCAGGTTAATAGGGGAATTCTGTCGTGGCAGTGTAAAATCATTGCCATTCGCTGACAGTAGTCTATCCGGATACCTATCGGGAGGAGTAGTAGAGCATTTTGTTGAAGGGCCGCAACACGTACTGTCTGAGGCGTTCAGAGTCCTCCGTCCGGGTGGAATCGCCATTATTTCCACACCATCTCTTTCCGTCTCACAATTACTGCTGCAAACCAAAACCAAAGTGAAGAGAGAAATAACAAAGATTTTGAGAAGGATGAGGGGTGTCACGACTTCTCGACCCAAATTTTTTCAGTATTGGTATACACCCCGAAGATTGAGAAATTTCATACAGAGTTCCGGATTCCGGGTTGTCCTTGCGAAAGGGGCGGATGTTTTTTATTCGTTGTATGAACTGGGGTACATTCCAAAGCGTGATAATCTGCTTAACAAGGCAATATCCAGGATGGAAAACACATTCATTGCAAATGGGGGCGCTCAATCAATTACGATCTCATATAAGCCTGCAAGGGAGATGTATTGTTTCTTGTGCGGAAAGTTGAAGGTTAGAGATACTCTTAGAAGAAAGACTGCTGTTCCGATATGCGATGATTGCAGTAGCAGATCATGCGCTAAGTACTACATCGAAGTTGGGCGTCCTCGTTTGAGCCACACGCACATCATAAATCCTGTTTTCAAAACAGCAGAGCAAGGTTTGTGCGAATATTGCGGGAAGAAATACAGAGTGCATGAAATCTACGAGTACTACGGGTTTGCGAAAAGAGTATGCCCGGACTGTGTGGTACTCCCGGAGATCAATATTGAACTAGCCAATGAATATGTACAGCCGATTTGGCGGGAAAGAGGAAAGTCATTCTGAGTGATCCCGGATACCAGTCTGGGTGTTTGCTTTACCGCTCCTTAGTTCTTTGGTAATTATGGAGTTGGCAGACGAACCGAGACAGTGGTACCCCTGTCTACCTCGCTTTGGATTCTTATTCGCCCGTGATGTGCTTTTACGATCTTGTTGGCAATTGACAGTCCAAGGCCGACACCTGTCTGCTTGCCGGTTTTTGTAGTATAGAATGGGTCAAAGAGCTTGTCCATATCTTCATCAGGGATACCGACACCATTGTCCGTTACTTCGAAATACACGAAACTCTTGCCTTCCGCGTAGCATGTTATCTTTATTTCACCATCCGCACCAACGGCCTGCACAGCATTCACTATAATATTGAGTATCACTTGCTGAAGTTGATTGAAATCACCGAGGATATCCGGGAGACCTTCTTTACAGTTCCTGACCATTTTGATGTTCTTTATTATCATCTGTTCGTGCAGCAGTGGGAGAGTTGCGTCAACGAGCTGGATGAGTGATACCGGTCTGAGTTCAGGTTCGGTTTGGCGCGAGAAATTGAGGAGATTCTTAACCAATTGACCGATCCTCTTGGTCTCTCTTTCGACAAGATTAAGGTTCTTCTTCCAGGTCTCGGGGTCTACGTCGTTTTTGTCGAGTTTCTTTAGCAGTAACTGAATATAGGTGATGATACCGTTGATCGGATTGTTTATTTCGTGAGCCACACCGGCGGCGAGTTGTCCCATCACAGCCATTTTTTCGGACTGGAGTAGCTGCTGTCTTAGACTTTGTACTTCTGTGGTGTCGCGAAAAATCGCTGCCATTCCAATCGTATTTCCATCGGCGCCACTGAGGCGGAAAGCAGTCCGGGAGATCGCAATTTGGCTTCCATGCTTGCCCAGGATGACCATGCTCATTCTCTTTATCGGGATACCTTTCTTGACGACCTTATCAAATGGGCATGAATCATCACAGACATCAGCCCTGAAGATCTCATGGCACGGTTTTCCAAGCGCCTCTTCACGAGTGTATCCAGTAATCCACTCTGCCGCTTTAGAGAAGAATCTGATCTTCTTGTTGTGATCGACTACAAAAACACCACCGTTCATATTCTTAAGCAGACCAGCAAAGAGTAATTTCATTGTTGAAGCATTGAGTCCCTTTGACTTCTTCACGAGCGATTATAATGTGTTAAATGCCCACTGTCAACACAATAGAGGAGAGCATATGTTTAAAAAATTGACACAGTTGAGAAAATCAATATAATTTTACGGTGAATGAGAAATACCTATATCTAAAGACGATTGGCTCAGTCAAAGTCCCGATATTAGAACGCTTGTGCGGACCACTGAACTCAATATTAGCGTGCAAGGTCATAAGTGACAACGAATATCCTGTGTTTGCATTTGAACCTAAGAGAAATCAATATTACGCAAGGAAGATAATTGAGAAACTGGTTTGTACACTGCCATCTGATTGTGAGAAGCTCATAGGCATTACAGACGTTGACCTCTGTACGCCAGTCCTGACCTTCGTATATGGAGAGGCACAACTTGGTGGCAGAGTCGCACTCGTCTCACTCAATAGACTGAAACAGGAATTTTATCATTTGCCTACTGATGATAAGCTGTTAACCGAGAGACTTCTGAAGGTATGCACTCATGAGCTTGGTCACTGTTACGGGCTATTTCACTGCAGCGATCCCGGATGTGTGATGTACCTTTCAAACAACATTATGAGCATTGATAATAAGAAGAGTTATTTCTGCGTAAAATGTGATGAATTTTTTGGTAGTAGAAACAGAAAGGAGAAACGTGGGCAGGCATAGAATCTTACTTGTCGATGATGAAGAGATAATGAGGAGTTCACTCAGTGACTGGCTGAAGGAGGATGGTTATTACGTAGTGGCTGTCGAGGATGGGTATAAGGCCATCGATAAAGTGAAGGAAGAAGAGTGGGATCTGGCGATAGTGGATCTGAAAATGCCCAAGATCGACGGGTTAGAGGTCCTGAAAAGGCTCAACAAAATAAGACCCCAACTTCCGGTCATTATCATAACGGCTTACGCTACTGTTGATACTGCAGTAATGGCCATAAAATCAGGTGCGGCCGACTATATCGTTAAGCCATTCAATCCCGAGGAAATCAGCGTAGTCATTGCCAGGCTTGTCGAGCACCAGCGTCTACTAAAAGAGAATATCCAATTACGGAAGGAGTTGAGTAAGCGGTTTGAATTCCAGGATCTTATCGGCAAAAGTTCGAAGATGCAGAAACTGACCGAAATGATAAGAACCGTGGCGCCGACAAAATCAACGATTCTGATCAAAGGAGAGAGTGGGACCGGAAAAGAACTCGTTGCACGGGCGATTCATGTCTTGAGTCCAAGAAAAGACTGTCCTTTCATTGCTGCTGCGTGTGGCGCCATACCTGAATCTTTGCTGGAAGCCGAGCTGTTCGGCTATGAGAAGGGATCGTTCACGGGTGCAGTATCGCAACGTAGAGGTAGGATCGAATTAGCAGATAACGGTACGCTCTTCCTCGATGAGATCGGTGATATCAGTATCAAGACGCAGGTGGATTTATTAAGGTTCATTCAGGAGAGAGAATTCCGGCGGGTTGGCGGGAAGACACCGATAAAAGTCGATATCCGGATCATTGCGGCGACGAATAAGAATCTTGAGGAGATGATTTCCAAAGATGAATTCAGGGAGGACCTTTATTATCGACTCAATGTCATCACAATCGAAGTCCCTCCGTTAAGAGAAAGAAAAGAAGATATTCCTGTCTTAGCCAATCATTTCATGGAAAAATTCAGTCTCGATACGGGCAAGAAGATGTACGGAATATCTGACCAGGCAATGAAGGTTTTAATGGAATTCAACTGGCCTGGCAATGTTAGACAATTGGAGAATGTGATAGAACATGCTATCGTGGTCGCGGATGAATTGGAAATACAGGCAAAGGACTTTCCAAAGTTCTTTGGCAAACATGAACCTCAAAAGGATGTTCAAGGAACCGGTCAGTCCCTTCAGGAATTAGAAAAGGCACACATAAGGGATGTATTGCAGTCACAGGACTGGAACATAAGAAAGTCAGCAGCAGTTCTTGGAATAAACAGGGTTACTCTGTACAATAAGATCAAGAAATACAAGCTTTCTAAAGAGGCTCAATAGTATAGTTGTATAAAATATTTACACGAGATTAAAAAATATACAACACAAATGTTTGAAATATAGACACATTCGGTCTAAGTAAATAATTTTTACTGCCTGAGAACTCAACTGCGTATCTTGTTAGGTAAAACTCATTAAATTTCGAGGTTTTAGATATCTTGGGGTTGGCATAGATATTGCATTATCTCGAATTGGAGATGACCATGAATATAACAAAATGCCCGTTTTTGGAAGAGCTGAGTATGGTTTATTGCAGTGCATGCCAGTCAAAGAAAATGCTGCCAAAAGACCAACTGGTTATGCAGAACTCATGCGAAGGTAATTATAATACGTGCCCGATCTTCAAAGATTTCCTATCAAACCAGAAAAAGGAGGAAGTGATGCCGCAGGAAGTGGCTCAGGAAAAGAAGAGTGCTGGTGAAGAAAAACCTTGCATATGGATGAAAGCAGGCGTGATCGCTTACAGGATGTGCACGAGCAACTACGACTGCAAGAATTGCGAATTTGACCGAGCGCTTACGAATCAAGATGGAGTTTCCGGACAAGTGTCGCTTGCTGAGCAAGCCATAGAGAAAATGAGAAAAATGCCCGCTTCAGAAAGGAAATGCAGGTACATGCTTACCGGTGATTTTACCTATAAGATATGTCCGAACTCCTATGAGTGCTGGCATTGTGCTGTTGATCAATACATTCAAGATACGATCGAGGCCAATCCGTATCTTCAAAAGAGAAGAAAGAGATTGGCGAAGAAAGTAGCAAAAGTCAGAGGGTTCACTCTAAGAGAGGATTTCAACTATCTACCCAATCACATCTGGACAAAAGTCGAAGGTGAAATATTGAAAATCGGTATCGATGATTTTGCCGCCCGTTTGATCGGCAAAATCGACAAGATCGATCTGCCTGACGATTCGATCTCAAAGGATGGCCATTGCTGGAGCCTCGGCAGGGGCAACCGGCTTGCGAGGATGTCTTTGCCGCTGGATGCAGAGATCGTAGAGAAGAACGAAGAAGCATTGTCTGACCCTACTCTCGTTCAGAAGGACCCCTATAATCGTGGTTGGTTATTAAAGGTGAAAACCTCTGGAGACATGGGTGATCTGCTGAAAGGTACGCAGGCCGTAGAGTGGCTGGAGAGAGAATTCGACAAATTGCATCAGGAATTGGAAGACAATGCGAAGATCACAATAACTGATGGTGGTGAACTCGTCGACGATCTCTGCGACCGGCTGACTGAAACTGAGTGGCACAATATTCTCAAGAGATTTATCTGGTAAGAGAAAGTTCAAAAACCGGCCGTCTATCCCAAGTACCCCTCCTTTGATTCTGGGTTCTGGGCAGCCGGTATAGTTTCGTAGTCTGTCGATAGCAGGCAAGATTAGAACGAGGGACGACTTGTTGATCGTTGCCCAGGTAATTCAGTCAGCGATCAGGACTTGCTCTTCCTTGCTTGTAGCCCCTCTCTGTTGACCAAAATCGCCAAAATGTAAAACCCCGACATCAACCCCCAGAGAAGCAGGGAAATCACTGAGTTGATGAATGATATCAATATGGCAAATACTATCAATAGCAGTATTCTTATCTGTGCTCTTCTCTCACTTTTGACGTAGGCTGCGTCAGGTTCTACTGCTATAAGACGTTTCTTGGCAGCATATAACGAGATTGCATTAAGCTGCAGGAAACATAGCAGCATATTGATTCCATATATCAAGGCTGATGTCCCTTCTCTCCAGTATTCTGCTACCAGGGATGCGGAAAATGGTACCAGGGATACGAACATCAGGAAGAAGAGATTATAGTAGAGCAGACGGCCATCGACTCGTTTGATATTTTCAAACACACCGTGATGGTACAGCCACCAGAGGCCTAAGACCAGAAAGCTCACCACATAGCTCAGATACTTGGGCCACATTTCAATCAATCGGTGAGTTAGTAGGGTCCCTGACGAAGTCCCTGATATCACCGGTATGCTGAGTTCCAATACCAGTAATGTCATTACGATTGCGAACACACCATCGGTCAGTGCTTCGACGCGCTGTGTTGGGGATTTATTCATTCTAGCCTACTCCTGCTCTTGCCGTTTGTTCATCGCCGTCTTTTGAATACACTTACTAATATCGTAACCGCAATTACAAAAAACGCCAACGGCCAGACCCAATCCCAACCACCTAAACCAATGGCAAGCAAGACGAATCCGAATATGAAACCACCGACAGGAGACCGTTTGTAATGGGGCGTGAATAGACGGATTATAGTGCCAATTATCACGATAACGCCAACCCCGGTAAAGAATACGCCCCAGCCATTCCACCAGTCGAAATTCGCTGAGAACTTGGTTGCATCGGCCAGCATTACCAAAGCGCCCCAAATGAAAAATGCCGCCCATCCAATAGCATCGAGCTTGTCCCGGTGCCACATATGCCCGCACCATTCTTTCCGGCCTTTTCTTTTCTCATCTTCTGTCATAATTCCTCCTTTTGTTTTATTTAATGAAACCCTTTCTGCCCTTTCTTAGAATTTCTTCTCTTTTGAATGCCTCATGAGGCCCCCTTCTGAAGATCATCGCGACGTCGTGTTGGACCATATACAGACAGGGGATCAGAACCAGGGTAAGTGGTGTGGCAAACAGTAAACCGTAACCGAGGGCTAGTGCAGTTGGCGCCATGAAAGGATCAGTTCCACCAAGACCATAGGCGAGGGGCAGGAGACCCGCGACAGTAGTGAGCGTCGTCAATACAACCGGACGCAGCCGGTTGGAAGTCGCTTCCGCCGCAAGTTTAATTAGATGTTCGCCTGGCCGCTCGCGTCTGAGTTGATTGATGTGATTGACTAACACTAACGAGTCATTGACGACAACCCCGGCTAATCCGACCACACCCAGCATGCCAACAAAGCTCATTGGTTCGCCGTGAAGTACGAATGCGATAATGACTCCAATGACACCAAAGGGTATGGCGAGCAGAACCGAAAAAGGCTGGGTGAAAGAGTTGAACAGAAGTACCAGAAGAAAATAGATCGCAACGACTGCGATGATGAATGTTTTCATCAAGTTTGCCATTGATTCCTCGGTCTCCATTACTTCACCGGCCAGAACGAACCGCGTGCCTGGCCATTGTCGATCAAGGTCGAAATGCTCAAAGACCTTATTAGTTGCCTCCAAGGGTGTTATGATAGATTGATCAACATCGGCTTCAACCGTGATCGTTCTATCTCCTTTGTAGTGGCGATAGTCTGCGGGACCGGGGCCCATTTTCAGGGTAGCTACATATTTCAATGGAATGAGTCTTCCCAGACGGTTAGGTATGGGCAGCTCTTCTATGTAATTCAATCGTGTGCGTACACTTTCTTCGAATAGTACTCGAAAATCAACGTCTTCATCTCCATACCGTACACTGGTCACTACTTCGCCGTCATAGGCAATGCGAACGTTCTGTGCAATATCAGCTACGGTCAGACCCAGTCGCGAAAGTTTGTTATAGTCGATCTTTATCTCGACCTGTTCTTTGCCAGGCTTGTCATCCCGCTGGACATCCTTGACACCGTTAATTGTGCCTAAGTGTGCTACCAGAGAGTCTGCAACCTCTTTTCTATATGCATCATTGGAGCCTACGATCTGTATGCTTATGGGTCGGCCAACTGGGGGGCCACCGGTTTCGATCATGTAGGTGACATTCTCAAACCCTTCAAATCTGTCGGTCTGTTTACGGATCGATTCTACGATTTCGTCAGCAGTCCTTTCACGTTCGTTAAAAGGAGTTAGACTGACAGACAGGGCTGCATAATTTTCACTTTCGGCCTCGAGCCATGGGTTTCGCCCTACACGGGTGACAAATGACTCGAGTTCATCTTCAGGTAAGGCTATCACTAACTCTTCGATCTTTCTCACATTGTCAGATGTCGCTTCAAGCGAATTTCCTATGGGTAGTTCTGCAAGAACATAGAAGTGCGATGCCATGTTCGAAGGGAAGAGTATGAATTTCATATATGTCGC
>CP070802.1:1196530-1222334 GCA_020343595.1 Caldifarciminota bacterium | reverse complement strand
CGAATACCTTTATTACCTTTTCTGAGTAGTTCTCAGATAGCGTGAATTGCTCGCGGGACCAATCCAGGGAGTAACCGGCTCTTTTCAACTGCCCACGGATTATCTTGGCATATTCTTCCTTCCATTTCCAGACTTCTTCTACGAATTTTTCTCTACCCAGATCTTCTTTTGTCATTCCTCTGCTGCGCAGTTTTTCTTCGACCACAACTTGAGTAGCAATGCCGGCATGGTCCATACCCATCAACCATAAGGTCTCGTGGCCGGTTAGCTTCTTGTACCTTACGAGTATATCCTGTAGTGAATTGTTTAGAACATGTCCCAACGTAAGTCTTCCTGTCACGTTGGGAAGAGGTATCATGATGGTATACGGCGGTTTGTCCGAATTAATATCGGGAGTGAAGAATTTGGATTCCTGCCAGAAATCGTATAGCTTCGTCTCGATCTGGGCCGGATCATACCGTGTAGGTAGTTCTTTCATAGTGTAAATATACACATTTGCAAACACCTGTCAACGAAGGACAATAACACTTGATACCGTTTTTCTCGTTACTTTCGTTAATATCGTTAATCCATTTTGACTGTTTTGGTAATTGCTCTTTGGATATTGTAATTTGGGATTTGCTTGTAATTTGGCATTTGATGATTGGTATTTCCAGTCAACGGGCATCAGACTGGATTCCCCGGTCCCCCTGATCAAGTCAGAGGACAGACGAGCCGGAGAATGATGTCGTGATACGGAATCGGTTTCGTACCGTAAGACGTTACCGGTGTTGTCCCAATCCTCTGAACTTCTTATCTTCCTAGCTTCTGGTTTTTCAGTGTTGGCATTTCGGGCAGTAGCGAGTGCCTCGGTTTCCGATTTTCTTCAATGCTATCTTGGTGCCGCATTTTTTGCAGGGTTCGCCTTCACGGCCGTATACACAAAGAAAATTCTGGAAGTTACCATTCTTGCCATCAGTTCTCGTGTAATCAGAGACCGACGTGCCAAAATTACTAATGCCTTCGGCGATAACATCCCTGAGCGCCTTAGTGAGCTTTTCTAGTTCTTTGTTCGTTATCCGATTAGCTCTTCGCAGCGGTCTTATGCCGGCGCGGAACAATGCTTCATCCGAGTATATGTTGCCCATGCCTGCGCAGATGTTTTGGTCCAGAAGCAGTGATTTTATTCTTGCTTTCCGGTTTTTTAATCTTGCCTTCAGATAGTCTGTAGTGAAATCGTCAGAAATTGGTTCACAGCCGAGTTTGTAGAAACCCTTGAGAATAGGAGGTCTTTCCTTTGAAGATATCAGATAAACCCTTCCAAGAACGCGCGGTTCGTTGAACAATAGCTGGCAGTCATTTAGTACAAGGACGAGCCGTGAAAACTTTTGAGGTTCAAGATCTAAAGGAATTACCGCTATGGTTCCAGAAAGGCGCAGGTGAAACACAAGTCGTTTCTTGTTACCCAACTCGAGGATCAGGTACTTTGCTTTCCTTGAAACGTTGATTATCTTCTCACCGACAATTGCTTTGCAGAATTGTGCAGGTTTCGGGTGCGCAATTACGTCTTGTCGGATTATCACGCAGTCGGTGATCATTCTGCCGCGGATCTTGGGTCTCAGCTCGCGGGTGATCGTCTCTACTTCTGGCAGTTCAGGCATTCGATCTCAGCGTGGCGATTATCTTATACCCTTGAGAATGTTCTTCAGATCCGATTCAAAGTCCTTGATTTTCTTATCGAACTCGTTCTTGATATTGCCTTTTATTCTTTCTTTTATACGGTTGCGGTCAAGAGTAAACCGAGGCTTTTTCATGCTGCCTTTTGCGATGACATCAATAACTGTTCGTCCCTCCTTATCGCCGAAAAATATCCAATCGCCGTGGTGCCGTTTGACAATATCCGAATAGTGCTTCGACAGCGTTACCGCAATGTTCATGTCGATTGTTCCGTTCAGGCCAATCGTTCCTCCGATCAGAAAATCGCCTACCCTTGCGGATAGGGTCCAATCGTCTGCTCTTGCGCGCCCGTTCGCTACTGTAAATCCAGTATTGAATGTGTTGAATCTAACCACTTTCTGACCTTTTATGCCTATCCATTCGAGAAGCTTCACCAGGAAGTCGAAATTGTTGAATTCACCATTGATGACCTTCAGATTTCCTCTTCCACTGATATTGGATTGGACGGATTGCCGGTCCAAACCGTTTCCGTTGAAGTTTGCTACACCACTGAGATCTCCTTTTATTTTATCGAATCCCAGGAGACGTTTCGTTACCTTCTGTGCCTGCACGGACGTCATTCTCGAGTTGATCCGGTATGGTTCAGGACTGTAAGCATTGTAATAGAAATCAAAATTGACCTGCCCGTCATATGCTTGCGCACGGCAGTTCTTGAGGTCGATCACCCCGTCTACGTAACTGAAGTTAGCGTTGACATTGGTGAATTCCATATCCAGACCGGTCAACTTCTTGACGACGACGGTGCCTTGTATGGTCAATGGTACGGCCTTGGCCGGCTTGGATCTACCCGATCTACTCGCGCTGGTACCCTTCTCCGGCAGTATTTCATCAAGGTCGATCAAGTTCGAACGGCTGTTTATCTGAGCAACAGGTTTCTTGAAATTGGAGACAAAACCGGTCAACGAAAAGTCGGACTTACCGATTCGGCCGCGGCATTCAGTCACCCTTCCCGCGTTGTTCTGCATCGTTGCCTTCAGCGTGAAGCCGGTCAGCGGCTTTCCCATGCCAATACCATCGATCAGTCCATCACTAATGCGGATATCTCCGAAATAGCTCGGATCCTTGAACGTTCCCTTCAGAGTGATTTTCCCATTGATCTTCCCCGATAATTTCACATCCTTCATTTCCGGGGTGAGCGATTGGAAATCATCGAGATTGCCCGTAAGCTCGGTAGAGATATTCAGGAGTGGTGCGGGCTTATCAAGATTTGAAATATCACCGCCGATAGCAAATTTTGTTTTACCGATATTGCCCTCTATCCTAATCTCATGGACCGAAGTGCGGTTGAATTTGAACGCTCCGTTGATACGCTCCAGTGCGCGGCTCATGCCCTTTGGCATGATAGTGACCTCTTCGATCTCGCAGCCGCCTTCAATCTTTGGATCCTTCGTTGTCCCGGATACTGTGAACTCGCCTCTTAGTGCGCCTTCCAATCTTTCAAAGCGGTATTCTTCAGGCAGCATTCCGGTGATCCTGGACATTCTGTCCAGTGTAATTTCACCGCGCAGGTCGACAGATTCTCCCTTTTCGATATTACCAGAAATCGTCATTTGTGCCGGGTCAATGCGTACTCTGATGTTTTTCACTTTCATATCCTTTGACAAAGTGTCATACTCAACAGAGTTCTCGATGATAATATCATCGGCCGGTAACAATTCATTACCGGGTACAGACACACGCTGTCTTCCTCGTAACGAAATCCGGTTTTTCCTGAAGTTCACTTCTTGATTGATATCGAAAAATCTGTATCTGGATTTCGTAATCGCATCGTAGTATTTGACTTCGCATTTCTTCAGACGTAATTTATCCAATGACATAGCCCATCCTTGGCCCTTTGCTTCTTTAGGCATCAGTGTGAGAACATTCAATTCCTTGCGGGCGTTACGTTCCAGATTGAGCACGAATCTGTCAAAATCTATGCTACCTATCACAATGCGTCTCTGCAGGAGCGGCAAAAATTTTAGGTTCAGGACAGTTCGCTCGATCTCTATCATCGGTTGAGTACTGAAACCTTTGGTATTAGGTATCGATACGTCTTGTATGCTGATCGAGACCCCGAAACCCACCGAGAGGTTCACGGTGCCGATTTCCACTGGACGCTGCAGCGATTGACTTGCTATCTGCTCGGATATCTGACGCAATCTTTCCGGAGTGAGAAATGCTTTTATCGCGATAAAACCCGCTATCATCAAAACAACGATCACGGAGACAATGGCGATGACTATCTTGATCGGTTTACTCATTTTGCCTCCTCGCTAAAATTCTAAAGATTGAAACTGAAGGAACACTATGTTAAAAACCGAGGCCAAAAGCTATAGATACAGGTGTTCCTGCAAACAAGCGCGTGAAAATGTTTACGAAAGGTCCAATCCATCCCCATAGTATCGGTATTCCCGTTATCCGGTCGAAAAATATCAATCCGATGAGTAGCATGAACCCGTAGCGCTCAAGCCAGTACTCAATGTGGGCATAGCGTGGTGGTAGCAGGCTGAAGAGAACCTTCGACCCGTCGAGCGGAGGGATGGGTATTAGATTGAAGGCGCACAAGATAAGACTGTAGAAGAGCCCGAAACCAAGCAGCAAGCCTATCGGCATAAGAACGTTGTTCTGAAGCAACTGGGGGAACAAGCGTAGCACGATACCGAGAGGAATTGCGAATAGGAAATTAGAAAGAGGGCCGGCCAGTGAAGTGTAGAGCATACCCTGCTTCAGATTCCGAAAATTGTAAGGGTTGACTGGCACTGGTTTGGCCCAGCCAAACCCGAGTAGGAGAAAGGCAATGAACCCAAAAAGATCAATGTGCTTTACTGGATTCAAGGTCAACCGTCCGGCGAATTTCGCAGTCGAATCACCAAGACGGTATGCCACATAGCCATGAAAATACTCGTGCACAGTAATGACTACCAGAATTGCCGGTACTGATATGACAAGACCTAGAAGTCTGTTCATTTCTTCTTGAAGGTCTTGACGTGGGCGAGCGCTTCTCTGCGGTTCTTGAATTTTCTGTCCAACTGCAGGGCAAATAATTTATTCAATATCTTTGCGTACTGATTTTGCGGTCTAATCTTGTGTCTCTTTAAATCTTTGGCGGTAATGAATGGTTTGATCTTACTCATTTTGCGAAAAGATTTCATCTTTTCGGCGAGTTCGGGTTTGATCAGCGTTACCGCCTCTGTTAATTCATCAGTGACAGGGGAGAGGATCGAGTAGATGGCACTCCGTTTACTCGCTCTACTCAGTTTCGTTATAACACCGTTTATGTTCCGGAAGTCATCAACGATCCTCTTCGATTCTTTTGACAAGGGGAGTGTGTTTTTTGGTAATTTGGAAAGCAAGAAGTAGAACGCGTGTTTTCTTGACGGAGGCATGAGTTTCAATTCATTCCGCTTTATTGGCAGAACACCGTGACTGCAGAGATCGCCGACCGTCGCCTCGAATGACACCTCTGCGAAGATCAGTCCGATCTCATTCAATATCCGCTGTCCACTCAGCTTCTGCACCATACCATCCTTCAATGCCTGCCGCATCTGGCGTTCGGTTTCATCCTCTAATTTGAAGCCAAAACGGTTCTTGTACCTCAAGGCACGGAATATACGCGTCGGATCGTCAACAAAGCTGTTGCGGTGAAGGATTCTTATTAGCTTCTTTTTGATGTCACTCATTCCGTCGAAGGGATCGAATATCTCGCCGAAGTTCTCTCTCGAAATAGACATGGCAATGGCATTTATCGTGAAATCACGGCGATTCAGATCCTCGACTATGGTTGATGGATAGACATGGGGGAGATGTGCCGGCGACGGATACTTCTCGGTCCGTGCGCTGGCAAGATCCACCCTGTACCCGTTGGTGCTGATGGATGCAGTGCCAAATTCGTCGTGACTTGTCAGCCGTCCTTTGATCTTGGCATTCAATTGGCGGGCTACCTTAA
Source organism: Caldifarciminota bacterium (assembly GCA_020343595.1). Classification (GTDB taxonomy): domain Bacteria; phylum Hydrothermota; class Tepidihabitantia; order SM23-42; family SM23-42; genus SM23-42. The sequence goes on along the minus strand of CP070802.1, from coordinate 1,216,690 downwards.
CACCATCCCCTTCAACCACTACGTCGATGTCAATGGATTCTCTGCCCAGGGTCGAATCCCTTACGTATCCACCGACCAGGTAGGCGTGATAATCGGATTTGACAAAAAAATCAATTACTTTTCGTAAAACCGATTTCTTTTTCGTCTTTGCCGAAGATCTTGATTTTACCAAAACGTTCCTCGTATTTCCTGATATTTTCGTCTAATGCGTTCCGCAGCAGGATGACATTCTGGGGCGTCATGATAATGCGTGTGAATACCTTCGCCTTCTGAGCACCAGGCAGAACGCGTAGAAAATCAAGAATGAACTCCGATGGCGTATGGTGGATCCCTACTCCATTGGCGTATATACCTTCAGACTGTTCAGGTCCGATTTCTATGTTCAAGGGTGGTTTTTGCTCTTGCATGCTAATTCTCCTTTGAGTATTATACCAGAATTTGAGCCAAAGTCAACAATCTGCTCCCTATTGCTCTACTGATTCGGTACGGTTACATCTACTAGAAAGCGGTTTAATAATACTGGATATCACCTTTAATTACGGCAATAAATTGTGTCCCTTTGAGTATATGTCTATCTACATAATTTTCTTTGAGAAGCATCAATACCCGGCCACCGCCTTCTTCCATGCCGTCCGCGTGTTGTATCCATATGGGTCGAGAAAGAACATTGCTGCGGTCTTGATGAGCGGTTTTGATTCGGGATAGTTGTTCATTGGGTTTATCAAGATACCTCGTACAGCATTGACAATACCTGGTGAACGCCTGCGGTATGGAAATCGCAATATTTTCCCAGGAATATAGTCATTGGCGAAGATATTGTCCCATATCAGAACCTGCCTCCTGATGATCTTTCTGATCCTGGCTACATCCCGCTCGGTTATTGCCCAGGACACAACATTCTTTCCGGTCCAGAATATGTCGATATCACGGTGAAGATTCGATGCGACATACTCCAGATACTCGGTCCTCTTGAATCCACGATACTGGGTAGGGCAGAAAGATAGGCTTCCAGCCGTCAGGGTTTGCCTAAGGTGTCCGAATAGAGTGTCGGCCGAATCCACCTGGCTTCTTGCAGTTTCGGCATTGAGAGGCACGCTGATATCATCGAAGAATAGGCTGAAATGACATATACCGACATCTATCATTGTATCGATCTTTTCGACAACGGCATCGGCATTCGGATGACTTCCCGGGCTCAATGCATATACGAAATTGATACGCGCGTCTATACTATGCTGATTGAGCTTCGCGAATTCCTTCATTTTGCTCTTGGGATACCTTACCTGCCATCTTCTGCGGTGATAAACATCGGCCTTGGGTCCGTAAACATAGGTGTTAAGACCGAGAGTCCTGAGGTACTCTATGAGATCAAGCCTTTGACTGAACGTGTATTGCCTTCGGTAGAAACCTTCCACAACACCGAAGCGCTTATTGGACACGTTTCAATTCCTTGAGCAAATCGACCCACTCGCCTGGGTCTTCGGCCAACTTGCGGAGCTCAGCATTACGGTCTATCTTGTATTTTTCCTCAAGGAGTTTGAGGGAATCCCGAAGTGCCTGTGCACTCGATTCATTCTCCCGGAGTCTCTTTTCTTCCTTGAGGTACTCAGCTAAGATGGCAATCCGATCCTGTTTCTGGCATGAGAGGATGAACAGCAGCCAGAGGAAAAGATATTTATAGGTCCCTAGTCGTTTTATGATTTTTAGCGCCACAGGAAATAAAGTTTCGGCATGGTAAGGTGTTCCATTGGTTTCATGAAGAAATCGATAAGGCTGAGCCTTTTTGTCGGGTAGACAAGATGGGGGCTTTCTATTCCCACTAAATCACCGGCAAGCTTCACTGCGAAATCAAATGAACCGAGCGTATCGATGAAGCCCAGAGCTTTTGCCTGGTTGCCAGTGAACACCCTGCCATCCGCATACTTGATCACACTATCAAGCGGAATCTTGCGGTGTTCAGATGTTACCGTAACGAACTGCTCGTGAACGTCGATGACAACATCCTGCATTAACCTCCGTTCTCCTTCATCCAGCCTACGGTATGATGAACCTATGTCTTTATGCTCTCTTGATTTGATTACCTCGAATTCAATACCCAGCTTCTGCAGGAGCTTTTCCAGAACTGGCCACTCCATGATCACACCGATCGAACCGGTTAGCGTACCGGGATTTGCGACGATGATATCGCACGGTAATGCAACATAGTAACCACCAGACGCGGCAACTGATTCCATGGACGCAATCACTGGTTTCTTTTCCTGCTGGCGTTTCACCGCATCATAAATCTCCTGTGATGCGGCAACGACGCCGCCGGGTGAGTTTATTCTGAGGACGATCGCCTTTATCGAAGGGTCATCGCCAAAATCGTTCAAATCGCTGACGATGTATCTCGGTGAATAAAAGACATTATCGATCTCAACAACGCCAATACTACCCCCGGATATAGGGGTACGTATTCCCATACCGACCATGACTCCTACTATGATAACCGCAATGACAATAGCGATTGCAACAATGTATTTGGTCTGCATTAGACCTCCAGAACTTATTCTAACAATATGATATTCTATGTCAACCAGCTGGCATATCGATAGTCGAACTTCGTGTTTGTATATGAGATGCTGCGAGTTTAACCATCAACCGTCAGGAATCATAACGGACAGCCCGCAGTCTTACTCCTGGATTATTGCTTGCATGGATCTCTTCAACGATTCAACGTCGACCTTCGTAACCAGCTTGCCTTTGTATGCGTAGGCGATATTGCCGGTTTCCTCGGATACGACGACGCTCAATGCATCGCTCTGTTCGGCCATGCCGAGCGCGGCCCGATGGCGCAGACCGTACGTGATGCCGAGGCTTGGATTTTCACTGAGTGGCAATACACAGCCGGCGGCTACTATTTTGTCACCTTGGATCACACATGCACCATCGTGTAAAGGAGTCTCCGGAAAGAATATCGTTCTTAACAAGGATGAATTTACTTGGGCGTCAATGAGCACACCGGTATCCACGATATCTTTCAACCCGATATTCTTCTGCACTACTATCAATGCGCCGATGCGGTCTTCAGACATTTTCCTCACGGCGTCGATGACTTGGTCGGTTACGCCTACTTCCTCGAGCTTAAGGAAAAATTTGACAGGCCGCTGGCGGCCGATCCGCGCAAGGGCGTTTCTGATCTCGGGTTGAAAAACGATTACAAATGCAACTACCCAGAGGGCGAGTATCGAATTCATGATCCAGGATAGAGCCTTCAGGTCCAGCCATCTGGATATGAACGAGATGACGAAGAAGAGCACTAATCCAACAAGGATAGAGGTGGCTTTCGTACCTTTGACGAATTTGAAGAATGCATAGAGCAGGATCGCGACGACAATTATGTCAATAATATCTATTGCTCTTATGGGGAGAAATCCAAATAACTTCATCGTATTATCAGGTCGATTAGTGAAGCGACCCTTTTTGCCTCCATAACATCGTGTACCCTCAATATTGAAGCGCCATTCCGTATGAGCAATGTCTGAATGCCTAATGTACCTTCCAACCTGTTTTCCGGCGAAAGACCAAACGGGTTGCCCACAAATGATTTTCTCGAATGGCCAACAAGTATAGGCCGGCCCAAATGTTTGAGTTCAGCCAAGCGTCTTATTATGACGTAATTATCAGTTAGTTGTTTGCCAAAGCCTAGTCCGGGATCGACGATAATCCGTTCACGGTCAATACCTGACTCAATGGCATGAGCCATTCTCTCGTTGAGAAAACCATAGATTTCACGCATGAGATCCTTGTATCGAGGATTTCTTTGCATGGTTCTTGGTTTGCCTTTCATATGCATGATCACGGTGCTGACTCTTGCGCGTGCGATCGTACGGGCCATGTTCTGGTCGAATCTGTGGCCTGATACGTCGTTTATTATGCTCGCACCGTGATCGATCGCCAGCGCTGCTACTCTTGCCTTGTAGGTATCAACTGAAATCGGCGCGCGTGTGAGCTTGCTAACCAGAGGTAGCACGCGCTTCAACCTAATCATTTCTTCCTTTTCGTTTACGGGCATGCTATTCGGCCTTGTCGATTCAGCACCGATATCAATGAAATCAACACCTTCTTCAGTCATTTCAGCTACAACCTTCTCGATGATCGATCTGTCGGTGTAACGGCTGCCACTGTAGAACGAATCAGGCGTCAGGTTGATGACGCCCATGAGATATGTGCGGTTCATGGCGTATCTTCTTCTGCCTATCTTCAAGGATGGTTCTTTGTGATCGGCAATGACTGCCGCTAGTTGTTTGCGAATTTCCTCCATCCAAGGTTGTTCGCTCAGCCGTTGCTCGATCTTTTCGATTTCACGTAGGTTGGCGAAAAGAAGGACGGAGTATCTCTTGCCACGGCCGCCTCTATATGCACTCTTAGGAATCGCTGCGTCGGCGTTACAGATGAGAGCGGTCTGCTTCAAAACGTTGACTTGGGCACACGATAGAGAATCGAACTTCAATGTCATGTATTTGGCTTTCTTGATGAAAATTGAATATGCTTCCGGATCGACCTGCATTCGTTTCAACTCACTGGTAATTGTTCTTTCGTTATCGAGGATCAATTCTCTCATTGTATTATCATAGTTGGGGCAATCTCTCGGGTCTTACAGGAAATATGCAGCAGGATTGACACCGTAGATCTGAGGATATGTGGGTCGAATGATTTTTATCTCGGTATGTGATGCCAAGTCCACCATTCTGCCATCGATCTTGTTATTATTGCTGTCGACGACGATCTTCACGTTCGGCATATCAATGGCACTTGGGTTTTGCCTCATGACGACACCTATTTCGCCGTTACTGAGTTCAAGGCAACTGCCAACAGGATAAATACCGAGGAGTTGTGTAAAGACCTTAGCCAGTATTGGATCGAACAGCCGATTCTGGTTTGACCAGATCACGCGCAATGCAAAGTGCGGTAAATATGGAACAGGTTGGTAACCCCGGGCCGTTGTCATCGCATCGTATGAATCGCAGATTCTCACGATCCTGGAAAAAAGAGTCGGTTCATCTTCTTTTTCCCTCAGCGGGTAACCGGTGCCATCATAATTCCAGTGATGTTGATAGGCAACGGCGATGGCAAACATGGAGGTCTCGTCAAGCCCACGGGTTTTTAGAATTTCACGTACTCCGTAATTCGAATGCAGTTTAAGGGTTTCCCATTCCTGGTCCGTGAGTTTCTGTATTTTATTGATCAATTCTTTCGATATCTCAACTTTACCAATATCGTGTAGGATTCCGGATGTTCCCAGGCGGGCGAGGTTCTTCCGATCTAAACCTATGCGCTGTCCGAGAGCCAGTGCGAGGATTCCGACATTGAGAGAATGGTTGAAGGTATACTCGTCGAAATTCTTGATCGTTGTCAGCGCGAGGATACCGAACTCATCCCTCGATATTGAATCGACAAGACCGTAGATGACCCGACGTGAACTCTTGACGTCTACCGGTCTTCCTGTCCACAAGTTCTGCATCAGGTTCTTCGTAACTTTCAGTGCCTTAAAATAGGTTCTCTTCGTCATCTGTCCATTCTCGATTGGTTCTTCAGGTTCTTTTTCAGTCTTGAGCAGTTCGATAGCGATATGCTGAAAATTCTTCTCGCCGAGCAACTTTTGGAAAGAGGCCCGGTCTTCCTTGAAGATGTTGGCAAAGTCGATCACTTCTTGTTGCGTAACACCGCGCTTGAAAGTTATGGATTTGATGTTCAATGCCTTGAGCTGCGTATTCATAAATTGGAGGTTCGAGTAACTGTCGATTTCGTATTTCAGTCTCTGTTTGTTGAAAAAGACATAATCACGGTACCGAATAAATTCAAGGCTCGAGAAAGTTTCCAGGAGTTCTCCGATGCCGCTCATGAATTTCTGTGCACTGCTAATTACTACGTTGTTGTTGATGTCATACACCTGGACTGCCTTAAATAGAGGATAGAGCAAAGCAACGACAGTCTTACCCGCAATATATATATTCATTTTGTACGTTCCTTTAGCACTGATTCACACGCGAGCCTGATATCATTATTGCGCTTCTGTGTTCCCTTTTTCAACACCGCTAATGACTCCTCTGTACCGATTTCATTTAAGGCGAGTGCAGCAAGACGCCGCATCACCCTGTATTTCTTTTGTCCAAACCACTTGTGTTTGTAGAGCATCTCACGCATGGTATTGATAAAACTTTCCCCGGCATTCGCCGTCAGCACGCTGAATATCTCACGCTGTTCTGCAAATTCTAAACCGAGGAAACTACTCTTTTTTATGCGCTCAAGCAGCAAAGGATAGATCTCAGGTCTTTTGTACTTGCCCAACATGCGCAACGACCTTATTCTAACCTCCACATCGGGGTCGTTAATATATTTTGTCACGATGTCAATTTCCTCGGCGTTGCCAAGAGCGTCGATCACTGCCAGCCTCACCTCTCTATTTGGATGATAGACAAGCGGGTCGAGCATTTGTGCAATTTTGGTTGGTTTAATCAGACCCAGGATATTGACAGCATCGAGTACAGTACCGGGTTCCTTACTCCGGAGAAAGGCGATTACAGGTGCTGGATCATCCATTGCCATATGGGCAACTCTGTGCCGTAGGGCGTTCAGGCGGTCAGAACGTTCAATGAACGGCATCAACTGCATGAGAAAGGGAATGGATTTCTTACCAAAGAAACCAATGAATGCCAGGAATTCATTGAATACGTCATCTTCAGGTACGTTGACAGTCTCCTTGAAACTGGCAATCGTAGTTTCATTCTCAAAACGTTCGATGAAATTCACATCTGGAATATCTTTCAACTTGTAGGCAATACGGCGAGCATTGTAAAAATCCTTCACGTTTACACAACTCTCCAGGATCTCAATCAGACCATCTATTATTTCCTGTGAGCATTCCGTCTGAAGATAGTCCCCCAGAGTTTTGATCACCACTGGAAGTATGGCGGTCTTTTCTTCGGTTGATATCGAGGTTTTCAGGTTTTCAACTTCCTGGTTATCGAGATCGGGAACAATCACTGCATCGATGTCGATCTTTTCTCTGAGTATCAATTGCTTTAGTTTCTCATCATAATCAACATACTGTATGGGGACGTCAGGTACTCGGTAATCCAATACTTCTTCTGCTTCAATTACATAGAAGGTGATGTGAGTGAAATTGCATTCCCAAAGGCCCAATGCAACATCCCAGTCCTTGGTAGGCCGGCTGATGACATCGACAAAAAGCAGGAGCTCGTCAGATGTCAGACCGCTCAGAAAGCTGATATTCCGTATCCCATCTTTGAACAACCTGAAGGCGATGTTCATATCCATCTCTTCTTCCTTATATACCACCTGGTCAACATTTACGATCTGGAATTTTTCGACTTTGAAGCTTATTTCATTGTGCGTTTTGAGGTACTCTGCTGTTGTCTGGTAGAAGGGCTCAAAGAAGTGACGGAAAGAAGAGTGATTCATTCCGTATATCTGCATTGCTTTGAATGATTTTGTGAGTCCCAGAATGATTTGGGCGATATCGTCTTTCATTCAATCCAATTATAGACATATCTCTTGTTTAGTCAACAATTATGTGCAAAAAACGTGGTAAAATCTTCCAGAATTCGATTCCTTCGGTTCGCCCCTTGCATCAACAAATTGTTGACTTTCCTCGATAATTGAATATAATAAATGCAATGAAACGAACCTATCAACCGAGTTGCAGAAAACGGAAAAAGACGCATGGCTTTCGCAAGCGCATGAAATCCAAAGCAGGGAAACAGGTGTTGGCAAGAAGGAGAAAAAAGGGGCGGAAAAGGCTCGTTGTATAGTCAGATCTAAGGTAGAAGGCAGAGAAATAAAAAAACACGCACTTCCACGGACTGAAATACTCAAGGGGAGTTCGGAGTTCAAAGAGCTGTTCGCACGAGGTCGGAGAAGAAAAAGCGGGAAAATCAGATTTATTTACGTTTCGTCTGACGTCCGGAAAGCTGGTTTCATTGCCTCCAGGAAAAGCGGGTGTGCCGTAAAGAGAAATAGGGCAAGGAGAATATTAAGGGAGGCATATCGAATGAACAAAGAGAAATTTAAAGGGATGAAGATAATATTTTACACAGAAGAAAATATCACACTGAAAGAAGCCCTCGATGCCGTGCATAGGTTCAAGGAGGGGAGATGAGTCGCGTCCTGGTCTACGTAGTTCGGGCATATCAGTTGACCATCGGAATGCTTCTCCCCAAGGTGTGTCGTTTTGAACCTACCTGCTCGACGTATGCAATAGAGGCGTTCCAAGAACACGGCTTTTTCCGTGGTCTTGCATTGAGTTTGTACCGCATTCTTCGGTGTAATCCTTTCTGTCACGGTGGTTGGGATCCTGTACCAAAAAGGATGGTAAAGAATGGGTGATCGCACGAGGACCGCGATGGCTTTCGCCATCATTATCGCTATTCTCCTTATCTGGACGTTCGTCAATAGACCCGCCCAGAGACAAGAAGCTCCCGAACCGGTGGTCAAGGATACGGTCGTTGAGCCAATCGAGATCGCTGAAGAACAGCATGTTCCTGTGCGCGAAGACACGATCGTCATTGACCGCCGCCATATACGGTTAGTTCTATCCGACTATGGTGGTTCTCTTACCTCCTTTTACTTGAAAGAGTACGACATTGATATCGTACCGCCTGGCCGGCATCTATTTGTCAGCACACTGAAGGACACCGACGGGGCAGTCGTCAAGATGTCTTATGAGATAAATGATGATTCGGTCGTTTTCTTCCATGGTGACGAAAAGGAATTGATGAAAACTTATCGTTTTGACGACGGCTATGGGTTCTCCCTGCGCGTTGCAGGTGATACATTGAATCACGCTCTCAGCCTTAATGCTGGTTTGAATATCACCGAACCCAAGAACAAAAGCGACGATTTGCGCAACTTCAATGTCTACATAAAGAACGAGAAGATCGAAACCGTAACAAAAAGGATAAAGGACTCTTATGTGTACGAAGATGACCTGGCCTGGTTCGCCCTCCGTACCAAATACTTTATCTTGATCGTGGATCACGTCGGCGGTATCGAAAAGGTCAATTTCCGCAAGTTTCCCGGTGAGATAGAAGAGCCCCAAACTCGCGATGCCTCTTTCGGATGTTACTACATGGGCGGTGCCAAGGATCGCTACGGAGCGGAGATCTTCAGTAAAACCGATCTGGATATCGATGTACTCCTACTGCCGATGGACAGAGATCACCTTGCCAAATACGAAAAGGGTTATGAAGAAATAGCATCAGGAGGTTTCTGGGGGCCGATCTCGCGGGTAATAATGGCAGTGCTTAACTTCATCCATTCACTCATCGGTAACTACGGTTTCGCAATAATGATCTTTGCGCTCTTGATCAAATTGATATTCTTCCCTCTGTCACGACAAATGATATTGTCCCAGCACAAAATGCAGATGGTCCAGCCTGAGTTAAAGAAGATCCAGCAGAAATACAAGAATGATCCCCAGCGATTGAACCAGGAGATGATGCATCTTTACAAAACATATAAGGTGAATCCGCTATCCGGATGCCTGCCGCTCATCATCCAGATGCCGATCTTCTTTGCCCTCTTCAGGACGCTGACAACCTCCATAGAATTCCGTCAAGCCAATTTCATATTTTGGATCACTGATCTATCGCTTAAGGATCCTTACTATGTTCTGCCCATAAGCATGGGCATAATGATGGTAGTACAGTCTTTGACAACAACAATCGATCCACGCCAGCGGTTGATGGTCATATTCATGCCGATCGTCATGGTCTGGATTTTTATTAATTTGCCCTCAGGGCTGCAGTTGTACTGGTTCACGTACAATATATTCACTTTGTTGGAGCATTTCATAACTAAGAGAGGAGGACTAAAATGAGAGTGACTGAAGCATCAGGGAAAAACCTCGACGAAGCCATCGAATCCGGATTGAAAACATTAAGGGTGAGGCAGAATGAGGTCGAATACGAACTCATCTCTGAAGCAGAGGATGAAGTTAAGATCAAGATGGAAGTTAAGGAGCCTCGCCAGCACCTTCTCGAAGTTACCAAATTCATCTTGGAGAGCTGCGGATTCAGGCCGAACATCAATATTGCCAAAGACGATAAGGGTTTCTATGTCAATATTAAGACTAGACATGCCGATGCTATATTGATTGGGAAGAAAGGAGAGACATTATGGGCGCTTCAGTACATAATAACGCGCCTGATCAAACGTTTTCACCCGAATCTTAAGATACTTGTGGATGTCAGCGGATACCGTATGCGCCGTACTAATTTCCTGAAGAAGAAGGCCGAGGCGATTGCTCGGATCGTACTACAAACCGGACGCGAGATGGCACTCGATCCACTGACAAAAAGGGAACAGCAGATAGTCGAGAGTAAATTGAGTGAAATAAAGGGTGTGAAACTATATAGCATAGGAAAGGGAGCAAGTAAGAACGTGATTATTGCCCCGAATGATGAATCCAAATGATACAATAGTTGCTTGTACAACTCCGTCCGGATATTCGAGCATAGCCGTCATAAGAGTCAGCGGCGGCCAGGCTGTCACCCTCCTTCACAAAATATTCAAATCTACACAACTGAATGGTGAATATTCGTCCCATCACGTGTATCACGGTCACGTTGTCGATCCAGAGACTAATGAGGTGGTTGATACTGCATTGGCCGTATTGTTCAAATCGCCGAATTCGTATACTGGTGAAGATGTTGTCGAGATCTCTTGCCATGGCAATCCATTGATCGTCGATAGGGTAGTACGGACTCTGAATGCTCTGGGTGGACGAACCGCTCAGCGGGGAGAATTCACAAGACGTGCGTTGATCAACGGGAAGATCGACCTAATACAAGCGGAAGCTGTTCTTGATACGGTGAATGCAACATGTGAACAGGCACGAAGACTGGCTATCCTGCAATACGAAGGCAAATTATCCGAAAGAATATACGACATTCGCTCTAAAATCATCGATTCACTATTCCTCGTTGAAGCCGAAATCGATTTTCCCGAAGATGAAGATATTGAGTATGACCCAGCTACTATCAAAAACAACCTCAGAACGACGGTGGATGAGATCGATGAGCTGCTCAGCGGTGCGGCTGTCGGTGTCAAGATTAAATCAGGATACCGCATTTTGATCACCGGACGTGCCAACGTTGGCAAATCGACCTTGTTCAACCGGCTCGTCGGATGCGAGCGTGCTATTGTTCATGAAAAACCCGGCACGACTCGGGATTATATTGAAGAGGACGTCCAGATGAGAGACATCCACGTTTTGCTGTACGACACAGCGGGCATGCTCTCAAAAGCAACTGGCCCCGATGAGATTGCTCAGCAACGGACAAAAGCGCTCATCCATGATGCTGATCTCGTTCTTATGATGTTCGACGGGTCTGAACCGATGAATGAAGAGGACATATTTCTTTACAATTTAGTAAAACACAAACCCAAGTTGTTGGTCGTGAACAAGATCGACCTGAATGTTAGGTTGACTAATGAATCGATCCTTTCGGATTCTATCAAGATATCTGCAAAAACTGGCAAGAATATCAGTACGCTTCAGCGAGCAGTCAGAGACGCCCTGCTACCTCATAATTTCGGCGGTGATGTTATAATAACGAGGCACCGGCACATAGATACCCTTAACAGAGCAAGAGCGTGTCTCATTGAAGCAAAGAATGCACCGACGATTGAAACTATGGCATATGAAATGCACTGTGCTTTGAATGAGATAGGCGAGCTAACAGGAAAAACACTGCGCAAGGAGATCCTCGACCGTATATTTGAGGAATTCTGTATTGGGAAATGAACAAATACCGCTATTCTCGCTAATAGCGTTAATACCGCTAAAACAATGATACTTGATGCTTGATTCTCGATTCTTGATGCAAAATACACTATGCCACCTGTCGTGGTTGTATGTCGTAGCTGCCAGTATGGTCACTGGGTTTGGTCGTAGTCCACTAACCCTAAAACTGAAGACAAAAGACCATACAGGCTGCCAAACCTAATAGCCTAGAACTATATTAATTATCTGTTTTGGTACTTGAGATTTGAGTATTTGGATTTATTTGGTATTTGTTGCTTGTGATTTGGAATTTGCAGGAACTGTCGTTCGGTTTCGTGCCGTGGGACGTTACCTTTTTGGTCGATACGGGCATCGTAACCGTCGAACGTAACCAATGTTTCTCATCTTCCCAACTTCCGTCTTTAGTTATTGACTTCTTTGTATTTTCGTCTATAATCCGCTAGTGATAATCGACCCCATCGATTTGAACCTCATCAGACAGCTTGAACTCCAGGGAACCATTCCTGTGCATGATTTTGTCAGCAAATTTCACATTTCTCAGAAGGAGATGTTACTACGTATCAGAAATTTTGAGGATACTGGATTGATTAGCGGGTATGGATTCAAATTATTTCTGCCTGGTATTCATGGGGGCAGGTGGTATTGGGGTTGTATCGCGGGCGAAGCCTTGCCGCGGTTCAGATTGGGAAGAACGATTCCTTTTGTCGAGGAGATGGTCGAGAATCTCTCATTCCCGCAGGGCGTGTGTCCGAACATTTCCCTCCTGTTCTACGCAAAGAATCTTAAGGAAATCAGGTCGCTATCGAACAAACTTCCCGGCATGAAATATACTGAAGTGTACAAGGTTGACGAATACAACGTTGTGATGCCGAGGTTGCTAGTTAAAGAGGACTGGCAGATGATTGATGAATTCTGCAATCTGAAGAATATACGATATACAATGATCAATCGGATAACGCAGAAGCCAAAGTCAGAAGAAGAAGTGAGACTCTCACGTTTGATATGGACGCGCAGGAACAGGCAGGGTATCCTTTCTGTCGCACCTAACTTTAACTGGAGTGTCATAAAAAACTATATGCATGTGCATCTCGCCCTGGTAACGAGAATACGGATAAAAGAGTTACGCAAGATCCTCAAGGACATCGGCTACGTTGGGAACATTGCATCCCGTTTCAAAAAACGGTACATCCAAATTGAATTCGACCTGTGGGGTTTTTCTGATTTCAAGGTAATCATGCATGCGCTAACGAAGATCGAAGGCATGGCGGTCGAGGGGTGTTCGTTTGCATATAGAAATAGAATCTACGATGATTGGGTCAAGGAATTTGTACAAAATCAAATTTAGCCAACTACTGCTCCTTTTTTTCATAGCCGTGAGTTGTTCGAGGGAACCCGAATTCATCATAACTACTATCGTCACCGAGACAACGCATGTTGTGCAGAAGGGTGAAACACTTGAAACGATACTAGACAATTTGTCGGTCGCCGGGTCTAGAGCCGACATTATCACTTCCTTGCAGAAGGCAGGTTTTCCGTTCAGAAAATGCTTGCCTGGCGATACGATTTTTCTCGTCAAAGAAGATAGCAGATTCACTCATATGGCGTACCAACAGAATTATCACAACATCTATTACGTTGACAATGATCGTGGTTGCTTCACGGTATCCATGAAATATCCATACTTCGATACGGTACTTACATATATGAACGGCAGCGTTAACTCCACGCTATACGAATCCATGCTGGCTTCAGGAGAGACATCACATTTGGTGATCCGATTCGCCGATGTCTTTGCCTGGGAGGTGGATTTCTTCACGGATACACAGGAGGGTGATTCATTCTTCCTATATTTTGAGAAGATATTCTGTGATTCAATTTTGGTCGATTATGGGTTGATCAGTTTCGCCAGGTATAAAGGTGAGGCTGGTGATTTCTATGGATTCTACTATTGTGATCCGGATGGCCATGATGATTATTTCAACCAAGAAGGACAATCATTGAGGAAGTCACTCCTTCGCTCACCCTTGCGTTTTTCTTACATAAGTTCATATTATTCGAAGCGCAGATATCATCCGATCCTCAAGAGGTGGCGTCCTCATCACGGATTGGACTACGTGGCACCGATCGGCACTCCGATCGCCACGATCGGCGACGGCAGGATTACCTTCAAAGGATGGAAAGGCAGTTACGGCAACCTCGTTGAGATAAGGCACGCCAATAACTTCAGATCAAGATACGGGCATTTGTCGAGATTTGCAAAGGGTCTGTATGTAGGCAAGCGAGTAAAGTCAGGAGATTTAATCGGTTACCTGGGTTCGACCGGCTTATCGACAGGGCCTCATCTTCATTTCGAACTCCATAGGAGTGGAGTACCAATTAATCCTCTGCGGGTAGACATACCGCGTGCTCCGTCGGTGAAGAAGAAGTATATGGATGAGTACATTGCACACCGCGATTCAGTACTGAATGCCGTACAGCAGGCAGCCAGCGACGGGGGAGAGCGTCTTCCGGAAACATAGTATTAGGGTCATCCATCGCAAACGCGATGGGCTGCGGGATATTCTTGACACGTGAATTGTTTTTCATAGAGGAGGTTGAATGACATTACATTTGAGGGCAAATAAGGGGGATTATGCGCCGACTACGCTTTTGGTCGGTGATCCTGCCAGGTCAGTGAGGATCAGCCAACTTCTCAAAGATTCGAAGATGGTCAACAAAAACCGGGGGCTGTTAGGATATACCGGTACATACAAAGATCAGAAAATAAGCGTACAGACTACAGGAATGGGCTGCCCTTCGGCGGCGATTGTTGTTGAAGAGCTGATCCAACTGGATGTGAAAACCCTGATCAGGATCGGGACGTGTGGTGGCATAGGTGCGCAGATCAAACCACTCGATATGATCGCTGCGGTCGCAGCATCCCCATTTGATGGAGCCACGCGTACCTACCTTGGTGGCGAACCACATGCCCCATATGCAACTTATGAAATATTGGAGGCTGCAAGCAAGGTTGCGAAGGATCGGAACATTGACCTCATCTATGGGGGCGTTGCAAGTGTTGATGTGTTCTACAATCCGTTCCCTGATTACGTGCAGAAACTAAGGGTAAAAGGGATAATTGCCGTGGAGATGGAAACAAGTTTGATATATTACCTGGCAAATAGGAGTGGCCTGAGGGCTGCTTCATTCCTGCTTGTCTCTGATATTGTCGGCGGCGGCGAAGAATTCACAAAATACGTATCTGATCAGGAACTGGCAAAGGCCATGGATGTTTTGATAGCAATGGTTCTTGACGTTAGTTCAGCCTTGGCTCCTGGCCAGTAGCATTACAGGAGGTTATAGTGCAAAAGTGGCGCTGCTCGATTTGCGACTACATATATACAGCACGAAAAGGTGACCCGGAATCGGGTATCAAACCGGGCACACGCTTTGAAGATCTACCAGAACACTGGGGTTGCCCGGACTGCGGGGCATCGAAGCAGAATTTCGAGCGTATGGCAGACGACGGATTGGATTTTTGATGTTAACCTAAGGCTGATTGTTGACTAAGCATCTAAAGTAGAGATAATTAGTTCGTGCTGACACGATACCTTAAACGCGGAAACATACTACTAAATGCAACGAATAATAACTATCGGGAGTTGTTGTCAACGATGCTTGCTAAGAGCGCCGTCACTGATATCTCTGGTATCATCGACAAGATCTTCGAACGGGAAAAGATTATGCCCACTGCATTGGGGAAGGGGATATTTCTTCCACGTGTTATTCTGAACAATATAGAGCGAACGGAAATCCTTATTATGGTGAACCACGATGGCATAGTATTCGATGATTATGGAACTACTGTAGCCAACGTGGTAATGCTTCTTCTGCTTTCAAAAAGAGATGACTACACAACCCTTCTCGCTCAATGTCTTAGGTTACTTAATGATGATTGCTTGCGGTCTGATCTCCTTCACTGCAGAAAAGTGGAAGATGTGATAAAGACAATTCGTGATTGGGAAGAAGAGTGAAGAGGACAGTAAGGTGGGTACTACTTATCGTATGGATAGTGACGATCTTCGTTTTGACCGGATATCCCAAATTGGATATTCCGAAGATACAGGACCTCCCGGTCGACAAGCTCTATCATTTTGCTGTCTTTTTCATCATGGGGTTAATTGCGGCTCGTCTTATGAAGGCGACAGGTTTTTTCATTCTTGGAATCATAATCGTGCTCCTTGCCGAGTGTCAGCAACTCGTTATCCCGGGCCGTGATTTTGAAGTGACTGATATGGTAGCTGGTGCACTGGCGCTTGTTGTCAGTTATGTGATCTTCAAACAGAAGAAGGTGGAAGAAAATGTATCAGAAACCTAAAGGAACGAGGGATCTGTTTGGCAAGGAATTGCGCCGGCTGGAGGCGATGAATTCTGCAGCACGTAGTTTCTTTGGCCGAAACGGCTATGAGGAGATCAGAACGCCTTCCTTTGAATTCGCTGCACTCTTTGACCGGTCCATCGGGGCAACGACTGATATCGTTGAACACGAGATATACAAGTTCGAAGTAAGCAAAAAACTCTATGCCTTGAGACCCGAAGGTACCGCATCAGTACTGAGAGCGTTTATCGAGAACAGGATCGCATTACCGGCGCGTTTTCTGTACATATGCTCCATGTACCGACGCGAAAGGCCGCAGAAGGGCAGGTACCGTGAGTTTGAGCAGATCGGAATAGAGTTGCTGGGGGAGAGCAAGCCATTCTTCGACGCTGAGATCATTGATCAGGCCAAGCGCTACTTGGATTTGATCGGTGCCA
The DNA here is from genome assembly GCA_020343595.1 of Caldifarciminota bacterium. Lineage (GTDB taxonomy): Bacteria > Hydrothermota > Tepidihabitantia > SM23-42 > SM23-42 > SM23-42. The sequence continues at coordinate 1,200,087 of CP070802.1, read as the reverse complement.
GGGATTATACGATCGAACTCAACTCTATTGGTTGTCAGGATTGCCGCAGCGAATACCGGGAGAAATTGAGAGAGGAGTTGAAAGCCGATATTCCAAAATTATGTGATGATTGCCGAAGACGTTTTGAGAAAAATTTCCTGCGTATCTTCGACTGTAAGAAAGAAACCTGCCAGGCTGTGTATGATCGTGTACCGAAGATCAGTGATAATCTCTGCACAGAATGCGCAGAACACTATGCACAAGTTACAGAATATTTGAACAAGTTTGGCATCTGTTATGCTGAGAACAAGAAACTCGTGCGGGGTCTCGATTACTATACCAGAACCGTGTTCGAATTCAAACACGGCGGACTTGGTGCCCAGGATACGATCATAGCCGGCGGCCGTTACGACCTGCTCATGAAAGAACTTGGTGGCCCGGACACTCCTTGTACCGGTTGGGCAATGGGGCCTGAACGCCTTCTACTTACGATACCTGAGGATTTGCCCGCGCTGAACGCAAAGGAGATTTTCTTCATCGCCGGTATGGGGGAGAGGTTTGTTGGTGATATTGTAGCCCTTCGCAATCAGATACAGGACGGAGGTCATGTATGCATGGTCGGCGACCCTGGTGAGTCAATAAAAGCACAGGTCAGGAAAGCAAATAGGGTTGGGGCAAAGTATAGTATTATCTATGGTGAAGACGAGGAAAGGGAAGGCTACTACACGGTGAAGAATATGGACTCTGGCGAACAGCGTAAGATTCCAAAGAACGATTTCGTTTCATTCATCAGTGAAACAAAGGGCAGTTAGAAAGATGAAGATTTCTTTTCTTAAGGACTTAGAGAGTATCTTTGAATTCCTCTTGCTCAAAAGTGACGCCAAGAGTATAGTCACTACCCTGTATGACGAGATAAAGGATATGACCGAGGCGCAAATAACACTGCGCGATGTCGAAAACTTCATCGCCTATTTTGAGGTCATCCTTTCTGCCCCGAAGGTTCCGAAAAAAGTTGAATTCAACCGCGAACTGGTGAAGGCATTCATAGGCCGTACCTACACGGGTATGCATAATCATGCTCTCACAGAGAGGGTCGACAGTCTCCACAGATATCTTCGGAAAGAGATCAAAGAGGCCACTGAGATTACAAACGAGGCGTTTAAGAAGATTGTAGATGATCTGAACGAATCGAAGAAACCGTCGCTCGGGAAGGTCATGCACCAGGCGACGATCGCCACCATTCTTAAATGGGTGCAAGGACCATTGAAAGATAAGTTGTCAGTGGAATTACAGGACAATGTTGTGTTCCTTGCGACCGTCTACGGACAGCATAAAAAGAACCTCGCCATAAACGTTGATTGGCAGATTTATGAAGTAACAAAAGAGGATATGGAGATAATCGAGAGCGAATACCCTGTGCTGGACAATGCGATCACGGAAGCTCTTGAGGTCATTCGAACGGCGCGTTCCGCGCTTCCAAAAGAGAGTGGCTACCAGGATCAGTTTCAGGTTGTCATGACGAGTTTTGATAATCTGGTGATGTATGAGGAAGGCGGTATACTGGATTCGGTCAATGCTTTCAAGGATAAGCTGATTATATCAATTACCCTTATTTACCTCCAGGATGAATACGTAAAGAAAGACCCCGAACTCAAGAAATTGATCCAGTTGTTTGTTTCAATGTATGTAAAATTCAGGGATACACACTACGGAACAGATTCAAAGATAGAGACTGCTGGGTATCAGTAAGACGTCACAGTTACTGATCTATAACGGACAGGGGAGAGGTCGAGGTGAAATCTCCCCCCTTTTTTCATCCGACATCTTGCGGCCTCCTATGGCTGAACAGGCCCAACACGATCGCCCAGAATCCACCTATGTAACACAGCAATAGACCTGCCGTCCCCACATAAATTGCCCCGGCAACCGCACCAAGATGGCCTAAAATCACCGTTAGAAGCCCGGCAAGGGCAATATATGCCCTTTTTTGACTGTGATATAGTGGGACGACCAGAAAAACGATGATAAGGCCTATGATAATAGCCACAATGCCGGCAAGAATGCCAACATGGCCCATATTGCCGCCAGGATACGGGGCGTAATAGAGCGCACCGATGTTCATGCCGAGGGCTGCATTGACGATGCCGCTGGCTATTATCAAATATCCGCCAATCATGGCAAATCTTCTTGGAATACGTGTTCTTTGCGTCATATTTGGCTCCTTTTATAGGTAATACGTACAAATGCAAGCGAAGTCGCATCATCATTCAATTCTGCAGGGAATTGCCATAGATTTTGCATTACCTTTATTCAATAACTCACTATATTACATAATTTATTACATTTCATGAATTATATACTTTAATGTATCTAAGATTAGTTGATAGTGCTGGAATTATCAGTTTCTGTACTGAGCAATCGGTTTATGGTGGGTATTTTGCAAGCCAGCGGCCGGTATGCATTCTAATATTCATCAATAATGGATTCTCCAATATCATAAGTGTGATCTAACATACTATGGTCAGGAAATGGGTACGAACAGGCAACATATGTGGTTGTTTTGATATATGCGGGGCTCACGATCAATGTCTCTGAGATCAGCATACAGAGCATGTATAGCCATATCTCCCTGGGATTTGGATAAAAAACGGGCAGAGGCACGCTTGTAGATTCATGCCGATACTTTCCGGCAGACAGCAGCATTAGTCTATCCTGTGATCGGTTCGCAGGAATAATCGACAGAATGCCTGGTGTACCGCTAGCGTCATGATAGAGGGGTTACATGACCTGAAGTCCCAGGGTTCCAGGATATTTCTTATGTCTGATAACAAATATTACGTAAACTAAGAAATAGACAGATATCACCAGGTCAATGATGGCGCGCTAGCCCTCTTCTCTCCTTGGGTAGCTGTTTCTCGATCCTCTAAGAACCGTAGTTGTCAATACGTATAGTTACCGTTCTCCGTTATTGCGATGAGTCCTGGCCTTTGACTTTTCCATATGGTACGGGACGATGTGGCCTCGTGCTCTGTGCGGGCCAATCTCACTCACCTGTCTCTCCCCTGATCCCGTCCTCCCTGTATGCAATCAGGAAAACAGGTCAACGTAGATTTTGTCTGGTAGGCTGAAATTAGAAATGTTCGTATACAGTCAATTCTTCGAGACGTTTCTTCAACGGCATTTCTGGCCAAGAAACCGGAATCCCGATTGGTATTCCACAGACAAAAGTGTATTTGACGGGGATGGTGATGATCTTTCTGATTGCCGCATCTGATATAGATTCTGTGGCATATAATGAACCATATCCCAGAGCCTGCGCAGAAAGGCAAATATAGGCAGCAGCCAGCGGACCATCATGAGTATTGTAATGAGAGTATTTCTCGTATGAGTCCGTGAAAACGATAATGTAAGCGGGTGCAGAGAAAATGTCGGCATAATGATTTTCCACTTTCTTCCTGTATGCAGACAACTCTGCGGAAGTATACGCCGTATTATACATGTATTCCTGAAGGTCTATTTCAACAGATGCTTGTCTTATCGCACGAATTGTCTCGGGATTCTGTATGACCAAGAATTTC
>CP070802.1:1169135-1196430 GCA_020343595.1 Caldifarciminota bacterium | reverse complement strand
CGACGTGCGGTTGAGGTCTTTGATAAGGATGCACATTATTTCAATCTCAAACTCGGTCAGGCACTCGTTGAAGTTGGACAGTTGAGTGAAGCAGTGAGACCCTTGATGATCTCCCTGGATGGCGATGAAGATTATTCGTCCGAAGTCATTGAATTCTTGGACAGGATACTCAAGACCGACAGAAGCAATGTACCGGCCCATTTCGCACGGGGCCGGGCACTTAGTAGAGCCGGGCGGATCGACGAAGCGGTCGATGAATATTTACTCACGGCGAAGATCCTCCCGACAAGATCAACACATGTGCTGGCTGAATTGAAGACGCTCGCGTCAAAGGTCATGGCTCATCCTAAGATCATGTTTGCGCTCGGTATGATAGAATTGAGTTTGAATAAGAACGATGATGCGGTGAATGATCTTATGAAAGCCGCCGAGTTGGATTCATCGTTCGTGCGTAAGGTCATCCCGCTTCTTGAACGTCTGCATAAGGATGCAGCGAGTCCATTGCTCAGTTTCTCACTTGCGAAGTTGTATTACGGAACAGGTCTCAAGGGGCCGGCTGTTGAGTTCCTTATGGATGCTCATGAGAATGATAAGAAATATCGTGAGCCGGTGATTGCCGAGATGAAGCGGATCTGTGCAGACAATCCGCAGGACATCGAGGCGCGTAAGAAGCTGGCTGAGATATATTTCGGTTATCACAACTGGGAAGATACGCTCACATTGTTTGGTGAGATATATGAATTAGATAGAAAGGAGAGCGATTGGTTGAAGAGTTACGTCGGACGCATAATCCAGGCCGATTTCCATTCACCTCCTGCTTACTACTTTCTCGCGCGTATTTTCATTGATGAAGGTGAGGATGCAAAGGGTGTTGAGGTTTACAGAAAATTAGTTGAGATGGTTCCGACCGAAACAGTGAATGTCATGAATATACTGAGCGCAAACGAAGAAAAGCCAGCAGATGTTCTTCTCTATCTTGCTGACCTCTATATTGACGGTGGGTATGCTAAGGAGACCGTCGATCTCCTTGGCGAACTTCTCTCCAAGGATTCTTCATATGCAGAGCAAATAGCTGGTCGTATGGAGAAGTTGATCGACAAATACCCCGGCATCGGCGATGCATATACCTTGTTGGGCAGAGTGTATGCTTCTCAGAGCAACTATGAGGGCTCGATCAAATATTTTGAGAAGGCAATGGAATTAATGCCGGATCGCGATGATGTTGTGCTTAAATTAGGGCAGTTGTTGCACGAGGCAGGAGAGACGGAGAGGGCAATCAAGGTTTACTCTGAACTGCTGGGAAGGACAAAGGACCGGAGGTCAGTCTACCGTATGATCAAGAAGGCTCGCGACGATTACTACGGAGAACGAATAACAGCACTGCAAGGCGGCGATGATAGTAATAGGTTGGAACGGGCTCACTTGTATCTCCTGATGAATAAGACCGAGGATGCAGAACGCGAGCTCGAGTTCGAATCGGATGACGAAGCAGTATCAAAGCGCCATGCCATACTAAGAGCACGACTTTGCTTGCGGAAAAAACGACCGATGGATGCACTGGAGATCGTGCAGATGTTACCGCTCGATAAGGAAACAGCCGAGACATATGCCGATGTCTACGAGGCGATGGGTTCGTTCGGAGCAGCGGCGCTTGCGCTGAGGCAATCTGGTATCGTTGGTATGGAACAGCGTATTAGCAGTTTCGAAAAACTTGCGCAAACCAAGAGAGCAACTAAGGGTAAGTATTTTGTCGAAGGGAGGACCTGATGAAATGCCCCTTTCTGATTAAGAGAAAGGACGTGTACGATGATGACGGCAAAAAGGTTGACGAGGAGGTGGAACTGCTTGCATGTTTGAAAAACGAGTGCATGGTGTATGACAGCGCAACCAAACTCTGCTCGCTGCTTTCCTCGAACATGAAAACCGGCGTGCTCATCGATGACTATAAGAAAGGCGTTAAAGATCTGAAGGATGAATTAGCGCGTGGGGCCGACGCGCTGACTGAAGGCATATCTACTGCCGGAGTCAAGTTGCAGGATGAGATCACTGGCCGTCTGGACGTCCAGAAGAAGCAAATCGAGGTCATGATATTGGGCTTCGATAAATTGCAGGAAGTCTTCAGCACTAAGTTCGAGGAGTTGAACAACGGCCTTCATAATTTTGGTGATATGATTGCCGGGAAGATCACGACACTGGGTGAGGTGCTTGAGAAACAGGCCGATGGACTGAAGACAACCCTAGTATCGTTACAGGAAAAGGTGTCCGAATTCAGTAGCAGCAGTATGCGCGTTTCCGATACGCTGCTTGCTGGAATAAACGGCGTAGGCAGCCGTATAGGTGAGGAATTATCGGGATTCAAGACACACGGCGCGGAGATGATCGATGCGGCCAGCAAAGGTTTGGCCGTGAAATTCGAAGATCTGTACAGGGCACTGTCCTCTTTGGCTGAGTCGACCGGAACACAAAATCAAGCCCTGATTGATAAAATAACGAGTATCGATGAAGTCATGAAGACCGTGGTGAATGAATTGCGATTCGACATATCATCAACTGCCGATAGATTCAAGGAGGAGATGAGCGGTTACCTCGATAGCGTGAAGAGCGAGATCGTGGACGTTAAAGCAGGGCAGGCCGCGTCATTGGAGAGCATACGTAGTGATTTCACAGATGTGCGTAACCTTTTCTCCAAGGCGTCAGCGAATCTCGAGTCCATGGCTGAGATGATGGAAAATCTCAATAACAATTATCTCCAATCATTGGGCAAGATCGCTGGGTTGGCCGAAGGTATGAGAACGGGGGTCGCAGAGGTTGGAGAGTCCATGGCTGAGTCAATGAAGACTGTTACGAGCGAAGCGAGCGATCGACTGACTGCGGTCGGTACGCAGTATGAAAAGACTTTCAATGCCGTGGAGAAATTCGCCGAGAAATTCGAGGACCTGAATAATCGCGTCGTTGAAATGACATCATTGATCACTCGTGAATTCACCGAATCACTCGATCGACAAACGAAGTTATCAGAGTACACGAAAGACATCCTTGAGAATATCCAGGGCTTCCTGCAGAAAGAAGCGGATAGATTTGAGAAGGAGCAGGAACTCAATAAGAAGAAGACTGCTCTCGATCATTTCGATCGAGCAACTCTTTACTTCTATCGAGGTAATTACGAACTGGCTCTGACCGAGATTGACCGGGCTCAGGAGATAGACGAAACTGCCGAGTATTTCAATCTTAAGGGTTTGATCCTTGCTGAGTTAGGCAAGTACGAGGACTCAAAGGCTTCGTACCTTCGTGCGATTGAGCTAGAGCCCGAATTCTCCGAATTACATAATAACCTGGGATTGTTGTATCTGAAGATGAAAAACGTGAACGAAGCCGTTCTGTCGTTCGAGGAGTCGGTGAAGAAGAATGTGAACAATGCAATGGCATACGTCAATCTGGGTAACGCATTGATCGAATTGGAGAACTTCGAGGAAGCGTTGAAGGCATACAACAAGGCACTTCAGATCGACCCTTCTAACCAGGAAGCAAAAGAAGCGATCAAACTGTATAAAGAAGGTAAGATCGAAGCGTGAGGGGATAGGGTAGGGTAATTCATATGGATATCATTGAGAAGTTGAAGAAAGAGAAGAAAGTAAGATCGGTATTTGAGGTTATCCTCAAGGGTAAGGAAGCGCAAGCCGCTCCCGAGGAGAAACTGGCTGACATTGAAGTCAGGGAGCTTGATCCTGCCTCGCCAGCCGGTGCCGCCGATAGCGAACCAACCCGCGATGATGCCGTCGAAGAAGGGGAAGGGCCGTTGCGGGAGTTCAGAACCGAAGGCATGCATGAATTTGACATGGAAAGTCTGAGTGCTTCGGGAGAGGGTGCCCTGCGTGTAGAGTATAAAGCCAGAGTTGGTAAATTGATCGACGAACGCAGGGTCGATGAAGCAATCGAGATGCTCAAAGAACTAAAGTCGAAGCTGGAAAATATCGAGAAATAACGGCACTCGCAGTGGATGTAAGTGGCCTCGTTGGAAGCGCCGACCGTCAACTCAAAGCGGCGCTTTTTTGTGTATCAACCCGCCGTAGTTCGCCTCGTTTCAAAGTTCGTGTAGTAATCCGCGGCTGAATCGTTTTTCGAACACAAAAAATCCGATGGTGCCAGGAGAGCAAGGCCGTAGATAATCGCGAGAGAAAGTTCGGTGAAAATGACGCTTTGATTATCTTGAAGAATAGTTTCTTTCTAGCGTAAACAAAAGGGCCAGCTCGTCGGCTACTACTGAAGCTGGCCCAATGATATCACGTTACTTCGTTTTTTTCTTTGATTTCTTTGCGGTTTTTCTCTTCGTTGTTTTATATAATAGGGTTGCCTGTGCCGCAGCGAGACGTGCGATCGGAACGCGGAAGGGCGAGCACGATACGTAGTTCATGCCAATCCTATGACAGAAGTGCACCGAGCGCGGATCACCGCCGTGCTCACCGCATATACCAATTTCGAGGTGAGGTTTTGTCGCGCGCCCCCGCTCGATACCCATGCTGATCAATTCGCCGATGCCTGATTGGTCAATACTCTGAAAGGGATCTTCCGGAAGAATGCTTTTGTTTATGTATTCTGCGAGGAAGCCTCCGATATCATCGCGTGAAAAACCAAAGCCCATCTGAGTTAGATCATTGGTGCCATAGGAGAAGAACTCAACTTGTTCCGCTATCCTGCCGGCAACGATGCATGCTCTCGGGATTTCGATCATTGTCCCGTACATGTGTTTTATCTTCTTCAGTCCATATTTGGCGAGAACCTGTTTGTATATCGTATCGACGATTTGTTTCTGACTCTGTAGTTCTTTTGCCTCAGCCACGACCGGTACCATGATCTCAGGATATGGATCCTTGCCTGCTTTGATCAATTCAGCTGCCGCCTCAAAGATGGCTCTCACCTGCATGTTAGTGATTTCAGGGTAGGTAACGCCGAGCCTTACCCCGCGGTGGCCCATCATTGGATTAGATTCATGAAGGGCGTCGGCACGCTGCATGAGTTCATCGACGGATATGCTCAGATCCTGTGCCAGTTGTTCAAGCTTGTCCTTTTCTCGAGGTACGAATTCGTGCAGTGGCGGGTCCAGGAGCCGCATTACAACGGGCAGGCGGTCCATGGCTTCGAGAACACCCTTGATGTCCTTCTTGACGTAAGGATACAGTTCCTCGAGTGCCTTCTTTCTTTCTTCGGGAGTCTTTGACATGATCATCTTGCGCAGTCTGAAGAGCGGTTCTTCAGAACCCTTACCGTAGAACATATGCTCGGTACGCATTAGCCCGATACCCTGAGCGCCGAAATTTCGTGCCCTTTGCGCATCCTCCGGGGTATCGGCATTGGCCCGGACGCCAAGCTTGCGAATTGAATCACATACTTTCAGAAATTGTTGCAAGAGTACATTCTCTTCAGCCGCAGCCATCATCGGCAACTGACCGTCATAAACATTACCTTTGGTCCCGTTTAGGGTTATCCATTCACCTTCGCGAAGTGTTCTTCCCCCTACGGAAAGTTCCTTCTTTTCATAGTTTATGTGAAGTTCACTGCAGCCCACTATACAGCACTTGCCCCAGCCGCGAGCGACAAGCGCGGCGTGCGAAGTCATGCCGCCCCGTGCCGTTAGTATTGCCTCTGCGGCTCTCATGCCTTCCACATCCTCAGGGTTTGTCTCTTCGCGTACAAGTATGACGTGTTTTCCTGCTTTTGCCCATTCCACCGCAGCGCTCGATGAAAAGACGATCTGCCCGGCTGCTCCGCCAGGTCCGGCGGGCAAACCTTTGGCGATGGGTTTCTTGGACAGCTCTGCCTGAGGATCAACCATGGGATGGAGTAACTCATCGAGTTGACTGGGCGTGACGCGCATCACTGCTTCTTCCTTCGGTATGAGTTTCTGCTTGAGCATATCCATCGCCATCTTCACCGCGGCGGGGCCATTTCTTTTTCCGACTCTTGTCTGTAGCATGTATAGTTTGCCGTTTTCGATCGTGAATTCAATATCCTGCATGTCTTTATAGTGACGCTCGAGACGCTTTTGATAGTTGTGTAGTCTCCTGTAGATCGCTGGCATTGCTTTTTCCAGGGTAACAAGGTCTTTATTATGTTCGGACGTGGAATATTTGTTTATGGGCGCCGGGGTGCGTATGCCGGCGACGACATCTTCGCCTTGTGCGTTGATCAGATATTCACCGTAGAATTCATTCTCGCCATTGCCCGGATTTCTGGTGAATCCAACGCCGGTGGCAGAATCCTTGCCCATGTTGCCGAAAACCATAGCCTGGACATTGACAGCGGTTCCCCATTCATCGGGAATGCCTTCAATGCGCCGGTAGCTGACGGCCCTCTTGCCGTTCCAGGAAGCGAAGACGGCTTCGATGCCACCCCAGAGTTGCTTGTTATGATCATCGGGGAACTCACGTCCGAGTGTTTGTTTCACCTTCTTCTTGAATCTTGCGCATAGTTCTTTCAAATCTTCAGCATTGAGATCGAGATCGCTTCTGCAATTCTTTTCCTTTTTCATTTTATCCATGATCGCCTCGAGTTGCCGGCGGATCCCGGATTCTTCATTCTTCGGTTCAATACCAGTGCCTTTTTCCATGACGACATCTGAGTACATCATGATGAGCCTGCGGTAAGCATCATATACAAAACGTGTATCGCCACTCTTTTTGATCAATCCGGATATGGTTTTTTCGGTCAATCCGATGTTCAGTACTGTTTCCATCATACCGGGCATCGATCGTCGTGCGCCCGATCTTACTGAAACAAGGAGTGGATTCTGTGCGTCGCCGAATTTGCGGCCCAGCTTCTTTTCGACGGTCCGCATCGCCCTGGTGACATCTTCTCTCAGCTTCCTAGGTAGTTTGCGGTTATTCTTATAGTAGTAGTTACAGATTTCAGTGGTTATCGTGAAACCGGGCGGCACGGGAATGCCGAGATTGGTCATTTCGGCGAGATTCGCGCCTTTACCACCAAGTAAGTTTTTCATTTTGGCGTTTCCCGTGGCCTTTTTTCCCCCAAATTCATAAACGAACCTTCTTGCCATCATTACTCCTTTCGTTAATCCTTCCTGCAGTCAGGGAATGATAATACTGCTAAAGCTTAAGATATTTCTTCAGAATACTCTCCAAACTCGGTCCTGATGCCTCCTCCAATTCATAGTCAATCTTTGCGGCTGGCTTGTTGAGTTTGGTAAATTTTCTCAGATCAACCGGAGTGGCCATGACAATGGAGTCGGCGGGTGTGTTGTTGATACTCGCTTCAAGTTCCTTTATTTGTTTCCTGCCGTAGCCAAGGGCCGGTATCAGATCCCCGATCTGCGGGTATTTAACATAGGCTTCTTTTATCGAACCGACCGCATACGGTTCCGGATCGACGATCTTGGCAGCATTGTATTTCTTTGCGGCAACTATGCCGGCTCCAAAGGACATGCCTCCGTGGGTCAAGGTTGGTCCATCTTCAATGACTACCACTGTTTTGTTCTTCACCAGCTCGGGTTTGTCGATCGAGGTGGGTGATGCTGCTTCGAGGATGACCGCACCGGGATTCAGTTTCTTTACGTTTTCCCTTAGCAGGTCAATGCTCGAACGGGAGGCAGTATCTACCTTGTTGATTAGTACCACGTCTGCCATTCTCACGTTGGCTTCGCCCGGATGGTATGTCATCTCATCCCCGGCTCTGAAAGGATCAACAACGACGATATGAAGGTCTGACTGATAGAATGACAGATCATTGTTGCCTCCGTCCCAGAGAATTATGTCGCTGATCTTCTCGGCTTGTTTTAGAATCAACCCGTAATCGACTCCGGCGAAGACGGTGTTCCCTCTGAGAATATGTGGTTCATACTCTTCCCGTTCCTCAATCGTGCATTTTTGCTTATCGAGGTCTTCCAGCGTCGAGAATTTCTGTACGATCTGTTCCTTCAAATCGCCATAGGGCATGGGATGTCGGATTACGGATGTCCGCAGCCCGCGCTTGTGTAGTATTTCGCAGACGCGGCGCGTCGTCTGGCTTTTGCCAGAGCCGGTCCTTGCCGCGCAGATGGAGACTACCCTCCGCCTGGATTTTATCATTGAGGAATTGGGTCCGAGCAGCCAGAAGTCTGCACCGGCCGCGATCACTTCGGACGCTCGGTGCATAACGTAGTTGTGAGAAATGTCAGAATAGGCAAAGACAACGACGTCAACCTTATGTTTCGATATCAGATGCGCAATCTTTTTCTCGGGTTCGATGGGTATGCCCCGCGGGTAACCCTTGCCGGCCAGTTCCTTTGGATACAGTCTGCCCGCGATGTTGGGTATTTGTGTCGCAGTGAAGCAAATGACCTTGAATTCTGGCTTGTTTCTGAAAAAGACATTGAAATTGTGAAAATCTCTTCCTGCTGCACCCATGATAATGACACGACGCATAAAAAATGCCTCCTTTCGACCTCTATTATACCCTAGAATTGGGCAAAAGTCAATATTTTGACCGCTGTTCAGGCACGTCGCATGGGAATCCGATCCGATTCTACTTCGCAGGATTCTCTCAGGATCTCTGCAAATAGTTCCGCAATTTCGGTATTTTTCGGTCTTACAGAGCGAAAATATCTTTTTTTTCTTGACTTTTTTTCTAATATATACATAATAATTATCTATGACGAGACAAGAAGCTTATGAACTACTTACGCAGAGGCTCAAGAACAAGAATCTGTTCAAACACTGCCTTGCAGTTGAGGCATGTCTGAGGAAGTTAGCAAAGCGATTTGGAGAAGATGAGGAATCGTGGGGTATTGCTGGATTGCTCCACGACATCGATTACGAGGAAACTGAAGGTGATCCTGCCCGCCACGGCCTAGAAGGAGGGCTGTTTCTTGAAGGAATTGGGATCGATGAGACGGTGGTCAAGGCGGTAAAGGCGCATTCCGGGCATCTCGGTCCCGCCTCGAAGTTAGATTGGGCTTTGTACAGCGCCGATCCTCTGACCGGACTGATCGTCGCCAGCGCACTCATGCATCCAGAGAAGAAATTGGCCGCACTGAATGTGGATTTCGTGCTACGGAGATTCAAGGAGAAGCGATTTGCTGCCGGCGCCAACCGGGAACAGATAGCCGCGTGCAAGAATTTGGGGCTCGAACTGGAGCAATTTGTGCAGATATGCCTTGAAAGTATGCAGGGCATTGCGGAAGAACTCGGCCTATGAAAAAACTGCACACCTTCGAAAATGTGATCATAAACCTCAAGCAATTCTGGCAGAAGCAGGGATGTTTGCTATTTGAGCCCTATAACTCGGAAGTCGGCGCCGGTACGTTTAACCCGGCGACTTTCCTGAGAATTCTGGATAAGAACCTGTGGAACGTTTGCTACCTTGAGATATCTAAGCGACCGCGCGATGGCAGGTATGCGAAGAACCCACTCCGTTTTCAGCAGTTCTATCAGTGCCAGGTGATCATGAAGCCAGCACCGAATGATATCCAGCAGATCTATCTCGAATCGCTTGAGCATCTGGGGATAAAATTGAGAGAGCACGAAATCAGATTTGTCGAAGACGATTGGGAGTCGCCGACATTGGGGGCCTGGGGTTTGGGCTGGGAGGTCTGGTTGGATGGTCTCGAGGTTACACAATTCACGTATTTCCAGCAGGCTGGTGGCGTCGACCTGCAGATCATCCCGGTTGAAATCACCTACGGCCTCGAGAGAATAACAATGGTCCTGCAGGGTGTTCAATCGGTTTTCGATGTGAAATGGAACAACGCGCTGACATGGGGTTATGTCTACCGTCAGAACGAGATCGAGTACTCCAGATATAACTTCGAAACCGCGCCGGTCGATACCCTCTCTGCGCTTTTTGTCACCTATGAAAAAGAAGCAAACAGGTTGTTCGACGAAGGTTTAGTCTATCCTGGATATGACAACACGGTGAAGTGTTCTCATTTGTTCAATATGCTGGAGGCCCGTGGTGCGATAAGTATTTCGGAGCGGGCAAAGTATATCGGCCGCGTCAGGGCACTGGCTAATAAGGCCGCTAAACTATATCTTAAAAAGAGCGATGAGCAAGCGAACGTTTCAGATGATTGATTTCCTGTTGGAAATCGGCTTTGAAGAATTCCCGCCGAACTTCTTGGTTCGGGCGGCGAAGAGTCTTACTGATCAGATCGAGACATTGCTTAAACAGAAGAAGATATTCTATCGATCACTCCGTACAATATACACGCCGCGCCGTATGGGAGTGCTTGTTCTTGGTTTGAGTCGGAGACAGAAACCGCAAGTGGTTGAAATACCCGGACCGCCCAAGCGTTTTGCCTATGATGCAAAGGGAAAGGCGACTGAAAAGCTGACCGGTTTTATGAAGGCGAATAATCTGAAATCCAATGAGATCATAAGCAAACGGACGAAGAAAGGTGATTATGTCTACGGGAGGAAGGAGATCACAGGTGCGTCGACCGAGAATATCCTCCGGGACAGTGTACCGTCTATAATATCGAACCTTGAATTCCCAAGGACAATGGTCTGGAATGATAAGCGGGTTCGTTTCCCCCGTCCGATACGGTGGATCGTCGCGCTCCTCGACCGCAAACCGCTACGATTTGAATATGCGGGTGTTCAGGCAAATCGCTATTCATGGCCGAATCAGCATTTTTCCTTTAAACCCATTAGACTGGAAAAACCTCGGGAATATATGAATTTCCTTCGACACGGCGGTGTTATTGTGGACCCCAATGAGAGGAAGAAGATAATTTTGACGAGAATACGACAGGCGGCGGTTAAGAGCACTGGCAAACCGATATACACTAACGATATGATAGAAGAAATAAACTGCACAACCGAATATCCTGAGGTCGTTACCGGCAATTTCGATCAACGGTACATGGTACTGCCAAAAGAGGTGTTGATGACCGTGTTACGCGCCCACGGTAATGTTATCTGGATCCGGGACACGAACGAGTATGTTTATGTCTTCAGCGCCAAGAAGAAAGCTCTCCAGAACGTGAAGATCGGTTATGAAAGAGTTATGGAATCGCGTCTTAACGACGCGCATTTTTTCTATCAGAATGACATCAAGACCGGTCTGCAGAAAATGTTGGCACAGACGAAGGGAATGACCTGGCTCGAGGGCCTCGGCACTTTGTACGAGAAGGCAGTTAGGCTACAGAATATGGTGGAGGCATTTGCATCAGTTTCCGGGGTCGATATGGAAGAGCTGAAGCGGGCTGCGATACTATGTAAGGCTGATCTTCTTTCCGAAATGGTAAGGGAAAAAGAATTCACGTCGCTGCAGGGAATAATGGGTGGCCATTATGCCAGATCAGGAGGTGAACGTGACGGGGTGGCGGATGCGATCGGTGAACACTACCTGCCACGATTCGTCGGCGATAGATTGCCGAAAACGCTGGGAGGTGCCCTCCTCTCGATAGCGGACAAGATTGACAACGTCGTTGGAGCATTCTTGAGTGGCAACCGACCGAGCGGATCGAACGATCCGCTGGCGGTCCGAAGGAGTGGCTATGCGGTGATCCAACTGGTTGACGCTTTCGATATACATCTTGACCTGTCCGGCATGATCAATGCCATGCTGAAGATCTACAGAAGAAAGATCGAGGATGGCGTATTGCCGGAATTCTTTGCCGAGCGGCTGGCACGTTATCTGCAGGATAAGGGTTATCGATATGACGAGATAAAAGCCGTACTTGCGAGCTGGAACGGTGATGTTGCGGATGCGAAAAAACGTTGCGAGGCACTGAAATCGTTCAGGGGTAGTGCCGAGTTCGTAAAGCTGGTGATAGGTCAGAAACGCGTGAGAAATATCTTGAAAAATGTTAAAGCGGCGATGGTGGTCGATACGGAGCTGGTTGCAGAAACAGCCGAAAAAGCGCTCGTGAAGATGGGTGGAAAAATCAGACCAAATTTGGATGCCATGATCAGGAGTAAGGACTATCCCGAGGTGCTCAAGTTGCTACTCGAGATGAGACCGGCGATCGACAAATTCTTCGATGATGTTCTGGTCATGTGCGATGATAAAAAACTCCGAGAAAATCGCCTGGCCATCGTCAGCACGATCAACGATCTATTTCTTAAATTTGCCGACTTTTCGCAAATCGTCATTGAGGGCGAGAGAACGTAGAGGTAGACGATAAAGAGCATATCCAATAATCAGATCCAGAAAGATACGATCGGTAAGATTATCACGGTATACGGCTGGGTGGACCGCATGAGGAATCTGGGCGGCATGATATTCGTGGACCTGAGGGACCGGACCGGTGTGCTGCAGCTGGTGATCGATCCTGCCGTTGCCGGCGCAAAGGAAATTGGCCTGCAGGATTGTGTTTGTGCCGAAGGAGAGGTTAAAGAACGCCCGGTCGATCAAAAGAACATAAAAATGGCTACTGGTGAAGTCGAACTGGCGGTTCGCAAGCTGGAAATACTCAACAAGTCCAAAGTTCCGCCTTTTGTCGTTGAAAGTGAAGTCAAGGCCAGTGAAGAGTTACGTTTGCGCTACCGGTATCTCGATCTGCGACGGGCGCCGATGCAACGTAATATCATCTTCCGCCATAAGGTGATTAGTGCAATGCGCGAGTATTTGAATAAGAACGATTTCGTTGAGATCGAGACGCCGATATTGACGAGGAGCATGCCCGAGGGCGCGAGGGATTATCTTGTTCCATCAAGGTTGTACCCTGAGAAATTCTACGCACTAGCCCAATCGCCACAGATGTACAAACAACTATTGATGGTCGCCGGATATGAACGGTACTATCAGATCGCCCGCTGCATGCGGGATGAGGACCCGAGGCATGACCGTCAGCCTGAGCACACACAGATCGATATTGAGATGTCTTTTGTCGATGAGGACGATGTTTTCGCTATTGCCGAGGGAATGTTCAAGCATATTTTCAATGTAGTTCTGGAAAAAGATCTAAAGACGCCTTTCGACCGCCTGAAATATGCGACAGCGATGGAGCGCTATGGTAGTGACAAGCCTGATTTGCGCTTTGGTATGGAGATCGTTGACCTGTACGATATGTTCAAGGATGCGGGATTCGCGCCATTCGAGGGCAAAAATGAGATCCGCGGCCTGATTGTCGAAACCGGCAGCAAGATATCACGCAAGCGGCTCGACGCGATGGGCGAAAGCGCAAAGGCTGCCGGTCTCGGTGGCGTATTCTGGTCGAAGATCGATGAAACCAGTACGGGTAGTATCGGTAAATTGATCGACCGGAGGGTTATTGAAAGGATGCAGTTGAAAAAAGGAAATCTGATTATTGTCGTGGCCGGTGATCAAAAGGTATTCAAATTCCTTGGCCAAATGAGAACAGAAATCGCGGCAGAGCTCCAGCTGCATAGCGCCGGTTTCAGATTCCTGTGGGTGACGGATTTTCCGATCTTTGAGCTTGACGAGAAGACCGGTGCATTCGTAGCCAGCCACCACATATTCACGCAACCCAGACCAGATGACATACAGTATCTCAGCTCTGATCCATTACGCGTACATGGTCGGTTGTATGATCTGGTCTGTAACGGAAACGAGCTTGCCTCCGGTAGTATAAGGAATCATGATCGCAAGTTACAGGAGAGGTTGTTTGCAGTCGCTGGTATGGATGCCGCAAAGTATACAATGCTCCTTAATGCACTCGAGTACGGTGCACCGCCGCACGGAGGTATTGCGCCCGGTATTGACCGTATTGTTATGGTCCTGGGAGGACTGACCTCGCTCAGAGAGGTCATCGCTTTTCCCAAAACTACTACGGCGCAGGGGCTGCTCGAGAATATACCCGATTCGGTCTCACCGGAGCAACTCAAAGAACTGCGTCTGCGATTCGATAAAGAATAGAACGTTAGTATTTCGATAAAATTCCAAATCCGAAATTCCAAGATCCAAATAATTTCGAAATCCCAGGTTCCAATATTCAAAATGACAATTTTGTTTTGCATATTGGGTTTTGGTTATTGGTATTTGATGCTTAGGATTTGAGATTTAGCGGATCTGCCGGGGACCAGTCCCCTTGTGTTCACGGTTTCAGTTTCGTACCGTGGGACGTAACCTGTCCGGCCGAAACGGGCATCGTAACCGTCAAACGTTGAACAATGTTTCAGTTTCTGTTTTGGTGATTTGAGTATTGGAATTTTTTGGTATTTGAGGTTTGGGATTTGAGATTTAACGGATCTGCCGGGGACAGGCACCTTGCGGAGCCAGTCCCCTTGTGTTCACGGTTTCGTGACGCGGGACGTAACCTGTTCGGACGAAACGGGCATCGTAACCGTCAAACATCAGATGAGGTCATAGTGGGTGTTGATTCCAACGTAACAATGGATACAATAATGCAGGGTATCATTAGTTTTTATTTGCCGAACGTTACCGTGTGCCGTTGCTCGATGCGGGCATCGTAACCTTGGCCGAGAGATTTTTTGAAGGCAGCCTTTTAGCAAGGGGGTAGTTATGAAGTACTTTGGTTGGATCTTATGTATAGTTGTGTCCATCATGCTGGTTTCTCCAGCAAATGCTCTGATAATCAGACGTGCGGAGTCTGTCAAGGTCGCTGCCGATGAGGTGATAGACGATGACCTCATTGCTTTTGCCAACACAGTCGACATAAAGGGTGTGGTGACCGGTAATGTGTGTGCTTTTGCACAAACGGTTAATGTATCCGGTGATGTCGGGGGATCGCTCTTCATCGGTGCCGCGACTTCAAGCGTTAAGGCAAAGAGTGTGCAAACAATCTGGGCTGCCGGCGGTAATTTGAGCATATCGGGTAACGTTACGAATAACGTAATACTGGCGGGAGGTTCTTTGAACATCGAAGCTGACGCAATGGTGGGGAAGGACTTGCACGCGTATGGCGGTAATTTTACTGCCGACGGCAACGTCGACGGCGGGATAAAAGGCGCTGTAGGTAAGTTTGTCATGTCTGGTAAGAGCTCTCGCGTGAAGATAAGAGCCGACAAAGCAAGAATCAAGTCAACGGCCGTGGTATCGGGCGATGTTCATCTAACGACTGAAAATGAACCCCAGGTCGACGACGGCGCGACGATCGAAGGTGAATTGTCGGTGCGCCAGATTGAGGAGGAGGATGTAGAGCCTTTCTTCTTTGCCTTAGCTCCCGTGCTTGGACTCTTATTCGGTTTGGTCAAAGTAATCGTGTGGATCAGCAAAATCGTCGTCGGTATTATTCTGATTGCCCTCTGTTCGAAATACGTGCGCCGGGTCATGGATACGTTTGTCAAGCAACCCTGGAAATCACTGGGTGTAGGTTTCCTCGGCGTCATAGTAATACCAGTTGCATCCGCGATTCTTTTCGCAACGTTGATCGGATATCCGCTTGGCGTGGTCTCTCTATACATATTCTCCACACTGTGGTATATCTCTTCTATTTTTGTCGCGGTTGTATTGGGCGAGAAAGTCATACAGATATTCAAGAAAGGCAAGGAGGTATCACTTTATCCTTCGTTTGTGATCGGCATGCTCATACTTCTTGTTCTTGGATTCATCCCGATTCTGAATTTTCTGGTCCGGATTTTTGTGATTCTGTTCGGCTTTGGGTCGATCATAAGTGCTACGTGGTATCTCATGAAGGATATGCGCGAGAAGGGTTTGGTTTGATAGCATATGCACATCCTTATAGTTGATGACGACGAATCCCAGCGTGACCTGCTCGCAGGATTTCTGGGCAAAAAGGGTCACAGGATAAGCACCGCATCCTCGGGTAAGGAAGCGATCGCTATCAATTCAGAATCCGGATTCGACCTGGCAATCATGGATCTCAAAATGCCTGAACTCGACGGCATCGAAACGATGCGGCAGATGAAAGAGATCGACCCGGAGACTTACTATGTTATCCTCACGGGATACGGTACGGTTGAATCCGCGGTCCAGGCCATGAAGCAGGGTGCATATGATTATCTGAACAAGCCGGTTAATCTTGATGAACTCGAATTGATCATTGAGCGCATACGCGAGGAATCGAACATACACCAGGAATTGGAAATATTGCGGGCTGAGGTTGATGAGAAATTCCGTGGTGATTCCTTCATTGCCGAGAGCGCCAAAATGCGCGATGTGTTGAGCGTTATTTCAAGGGTAGCCCGCTCAGATTCGAATATTCTGCTGCTTGGCGAGTCCGGTACCGGTAAAGATATGGTTGCGCGTATGATACACAGCGCCAGCCTGCGGAGTAATGGACGGTTCATTGCCATCTCATGTGCTGCACTCCCCGAGACTTTGCTTGAGAGTGAGCTTTTTGGATATGAGAGGGGTGCTTTCTCAGGCGCCGATAAGAGGAGAATTGGGAAGTTCGAGCTTGCACACAAAGGTACCATATTCCTCGATGAGATCGGCGAGATCCCGGTGAGTACGCAGGTGAAGTTACTCAGGGTCTTACAGGAATTCTCTTTCGAGAGATTGGGCGGCAATACACCAATAAAAGTCGATGTGCGACTCGTTACCGCGACCAATCAGGACCTGAGAAAGAAGATCGCTGATGGAACTTTTCGTGAAGACCTCTTCTACCGGTTGAATGTCATAACGATTACACTCCCTCCGCTCCGTGAGAGAAAGGAAGATGTAAGATTACTCGCCGAGCATTTCGTGAAGAAATTCAGCAAAAAGTGCCCGAACGAGATTAAGGGTATCTCAAAAGGTGCACTCGACAAGATGATGCGTTACGCTTGGCCGGGTAATGTGCGGGAACTCGAGAACGTAATGGAGCGCGCGGTTGTTCTCTGTCGTGGTAACTACATCGGCGAAAATGACCTACCTTTGGAGAGCGGTACGGCGCGCCAGGATCCGGGTCGCGCATCTCTATCTGACGTGGAGAGAGATCACATCGTAGCTACACTCGAGCAGACCGGCTGGAATCTGTCAGAGACGGCTTCCCGTTTGGGAATTCACCGCAACACACTGCGTTCAAAATTGAAACAGTACGGGATCAAAAAGGCGTGAGGTAAAAGACAGGTTATTCGGCTTTTGCGCGCAGCGAGTTTGTACCGCTGTTGATTGCAATACATCGTAGTTAGTAGTAGTCTTGGTAAGAGACCTTGGCGATTGCTGCGGTTTTATTAGGACCTGCTTCTGGCGGCGGTGAAGTTACACACTGCGATCTTCCCTCTGTTTTCTTGACATCACTGTCTTTATAAATATACTCTTGTACATGGAGACAAAATACATTTTCGTCACGGGAGGAGTTGTTTCATCATTGGGCAAGGGAGTTGCGACTGCTGCGATCGGGCTTCTCTTGAAAAGCTATGGGCTCAAAGTCACGCTGCAGAAGATCGATCCCTACATAAATGTTGATCCGGGTACAATGAATCCATATCAGCACGGCGAAGTATTTGTGACTGAGGATGGTGCAGAGTGTGATCTTGATCTGGGACACTACGAACGCTTTCTGAACAGCGCGCTGACACGCGATAATAACATAACGACGGGGCAGGTGTATTACTCGGTGATCACGAAGGAACGACGCGGGGAATATCTGGGAAAGACGGTACAGGTGGTACCCCACATTACGGACGAGATCAAAGCGAGGGTGATGAAGCTAGGCAATGCCAACAAGGTTGACGTGGTGATCACGGAGATCGGTGGTACGGTCGGAGATATTGAGGGTCAACCTTATCTTGAGGCAGTGAGACAGATGCGCCTTGACCACGGACGGAACAATACTATGTATGTTCACCTTACACTCGTGCCGTACATAAAAGCAGCCCGTGAATTCAAGACAAAGCCTACACAACATTCGGTTCGCGAGTTAAGGGCGATTGGCATCCAGCCAGATGTACTCGTGTGCCGCAGCGATTCATGGCTGACCGATGCTGAACGCAGGAAGATCTCTTTGTTCTGTAATGTGCCGCCTGAGGCTGTCATCGACGCTGTTGATGTCGAATGCATCTACGAGATACCTCTCGTTTTCCACAAGCAGGAACTCGACAAGTTGATTCTTTCTTACCTCGGGATAGAAGGAGGGGAGCCGGACCTTGAGGAATGGAGACTATTTGTTGAGAGAGCAAAATCTCCAACAAAATCCGTGGAGATCGCCGTCTGTGGTAAATATGTTGAACTGAGGGATTCATATAAGAGCATAATGGAATCGTTGTATCATGCCGCGGTTGCGAACGATGCGCGATTGAAAATAAAATGGATCGATACCGACCGTATGGAAGATGACGTCCAGTTAAGTAACACGCTCGCTTATTCTGACGGTATTCTGATCCCCGGTGGTTTTGGCATGCGCGGAGTCGAAGGTAAGATCAAGATCATCAAGTACGCACGGGAGAACAAGAAACCATTTCTTGGAATTTGCCTTGGCATGCAATGCATGGTCATTGAGTATGCAAGGAATATCTGTGGTATGAAGGGTGCTAATTCGACGGAGTTTGATGACAGCACATCCTATCCCGTGATCGATCTTCTCCCGGAGCAGAAGAAGATAAAGGACCTCGGTGGCACGATGCGATTAGGGAACTGGCCGTGCGAGTTGGAGGCGAAGACCCTCGCCCGCAAGATCTATGGAAAAGGTCTGGTGGAAGAGAGGCATCGTCATCGCTATGAGGTCAATCCAAAGTATATAAAGACGCTCAGCGAAAAGGGCATGGTATTCTCCGGACGGTCGCCGAATAGAAAATTGATGGAAATGGCAGAGATCGGCGGTCATCCTTTCTTTATCGGAACGCAGTTCCATCCGGAATTCACTTCGAGACCGCTTGCCCCGAATCCGATATTCTATCATTTCATTGGTGCTTCTCTGAAAAAGACCTAATGTTTATCCTTGCGGAATTTTCATTCCTGTTTTGTGTATTTTGTCTCTACTGGACATGCGGCGGTCGGCGTAGATATCTGAAAAGTCGCATTGGCGAGGATGCTTTCAAGAACGTCTATCGTGTTTCCAGGAACATGTTCTATATGCTCAGGAGAAAGGACCTGGAATTGACCGGTAATGCCGGCCTCCTCGAAGGGGGTTGTGTTCTCTATTCATTTCATTTCGGCATCTGGGAGTTGATGCCTCACGCACTTCAGCGTCGAGGATTCAGGACCGGCGTGATCGTAAACCGGTATCAGCATGGCAGTATTTCGTTCTTGGCAAGATTGACCGACTCCATTCTCAGGAAATGGCGAACGTTTGACGGAGTGCGAGTGTTCTATAGCGATAATGTACTTGAGATCGTCAGGTTCATCAAATCAGGGGGAATTTTCGGAATGCTCGTCGACGGTAACACTTTTTTTCAGAAATACGCAAAAGCAAAGAAGCTGGCGCAGTTGTGCAAAGTGCCACTTGTTCCCTTCGCAGCCTACCGCTGTAGCAACAGGGGCGTTTTGAATATCGGCTGTGATCTACCGGGCTTGGTCCGGACAATGCCACTTGAGTATATGTGGTTCTATCGATCGCGATGACGAAGTTTAAGAGTTTTCTGGTTATCGCTGTGGCGGCGGTCTTATCGCTTTCTGCTTGTGAAGAAAAGGAAATTGAAGAAAAACTGCCCAAGGATATGCCCAAGATCATTCTCGAGAAATTATGCCTTACTGAAACGAAGAGCGGGCAGAGACTGTGGACTCTGAATGCAGACCGGGCTGATGTTTTTGATGAGATTATTAAGGTCGATGAGGTTACAGTACACTTTTACGATGAAGACGAGATTGAATATTCTGTTCTGAACGCGCCACGCGGCGAACTCAATACCCGCACCCACAATATTTTCGTTGAGGACAGCGTGTATGTGGTTACGAGTGATTCAACGGAATTATATACTGAGTCACTCTTCTGGCTCAATGATTCGGCAAAGATTTTGACCGATGCTTACGTCAAGATAATGAAACGCGATGGTACGGTCATAGAGGGTAGAGGCCTGAGGACCGATCCGCGTCTCAGCAGGATTGAGATAATCGGGGAGACAAGGGGTAGTTCTCCTATATTACTTCCGGACATACGGAAGTAGCGTGTGGCACCTTTATGTTCATCATTCTCCTGATCGCGTTAACCCCATTCAGTGCAGATAGAATACAAATCTATAAGGATGAAGGTGAGAGTATCGTGCATCTCATCGGAAACGTCTTTATAGAGGGCGAGGAAACCAAGATAACATGCACGGAGGCGAGGATCAACGAAGCAAGGGGTTGGATACAGCTTTTTGATGAAATCAAACTTTCGGGCAGGAACGGCGAGGTGAGTGCGAGGAATGCCATATACTATTTCAATGAAGATCGTGGCTATCTGACAGACAGTGTGTCGATCGTTACTGACGATGAGCGGATGTATTCGGATTCACTGTACTATGATGGAGAGAGAGATTCAATCGAAATGTACGGCAATGTAGTAATTGAGGATGACAGGAACGACATGACGGTTTCTGGTGATAAGGGATGGTACCATCTCGCCAAGGATGAAGGCATCATTTCCGGTGATCCTGAGCTCAGAATAATGCGTAAGGATAAGAACCCGATCATCGTCTATGCCGGCGCATTCAGATTGATGACGAACGATAATATCTTCATGGGGTATGATTCAGTCCGGGCTGTTATTGACAGCATCGACGTCTTCTGTGATACCTTTTCGTACGACCTTAAAGCACAGACGGGTGACATGACCATGCCGGTCATACGAGAGAAGAATAATGAGTTGAAGGGTACAACTGGTACCTTCAGGCTGAAGGATAAGGAGATGGCTCGATTGGCCGTCAGCAACGGACGGTCCATCTATCATTCGGATGAGGGTTCAGAAAACCTGGTTGAGGGTAGCACGATCGAGATATCATTCACCGATGGGAAGGCAACGGCGATTCGCGTCGAAGGCCAGCCGCGAGGTGTTTTGAATATGCGGAGGAGACAGGATAATGCTGGTGACTAACGATTTGACAAAGGTTTTCGGTCGACGGGTGGTCGTGGACAGCGTCAGTCTTGAGATCAGCCAGGGTGAGGTTGTCGGATTGCTTGGGCCCAATGGGGCAGGCAAAACGACCACTTTCAACATGATCGTCGGTCTTCTTAAACCGAAGAGGGGCGACATAATACTCGATGATACCGTGATAACGGATATGCCGATGTTCCAGCGTGCAAGGATGGGTATATCGTTCCTATGCCAGGAGCCAAGCGTTTTCAGAAAGCTGAAGGTTATAGAGAATCTGCTTGCGGTCCTTGAGGTCGTTGGTGTGAGGGGCCCTGCTGCCATTGAAAGGGCTGAACTGCTACTAAAGGAATTCAATCTCGAACATGTCAGAGACCAGAAAGCCTACACCCTGTCAGGTGGAGAGCGCCGTCGCGTTGAGATCGCCCGGTCATTGATAAATGATCCTAAGTTCCTCCTGCTCGACGAACCCTTCACCGGTATTGATCCCATCGCGCGTGCCGAGCTCCAGGAAGTTATCCTGAGACTGAAGCAAAACGGTATTGGCGTGCTCATCTCCGACCATAATGTAAGGGAAACGCTGGAAATTACCGACCGGGCCTACCTCATTTATGACGCACGCGTATTGCTGTCGGGTAGCGCACAGACTCTGATCGACGACCCGAAGGCGCGCGAGCTCTATTTGGGTTGGAAATTCAAGATCTGACCCGACAGATACCCTGACGGGAACAGCAGACTACTTCTTCATCAGGATGGTCTTCTCGACCTGGTGATGTTCCTTTGTGCCATCGGTAGATTCGACCCGGTAACTTATGAAGTAGACACCAGCCGGCAGGTGCAGTCCCGAATCATCACAAGCATCCCAAGTGGTTGTGTAGAAACCGGTATCGAGTTTGTCATGCACAAGAGTTCGGACCGACCTTCCAGCAACGTCATATACGCGGAGCAGAACCGTGCCCTGCGTGGATAGATTGTACCTAAGGACAGCCCTGTTCGTGAACGGATTAGGGTGCACGGCGGCTAGCAGCGTCCCGTTTGACATGTGCCCAGGAACGAGTAACTCCGTGACTCCGGTATAGTCGGGCCGATGTGTTGTGTATCTTATTGCAAATGAGTCGGTGATCGGTCTTGCCAGCGTATCATAGACTTCATTCAGAAAGTACTGGATACCGGTCGTCTCGCTGCTGTTTTCGATGCCGACCGTGTTGTCGCCCTGCTGCATTGCGGACAGATATTGCACGATGATCTCACCGTCGCCGGTAGGCGTGGTATAGTAGGCGGGATCCAGTAGAATGATCTCGAATGTCTCGTAGTCTCCGCTTGGCCAGTGTTCTACTCGGAAGTATTCGACGATGAAGCGGTGCTGCGCGGCATCATAATAGTAGTAGACATCACTGGGCTGGCCTGAATTGCCCGGATCCAGGTCGTCCCAGATCCCGGCGATCATTGCCGAAGGACCATCAGCATTGGGTATTGAGCTGTTCGAAGGGTCAAGTACTGTCTGGTAACCGAATGCGATCCATCCGTTGGAGCAGATCGAGATACTGTCATATTCTAATCCATAGTAGGTGAAATCGAACGGCAGGCCTACGGCTATTGTATGATCATTCCCAAGATTGAGCGATATGCCAGGATTGGCCGTCTGGGTGCTGTCTATGGCGATCCATTCGAAAGTTGGAGAATATTCATGCGCTCCACCTGAGTAGTAGGCATAGTAATAGCCCGTGTCGGTGGGGACGAAGATCCCGACCCTGAATATGAAGACCAGCGTATCTATATAATAACCGGCGCTGAGCATGAGCTTGACGTTGACCTGCGTCCCGTAGGGGGTGCTGGAATCGGCAAATATTACAAAAGGGTCGAGGGTGTTGGCTGCTGAACTGTCCGGTCCGATGTGGGGGTAGGTGCCGATCGAGTCGATGATGGTGATATACTGCGAGTTGGTTTGTATCTGCGCGCTCACCCCATTGATGCCGGTGCTGCCTGTATTTCGCAGCTCAACGACGACGAATGCACTATCGGCCGGTTCAAAAGTGCCGTTTCCATTGATATCCTCGATGATTATGTTGTCGATCTCGAGGATTGCGGTGTGGGCTATCGTGTTGAAATGCGATACCCAGGTAGAATCATTCAAATCGCGGCAGGTGAGGTCGAAGTTCAGTACACGGTTGTCCGGTGTTTCAGATGAGACCTGGAAGCGATAGCCGTCATCGCCAGTGAATGCGGAATCGCCACCGACGATGTTGCCGAACCCTTTTATTGAATCGATAACGGTTACATAGGGATCGTCTGATTGCAGGAGGCCGGTCACGTCAATTGCCGTACTGTCACCAAAATTCTTCACCCAGAGCGGAAGCGTGATCTCTTCGCCGGGGTTAATGACACCATCGTTGTTGCCACCCAGGGAATCATCTATTTCCGATTTCAAATAGGCTACGTAGCGATCCGCAGCGACTGTCAACATTTGATTTTCGTATGGTTTAAGATTACGCCCGGTGACGGTGATATGGATCGTGTCGCTGATCAGCATTGGAGACAGAACGAAATAGGCGTTTCCGCTGGCATCCGATATTTCAGTCTGATATATTGCCGTGTCCTGGGTGCCCATGACGCATACATACGCGCTTTCGACCGGTGCTGAATTGTGTGCCATGGATACGCCTACGGCGAAGCTGGAGTATCCCATGGTGATAACCGGTGGGTGGGCAACGACGATCGAACACGGCGATGCTGTCCATATGTTCATCTCGGGATCGCCGAGGGTGGTGAAGCCACGGTATTCGTTCGAGGTCGAGTACAGGGCATAGACGTTCAGCCGTCCGCTCTCGCAGGCCTCGCCAAATGTGCGTTTCTTGTCCCGGAAGATACCGTCGAAGAAACCCTTGGTAACGGCGCTCCGGTAGTCGGCATGGCCGGTGACAACGGTCGTCGTCGCAAAGAAGCCGGAGCCGCCGCGCGGGTTCGTTGGCGTGCCGGTCAACAACCATTTTTCTGCACCGGCAGGATATGAACTTGTGCTGATGGTGCTGCATGTGATCGAAAGAACGATTGGTAGTTTATTACCGTTGTTAGTGAGATCTGCATTAACATCAAAGGGAGACCACCAGTTATTCACACCCTGACCCCGGTAGAGTACAAAGGCACGGCCTTCATTGACCGCCTGAATGACGTCATTGGTGTTGTTGCCATTGACCCGTGAAAGCGTGTCGATCGTATCGTAGCCATTAGTGCGCATGTAGTCCTTGGCATAGTTTATGTCACTCCAGTATATTGAGTCATCATAAGGATCATAAATGTCCTCGCGCACCATGAGGCAGGCATCGATGAACCATGTGGAATCAGTGATATCCGGATACCTTTCATACAGTAGTATCTTGTTGACGACGGTCTGTGTTTCGTTTGCGCTGTGCACGGTAAGGCGGCCGGATAGGATATCATTGTAAAGATCGTTATTGATATCAGTGTAGTAGTTGTCGGTCGTTACATCCATTATTCCGAAAGGCAGGTAGTTTGGTGCGCCGACCAATAAGAGGAATTCCGGAGGTATCTGCCAGCTGTTGTATGCATTCACTATGTAATTACGGATTTCAAGTGCCGTTGATCCGATCTCGGATAGTTTGACCGTCTTTGTACGCATGCCCTTCTTGTGTTTCCACTGGGCCAGGGGCTGGACCGCCTCATAGAAATCGTCATGGGTGATGACTAAATATCTCGCGCCAATATCCTGTGCAGATACAGCGCTCAGAATAATTATGGTAAACAATAGTATCTTTCTCATGATGCTATATGATATATAGATTAGAGGGAATTTCAAGGCTCAAGTAGGGAAGTGATCGACCGGCGTCGTGCGGGTGCTGACGGGTTTTTGTCTACGGTTTTACTTCAGCAGGACAACTTTGATGCTGTTTGTTACTCCTTCGGCCTCGAGTTGTACAAAGTATACTCCACAGGGTGCTTTTTTCTCCTGGCTGTCATATCCATTCCAGAGAGTGCCCTTTTCTCCGACCGGGATCTCGATGGTTCTGACCAATCGACCGGTCACATCATAGATCCGGACTCTGGCATCGGGTTGTTGGCCTTCAACTTCAGATATACCAGTGTTGCATTCTATTTGCAGTACTGTCCGGAATGGGTTGGGGAATACGCTCAACAGGGGGACTGATAGATTACGGCTTATTGTATTTTCTTCTATTCCGGTCGTGATACCGAAGAAATGCATGATTGAGTCGAGCAGCGCACCTCGAGTTGATGGCGGCGATGCGTCGTTCATCAGTCCGAGTTCAAATGAACTTGCCACTGTGCGATAATTACCCTGGTCATAGGCAACGCCACAGTCATAGCTGTTATCAGCGTCGCGCATGATCAGGAATGCTCCGGTGCTTGCCGGACTTATATGGTCCATGAAACTATTCTCACCGCCGTAGACGAAAGACATGCCCGTGGTAAAGGTGTTTGGTATGCCTATTATTGGACCCATATCGCCCGCGCCGTCCGCAGTTGCATTGATTCCAAAGAGGGGACAGAAATTGTGCCCACTACCAAGGGGGTCATAATACCAAACATCAGCGCCTTCGAGATACACGCGGCCACCACTCTGTGCATAGTCGCTCAGACTTATTGCCGCCGGGCTGTTCGAAGTTATCACGTAATTGTTGGGATATACTCCCAGGCAAACCCATACGGATTGATAAAGATCGAGGTCAGCAGCAAGAGTCGTGCCGTATTCACCGCTGTAGCCCAAATCATCGAGTATGCTATGCATATTCTGTCCGGGTGTTGGAGTAGGATCTACGTTCCAGATGTAGAAATGAAGTGCTCCAATGCAAAGTGAGAATTGCAGCGTGTCGCAGTAGTAGCCTTGAGTGACAACGATTTCAAATCCAACCGTTGTACCGGTGGGTGTGGCCGCACTTGAATGTACGAGAAACACATCGGTATCATTGGATGCCGTACTATCAGGTAGCATGGGCGCGTACAGGCCTGTCGAATCTTCGATGCTTATATAAGAGGAGGAACATCGTAATATCGCATTGACACTGTCAATAGGGGCGCTGCCCTCATTCCTGACCGTCGTGACCACGGTCACTGTTTCACCGGGTTCGAAATTACTGTTGCCATTGCCGCCACTTATTTCGGCATCGAGAAAAACGAGATCAGCTGCATGTACCGTCTTATTGAAGAAGGATATCCAGATTGAATCATTGATATCACGGCAGGCGAGCTCAAAATCCAGGAGATGCTGATCGCGGGCGTTCTGTGCAACATCGAATTCATAACCATCGGTATTGGTGAATGCTGAATCCATGGGGAGGACGGTGCCAAAAGCCTTAACGCTATCGGTAACGGCTGCGTAGTTGCCATCCGAACGTAAGGTTCCGATAACGCCGTAAGCAGTACTGTCACCATAATTCTTTACCCAGAGCGGCAGTACGATATGCTCACCCGGGTTGATCATGCCGTCATTGTTGCCCCCCACAGAGTCATTGATCTCTGACCTGAGATGACCGACGTAGCTGCCAGAGGCCATTGTGAACATCGTTCCCTCATAAGGTTGTAGATTCCTGCCGGTTACGGTAATGTAGACGGTATCGGACACCACCTGTGGGAATATACTGAAATTTATATTGCCCGCTGCGTCGGTTGAATCTAATACATATAGTGTCGTGTCAGTCTTGGCGCTGATGCAGACGAGCGAACGCTCCACCGGCAGAGAACTCACTGCCTCCGTGACATTGACCGTGAAGTTGGCATTACCGATGGGTATGATTGCTGGGTGGTTGACGATCAGCGAGCAGGGTCTATCGGTCCAGACGTTCATTTCGGGATCGCCGAGGGTGGTAAAACCTCGATATTCACTTGCGCTGTTGTATAGTGCAAAGACGTTTCTTCTACCGCCTTCGCAAGCACCGCCAAAGGTCCGTTCGCCGTCGAGGAATAATGCATTGAAGAAACCACGGCAGACCGCGCTGCGGAGGAAGGTGATAAAACCGCCACCGACGGTTGTGGTTGCAAAGAAACCAGCACCGCCGCGTGGAGTTGTTGGTGTCCCCGTGAGAAGCCATTTCTCGGCAACTGCCGGAGTCGCGCTCGTGCTCATTGTTCGACAGGTGATAGATAACACGATCGGCAGTTTCGGGCCGTTCGCGGTTTGATCAGGTATTACATCGAAAGGAAACCACCAATTGTTTATTGCCGAGCCGCGGTACAGGACAAACGCCCGACCGTTGTTCACCGCCTGGACTACATCATAAGCGCCGTTGCCTAAGCCGTCCGATAGGGTGTCAATAGTGTTATAGCCGTTGGCCAACATATGATTCTTGGCATGGCGGATGTCATTCCAGTATACCGTATCATTGCCCACCGGCGGGTATGATCCATAGTCTTCATTGGCGATGAGACATGCATTGGTGAACCATGAAGTTTCCGGGAGATAAGGAGTTCTTTCGTATAGCAGGATCTTGTTGACGACCGTCTGTGCTTCGGTCA